>NZ_FXTP01000012.1 GCF_900182705.1 Gracilimonas mengyeensis | reverse complement strand
AAGCCCACCAAGCCACCCATAAAAAAAGTAGCCCTGCCAAAGGCAAGGCTACTGTAGATACATCACATGCAAAGGCATCATGATGTTCTTTGAAGACATAAAATAGAAGTTTCTCTTGATTTTTAACACAGTACCTGACGATTTATATGCCTATCAACTATAACTCTTTCAATTCATCAGACAAACTGGAGTCGTCGTATGTAGTACAACAATCATTATCTAATCAGTATCCCACACTCAGAGCACCCTCATATTCCAATTTCCAACCATCCTCATCTTGAATAAAATAGTGAAAGCGGGTTTGTACATTTGCGCCACTGCTCCATCTTCTTGAATACATCAATGCACTTTGGTTTTCATGTATAAATGGGGGAGTGATATAGTGGATAAAGACCGGATCTTGTCCGGGTGGCGGGATATCAGTTCTCTGTAAGTAAGCGGGAATTTCGTCTTTATGTATCATCTTCACTTCAGTGGGTAAGTTCTGTTCGTCCCATTGGTCTTGCTGATATGCCTTTAACTGGTTACTCCAGTTTGCCAACTCATCCTGAGTAAATAAGGTGTCAAGATGATCTTGCGTGTCTCTTGGAGCCATGGTTATAGGAGCTAACTTGAAATCCTCAGGTTGGAGCGGAACTTCGAGTATCTGAAGTAATTGTTCTTTTTCTTCCGTTTTATAGTAAAGATGCTGAGAGTCTTTTTTCAGATACTCTGATGCATATAACCTAAGTATTTCCGTTTGATGATTACTTGGATCGAGTGTTTCAGGTTTGCTGCAGTGTGTTATGAAGCCAACCAGTAGGATAAGCAAAACAATGTCAGATAGAACTTGCATTGGACACCTGTATCTTAAATAGATGAATAATATGAAACGGAAGTTTATTGTCGATAGATACTCATTTCATGCACAGCTCCACCTGCATAAAACTCCCAGGAACTTTCCCGGTTATCCCTGATACAGAAAAAAATGGAATGTATTTAGCATCGTTGTTTTCATCATTTAATAAAACCCATAAAGCGGGTCAGGCTCAAGGATTTTGTTAAATTAATTTTAGTAGTGTTTAACGAGATAGGAATACTTTTTTCTGAATCAAAAAAACCTGCATTATTCTGTAACCATTAATAATGCATCCCACTTTAAGAACATGCCATCTTCCAATTTTTTGGTAAAAATAAATAAAGTGCTACGCGCTCTTTCAGGCATCTTAAAATCTGTTTTTCGGAATTCTGCTACCGTTACAAGTTTAACACAATCAGAAATCTTTTCAACAGTGCTGACTTTTAGGGGTTTTTTAGTGGAGAAAAAATTATTGGTAAGAGGTATAGGGGGTTCAGCCTCATTGTCTTTTCGGGATCTTATTTCCTCTTTTTTCTCATCGGACTCATAGTCCTGCCGTACAATAGAAAAACTGGTAGCCGCAGAATCTTTTCGCATATCAACGGTAATATATTTTGTACTCTCTCCAAAATATATACAAAGCCGTGGAAGATCTTGGGCGTATATAGTACCAACTAAAAGTCCTGCTATGACCAAGCTCAATAAGGGTCTGGCAAATTTACACATGATGGATGTGAACTATGGAGGTAATAAAGAATACTTTGAAAAGTTATCCCCGTTGTTGCCACTGGGGAAAACTTAATGAAGACTGACGGCTAAATTGGCCTTACTTTCTCAAACTCTTTTCCAATATTATTCCCTCTCCTAAATATTCCCATTCGTTATTGGTTTTTACCATAAAATGGATGATAACACCGGGAATTTCATCAGAATAGGAATGTGATAACGTAATAGCTTTTCCCTCATTGATTAGAGGAGTAGAGAAAAACTGCACATTTGTGAAACTTGAATCTCTTTCGAAAGGAGGGGGCTCACCGTTTTTAATAAAATCAGGTATTTCAGATTCCGTTACAATGCTATTATTAAATGCTGTTGAATCAGATACCGTCATAGTTTTGTAAGCATCTAATCCACTTAATATATGTTTAAATGTAGAACTGCTAAAGTTACGTTCTAACTTTTCAGAAGGCTCAAGAACAAAAGTTACCTGATCTAAGGTGAAGTCCGTCTCTAAATAACTCATGATTTTTTCTTTAGAATAGGTTTCATGATAAATAGCATGAGTTTCTGGAGTTTGGTGAATCACCAGGAAATTGAATACTTCATGTTCATTATTGCTTTGTGCATTTACAGTTGATGAATTTACCAATAATGTAAGTAGCATCAATAAAATTGATTTTAAGAGACCACTTTTAATTATTGGCAATTTGGATTGTTTGTCTTAAACGTTTCATTTAAATCTATCAATTCTAATTTCTGTTCTAAGTCTAAAATTTCCTGTGCGTTATTAGAGTTTTCTGTGAGACCTGTAACTCCGTTAATACCACCCTCTCAACGCAAGCCAAACCAAGCTATACTTCACAATACCCTTCATTTATTGATCAATGTAAAAGTAGAAAAACAGAGCATTACTCAATAAATGATTCCCATATCACCTCGTACAAAATGCCCTCCTTTTCATTGGTTTTCTCAAATACATATATGGTTTCAAAGTAATCATTATAGTAGAGTACGGGAGGGTTTCTGATATAGCCCAAAATTTCTTTCTCTTCTTCTGTGGCAGCCTTTTCCTGCCACTTTTTGGCAAACCTTGCGAGATAAGAAAAGGCTTTTTCTCTAGCTTTATCAGTGCTTATAAGGCTGTCCTTAATATTAGAATAGGTTATTTGAGTGGTAGCATGCTCTTCCCTTTTGTGTAAGAAACTTTCTGACTGGATAATAAATCTGATAGTATTCTTAGTTTCTAGCTTTTCTTTTTTCTCATGTTCATTAATACCATAAGAGATATAGATGATTTCTTTCTCTGTTCCTGATTGTCCATAAGAACAAGTATAAACCAAAAGAAACAGCATGAACATTGGTATTTTATTCATAATTACTGACATGATGGTTCATTGAGTTGAAATTTATTTACCCTAAATTTGATAGAATCTTGTTCAGTTGAGGATAGGTTTTTCCATGCCGTAGTGTTTGTTAATCCAATCCAAGATAGATGTTCATAAGTGCTTTGTGATTTGGTGTTATCGAAATCAGTAAGGGCATTTATGATTTGATTACGATAATGATCAGCCATTGCTTCATGTTGTGCACTTGTTGGTTCCTCACCTTCAGGAATGCCCCATCTAAATTTATAATAATAATGGTACAGCCCTTCAAAATTATTTCGTAAACCATGTGCAAACGCTAACCATTCTTCAGGAGTATATTCTGTGTATCTAAGATTAGGTTTCTGAGCAATAGATAGTAACTTCCTATACATCTCTGCATGAATCATCTCATGAATTAATGTTCTTGCTACATCAAGCGATGGTCTGTACAGGTTATTTGTGTTAAAACTTATATTAATTAGGTAGTTTTGTGGGGGATAAGTGCGAGCATTTACTGTATCTGGTAAATTACTCTGTCCAGATAAAACTAAATGTGCAACGGAAAACTCACCATCAAAATTTTCAAGAATATCTTGGTATGCAGATGATTTACCTGCTTTATCATAAACTGAACTTAAGCAGGGGTTTTGTTCGAATGATGATTCGATAATAATTTCCCTGGCTTCTTCCAAGTCACAACTGTTAATATCCTGAGCATTACAAAAAATTACCGGTCCACCTCCACTGGGGGCACATCCATCGGGGCACCCGCTGCCGGTATTAGTATCAGGCCATCCACTAAAATCCCATCCATCATAGCCGGGGACAGGCTCATCGTAGCCGCCGCCACCTTCCGTTATAGAGATTTCAATTCTACAAAAAGCAATTTCGTAATGGGTGTTACCTCCTGAAATGACTTCATCAAAGTAGCACACATATTCACCGGAGGATTTTACCTGTTTGTTCCTTTTGAGGGGGCGGGGGAGTGCCTAGATCTGCTACATAAGTAAAAAGCTCATTTTAGCAGTATTCCAAACCAAAGTATCTTTAACCTATAATGTTAGCATATACCAGTTCTATTAATCACAAAGGCTAAATTGATCATAAATAGAGTTTCCTGCCAAGGTTATTTCATATAAACAATCAGACAAATCGGCATCTACCTCTTCTTTATTTATATACTGTAGCTGAGTACGAGGCTTTATCCAATTCGTCATTTGATTAAAGTCAAGGTCTGAAGCTGGAACATAAGCAATAACAACCCTGATAATGTTATTAGGCTCACCTGTTGGAGTGATTTCAAAAAAATAAGGTTGTATGTCTCCGTCTGCCCGGTCTATAGCTTCTTTAGAAAATGTAAGCTCTCTGATATAGTAGGTATATTTTGATTCAGAGCTATCTCTTACACTCATTACGGCTGCGTAAATACTATCAGCCTCAACCTGAGCTTGTACAAGTATAGGTTTTAGAGCTTCAAAGTCCATAGAGTTTGTAAAGGCTTGGTACTCCTGTTCTGATAAATGAGGAAGAGGTGTACTCCCTTGTTTTAGAATAGGTAAAGATTCTTCAGTTTCAGAGTTAGAATTGCAGCTGCCAAAAACAATTCCTATTCCAATAATTAGTACGATTCCACAATAGATTCTATATTTCATTTGGCGTCTCTGCTTGTTCTCCTTTGCAAATCTATTTTCAAGAGTATAGTTATGGTATGTTGTTACAAAATTGTCAAATCATACAGCATAAAGTGTTTAAATAGTTCGAATCACCCAATGAAACCCCCTATTCTTAGATTAGCTGTAATTTTTAATGTTCGCACATCAATGTTTGCCCAATTTAGACAGGCTGAGCAGATGCAGCCGTATTCTCTTCTTTATTTTGCAGAGATTTTTTCCATGCAAAGTATCCGGCAAAAGCCAATCCAGTAAATACTAAGAACTGGAAACTGGTGAGAACCAAGCCTTTGTAGAAGTAGAGGGGAATGGAAATTAAATCGGTGATGATCCAAGCCACCCAGCTTTCCAGGGTTTTACGGGCCATCAGCCACATACCTACAATGGCAAAGCTGGTGGTAGTGGCATCCCAGAAAGCCACATCGCTGTCGGTAAAATTGGAAAGCACAAAATATAAAATACCGAAGGAGCCGAATAGCAGGGCCGCAGAGATCAGGTTCTCTTGTCGGGAGTTGGTGGTTACCGGTTTTTGATTCAGGTTTTCTTCATCAGTTTGGGTCCAGTAGTACCAACCATATACGCTCATCACAAAATAATAGAAATTCACGCCCATATCGGCGTAGAGCTTATACTGAAAGGCGAGGTACACATAAATCAATACACTGACGATACCCGTGGGGTAGACCAGTATATTCTCCTTCATAGAAAACCATACGCTCATCAGGCCGGTGATGACAGCAATCCATTCTAAGGCCGTAGTCCGGATGATTCCTTCAATAATCCCGTTTAGTACGTATTCCATGTAGCGTTAATCTCGATGAGTAATAAACCGCTAAGTCGCAAAGTTCGCAAAACGTGTCAATACTCTGCGAACATTGCGACTTTCTTAGCATCCTTTGCGGTTAAACAACTTATTCAATTTCGCCTTGCTGAATTTCTTCAGCTACGGCTTCCACTTCGTCCAATATGCGCAAGAGGTTGCCGCTCCACAGCATTGCGATTTCTTCTTCGGTGTATCCACGTTTAACCAGTTCATGCGTAACGTTGAAGGTTTCGGAGGCATCCATCCAGTTGTATACGCCTCCGCCCCCGTCAAAATCGGAGCTGATACCTACGTGCTCAATCCCGATGAGATCCACCATATAATCCACATGATCTACAAAATCAGCTACATTAACAGGAGGCGTGTCGATATTTACTTCTTCTTCAATACGCGGTGCTGCGTTGTCTTGTACCGTTTTATACATATCCATGTATTCTTCGCGTTCTTCTTCACTTAACTCACGAATTTCCCGCCAGCTCAGGAGTTCCATGCCAAGCTTAGAGGCTTCTTCTTCCAGGATGGTACGAGAGGCTTCCTGCCAGGCCGCATGCTTCTCAGAATCGATATAGCTGCGGAAAGCAACCGTTTGTACTACGCCACCGTTTTCTTTTAGTAACTGAAGCTCTTCATCACTCAGGTTTCGGCTTACATCATTGAGCGCACGGGCGGAAGAGTGCGAAGCTATCACCGGCGCTTTGGAGAGCTTCATGGTTTCGATATTTGCTTCTTTGGAAGGGTGGGAGATATCAATCATCATGCCCAGGCGGTTCATCTCGGCAATAACCTGACGGCCTGCTTCACTGAGTCCGTTATGCATCCACTCATCATCACGTTCCCCGGTGTTGGAATCACTAAACTGGCTGTGCCCGTTGTGAGAGAGCGACATGTAGCGGGCGCCACGGTTATAAAACTCTTCAACTCTGGATAAATCTTCCCCAATGGGATAGGCATTTTCCACCCCAATCATAGCTACTTTTTTGCCTTCGGCTACAATCTCTCGTACTTCCTCAGATGTGGTGGCCAGTTCGATCTGGTCGGGTGCAATTTCATCGGTAAGACGGTGAATAGCCTCAAACTTGCTGATTGCATTGTCATAAGCAGCTGCATAGCCTTCTTCCGAAAGGGTGTCCTGCCCGGTGTACACTACCAGCCAAACTACATCCAGCCCACCTTCTTTCATTTTCGGAAGGTCAACCTGTGTATCAAGCCGTTGGGTATAGTTGGTTTCTGAGGTGAAATTATTCACGTTGATATCCACGTGTGTATCCAGGGTGATGACCCGGTCGTGAATTTCCATGGCTTTGTTAAAGGTTTCCTGCTCCTCAGTGGTGCAGGCGCTCATCAGAATAGCAAAGAATGCAAGAATGGGTAGAAGATGTTTCATGAGTATGGTGGATTTATTTAAATCGTTACAGGCGCTGAATCTATGCTAATTTCTATAAAGTTGTGAAAGCTTTCGGAACTTAATCGGCCTCAGGCACATTTATTTAATAGATATTAACAAAAGAAGGAGTTCATTATGACATTCATGACATTTTTAGCTTATATCACACTTGGTCTTTTTATTGGTTGGTTGAGCCGTGTTATTACGCAAGATCGCGGCGTTGAAATGATACCCAGTTTATTTTTTGGAGTTCTTGGAGCTGTATCCGGAATGTTAATCGTACAATTCCTGGGACTGGCAGGCGGCGCATTTTATGCTGTGGTAGGAGCCATGGGCATCTTATTTACGGTAAATGTTTTCCGGCAAGACGATCCCGTATTTATGGAAACAAAAACTTCGGGTAGCTGATATTATTTTCTAATTTATTTGGGAACATTACAAGCGATTTGGGATAAAGCATGATACAGCATGCCGAATTCCAAATCGCTTATTAATGAATATAAAAGATCGCAGGATCCATCTTTTTTTACAGCTATTCTTTCTGGCCGTGGGTATTTATCAGGTAATAACCCTTTTTGGGATTTATATAGACGGGCAAGAAGCTCAAAACCTATTTGAATACCAAGACTCTACCATTCCCTTCATTTCTATTACAGCTGCGTTGGTTGCCGGCATCTCATCGTTAATAAGTTGCTTTGCATTATGGGTTCGCTCTGCATGGATGTATGGATTTGCTTTGTTTACCTCAGGGATTTTGTTGAGCTACCACATTTTGAAGCTCAGTGAAGCGATTTACCAGAATTCGTATGAAATCATTCCTATTGTAATTGTAATCATCGTGGTATTGCAGAGTTTCCCCTATCTATTAAGAAGATCTTACCGAAGCATGTAACCTGCCGTGGTCTGTTCCGTTGAACAGGCCATGGAATCCATCACTCAAAAAGATATAGACTGGCTGCTGCAGCAGAAAAACGGCGGGGACTTTGCATCCCTGGAACCGCCCCGTCCCAAAAAGAAGAAAAGATGGGCCCTTAGAATTATTACAGGTCTTCTTTCGGTTGGGGGACTGATTATTCTGCCTTTCTTTCTGCTTATCCGAACAGCCGTCTATCTGAATTTGACCTATCAATGGAATGGGTGGCTATCACTGGGAGGGGGCATCCTTGCAACTGTGCTGATATTGGTGATTTATGTATTCATCGTGTTCAGAAAAGTGAATAACAAACGCCGACTGCTTAAGCTAAGTTTACTCAGTTGTGCCATAATGGTAAGTGGCTTTTGTGCGTATGGGGTGATCTACCTCTCGTCAGTAAATGCCAAAAGCGATGAAGTCAGGCAGGTGTACAGAAGCATGCACCCGATACTTCGGGTTGCCATATCCACCACCACACTGGCTGATGGCGACCTGGTGGTTACAGATATTCAACGGGTTCCTGAAGACTATAACCAGATGGGGCTTGCAGTAAACCAAAACTCATTGCACTATACACAGGCCTCGGGCTACGTCCATGCCATTGATTTACGAACCAGAGGGAGGCATGAGTTCAGGAATTTCGTGCTGCGCCATTCTCTAAATATGATGGGCTTTAGCACGCTCCGTCATGTGGGCACGGCTGATCATCTGCATATATCAATTCCGGTAGCAGACTGAGGTTTAGTAAGTTAACGTGAGTTAGAGTTGTATCCCTTTCTGTTTAATTGCTACAGCCTTCAGGCCGATGATAACAGACAAGAAAAAACAAAGTTTTGCCCCGTTGTAGCCTCGAGATAATAAGCTTTCTCAAAGCTTTGGCTATAATAGCTTTTATAGAGATTCTTCTGCCACCCCTCGGTACACACATGGATTTAAAAGCCACCAAGAATTCGGGGTTCTTTACACTAGAAATCCTCTTCCACCGGCCTGAAGACCGGAGCAATTGATTTCGTATGTTGAACTCAGTAAAGCAAATTTCGTTCCTACGCAGAGCGTAAGGAACGAGTAACTGGGAGGGGTAAATAAAAGGGGATTTTTTCTTTTCAGTGAAGCAAGTAATCCCTTATCACCTTATCTACTTATTCCCATCCAACTCAAAGCTGATCAGAAGAGGAGTTCTTAGCCGGAGGAGTTTCCGGGTCAATGGAATCAGGGATGTCAGTTTCTGAAGTTTCTTCAGGTTCGGTACCGTCAAGGGTGCCGGCCACAAAGAACCGTTTATTGAAAACAAGCAGCAGAATGATGGATGCAGAGATGGCTACATCGGCAATGTTGAAAATATAGGGGAAAACCGTCCAGTCATTTATTTCCAGCGAGAAATAAATAAAATCTACCACATGTCCATCCAGTACGCCTCCGTATCCCCCTATAATCCCCATGAAAATGCGATCAGCGATATTGCCAAATGCACCGCCTAAAATCAGCCCCATACAAACCAGGTAGCCAATGGAGGCGGCATAAATGTGGCGCATCACGTACACTAATATTCCAGTCACAGCCAGAATAGCAATGGTACTTATGACGGGCGTAGAGAGTACGTCAATCCCGAGGGCCATCCCGGGATTCTTGGTAAAATAAAATTGCAGCCAACCCTCGATCAGCGTTTTATTATGCAGTTCGGGGGTAGTGCGTACCCACCATTTGGTTAGCTGATCAATAATCAGCACAAAGATGGCAGGCGCAAAAAGGGCTGTAAGTTTTTTTGAGGTCAAACTTTAGGGGTTATCGTCGTTTTAGTTTGGCTTCGATGCTGAGCTGAGTGTGAGGTACAGCTTCCAGACGTCCTTTGGAAATCTTTTTTCCGGTTACTTTACAAACGCCATAGGTTTTATTGTCAATACGTTTGAGGGCGCCGTCTAAGTACTGAATGAATTTTCTGGTACGGTTAAAAAGCATGTACGTTTTTTCCCGTTCCTGTGCATCCGTTCCAGCATCAGCCATATGATAGGAATAAGCCGACTCATCGGAGTTGTTCTCCATACTTTCACGCAGCGAGCGTTGCAGTGCGTTCAGCTCATCTTCGGCATCCGCCATCTTTTTTAAGATGATTTCACGGAAATACTCTAATTCTTCGTCGCTATAAGGAGATACGCGTTCTTCGTTAGTTGATTCTTGAGTAGCCATAACTGCTTAATTATGAATTGATATTTTTACGGATGGAGATGGTACATTCATCCTCCCCAATTTCCCAGGTTTTAGTGAAGTCAGAAACTTCGAGTTCTTTAATCTGAATTTCCTCAGCCAGCGTTTCTTTCTTGATATAATCGTTCATAGAAACCACGGCTTCTTTGATTTCATCAGAGCCTGTAAAACCGATAGAAATTCGGTCGGTCACATCAAAATTGGCCTCTTTTCTCATATTCTGTACGCGGTTCACAAATTCTCGGGCAATACCTTCCTGAATAAGTTCTTCACTCAGGTCTGTATCAACCGCAACACTTAGGCCACGCTCGGTTTCTACTGTCCAGCCTTCTAAACCGGTTCGTACAATTTCAAGGCCTTCCGAGTCAATACGGATGGTCTCGTCTTCAATTTCCAGGTCAATCCAGCCATTTTTCTCAAAATTGGTGATTTCTTCGGTAGTCAGCTCATCTACCTTAGCGGCAACGGCCTTCATTTTGGGGCCAAGACGTTTACCAAGTACCGGGTAATTCGGCTTAGCTGATTTATGTACAATACCGGAATCATCATCTACAAACTGGATGTCTTTCACATTCACCTCTTCAAGGATGATATCACGGACCGACTCAATAGCCTGACGCTCACTTTCGTCCTTAATAGGCAGAATGATACGGGCCAGCGGCTGACGTACATTCATTTCAATCTGGTTACGGATACGCAACACTACATAAGAAATCAACCGGGCCATCTCCATCTTGTGCTCAAGACTTTTGTTGATGGCGGTTTCTTCTACCGTTGGGAAGAAGGAAAGGTGTACCGATTCCTCATCATTTTGGGTAACCTCATTCAGCTTCTGATACAACCACTCGCCCACAAAAGGCGCAATTGGGCTGATCATTTTACTGAGATTATCAAGACACTCATACAAGGTCTGATAAGCAGCCGTTTTGTCCAGGGTATTTCCTTCTTTCCAGAAACGGCGGCGGTTACGTCGAACATACCAGTTACTTAATTCCTCTACAAAATTTTCCAGCTCACGAGCGGCTTTTGTAGGTTCGTAGTCTTCAAAATGTTCTTCTACCAATTTTATTGTGGTATTCAGACGAGAAATGATCCATTTATCAATTTCGGTGCGGTCGCTGATGGGTATGGCCGTACCTGAATACTTGAACCCGTCAATGTTGGCGTACATCGCAAAGAAGGAGTAGGTATTCACGATGGTGTTGAAAAACTTACGCTGTACTTCCTTCAGTCCGTCTTTGCTAAACTTCAGGTTTTCCCACGGGGATGAGTTACTCATCATGTACCAGCGAACGGTGTCGGCGCCAAACTCCTGGATTACCTCAAAAGGATCTACACTGTTTCCTTTTGATTTACTCATTTTCTCGCCGTTCTCGTCCAGTACCAATCCGTTGGATACTACATTTTTATAGGCTTCCTGGTTGAACAACATCGTTCCCAAGGCGTGCAGGGTATAAAACCAACCACGGGTTTGATCTACGCCTTCAGCAATAAAATCGGCAGGGAAGTTACTGTGGAAATCCTGGTCGTTTTCAAAGGGATAATGCCATTGTGCGAACGGCATGGCTCCGGAATCAAACCAAACATCCAGCAGGTCGGGTATACGGCGCATGGTTCCGCCGTTAGGAGCTTCCCAGGTTAAATCGTCAATGTGCGGACGGTGTAAGTCCAGCTCAACATCTTCATCCAGCCCGGCTTTTTCGCGAAGTTCGGCCACGCTGCCAATACACTCTACATATTCGGGATCTTTATCACTCACCCAAATCGGGATCGGAGTTCCCCAGTAACGCTGACGGGAAATTGCCCAGTCCACATTATTTTCCAGCCAGGTGCCAAAGCGGCCGGAACCGGTACTTTCGGGTTTCCAGTTAATTTGCTTATTCAGCTCCACCATGCGGTCTTTTACCTCGGTGGTTTTGATGAACCAAGACTCCACCGGGTACGACATCAATGGGGTGCCTTTGCGCCAGTCAAAGGGGTAGTTGTGAACCATCGTCTCATGCTTATACATGAGGTTTTTCTCTTTGATGGCACGGGAAATTTCTTTGTCGGCTTCTTTAAACCATTCTCCTTCAAAATCCGGCGCTTTGTCGGTAAAGCGGCCGTCCCCGTCAATGGGGTTGAACATAGGGATGTCGGCTTTCTTGCACGACTCAAAGTCATCGGCACCAAAAGCAGGGGCGGTGTGTACGATGCCGGTGCCGTCTTCGGTAGTTACATAATCGGCAGGAATCACACGCCAGGCCTGTGACTTGTCAAATTCTTTCAGGGCATAGTCAAAAATGGGTTGGTAGGTTTTACCCAGCAGCTCTTCACCCTTCATTTCTTCCTGAATGATGTAATCTTCGCCCAGTACTTCTTCCACACAACTTTTCGCCATGATGAAAGTTTCATCAAAATGCCCAACCTTTACGTAGTCAATATTGGGGTTCACAGCTACGGCCATGTTGGAAACAACAGTCCATGGAGTAGTAGTCCAGGCCAGGAAATAAGTGTTCTCTTCTCCATCCACAGGAAATTTAAAATAGATAGATGGGTCCTGGGTTTCCTTGTAGCCAAGGCTTACCTCGTGCGAAGAAAGAACCGTTCCGCTGCCCGGTGAGTACCACTGAATCTTGTAGCCTTTATACACCAGTCCTTTATCAAACAGTTTATTGAAAGCCCACCAGACTGATTCGATATAATCGTTTTCAAAGGTCACATATGGATTCTGCTGGTCTACCCAATACGCCATGCGGGAAGTCAATTCATCCCAAAGACCTTTATACTGAAGTACGCTTTCACGGCATTTGGCATTATACTTTTCAATGCCATATTCCTCAACCTGAGAGCGGCCTTCCAGCCCAAGTTCTTTCTCTACTTCAATCTCTACTGGAAGTCCGTGGGTATCCCATCCGGCCTTTCGCTCAACGCGAAATCCCTTCAGTGTTTTGTACCGGCAGAACATGTCCTTAACGGTACGGGCCATTACATGGTGAATGCCCGGCTTACCGTTGGCAGTGGGTGGCCCCTCAAAAAAGGTAAAGGGTATGCCATCCTCGCGAGTTTTGAGACTTTTCTCAAAAATCTTGTGTTCCTTCCACCAGTTAAGCGTTTCAACTTCTGTTTTAGGGAAACTAAGTTGTTTTATTTCTTCGAAATTTTTAGCCATAAAAAATTTGGTTCGGCGAAATGTTTTAAGCCTCAAATATACAAAATATAAGAGAAAACCCTGTACTCACTTTGCTCAAAAAAATCTGGCACTTGGCTTTAAAGGCTTTGGGAAGTTTTGGGGTGATGGTTGGTTTTAAGTGCGGGCTGTATTCCTCTTTGGCTCCAAACATCCGAAATATTTGTAAAGACTTTATGAGAATACCCTAAAAAGACGGCTTCCCTTATAAGAAATGATCAATGCTTTTTATATTTCCAGCCATTTATATAAAACATTAATCGCCTTTTTAATCAAGATATCATCGTGCCAGAATCTTATATCCATCCCATTACAAAAGAGAACCCCTTTAAAGTGGTATTTGTATGCCTCGGCAACATCTGCCGCAGCCCAACTGCTGAGGGTATTTTTATTCATAAAGTAAAAGAGGCGGGGCTTCAGGACTATTTTTATATCGATTCGGCCGGTACCGGTGCCTATCACGTGGGGGAATCTGCCAATAGCAAAAGTCAGGCTACAGCGAACAAACGAGGAATTCATCTGCCTTCCAAAGCCCGGCAGTTTGAGTATGCTGATTTTGAAGAGTTTGACCTGATTCTGGCCATGGATTCGGAGAATTTCTCAAACATCAAGCAGCTGGATCGCAAAGACCGGTTCACTGATAAAGTGAAAATGATGCGTGATTTTGATCCCGAGCCCGGCAACGGTGAAGTGCCCGATCCCTATTATGGAGGAATTGATGGTTTTGAGCGGGTGTTTGATGTGCTGGAGCGTAGTTCAGAAGCCTTGTTGGAGCAGCTGGAGCCGCATGTTGAGAAGTAAGACAGGAACTGAGGATATTTTCCAAGCGAAGTTATAACTCGTTCGTTTTTAATATCTCTGTGATTTCTGCGAGTTCAGGAGCCCCTTTAAATTTTTTCTCTAAGCCGTTCATTTTGTGGATGTCCTCAATAGCGAAGGCAGTATTCGAATAACTCAGAGCTTTTTTATACAGTAATAGAGTTTGTAGGGAAGCTTTCTGTTTTTGTTCTTCGGGCACGAGTTCAATCTTCTCAAATAGTATATTGGCCATCGCCAGAATTACTTTTCCATCCTGCGCCTCATCCTTAAGCGCTTCTGCTGTTTGTTTTAAGGATAGCTTCGAAAACGCCTGATTGGTATCCTCAAAAACTTCCGCAATAGAACGGTCTATTAATTGTTCCGCTTCTTCGTACGCCCCCTCATTCTTTTTGGTGAGGATTTGGATCAGGAAATCAGTCAAAACCTTGACTTGCCTCATTATATAGTCTTGATTCTGAATCATGATAAGGAGAGGTTTGGAGTCGGGGCAGGCTACCATTATAAATTTTAAATAGCTGCCAGAACTGGAATTAATCCTTAGCTAACACTTTTTTATATACTTAAATTACGGTAGTTATTGCATTGGATAACTGTCCGAATTAAAAAAGAAGTTGTTTATATACTATGCTACCTGAATCTATAAAATCCCGCATACAAAAAGAGTTTAATGTTGCCATACGTTCAGAAAAAGGAATTTATGGAGGCGATATTAACGAAGCTGCCAAAGTGCAGCTGGAAGATGACCGCACCTTTTTTGTAAAGTGGAACAGTGACGCCCCGCGCGGAATGTTTGAAGCAGAAGCTGAGGGCCTGGAATTACTCAAAAATGCCGGTACCCAGCTGGAAGTACCGGTCGTAAAGCTAACAGCAGAGAATTTTCTGGTGTTGGATTGGATTGAAGAGGGCGGAGGCCGCCAAAATTCCTCCTACGAATTTGGACAGGAGTTGGCCAAAATGCACAAAAATACAGATGATCAATTTGGCCTGAATCACGATAATTTTATTGGTAAGCTGCCTCAATCCAATACTCGACACAGCAATTGGGCTGACTTTTTTGCCATTGAACGCATCGAACCACAAGTGAAAATGGGAGTGGAGTCCGGTAAACTTACCCGATCCATTTTGCGAACTGTGGAGAAAATGTATACTAAGTTGGGCTCTATCTTTCCTACCGAAAAACCGGCGCTTATTCACGGGGATTTGTGGAGTGGCAATTATATGTTCACTAAAAGTGGAAATGCCAGTATCTACGATCCAGCAGTTTATTATGGTCACCGTGAAATGGAAATGGCGATGACGCGTCTTTTTGGAGGATTCTCGGCAAATTTCTACGAAGGCTACAACGAAGTCTATCCACTGGACTCTGGTTTTGATGACCGGGTGACTTTATGCAATCTCTATCCTATCCTGGTGCATGCCAATCTTTTTGGAGGCAGCTATTGCCGGCAGGCTGAGAATATTATCAACAGTTATGGATGATTGGGAATTATGAATTATGAATGTTGAATTAGCACTCACCAGAAGACGAATATGATTACAGCACATCTGATTAAAAATGACAAAGAATCGAGCCGGTTGAAGGAGAAGCTGGATGATTTGGTTATTAGCTATAAAACGGAGTGGCATGCAGAAGATGCCAGCGATTCACCCTGGATTGAGGAAGACGGGGTGCACTTCAAAACCAAAGACGAACAGGAACAATGGCTACAACAGCTCCAAAATGAACTGAACTGGCAGCGTTCGTTAAGTGGCGATGGCTGCTATATCGATCCCAAGAAAGGGACGGTTTGTTGAGACTATTTGCATCACTACCAGCAAATAAGAAAGGCGCTTTTTTCTACGTTCGGAAATACACCTCTTTGCCATGATTATCGAGATGCAGCTTCAGCAGATTTTCGAATGATCGATTAGCGATAGACCGATTTGCGATTTTTGCTTCGGGTAATCCCTCTTCCCGACAGGTGAAATGTTGGAAAGGGAATTGAATTATGGGAGGCGGTTTTTATGAGGCAGGTAATCAAATTCCTAATAAACCTGAGTTCGAGATAACATTTCAACTTTTAAGGTAATTGCTCCGGCCTTCAGGCCGGTGAAAAAGACAAGAAAAATAAAGCTTTGCCCCAATGGAGGTATGAAATGACATATTCTTCAAAGCTTTGGTTGTATGGCCTTTAATCATTTTTTCCGCCAACCCTTTACAAGTGTATTGGCTTTTATTCCATCAAATTTCGGGTTCTTTATAAAAGAGATTCGCTTTCATCGGGTTGAAGGCCGGAGCAATTTATTTCTTATCTCGAACTGACGTTAATAAAGAAATCACGCCCTCTGTGTCCTTAAAATCATCGATGCGCACCCTATGTTCTACTCGCTCGCCTACTGCAATAAAACGGTAATTCAACTCTTCACAAGCTTTCTTATCCCAGCTTCCATCCCCAAAATACACTCTTGAAAGTGGGCTGATATGGTTCAGGGCACGTTGCTCTGCAATTTCCATAATCTCAGTGCGGGCCGGAGCATCTGAGCAGGAGGCAAAGGCAAAACTGTCCGGGTTAATACCTACTGCATGGAGTTTCATTCTGGCGGTTTCTTCCCAGCCGCCAGTGGCAATGGCTAATTTCAAGTCATCTCTGGCTTGAAGCGATTGAATGAGTTGGGCCGCACCGGGTATTTCAGAGAGGGTGTTTTGGGCCAGGTGATTTTCGGTAAGCTGAATAAAATGCTGCTTCACCTCATCATGAATCTGGTCAGATGAAGCCGAAAAGTCATTTTCTTCAATAATCTGATCCAAAATGCCGCTATCAGTAGCATGGATAAATTGCTCCCAGTTTCCATTGATATGAATATCTAAAACCTCACCAATAGCTTCGGCAAAAAGACGGTCGTCAAAATGGTTGGAATCCACCAGTGTGCCGTCAATATCAAACATGATCAGGTGCATAGAAGAATGAATTTTGAGGTGAGGATAGTAACAACTTCGTACCGATCTGACGACTGACTTACCGTATCGTAAACTAAATCCTTTAGGGAGTCGTCTGATCGATGTCTAAAGGCTCAAGTACTCGAATTCACCCATCGGTCGGACGGGCTTGGAGCCGTCAGACCGAGAGGCCTAAATAACTTGCAATTGCTCAGTTGTCCTGCCCGGCGTGTTCTTGTTGTTGTTCTTTGCGATCTGCAAAGTCAAAATTGTGATCAATCGGCACCTGATCCACGATTTCCAGCCCAAAGCTGTTGATGCCGATACGCTTCACGGGGTTGTTGGTCATAAGTCGCAGTTTGCTGATGCCCAAGGTTTTCAGGATTTGTGCACCCACACCATAATCCCGAGCATCACTGCGCGGGTTAAAATCACTTTTTTCACCTACGGAGCCTTGTTGCATCGCTTTTAGAGTTTTAAGCTGATTTACCAGCACCGATCCGCGTTGGTTACGGTTCATATACAACACCACGCCTTTGCCTTCACGCTCGACCTGCAACATCGCTTGATGCAATTGTTCGCTGGTGTCTTTATTGCGGGCGCCAAAAATATCCCCGATTAAATCGGAAGAGTGCACACGGGTTAGCACTGGTTCATTGGTGCTCCAGCTGCCTTTGGTGAGGGCCAGGTGGATGTCGCCGGTGTGTTTTTCTTCAAAAGCACGCAGGCTGAAATCACCGTACATGGTAGGCAGATTGATATCCATCACTTCATGCACCAGCGTCTCATTGTCGTTGCGGTAGGCAATCAGATCTTTGATGGTGATGATCTTCATGTCGAACTGCTGCGCAATTTCCATCAAATCCGGAATGCGGGCCATTTCCCCGTCTTCCTTCATGATTTCACAAATGATGCCGGTGGGTTTAAGGTCAGCAAGTCGGGCCAGATCGATGGCTGCTTCGGTATGTCCGGCGCGACGAAGAACACCACCTTCCACTGACAGGAGCGGGAACACATGGCCGGGACGCCGGAAATCAACGGGTTTGGAATCGTCGCTGGCTAACTCGCGAATGGTGTTGGCGCGGTCGGCGGCAGAGATGCCGGTTGTAGTTTGGCGCTTGTGGTCTACCGAGATGGTGAAATTGGCTTCATCAGGATCAGCGCCTTCCTGCACCATGTGCTGAAGGTTAAGCTTCTCTGCTTTTTCCCGTGTGATGGGAACGCAAACCAAGCCGCGACCGTGGGTCACCATCAGGTTGATGGCTTCGGTGGTCACCTTCTCGGCCGCCATCAAAAAATCGCCTTCGTTTTCCCGGTCTTCGTCATCCACCACAATCACGATTTTGCCGTTTTTGATGTCTTCAATGGCTTCGGGAATGCTGTGAAAGTGAAATTCCTGACTCATAATGCATGAATTTGATGATAAAAAAAGAGGGGCTGCTCGCAAAATCAATCAGCCCCTTAAATCGAAAATGAAGCTCACTTTTGGTCGAGTGAGCAACACAAACAGGCTAATTATTTGTCCTGCTTGTTAGGATTTACATCGGTAATGGCTGACTTAAGCATGCGAATTTTAACGCCGCTATCCACTTCAACCAAAACGGAATCATCATCAATAGAATTCAATATGCCGATGATGCCAGAAGAGGTAACCAGTTTGTCGCCTTTTTTCATTTCCTCAACTTTCTCTTTGATCTCTTTCTGGCGCTTACTTTGCGGGCGGATAATGAAGAAGTAAAAGACCAGGAAAATAGCTCCAAGAAAAACCAGGTTGATGATACCGGCGTTGGAGTCTTCCGGGCTGCCCATCAAAAATAAAAGAGGTAAAAATTGCATAGTGGTAAATTAGTGTGTGGTTGATTGTAATATTGCCCGCATAAGATACGATTTTCTGAATTCAATGACGATCGTAAAGCAAAGCGTGGTTAGCGATGATTAGAACAGTTTTTTAGAAAATCAGGAGAGATGGAAAATATCCTCGCCTTCAAAAATGTGAGTGCCGGGTGTACATTTATTCAGGCTGTAGATGAGCGCCCGGGCAACGGTTTTGGCGGGGATAGGGCGGTAGTTGCTAAGTCCGGGAAATTTAGTGATTACTTTAGTAAATAAGATCCCAAGTTGTTCCAACGGACGGCTTTCCTGTCGGTTGCCTTCTAAAATGGAGGGGCGCAAAATAGAGATTACCTCGAAAGGTAATTCCTGAACGGCCTCATCCAGTTCGCCTTTTAGCCTCGGATAAAAGGCACGCGACTCAGGATTGGCTCCAAGCGATGACACCAAAGCAAATTTTTGGGCTCCATTCCCAGCGGCGGCTTTGGCTGTTTCATATTGATAGGTGTAGTCGATGGTGTATTGTCTTTCCTGGCCGCCGGCTTTTTTGATGGTGGTACCAAGAGCAGAGTACAATTCATCCCCTTTAATCAAGTGTTTCCATTCATCGATTTGCGAGAAGTTGACGATGTGTTCTTCCAATTTTGGATGACTTTGACCAGTTGTCCTTCGGTGAAAGACGTGTACCTTCGAATAGCGTTCATCTTCCAGTAGCAGATTGAGAACTTCCGAACCAACCAGGCCGGTTGCTCCAATTACGATGGCTGTTTTATCATTCATTACGTACTAATTCCTTCGTTTCCAGCGGCGTTTTTCGCGCCAGTTCATTTCCTGAAAGATAAGATCGCGGGGATGAGTTGCCACATATCTTTTGTTGGGCTCCAGTGTGATCATTTCTCCTGTGGCTGTTCTGAATTCAGGCACTACAAAATTCCAATAGTCTGCTTCAGAACCTTCTTCATATTCCGGGTTTCGGTACATCACCAGCAGACGAAAGCGACCGAGATCCGATTGTTTGGGTGAGGCTACCACGGCAATAGGATCTCCTGCCTCAACTTCGTCTCCGGGGTCTACTAAAAAAGATCCCTTTTTGAGATGACGATATACGCCAAAGGTGCAGTCTTCGTGCGCAATATGCAGAAAATTGTATTGGTCGGTGTAATATTTATCCAGGTCGGAATTATCAAATTCATCCACCATGCGTCCAACCCTTCCGCGGCGGACGGCGTAGACGGTGTCTCCTTTGTTTATGCCAAATCCATAAGCTTTGAAATCTTCAGATTGCTGTCCAATCAGATTACCGATATAATCAATTTTAAACGTTTGTGTGGTATCACCTTCGGCAATGGGCAGCAGGTATTCGATGTCGGTATCAGGCTCGGTGTCTTTGCATCCTAATTTAAACCGCCATTTGTAATGATATCGAACCGGCCGGTTGCTGCGGAAGCTCTTGCGTAAAGTAACCAGACGGGTTCGTCCGGGTTTAGCCGTTGCCACATAGGGATTGGGAGTAGGAGGAGTGGTGTTTTGCAGCCGTGAAAATGTAACACTTACCGTATAAGGACTGGAACTTCGGTTCACTGCATAAATAATGGGTTCATTATCAGAATTGTATTCACGAGTCAGGATTACATCAGGACCGGGTATGTGTTGTGCCGGTAAGTTGGTAGCCAGAAAAAGGAAGGCGATTAGTGCAGTTAAAGGTTTTAATATTCTGTATGCCAAAAGGCATAAGCTCATTTTCTCTTGGTACATATATTTCTCTTTTGATTAACCCCGATTGGGCGATGACAAATATTTATCGAACCCAATAGTACAAATTGTGATTCATAATCCATAATGAACCTGTGAACTTGTGAGAATGTGCTATATTTGGCACAGAATTTGATAATACCTCAGCGCTGTTATCATCAACCCAAAACAACATATAAAGATGCCTACTTACGAGTATAAAAGAGAAGACGGAACAACTTTTGAGGTTATTCAGAAAATGAGCGACGATCCGCTGACAACCTGTCCTGAAACCGGTCAAAAGGTTAAGCGCATTATTTCTGGCGGCGGCGGTGTAGTTTATAAAGGCGACGGATTTTATGTGACCGATTACAAAAATGGTGGTCGTTCGAATGGCAGTGCTAAGCCAGAATCATCGGATTCAAAACCTGCGAAAGGCTCCGGATAGTTCTTTTCCTGGATACCGGTTCCGAAACGTTTTATTGTTTAGAGAACGGTATATTTAGGGAATTAAATTCAATTAGAAAACACATCATGTCAGATTCACGGCCGGAAGCGTACGAGCAAGCACTTGATCAATTTGTAAAGTTATGGGGTGATATGGCCTCGGCCTGGGGCATTAACAAAACCATGTCCCAGATTCATGCCTTGTTGTATGCCGAGTCGCACCCGCTGGATACCGACGAGATTATGGAAAAGCTGCAAATCAGCCGTGGCAATGCCAACATGAATCTCCGGCGCCTGTCCGATTGGGAACTGATTCACAAAGTTAGTCTTCCTGGCAGTCGCAAAGATTATTATGCCGCAGAAACGGACGTATGGAAAATCGTATCTACTATTATTCGTGAACGCCAGCAGCGCGAAATTGCCCCTATTCGGAAAAACCTGGAACAGTGTATTGAAACGCTCGAAAAGGGAGGATTGCCTGACGAGGAAAGCCAGGAGTTTAAAGTTCGGATTGAGAACTACATGGAATTTTTGGAGATGTTTGAGCGCTTTACGGATGCATTGCTGCCATACATCAACAAGAAAAACCTGGGCTTTTTGAAGCAGCTGGTAAAATTAGTGGAAGTGAAAGAATCGTTAAAAGGAAAGAAGAAGGATGGCTAAAAAGTCGCACCGTGAAATAGGAAATGAGGCGGAAGATCTGGCCTGCGCATACCTGGAAAGCAAGGGATGGCGGATACTGGAACGCAATTATTTTTTCGAACACGCCGAAGTAGATATTGTGGCTTACGACGATAAAGCCATTGTATTTGTGGAAGTTAAAATGCGTTCTTCAACCAAGTATGGGCATCCTATGGAATACGTGACCGAAGAAAAGGTGAAGAATGTGTTCAAAGCCTCAGAAGCGTGGATGTACGAGCGAAAAATGGACGGTTCGCCGATGCGCTTTGATATCGTGGGTATCATACAAAAGAAAAACGAAGCCCCGGAGTTTAATCACATCGAAGATGCTTTTCGGTAATAGGAAGCAATTACAAATTCGGAATTCCAGATTGGCAGATTGAATCCTGTGCCCGTTTATTGGCAAGATATTCTCCTATACTCACCAAAAAAGTACTTACTGCTCTTCTTCAACCAGGGTGTTGTCTACCAAACCAGATTTCAAATCAAATGAAGTGGCAGGTTCGGTGCTATCTAATACTTTGGTAGGGTCGTTGTTCTCATCCACAATAACCACACGGGGTTTATGATTACGGGCTTCTTCCGGGGGCATTTCGGCATAACTGATCACGATAATACGATCGCCTACTTGCGTAAGGCGTGCAGCAGCGCCATTCAGGCAACACACACGACTTCCTCTTTCACCGGGGATGGTATAGGTTTCAATACGAGAGCCGTTGGTGATGTTTAGCACCTGTACCTTTTCGTAGGGAAGCAGGTTGGCGGCATCCAGCAAATCCTCGTCGATGGTAATACTACCTTCGTACATCAGGTTTGCTTCGGTGACTGCCATTTGGTGCAGTTTGGATTTGAACATCGTAATTTTCATCGTACTTCGCTCAGAGGTCTATAATTATATTATCGATTAATCGAGTTTTCCCTAAATAAGCCGCGCCGGCCAAAATGTAGGTGTTGCCGGATTCGAGCTCTTCTACAGGTTGCATGGTTTCCATGGAAAACACATTAAGATAATCATTTTTGAAGCCTTTCGCTTCCAGTTCATCTTGCTGGTGATTCAACAATAATTTCGGCTCCATCACTCCATCCCTGATTTGCTTTTCCACATACTTTAAGGCACGGTATAAGCCCGGGGCAATTTTTCGCTGTTGGTCACTCAGATAAGCATTCCGGCTGCTAAGAGCCAAACCATCGTTAGCGCGTGCGATGGGGGCCATAACCAGTTCCACTCCATGATTAAACTCCTTAGCCATGCGCGAAAGTATCTGGAACTGCTGGATGTCTTTTTGTCCAAATATGGCAAAATCCGGTTCCACTATATTAAACAATTTATTTACAACCAGGGTGATGCCCTCAAAAAAACCGGGACGGCTTCCGCCATCCATATGCTCGTTCAGGGTATCTACCTTAATCTTGAAATACTTTTTTCCGGAACCATACATGATTTCATCATCCGGATTGAAAACGATGGAAACGCCTTCCGCCTCACAAGCCTTGAGGTCATCTTCCATCTGCCGGGGGTAGCTGTCAAAGTCTTCGTTGGGCCCAAACTGTTCGGGATTCACATAAATAGAAACAACCACTTTATCGGCTTTTTCCTGCGCCAGTCGCATTAGGGAAAGATGTCCTTCGTGCAGGGCTCCCATGGTGGGTACAAAAGCGATGGTGTTCCCTTGTCGCTTAAGGTTGGTTATTTTCTTTCTCAACTCAGCTATGGAAGAGATTTGTTTCATGGAGCAATGAATTGCTTTAATTATTTGGGACGCCAAAAGTAAGCATTTATTTGATGAAGTGAAGACTGTCTGTCAACCCAAAAATATCAAACATAAAAAACCCCCAATTCTACAGAATTGAGGGTTGCGAAAAACAAATAATTTGGCAGAATTTAGTTGGATGATTCCAGGTCTACCGTAAATTTCTGAACCATATCGGTTACTTTTTGATCGTTGACCATACCACCAATGATATAAAAACCTTCATCCGTTTTGGCAACGCTTCGGTGGTCCATGCTTGGGGTAGCTTGTGTGCCCAGGTCAACCCACTCATTGGTGTCGAGGCGGTAACCGAAAACGGTGCTGTCGGCAAAAGCAGGTTTGTTGTTATAACCAATTCCGTTGTATTCATAGGGATTATCGGATCCGCCAATAAATACCACCATTTCAACCGGTTCTTCCACACCTACGGCAGCCATTCGGTAGCGGGCTTTGCCGGGATGTTGAACCAGGCGGGTCCATGAAATTTGAGTTGGATCCTCGGGGTTGATCTCGCCTTTGATACTACCGGGCGACATTTTGAAAATGGGCTCTCCTTCGTCTACAATAGCCTGAACACCATCAGCTAAAACCATGGTGTTGCCTACAATACCGCCAGCGTGTCCAAAAGCAGGACGTCCGGGATAAGGAGTAACGTTTTCCCACGAATTGGTTTGGGTATCGTACATTTGCACGTTGGAAACACTGTTGGTGTTGTTCCAGCCACTTACCAGGTACACATAACGGTCGTCGTAAACCAAAGAAACCGCATCCTCAACCGGAAGCAGCATATCAGCTACGCGCTCGTAAGTGTTGGCTACAGGATCATACTTAAATACATGCTCGGTGGTTCTTTCGTTACCCTCTTCATCTACGGTATAACCGCCAAAAATGTAGATGTCTCCGTTTACGTATTCAGCGGTGCTTGCAAGACGCCCCACACTATCGGGTACGCCTGGTATTTTCTGCCAAACGCCGGCGCTCACGTCATACCGGGCGGCGTAATGGCTGATGTCGTCAAAGGTTTTACCTTCTTCCAGCCCTAAAAAACTGTAGAGAAACCAGTCACCGTCTACTTGAGCAGCAGCTACGGCATTGTTCGAGATAGCCTTTGGTAACGGTTCTTCCTCCGACCATGTAAGGCTTACTTGCTGTGAGGTTTGCTCACATGCAACAGCTACAATTAAAAATGATAGTAACAGTAATATTCTTTTCATTGTTGATATATTGACTTATTCTCTGATTGTTGGTTTACCAAACACTGATGATTTCCCCATATAGTTAGTGTTCGGTTTTTACTTAATTTGGAAACTCTCAAATATACGGTTTTTCTATGTCATCTTTTAAAAATAAAAGCATACTTGTAACCGGTGGATCAAGTGGAATTGGATTACTTTTAGCGAAGAAATCAATTCGTGAAGGTGCAGAAAAAATAATTATTTGGGATGTGAATAATAAAGCTATGAAAAAGGCGGAAGAGGAGCTGGGGAAAGGGGATTATCAGGTTTTTACAGACCGGGTAGATGTATCAAAGCCGGAAGCCGTGCACGAGGCGGCAAATGAAGTGCTAAATAACCATGGAACCGTAGATATTTTGTTCAATAACGCAGGCATTGTTACGGGTAAAAACTTTCATCAACAAAGCAGTGATGAGATTACAAAAACCATGGCTGTTAATAGTCTTGGCCTGATGTATGTTGCTCGGGAATTTTTGCCGGCCATGAAAAATCAAAAAGACGGACATATCATTAATATTACTTCTGCCGCTGGCTTAACGCCCAATCCGGGAATGGCTGTATACGCAGGTAGCAAATGGGCGGCCGTGGGCTGGTCGGAGTCCCTGAAGCTGGAATTGGAAAAGGCGAAAACAGGCGTAAAGGTGCTTACGGTGATGCCCGGCTATATCGATACTGGTATGTTTGAAGGGGTGACACCCCCGCTGTTTATGCCGTTGCTCGATCCTGATGATATCACAGAAAAAATTATTAAAGCGGTAAAAAGGGATAAAGCCCGCCTGCGGGAACCTTTTTTGGTAAAGTTAACCCCTTTTATAAAAGGTATTTTACCAGCGAGTGTGTACGATTTTTTAGCGGATAAGCTGTTTGGGGTGTACAGCTCGATGGATACATTTACGGGACGGAATAAAAAAGAATCATGATGGATGCAGCAGAATTACTAAAACGCCAAAAAGAATACTTTGCTTCCGGTGCTACCAAATCGGTTGACTTCCGGATACATCAGCTTAAAACACTCAAAGAGCTGCTTAAAGAGCATGAACAAGAATTTGTGGATGCAGTGTATCAGGATTTTAAAAAACCAGAGCTGGAAACTTATGCTACCGAGCTGGGGGTGTTGCATGATGAAATCAACCTGGTGCTAAAGAAGCTGAATAAGTGGGTAATGCCCCGCAAGAAAAAACAAACCCTGATTAGTTTTCCTTCCTACAACTATACCGTGGCAGAACCTTATGGCTCTGTGCTGATTATCGCTCCCTGGAATTATCCCATTCAACTGGCGTTGATGCCATTGATTGGAGCTATCGCGGCTGGAAATACGGCGGTCATCAAACCATCGGAGTTAACGCCCAATACCTCTGCTGTTCTAAACCGGGTGCTGGGGAAGTGGTTTAAGCCGGAACTGGTGGCGGTGGAAGAAGGAGAAGTTGAAAAGGCTAATGCACTGCTGAGCCAGAATTTTGACTACATCTTTTTTACCGGAAGTCCGCGTGTAGGTAAAATTGTGATGGAGGCAGCTGCAAAACATCTTACGCCTTTTACCCTGGAGCTTGGCGGAAAGAGTCCCTGTATTGTGGATGAAACCGCAGATCTTGAAAAAGCAGCCCGGAGAATAGCCTGGGGTAAGGGACTGAATGCAGGCCAAACCTGTGTAGCGCCCGATTATCTGCTGGTACATGAATCGGTTCAAGACGAATTATTGCAAGGTTTGAAAGAGGCATTCCAGGAATTTTACGGGGACGATCCATTCAAAAGCCCGGATTATGCACGAATCGTGAATAAGGATCATTTCGAAAGACTTTGCTCGTATTTGAAGGACGGACAAATTTATTATGGCGGACAGTTTGACGAATCAGAGTTATACATCTCCCCAACTATTTTAACTGATATTTCGGAAGGGGCGAAGATCATGGAAGAAGAGATATTTGGTCCGCTGTTGCCTGTCATCACTTTTAAAGAGATGGATGAAGTGATACGCACAGTGAAGTCAAAACCCAAGCCCTTATCACTTTATATATTTACAAAAAATAGTGCCACTGAAGGCCGGGTGATTGAGGAGTGCTCGTTTGGTAGCGGGGCCGTAAATGATGTGGTGATTCAGCTAAGCAATCCTCATTTACCATTCGGGGGCGTGGGGCAAAGTGGAATCGGATCCTATCGTGGAAAACATAGTTTTGATACCTTTTCGCATACCAAAAGCATCATGAAAAAATATTTTTGGCTGGATATCCCATTTCGCTATCCGCCATACAAAGGAAAACTTAAATGGATAAAACGTGTGTTAAAATGAGTGAGAAGACTTTTCAGGCATTTTATGTGGAAGAGCAAGAAAGCGGTGCATTTACTTCGGGAGTGAAAAAGGTTCCATTCTCTTTTTTACCGGATCATGAAGTACTCATTGAAGTGCATTTTTCATGCCTTAATTATAAAGATGCCCTCTCTGCCAGTGGTAATAAAGGCGTGACCCGCAGTTATCCCCACATCCCCGGTATTGACGCAGCCGGTGTAGTGGTTGAAGATGTCTCCGGGAAGTTTGACGAGGGAGATTCGGTATTGGTGACGGGGCGAGATCTTGGCTCAAACACCTCCGGCGGATATGGTCGTTTTATCAGAGTGCCCAACGATTGGGTGGTGCCCATGCCGGATGGTTTGGATGCAAAACAGGCGATGACCTATGGGACGGCCGGTTTTACAGCCATGTATGGAGTGAAAAGACTGCAGCGGGAACTGATTGAAGCAGGCAATGGAAAAGTATTAGTTACCGGAGCCACCGGAGGCGTGGGATCCATGGCGGTGTTTTTCCTCTCCCAGCTGGGGTACAAGGTGATAGCAGCGACCGGGAAAATGGAGAAAAAGTCATTTCTGGAAACACTGGGAGCGGCAGAGGTTATACACCGTGATAAGGTGACCGATGTGAAAGAGAGCCCCATTTTAAGCAGGCAATGGCAGGGAGCCATAGAAACAGTTGGTGGGGAGATGTTGGATGCCGTGATAAGGCAAGCGGGACACGACGGAGCGGTGGCCTGTTGCGGTAACATTCTAGGACATGAACTTCATACCAATGTGTATCCCTTTATCTTGCGCGGAGTAAGCCTGCTGGGTATTGATTCAGCTATTTGCAAAACTCTTTTGCGTCTGGAAATTTGGGACACCATTAGCGAGATGCCTCATCAAAAACTACCCGAGAGTTATAGCCACGTTGTGGGTTTAAATGAACTTTCAGGAGAGATTGAGAAGATTTTGAATGGAGAGCAATCCGGGCGGGTGGTAGTAAGTCATCAAAAATAAAAAAGCCCGGCGCTCATAAGAGCTACCAGGCTTTGAATCATAAAGCAGCGGTCAAACTGCCTTATGTGGGGGTTATGGGTATTTTCTTTAATCTAAATTGGGTATGCTGACTAAGCAGCAAAATTCGTTTGGGAGGAGAGTGTCTTCACCGCCTTTTCTAACGGTTCGGATAATGCTCCTAAGGAAACTGGTTTTAGTAGAAAATCTATGCATCCGGCTTGTTTTGCGCGGTGCAATACATGAGCATTGTCATCGCCAGATAAAAATATTACCGGCAGTTCCTGATGCTTTTCGTGCAATTGCAAAGTGGTTTCAATACCATCCAAATCGCCAGCAAGCTGTACATCCATAATTACAATATCCGGATCAATCTCCGAAATAATTCTCAAAGCCTCTTCTCCACTCTGTGCTTTGCCAACCACCTTATAACCTAACTTGGTAATGAGCTTTTCCTCTACAATTGCGAGAAGAGGATCATCTTCAACCAGCATTATTTTTTTTGCCATGATGACCTCCATCAGAAATATTAAAATTCCTTAATCAAAGATATTAGGATTTTTTAATGTTTGCAACAGAGTTTTATTAGAATGTAAAAAGTGAGAGCCCGGGAGGTATGCAAGCAATCAGGAGGAAAGGCTTATTTTTCGTATTGCGTTGAGTTTATATACTTTAAGAGCCTTAGTTTTTTTAGTATCTCTATATTAAATCAACCTCAAGATGCCATCATATAAACGTATTGTTTCTCTCGTGCCCAGTTTGACCGAGCTATTAATAGAGCTTGGTATGAGCGAGCGGCTTGTAGGCCGTACCCGCTTTTGTATTCATCCCAAACAAGAAGTGGAAAAGATAGAAATTGTTGGCGGCACAAAAAATCCTCGAGTGGACAAAATTTCAGGATTAAAACCAGACCTGATCGTAGCCAATAAGGAAGAGAACCGAAAGCAAGACATTGAAGAGCTCAGGGAGTTTTGCGAAGTGGAGGTTACCGAAATTGATACCATAGAAGATGCTCTGCTGGTAATTAAGGATTTATCTGAAAAACTGGATAAAGGCAACGAGGGGGCTCAGATGATTGAAGAGGTAATGAGTATTCTTGAACAAAAGCCAACTTTTGAGCCCACGACAGCCGCCTATTTAATATGGAAAGATCCTTGGATGACTGTAGGCGGAGACACGTATATTCATGATGTGCTGAAAAAATATGCCCTGGAGAATGTATATAAGGATGAAAGCCGTTACCCAAAGACTAGCCTGGATGAATTGGCAGCCCGTAACCCGGATGTGATTTTATTGAGTAGTGAACCTTATCCCTTTAAAGAAAAAGACAGGAAAGAGATACAGGAAAAATGTCCGGACTCTGAAGTGTATTTGGTGAACGGCGAATGGTTTAGCTGGTATGGAGCGCGTATGGTTTCGGCCTTCACACGACTTAATACCTGGAGAAAAGAACTCGGTTAAAAGGAAGGAATGAAAATGGGTTTTATATTTGGCTTTGTGAAGAGAATCAAGAAATTGCCAATTTGGTATTGCCCGTCGGTAAATTAGTCCTTATCTTTGAGGCTCTCCAAGAAATGCACCCGTAGCTCAATTGGATAGAGTACCTGACTACGAATCAGGCGGTTGGAGGTTCGAATCCCCCCGGGTGTACTTTTCAGAAGCCTTTGTCTTGCTTAACCAGTAGCAAGTCAAAGGCTTTTTTTGTTTTGCCTGAGCTTTTTAGCCTCTGAGCCAGAAAGTATGTTATTGTAATTTTTTCTGTTACTGTAAAAAAATGCTTTAGAGTTTGGAGGATTATTTAATTTGTTTGCTCCTTTCTTTATTAGCATTCATGTTATTTAAGGAAATCGCATTTGTCTTAAATAACAAAGTTCCTTATTTAAGTTTTGAGTCAATTTCTTAAATAAGGATAACTTTAATTAACTTTTTGATGAAAAACTTTAAAGCTGGGAAGTATATCAATCAAGGCCATTATGAAAGCTTTGAACCAACGCTTCTAAATAGGGATTGGCTGTTGGATGATATGAAAGTTATTGACTTGTTAAGCAAGGCAGACCGACAACTGGGGCGTTTGGATATGTATTCAGAGTACATACCCAATATCGATCTTTTTATCAGCATGCATGTCACCAAGGAGGCTACACAGAGTTCCAAAATAGAGGGCACTCAGACACATATTGAAGAGGCTCTGATGGATAAGGAAAATGTACCCGTAGAAAAGCGGGATGACTGGGAAGAAGTTCAGAATTATGTTGCAGCTATGAGTAGTGCGATAAAAGAGTTGGAAGAGTTACCTTTTTCATCCAGGCTAATCCGTAATACCCACAGTGTATTGATGCGTGGAGTTCGTGGAGAACATAAACAACCGGGAGAATTTCGTAAAAGCCAGAATTGGATTGGTGGTTCCACGATTACAGAGGCAACTTTTGTACCTCCCATTCATGAGCATATTTCAAAGCTGATGGGTGACTTGGAACAATTTATGCACGACGAAAGCCTAAAATTACCTGACCTCATCAAAATAGCGATAATGCACTATCAGTTTGAAACCATACATCCCTTTTTGGATGGAAATGGACGAGTAGGGCGCTTGATGATTACGTTGTTTTTAGTGAGTTGTGGTATACTAAAGCAACCTATTCTTTATTTATCTGATTACTTTGAGAAACACCGAACCGATTACTATGATCACCTAATGCGTGTAAGGCTAAAAAATGATCTTTCAGGTTGGATTCAGTTCTTTCTACAAGGAGTTATTGAAACAGCAAAAAGTAGTATTCAAACTTTTGACGGAATATTAAAACTACAAAAAGAAGTGAATGCTGTACTTCGTTCAATGGGTGCTCGATCAGGTAATGCACAAAAAGTGGTTAACCACCTTTATAAAAGACCTCTAATATCAGCCGAGCGAGCCAGTGAAGTAGCAGAAGTATCCATGCCAACCGCATATAAACTAATTAATTCAATGGAAGAGCATAAAATATTGCATGAGATAACTGGTGCTGAAAGAAATCGACTCTACATATTTAAGGATTATATAGATTTATTTAGATGATGAGCGAGTAGGCCAAGTATTATAAATCTTGTAATACCGAGTTTTCAATAAAGCTCACTCTCCTCCAAATCCTCCACCGTATCAATATCATTCAGCTCTTCCAGTAATTCATAGCTCCATTGGTTGGCTTTGATTACATCCAGGGTTTGCTCACGGACTTTAGACGTGCTCCAGTCAATATCCTCAAATACTTCAGGATGGAAGTTGCACATCCCCAATAAATAATAGCCTCCATCGCGGGCGGGACCAATCACGATTTCTTTGTTCTCCAATGCCTGGTAAGCTTTTTCTAGGAGTTCTGTAGTGATGCCCGGACAGTCGCTGCCAATGATAATCACTTTTGATTTAGGTTGTTTCTGAAAAGCAGTTTTAAAGGCATGCAGCATGCGATTGCCCAGGTTTGAACCTTGCTGAAGTGATGTATGAAAAGAGTCTGAATCCCAAAGATCATTATCCGGAATAAAAGAAGAATACCAGACGGTTTTATCAGCGTCCAGCTTTCGGGTCTGTTGATGGGTGAGCTGCAGCAATTTCCGGTACACATTCAGAGCTTCCTTGTCCCCAATACTTGCGGCCAGCCGGGTTTTTACCTTGCCCAACTCTGGGTTTTTAACAAAAATAAGGAGTTGCCTGTATGAACTCATAAAAATAAAAAGGGTTGAATAAAGTTATCTGAATGAAAGAAAATTACAGTGAAAAGAAACAACGATTCTATCTATTAAGTGGCTAAATCCTGATAAAGCTCCGTTATTTGAAACTTGTTAAAAGTAATAACGAAGGAGGTCACTGCTGGTATTTCTTTTTAATTGAGCTTATTATTCTCTTCTGCTTAAAGAAGAAAATATTTACTATTCAATCTGGAAAATAATTAAACATTATCTCGGTATGTCACATCATTGTTTTAGGCTATTTATGTTGATTCTGTTGGGCGCGGGAGTAGCAGCTTGCTCGACAACTGATAAAGCGGCTACCAATACCGGCAACACATCATCAACCCAAACAGCAGAAGATACTTCAAACCTGGAAGACCTGTACTGGGCGCGCATCGATAGCGCTAAAATGTCTTTCACAGAAGCAGATGCCAATTTTATGATTGGTATGATTGGTCACCATGCCCAGGCACTGGTGATGTCCAGACTAGCTCCAAAAAACGATGCAAGTCCGCAGATACAAACTTTGGCTGCTCGTATCATCAATGCGCAAAAAGATGAAATTGCCAGTATGCAAACCTGGTTGCGCGACCGTGATCAGCCCGTACCGGAAATTCATATTGAAGGTATCAACCTGATGATTCATGGCGTGGATAAGCACAAACATCACATGGATCATACGACCATGCCGGGCATGCTATCTCCCCAACAACTGGAAAACCTGGCCAATACTACTGGAGACGCCTTTGATCAATTATTTTTGAAATACATGATTGAGCATCACAGCGGGGCGGTTACCATGGTTCAAAAACTATTCAATACGGACGGAGCGGCCCTGGATGACCAAGCTTTCAGGCTGGCATCCGATATACAGGCCGACCAAATTACAGAAATTGAGCGGATGAAGCTGATGCTGGCCAATATGAGAGAATCCTAAACAGGACTCTACTCCGCGTTATATATTTTTACTACGATACTACTACGATTACCACTAATTAAATAGAATAGGGAAACAACATGAAATACGATAATAAGACTGCGCGGCCCCTGCTTGGAAAAGGATGGCTTTTCCTGCTGGCAGCTGTGCTAATGGGAACCTACGCGTGTTCCTCTTCATCAAATATGAGTGATGCGGATGTGCCGCCACCGCCGGCTTTAGTGCCTGTTGACGAGGCTGCTCCCCCAAGTCCGGATCCAAGGGTAGGCCTGGGAGCGGGTGTTTTTGACGCAGAAGAAGCTATCTGGAACCTTGATTTGCTATCAACTACTACACCTCCTGAAGATTTTGTAGGAGTGACTAACTCCGATCTCGCTTTTAAAGGAGATTATGCCATCCAGGGGAACTACAACGGTTTTATGGTGTGGGATTTGACCAACCCAACCAGTCCTGACTTGATCATAGATTATTTATGCCCGGCATCACAAAGTGATGTGTCGGTATATGGCGACCTACTGTTTGTTTCAGGTGAAGGTTTTGGTGGCCGCTTGGATTGCGGTACCGGCGGTGTTCAGGAAACTGTGAGTGAAGAGCGATTACGCGGCATTCGTATTTTTGATATCACCGACATTAAAAATCCCGTGTATGTTTCCAACGTACAAACCTGCCGTGGTTCTCACACCCACTCGGTGCTGAAAGATCCTGAAGACGATGAAAACGTATACGTTTATGTTTCTGGTTCTGCCCCGGTACGGCCTAATGAGGAGTTGCCCGGATGTTCTGCAGCGCTGCCTGATGAAGATCCCAACAGTGCGCTTTTCCGGATTGAGGTTATAAAAGTACCGCTCGACAATCCCGAGGAAGCAGCCATTGTAAACTCTCCCAGAATTTTTGAAAACCTGGATGCTGCTCCAACTCACGGCATGTCTCCTGCCGATCAGCAAGCACTTGAAGAAGCCCGTGAAGAAGGCGCATTTATCGCTGAGTTCTTTGGACGTGAGCGTGTGATTCCAGATCGTTTTGTACAGCCTATTTTGATGGAAATTGCCCAGGAAGACGGGCGCGAAGAAGTAACCGCTGCTGACAGTGCAGCCTTGCGTGAAACTCTGCAAGCACGTGTAGATGAAATGTTTGGAGATCGCGATGAAGATGATCCTATGGATCAGCGCGGTCCTAACCAGTGTCACGATATCACTTTATATCCTGAAATCGGCCTGGCCGGTGGTGCTTGTGAAGGCTATGGTTTGTTGTTGGATATCAGCGATCCTGCCAGTCCCAAGCGTGTAGATGCCGTAGCGGATTCCAACTTTGCCTACTGGCACTCAGCTACTTTCAACAACGAGGGTGACAAAGTGCTGTTTACCGATGAGTGGGGCGGAGGCGGCCAGCCTAAATGCCGCGAAGCCGACCCAATGGAATGGGGCGCCAACGCTTTATTTGCCATCAACGATAACAAAGAAATGGAGTTTTTGAGCTATTACAAACTTCCGGCGCCACAAACGCCAATGGAGAATTGTGTGGCGCATAACGGTTCCCTGATTCCTGTGCCCGATCGTGATATTATGGTGCAATCCTGGTACCAGGGCGGTATTTCTATTTTTGACTGGACGGATGCCGAGAATCCGGTAGAAATTGCATACCACGATCGTGGTCCTGTTGACTCAACCCGTATGCAAATGGGCGGAAGCTGGTCAGTATACTGGTATAACGGATTGATTGTGAACTCCGAAATTGCCCGTGGCCTAGACATCTTCGAACTGAAGCCAAGTCCATATATTTCTGAAAATGAAATTGCAGCCGCCAATACGGTGAAGCTGGATTATCTGAATGCTCAGGGTCAGCCCAAGTTTGAGTGGCCAACCACTTTCGCACTGGCTAAAGCGTATGTGGATCAGTTGGATCGCAACGACGCGATGGATAGCGAAGTGATCAGCGAACTACGAGTAGGTCTATACCGCGCTGAGCAGGCTTCTGGTTCTCGCCAGCAGCGAATCCTGGATAACCTGTCAGATATTCTGAATGATGCCGTGGTTGCCGATGCTTATGAAGAAAAAGCCGGTAAGCTGATGGACACCATCAACGCCCTGTAGGTTTGTTCGCTGTTTAAGCATTAAGCAGATATTTAAAGCCTGATCTGATTTTTCGGATCAGGCTTTTTTTATTTTAACGGCAGTTCGAGATAAAGTTTATACACAATAGTAATAATAATATAACGTGAGTTCGATATAAGAATATACGAAGATAAGCCTGTCGTCCCGGTCAAGATGTAGCGCAGCGGAATCGCAGAACCGGGATCTCCCGGCACATGGCGTAGTACTCACCATTACCTCGTTGTTGCCCAGCGTTGCCGGTAGTAAGGAGATCGCGGGTCTGGACCCACGATGACTCACATCACAGATTCTGTCATCTCTTCAATGATATTGCTCCTGTTTTGGGCAAAATTAACGGCTCAAGGTGATGGGTTTTATATCGAACTCACGTTAATATATGATGGTCATTCCGTGGCGCAGGCCCGGAATCTTATCGCTTGCCAGAGATCAAGCTGTCTTCAAAGGAACAATTAGATCCCTGCCCTCGCAGGGATGACTTTAAAATTCCATATTTCCCTGACTTCAACTATTCTTATCTAAAACTAACGCTATTTTAGGGTGTGATTGAATAGCACCTTATATATCAAATTATCAAAGGATTTAAATCAGAGACTGCATGAGCCGTACCAAATTAAGTGAAGACGAAAAAGAGAAACTGGACAACTTACTTCAGCCTATTGTAAAAGCAGAGGTTCACCATTATGGAAGTGACCGCACAGAAGTAGCCCGTTATGACCGACGTGAGCAAATGTACGGAGGGGATGGCATTGTTTACCTGCTGCAAATGTTTGAACCGGAAGAACTGGTCAATAACCGGATCGGAGCCTATATGATTCTTCCTACAGCCAAAGACAGCTGTGGCTTTCATACGCATGGCACGCGAAAGGAAGAAGAGATTTACTTGGTGATGCACGGCACAGGCATCTACCTGGAAAAAGATGAGTGGGAAGCTGAAGAAAGGGAATATCCTATTTCAAAAGGAAGTATCACCACTGTACGGGGAGAAGCCTTTCATGCCGTAAAAAATACCGGAGATGAACCTTTAGTTATTTTTGTGATTACCACCAATGAACCGGCCTCAGAATAGCTTCTAATCTGAGATTGATTAACAAAATAACTTCAGTTTAAGATTAGAAATCAGTTGCTCCGGCCTTCAGGCCGGTGTAATTATCTTAGAAGTGGAAATATTATCTGGAATTCACTTTATGCTCTCCTTTTTAAAAACATTCGGATCTCGAATACTTAAGATCCGAATGTTGCAGAAGCATACCATAATATTTCTTAGGCGGTCTCTGCCGCTTCATTAGCAAGAAAATACAGTTGCATGATACGAATCTGGTCGTAGCCAATTTTCTTGTTCATGCGGTCGTATACCACTTTAAGCATGTGAGAGCCTTTCTCATTAAAAATCTTCATGATCTCATCCTGCTGTCGCAGTGAGAGGGAAGTAGCTTCCGTGATGCCTTCCAGTCGCAGGTTGTTGCCTTCTTTTAGATAATCTTTCAGGTGATTCAAGATGGTAACCTCTTTCACGCCGTGTTCTTCGGCAAGGTGAGAAATAGCCTGACCATCGTTAAAGGCTTTTCCAATCTGCTGGTGCAGTTCGATGTTTTCCAGCTCCTCGGCTTTTTCCTGCAGGGTTTCTTTCTTGCTCTCAATGCCGTGCTCCTGCGTATACTTCTTAATCACCCCAATAAAAGCCGAACCGTATTTTTTGAGTTTGATTTCACCCACACCATATAAGGGCAGCATATGTTCTTTGTCTTTGGGATAATAATAGGCCATTTCCATCAGCGTGGTATCGGGGAAGATGGTGTAAGGAGGAATACCTTTTTTGTCGGCCATTTTCTTGCGTTCTTCCCGCAATATTTCGAAAAGATCTTCATCGTATTCGGCTTCCACTTCGTTGGCCACGCGTGAAGCTTCTTCGGTACTCATGGCGGTAGCCGTACGGTCCAGCGTGCCAAATACATTTTCCTCTCCCTTCAAGACGGCCCGTCCTTTCTCTTCAATTTCCAATTGGGCATGTTCTCCTTTCTTGATGTAATCCTGGCGTATAAGCATTCGGGAAAGCTGCTCCCACTGTGTTTTAGACCATTCTTTGCCGGTTCCATAAGTATCCAGTTTGTCGTGTTCGGGCTCCAGCACGGTTTTGGCTTTGGAGCCTCGCAATACGTTAATAACCTGTGTTTTACCGAAGCTTTCTTCCAGTTCAGAGATACAGCGCAGCATTTTCTTAGCCTGAAGGGTGAAGTCCTCTACATTGTCATCCTTGGAAATACAATTGTCGCACATTCCACATTCTTCATTGGGATATTCTTCCCCGAAGTAATCCATCAGTGGAATACGCCGGCACTTTTTGGTCTCGATAAATTTCACAAGATCCTCGAGGTGCTTCTCGGCAACTTCCTTTTCTTGTCCTTCTTTTTTATTGATGAAGTACTTGATCTTATGACGATCGTTGTAGCTGAACAGCATTACGCAATCAGAACGAAGTCCGTCACGCCCGGCGCGACCAATTTGCTGATAGTACTGTTCAATGTTTTGTGGCATATCGTAATGCATCACGAAGCGGACATTGGGTTTATTGATCCCCATACCGAAAGCGATGGTGGCTACAATAATCTGCACATCATCCCTGATAAACTTGCGCTGATTTATGGCCCGGTCGCGATCAGACAATCCGGCGTGATAGGGTTTCACTGAGTAGCCTTCATCGGCCAGCTCTTGGGCTAACTCGTCCACCTGCCGGCGAGAGATACAGTAAATAATACCGGATTGATTTTTCCGAGTGTATAGAAAATCCAGCACTTGGTTGGTGGCATCGTCCTTATCGGCAATCTTCAAAAATAAATTGGGACGGTCGAAGCTGGCAATAAATTCTTCAGAGTCTCCGAACTCCAGTGTCTTTTTGATGTCCTCACGCACGCGGGGAGTAGCCGTAGCGGTAAGGGCCATGCAGGTAGCATTGGGAAAAATCTCTTTGCGAACCGTAGCCAGCTCCCGGTAATCAGGGCGAAAATCATGTCCCCATTCTGAAATACAGTGCGCCTCATCCACAGCAAACAGGTCAACCTCGATGTTTTCCAGCAGCTCCTTGGTTTTATCCATCAGCAGGGTTTCCGGTGCGATATACAGCAACTTGGCTTTGCCCTGCAACACTTGTCGACGGTTGTAGCCATAGGCTTCCGGAGACAGCGAACTATTCAAATGCACCGCGTTGATGTCAAATTCCCGAAGTTGCTCAACCTGGTCTTTCATCAGCGAGATAAGAGGCGAAACAACCACCGTGAGTCCATCAAACAACAAAGCCGGTATTTGGTAGCAAAGCGATTTACCCCCACCGGTGGGCATGATCACCAGGGCATCTTTGCCTTGGGTTGCTTGGGTAATGATTTCTTCCTGCAGGGGGCGGAAGGAGTCGTAGCCGAATGTTTCTTTGAGGGTCGTCTTTGCTTCTTTGATCACAGATTAGTTTGATTTAGGGATTTCACAGATTGTTATTTGATGCACCTGTAAAATCACTTTTTAATTTTGATAGTTTTTGAGTTGTGCAATACGCTTAAAGGTAAGGCTGTTTTCACCAAAATTTAAAAGTAATGCCACTTCAAGTTTATATGCTTTTAAATAATTTAAAACCTGGGAAATATGTTGGGCATTAATTTCTCCTACAGCCTTCAGTTCTACCAGGATTTTATTTTCGACCAAGAGGTCTACTCTCCGAGAGCCAACCTTTGCATTTTTATAATAAAGCGGCATAGTGATTTCACTTTGAAAACTTAACCGCTGCAGGATCAGTTCGTGCATCATAGACCGATGATAAACGATTTCTCGAAAACCATTTCCAAGCTCAGAGTGAACGTTCATAGCCGCTCCGATGATGCTGCCAGTAAGTTTTTTGTACTTAAAATCAGGAGGTTGAGTATCTGACGCCATAATAGACTATTGAATTTGTATTCAATAGTAAGAGCATTCTCAACTCAATTCCTTACGAGATTTGTAACAGATTATTTTTTATTTAGGGACTTCACAGATCTTTTCAGTCTGTGAATAATCCCTAAATCTGTAAATCCTGGGAATCTGTGTTCCTACTTACTCAAATACAAGCTCTTAAACTCATACGGCTTCTTGAAGTGTTCATCGTTGAAGTTTTCGGCAAAGTAGATGGTTTCGCCGGTAGACTTCATTTCCGGGCCGAGTTCCTTCTTCACTTCCGGGAATTTCTTGAACGGGAACACCGGTTCTTTGATGGCCCAGTTTTTCAGTTTTGAAGTTAGATCCTCTTTCGGGAAGTCCTTCAGCTTGGCGCCGAGCATCACTTTCACAGCGATAGCTGCTTCCGGGCGTTGGGTTGCTTTAGCAAGGAAGGGGATGGTTCGGGTTGATCGCGGATTGGCTTCCAGTACATACACTTTTTCATCCTTCACCGCATACTGCACATTCAGGAATCCGACGATGCCCATCTCGCTTGCAATTTTTTCCTGATACTCTTTCACTTTATCCAGTACTTCATCACTGAGAGAATAGGTAGGAATTACCGCCGTGGAATCACCAGAGTGTACACCGGCTGGCTCAATATGCTGCATGATTCCGGAGATATGCAGTTGCTCCCCGTCATATACGGAATCCACGTCCAGCTCTATGGCGTGCTCCAGGTAACTGTCGATAAGGAAGTCGTTTTCCGGATGAGTTTTCAGAATGGTTTCAGTGTAGCGCTGTAATTCGCTCTCTTTGATGGCAATGCGCATACCCTGTCCACCCAACACATAACTTGGGCGAATCAGTACCGGGTAGCCGATTTCATTGGCTACTTCCAGCGAACCTTCCACACTGCGTGCGGTTCCGTACTGAGGGAATGGAATCTCCAGTTTCTCGAGAAATTTGGAGAAAGCTCCACGGTCTTCCGCAAAGTTAATCTTCTCAAAAGGCGTTCCGAAAATGTGAATGCCTTCTTCCACAAAACGCTTGCCAAGTTTCAGGGCCGTCTGCCCGCCCACTTGTAAAATCACGCCTTCCGGTTTTTCATATTCGATGATATCCAGCACGCGCTCCCAATAAACCGGCTCAAAATACAGTTTATCGGCGATGTCAAAGTCGGTAGATACGGTTTCGGGGTTACAGTTCACCATGATGGCCTCGTAACCCATTTCCTGTGCGGCTTTCACAGCATGCACGCAGGTGTAATCAAACTCAATTCCTTGTCCAATGCGGTTCGGGCCGCTACCCAAAATCAGCACTTTTTTGTTATCGCTGACTTCACTTTCGTTTTCGCCTTCATAAGCGGAGTAATAGTAGGGTGTTTCGGCGGGAAACTCGGCAGCACAGGTATCCACAATTTTAAATACCGGCTTCAGTCCAAGTTCTTTGCGTTTTGCGCGCACCGCGTATTCATCCACGGGGCCGTCACTCTGGCTCAACATCCAGGCAATCTGCGTGTCGCTAAAGCCTGCCTGTTTCAGCTCATACAGGTCATCTTTAGAGATACTGTCCAGTGATTGTCCCTCTGTTCTGTTTTCCAGGGATACCATGTATCGGATTTGTTGCAGGAACCAGGGATCAACCTGGGTGATATCGGCAATTTCTTCTACCGAAGCGCCCAGCTTGAAGGCATGACGTACATTTAGCAGACGATCCCAATAAGGTTTTAGCAGACGCTCGCGTACCGTTTTTCGATCAATTTCTTCGTAGCCATCGGCTCCGAGTCCGGCGCGACCCACCTCAAGCGACTGCCAGGCTTTATTCAGTGCTTCAGGGAAGTTACGGCCGATAGACATCACCTCACCCACCGCCTTCATCTGGGTGGTCAGTTCTTCATCCACACCAGGGAATTTATCAAAGTTGAAGCGTGGTGCTTTCACAATTACATAATCAATAGAGGGCTCAAAGCAAGCTGAGGAAACACCGGTGATAGGGTTGGGCAGCTCATCCAGGTTATAGCCAACAGCCAGTTTGGTCGCAATTTTGGCGATGGGATATCCCGTCGCTTTAGAGGCCAGTGCCGACGAACGGCTTACCCTTGGGTTGATCTCAATGGCCACAAAGCGATCGCTTCCGGGTTCAACGGCAAACTGCACGTTACAGCCACCGGCAAACTCGCCAATGGAGTTCATCATTTTGATGGCCGCATCACGCAGCATCTGGAACTGTTTGTCCGTGAGCGTTTGGGAAGGAGCCACGGTCACGGAATCCCCAGTATGAACCCCCATGGGATCAATATTTTCCACGGTACAAACAATCACTACCGTATCGTTGGGATCACGCAGGAGTTCCAGCTCGTATTCCTTCCAGCCGAAGATACTTTCTTCAATCAGTACCTGGTGCACCGGACTCAGTTCCAGCCCACGCAGTACTTTTCGTTCAAATTCATCTTCATTCCAAACGATGCCGCCACCATCACCGCCCATGGTAAAAGAGGGGCGAATTACGATAGGCAGTCCGCCCAGCTGTTCGGTGATTTCTTTGGCTTCCAGCAGAGAATCAGCCACTTTACTTCTACACTGAGGGATGTCAATCTCATCCATCAGGTCGCGGAACTTCTGCCGGTCTTCGGTGATTTCGACCGCGTCAATATTCACTCCAATAACGTGAATGTCATTTTCTTTCCAGAAGTTTTCTTTTTGAAGTTCGCCGGTCAGGTTCAGCCCGGTCTGGCCGCCCATGGTAGGCAGAACGGCGTCGGGTTTTTCTTTGGCTACAATTTCTTTGATGGAATCGGTGGTCAGCGGTTTCAGGTAAATCGCATCGGCCATCAGCGGGTCGGTCATGATGGTGGCCGGGTTCGAATTGATGAGCACTACTTCGTATCCCTCTTCTTTGAGAGACCGGCATGCCTGTGATCCGGAGTAGTCAAATTCTGCGGCCTGTCCAATTACAATAGGCCCTGATCCAATGATAAGAATTTTGTGGATGTCGTCGCGTCTTGGCATGTGTTTGGTAGGTGGTTATTTGTTGTTCGTTAGGTGGTATTTCGTAATCGTAGATTGTACTCGCGCAAGCGTCTCGCTTGTGCGAACTGGCGGTACAAGCGTGACGCTTGCACCAGGCTTTGTCTTGTCATCGCGGGTTAAATTCTGCGATCTCCTGATTAAAGTATGTGCTGTATTTTCGGAGATCCCGGCTCAGGGCCGGGATGACGTTGCTGGATTATAAAAATCGTTTAGGCTTCTACTCCTTTATGCTCTTTGATCATGTCCAAAAACTGGTCAAAGAGGTAGGATGAATCGTGTGGACCGGGAGAAGCTTCGGGGTGATACTGCACCGAGAAGCCAGGGAAACTCTTGAACCGTAATCCCTCAATAGTTTGGTCATTCAGGTTGATGTGGGTGATTTCCACTTTGGACTCGTCAAGTGCATCTTCATCCACAGCAAAACCGTGGTTCTGTGTGGTGATTTCCACTTTCCCGGTCAGCAGGTTTTTTACCGGCTGGTTGGCGCCGCGGTGTCCCACATACATTTTCTTTACGGGGATGCCATCGGCCAGCGCCATCAACTGATGCCCAAGACAAATACCAAAGAGTGGCTTTTGAGTTTCTTTGGCGTACTTAACCACATCCAGGGCATATTCGCTGGTTGCGTTAGGGTCGCCCGGACCGTTGCTGAAGAAAAATCCATCAGGATTCCAGTCTTTGATTTCATCCAGGTAATCGCCCTTGGCTGGAAAGATACGCAGCGTGCAGCCCCGGCTGTTAAGGTTGTTGATGATATTCTGTTTAATACCATAGTCGAAAGCCGCTACTTTGTAAGGGCCGTCACTGTGGATGGTTTGGGGCTCCGAGCGGGTGACTTTTGAGGCCAGTTCCAAGCCTTCCATCTGGTCCCAGTCTTTGGCCATTTGTACCAATTTATCTTCGTCCAGTTCGGTGCTTGAAATCACGGCGTTCATCACGCCTTTTTCCCGGATATGACGTACCAGCATTCGGGTATCAACGCCGGATATACCGGTAATTTCATGGTCCTCCAGGTATTCCTGCAGGCTACGGTCGGCCATAGGGTTGCTAAATTCATGAGAAAATGCCCGGCAGATGACACCGGCTACCATAACTTTCCGGGCCTCATCATCCCGTGGCATGGTTCCATAATTTCCAATGTGTGGATAGGTCATCATCATAAGCTGGCCGTAGTAGCTGGGATCGGTGAAGATCTCCTGGTAGCCAGTCATACTGGTGTTGAAACAAAGCTCGCCGCCGGTGATGCCGTCGTGCCCGATGGCTTGTCCGTGCACCACGGTTCCGTCGCTAAGTGCAAGTATGGCTTTTTTACGTGGATAAAGTGACATGAATCAGGTTGGTTTCAGTTTTGGTGATGGATGTTAGGGTGATTTAAAGGTACAAGCGATGCGCCTGTGGAATATTTTTGAGGATAATTCAAATCGTTATTGAGAGGTAAAGCCATGGTGACATTTACCCTCCCCTTAATCCCCTCCCAAGAGGGGAAATGTTTTTTAAAAACATGAGATACGGAGACTAAATCTTGGAATCTCTCGCACCAATAGATCTTTTGCAGAGGAGAAGAAGCCTTACAGCCGGAAAAGAACGGGGGCTGAAAAAATCTCAAACCAAAAAAAATCCGACTACGAATACCGCGTCGGATTTTAAAAGTAATATGGGAAATCAATAAAAATACCATTACGACTGCGGCCTCCATTTTTTTGGGCCACGCCGTACCAATACAGTAAAGCTATGGATTGCTAAAGTCTTGATTTGAGTGAGTGCTTCTTTTTGAAGTTTGCCAAAGATACATAGCAAAGGGTTTGGATTCAATTATGAATTTTAATTATTGGGAGTGAATCATGGATTGAGAGGATTTAAGGATGTGCACGGATTATGTAAGAATGAAATTCAGCGAAATCGGTGCAATCCTCTTAATCTGTGATGGAAGTTTACGAAGAGTGCATCTACTCCAATTCAGAATCATGGATTAAGCGGATAAAAGGATATACACGGATTTGTTACAAATCAGTGAAATCTAATAATCCATATAATCAGCGATTCAACCCGTGCAAGAAAAGTAGATTTCAATTACTTTCGGCTAAAAGAATAACATTTCGGGGAGGGGAGGTAATAATGAATACCAACTTAAAGTATCATGATATCACCGAAAAAATTATAGGAGCTTCTTTTGAAGTTCATAAATTTCTGGGAAATGGATTTCAGGAAGTAATCTATCAAAGAGCCTTGGCTTATGAATTAACAAAGCTGAATGTGGATTTTGGCAGGGAAATTGAACAGCCTATTTATTACAGGGATTTGGATGAACCTATAGGAACTCGCCGTGCTGATTTTGTGGTAGATGGTAAAGTTCTGGTCGAAATTAAAGCCATAAAAGAATTGGAAGATGTGCATTTGGCGCAAGCTTTGAACTATTTGAAAGCCTATAAAATTGAAGTAGGCCTGCTAATTAATTTTGGTTCGAAGAGTTTGAGCTTTAAGCGGCTGATACTGACATAAAATTAAATAGTTGGTTTTTGAACACGGATTGAAAGGATTTGAGGATGTACACGGATTTTTCTCACAGAAGAAAGTAATCAGTGAAATCCAATAATCCGTTTAATCAGCGATTCATAGTTATGGATATTGCATCTATTTAAGTTCAAAATCACGAATTAAGAGGATTTTAGGATAAACACGGATTATGAATGGTATCAGTGAAATCTGTGCAATCCCCTTAATCAGCGATCCAACCCACTTCAACATTCAATATTGAATGTTCGATATTCAATATTCCCTATCCTTGCTTAAACTTGAACAGGTTCTCCGTTCCCACTTTCTCCTCTCCCTGACTTAATGCGTACTGAGAATCAAACAGCACAATAGGGTTGTCTTCCATATCCTTCGTGACGTGTGTGGAGTAGCTGGCTTCCAGTTTCTCGATGACATCATCTTTACCATTGGGCAGCCAGCGGGCACAGTGATAAGAAACCGGCGTTTTGATAAGCTCTACGCCATATTCGGTAAGCATGCGGTGTTCTACCACTTCAAACTGCAGCACGCCTACGGTTCCCAGCAGCAGTTCGTTTCCAACGCCATTGGGTACTTCAAATACGTGTACTACCCCTTCCTCAGAAAGCTGCTTGAGACCTTCCCGAAGCTGTTTTCGTTTGAAAGGATCTTTGGTAGCTACTTTTTGGAAGTGCTCGGGCGTAAACAGCGGAATTACATCAAACTTGACTTCATTTTGCTCAAAAATAGTCGTGCCAATACGGAAGGAGCCCGGGTTAAAAATAGAAACTATATCACCAGGGTAAGCTTCTTCCATCAACTGACGGTCGTCCCCCATCAGGGTATGTGGGGTCGACATCTTGACTTTTTTGCCCAGACCAGCGATAGTCACTTGTTGTCCGCGCTCGAACTTGCCAGAGGCCACGCGGATGAATGCGGCACAGTCGCGGTGATCCGGATTCATGTTGGCCTGCATCTTAAAGATGAATCCGGAGAAACCATCGTTGAGATCCCGGGCCATACCTTCGGGAGTTTTGTACTGCTGAGGATGCGGAGCCAGTTGGTGGAAGTAATTCAAGAATACATCCAGGCCAAAATTATGCAACGCAGATCCGAAGAATACCGGGGTTACTTTTCCGGTAGCATATTCTTCGCGATCCATGTTTTCATACATGTCATCAATCAGCATCACTTCTTCTTCAAAAGCCTCTTTTTCCACCTTCGACATATCACTCTTGGCGAGCGCTTCTTCGAGATCCAGCACTTCGGTGACGGCTTTCTTGGCACCATGCTCACTTTTTTGATACATGTGTACTTTCTTCTCGATCACATCATAGATGCCCTGGAATTTATGCCCGTAGCCCATAGGCCAGCTGGCTGGCACGGCTTCGATACCCAGCTTATTCTCAATGTTGCTCAGAATTTCCAGCGGCTCCATACCGGGACGGTCGCACTTGTTTACAAAAGTGATTACCGGCACTTCGCGAAGCTTACATACTTCGAACAACTTCTCGGTTTGTTCCTCCACACCTTTGGCAACATCAATCACCATCAGGCCGCTATCGGCAGCAACCAGGGTGCGAAGGGTATCTTCGGAAAAGTCTTTGTGACCCGGGGTGTCCAGCAGGTTGTATTTGATGCCTTCTTTTTCAAAGCGGAGTACGGAGGAGGTCACAGAAATCCCGCGTTCCTGCTCGATAGACATCCAGTCGGAGGCCGCATGGCGGCTGGCTTTACGTGCGCGGATAGACCCGGCCTCGTGCAGGGCTCCACCATACAGCAATAGCTTTTCAGTGAGAGTGGTTTTACCCGCATCGGGGTGAGAAATAATGGCGAAGGTGCGTCGCTTCTTCGCCTCTTTAGTAATGTCGGATTCGGAAGTGGCCGTGCTCATAGTGTCTCGTTCAGCTTGATTGAAGCCTTAAAGATACGGCCTTTTGAGTGAAGTTTGTAGTGGGGGAATGGTTGATTAGGAATAAGGTGATAAAGTGATTGAGTGATATAGTAGTGGCTGGTAATCTACCTGTTTACCAAAAACAAGCTTATGGACTGATGTTAGAGCTTATCTGTGCTTCCTTTTTGACGAAAGAGTTTCCCCCGACAAGCTTGTCGGGGGATTAAGGGGTGGGTAAATGTGGCATAAGGCAATGCTGCAATTTACTGCTTCTTTTATATCCACAGGGACCGGGAGGTCCTTGCAGGGATTCCCAACCGGGTGGTTGTGAACGATAAGAAATCCGCGGAATCCTAAAATCCGCCAAATCAGTGATTCTAAGGCTTTTTGTACCAGTAAGGGCGCATCGCAATGCGCCCTTACTCACTATCTTGGATAAAATTAAAAACAGTTCCTGATTGCTACCTCAACTCCCAAACACCAGCAGTGTTTGCAGTGATTTCAAAATCCTGTGTCACATCTACTTCCTGCCCGGAAAGCACATCAACACCCACCTCAAACGCATCTAAAATCTCCGCAAAACGGTCCCGGTTTAGGGTTGCGGCTTCTTCGCCGGCGTTCAGTACCACCATCACGGTTTGCTCATCGTGCACACGGAAGTACACGTAGGTGTTGTTTTCCGGGATGAAGTGCACCAGCTTGCCTTCGTGGATGGCCACGGCATCCTTGCGCCACTGGTTGAGTTGGGTTATGTAGTCGATGATTTCATTTTCCTGTTCGGTGCGACCTCCTTCGGTGAACACGCTGCGGTCGTCATCGGGCCAGCCGCCAGGCATGGTTTGCCGCCAGGCTTCGTCATCGCCACCGCGGTTTTCGTGGGCCATCATCAATTCGGTGCCGTAGTACACTTGCGGGATGCCCCGGGTGGTCATCAAAAACATGTAGGCTATTTTGAAAAGGTCTTCGTCTTTCCCAAGGGTCTCGTAAATGCGGCCCATATCGTGGTTGTCCAGGAAGATGACATTCTTCATGGGATCAGCATAGAGGCGGTCTTGGGCAATGGTTTCATAAATCTTGCTAAGTCCGTTGGCCCATGAGAATTCTTCATTCAAACCCTGGCGCACCGCAAAGCTGAGGGGAAAATCAGTAACGCTGGGCAGCTCTGAGTCGTAACCATCATCTACGCCGGGGGCATCGTATTGCCAGTAAGATTCGTTGGGTACATTCTCCACCCAGGCCTCGCCCACAATGTTGAAATTTGGGTAAGCGGTCAGCACTTCTTTGGACCATCGCGCCATGTATTTCTGATCGGGATACACGTAGGTATCCATGCGGATGCCGTCGATACCGGAGTATTCAATCCACCATAGCGTGTTTTGGATGAGGTAATCCGCCAGCAGTTCGTTGTTCTGATTCAGGTCGGGCATCTCAGGGACAAACCAGCCGTTCAGCAATTTGTCTCTGTCGTATTCGGAAGCGTAGGGATCAGAGCCTACCGTGCCGCGGAAGTTGGTTTGGCCATATTCATCCCAGGAGTGAAACCAATCCTTGGTGGGCCAGTCATTCATCCACCAGTGTTTGTCGCCTACGTGGTTGTGAATCATGTCCATGATTACTTTCATATCCCGCTGATGTACGCGATCCACCAGTTCTTTGTAGAGTTCATTGGAACCGTACCGGCGATCGACTTTATACAAATCCGTAGCCGCATAGCCGTGGTAGGCTCCGTACTCCGGACTCATATCGTTTTCAAACATGGGCGTAAACCAGATGGCCGTCATGCCTAAATTTTCCAGGTAATCCAGTTGATCGATCACTCCTTGAATATCCCCGCCTTGCCGGCGTTCGGGGTTGGAACGGTCGGCTGCTTCGCGCATGCCTTCGATGGTGTCGTTAGAGGGATCACCGTTGGCGAAGCGGTCAGGCATCATCAGGTAAATGAGGTCGGAAGCATCAAAGCCCATATTACGTCCTTCAGTAGTTTCGCGGGTTTTGAGTTCATAGTTCAGGGTGATTTCCTCATCACCGCGTGTTAATACAATGGGAAGGTTGCCAGCAAGGGCTTCATCCGAAATATCAAAATACAAAAAGAGGTAATTGGGAGAGTCTACGGCCAGTTGCTTGGTGATTGTTACCTCGGGATAATCCACCGTGGCGCGATAGTGACCGAGTTCATCCCCGTAAAGCTGTAGCTGTAATTCATTGACGGGCATTTGGGTCCACCAGAAGGGCGGGTCTACAATTTCAACTTGCGAAGGCTGTGCCTGCAGAAGGGAAAAAGTGAATAGGGTAATAAGGGTTAAGAGGAATGATTTCTTCATGAAAGTCTGTTTTTTGGGTTCCAACAGCAGGATAATAAAGATCAAAGCACACTTTTTCTGATGTAAATGCTTACATGGGTGTTTAGTCATACTTAATTTGTGGTAAAAGTGTCTTTCTCCTTGAGAAGGAGAAAACAAAAGAGGTCGGAAATGGTGGATTCGATTTATGATGCTTAGTAAAAGTTTTGGAAGATGAAAGGCGGATAAAATAGTGATGATGTTGGGCACTGTGTCGATGCTGAAACTCTCATCACCCCAAAATCATTTTCAAGAAGTGCTTTTTTGGAACGCTTGGACGTTAAAACCTTTTTGTTTTGCCAAGTCGGGAAAATTCCACATTTTAGAAGTATATTTATCACCTTAAAACTGTATGATATGCCGGAACCTGTCTGGACGTCTTATTCGGTAGAAGAAGGCGCTTCTCCCCTCCATTTACATGTGGATACCTTGCATTTATGGATAAAAAAGTACAACGAGGAATTCTGGATTGCCCATACCTATGCTACTGCGGATAATGCCGATCCAGAGCCAGATGATAAAACGGAATGGGAACGCTGGGCCCCAAAATCTGATGAAAATGAAATTCAGTTACGCCCGATATTCCCGAATTTGCCGGTAATTGTGAGTTCCGAATACCCGTTAAAACTGGTGCCGGGGGCTAAAATTCAGGTGTATTGCCGGGTGCCGTTGTGGATGGAAATCAGCCTGGCCAAATCGAAATATGTGCTGCAGGAAATCCCCATCACTAAATTATCGCGAACCTGGTTTGGAACTACTTTAGAAGGCGAATTATGCTATTGGCTCACCAGCAAGGCCCGCCGCAGTTTAGAGGAGGTGGAAAGTAAGCCGTACCTGGTAAACTGCCCTATTCAAATCACAAATAAATCGCATGCTGAGCTAAATTTTGAACGGTTTTGTTACCGGGTTGAACGGCTGGGTATCTATCGGTTGAAAGACGAATATTGGGCCGATGAAACCAATATCGTGTACCAGGGTGAGGAGCAACACAGCGATGTAACCATGAGCGGAAAATTGCCGGCCAAACTGGGCAAAGGTGAGTTGATTTCCAAACCCCGAAACCCCGTATCCAAAAGTTTGGCCACCCGCACCTTTAAAATGCTTTTTGACGATACCATTATTTCTGCAAAGTAAGTTTTTGATTGATTATGGAACAAGATACTACTGCCGTTGCCGCTGCTGATACTACCACCACCTTGTTAGACTTGCCTGCAGAGGCATTTTTTTCGGAAGCATTTTTAGCTATGTCGCTTCGTATAGCCATCATAATTGCTGTGGGTATTCCCGTCGTATTTATGCTACGGGGATGGGCCCGTTCGTTCTTTACCAAAAAATATGCTACCCATTACGGTATGTTGGCCGGTAAAGTGGTTTTTTATGTAGGCTTAGTGATTTTAGTGGTTACCGTGATGGGACAGCTGGGCATCAGCCTGGCACCGCTGTTGGGGGCGGCCGGAATTTTGGGAGTGGCCCTGGGTTTTGCTTCTCAAACCAGCGTATCCAACATCATCAGCGGGTTATTTTTGATTGCCGAACAGCCATTTAAAGTTGATGATGTAATCACTATCGGCAACACTACCGGGGCTGTACTTTCCATCGATATGCTGTCGGTAAAACTCCGCACTTTTGATAACCGCTATGTGCGTATTCCCAATGAAATGATTATCAAGCAGGAGGTCACCAACATTACTAAATTTCCCATTCGGCGATTTAATGCCAATATTTCGGTGGCTTATAAAGAAGATATATCGCGGGTGCGTGAAGTGCTGCTGGATGTGGCCGAGAAAAATGAATTCGCCCTTTCTGAACCAGCTCCTATGGTTGTTTTTGATATGTACGGGGCCTCATCTATTGATTTACTGCTGCTGGTTTGGGCTCCCAAGGATGAGTTCATCAAGCTAAAAAACAGTATCAACGAAGAAATGAAAGCCCGATTTGATAAAGAGGGCATTGAGATTCCATTTCCTCATCTTTCTATTTACTCGGGTGAGGCATCAAAATCTATTCCCATCGAGTTGGTTGGGGATAAAGCAGATAAACTGAAGGGCAAAGAGAAGAAATGAATGGCGGATTGCAATTAGCAAGTCAAGCCCCGTATTCATCTGACGACTGGCAAGACGCGTCGTTCATTTAATCCTGCACAGAGCCGTCTAATGAATGTCTATAATTCGGCAAAATGCCCCTGGCTATCGACCTCTTCTTTCTTCTCCTTTAGTTTATCCCGAGCATTCGGCGGCAAGAAGAAGGAAGCCTATATAGAATTAGGGCTTATGGTTCAATATTCTTATAAAAAAAGGCCAGAGAACTTTCTCTCCTTATGAAGGAGAGGATTGAGGTGAGGTTAAGTATAGTGCAAAAGCTATGCCTTATTTATTCTATTTCCCTTAGAAAAAAACGGTCAGACGGACTGCAAGCCGTCGGACCGAAGTTCAATGTTCGAAGTTCTTTGTTCCTTGTTGAGTGTTCCTCACTGATACATATAATCTACTACCAGGTGCCCCATAGCCCGAACGCCCAGCTTCATTCCGCGTTCGTCCAGCATAAAATCGGGGGTGTGATGGCCGGCTGGTTCGCGATCCGGTACTTTGGCGCCTACGAAAAAGTATAAGCCGGGGATCTCTTTTTGGAAGAAAGAAAAGTCTTCAGCCCCGGTGATGGCATCCATATGAACGGCGTTTTCTTCACCAGCTACTTCTTTAAGCGTAGGTTCCATCATGGCGGTAAGTGCAGGATCGTTGTAGGTAATGGGGTAGCCTTCGTAGATGGTTAGGGTGGCTTCAGCGCCGTTGCTTTCAGCGGTGTTTTGTACGATGGTTTCCAGTCGTTGGAAAATAAGTTGTCGCATGTATTCATCCAGCGCACGGATGGTGCCTTCCATATGTACGCTTTCGGGGATGATGTTATGGCGGACACCCCCTTCAATCACTCCAACGGTAACCACGGCCGCCTGCTTGGTCAGTTCCATGCTGCGGCTTACGATGGTTTGAATGTTGTTAATCATTTGTGCGGCGGTAACAATGGGGTCTACACCATTCCAGGGAGCCGACCCATGCGCCTGCTTTCCTTTGATGTCGATACTATAGCTATTTACGCTGGCCATGATGCCTTCGGGGCGATACCTCAGCGTGCCGACCGGCGTGGCATCATTGATGTGTAAGCCAAAGATGACATCCACCTCCGGATTTTCCAGTACACCTTCTTTTACCATCAGCTCGGCCCCGCCTTCCTCGCCTTGCGGTGCTCCTTCTTCAGCCGGCTGGAAGATAAATTTTACGGTGCCTTTGAGCTCATCCTGCATCTCAGTAAGGATTTTGGCTACGCCCATCAAAATGGCAATGTGCGTGTCGTGACCACAGGCATGCATCACGCCAACTTCCTTGCCCTGGTAAGTGCCGGTGGCTACTGATTTAAAAGGGAGATCATTGCGTTCGGTGACCGGAAGCCCGTCAATATCGGCACGTAGGCCTACTACTGGTCCGGGCTCACCGCCTTCCAACAAAGCTACCACGCCCGTATGCGCGATACCGGTTTCCACTTCCAGTCCAAGCTCATTCAGATATTTAGCAATATATTCTGCCGTATCGTACTCGCGGTTGGAAAGCTCCGGGTGTTCATGAAAATGCCGGCGCCATTCAATGACCTGCTCCTCAATTTCATCCGCGCGTTCGTCGATGATTTGTTTGAGTTGTTGGGTTTGAGCCAGGGCAGGAAGAGCCATCAGGGAAACAAGGAATAGTAGTACCAGTTTTTTCATAGCAGGAGGTATTAGGTGGAGATTGACGGGCAGATATTAATCAAAGCGATCCAAAAATAAAATTTTGTGCTATGTGCTATGTGCTATGTGCTATGTGCTATGTGCTATGTGCTATGTGCTATGTGCTATGTGCTATGTGCTATGTGCTATGTGCTATGTGCTGTCCATTCCAACAACCTCGTTCCACACGCTCTGCGTTGGAACGAAATGGGTGATGAGAAAAACCCAAAACTGTTAACCTAAATCAACAAAAGACGACCAAAGAGAATTCCCTCTTTGAAGAGGGACCGCAAATAATCTCTGATTATTTGCAGGGGGGATGTGCGATGGTGGATTATGGCCTTTCTGTTTGCTTGCTCTGAGTTATTGCCCTTGGCTACAAAACCCATCCTTGTTCCTTCCCTAACGTGCAGGCACGCCAAGGAAGGAGACGCCTGTAGGAGTTTTGAGTTTTTTATCTGCAATGGTGCAAAAAAGAAAAGCCAATACCTCAAAGCCATAAATAGCTATGTATTTACCAAGACGTTCCCCTTCCTTGACGCAGTCGGGCTAAAACTGAAGAGTTCCCGGATGGCGGCTGATCGAATAAAACTTTATCGATGTAACCAATAAGTGCGTTAGGGAAAGAGACAGAGAAAGGGTCCTGTAGCCAAGGGTAAAACCTTTGACAAAATATGTCACATGCTTTCTAAAAACCCCAATCAATCCGACAAATAATACACCACCGTAGAAACCACGCGGACATTCTTGATATGCGGGTTGTTGTTATCCCGTGGAGAAATACTAAACTGCCCCTGGTAAGCAGTTTTGATTTTGCCAAGCTGACTGTTGGAGTCTTCCGCAAACTTCTCAGCCACGGCGCGCGCTTCTTTGGTAGCGGCTTCAATCATCTGTGGTTTGATTTCATTGAGGCGGGTGAAGAGGTATTCGGTGCGCACCTGGTACTCATCCCCGGAAAGCGTGACACCTTGTTTTCCCAACTCCGAAAGCTGGTTCATCACATCACGTACATCGGTCACGTTTTCGGAATATACCGTTACGGTTTGATTGGCTACGTAACGGAATTCGGCATCACTTGGCCCGCCGTAACGCTGGGCGGATTTGTCGGTTACATACGGCGTGCCTACAGAAATTTCCTCATCTGAAATGCCATGATTTTTCAAAAAGGTCTTCACTTTTTCGGTGCTGCCTTCCAGCGAAGTGTAAATATCCTGCAGCTGGTTGCTGGCCTCAGAAAACTGGATGGGCCAAATCACGATATCCGCCAAATGCTCTTCCTCAGCAAGACCTTTTACCGTTACGGTTCTCTCATATTCTTTAAAAGTGATGGCAGCCTGGCTAAGTAAAAACCCAAGGGCAGATAAGCCCAGGAAAATTGAGACTCCGAGTATCCAAAGGTTTCTGTTGTTATTCTCTTGCATAATTATTTTTTGGTAGGTTGAAAAGACATTCTAAAATACTGATAACAAGAGCTTTTAAAAATGATGAAATAATAAATTATGTAGGTTGACGTGTAGTAGAATTAGCGATTAAATCACATATTGTGGAATGATTTGGTCCGCCGATCTTTTATCTTAAGTGCCTATAACAAAAGACATTACTATGAAAAACCTGCTGATATTTTTGGTGACCGGGCTTTTGCTTGCCTCTTGTGGTAAAGGACCGGAAACGGTGACGGTTAAGACTGATCCCAGTGAATTACTTGGGCCACCACCGGCAACAACTACAGATACTACAACGGATGACTTCAGGCAGCTAACACTGGGCGAAGTATCAGCGATTGAATCGCTGGACCCCTTGTTTGCAGAATCGGACAGTGAATTTCGGGTACTGGGTTTGGTGTATCAAGGTTTAGTATCACTTGGGGACAACGGACAGGCAGAACCTGCTGTTGCTTCAAGGTGGGAAGTGAATGGAGACTCCACCCAGTTTACCTTCCATCTAAAAACCAACTTGTTTTTTCATGATTCCCAAATTTTTGGAAATGGTAACGGGAGAAGAGTGGTGGCCGGGGATGTTAAGTATGTTTTTGAACGAATGGCCTCTTCCTCAGTTCCATCTTTTGCAGCGGCAAAATTCAGTGATATTCGCGGTTTTGAACAGTATCAAAATGAGTTGATGTATGTAAAAGCTCCGGCAAAGAGAGCCATAAATTCTATTGAGGGGCTTAAGGTGCCTAACGATTCAACCGTGATATTTAACATGAAGACAAGTGCCCCGGATTTCTTGCAGCGCCTGGCTCATCCGCAAGCTTCCGTTTATGCAAAAGAGGCGGTTGGAGTAAATAATGCCCCCATGCAACGACCTGCAGGTACCGGTTTATTTCAATTTGTAAAGAAGGATGGCAACACGCTTATTTTTACGCTTAACCAGGATTACCCTGCACCCAGACCTCAATTAGACCGATTGGATATTGTTTCCGGACTGGAAGAAAGGGACTTGTTCCAGGAGTTTGCCCGAAATAACCTGGATGCACTCATTGAAGTAAGTCCTTCAACCATCCGAACCATCGCAGATTCTTCCGGGGCGTTGCTGACGAATTTCTATACGGATTACACTCTCCAAAAATCTGAAGTGAGAGCTAACTATCCACTGTTTTTCAATCCCGGTTCAGATCAGCCGCAAAAAGCAAAGGAGTTGTTCAGTTCTATAGAAAGCAGGGATTTGATATCAATCGAAGCCCTTGGGGATGTACAAATTCTGTGGCAGGATTCATCATCAACCCAAACAAAAGATAGCTTGAATACACACTTTACCATCACTCAAAGCAATCATCCGGTTGCTCGCTATCTCGTGGGGCGTATTGCTGCGATAGCTACCAGCCGTGGCAGCAGTTTTGGGATGAGTCCTTCGCTGGCTATCTCTGATCAGGTAACTTTTACCACTCGTCCATATATGGGCACGCAAAAGATTTTGCAATGGAATTATCCGTTATATGTGCTATCAGCCAAAGGTATTGCTGGTATTCAGATAGAAGAGCGTCCATGGAAGCTGGATCTTTACAATGTCACCATAGAGGAGGCTGAGGAATGAAGTTTGGGGTGATTGCCAATCCAACCAAATACGAAGTGAAAGAGGTGCTCAATGTAGCATTGAAATGGGCAGCCAAAAGGGGAGTATCAGTTTGTATCGATGGAGAAGTTTTTGATAAAACCGGTGTGGATGATGTATCCGTTTTAGAGAAAACAACATCGGATGAGGAAAGCATAGCCAAGGCAGATGTTGTTTTAGTGATGGGCGGCGATGGCACGATTTTATATGCCGCACGCTTAAGCCGGAAATCAGAAAAACCTATTTTGGGAATTAACAGCGGCCGGCTGGGTTTTATGGCCAACACTCAAAATGAAGAGCTGGAACAGGCGCTGCAATGCGTGATCAACAATAATTATACCCTGGACAAGCGCTCTTTTTTGAAGGCCACCGATACCGATGGCAATACCTATCATGCCTTAAATGAATTTCTGTTTACCCGGCGTGATTCCACTTCTATGATCAATGTGACGGCTCGATATAATGGCAGTCTCATTAATACGTACTGGTCGGATGGGTTGATTGTGGCTTCGCCTACCGGCTCCACGGCCTACAGCCTTTCGTCCGGCGGACCGATTGTAGCCCCCGGCACCGAAGTGTTTGTTGTGACGCCCATCAACCCGCATACGCTAACAACAAGGCCCTTGGTGTTGAATTCAAACTCTCCCTTAACTATTTCTGTGGAGCAACAGGAAAGTGGGGTAGTGTTCTCTCATGACGGACAGATTCACGATATAGACAGTTTCCCTTTTGAGGTAGATATCATTCGGTCAGAACTCACCTTTAACCTGATCCATCTGCCCGGACACGATTACTTTGAAACCCTGCGCAATAAACTGATGTGGGGCATGGATTCCCGACGCCAGCGAGGGTGATATTTGGGAGATAACTGACTCTAGATTTATTCAAAAATCTATGGTCCATTGCACAGATATTGATTAGACGAACTATATTCGCTTGGCTAAATTGTTGAATTCCATCTGTGAAAAATCCTCCCTTGAGGGAGGTGCAGAATTTTAACTTGTTAAAATACGCGGAGGGTGTTTGTTCCAGTGGTTCTAGTTGCTGGAAATAAGCGTCATGTCCTTTGGCACTCACACCTCTCACAACCAATTCAAGAACTTTTTGAATTGGTTGATCTCTCCTCAAGGAGAGACTTTCTTCCCACTGTTTTTATAGCTACTGATCTATTACGGGGAGAATAATCTGCCAATCTAAAATCTTCAATTTTGAATCTTTAATTTTCAATCCTTTAAACCCCTATTCTTCCTCGTCGGCATTGGCGTAGGCCTGGGTGATGCGCTGGTTCATCAGGCGACGGTAGTTGTTGAATTCATACTCGCTGACGCTAAATTCCGAGTGATATTCGCCATCAAAACATTCCACTTTTAACCGGTTGGGCTTTTCTGTTTTGGTGATGGTGACTTGGACCTTGCCTAATTTGTAGGAAGCTACTTCTTTCATCCTTGATGTGATATGATCTTGTTTTTCAGTAAAGGTAAAAAATTATGAGGTGGTAAATAGATTGCAGAGTGCAAATTTCAGATTAGCAGATGGCTCCGGGCTTAATTCATCAATCAGCAATCAACAATAATACATCAAAAACCGAACCCATCTGTAAAAGCTTATGTTAGTTTTACCATCACAAAAATACTTTGCCTACCTTGAGTGTTATCTCAATAGCAATAAAATAAATATCTTTTAGCTTGTTGGAATGAATATAGGAATTGTTTGTTACCCCACATTCGGCGGCAGCGGCGTGGTTGCCACCGAACTTGCCAAAAATCTTGCCAAACACGGCCATAATATTCACATGTTAAGTTACGCCCGGCCTGCCCGGCTCGACACGCTCGAAACCGGCATCACGTATCATGAAGTATCCATCAATTCCTACCCGCTGTTTGATTACCCGCCCTATGACCTGGCTCTGGCTACTCAAATGGTAAACCTGATTGAGTACCAGGATTTGGATTTATTGCACGTACATTATGCCCTCCCGCATGCCACCAGTGCCTACCTCGCAAAACAGATTATGGCCGAAAAGGCTCAACATGTGCCGGTTATAACCACCCTGCATGGCACGGACATCACTTTAGTGGGCAGTGATCCCAGTTACAAACATGTAGTGGAGTTTTCTATCGATAAAAGTGATGGGGTAACGGCCGTATCCGAATACCTAAAGCAAGAGACCTACGACCGCTTCAATATCAAGCAGGATATTAAAGTTATTCCCAACTTTATTGATCTGGATCGTTTCAAGAAATCAAACAAAAGTCATTTTAAGAAAGCAATCTGCCCCAATGATGAAAAGGTAGTAGTACACGTATCAAACTTTAGAAAAGTGAAACGTGTGCCGGAAGTAGTAACCGTATTTTCCAAAATTCTGGAGCATGGTATTCCTTCCAAACTGTTATTGGTGGGGGATGGCCCCGATCGCCAGAAAGCCGAACAGCAGTGCCGTGATCTTGGTATCTGCGAACACGTGCGCTTTTTAGGCAAGCTGGAAGAAGTTGAAGAAGTGCTTTCCATTGCCGACCTGTTCTTGATACCTTCAGGCTCCGAGACTTTTGGTCTGGCAGCACTGGAAGCGATGAGTTGTAGTGTGCCCGTCATTAGCTCCAATATTGGTGGATTGCCGGAAGTGAATATCCACGGTGAAACAGGCTACCTTTGTGATTTGGATGATGTAGATTGTATGGCAAAATATGGGGTGGAGATCCTTGGTAATCCCGAATTGCACAAGCAAATGTCAGAAAATGCCCGTGAACAGGCTACCCGTTTTAACCAGGATGTAGTGGTGAAAGAGTATGAGAACTTCTATCAGGAAGTAAGCGAGAAGCTACACAAGGAAAAAGCCAAACTTTGAGGGTGGTGATGTAGTTGATGTACCGTGATGTGAGTTCATCAATAATCACAGTACATCAATTAAAAATACTTCAGCCAATTACGAGTCTTTCAGGAGATGAGAAAATTCTTTTTTGAATTTCTTAACTTTCGGGGCAATTACAATAGAGCAGTAGCCCGCATTCGGGTTATTCTCAAAATAATTCTGGTGATAGTTTTCGGCCGTGTAGTAATTTTCGAGAGGCTGAATTTTGGTAACAATTGGGTCATCCCATAAATCCGATTCGTCGGTTTTTTTGAGGGATTTTTCGGCAATCTCTTTTTGCTCTTTGTTGTGATAAAAAATCACGGATCGGTACTGAGGCCCAACATCATTTCCCTGACGGTTAAGCGTGGTAGGGTTGTGCGTATGCCACAGTACTTCCAGCAATTCTTCATAAGAAATAACGTCGGGATCGTAGTGGATGCGTGCTACCTCGGCATGACCGGTGCGCCCTGAAGTTACTTCTCGATACGTAGGATCTTCTACGTGTCCGCCAGAGTAACCGGCTTCCACATGGTCTACACCTTCAACCAGTTCGTAAATAGCTTCAACGCACCAAAAACAGCCGGCGCCAAATGTCGCTTTTTCCAAGTTCTTCTCCTTTTGTTGAGCTGATAATGATATGGAACCTAAACTTAATATCAGTCCCGGTATAATTAAATATTTTAGCATGACTTTGTGTGATTGATAAAAGTGATTTTCAGTAAATACCGTTCCTTTCTCATAGGCTATCCTTCAACGAACGCGAGTCTGATTTAGTTCTTTTTGGCTGAGTAAGTAGTTGTGAAAGGTATAAAAGAAACATTTTTTTCCAACCTTAAGTAGGATGTTTTCTTACCTTTCGGGCTGACTAAAAATTATTCTTTCTCTGTTTAACATGAATACATCTAAAATTGCAGTATTTGCTCTGTTCCTTCTGTTTATCACGGCAGGGTGTGCTTCCACTGGCAGCCAATATGTTCTGAATCCCGAATATCAAAACCGGGCTAAAGCTTTTGACACTTCCGTAACTATTTTTCCACTCACCGAAGACCTTGTTGAAGATTCGGTATGGCAGCAGCACCTTAACTATGCCCCCGAGAATTACAGCCTCATCAATTTTGCCAATAAACAAACCTTTATAAAGTATTTTGCTTTGTCGTTTTCCGAAACCACTACGGGTGAGGTAAACAACGTGATGGCCGACGAATCGGTAGAACTTTCTGAGGAAGTTGACTTTTCAAACCAAAGCCTGCCGATCAACGATAAAGAAGAATTAAAGTTGTTGGTCCCTGAAGCGGGTAAACTTGTAACCGATGAAATGGAAACGGATTTTAGTTTGCTCATTCAAAGCATCAATTGGCAGATAGGCCAGGTTGAGGAGCAGTCAAAACCTATTGGAGGCAATAACGACTTGTTTATTGAGCTGGTGATTAAGTTTAAATATGTGATTTGGGACAACCAAAGAGAGCGGGTTGCCGGCTATGGGCTTGTACGCGAAAGTGAGGTTTTATCAGGTCGCCCCGGCCGTATTACCTACATCCAGATTTTTGAGAAAATCAGTCGCGAAATCGTGCAAAACAGTCCTTTACAAGAGCGTTACGTTCAAGAGTATTAAGTACAAACCAGAAGAGATTGTGGTCAGTCAAGGGCTCTTTTTTTATGCAATCATGCAGCTTATTCGGTAAGATTTAGAGCCTGTAGTTTGGTAACTTCAGGCTGTTTATTGTATCCGCTAACTCAGGCAACGTCCATGAAGATTAAACAACTACTACTGTTATTGCTCGTCCCTTTCTTATCGATGTGTTCATCTAAAAATCAAATTGGAAGTATGGATTACTACGACGAAATAGCATCGCCGAATGGAGATTTAGAGATGATTTTTTCATTGACAGGAGGTACGCCTACCTATAGCCTTGCGTACAAAGGTAAGCCGTTGGTTTTGCCTTCTCGTCTTGGGGTGGTTTTTGAAGAAGCCGACTTGAGTGAAGGGTTGACTTTAGAGTATGTGGAAAATTCGGATGTGGATGAGGATTGGACACAGCCCTGGGGGGAGGAAAAGGAAATTCGAAATCACTACACAGAAGTAAAATTTTACCTGTCCAGAGATTTTTCCCGCCAACGGATGAATTTGGTGTTTAGGCTGTATGATGACGGCATTGGTTTTCGCTACGAATGGCCGGAACAAGAGGGATTGCAGGGTTTTGTGATCACCGATGAAATCACGGAATTCAATTTACCCGCCGATCATACCAGTTGGTGGATTGGGGCCTATCAGTTAAATCGCTACGAGCATTTGTTTAACGAAACCCGTGTTTCTGAAATTGATACGGTGCATACGCCTTTCACCATGAAAACCGATGAGGGCCTGCACCTGAGCATCCATGAAGCCGCCCTCACCGATTTCGCAAGTATGACGATCGCTAACAAAGGCAATGATTCGCTGGAAGTGGATTTGGTTCCATGGCTAAATGGAGATAAAGTTCGAGGCTCGGCTCCTCACCAATCACCCTGGCGGACTATCGCTCTTGGTGAAACGGCGGGTGACTTAATGACTAATTATTTGATGCTGAACCTGAACGAGCCCTCCAAACTGGATGGTGCCGATTGGATTAAGCCGGGTAAGTACACCGGCATTTGGTGGGATATGCACCTTGGCACCAAGACCTGGGAGTCGGGTCCGAAGCACGGAGCTACCACCGAATATGCCAAAGAGATGCTGGATTTTACCGCCAAGCATGGATTTCAGGGTACACTGGTGGAAGGATGGAATAAAGGCTGGGATGGAAGCTGGTTCGAGAATGGCGATGTATTCAGTTTTACTGAAGCCTATCCTGATTTTGATTTGGAAGAAGTGGCCGCATATGCCGATTCTTTGGGTGTACAGCTGATAGGTCATCATGAAACTTCAGCGGGTATTGCCAATTATGAAGCCCAGGTGGATGCCGCTTTTGCCTTGTACAACCGGCTGGGTGTTCACACCGTTAAAACCGGCTATGTAGGCGATTTTGTGGATGGTGGCGAATGGCATCACGGGCAATTTATGGTGCGCCACTATCGCGATATTGTGAAGAAAGCGGCTGAGTCGAAGATTATGCTGGATGTACATGAACCTATTAAAGATACCGGTATCCGGCGCACCTGGCCCAATATGATGACCCGTGAAGGGGCTCGCGGACAGGAATACAATGCGTGGTCGGAGGACGGCGGAAATCCTCCTTCGTACACTACTATCGTACCGTTTACACGTGGGTTGGTTAGTCCCTTTGATTACACACCGGGCGTGTTCAACCTGTTGCTCACTGATAAGCCCGAAAACCCGAATAACAACCGCTTGATACATACGCTTGCTAAAGAGCTGGCCTTGTATGTGGTGATTTACAGTCCCTTGCAAATGGTGGCTGATCTCCCCAAAAATCTGGAAGCCCATCCCGATGCCCTCGACTGGGTGAAAGTGGTGCCGGTGGATTGGGAAAAAACGCTGGTACCCGAAGCTGAAATCGGGGAATATGTGGTGGTAGTCCGTAAAGACCGTAACTCTGGCGATTGGTACTTAGGCGGAATCACTGATGAAGAAGCCCGTGATTTCACGATCAATCTCGATTTCCTGGAAGAAGGTAAAACCTACCAGGCCGAAATCTGGGCCGATGGGGAAGATGCCGACTGGGATACCAATCCTTATCCCCTTAAAAAATCCCTGCAAGATGTAACCGCTGATTCTGTGCTGAAACTCAACCTGGCCAAAGGCGGCGGTGTAGCTGTTCGGTTTGCGGAAGAGGAGTAAGGGCTTTTTGTTTCAGATCTAATTTCTAATTTAACGTATTAGTACTCCAAAATTTCCTTTTCCAAAAATTGTTGGAATGGTGTAGATTCTAGACAGACTAGACGAATTGGAGGTTTTCATGACTACAAAAAGAAAAAAGTGGCAACTGCAAGAGGCCAAAAATAAATTTAGTGAAGTAGTCAGAAAGGCTAATCAGGAAGGCCCCCAAACCGTTACCAAACATGGGAAAGACAGTGTCGTGGTTCTTTCAGCAAAAGATTATCAAAAGCTGGAGAGGCCGAAAAATTCATTAGTAGATTTTTTCCAAGAATCTCTTCTTTTTGTGATTCAATTAGATGTCAGGCGGGACAAATCACTGGCTCGAGATATTGAGTTATGGGTTATCTGATCGATACCTGCTGTATTTCTGAGCTGGTAAAAAAGAAGCCCAGTGCTCAGGTCCTAAAATGGTTTGAAGAACACGAAGAGCTATCCATGTACCTGAGTGTAATTACATTTGTAGAGCTAAGAAAAGGAATCGAAAAGTTGCCTGATTCCAAAAAGAAGCAAAAATTGAATAACTGGGTACAAGAAGATTTATCATTCGGTTTTAAAAACCGTGTTTTGGCTATAGGAATGAAAGTAGTCAACAAACGGGGACGCCTGTTCCTGCCATTGATGCTTTAATTGCAGCTACCGCGCTTGTTCACGATTTAGCGGTGGTTACCCGAAATAAGCGGGATATGGAAGCTACCGGTGTTGAGTTGATTAATCCGTGGGGTTAGAACAAATTGGGTAGTAGATGTTCTATAGTTTGAGCCAAAATGCATCAAACTTCATCCTGACTTCATATTTTTAGCAAATAATCAGCTTGCTAAGTTCTGTACTATTTAACCGCGGGGGCTATGCGTGTAAGAACTGTATTTTTTCTGCTGATTATAAGCGGTTTTATGGGGTCCTGTGTCAGGAATGATGATACTCCGCTTGTAAAGGCATATTTCTCAGAAGATTATATTTCGGAGCATAAGGGTAGATATGTGATTGAAGTGCCAAAAGTATACGAGCTGGCGCATGTGGTGATGGCGGTAAAATTTCAACGGCAGAGATCCGATTATTTTATTGAGAAGAGGACCTCGTATTTCCAGGAAGTCCTTGACTATTTCAACGACTATAACTCCTCGAGAATATTCTCAAACTATAGCTATTCCGAATCAGACTATATCGAGAATTATGCGTTCAGGGATAACAGCTATGCCTACAAGATGGTAAATGAGGAGATAAGCCTTAAAGAAACCTACACAAGCATTTCGCAATACGATATTTTTAAGGATTTCTTAGATGATGTCCAGGCTTTCTCATATGAATCCAATTTCAACGATTTTTATACAGCCCATGCCGGTTTTTATGAAAACCAGATTGCCTTATACGATGCTATCATCCCGGTGCAGGATATGTGGGATTGGTTGGAAAACCAGTTTTCTGCCCGGTACGATTGCTACAAAATCATCATTTCTCCGCTTACGGGAGGGAGCCACAGTACCCGCCGGTTTAAAACAGATACATATAAAGAAACCCTGATGTTTGTTCCTGCCCTAAATCCGGAAATTCATTCCATGGACACCTTAAATATTGCTTATAACATTCGGCATGTTTTCACAGAGATTGACCATAACTATGTGAACCCGGTTACCGAGGAATTCCGGGATGAGTTAAAGAAGGCGATGGGAGATTTAAATAACTGGAAAGATGAAAAGCCAAGCAATACGGTATATTCAAGCCATTATATGGTATTCAACGAATACATGACCTGGGCGGTGTATGATATTTATATTTCTGAAAGGTATCCTGAACATATTGCCAGCCAGATCAGAGAGATCACAATTTCCAAAATGGAAGGAGATCGCGGATTTATTCGTTTCAGATCTTTTGAAGATTCCCTTATCCAGATCTATACCAACAAATCTCCCGGTGAGAATATTGAGGATTTATATCCCGAAATCTTAAAGGCTATATAAGTTCTTTTAAAGCTAAAGTTGCTCAAGCCTCTGATTTCAGTTATAATTTATATTAAAGTGATTTTACTTATCGAGAAAACCAGACAAATAAAGAGGAGGTATAGTTGGATAAAAGCAAGCAAAACTACTACTTATATTTGTTGTTGATTATTGTATTCACCGTATTGACGGTGGGTACAGGTCTGTATATGATTGAGCTATATTCCTCCGGCGAATTAATGAACATGATTATCACTATCCCCTTGCTGATACTTTTTGCCTACCTGTTACATGCCAGCAATCAAAAAGCAAAGGAGTGGTACCCGTGGAAGAAAACGGGCAAATAAAATTCCAGGAACATTCTTTTAGGTTGAATAAAATGGGCTGCTATCGCGCTTGTGGAAGTTTGGTTCTGTACACCTTTCCATCCTGAAAGGAACCCAGATAAAGGTCGCGGCTTTGTTCATTTATAGAAAACTCTAAATAACTCATAGGTCCACCAGGCAGAGAATGAATGGAATGAATGTTTGCAGAGAGATCCAGTTTTACCAAAAGTTGTGGGTCATCTTCAATGCCCGGGGTAAACATATAAATACCATCGTCGTACACCCGAAAGCCAGTGATAAATGCAAAAGTTGGGATACCGCGCCCCTGCATTTGCTTGCTGCGTTCAATAGTTTGATCGATTAACCTCTGATTGTAAGGTAGTTTGATGTCTTTTTCCCATACCAAGTCGCCATCGAGGGTGTATTTTTGAAGAATACTATAAGAATTCAGGAATACATAAAGGAAAGGTTCTTTATAGTGCAAAGTGACCATATTTTTAAAAAAGGCGGGCATCTCACCTTTTTGCAACTGGCTAAGCGATTTCTGTACTTGAATACCATCCACCGCTTCACCCATGGTTTCTCCAAAAGCGAGGGTAGAGTCCTTTTTTAAATCCACTACCTCTACCAATTTTCCGCCACGTCCCCCGGTACCCACTGCAAATACGCTGTCATCTATCACCTCAGCTGTCGCGCCATTTCCTGCTGATTTATAGCTATAGCTGTTTAGAAACTCACCGCTATCTGAGAATTGGGAGACTTTAAATTGGCCACGATCAACAACATTTAATGTTCCGGGAGTGTCTTTGATGGCTGTTGGCATAATGAATTCACCGGGACCACGTCCCTCAGCTCCAAAAGTAGTGAGGATGTTGCCAGCTTTATCAAGAATGGTGATGGATTTCTGCGCGAAATCTCCAACAGCCACCTCTCCATTTTGTAAAACCTGTACGATGGAAGGCTGGGCAATATTATGTGTTTCAAAATCCGTGAAAGCAGTAAGGGTATCAATTTCAAACCGTTGAATTTCCCAGGATGTATCCCTTGTGTTCTGCCTTGCATCATTACATCCTATTAAAATGATAGTAAGAGATAAGAATAGTATGGTCTTTAAGGTGCCCCGTTTTAATGTACCCATGATGTTGTCTTAACTAAGTTTATTAAAATACTAAAACAATAGTACTAAAAATTTTTAGAAATGCAAAAGCTGATTTCCGTTAATGTAGAAAAGTGTTTATGGGCCTTATTCCAGTCTGTTAGACTATGGATTTCCTTATTCTAATGAAGTAGGTGGAATTAGAATAAGACAGTAGCTTTGTTAATAACACATCATTAATGAAAGTTTACATAGCATCACAACCACAATTTTCGTTTTTTATATTATATACGTTCACAAATATTAAGACCATGGATTCACAAACTTCAAAAATTGAGATCGCCAAATTGATATTAGAATTGGAAGATCCAAAACTCATCAACAGAATTCATGAAATGATACTGGATGAAAGTAGTAAGTTCAGAAAAAGCTTGACCCAGCATGAAAAAGAAGAGATAAAAATTGGTATTGAACAACTGAATCGGGGAGAGCGAATTTCTTTTGAAGACTTTCTGAAAAAAGTATCGTAAGAATGTGAAGGTATTTTTATCGCCACTTTCAGAATATAAGCTTTCTAAACTTCTTATTTATATTGAGCAAGAATGGGGAAGAAAGTCCAAAGAGAGGTTTTTAAAAAAACTAAAGCTAAAATTCGCCCAAATTTCCAGACATCCTGAAAGCAATCCCAGTACGGAGGATTTTGAAGACATTTTTTGGTGTGTGATCACTCCGCAAAGCTCATTCTACTACCAGATTCTGGAGGAAGAAAATGAAATTGAGGTAATCACTATAACTGACAATCGACAGGATCCAGATCAAATTATTAAGGAAATCAGATTTCACTTCAACAAGTAACCAGGTTACATGCTCTAACAAAAAAAGCCAAGCAACTAATTAACAGTTACTTGGCTTAATTTTTATGTGCTCACGAGAGGACTCAAAGTACTGAGTATAGATGATTAGCTTTCCTTTCATTTATAGCCTATTAATATTAATAAACAGCTTTTCTGTTCTTAAATGTTTTCATAAAGGGCAATAAATACACTATATTGTTGGTAACAAAGTTGGTAACTACTGATATTCACCACACACCACCGATATGAAAACTACTATCACACCTTATCTACTGAAGAGAAGAAAAACAGCGGATGGCCTTTATCCAGTTTATCTGAGAATCACACAAAACAGATCTTACTCTCTGTATTCGACTGAGATCTATATTGAAAAATCAATGTGGAATAAGAAAGGGAACTTCATAAACAGGAACTGGATCAAAGATCATCCTTCAGCTGATGCCTGGAACAATAAAATATTTAGGATCTGGAATGAGATAAACAGAATCATTGATGAAAATGAAGGTATTGGCAGAAAAGAGATCGTTGAAAAGCTCAATGATGATACTGACTCAGTGAAGATATATGATTATGCACTCCAGCACGCTGAGAAACTCAATGATGAAGGAAAGTTTCATCCACATAAACAGACAAAGGTAGTGGCTGAGAAGTTTAAAGAATATGCTGGGAATATCACTTTTGATGAAGTTACGCCTCACATGCTGAATGACTTCCAAGAATACCTGGCAAAGGATAAGAAGCTGGAAGAGGGATCTATCAAAGAGGGCAATCATCCCAATACTATTGTTTCAAACATGGTGAAGCTGAAAGCAGTATTTAAAAAGGCCATGAAAGAAGGACTAATGAAAGAAAATCCTTTTGATAGCTCTGTTTATGAACAAACCAAAAAAGTGGATACAAAGAAAAAGGCTCTATCCATTGAACAGATCCAGAGTATTGAAGATCTGAAGCTGGAAGAGGGATCACAGATCTGGCATGTGAGAAACTACTTCATGTTTTCTTTTTGGAATGCAGGGATCAGGTTCACTGATCTGACCTTTCTAAAGTGGAAGCATATCAAAGATGGAAGATTGACCTATTCAATGGGAAAGACAGATAAACAAAAGGATATACTTCTCACAGAGCCAGCTAAAGAGATCCTGAGCTATTATAAGGATGAAACCGATACAGACCAGGACTTCATCTTTCCAATACTTCCTGATAAGAAAATGACCGTTACAGGATATAAGAAAAAGGCCTCTTCACAGAATGCCATTGTAAATGAAAAGTTGAAGGATCTTCAGAAGATGGCTGGGATTGATACTAATATCAGCTTTCATATTTCAAGGCACTCTTTCGCACGTTGGGCAAAGGCTAAAGGATTGAGCCTGGACTTCATAGGCAAAGCACTTGCTCACAGTAAGAGAGCCACCACTGAGCAATACCTGGAAGATCTGAGCGAATATGATGCAGATTCAGAACTTGAACGACTTGTTAACTCCAGAGGGCAAAAATAATATGTTTTTTCAGACCACCACTTTTACCACTTTTAAGGCAAAGCAAAAAAATATCTTTTTTTTTAGACCACCACTTTTACCACTTTCACCACTTTTTCACTAAAAAACTACCAAAATGACGAAGATTGATTACAAAATATGGCTAACAGAAGGTTACGATCCTTTAGTGATAGGGAAGGCCATTGCCACCGATAAAGGCTCAGAACTTGAATGGATGAAGATTCAGGAATTAAAAAAAGAGGCCTGGAATATGGCAGTTGAGATGATGCTGGAAAGGTTGAAAAATAAAATTACAAATAAACATGAGTGGATTGAAATTGAGATCCAAAATGTGAAAGAATGGATTACGAATCATCCAAAAGAAAGGCAAAATTTTATTGATAACAGGATAGCGCTATCTCACATTGATGGCCAAAGATATACTCATATAAAACATGAATATTCAAAGTTTAAATCTGGAGTAGATACGGCCGTAATTATTGAGGCTAAGTCTGAAGATGGGAGTTTTGAAAGAAGTGATTTATGGTGGATGCACGTTCAAAAGGCATATTTGAAGTCCCTGGAAGAGATAGAAAGTGAGTTTATTGATACAGATACCAAAAAGATCATTGATGTTGCTACTTCTGGCGGGAAGGTTCAAAAAAAGCATAAAGAGCACGCACGGAATTTTATGGCTAAGTATGCTCTAATTAAAAAAGAGTCGCCAGGGTTAAATATTGAAGTGTATATCAAAGAAGTTGGAATGACTAAACTCTCAAATAATACATACAGAAATTGGATCGAAAAGTTTAATGAAGCTGAGCAAATGCTTTCAGATGTTAAATAATTCAAGTGATTCAAGACTTATTCAAGACTTGAGTTGATGTGATAGGTTAATATTGCCTTTAGTTTAAGCTCCAGATAATTGAAACACCACCTGGAGCAATATGAATGAATCCGTAATTGTAACAACAGAAATACAGCTGGAGAAAATCTTCAGCAAGCTCTTTGAAAAGAAAATAAGTGAAACTCTTCCAGATCTAATTGCTGAGGCCACAGCAAAGCCTTATCTAACCAAAGAAGAGTTGATGGATCTGACTGGCTGGAGTTCCAGATCAATACAGAATCTGAGGGATACTGACCAAATTCCCTACTCCAAACATGGCAGAAAGATCCTTTATCCACGAAAAGGGATACTGGAATTTTTGCAGGCGCACCACATTCAGCCTGAAAAATAAAACCGATAACAAAAACTACATTAATAATGATATCACCAGACGAAATAATTAATGAAGCTGAAAAGCTGGCCAGCTCTAAGCCAGTTCTAAGAGATGCAACCTTTGTGCTAAAACACCTACTGGCTCAAATTGAGGAAGTGGATTTTTATGCTGAAGCCTTTCCTGGAATTGAGAAGCTTAGAGCCAAACAAAAGGAAATTGATGATCCTGATCAGCTTTCCGATATACAAAAGAAGATTGATTCATATAAGCTCTTCCAGAAGCATTATTTAATCATTTCCATTGAAAAACTTCTCGAAGTTGCCAGAGCGAACCAGTGGGATTTATGCCAGCGCCTGGCTTATTATTACGTTTTTAATGGAGAATTTTGGCATGTCCTGGCTGAAAAAGAACTGGCTTCCTTTCTGGGGAAAGTGGCTGAAAAGCAGGGGGTTCCTAAATTCGACTCACGCCACTATGAGTTTAAGGACAAACTATTCAAGCAATTTGAAGCAAGCGCACACCTTCCAGAGCCAGAGATTGATGAAGATACCGTATTGATCAACCTGAGAAACGGAACCTTTGAGATAACGCCTGAAGGGCAAAAATTGAGAGCCTTCAATACAGATGACTTCCTCACTTATCAATTGCCCTTTGAATACACTCCAGAGGCTTCAGCACCAATTTTTAAGAGGTATCTAAATGAAGTGTTGCCAGACCTGGAGAGCCAGCAAGTTCTCTCTGAGTTCATGGGGTACATATTTTTGCGAAACTTGAAGCTCGAAAAGGTTTTATTTTTATACGGATCTGGAAGAAATGGCAAAAGCGTGATGTTTGATATCATTAAGGCCATGCTGGGAGAAAATAATATGAGTTATTACGGCCTTCAAAGCCTCACCGATGATTCAGGTTATTATCGGGCAAAGTTGGTGAATAAGTTGATTAATTGGGCTTCAGATGTTGGGGATCGACTCCAGAGCAATACCTTTAAACAGCTTGCTTCAGGTGAACCTATTGAAGCCAGGCTTCCTTATAAAGAGCCTTTTCAGCTTACTAACGTCTGTAAATTCGCTTTCAATACCAATACACTGCCAGCCGATGTTGAGCATACAGATGCCTTTTTTGAGCGGTTCCTGATCATTCCCTTTGAAGAGTATATCGAGCCAGAGAGAAGAGATCCAAAACTGGCTGAGAAGATCATTTCCAATGAATTGCCTGGAGTATTCAATTGGGTACTGGAAGGACTCGAAAGACTTATTGAACAGCAGGGATTTTCACATTGTGAGGCCTCAGATAAGGCTCTCAGAGAGTTCCGAAAAGAAGCTGATTCAGTGGCTTCCTTTGTGGATGAAATGAACTATCAGCCTGATCCAGAACATTGGGTAAAGGCTAAACCGATATACCTTAATTATCGGGAATGGGCAATCAGTGAAGGCCTCAGGCCAGTATCGAGAAAGAACTTTCAGAAGAGATTGGAAGCTCTCGGATATTTCAGTTCCACCAAAAACGTGGGAAAAGTTATTCACCTGAAAAAACATCATGTGAATGGCACTCACTGAGTATAAATATCAATTAGATCCAGGATCAAAGAAGTTTCTTTGTCCTTCATGTGAGCGTAAAAGATTTGTGAGATACGTTGCCCAGGATAATGGAAACTATCTACCTGAAGATGTTGGAAGATGCGACAGAGAGCAAAGTTGTGGCTATCACAAACCACCACGCCAAGCCGATGGTATTGAGCTTGCTAACATACTTTATAAGAGTTCTGAGCCTCGAAAAGAGCCTAAAGCCAGTACATTGCCAAAAGGATATTTAAAGCGTTCTCTGGGCAATTATGAAAGGAATACACTGATCACCTGGATGGCCACATTAAAGGGCTGGAGCTGGGAACGTGCCACTGAAACCGCACAGCTTTACAAAGTAGGAACTTCCAAAGATGGTTGGGCAATTTTTTGGCAGATAGACCAGCAAGGAAAGATACGATCAGGCAAAATGATGGCGTATGATACCGATGGCCACAGGATCAAAGAGGGATACAGCCAGGACTGGATACACTCGAAATTGCAGAGGACAGGACACCTGGAAGCCTTTGAGCTTGTTCAATGTTTTTACGGCCTTCACATAGTTGATGACAGCAAGCCAGTGGCTATTGTAGAAAGTGAAAAAACCGCACTCATTGCCAGCCAATACCTTAAACAGTTTCATTGGATTGCCTCTGGCCAGCTTCATGGAATTAATGAATATAAGATGAAGCCACTTGCTGGAAGATCAATCACATTATTCCCTGATATCGGGGTTTATGATCAATGGAAGGCAAAGGCTGAAGAGCTCAAAGATATTGCTGAGATCAAAGTTTCCACGCTATTGGAAGAGAATGCACCTGAGAAGCATTCAGGATTTGATATCGCTGATTATTTAATCAATTACGATCTGAGAGATTTTTCACCACATGGCTGGAATCCATTCACTGGAGAGATATTTGATGAAAGAGGCTACCCAAAAGAATGGGATAACATAAACACCAAACAATGCACCACATGAAAACAGAAGATAAGCTGGCAGATATTGCCAAATTTATACAAATGAGAAAAGAAGCAATTGAACGTGAAACCGACTTCAATAAAGGACTGAGGCACGCTTACCAGGATATACTCTTCTTAGTGGAAGATATGATGGCAGATCCTGAGTTCCCTTTAGATGAAATTTTAACTGATAAGGTAACTGACTAATGAAATACACTGATAAAAGAGAAGCTGGATTTTATATCTGAGCATGGAAGAGAAGAGTTCCAGAAGCTCTTTAAAAAGTGAAAATAAGGTTAGATGATCCCTTCATCCCTTAACCACTGAGGGGAGGGGGGGTATCTTCACTAAAAGCCTATTTACTTTAATGTTAACCTATTTTTTAAGCCTGAAATAAATGTCAAAATCTTACAAACAAAAGCGATCCAGGAAGAGGCTCACAGTTGATGATCTTATGCTGAAGATGACCGATGCAGTGAAAACAATGGAAAAAATCATCTTAAGTGATAGCTATACAGAGAATCAAAAGATCCAGGCAGTGAATGCACTCTCTGGCTTAGTTGGAAAGTATAAAGGATTGATTGAAACACATGAGATCATTGAACGGATTGAGGCTCTGGAAAATAACAGAATGAGGAAAGTAGGATGATAAAATCAGTAGATAAACGATTGAACAAGCTGGAAGCCTTAACACCTGAGAAAGAATATCCTTCCTATGGTGAATTATTGAAGAGAGAAAGCACTCCAGGCACTGAAGAGAATGAAGAATTTATGAACCTATACAATGAAAATAAATATGAAGATCAATAACAGGCTCGCAAAGTTGGAAGCTGAAGCGCCTTCAGATTATTTTTTTAATTGTCTTACAAATAAGGAACTGGAGCGACTTGTTTATTTGATCAGTAAAGAAAACTCAAAAGAAGAGTTTAAAGACTTGATTGAGCTGGATAATAAAGCCAAAAGAGATGCACGGGTTGAGTTTTTAAAGCAATACGATATTGCAGAACCGTTAAATGTGAGATCGGTATTTAATGCTTTTAAAGAATATCAGCACAAAAAAGGAAGGGTTGATCAATTAGGCCATTCAATAACAGGATCTTTCCCGGCCTTCAATAAATTTTTAATCAATAAAGGATACCATATCAATGAATCTGAATAAGAGATTAAAAGAGATTGAGCGCCAAGAGTTGCCACAGCCAAAACTAAAAGTATTCACTCAGGCAGTTGATGGAACTATCACAGGTGAAGGCCTGGAGTTCAAAAATAAAGCTGAATATGAAAAGTATGCTGAAAAGCAGGGATTCAATGAAAGCAGATCCGTTCTATTTGTAGAAATTGTGAACGCACCGATATAAAATCCTGAATTAGTTATTTCGTCTGGCCTCTCAGTTAGTAGCTGAGGGGTTTTTTTATGAATGCTATACCATTAGCGTGGAAGAGATAAGGCCTGACAATCGAAATATGAAAGCCGTTTCTGAGGCCTGAAGGCTATTTTTGAGAAAAGAGGAATATCAGCCAAAAAAGTGAGCCAGCACCTTCACCACAAAGGAAACTGGCTCAATGATAACAAAAACTACCTATCAGTAGCACCACGCTAAAAGATAGGTAATATTGACAGGTGATATAAACCACCATATCAATTTCATATCAAAAAGTGGTAAAAGTGGTGAAAGTGGCACTTCAAAAAAAAAGATATTTTTTCACCTTCACCCTTCAAAAAGCTAAAAAGTACCTGATTTGTGGTAACACAGTTGGTAACAGGTTTTTTCAGCCTTTGTTTTTACTACACTTACAATAAATTTAGTGCTCACGAGAGGAATCGAACCTCCACGGCCGTTAGGCCATACGCCCCTCAAGCGCACGCGTCTACCAGTTCCGCCACGTGAGCATTGGTAGTAGTAAATCGAAGGGCGACAAAGATAGCGTTTTTAAGGCTCAAATTTCAATCCCTTTATGAAAAAAGTCTGGATTTTGCTTTTAAAGGTTCCTGTGGCTTTAAACTCTGGGTGGTTTTGGAGAATTGAATAGCGCAAGGCTCAGCCTTGCCGGGCTTTTACTTTTGAAGTTTAACTTCAAAAGATCTCTAGGGGATGCCTGAACATTAGGTTTGGTTGCTATCCGCGAATAACAATTAATTAATCCCCTTCATGCTTCTCTTTTAACTTTTCGGGAATTACGATACCCAACCGTTTCGCCCGTTCGCGCCATTTTTGGCGGGCCAGTTTTTGCATGTCTTCGATGGCATCAATTTCATCAACAATCTCCATGCCCAGCAGGGTTTCTACCACGTCTTCCATGGTTACCACTCCGGAAAAGCCGCCGTATTCATCAACCACTACGGCAATGTGTTCCTGTTCTTCCAGCAGTCGCTCGAAGAGGGTTTTTAGGGAAATAGTTTCTGGTAAAATCAGAACCTCCCGCTTAATCTCTTTGAGCTTTTTGTCGCCGTTATCTTCCGAAAGATTATAATATAAATCGTTCTTGAGGATGTAGCCGGTTACATCTTCTTCATTCTCGCCGAACACCGGCATGCGCGAAACCCGAAGTTCTTCCTTCTGTTGCAGCGTTTCTATGATGGTTAAATCTTCCTGGAACTTCACCACTACAATGCGGGGCGTCATAATGTCCTTCACGCGCAGCGAGCGAAACCGGATCAGGTTTTTGAAAATATTGGACTCACCTTCTTCAAAAATACCTTCCTCAAAGCCAAGCTCGGCCATAGCGCTAAATTCCTCGCGACTAACGGTTGGTTCTTTATCATCACTGGAAAGCCATTTAGTGATGCCTTTAGACAGCAACACAAAGGGATATGTCAGGTAAATGAGCGACCGTGTAGTCATTGCCGCAAAGCCAGAAAACTTCTTCCAGTAGGTAGCTCCCAGAGTTTTGGGGATAATTTCAGAAAGCACCAGGATGGCAAGGGTAAGCAGGGCTGAAGTCAGGCCGACGTACGCATTGCCGAATACAGCTTGTGCCTGAGCACCAACTCCGGCGGCTCCAACGGTGTGTGCAATAGTGTTTAATGTAAGAATGGCGGACAGAGGGCGGTCAATATCTTCCTTTAATTCCCGCAGGATAGCTCCACTTTTAGCGCCACTTTTTTCCAGCACCGCAATGTAAGAGGAATTCATGGAAAGCAGCACGGCTTCCAGGACGGAACAAAGGAATGAAACCCCAATTGCCAGTATCAAATAAAATATAAGTAATCCCATAGCACGTAAAGATAGCAGAAAATTTGGTACTTCTTGAGATAAACTGTTTTGGCGGGGATAAGTTTCATGTTAGTAGGATTTGTAGGTCAAAAAGCACTGGCTACTTTTTGACGTCATCTATTTTCTACTTAACAAGGAGAAGAACTCATACACTAGATTTTAACAGCTTCAAATTTCGAAGTTTACCAGTACCCCGGAAACCTCCTCTCCTTGCGAAGGAGAGGATTGAGGTGAGGTCGAAAGACAAGGCTTGAAACGATGGATTATTGTGCTGAGCTAATAAACACTTAGTGAAATCGTAAACAGAAACTAATAACAACTAAACCATATGCACCAAATATGTTCATTGGTTTGGAGTGATTTGACAAGCTGTGCGTGCAATAATGCCTTGGCTACTTTTTGACCTCATCTGTCTTCTCCTAAATAAGGAGAAGGACTCTCCAAATTGATTTGAGCTTTGCATAACCTAGAAATTGATAGTGGTAAAGAATACCTCCTCTTCTTGCGAAGGAGAGGATTGAGGTGTGGTCAATGTATCAGAGCTGTAATTTTGCTCCATGCAAATCATCGTTCAAAGATATCCCTGACCTGTTATACCAATCTTAAATATCTGCCGTGGAAATCATTTTGCAGTTGAAGGCACAGCCTTCATGCACTTTTTCTTTCCAGGTACAACCTGAAAAGAACTGATATGGTATCGAAGTATAGGTCTGGAAGTAACGCACCATCCAAATCTTAAACCTTAAATTTTTAATCTTGAATCTTTAATCCAACAAACCATTTCATTCTGAAGCAGATTAATCCATATTTTCAGCCCTCAATTTTCCTCTAATAATCATTCCCATATACTTTGCTTGCTTTAGATAACATCACATTACACCTGGGCGACCGCGAATTGCTGGACGGCGTCAGTACCTATATCAACCCGGGAGAACGGATTGGTTTGGTAGGTCCAAACGGAGCCGGTAAATCAACCCTGCTTAAAATTATGGTGGGTGTGCAGGAGTGTGATGAGGGCACCGTTTCCTTATCCAGTGAGGAAACCCTTGGCTACTTACCGCAGGATGGGGTTGATCCGGATTTTAGCCTGACGGTGATTGAGGAAGTAGAGTCGGCTTTTGCAGAGCTGTTTGAGTTGGAAATGAAAGTGAAGGCCATACAGGATGAACTGGCTGGAATTGAAGATCATACCAGCAAAAAATACGAGCAGCTGATGGACCGCTATGGAAAGCTTCAGACCGAGCTGGAGTCGTCGGGATTGTACGGTCTGCGCTCGGAAGTGGAAAAAGTGTTGGATGGGCTGGGCTTTAGTAAAGAAGATTTTCACCGAAATACTTCGGAATTCAGTGGAGGCTGGCTGATGCGTATCGCCCTGGCCAAGTTGTTGTTGAAACGTCCCACTTACCTGTTATTGGATGAGCCCACAAACCACTTGGATATAGAATCGTTGCAGTGGATGGAAAATTTCTTGAATAGCTACGAGGGAGCTGTGGTGGTGGTATCGCACGATAAAGCATTTTTGGATACTATCACAAACCGTACTCTGGCTCTCAGAAGCGGGGATATTTCAGATTATGCGGGCAATTACTCTTTCTATGAAAAGAAATGGGAAGAAGAGAAGGAACTGTTGCTGAACGCCAAGAAAAACCAAGAAAAGCAGATCAAGGAAACGCAGGAGTTTATTGATCGATTCCGGTACAAGGCATCAAAAGCGAGTCAGGTACAGAGCCGTGTTAAGCAGCTGGAGAAGATGGAGAAGATTGAGCTTGAAGAAGAACAGAGCGAAGTTTCCTTCAGGTTCCCCGAGCCACAACGCAGTGGTCAGGTCGTGATGCGACTGGAAGACCTGGATAAAAGCTACGACGACCACCAGGTGTTTTCCGGTTTGGATTATGAAATTGAACGGGGTGATAAGGTGGCTGTTGTAGGTCCTAATGGAGCCGGTAAATCCACCCTGATTCGGATACTGGCAGGGAACGAACCCTTTCAGGATGGTAAGAGGGACGTGGGGCATAACGTGACGGTAAATTATTTTGCCCAGCATCAGGCCGATGAACTCAATCCAAAAAGAGATGCCCTGGAAACAATGATGGACGCTGGTTCTGGCCAAAAGGAAAGTAGGCTTCGGACGATCCTTGGTTGCTTTTTATTTCAGGGAGATGATGTATTTAAGAAAGTGAAGGTGCTCTCTGGTGGGGAGAAGAGCCGTTTGGCGCTGGCCAAGATGCTGCTTTCACCGGCTAATTTTCTCATTTTTGATGAGCCCACGAACCACCTGGATATGAGCAGTAAGAATATTCTGCAGCAGGCTATCCAGCAATATGAAGGCACCTGCGTGATTGTATCGCACGACCGGGCATTTCTCGATCCTATTGTAAATAAAGTGCTGGAAGTTCAGCCTGGATACATCAAAACGTACCTGGGGAATGTGTCCTATTATCTGACCCGGAAAAAAGAAGAGGAAGAAGCCAAAGTCGCGAAAGAAGCAGCGAAGCAGGAAAAGGAATCGGAGAAAAATCAACAGCTGTCGCGAAAAGAGCAGCGCCGTATTGAAGCGGAGCGCAGAAATGCCAAGAACCGGCGCACAAAACCCATTCGTCAGAAAATTGAAGCCGTCGAAGCGGAGATTGAAGAAAAAGAAACCCGCAAGATGGAAATCGAAGACCTGATGGCTCAGCCGGATTTTTATGATGACAGCGAGCAGGTGAAGGGAATCTCCATAGAATACGAACAGTTGAAAACGGACCTTACCGATCGCTACTCCAAATGGGAAGAATACCAGCAGCGCCTGGAAGCGGTAGAGCAAGAAGTCATAGAAGAACTGGATTCTTGAGGGATTGAAGATTCAAGATTTAAAATTAAAGAAGTAAGATTACGGAATGATGTATATATGACCTAAAATGACTTATCAGATTTCTTATCGTTTCCAACCATATACTCCGACCTCACCTCAACCCTCTCCTTCACAAGGGGAGGAAGTATCATTCCCTTTCACTGATATGATCTTTAAAACTGTAAATACTTTCATTCAGGAGTCCTTCTCCTTGACAAGGAGAAGACAGATGAGGTCGAATATCTGCTATAATAAATATCGTAGAATCTGACTCATTTGCCACTTGCCACTTGCCACTTGCCCTAAAACCTAAAACCTAACACCTAAAACCTAATCACTCAGTGTTAAGCATCATCATTCCTGCATACAACGAAGCGGATTCCATCGGAAAACTGGTGCGGTGTTTACAGCAAAACAGGGGCGATTATAAAACCGAAATTCTGGTGATTGACGGGGGCAGCACGGATGAAACCCGCCAGGTGGCTGAAAAAGCCGGGGCTTTCGTCTATACATCCCCCCAAAAAGGCCGGGCCCCGCAAATGAATTATGGAGCCAAAATGGCCAGCGGAGAGGTGCTCTATTTTTTGCATGCGGATACGTATCCTCCAGAGAATTTTGGGGCGGTTATTAAGCGAATGCTGAACGAGGGGGCTGCGGCAGGCTGTTTTCGGTTAAAGTTTGACTGGGATCATCCTGCCCTGAAATTTTATAGCTGGTTTACGCGCTTTGACCTGGATGTTTTCCGGTTTGGGGACCAAAGTCTATTTGCGGAAAAAGAGCTGTTTGAGAGAGCAGGGGGATTTCGGGAGGATTTACTGGTGATGGAAGATCAGGAAATAGTGACAAGGCTCAAGAAATATGCTCAATTTTCGATTGCCGAAGAAGCAGTGGTTACCTCCACGCGCAAGTATCGTCAATTTGGGGTTTTCCAATTACAGTGCATTTTCAGTATTATTGTATTCCTTTATTATCTAAGGATCAGCCAGGAAGTGATCAAGCACTTCTACGAAAATTTTTTGAGTGGAGCCCCATATTAAGTTAGTGTTAAAAGCTGTATTCGCTATACGCTTGGCCAGCTTTATTGCTATCTTTTGAGGCCCAAAAAACCCTGTTAGCGATTTTAGTATGAAAATTACCCGATACGGTTTAACCGTAATATCCATTCTGTTTTTTGTATCGATTTCAAGTACGGATGTTTTAGCTCAATTCCCTTATGAGAGATTAGAAACAGAAGGGGGAGATTTGAGACTCTCAATTTCAAATTATGGTATAATCGGTAAAGCCGATGTCCGGAATAATCCTCAAAGTGGAGCCAGTATGAGGTATCCGGCAAACACAGGTACCGAACATTTGTTTGAAGCGGGAATTTGGGTTGGGGCTTACTTAAATGGTCAAATGAATTTGTCTTCTGCAGCTATAACAGATGGAGGGGGGTATCAAACCGGGGCTTCTGGTTTTGAGTTTACTGCTTCTGCTCCATTATTAGAACGAGGTAATGAAACCGGAACCGGGATTAGTGACCACGATATTATTGCAGAGTACACCGATAGGAATATCATAGTGCCTGGAACTACCATCCCTATTCAAAATCATACACAACCTATTGGTGCTGATGTACGGATGGAAAGTTATAACTGGGGTTTCCCTTTTACTGAGAACTTTTCTGTCATCAAATATACTATTACTAATAACAGTCATTTATATGACAATGTACAAGGTGGTACCTGGGACAGCGTATATGTAGGCATGTATGCTGATTTAATTGTACGTGATGTTAACAACACACAAGACCAGGGGACGGCCTTTTTCAATAAAGGGGGGATTGGTTATCTCGATTCACTCTACACTACTTATGCATTTGATGCGGGATCCAATGACAATCCAAGTTTGAATTCCTATGGAGCTATTTCATTATTAGGTTCCATTTATCGAGATGAGTTTTTTCATCCACTGAATGAAGAACTTGAAGAGCGAGGATATACCCCGCCATTGGTAGGTCCAAGCTATTGGAAGTTTAGTCAGGGCACGGGAATTTTCAGAGGTCCAGAAAACGACTTGGATCGCTACGAAAGAATGGCTTCACAATTTGATTTTGATGCTAACCAAGGTGGAAGCACGGCCCGTGAGGCGTTACGAACTGATGGGCAGGACGCAAATGGCAATTATATTTCCATGATTTCTATTGGCCCATATCCTGAAGTGGCACCCGGTGAGTCGTTTGATGTTTATTTTGTGTTTACAGCAGCCTTAAAACCAGATCAGTTTCAGGGGCTTGCCGGTAAAGAAGTAGATACCCCTGAGTCGAGAACGAACTTGGTGTCTTCCATTAATTCTGCATTAAGAGTGATACAAGGGAACGACCGCAACAATAACAACCAACTTGATCCTGGGGAAGATACCAATGAAACAGGTACGTTGGACCGTTTCATATTTCCAACTCCTCCCGATAATCCAACGGTACGACTTGAGCTTAACGCTGGCGAAGTAACGCTATATTGGGATCGTAAAGCTGAAAATTCAATTGACCCGGTAACCAGTGAGCAAGACTTTGAGGGATATAAGATATACCGGAGCGACCTGGGAGATGATTTAAATCCCAATCCAAGAGTAATTCGAGAATTTGATACTCCAGGTAATGATATTGGGTTTAATACCGGTTTTGATGAAGTGCGGCTGGAAGAGCCTGTTACCTTTGAGGGTGATTCTACAGAATACTGGTATAAATATGAGGTTACTGGACTTTTAAGTGGATGGCAATACCAGTTTTCAGTTACCTCTTTTGATTATGGCAGTGAGGTATTTGAATTGGAACCACTTGAGACAAGCCCTAATGTAAATGCTGTGCGTGTGTTTCCAGGAACATCACCCAATCAGGATTTTGACAGTAATGACAAGGAGCATAAAGTTGGAGTGTACCCCAACCCTTATCGTGTAAATGCAGCTTGGGACGGGGCAGGAGAGTTAAACAGAAAGATGATGTTTTACAATCTTCCCTCTAAGGCAGAGATTCGTATTTATACCCTTGCGGGAGATATTGTGGCTGAATTAGAACACAACAGCGACACCTATCGCGGAGATATTGACTGGTTTGAAAATAGAAGTGGTGAGCGTAGAGTCTTTTCCGGTGGAGAGCATGCATGGGATATTTTGTCTGAGAGTAATCAAACCCTACGTTCAGGTTTGTATTTATATACGGTAAAAGATATGAATGGTGGTTCCGTGCAAACCGGCAAGTTTGTCATCATTAAATAAATATTGCGCACTAACATAAACTCCAACAAAGCAGTAACTAAATGAAGAAAAATCTACTATTAAGTATTAGTACCGTCTTATTACTGGCGGGATTAGCAATGCCTGTATTAGCACAGGAACATATATCTATTAAAGAACTCAATACCTATCCTGAGCCATTAGAATCGGCAACGGATGTTACTAATCACCCTTTGGCCGACTCGGTAGTAACTATTACTGCAGTCATCCAAAGCTATCCTCGTAGTTCCGGAAACAGAAGTTACAATTCTTCTGATAATTCCATCGGCTCTATCCAAGTTTTTGTGATAGATACAGCAGCGGCAAGTCAAGGCCGTGCAGGGATGTCTATGATGATTAATGAATCCTTTAGCGATGAGATGGAAGAACTGGAAACCCTAAATCGTGGTGATATAGTAAACCTGACCGGTTCTCTTTCTTTCTTTTTCAATGGGGCTCAATTTGGAATTGCTCCAGATGGTATCAGTTATGTAGGGAACGTAAACTTGGATTACCCGGAATACGCCGGCTTGCTGGAACCATGGGAGGTTGACCTGACAGAAATCAACATTGCCAATGATGACGGCACTTTCCAGATGAACTTGGATAATTATGAAACCTACGCTCATTCATATATTAAAGTAAGTAATGGTGTTATCTCTAATGTGTCGTTGGGAAGCCGAGTAGATTATTCTGTAAATGCTGATGGTACCCGCATATACGGTTATGATACTTCTCTGCGATATCGAAACGACAGACCGACATATCGTACCGTTGAAGGAACCCATGATTACAACTGGCGAAGAGCTGAAGATGGTGATTTTGAGCCACCGGTTGGGGCACTGGCTAATGTAAGTGGTTTTCTTACCCTTAGTGGCGATGATCCGGACGGGGTTCTTGCACCAAGTGCAGAAGAACTTTGGAGCATTAATCCGTTTGAAGATGGAGTTTTGTGGCGCCAAAACTCAGCAGGAGAAGATATCAGGTTAGTAGATGGTGAAAATGGTTTTGAGTGGCCCAATGATTTTGAGATCACCGGTCTTCCTCCGGTAGCTACCAGTTTTACTGCCACGCCAGATACTTCCATTGTAGGAAGTGGAGTTGAAGTTTCATTTTCGCTTACGGCTGAAGGTCCTGTAGGGGATGTTGGAATTGACTCCGTAAAAGTATTTTACCAAGCCGGAACACAAGATAGCAGTTATGTTTTAGACACAAGTAATAATGAAGAATTTACTGGATCGCTTCCTGCCTTCCCAGAATTTACAGCTGTGTCGTACTATTTTGAGATTTATTCAGATGATGGATTAACCGGGCGGTATCCTACTTCTGGTAATGAAGGATTTTTTGTTCTGGATGATGCAGTTAACAGCATTGAATTAGTACAAAGAACAACAGATGGTGGTATTGGAGCTAGTTCTCTGGCAGATAAAGGTGTTGTGCCAACCGATATAACCGCTACTGTTGCCGCTGGTGCTGCTGATGATGGTTTTATAGCCATACAAGACCGTGCGGCCAAATGGTCTGGTATTTTTGTGGAGATTGATGATAATACCGGAATTCTTGAAAGGGGCGACCGAATTCAAATAAATGAATTAACTGTTTTTGAAAACTATGGACTTACCGTAGCTACATTAAACGATTTTTCTGTACTTGACCAAGCGAATACCCAAGTAGATACTCTTGCAGTTTCGGTATTAACACAAGATGTAACAAGTATTCCGGGAATAGAAGAATATGAAGGTGTGTTTTTAAGCTTCTCTGATGTTAAAGTAACTACGAACCAAGCAGATGGCGGTAGCGACTATGGTGAATGGGAAATTGGTTCCCGCCAAGGTGGCGATGCCTCGGTAGATACACTTGAGGCCGGTGAAGGTTTGAGAATAAACGATGACTTTGACTTCGGCTCACCAGACATTAGTTCTACTTTAAACGAGTACGTGAAAGTAGGTGCCCAGATTGATGAGGTGAAAGGTTTCTTACAGTATTCATTTGGTGATCCCAAATTAGTATTGCGCAGCCTGGAAGATATCACAGGAGATAACTGGACATATCCGCGTACTGATTTTAGTCTGGAATCGCCCAGCGATAATGCTGAAGTAACGGTAACTTCAGACGTTGAAGCAACTTGGCAAGCCTCACAAGATTTTGATGGCAATAATGTTACCTATGAATGGGTGCTCTATTCAGCTGCTGATACAACCGAAATTATTGCGGTAACTTCTGATGACGAAGGTGCAGCGGCTCAAGCTACTCTTCCATATGAAACCGTGGACGGTCTGCTGGAAAACCTTGGTCTTAATGAGGGAGAAAGTGAAGACTTCTTGTGGAACGTACGTATCAGTGATGGCGCTGATACTCTTGCTGTTTCTCAAGGTTATGAGATTGAAACCAACTCATTTACTCCACTTTATTACACTCTTACGTTAGAAAAAGGCGGCCCTGTATCTAACGAAATGGAAGGTGGCATACCTCAGACCTATGATCTGAAGCAAAATTATCCTAATCCCTTTAACCCAACTACAAAAATTACCTTCGATTTACCCGAAGCCACACAAGTTGAGTTACATGTTTATGACATGCTGGGTAGACGAGTTGCTACCATTATGAACGATAGAATGACTGCCGGCACACATTCACTTAATTTTGATGCCACTCGATTGGCAAGTGGCATGTACGTGTATCAAATAAAAGCAGGTTCATTTGCCAGCACTCGAAAAATGATGTTGATTAAATAAAAAAGTATTTAAAAAACTGGAATGGGGATGGAATACTCCTCATTCCTATTCTATTTATTTTGTGAATTAAAAAGATCAAATGTACAGCTCCAAGTATATAATATTTTTTATTTTAGCTGGTGTTATTTTTGCCGGTTGCGATTCTGGAATCACTGGTGAGAAAAATGAAAATCAGCCCCCAAAAACCTATTTGACAGTTCAGGAGATAAACCGCCCTGATGATAACAGGCTGTCGAGTCAAATAACCATTAGCTGGTGGGGGGATGATCCGGATGGTTATATCCAAGGGTTCGAATATGCCATTGGTGATACTACAGAAGATAATTGGGGGTATACAGAACGTACCGACAGTACTTTTATACTTCCTATTACGCCGGGGCAGGCTTTTGATGATGTGCTATTTAAAGTACGTGCTGTAGATAACCAAGGGCTTAAGGATCCTAAGGGAGCACGAGTGGTTTTCCCAATTAAAAATACTCCGCCTACTGTACAGATTGTATCTACTGAATCTGTGCCGGATACTACTTATAGTATAGCCAGTTTTGGCTGGGTAGTAAGTGATCCCGATGGCTTTATAAATATAGACCGCACCGAAATTGCCTTTAACGACACTAATGGTACATGGACGGAGATTCCTCTGGAGGAAAATGATGAGGTCTTTATTTCATTAGAGATAGGTGAGCAGAGTAGTCAAGTTTATCAGGGAAGAAGTTACCGCCAAACAGGAATTAGCATTGAAGGCATTAATCAAAATGCTGAAAACATGTTTTATGTACGAACCGTGGATGAAGCGGGCGCAGTTAGTTCAGTTGATACCTTAAGGTGGTTCGTGAAAAAACAACAATCCAATATATTGATAATATATGATTTCGCTGGTGCTATCAACAAGGAAACTATTAGATATCATAAGCAAAAGCTTGCTGAAATAGGGCTTACTAATTTTGATACCTGGGATATTAGCGGTGGAGAATTTGGAACAGATGGTAAAGTACGCCTTTCAGAAAACTTGCCAAATGTTATCGATCCGGTACTGCAAAATACTATGGTGCAATGGGACCATATTTATTGGATCTCAAATAGTCTAAATCGAAATTTGACTTATGCCCAGGAAATGCTTCAACAATTCTTTAATGCGGAGGGGACGCTATTCATCAATGCTCCATCAAGCCGTATTTCTGAAACAGATCCATTGCTCAACTTTTTACCCATCGATTCATTTACCAGTTATACCGGTGATGATGGGCGTGGTGATGGTCCATATATAATCCGAAACAGTGAAATAACGCCAGTGGCAGCTGGTAGCTTTCCAACTTTACAGATTACGCAAAGCGAGATCAATATTTATGGGTTTCAAGTAATTTCAGCCGCTGATGCGCTTTATCAAGCAGATATTAAAATGCGGACTATTAGTGGGTTTGAGGACTATGACGCACCTAATACTATAGCTTTGAAAAATCCGGAGGAAAACATGATTTATTTTGGGATACCATTATCGAACGTAGATGGATATGATAACGTAACCGAACTTTTAAATCAGTTTATCAACCAAGAATTGTGTTTTAATGGTGCGTGCCAATAAATAACTGAACAGATTGATGCAAAATATGATACAGTACATACTTAAAGCACTATTAACAGCTATTTTTGTTGTTGGGTTGGTGCCGTATACCACGGCACAAGATCGCGGTGTCATTGAAGGACAAGTAATAGAAGCAGAAACCGGTGAGCCACTGATAGGGGTTAATGTAATTGTTCGAGGATCTGCACTTGGAGCCTCTACCAACTTGGATGGAAAGTATAAAATAACCAATATCAGGCCTGGCGAATATTCTATTGAAATAAGATATGTAGGTTTTGAAGGTAAACTGTTTACAGGTATACAGGTAAACTCTGGAGAAACTACTGAACTAAATGCAGAATTGAACCCTCAGGTATACTCTTCTGATGAGGAACTTACCATTGTAGGTGAAGCACCAATATTTGACGTAGAGAAATCTTCTTCAGCTACTACAGTAAGCAGGGAGCAAATTGAAGCCGCTCCTGTACGAAAGATTGATGATGTAGTAGGTATGCAAGCCGGTGTAATTCAGGATCCTACAGGTATATATATTAAGGGCGGGCGTGCTTACGAGACGGGCTATGTAGTAGATGGTGTTTCCGCTCAAGACCCTTTAGCTGGCACCGGCTTTGGCCTTGATTTAGGAGCCAATGCTTATTCTAACGTAGAAGTTACAACCGGAGGAGTAGGTGCAGAACATGGAGATGTCACCTCAGGTGTGGTTTCAGTTCAAACCAGAGATGGTTCTGATGAATTGGAAGGTTCATTTACCCACAAAAGAGATAATTTTGGACAAGACAATGATCGCCAAAGTAATTTTTACCAGGATATTTATGAATTAAATTTAGGTGGCCCTGAGCCAATTACATCGGCAATATTACCGGCTTTGGAAATAAATATTCCTGGGGATATGTATTTCTATTTCAGTGGGCAGGCATCACTAAGCAACGAATTTACTAAAACCTCGGCCGACCAAGTTCAGTCATCTATAGTAGGAGATAATTTCTTTTCGCCCCGCCAAGATAATCGATGGAATGGAATGATGAAGTTGACTTACAAAATTAAGTCGGGAATGCGGCTTGAAGCGGCTTATCAACGTTCGCTTACCGTCAATCAAAATACACGAATGCTGCAGATCACAGGAAATGATGTGCAAATTCGTCCTGGTTATCAATTCCCATTTCAACAAGATCTGGATAATGCCAACACCTATACACATGACAGTAACCTAAGCTACCTGAAATGGACACAAACTCTTTCCGATCGTTCTTTTTATGATGTACAAATAAGTCGCTTATTTACTCGATTACGGGCAGATGCTAATGGAAGGGACTGGCGTCCCTCCATTGTTGATGGTGAATTTGATCCACAGAGTATACAAACCTATCCGGCCAGCGAATTTCAAGGAACCCAGCCTTACGGATATGCTTATATACTACCGGGCTCGGGTTTCATCAATAATGGAGGTATAGCCACACTATGGCATGATCATTTTGCGGAAGAAGTGGTAGCCAGAGGATCATTTAATCAGTTTTTCGGAGACCGAAACAACCAGTTGACTGTTGGGTTTGAAATGAAATTTAATGACTATCAATGGATAGATATAACGCGCCCTTGGGTAGGTGCTCCCATAGAGATTGCCCCCGGTGAATTTTCAGAAACACTAAGAGTAGGTGAAAGGTTTGATGCATGGCGGGTAAAACCCAAAAGAGGTGCTTTATACATAACCGATAAAATACGATACCAGGGATTAATTGCAGACGTAGGCTTACGTTTTGAATATTGGGCACCGGGCAAGTATGTAGATGACTTGGTGAATAATCCACAGGCTCCTATTCCTGATTTTGTGAGGGATGAGTACAAAGAGGATACCCAAAAATTGTTTGGTATGCGTTTTAAAACACGCATTTTGCCCAAAATCAGGGTAAGCTTCCCTGTTCGCGAAAATCAGGTGTTGTTTTTTAATTACGGGCATTCAACAAGGGTACCCCATCCAACCTATGTATATTCCAGTTTAGACCCCTTTTATCAGAATCAATCTGCTCTGCCTGATTTAGGAAACCCAAACCTCAACCCAGAGGTAGATATTTCTTATGAAATTGGGCTGCGTAACCAAATAACAGCCAATGATGCACTGAATGTAACGGCTTTTTGGCGAGACAAATATGATTTTGTGACCACCCAAACTATTGTCGTTGATGATCCTACCGGTCGTCCTGTGAACAGGGCATTTCGCATCAATGGAGATTATGCACGTTCTCGGGGAGTGGAACTTACCTATATTAAACGTTATCAAGATTGGGCCCAAGGACAAATTGGGATAACCTACTCAAGAGCAGAAGGATTGAGTTCAACCAACAACGACAATTTGCAAGATATTACCGGGGAACAGCTAATTGGCAGCAATGTTGAAACACCGCTGGCTTGGGATCGCCCTTGGGATATTAAAGGTAATATTACACTAACTTATGATCGTCCGGAACCTCTGTTTGGTTTGGCTCCTTTAAATCAAATGCGACTGTTTCTTTCAGCTGTAGCAAGAAGTGGAATCCGGTATACCCCACAAGAGTTTCAGGGATTTTCGCGGAATCCGGTTTCTGGGGAACAAAATTGGCGCCCAATTTATGAGCGAGTACAAGATCCAGCACTTGAATTTAGCGAAACTGGACCTTGGTGGTTCTATATGGATTTAAATTTCCGAAAATGGTTTACTGTGGCAGATACTGAAATATCGGCATTTCTTGAGATCTCTAACCTCCTAAACAATGAGAATGCAGCCATTGTAAATCCTGTAACCGGTAAAGCCTACAAAGATCAATATCCATCAGACACGGAATCGTTGATCGCATTAAGAGATGACCGCTCATACGACATGCCCAACAGTTCCAGAGACCCAAGATATTTGGGCCCTGGAGGAGGAGGTATTCCCTCGTATTTAAACCCTGCAAACTTTTTACAGCAGCGCCAAATAATGTTTGGCTTGTCAGTGAATTTCTAAATCATTATTGATGACAAATTCTATATACAAATTTTTAGTTATAGCCGTAGGGTTGCAAATGCTATTTGTATTTGCGCCTCAAAAAGCACAATCACAAGGGTTGATTCCAAGTTTTGGAGATGCCCGTTCGGGTACTTCAGGGTTTCAGTTTGTTAAAATTGCAGTAGACCCAAGAAGTACAGGAATGGGAATGTCTAATGTGGCAGATATAAAGGATGCTTCCAGCTTGTATTGGAATCCTGCATTGGCTTCACAAGCTCAAAATTCAGAATTTATGATTAGCCATACCCAATACTTTGCAGATATTTCTATGGAATATCTTGGGTACATACAACGGTATAAATCATTCACTTTTGGCGGGTCAATACAATATCTAAACTCCGGTGAAATGGAAGAAACAACGGAATTTGCTCAAAGAGGAACCGGCCGTATGTTTCGAACTATTCATATATCGGCAGGGGTTACCGCTTCCCATAAAATTACCGATTTATTTAGCTATGGATTAACGGTTAAGTACCTTTCAGAAAGACTGGAAGAAGTTGAAATAAATACGGCAGCTATCGATTTCGGTTTTTTCTATATGGTAGGAGAGACAGGATTACGATTTTCGGTAGGTTTAAACAATTTTGGATTGGATGCTACCCCAAGCGGCGAAACCACAAGGCCAGCATTAGAGGGTGAAACTACCGAAACCGAATTTGAAGATACCCCTTTGCCAACACGGTTTATCATTGCCACAGCGTATGATGTGTACAAAAACGAATCATTGAAAGCAGTTTTAACTGCACAAATAACCAACCCAAGCGATAATGCTGAACAATTTAGTGTCGGCGGAGAGCTAACTTTTTTGGATCAGTTTTTTGTGAGAACAGGATACCAATTTGCCTACAAAGAAGTTCAATTACCCAGTTTGGGTGCAGGTGTAAAAGTACCTATTGGGAATAAAGATCTGCATGCGGATTACTCATTTAGCACATACGATCGTTTAGGAACCCTTCATAGAATAGGTTTAAGATTTAGTTTATAAAAGTATATATGATGAAAGCAGTTAAAGGTATTTTATTACTTGGTATAGTCGCTATATTTTTTAGCGGGTGTGATACTATATTCGGTTCAAAACAAAATGATACAACAGACGAAATATTTGAGGTAGGTCGCATAGATCCCACCTTAGAGCAAACAGATGGCTATGTTGCTTTAACGCCATTTTGGGAAGGCTTTGATAACCCAACAGATGTACATGTAGGATTTGATGAGTTTGTTTATGTGACTGATGCTGAAGGAGTTCATTTGTTAGACCGTGCCGACCTTTCACCTCGTAAGACCATAGAATTTGACGGAGCTGTTTCTGTAACGCAAGATCGGCTTTTGAACGTGTATGTAGTAGCTCGCTACGATACCGTAATTCAAGACCTGGACCCAAATGTAACCTGGAACTTACCGGCAGTGTATAAGTTGAGGAATTTAAATGGCACAGATGGCCCAAATCCAGTATTTCTTGACACTCTAATTCATCCTTTTGATGATGCCAGTAGGGCTTCGGAAACGGCTCGCAGAGCTCGCTTGGTTAAAGATGATGTCGAAAGTGATGAGCATGTAGAGTTTACCGGAGTTACGGTTTTAGAAGACAACAGTATTTATGTGACGCGTCGTGGCCCTTTAAACAGTACCACAGAAATAGCCGCTCCGGATAATATTGTGTTAGAATTTGCTCCTATTATTGAAAATGGACAGTCTACAGCAAAAATGCGAAATGTACGGCAAATACGAACTTTAAGCCCTGTGACCCCGTCATTATTAAGCTCTGTAGGACCCTCTGATATTGCAAGTTTTGTATCTCCTCCGCAGCGCGATGTTTTTCCCGATAATCGAAGTTTCTTGATTACCCAAGCCGACCAGTCAGCTGATATTACGTTTAGAGTGTTGCAAGTAAATGCCGTAGAGACACCGGATGGATTGGTATATCGATCTCAACCTGATTTTTTGGAACGGGATACATCACGCTCTTCAGGTTTTTTATATGAAGAAAATAAATTTATTAAGCCTGTTGGACTGGCTGTTGCTGGTGATCAAACCGGTTACATTTTTGTTGTTGATCAAGAGCAAAATAAATTATACCAATTTCAACCTAATGGTTATGAAGGGGTAACCCCCCCACCCGGAGCAGTAGACAGGAGCAAAAATCTAATTGTCTCTTTTGGAGAGCAAGGCAACGGCCCCCGCCAATTCAACAATCCCAGCGGCGTAGCCTATTTTGATGAAATCGTATATGTAGCTGACACGGGCAACAACCGTATCGCTCGTTACAGGCTCACTACCGACTTTGAGTAAATGGTTGAAGAACTGATTTTTTAGAATTATCTATTCTATTTGAAGCCCGTTTCATTAAACTGAATCGGGCTTTTTTTTATTTTAGTCGGGCAAAAAAGCACAAATGGGGGATTGCCTGCGCGGTTCATTTTCTTTAGTTATTGAAGTGCTGTAATAATGGATAATTAATGTTCCCTTAACGTTATAGTCCTTAGTTTTCTACTCTTCTTAAATCACCAATCACACTCACAAAACACCAAAATATCCATGATAAGATATCTACTAAGTTTAATGTTAATGCTTGGAATGAGTGCAGGCGTTTATGCCCAGTCTACCATTTCAGGTACAGTAAAAGATGCAGATACGGATGAACCGCTTGCCGCAGCAACGGTTGTTGTAAAAGGAACCCAAAGGGGAGTAAGTACCGGTTTTGACGGCTCCTTTAGGATTCGTGTAGAACAAGGAGATTCTCTGCAAGTATCCTTTGTTGGTTATGAACCGCTAACCGTGCCAGCCACTGATGGTATAATTGTTGAGCTGGTACCACAATCCAACGTGCTGGGAGAGGTAGTTGTATCTTCCGGTATTGTTGACATTGCCAAAGTTCGCGAAACACCGGTTGCGTCTACCTTGATTTCTCCCGCAGAGATTTCACTGAAAGTTGGTAACCAGGAATTTCCTGAAATTATGAATACCACCCCCGGTGTGTATGCTACCAAGCAAGGTGGGGGATATGGCGATTCCCGAATTACAATTCGTGGTTTTGATCAGCGCAATACGTCTTTCCTGATTAACGGTCAGCCGGTTAACGATATGGAAAACGGCTGGGTATACTGGTCTAACTGGCAAGGTTTGACTGATGTGGCTTCCGGAATCCAGATCCAGCGCGGACTGGGAGCTTCCCGACTGGCAGTTCCTTCGGTTGGTGGTACGGTTTCGATTTTTACCAAAACCGCTCAGGTTGATCCAGGTGCATCTGTAGCACAAACACTGGGTAACGACGGATACACTAAAACCGCTGTTAGCTGGAATTCTGGTAAAAATGAAAAAGGCTGGGCTACTTCGCTCTTATTAAGCTACTGGGCTGGTAATGGCTATGTGTACAATACAGCCGGTGAAGGATGGACCTATTTTGCAGCGGTTGGCTATGAGCCCGAAGGATCTAATCACCAGTTTAACTTGTCGATAATGGGAGCCGCCCAATGGCACCATCAGCGGGATGTAGAAGTTTCCATCCGTGACTACCAGAATTTTGGCGAAAGCGGTATCGATACCCGCTGGAATACCAACGGTGGTTCACTGAACGGCGAAGAGTTTAACATGCGCCGAAACTTCTATAACAAGCCACTGGCTACTTTTAACTGGGACTGGGATATCAACGAGATCTTCACGCTGAATACTTCCCTGTATGCTTCAGCCGGACGTGGTGGAGGTACCGGCCCCAGAGGTCAAAACTTCTTTGACAGCCAGCTGGATATCCTTCCTTACCAGAGAGACCTGACCGAGCATTATTTAGAAAATGGTAATGGAGTTCGTGGTCCCGGCGGACGCATTGATTTTGACCGCATTGTTGAACTGAACCGCGAATACACTTCTGGTTATACCGGAGAGCTTAGCGATTTTGAAGGCCGCTTGATTGGTTCTAACGGCTACAGTGAGAATGGTGTGAACAATGTGGTATTGATTCGTCGTGCATCTATGAACTCCCACAACTGGTTTGGTGCGATTTCTAACTTGGAAGCAGAATTCGGTGACTTCCGTGCTTCTATTGGCGTGGATTTACGTGATTACACTGGGTATCACTATCGTGTAGTAACTGACCTGATGGGACTAGACGGGTACTTCTCCACCGGAAATGAGAATTCAGCCGGACAAATTATTGAAAGCACCATTGATCCGACACCATTTAATGATACCGGAATCGCCGGACCCAAAATCGATTATTATAATATCGGTTACGTAGGCTGGCAAGGTCTGAATGGTATGCTGGAATACAGCCATGATGACAAGCTTACCGCTGTAATTCAGGGTGGACTTTCAAACAAGAGCTACCAGCGTGAAGACTTCTTCGATCAACCTACCTTCCCGCTTTCTGAGGAAGTGGATGTGTTGGGGGGGTATGTAAAAGGTGGTGCCAACTACAACCTGACTGACAAGCAAAACGTGTTTTTCAACACCGGATTCATTTCACGTCAGCCAAATTTTGATGCGGTATTTCCTGGCTTTGCAAATGCAAAGAATCCGAATCTGCAAAACGAAGAGATTTTCTCTTTTGAACTGGGTTATGGATATATCGGTAACGACTTCCGTTTGAACGTAAATGCATACTCTACCACCTGGAGTAACCGTTTCGAGTCAGTGTCATTTGATATTGGTGACGGAACCGAAGGTACCGCACAGTTTGACGATATTGATTCACGACACAATGGTATTGAGATCGAAACCGAGTATCGCACTCCGGTTGAAGGCTTGAAAGTAACAGGTATGCTTTCAGTAGGTGACTGGCGCTATACCAAGGATTTTACTTCAACTATATTTGATGAAGATCAAAACGAAATTGGGCAGGGAACTTTATATCTAAAAGATGCTAAAGTAGGAGATGCAGGACAGTTTGTACTGAACCTGGGTGCCGATTATCAAATCATCCGTCAGGTAAGCGTAGATGCGAACTACCGTTACGTAGATAATCTTTATGCAGACTATTCTATTACGGATTCCGATTTCACCAATCCTGATAATGACGGTGCTCTAAAGCTGCCTTCTTATGGACTGCTTGACCTGGGTACCACCGTTCGTTTCGATCTGTTTGGCCGGGATGCTTCCTTCCGCGTAAACGTAAACAACGCGCTGAATACTACGTACATCGCGGAATCCAATTCCAACATCCATGCCACCAGTAGCTCACAAACCTGGAACGGTATTGACACCCGCAACTATGTATGGTTTGGTTTCGGAACAACCTGGAATGCTACCCTGAAGTATAACTTCTAAAGCATAGTAGCATATGTTAATGTACTAACAGCGTATTTACTGTTAGCCTTTTCAAAAGCAGCCCGTGTTAAGCGGGCTGCTTTTTTTATTTAAAGAATATGGCATGGCATAAAGTGGCTTCTATAAAAAAGTCATCCCAGCGCAACTGTTCAGACAAAGTTGTCGGTGAGGCAGGGATATGAAAGAAGTCAAGGATCAGGCAATTTAAATCGGAATGATATTTAACGTGAGTTCGACATAAGAATGACACAAAAAAACAGCCCGTCATCGCGAGGAGCCCATTTATGTTTATAAGATATTATGCGTACCGACGAAGCGATCTCCCTATCAACGCTCAGAGGTATTATCCGGGAGATTGCCACGGTATTTGCTCCCATACGGTCCCTGAATACCTCGCAATGACCGGTTTTATATCAAACTCATGTTATTTAGATTCCCAACTTCACAGGAATCACTGGCTGTTATCTAATTGTACCTATTTCCTTGTTAACTAATTTCCTAAACCCAATCCACTCTTGCAACCGAGTACTGCAATACCTATCATCACACAGTTAAAAAACAGACACTTCAATTAACCTGATTTTTTATGGCAAACGATCCACAACACAGCCATGACACTTCCTTCTTTGGACATCCCCGTGGCTTGGCAACTCTTTTCTTCACCGAGATGTGGGAACGCTTTAGTTACTACGGCATGCGGGCCATCCTTGTACTTTTTATGGTAGACGCCATCAACACCGGCGGCTTGGGACTGGATGATACCACGGCAACTGCCATCTATGGTTTATATACCATGTTTGTGTACCTGTTGGCGCTGCCCGGCGGCTGGCTGGCAGACAAATTTATGGGACTTCGAAATGCCATTTGGTACGGCGGTATCATCATTGCAGCCGGACACTTTGCCATGGCGATCCCGACCGATCAAACATTTTATTTAGGCTTGGTACTTATTGTAGTCGGTACCGGCTTCCTGAAGCCAAACATTAGTAGTATTGTAGGCGGCTTGTATGCCGATGATGAACCGGCCCGCCGTGATGCCGGCTTCTCTATTTTTTATATGGGGATTAATATCGGTGCTTTTATTGCCCCTATCGTTACCGGATGGCTGGGTGAGGGCATCAACTGGCACTATGGATTCGGTCTTGCCGGTGTAGGTATGGTGCTTGGACTGGTGCAGTACAAGCTTACCGAAAAATACCTCGGCGATGTAGGTGTAGAGCCCGAAAAACTGGACGATCCTGCCAAGCAAGCTAAACGGGAATCCCGCATTAAAACCGGGTTATGGATTATTGGAAGCGCCCTCACGGTTTTTATTGGCTTGGTGATGGCCGGTGTGATAACGATCAACCCAGTGGCTATCGCTGATGCTTCTGGAATTACCATCTTTGCGTTGGTTATCGCCTATTTTGTGTATGTGTTTGTGGCTGAAGAGCTCACCACCGATCAAAAGAAAAAAATCGGGGTAATTGCAGCTCTCTTTATTTTTTCGGCCATTTTCTGGTCGGGCTTTGAGCAAGCCGGTTCTTCCCTGAACTTGTTTGCGGAGCGTTACACCGATCGTCTAATGTTTGGCTGGGAGATGCCTGCCAGTTGGCTGCAATCGGTGAATGCCTTTTTCATTATTACCCTTGCACCGGTTTTTGGATGGCTTTGGGTATGGCTCGCCAAACGGAATCTGGAGCCCGCAACTCCTGTTAAATTCGCTTTTGGCTTGATCTTTTTAGGAGTAGGCTTTTTAGTGATGATGTTTGCTTCCTACATCGTAGTGGAAGGCAGCCAGGTGTTGCCTACATGGTTGGTAATGACCTACCTGTTCCACACTATTGGTGAGCTGTGTTTAAGCCCCGTAGGACTAAGTGCCGTAACAAAACTGGCTCCAAAGAAGCTGGTAGGACAGATGATGGGAATCTGGTTTATGTCCATAGCTTTTGGAAACCTTATTGCCGGACGTGTAGCTGGTCAATTTGATCAGGAATCTATTCAAGCCGACCCAAGCCTGTTGCCTGATTTATTCTGGTTGATTGTTCTGACCACAGTGGGCGGCGGTATTGTGCTACTATTGTTTAGCAAGCCCATTCGCAAACTGATGGGTAAAGTTCACTAGGAAATGTTGAACTAGCATTTTGTTTATTAAAGAGGCCAGGCAGATTTGTCTGGCCTTTTTTTGTTGGTTTCAGTTTAGTGTTTAAAAACTTTTCATGTCATTTATTCCAATAAAATCTAAACCACACGGTCATTCAGAGGCTACCGCCGAAGAACCTGAGCCAGAACATGCTTACCGGCATGCCACTGGTTATGGAGTTTTATTCAGTCGGTAATGTTTTTCAGGAAGTAAGAGATATAGTGCTCTGCAAAATGCAAGATCCTTCGGGAGTACCCTCAGGATGACTTGTAAAAAAAGTCATCCCTGCTTTCGCAAAGATGACTTCTGTAGTTCGTTAAACTGTATTGTTCGAATGGTTAGTTCTTAGAACAAACCCACACTCAGCTGCATGGCTCCGTATTTTTGCTCTGGATTCCACATGGCCGTGGCACTTACTGGTACGGCTGAGCCAAACAACTCAACGGGCCGAATAGCAGAAATTCCAACGTTCACGATGTTGGGAGAACTGCCATAAAAGTGTTCTTCATTCAGGAAAGAAAATCCTCCTCCCACAAAAGCATTTAAGCTAAATGCTTCTTCCTGAACTACACCTACATTTACTTCGGCATAGTTGGAGAAGGCGTTCTTTACTTCGCCGTCATCAACATAGGTATCACGCCCCAAAATGATGGTGCTCCATTTCAAGCCAAGACGATCGGTAGCCTGGTATGCAAGAGTAGCATCCACAAAATGAGAGGTGGTTTCCTTGTCATAATCGAAGATGTTGGCATTGGGGAAATCCGAGAAGTTGTTGATATCCCAGATGGAAAGGTTCAAGTCGTCCGTAAGATTAAAAGCTACATAGTAGTCGAATTCCGTGAAGCTGGCGTCAAAGCTGCTTCCGTACCAAAGACCGGCGGTAAAGAAGCCGCTTTCAGTGGTATAACTCGTATTCAATGTAGCTACGGCATTTTCGGATACTTTGTATCCCTTCCAGAGGTGCATGTTTTTAAGGCCGGCATCAATACTTACGCCATCAGCAAAACTTTGAGCTTGAGCGGAAGCAGAAAAGCTAAGAAACAGGGCCGTTAACGCAATAAAAGTTTTGGTTAGGTAACGCATGATAATCTCTTTTAATGGTTAGGAATGTTTTGGCAGCTTTATAGCAAGATGAATGTAAGACCGGCCAGCACTGCGCCAAGTAAAGGGCCAAAAATTGGCACCCATGAATACGCCCAGTCACTGCTGCCTTTATTGGAGAGTGGAAGCACGGCATGAGCAATTCTCGGGCCCAGGTCACGGGCAGGGTTGATGGCATAGCCGGTAGGTCCGCCAAGCGCCAGACCAATACCAAATACCAGTAAACCCACAGGTAAGGCAGACAGTGATCCCAGTCCAAAACCAACTTGTTGGCCATCAATAGTAATAGTAGATAAGAAGTCGCCATTGGCACTGATAAAACCAGGGCTGCTCAGATACAATACACCAAAAACAAGGATAAAGGTGCCGATGACCTCCGTGAGAAAATTAGATCCGTAATTGCGAATTTCAGGAATGGTAGAAAATACACCCAATTTTGTTGTGGGGTCTTCGGTAGCGGCAAAATGGTCTTTATACGTAAGCCAGGTTAGGAAGCCCCCGGTAAATCCTCCGGCTACTTGTGCCAGGATGTAAGGCACTACCATGCCCCAGTCGAATAAGCCCGCAGTTGCCAAGCCCAGGGTTACGGCCGGGTTGATGTGTGCTCCGCTAAATTGGCCAGTGATGAACACGGCGATAAATACACCCATGCCCCATCCCCAGGTGATGACAATCCAGCCGCTGCTGTTGCCCTTGGTTTTGTTTAAAATGACGTTTGCTACTACACCGCAACCAAAAAGGAGGAGTACGGCGGTTCCGATAAATTCTGCTAAAATCGGGCTCATAATGGATCTCCGTTTACAATATTATTTTCATGATGTGGTGCATGTCAGATATAGTTTTCCTACATGCACGTTGTTTTTGGGTTTGATCACCTGTGAGTAAAAAGTGCTCACAGGTGAAATTTCTAGTGGGTTAGCGGTCGTCGGCCCAGGTGATGGCTGCATTTACGGCACGCTGCCAACCCTTGGTCAGTTCTTTCACTTTGGCCGGTTCCATCTGCTGCTTAAATTCCTTGTCAGCTTTCCAGAGCTTTCGGATTTCTTCAATGTCATCCCAATAACCAACTGCCAGGCCGGCAAGATAAGCAGCGCCTAAAGCAGTGGTTTCTGTAATGACCGGACGAATAACCGGCACTTCTGCAAGCAAATCACTTTGAAATTGCATGAGGGTATTATTGACGGTGGCACCGCCATCAACCCGCAGCTCTTTAACGTCAATACCGGCATCGGCTTTCATGGCGTTCAGTAAATCCATGACCTGGTAGGCGATGGAATCCTGGGCGGCACGTGCCAGATGTGCCCGGTTGGTGCCCCGGGTTATGCCCACCATGATACCGCGGGCATGCTGATTCCAGTGGGGTGCTCCCAGCCCTGCAAAAGCAGGTACGAGATATACGCCATCGGAATCTTCTACTTTGTTGGCAAAGTATTCAATGTCTTTGGATTCCTGGATGATGCTCATCTCATCGCGCAGCCACTGTACCACAGCACCACCGATAAATACGGAGCCTTCCAACGCATACTCGGTTTTGCCATTTATTTTCCAGGCTACGGTGGTAAGCAGGTTGTTTTCTGATTTAACGGGTTTTTCGCCTACATTCATCAGCATAAAGCAACCGGTGCCGTACGTATTTTTAACCATGCCGGGCTCTGTACACATTTGGCCAAACAAGGCGGCCTGCTGGTCACCGGCGATGCCGGCGATAGGTACTTTGCTGGCAAAAAGCGTGGTTTTAGTGCGGCCGTATTCTTCACTGGATTGTTTTACTTCGGGCAGCATGCTTTTGGGGATATCCATCAGCTCCAGTAATTCTTCATCCCACTCCATGGTATTGATGTTGAACAACATGGTGCGTGAGGCGTTAGTCACGTCGGTGATATGCAACTCACCCTGGGTGAAATTCCAAATCAGCCAGGTGTCAATAGTGCCAAAAGCCAGTTCACCTTTTTCTGCTTTTTCGCGTGCACCTTCTACATTATCCAGAATCCACTTCACTTTGGTGCCAGAGAAGTAGGAGTCGATCATCAGGCCGGTTTTCTTTTGTATGCTTTCAGCATGACCTTCTTCTTTCAGCTGATCACAATAATCAGAAGTACGGCGGTCTTGCCAAACAATGGCGTTGTAAATGGGTTTGCCTGATTTTCGGTCCCAAACCACGGTGGTTTCACGCTGATTGGTGATGCCAATGCCCGAAAGCGCTTTTCCGTTAATGCCAGCGGAAGCTACGGCCTCGGCTGCAACACCAGCCTGTGATGACCATATTTCCTGGGCGTCATGTTCTACCCAGCCGGGCTGGGGATAAATTTGCCTGAATTCCTTCTGGGCTACTGATACAATCTCTCCTTTTTTGTTAAAGAGCATGGCGCGGGAACTGGTGGTTCCCTGGTCTAAAGCTAAAATGAATTGTTCCATAACTGCGGGTTTATTAGTGACTGTTATTTGTTTCTAAAATCTCGGGCTTGTAAGACTTCAGTAAATACCGGTTGGCAAGCGTGGTAAATTCTTCAATTTGGGATGATATCCATTCCTCATCATATTCTAATTCCTTTGCCATCAATTCAGCCACGGCCGGTGCCATGTCGATGGCTGCTTTGGCATCCAGAAACAGCATGCGAATGCGGCGGGCTAAAAAGTCTTCCACCGTACGCGCCATTTCATGCCGGGCCGCCCAGATCACTTCGGCTTTAATATGAGCGTATTTGGGATGAAGGTTTTCACTCCAGGCAACTTTTTCTTCAGCCAGTTGTAGTACGTCATTCTGATCGGATCCATAAAAATAAAAGGGATTGCTGTAATCGGTTTCTTCTTCATATCCATGAATTTTCATGGACTCACTGGTTGATTTTCTTTCGCCAATGCCATTCACTTTTTCGGCCTTGTCGATGGTATCTTCACCCATTTTACGGAAAGTGGTCCATTTTCCTCCGGTGATTGTAATAAGACCAGATTCTGATACAATTAATTTGTGGCTGCGGGAAATTTCCTTGGTTTTGGTGTCTCCTTCCTGCGGGGCTGCCAGCGGACGTAATCCCGCAAATACACTTTTTACATCATCACGGGTTGGTTTTTTTGCAAGATATCTTTGTGCTGTTTGTAGGATGAATTCAATTTCTTCTTCCAGGGCTACCGGCTCTAGGCTGTGTTCGTCCAGTGGAGTATCGGTGGTTCCAACTACTATTTTATCATGCCATGGAACAGCGAAAAGCACACGGCCGTCATCGGTTTTTGGAATCATAATGGCATCTTCGCCCGGCAGGAATGATTTATCCAGCACCAAATGCACTCCCTGGCTGGGGCGGACCATCTCTTTATGCTCGTCTTTATCCATTTTCATGATTTCATCCACAAAAACACCGGTGGCATTAATGACTGATTTTGCCTTCAATTCGAAGGTTTGCCCGGTTTCCCGATCAAGGGCTTTCACTCCGGATATCTTGTTGCCATCCTTTATCAAGCCTTTTACCTCCACATAGTTTAAGGCTACGCCTCCGTGCTCCACAATGGTTTGCACCAGGTTGATGGAAAGTCGGGAGTCATCAAACTGGCCGTCATGGTAAATAACACCGCCACGCAGGCCTTCTTTCTTGATAGTGGGAAGTCGGCGTATTGTTTCTTCTCTTGAAATAGGTTTGGACCGGCCCAGGCTTAATTTCCCAGATAGCAAATCGTACATGGTGAGCCCCAGGGTGTAATAGTATTTGGTCCACCATTTATAGCCGGGAATCACAAACACTTCATTTTGCACCAGGTGAGGGGCATTTTGTTGTAACAAGCCACGCTCTCTCAGGGCTTCCCGCACTAAAGCAATATCTCCTTGTGCTAAATAGCGAACACCACCATGAACCAGTTTGGTACTGCGGCTGGAAGTGCCTTTGGCAAAATCGGATTTTTCCAGTACCAGGGCTTTGTATCCGCGGCTTACAGCATCAAGGGCGGCGCCGAGGCCGGTAGCCCCACCGCCGATAATAATAACATCCCAGGGTTCTCTTTTGTTATTTGTTGCGCTCTTAAGTAATTCTGCTCTTTTCATAATAAACTCCGTTTACAGGAGATGTTTCATTTTGTTCTGTAATGAATCTAAATAAAGCAAAACGAAATTCAAAACAATTTAAAACGAAATATTTCGAACACGCCTAAAACCCTAAAACACTGAAAAATTATAGTTTATACTGATTAGGGGATTTTTGAGTCAAGATTATTTTTAGAAATAATGTTTCGTTTTGTTCCGAATTATAGAAAATTGAAGAAAATGAAGAGGTGTGCTATATTGAAACTCAATAAATGGGAAATACATGACAGTAGCGGAACGACACGAAACTATTCTAAAAAAACTGAAAGAAAGCGGAAAGGTCTATGTGCAGGAGTTAAGCGAAGACCTGGATGTATCGGAAGTGACTATCCGAAAGGACTTAAGAGTGCTTGAAGAAAAAGGCCTGCTCTTTAGAACCCATGGCGGAGCCACGCAATCCAATCCTTATACCAGCGACCGACCGGTTTCGGAAAAAGAGAAGGTGCAGGCTGAAGAGAAAAGCCTCATTGCCCAAGAAGCGCTTAAGCTAATAGGAGATAATGATTCCATCGTATTGGCGTCGGGGACAACCATTTTAGCCCTGGCCCGAAAGATTCATCCGAACAGGAGGCTCAACGTGATTACCTCTGCCTTAAATATTTCGTTGGAGCTGGCGCAGCATAAAAATGTGGAAATTCTTCAACTGGGCGGACAGCTTCGCCAAAGCTCCACGTCGGTGGTGGGCCCGTATGCCGAGCAGTTTTTGGATGGCATCACCTGCGGAATTCTGTTTTTAGGCGTGGATGGCATTGATCTGGATCATGGCTTAACAACCTCAAACCTGATGGAAGCCAGCCTGAACCAGCGCTTTATCGAAGTCGCTCAATACACCGTAGTGCTCGCCGATCACACCAAATTCGGAAAACGAGGCTTTAGCCGTATCTGCAGTCTGGATAAGGTGCAACATATCATAACGGATGAAGGAGTATCTGCCGAGACCGTAGCAAAATTAGAAGAATCCGGCGTACAGGTTACCATTGCCCGGTAAATGAATCCCAAACAAAAAAGGGATGTGTTTTTGAACATCCCTTTATGACTAAACATCTAGAAATTAGTTTTTAATTAAACCCTTGGGCATAGCCCGCACCAATAAAGAACACTTCCGCATCTGATTCATATCCGAAATTAACATCCAGCTGAGTATTGCCTGCAAGAGTATAAGTGACTCCCGTTTCTAACCAATTGGTGCTACCACCTTCGTAATACAAACCGGCATAACCAAAATAGCCTGCTATATCCTCGTTGTTTGGGATGGTGAAGCTTGGAGTAAAGGTGAAGGTCCAGTAGTCCGCATTAGCAACTTCAGGATTAAACCAATATCCAAGGTTGGAAGAAACACTCCACATATCATTTAGGTCATAATCAGAAAGAACAGTTAGGGTTGAAGAAATGTCACCAGAACTAAATCTATCAGAGCCAACTGGAAGGGTTAACTCTGCCATACCGGATACACTGGGGTGATTCTCGGTTTTTGAGATAAAATTGTATTTAGCACCGATATCCATGTCATTAAAACCACTGTAGGAATCAGAAAAAAAAGACGTCTCTACATTCACGCGAGTATATGAATTGAGGGCGGCGCGTAATTCAAGCTTATCTATAATCCCGTAGCGTAACAATACTTGACCAATATCCAATCGATTAGATATTTCACTATCTGTAAATTCGATTCCTGCTTCTACCCCCAGCATTCTTTCCGGTGTGATGGAAGAGCCGTTTCCAATCCCCGGCCGGTCTGGTGAATATGTTTGGGCATGTACTATACCCATCCCGAAAAGTAAAAGAAATGTACCTGTGAGTAATGTTCTCATTGACTTGCTTTTATGTTTAAAGTTGTATGTAAAGCTAATCAAAATAGTGGTTTCATGTTTATAAATATTGCAGAAAAATTAATGGGTAAATTTTTTTAGGGATGATATAGCACAATTTTCAATCCCTTTCGTGTTTTCCGGTAGTCTGCCTATCTTTGAAGCATGACAGACATCACACAAAAAAAACCGATTGCTGCTATTGCTACTCCCGTGGGCGAAGGCGGTATCGCCGTAATTCGGGTATCCGGCCTGGAAGCCATTGCCACGGTAAACGAAGCTTTTAAAGGCAAAGATCTCACCAAGCAAGATTCCCATACCGTCCACTTTGGTAAGATTATGAACAAGCAGAATCTTCCTGTGGATGAAGTGCTGGTGACGCTCTTTCATTCTCCAAAATCATACACCGGAGAAGAAACCGTAGAGATTTCGTGTCACGGAGGGGTGCTGGTGACACAATCGGTGCTGGAGACGATTTTGGCACTGGGCGTACGATCCGCAGAACCAGGAGAGTTTACTCAACGGGCTTTTTTAAATGGAAAGCTGGATTTGGATCAGGCCGAGGCAGTGGCCGATCTTATTCACGCCAAAAGCTCTAAAGCGGTGGATGCGGCCCACCAACAGCTGGAAGGTCGTTTAGGGGAGCACATCAAGAAATTTCGCCAGCAGATTATTGACGCCACGGCCATGGTAGAACTGGAGCTGGATTTTATTGAAGAAGACGTCGAGTTTGCCAACAAAGAGCAGCTGCAGAAATTGCTGGAAGATTTAGATACCGAAATTGCCGAACTCCTGGAAACCTATGAAACCGGTCGGCTGGTGAAAGATGGCGTGAAAACGGTGCTTATTGGTCGTCCGAATGCGGGAAAGTCAACTCTACTGAATACGCTGGTGGGAAGTGACCGTGCCATTGTTACTGAAATTGCCGGAACTACCCGCGACACCATTGATGCCGACTGGAGCTACGATGGCCTCCTGTTTAAATTGATTGACACGGCCGGTCTGCGGGAAACCCAAGACGTGGTGGAAGCGGAAGGGGTGAAGCGATCCCAAAAAGCTTTTGAGCAGGCAGACTTAGTGATTTATTTGAAAGACCTCTCCCAGTCATTTACCGATCAAGAGCGTAAAGAAATTGCTGATTTTCAGTCGCGCGCCAAAGAAACCCCATTTATTTTAATTGGCACCAAAGCCGATATCGAACTGGAAGGAGGGTGGCGAACCGAGTTTGATTTGAAGATCTCGGCCCTGGAGGGAGAGAAAATCAAAGACCTGAAAAAACTGCTGAAAGACCGAGCGCTGGAGAACAAACATTATGATGCATCCAGTCTTTTGGTTACTTCTACTCGTCACCGCGATGCCCTTCAAAAAACCAAAGAGCACGTGGATAGTGCATTGCGTGCGCTTAGCCAGGGTATGACTGGCGACTTCCTTTCCATTGACTTGCGAGCTGCCCTCAAAGAACTGGGCACCATTACCGGCGAAATTACCAATGAAGATGTGCTGGATAGTATCTTTTCGCGATTTTGTATTGGTAAGTGAAGTGAGTTTCTCTTGTTTAGCTAAACTCATCTAATGCTTTCATTTAGCCTGTTTTCAAGGTAGTATATTTTCTCTTCTTTTGTTGTTATTTGTGGTTTTATTGTTGTTAATTTGTTGTATAGATATTGATAGCAACAAATAGCAACAATTATGAAGGTACATTTAAGACAGAGAAAGCAGACTAAATCAGGCAAGATCAGCCTCTATCTGGAGTACTATAAAGGCACTGTCAAAACTGAAGATGGCAAAACTAAGGCAGTCAGAGATTATGAATATCTGGATCTGTATTTAAAAGATAATCCTCAGACTAAGCAAGAGAGACAAACTAATAAGGAGACTCTGGAGCTTGCTAAAAGCATAAAGGCAAAGAGAGAGCTTGAGATCAAAAATGGTCAGTATGGCTTCAAAAGGTCAGGCAGTAGTAATGCTGATTTTATGGCTTTCTTTAGAAAACAGAGAGATAACAGAGAAAGCAATGAGAATACATACAACAATTGGGATTCTACCTATAAGCATTTAGAGTCTTTTGTTGGATCTGACTCACTGCCATTCAAAAGATTAGATCAGAAATTTTGTGAGGAGTTTCTTGAGTATCTGAAAAATGTTAAGAAAACAGATGGCAATCCTTTAGCCTCTGCCTCTGTAGGATCATATTTCAGCAAGTTTAGAGCTGGACTTAAAAAAGCGGTCAAAAAAAGATACCTCTCGCACAATCCAGCCAGTGATGTTGAGGCTCCTTCAATTAAGACACCTAAGAGAGAGCATTTAACTGTAGATGAGCTTAAGGCAGTAGCTAAAGAGGAGTGCCGGTATCCTGTTCTGAAAAATGCTTTTCTGTTTGCCTGTCTTACCGGTCTGAGGTGGTCTGATATACAGAAACTTACATGGTCAGAGATTGAACAGAATGAGGATGGCTGGAGAGTAGTATTTCACCAAAAGAAAACAGATGGTCTGCAATATGTTGAGATACCTGATAATGCCAAACAATATTTAACAGATCCTAAGGCTCCTGAGGTAAGAGTCTTTAAAGGTCTCAAATACTCATCCTATATGAATGTAGCTCTACAGAGATGGATGATGGAAGCAGGGATCACTAAGAACATCACATTCCATTGTGCAAGACATACCTATGCTATCCTACAGTTACAGCATGGAGCAGATATTTATACTGTAAGCAAATTATTAGGGCATAAGAATATCAAGACTACTCAGATCTATGCTGATATAGTGGATCAGAAAAGAAAAGAAGCTGTCAACCGATTAAACAGTATTGACTTATGAAATTAGGTGAATTATTTCAGGGTATTGTTGAGAATAAAGTTCCTTCAATTGACATTATTAATACTATTGAAGAAATAGGGAACAAAAAGAATGGAGTTACCAAGGGATTTTTAAATCAAATCTTGTCTGATTTTTCTTTTTATCTGCAAGAGTATGTTGATCTAATTTTAGAAAAAAGAAAGACAGACTCTGAACTGATTGAAGGGTACAAGATCAGTACTGGTGAGGATAATAAGTGGAGAAACTTCTATGTGATCCAAGAACATTATTCTGATGCTAATCTAAATGAATGGCAAAAAGACTCAGTAATGAGGTTTTGTGGCATAATTTATAGAAGCATCAAGAAAGCAGAGTATTTAACCAGTGATAATGTAACTATGGCTGATTCAATTGGAGATAGTTACAAAGAGGGATTATCAAACAGTTTTTTTGCTGAAGTTCATAAAGGTGGTATGTCAGACTTAGAAATTTATTCAAGAGTTCAAGAATTGACTGGTGATTTTGATCCAGTAAAAATTAAACTGCTCTGCAAAGATTTTGACTTTTATTTCTGGTGGGAAAGGGAACTTTGGGAGGGAAAATTTTCACATGAGGAAATTCAGAATAAAATTAATGAATATGAAAAAGATGGTAAAGAAGTACCCATGTTGAGTGATGTTGATAGAGGGCAAAGAAGCTTTGGGGTTTCAGATTACTTTAAACCACAAAGGAGGATTAAAAGACAAAAGGAACAAACAGAGGAGCAGAAAAAGAATGTGGAACAATTTGCTCAAGAAATGTCTGAAATGCTCAAAAACACAATTGACATAAGTAGATTAATGGATCCACATGGCATTGAGTTTTATTCATTGTATAGGTTAAGAAGTTTACTTGTTCAACTTAAAGCAGAATATACAACTGCTGAATTAAAACCTAAATTTCAGTCAAAACTTGATAGGTCAACTCCAAAGCAAGAGAGTGTAGAAAGTAACATCCAGCCTATCCATTGGCTTAAAGGAGATGAGTCTCTCAGAATGTTTTTACAGTCCATAAAAAAGGTTGGCTTGATTGAAAACAGAGATACTAATGATCTGATACAAGAGCATTTCAGGCAGGCAGATCAAACTCCTCAACCTATTCAATGGAGCAAGACAAACAGACTCCTCATTTACTTGTTTAACAAATTATCTGAGGCTGGTCTGATTGATACTATGGATAGACAATTTAAGCTCATCACAGATCATTTTTTGGATAGACATAGAAAACCTTTTAAGAGAGACAGCATAAAACAGGACTCACAAAACATGAAGTACTCCTCTGATCCAAGAGGTTCTAAAACAATAGATAGTATTATTCAGAGCCTGTCTGATAAACCTTTACAGTAAAGTTTTTAAAAGGTCTGGTCAATTACTTTGTTATCAATCCTTTCTCATCTTTTGCTCAGGTTAACTGATTAACAGTACCGGCGCGCTGGTTCAATATTAATTCAAATTAATTGAACCATGAAAACTACAGAACTGGATGAGAGACTCAGCAGGATTGAGGATCTACTCCTATCACAGAAAACAGTACTCAATTTTGATGAGACAGCAGTCTATACTGGACTGTCAAAATCTCATCTGTATAAACTCACTTCAACCGGTGGCATACCTTGCTACAAGCCAACTGGTAAAAAGCTCTATTTTGACAAAGAGGAGCTGGATGAGTGGATGCTGAGAAACAAAAAAGTCTCTCAGGATGAGATTGATGATAAGGCTGAAAACTTCTTATTGGAAAGAGGTCTATCATGAATCAGCCTATCCATTACTACAGATTTATAGCACTACCTCAGGAGATCAAAAAAGCTAATAATATCAGATCTAAAATGAGGCTGGACTGCATTCAATATGCAGGAGAATACTCAGGACTCTCTCCTCTTGTTAATCACAAAAAGCAGATGTTTGTTTACAAGACTCCAGCCAGAGATTTTGTATCAGCAGACTCTAAAAGAATAGCTGAGTGGAGCCTCACTAAATCCAGCCTCAATGTTACAAGCCTATACAATGAGGACTTAGACTATCCAGAGCTATTTTATGGCTATCCCAATAGCAGGAGAAAGCTAAATGATGGATCTGAAAATCCATTCTATCCATTCAGGAATGATGCTTACCTATTCCTATCAGATAAAGATCTGGATGATATTGAGATGCTCATTCTGCCTGAGCAAAGGAATATTATTTCAAGCTGGTATCAGATGCTTATTGATGGAGAGCTGGATGAGCAGATTAAACAACTAAGAGCAGATGCTAAACCATTTTATCAGTATGGCTATAGTAAGCTGTAAGTCTTGACAAATTCTGTCAATATGTTTGATACACTAAAACTCTATGTAAGACAGGACTCAGTCAGAGATACTGATCTATTGGCTGAGATACCTGTCTATTTAGAGGATATTACAGCACATGAAAAAGCAGATCAGATATACTTCTCAGGTACTAAAGAAAACCTAAGAATTTATGTAACTGATAGAGGAGTCTCTATACAAGGCAGTTTAGCCAAATACTACCTGTCTGATAATATGCAGACTCTCAGGAGAAAGGATACTGAGCAGGCTATACAGAAGCTCTCAGATGATTTACACTTGCCTATAGATGAGGCTCAAGTCTCAAGAATAGACTTTGCTCATAACTTTATAATGCAGTTTGAGCCTAAGGTATATTATCCATACTTAGGAGAGAGCCAGTACTATAAGCGATATATTCAACCTGAGAGCCTTTACTACAAAAATGGTAATCGGACTAAACTTTTTTATGATAAGCCGGCAGAGGCTAAAAATAAAGGTTATGAGATTCCTGAGGTATGGACTTCAAAGCATGTTCTGAGGTATGAGATCAGATATAAGCGCCGGTTACATAAACAATTTAAAGAGCCAGAGGTAAAGGCTTATAAATTGTATGAGGAGCAGTTTTATATTAAATTAATAGATAGATATGTAAGTGATTTTAAATCAATACATAAACTTGCAGAGATCAATTTAGATACAGACAATATGAGTACTCCAAAAGATTTTTGGGATCAGATGGCTCTCCTCTCCATTAAAAGAATTGGTCAGCATGGAGCAGTGGATCTGGTTGAGGAATTAAGAGCTAAAGATGCTCTTGATAGACCTGAATATTATAGCAGGCTCAAAAAAGAGATTAGAGACAAGAGTAAGAAGTTTTCAGCCTCAGACTCGTCTCCATTGATCGAGGAGCTGGAAAGTAAAGTTTCAGCGCTTAAAAGATATTACAGGTAAATATACTGCATGTTCTCTAAATATTTAGGTTTCAGAACCTTATAAAACCTAACATTATGCCAGCTTATAGCACATATCCAACATTACTGGATGAGGTTAAACAGATCTCCATAACCAAGCTCAAAGAGTTTGGATATTTTGAGCCAGACAGCTTTAAATCTGGTCAGCTAACATGGAGCAGAAGAGGTCAAGAGGTCGGCAGTATAAGTATCTCTGTGGATATGAGAGAGACTCCTCAGGCAACCTTTTTCTATACTTACAACAAAGAGGAGCAAGTCAATTATAATGTTAGTTTAACATCAAGTAACTCAAATTTGGGCATAGGTAAGATCTGGTATTTTGTTTGTCCTCATACCGGTAAGCGGTGCAGAAAACTGTATGGAGCCGGTAAATACTTTTTGCATCGAGATGCTTTTCCTAATGCCATGTATGAATGCCAGACTTACTCTAAAAAAGGCAGAATGATAGATAAGGTCTGTAAGATCATGAATGGCTCTGATAAACTGTATGAGGAGCTTTACAGTAAGCACTTTAAGACTCACTATGCAGGCAAACCTACAAAGAGATATAAGGAGATCCTCAGAGAGCTTGAGTATATCAGGCAAAATCAGGATCAGGCATTTAATGCATTTTTAAGTGAGATTGAATAATCTATAATTTTCTAATATGTTTTAAACATAATACTTTAATGAAATTATCGGGGAAACAATGAAAAAGCTCATACTTCTTGCACTATTAACTTTCTTTCTCATCTCATGTGCAACATCACTTCCATCAACTGAGCCATCCAAAGAGATGGTAAAAAATGCAGATACTATCATTTTAAAAGTTAATCAAACTGCAAATGAGGCTTATAGAGGTTTTGCACAACATTTAACAGATCAGGGAATTAGTATAGATAACTCAGATAGTGAATTACTACTTTTAAAAACATCAACTATAACAGATGCAATGATTGATTATAGAATCAATGCATCAATTAGAAGTAATAATGATTCTACAATGATATATGTAAGTGGTGTAATGGTATCTGATGGTGTTGTTGATGGATTAAAAGTAGATAATGCAGGTGGAGTAGCTATTGCAGGTAAAGATGTTTGGAACAACATGAATGAATTGGCTACCTCATATCCTAATGAATCTGTCTACTACAAAAGGAACTAAATCTGTCTTAATAAGAGTCTATATATGATAAGATTTATTGAATATTGTTGCTAATTTTGCATATCTGCAAAATAATACACCTTCTATTATTATGTAATTATAGTACTTATGGAAATTACCTCACTTTTTGTATTGGGAAATAAAAAAGCCCGCAGAACTGCTCAAAGCTGCGGGCTTCATGGGTCGTATATGGTATCAAAATTGATTAAGCCATTTCGGCTACTTTAGCCTCTTGGAAAAACTCGTCTTTCGGCCGGCGGACTTTTTTCATAGGGGCCAGCCAGTCATTTTCTTCATCGCGGTAACCAAGTGGAAGCATGAGTACACTTCGTAATCCTTTGGAAGGTAAATCAAGCAGCTCGTCTAATGCTTCAGGGTTGAAGCCTTCCATCGGCGTTGCATCCACTTCTTCCACAGCGGCAGCGGCCATTCCAAATCCAAAGGCGATGTACGCCTGTCGTGCCGACCATTCAAACATTTTTTCCGGTGATTGGGAGGCGGCCCCATTCAACATATTTCGTAAAGGCTGCAGCTCTTGTAGACTTAGTTTCCGTTCTTCAGCGGTGAGGTTCATGTAATCCTCAATACGTTCTTCGGTGATCTCAGTCCATGCCGCAAATATCAGCAGGTGCGAACCATCCCTGACTTGCGTTTGGCCATTGGCAATAGGCAGGATTTGTTCTTTAATCTCTGGATCTGTGATCGTAAATACCGTAAAGGGTTGGAAGCCCATTGACGTTGGAGCCATCCGAATGGCTTCAAGGATTCGATCCACTTTTTCCTGTGGAACCGTCTCTCCGGTCATTTTTTTGGTGGCATATCGCCATTTGAGAGCATCGTGAAAATTCATAAACGGTAAAAAATAAAATTGGTTGGAAATATTTTGTCTGTTTCGGTAGCCTAACAAAGGATAAAGAGATTTCCTTCCCGATCGCTATTTTCTTATTCATATAAAGCCAATAGCGGTTCTCTATGGAAAGACGTAGGTCGGGCAGATTTGCCCGACCAGTGGTTAACACCAGCCGGGGAATTGGGTTTGATGTGTTTGTGCGATGATAACCGTTATTAGGGCTAATTCGTGGGGTAAAAAAATGAAGCAGGAGCTTCATATTTGCGATCCCAACGGGCCGTAGGGAACTAGTCTTCACACGAAAGGCGGACAAATCTGTCCGCCTTACACTAATTTTCAATCAGTAATTTGTAATCTGCAATTTCATCACTCGTAGCGGAGCGATTCCACGGGATCAACGCGGGAGGCTTTGATAGCCGGGAAGATGCCGGAAATTAATCCTATCAACCCTAAAACGCCTACGGTGACCAGTACGGCTATGGAAGAAATCTCCGGATTACCAAGAAAATCGCCTGCTCCGCCCTGTATGTTCATAGATTGCACACCATATACGATGATGGCTGATATGGCAATGCCCAGTCCGCCGCCCAGGAATGATATAAAGAGGGATTCGAAAATAAACTGTACAATGATGTGGACTTTGCGAGCTCCTACGGCCATTTTTAAACCAATTTCACGGGTACGCTCTTTTACTACCACAAACATGATATTGGCTACGCCTACGCCGGCAATCATCAGGGTGAAAAAGCCAACCGTAAATAGAAATACTTCCAGCCCAAAAAAGATTTTGCCCTGCATCTCTTCCTGTTCAATAAAATCCCAGATGGGCATGGCTTGTTCATCGGCAGGATCGAAACCGTATTTTTTGGACATGATCGAGGTAATCCGAGCTTTAATATCTTCCTGTAGAGAAGGATCTTCCGGGCGAATCAACATCGAACCGACATTGCGGTATCCGTACATATTGCGGAAGGTGGTATAAGGAATGATGGCGCGGTTGGCATCGGGGCCGTTATTCATAGAAGTCTGCATCTTGGGTTTCATCACGCCAATAACTGTGAAAGGCGTATTATCCAGCAGTATTCTCTGACCGATAGGGTTTTGATCCCCAAAAATACGAACGGCAATTTCATCCCCTAAAAATAGTACGCGCCGAATTTCGTCTACATCCTTTTCATTGATGAAACGTCCGCCGGCAGCGGGATACATGGTGCGCATGATTTCAAAATCTGGATTGACGCCTTCCATATACGTATTAGTGGTGATGTCATCGGTGCGAAGTTGGGCGCCCCAACGGCCATATTGCGGGCTGGCGTGGGAAATACCAGGTACCGCTTTTTCAATTAAACGCACGTCTTCTTCTTTAAAACTGATACGCCGACCAATGCCTAAGCCCTCGTAATTCATACTGGTCTGGCCGCCGTAAATAACCATTACCTGGTTGCCGGCACCAAGCATACCTTCCATCATACTGGTTCCCAGTCCTCGCCCGAAAGCCAGCAGAAGTACTACTGAGAGTGTTCCCCAGGCAATGGCGGTAAGCGTTAAGAAGGAGCGAAGCTTTTGCTTGCGCAGATCAGAAAAGAATTCGGTAAATAAGGTTCGCCACATGATAATGGAGTTAAATAAGTGGTTCTTGTATAGGAGTTATTTTCTGAGGCATTCCACCACATCCAGCCGTGAAGCTCGCCAGGCGGGTAGCAGGCCTGCTGCAAAACCAACCAGGCTAAGCACCGCAAAAGCTATAATGCCGACTTGTGGTGAGAAGTAAGGGGTACCCACAAAATCTTTTATGGGCAGGTTTTGCGTGGCCTGAACCAATAGCCATCCAATAGCGTAACCGGCCGAAGCACCAATGGCAATGATTGCAAAGGTCTCAAGAAAAAACTGCGCCATGATGTGATGGCGACGAGCCCCGGCTGCACGACGGATGCCAATTTCTTTCATTCGCTCCTGTACTACTACAAACATGATATTAGCCACCCCGATACCACCAACGGCCAGGGTGAAAAATCCTATCAACCCTAAAAACCCGTTGATGCCTAAAAACATGATGTTAATGAATGACCAGAACTCGTTGGTGTCCCAAATGCCGATGGCATCGCGGTCGGCGGGATCAAAACGGTGTTTACGTCCCATCACTTCATAGACCTGATCTTGAATGCCATCAGCCAGGTTCGGGTCTTTGGGGGTGTACAAAATATTATTGACAATGTCGGTGCCAGTGATGGCTGAAAAAGTGGGAGCTGGTATAAAAGAACGATCCTGATCGCGTTGAGAATAGGAGGAGTTCTGGATTTTATCCTGCATCACTCCAATTACGGTAAATGGCATATTGTTCACCATTACTTGCTTGCCTACGGGATCTTCTTCCCCAAAAATATTTTGAGCCAGTCGGTTTCCTATAAAGATAACACGGCGGCGCTCATCCACATCTGTTTGATTGAGCCATCGTCCGCCGGGTTGCTCAAAGGTGTTTCTAAGCTCTTGGTATACCGGGTAAACCCCGCCTACGGATGAGTTGCGACGCTTTTCACCATACTCTATCACCATGCTGCTCATATACTCGGGGGTAGCCACGTCAATATCAGGGATATTGTTTTTCAACATCTGGGCATCTGATTCACGATAACGGATGGGACGGCCAATGCCATAGCCCTGAAAGGGTTTAGTGGTTTGCCCGGGAAACATGATGGCCAGCTGATCGCCCATGCCACGCATGTTCAGTACGGTTTGATCACGAAATCCCACTCCAAAAGCCAGCAGCAAGATTAGGGTAGCAGTACCCCACATGATCCCGAAGATGGTGAGGAAACTGCGTAACCGCTGCTGGTTCAGGTTTTGAAAAAGTTCTTTTAAGAGATTTGAAAATGACATGGCTTATGTGCCCTGTGGTGAAAATTATCAGCGTACCGTTAAAGTGCGTACCGGTCGTTCCAGTACTTTTTGTCCTTCTTCAAGTCCGCCGGTTACGGCAACTGTAATGGCATCGCTCAAGCCAATGGTGATTTCTTTTTCTTCACGACTGCCAGGCGTTTCACCGGGTACATCTACAAAAGCTTTGCCATCACGCATGTCAATCACCCGTTCGGGGATGGTGACCATGTTTTCCATTTTTTGGATGATGATATCGGCATTAGCTGAATAACCTGCACGCAGAACCGCTCCTTTGGTATCCGTGATGGTGATTTCGATAGGAAATACGGTGGCGTTGTCTTCTTCCTGAGCTTTCAGGGAGATGTGCGAAACTTCGCCAAGAATGGTATCGGCCGGTAAAGCACCGATTTTGATTTCAACCGGCATGCCCAACTGAACTTTGCCAATGTCAATTTCATCCACGGTGCCTTTAAATAACAGGTTTTCCATTTCGGCCATGGTCATAAGCGCGGTACCTGCCTGGTAGGAGGTAAGCGGAACCACGGGTTCGCCTTCGTCTACCAATTCTTCAAGAATGTATCCACTAATTGGAGCCCGAATTACCGATTCGATCATAGTGTCGCCAATTTTAATACGGCCGGATTCCAATAATTCCAGTCGCTCTTTGGCAATTTGTACGCGTACTTGTACGTCGTCAAATTGTTCAAGAGACTGATCGTATTGTTGCTGGGAGACAAGATTCTTCTCGAGCAGTGTTTCCATCCGGTCCAGTTCTTTCCTCAGGTTTTCTGCTTCAATCCGGGTACGTTCCAGGCTACGTTTTGCTTCGGCGAGTTCCAGGGGAGTGGGGTCGGGGCTGACTTCAATCAGCGGCTCGCCTTTCTCAACATAATCTCCGGCTTCGGCAAACATGCGGCTGACCACGCCGGATATCTTTGATTTAACTTCGATTTCATTTTCAGGTTCGATAGTACCAACGGCCAGTGCTTTTTCTACCACGGTGCCAACTTCAGCAGTTACAAAAGGTTCTTCTTGCGGGCCTTGTTCTTCATTGTTGCTGTAGAGGTAATAAAAGCCGCCGCCTCCAAAAATCACTACAATCAGAGTGATGGTCCAAATCAGTTTTTTACTTTTTTTCTTAGCCATGATGTTGAAATAAAATGTGTGTGAATTTGAATCGCTCTACGCATCGCACCGAATCAAAGTTTCTGATAATTCAGAATTATTTTAAATCAAGGGCGGATGAAAGCCATTTTTCTGAGATTTCAGATTTGTGTTTTAACTTGGATTTACAAACCTTAATACCTCTTAAGGTGAACAGATGAGAAAATTATGACTACCAGAAAATACTTCTGTATCGGACTATGGATGCTTCTTCCTTTGTTGGGTTGGGCACAACCAGATTTCGAAGACTTACAGCAGCAATGGCTTGACATCTTAAATAAAGGAGAAGATGTAAGTGAATTTTATTGGACTAACGAATACCAGGTTTTTGCTGAGTTAAAAGTGGGAGAAGCTCAAAGAATAATGGATGTTGTCAACTCGAATGAAAATAAATTGCCGGGCTCTTATCAACAGACTGATATCTTCCGGCATGATGAAGATCGGTATGTGACCGTGGGTGATTTGTACAATGAAGAGGATGAAATCTTGCTGGTTACGGGCTGGCGGAATACCGAAAATGGCTGGAAGAAGGAAGTGGATATGTATTTTTCACCAGAAGAAGAAACGGGTAATAGCTTCGAGATGGTAAAAGCGAAGCTGGATGAAAGAAGACAGGAATGGATAAAATTGGCGAATGCTCATAATCCTCAGAAACACGTTGATGAATTGTATACCCAAGAGACGGTATATCTTGCTAACGGATCTAAATCAGAAGGCCGGCAGGAAGTGGCGGATCGCTATTATTTTATGAAAAACCCCAATTATGAGATTGGGATCAGCAAAACAAAGCTATGGAATATAGCAGAAGGCCATGTGTTAGAAACCGGCCGCTATTATGTGGGGGGAGATTACGATGCAGATGGCGGTGTGTATGTGGTGTTATGGGAGCTTACAGGTGCCGGGAAATGGCAGGTTAAGCTCGATTTTAATTTTTAGTATAACAGCCTGTTTTTCCAACTTCTGAACTCATCTGTGTATATTACTTGTTGTGTCGATATACTCAAAAAAACTGCATTCTATGTTGGAAGATGAAAACAAATTTGTAACAGAGCTGGCTAAAGCCCACCGCGATGTATCAAAATGCCCGCCACCTGAAAAGGTGATTTCTTTTTTTGAACATATGCTGGGCATGCTGTTTCCCGAATTTGCATACGAACGTCATCCGGAAGAAGAAGGGATACGGAAGCGGATGAGGGCTTGCAAAGACGAGTTACGAACAGTGCTCAATCACAATGAAGAGTGTGTGCAAAGCAAAGCTGACGGATTGGAGAAGGATTTTTTTGAGAAACTTCCGTACATAAGAACACTTTTATTACAAGATATTGATGCCATTTTTGAGGGAGATCCTGCAGCAAAAAGCAAAGGAGAAGTGATTCGTACCTACCCCGGCTTTTACGCGATGGCGGCACATCGCATAGCGCACGAATTATTAAAACTCGGCATTAACCTGATTCCGCGGATTATCTCAGAGTATGCTCATCGTCAGACCGGGATTGATATACATCCCGGCGCCGTGATCGGGGATCATTTTTGTATTGATCACGGTACCGGAGTTGTAATAGGAGAGACCTCTAAGATCGGGGCTTACGTGAAAATTTACCAGGGCGTTACTTTAGGCGGATTGAGCGTCAGAAAAGAAGATGCCCGGATAAAGCGTCATCCTACCATAGAAGATAACGTAGTTATCTACTCCGGTGCGACTATTCTTGGCGGAGACACCGTGATAGGAGAAGGCAGCATCATTGGCGGGAATGTATGGCTGACGAAAAGCGTGCCGGCTCATTCCAAAATTTACTATCAAGCCAAAATGACTAATGCCGAGGGTGAGACAGATACGATCACCTATAAATAAATAGAAAATTAAACTCCATATTGAGTGATTTTATGAGAAGGCGGATAGGAATTATCACCGTAAATAGGACAATAAGATTATGAATATTGAAGAACTTATAGGCAATACGCCACTGATTGAATTGCAGAATATCCCAACAAATAAAAACGTAACGATTTATTGTAAGCTGGAGGGGCAAAACCCGGCAGGAAGTGTCAAAGATCGTCCGGCACTTGGAATGATTAATGGTGCCATTGAACGGGGTGATATCGAAGAAGGGGATACCTTAGTAGAGGCAACAAGCGGTAACACCGGCATAGCCTTAGCCATGATTGCGTCAATGAAAGGATTGAATATTAAACTGATTATGCCAGAGAGCGCTACAGAAGAACGCATCAAGTCGATGAAGGCATATGGGGCCGAAGTCATTTTGACGCCAGCCGATAAAACCATTGAGTATTCCCGTGAACTGGCGCAGGAGATGGCTGATGAGCATGGTTACTACCAGTTGAATCAGTTCTCCAATCCCGATAATTACAAAATGCATGAAAAGACCACCGGTCCGGAAATTTGGCGCGATACGGACGGTAAAGTCACACACTTCGTTTCTGCCATGGGGACAACCGGGACCATCATGGGCGTATCCCGTTATTTAAAAAGCCAAAACCCTGATATCCAAATTGTAGGAACGCAGCCTACTGAAGGTTCTTCTATACCAGGCATCCGGCGCTGGTCGCCAGAGTTTTTGCCTGAAATTTTTGAAGATGACCGAGTAGATCAAACTGTGGATGTGAGTGAAACCGAAGCTACGGAATTAGCCCGACGCATGGCTAAGGAAGAAGGAATTCTTGCAGGAATGAGCAGCGGTGGAGCTTTGGTTGCTGCATTAAAAGTAGCCGAAGATCTGGAGGAAGGTGTGATTGTTTGCATCACCTGCGACCGGGGCGATCGTTATCTCAGTTCCCCGCTTTTCGAAAGTTGATGTGCTTGTATAGCAGCTTAACGTTTAGTTATTGATGTTAAAACGTTGATTGTTTCTTATTGGCTACACTTATTTCAATACAATCCTGGTTCAAGCGTCCCGCTTGGACTTATCTATGTCAACCACATACTGAATTAGATGCCATAAGCGAGACGCTTGCGGCAGGTGCCCGTCATGTAATCAATATCAAATTTGTATTTCATCTAAGTCCAAGCATTGGATGTCCATGTGTGCTTCATTTTCTACGTTTAAACATCAATGTATAGACATTTATTAATGTAAAGGCATTAATAGTCGACCCGCTTTAGAAGAGAGTAAAGCTTACAGCATCTTTTCAGCTTCTTCTCTTCCGGCGATAGATAGCTTTCGCTTAGGTGTTCTTTCCAGTTGCTGTTCGTAGACATCCAAAGCTTGCTGATAGTTTTTCTGTTCGAGCAGAACATCTCCCAGTAATTCCAGGGAAGGTTTTACAATGACCGGTGGTCCGAAATCAATGGGCAGTGATAGTTCGGTGGCTACAGCTTCCTGTAATAGTTTCATTCCTTCTTGATGGTTGCCTTCTTCCAGTGCAATCAACCCTTGCAGTTGTTTTACCTGAATGTCTTTTTCAACTTCATCAGCCGTGTTATTCAATTCATCCAAATGTTCTTTAGCTTCGGAAAGGTTTCCATTTTGGACGGATGCATAACCGGAAGCAAAGAAAAAGTTGCGCGCTCCGGGGCTGTTCGCATCGTATTGATACTCGGTATCCATTTGCCAGCTTAGGTCCCAATCTTTGGTGTCAGTAATAAGATGGCCGCGCATTACCGCATAATGCCACTTTTCACCGTTGGATGCTGAAGGGGTGATACGTTCGGAGCAAGTATCGAGTACCTCCCGTGCTTCCCGGGTTTCTCCGGTTTGGAGATACCCGTATTCTAACCACCACGGGTAATGTCCGCAAACAGTAGGTTGCTCATCAAGCTCTTCTTGGCGGGATGTTTGCACGTCTCGCGCCACGATATTGGCTTCAATTACATCATCCCACATCCCCAGCGCCAGGAAAATGTGAGAAGTCATATGTTGTGCGTGAGCTGCTGCCGGGGCAATTTCAGCGTAGGCTTTAGCCATTGGTAGTCCCAATGGAGCGTGCACCGGATCATCAAAAGAATGAATAAGATAATGCGCGGCTCCGGGGTGTTGCTGATTCTCATTCCACACCTGAAAGAGCTCAGCGGCAGCTTTCATATAGATAGCATAATCGCGTCCCTCGTGTGCTGTACCTAAAATGGAGAGACCGTAATAAGTGGTTATCTCATGGTCTTCCGGGTATTTCTCATGTAGTTGCTTCATGGCGTCCCGGTACAATACATCTCGCTCTTCTTTACTTTTGCCCCGAGATTCTGCAGTGTTGCCATATAACACTTCCAGTGACATCAGGTAATCTTTCTCTCGTTGTGTGGGTGCTTTAGCCTGTCGACCAGCCACGGTTGGCGCCAGGCGTTTGAGGACTTCCATGGCTGCATCTTGGTCCTGCTGCATCCAAATGGGATGGTTGTGCGTTTTGGCTTCCCCGTAATAAGCCAGGGCAAAGTCCGGATCTTTTTGTTGAGCCCGGCGGAAAGCCCGTGCGGCATCTTCATACTCGAAATTGTGCAAAAACAGGACGCCTTCCATAAAATCATCTTGTGCAGCGGCCGAGCCTGAGTTCGGAAAATCCACTTTTCCCAGTAACTGATTTTGAGCGTGAAGAGGGGCGGTGCTGGTAAAAATACAAAGTATTATCAGAAGTAGGGGGAGAGGTTTCATAGGATTCATTTTTTTATAATTGATGTCCACATGATATATAAAAAATGGCTCTGAAGGTAATGCCTGTAATAGGCGGGTAATTGCAGCTAATAAATTATTCGGTGTCCATCACTATTTGGTGTGGTATGTGTTTATTGTTCATTGATTAGTGTTTAAACTTTGGTTTTTGTTCAATTCTTGAATGAATGAATATCAAGTGATTAAGTGCTATAAACCACAGTGAAAATCGAAATAAGCTAATTAGGAATATTTTAAGTTTAAACATTAGTGTTTAAACAATATAATTTTAAAAAAACCACAGGCTGATACCTGTGGTTTAAAAGCGAAGGTTGGGCTTTAATTAAAAGCTTTCAAGAAGACTTTCTGCATCGGTGCCATAATCCGTTAGTTCCATTGAGGCGATTTCCCCGTCTTCATCTCCTGAATACTCATACTTTACAATACCTCCGGGTACTTCATTACTATCAACCCGCCACATTTTCATGGACATGCCTGGCGCCATACCAAAGTCGAGAAGGTCGGCTGTGAAGGTATTGGCAGGCACTTTGACACTTATGCCTTCTTCAGCCAAGGCACCCTGGACGGATTCCTCCGTAAGTTGCCTGGGTTCGTTGTACCATCCCTCAGATACCGGCTTTTCCTGTGCTTCTCCATCACCAATTTTCTCACGCATCCGCACAATTTGCGAACGGTCTTCTGCAAAAAGAACCTCGGCCACATATCGATCTTCATCGTTTTTCTCATTTCCTTTCAGGATGATTTGCCACCATTGTTGACCGTTGTCTAATTCCTTTAAAAAAGCCTTTTTCATTATGGTGCCATCATCTCCACCGGTACGCCATTCAGTCCAGCCGCCTTCGGGATAGTCTTCTAGTTCCAGCTGATAGCCATACCCGTTAAACAGGTAAGTGAACATCATTGGATACATGTTCATGCTGCCAAAAGTGATAGTCCCTATTTCAACCTGATTGGCCAATTGAGCGGTTAGCGTTTTGCCACGGTCAGCGGGCATGGTTACAATCATATTATTGGGCATATGATTATCCGCCAGAACGGTGATATTATGAATGCCTATGGAGCCAAATCGAATAGAAGCCATTCCCTTTTCATCCGTAGAAGATTTTCTGCCGTTCGAGGCTTCAACTTGTGCGCCTTGAATGGGGTTGCCATTTGCATCCAGTACTTCCACATCCACAGAATTGATGGGGACCTTATTTAGTAACCGGGCAGTGGGATCGCCGCAGCTGCTAAGAAGAAGTGAAGATATTATCAAAGAAAATAAGAAGGCTTTAGAACGTTGATATGAGTGCATGATTATGAGCTTTTATGGAGTTGGGGATTGCTATAAAGTGTATGCGTATCCTTGAGCTAAAAAAGTTCACATCAAGTGCTGAAACACCTTTGATGGTTATTTCTTATCATTTGTTATGGAGAAACCTGAGATCATAGAAAACTTCAGAAAGTATGTTAAGCTATCCGATGAGCAAGCGGGGCGTTTTTTTGAGATTGCTGAAAAAAAGCATCTGTCCAAAAATGAATTATTGATCGATCAGGGGGAAGAAGAGTGTCCCTTATGTCTGATCGCATCTGGTTGCCTGATGACTTATCACACGTGCACTGATGAAACGCAGCATGTGATTCAATTTGGACGGGATATGTGGTGGACGACAGATCTTTTTGCTTTCCAGAATCATCAACCTTCAGGCTACAGCATCAAAGCAATGACAGAAACGGAGGTGTATGTGTTGAATGCGGAGGCTTTTGAAAAGCTTTTGGCTGAAGCCCCTTGTTATGAACGATATTTCCGAATCATTTTTCAGAATTCATTGATAAGTCATCAGCGTAGGATTATCAGCAATATTTCCTTTACCGCCGAGGAGAAATACACGGCTTTCCGACAAGCTTATCCTGATGTAGAACAATTGGTGCCCCAAAAATACATTGCCTCCTATTTAGGCATTACGCCAGAGTTTTTAAGCAAGATTCGCCGCAGAAGGGCAGGCAAATAAAATAGATTTATATCATTTCCTACCATGACCTCATCCGAAAAAGAAAAGCTGAAGAAAGTTATTGACGATCAGATAGTAGTCCTGAAAGAAGACATCAAGGAACTGCAGGAATTGACCAAGCCCATTCCGTTGGATGCTTCCATAGGGCGGATTTCAAGGATGGATGCTATCAACAACAAAACCATCAATGAGGCATCATTGCGGGAGAAAAAGAAGCTGTTGCAACGGCTGGAAAAAGCGAAGGAAAGAGCAGATACGAAAGATTTTGGCATCTGCACTAAATGCGGTAATGAGATTCCATACGGTCGACTTGAATACATGCCTCACACCACGCGATGTGTTCAATGCGTGGGATGAAAAGATAAACCGCAAAGACGCAAAGAACGCAAAGGTTTTTGAGGGTTACCTTTGTAAAACACATATTCTAAGCACAAAGCACAAAGCACAAAGCACAAAGCACAAAGTACCTTAACACTAACACACTTTAACACCGTAACACCTTAGCCCCCTTGCACCTCACAACAAAGCTCTCCATATTCACGGCGTTCTCAAATCACACAAACCTACCTATGAAAAAGATTCTGCTTTCCCTGGTTGTTCTGTTTCTCACTGTGTCTGCTCAGGCTCAAGATTATCCGCACATTCTGCCCATGAAAGAACGTGCGGCAGTCATTGATGAATTGTTGAAAGACAAAATTCAAACAGTTCTGCCCGATTTGATGCGTAAAACCGACATCGACTTGTGGATTGTGGTATCGCGTGAATACAACGAGGACCCGGTGATTGAAACGATGTTGCCGGCAACCTGGCTGGCTGCCCGAAGGCGTACCATTTTGGTGATGCACGACCTGGGCGAGGGCAAAGGCATAGAAACGCTGGCTGTAGCCCGCTATGATGTAGGAGAGATGTTCAAGAGGGCTTGGGATCCTGAAGAGCAGCCCGATCAGTGGGCAAGGCTTGCGCAGATTATTGAAGAGCGTGATCCGGAACGGATTGGTATCAACACCTCTGCCATATGGGGACATGCAGATGGCTTAGTGGTAACGGATTACGAAGAAATGAAAGAAGCCATTGGGGATGAATACAGTGAGCGGTTGGTATCAGCCGAGAAGCTGGCTGTGGGTTGGCTGGAAACCCGTACGCCCAAAGAGATGCAGATCTACCCACAGATTGTGCGTATTGCTCATGAAATTATAGCAGAGGGTTTTTCAGATCGTGTGATTCAGCCCGGGGTCACTACCACCGAAGATGTGGTTTGGTGGTATCGCGAGAAAATCCGTGAGCTCAAGCTGATTACCTGGTTCCATCCCAGTGTATCGATTCAGCGGGGTGATCCTGAATCCTTTGATCACCTGCGAACCTTTGACAGCCGGCCCGGTGAAAATGTGATTATGCCCGGCGATTTACTCCACGTGGATTTCGGAATCAAATACCTGCGCCTGAATACCGATACCCAGCAGCACGCCTATGTGCTACGTCCCGGCGAAACCGAAGTGCCGGATTACCTGGTGAACGCATTTGAAAACGGCAATCGGGTGCAGGATATCTTTACCAATAATTTTAAAGAAGGCCGAACCGGGAATGAAGTATTGGCGATGTCGCGTAAGCAAGCCATTGATGAGGGACTGAAGCCCAGCATCTATACTCACCCGATAGGATATCATGGCCATGCGGCAGGTACTACGCTGGGTATGTGGGATGCACAAGATGGCGTGCCCGGCGATGGCGATTATCCACTTCAGCTTAACACGGCGTACTCCATTGAATTAAACGCGGCTACTTACATTGAAGAATGGGGCAAAGAAATCCGCATTATGCTGGAAGAGGATGCCTTTTTTGACTCCAGCGGTGTGTGGTACATTGATGGACGTCAGCGAGAAATAATGACCATACCAAGGGTGCCTGCTAAGCAGTAATTTTTTTAACCGCCCCGAATTCTCGGGGCGAAGTGCGCAAAGGGAAGAAAAGTTCTTATAGAAGCCAGTAGTTCAATCGTCTGCTTGGTCCATTGCTTGGGAAGATATGATGCCGAAAACAACAATGCCACAAGCGGACGCTTGCGGCAGAGGATGTTAGCAAGTTATAAGCATTGCCAATTAGGAACTCGTTACGAAGTCCACCTTCGTAACGCAGGCAGGGAAGCTCCAGCTTCCTCTTCATAGCAACCCTTGATACAGAGAAAAGAGGGCGAACCAGGATTGTACAGGATTAATAGGATTACCATGATTTTACTAATCCTCTAACAACCTAAAAAAACTTTGCGCTCTTCGCGTCTTAGCGGTTTTAAACCCCCGCCAGCTTAGACAAAATCTTTTCAAAAGTCAGAGAATCCTCTTCGCTGGCTTTCATATTGCGGAGGCTGTATTTGCCCTCTGCCAACTCGTTATCACCGATAATGATGGCGTATCGGGCATTTTCCCGGTCAGCATCTTTCATTTGGGCTTTCATGGAGCGGCCTTTGTAATCCATGGTGGCGGAGAGCCCGGCCTCACGAACTTTTGGGAGATGGGTAAGGGCGAATTTGCGAGCAGCATCCCCTAAAGTCACAAAATAAACATCAACTGATTTTTCATCCGCCAAGCTGATATCCAGTTCTTCACAGGCAATCATCAGGCGTTCCATACCGGCAGCAAAACCTACGGCAGGGGTAGGTTGTCCGCCAATCTCTTCCACCAAAAGATCATAACGACCACCACCAGCGAGGGCATCTTGTGAGCCAAGGTCGGGGGAAGTCAATTCAAAAGCCGTTCGGGTATAATAGTCCATTCCCCGAACCAAGTGCGGATCTAAGGTGTAGTCAATACCCAAATCGTCTAAATACTCTTTAACCAGCGTAAAATGTTGTTGGGACTCTTCATTTAGATAATCACTAATAACAGGTGCATCTTCAATAAAGGCTTGATCCTGCTCTTCCTTGGAATCAAGGATACGCATTGGATTCTTCTCAAAGCGTTCCTGCGATACGTCACTCATTTTATCCAGATTAGGACGCAGGTAATCTCGCAGCGCTTCTTTATACGCTTCCCGGCTTTCAGGATCGCCCACAGAATTCAGTTTTAATTCAAAATTGGTGATACCAATCCGTTCGTACACACGCATCATCAGGGCAATGATTTCCACATCCGCCACGGGATCATCACTCCCAATAACCTCAGCGCCAAACTGGTGGAATTGTCGCTGCCGACCTTTCTGAGGCTTCTCGGCCCGAAACATGGGACCAATGTAATATAACTTTTGCGAGCCGCCGCGCTGGTCAAGGTGATGTTCTACATATGACCGAACAACGGGAGCCGTAAGTTCCGGGCGCAATACATAATGACTATCGCCTTTCTCAAAGGCAAAAATCTCTTTGGAAACGATATCTGTGAGCTGACCGATACCCCGCACAATCAGTTCCGTTTGCTCCATGATAGGCGTGCGGATTTCCTCAAAATTGAACTTGGCGGCTTCCTCGTGGATGATCTCCTCCAAAGCTCTCCATTTTGGAGATTCATCGGGCAGAATATCTACCATTCCAACGTGCGAAGTGTATTTGGGTTTAGCCATGTGTGTTTTTGGATTGATGTGAAATAAATTTTTGAGCGCTTCAAAGATAAGGGGTGCGGGGGAGAGTTTCTTAGTGGATTTTATTTCTGAAATCTGCCCACAGCTTGTTTACTTCGTCGGAGATGTTAAATGCTAAAATACCCGCGCTGTATACAACAGCTATCACCAAAGACCGCAAGGCAATATCAAAGTAGAGGTTACCAATACGATCTATTTGCAGGCTTCCCCATAGTATGGCGAGGCTTAACAAAATTACGATCAGCATTTTGGAACTTAGTGGTTGCATCCTGAATTTAATCCAGACATAAATACCTTTAATCAAATTGTACAGGAAGAGAGAGGCCGCTGTAGCAATTGCGGCCCCGGTAATACCAAGGAGTGGAATAAGCCAGTAATTCAACCCGACAGAAAATAAAATCAGGAATAGCATCGAAATCAAATCAAACCGGTAATACTTGGAGTTTAGAATGATTGAACCATTGATACCTGCCGACATATCAATGAGCTTAGAGATACCAATGACCACGATAACAGAAGAAGCAGATGCATACTCCGCTGGCAGTATATCGTTCAGGTTATGAATGTTGGCCACCACACCGACAAAGATTAAAAATCCGGGGATCATCTGGTTGATGGATGAGCTTTTGTAGATTTTTTCAACCTCACCCATTTTTTTTTCTTTGATGTATTTTGCTACCAAAGAGGGTGCAATTTTTCCAATAGATCGCTGTGGCACAATAATTACGCTGCCAATATAAAAAGCAATGGCATAAATACCGGTTTCTGTAAGTCCGGATAGCGATCCCAGCATGATGATATCGATATTATTTACGATCAGGGTAGTCATGCCCCCTAAAAGAGCAAATAGCCCATAATTAGCCATTCGTTTTACCAGGGATGTTTTGAGGTAAGCAAAGTTGGGTTTCAAGAATAACTCTCCCTTGAAAAACAAAAAGAGTAATAGCAAAACGGGTTGTATGATATAGGAAATCACAAAGCCAATCATGAATTCCCGGAAAGAAAGCCAATTAAACCAAAAAGCCAAGAGAAGAACAATTGCGAACAGACGTAATATAATTTCGCTAATCACCGAACCGGGAACAGAATGCAGCCGGGCACGTACGTAGCTGTTAAGCACCTCGAAGTAGAGTTGACCAAATACTATGGGAATCAGAAACCAGTAGTAAGATTCAAAAAGTGAAGATCTATCATAATAGGAGAGCAGAAGGTCATCAAATAAAAAGAGCACGCCCAGGAAAAACAAAAAGCCAGCTAAGGGTATAGTGAGGGTCAGGAACAGAAATCCGTTATGCTGCTTCTCATCATTTTCAAAATAGGGGAAAAAGCGGATAGCGGTATTCTTCATGCCCAAGTGGGCAAACTGGGTAAAAATAAAGGAAACAGAAAGCAATAGCCGTGTAAGACCGTATTCATTAGCTTCAAGGAAGTTGGGATAGAGATAGATAGTAGTAATAAATCCCAAACCAATACCTATATAGGTGATGATAGAATTGGTAATGCTTTGTTTTTTAATGATTCCCATGGGATGGGTTGGTGAGTTAAATATGGCGAAGGTATATTCTATACAACCTGTTTACAACATAGCGGGCCGGGTTTTCTTTTGGGGCAGGTTTTAAAAAAGCTCCCTTTTTATAAGCTTTTATATATTTGTAGCCAAAATCTTTGATCATAAAAGGAAATAATTTATTGATATAATAGACCTCCATGGGCAAAATTTCTTTTTTCCACTGATGTAAACGGGAAGAACTTATGCCTTCAAATTTTCTATTACTCATGCTGTTTCCTTTCCAGGGTTTGCCCAAAACCGTTGGTTCTAAAAGACTGGGTTCAAATGATATTCCCAGGAATTGAGCTATTTGTTCCATGGTTTCTTTTGGTTTTGAAACCAGGTCTTCGTAGCGAATGATTTTATAAGTATCAGGCGTGAATAAAAGTTTATTCTTATACAACTGATGATAACTCTTTTCCATCGTTGCAAGGAGCCGGTGCATAAGTGGAAAGGCGTGATTATTTATCTGAAATTTTCTAAAAGAAACAATATTGGAGTAAGGGTTTCTAACTATTCTAATAAATTTTACTTCCGGAAATAGCTTATGTATAAAAGCAGCAAATTCTGCGTTTTCAACAGATTTTTCTACAAATCGTATGCTTTCACCCGGAGCCGAACTGTAAAGCGACTTATAAATTGCATTGAAGTAATTCACGATTAATTTTTTTGGCTCTTTAGCACCTTCTCTTGGTACAGAAAAACTATCCTCAAATCTTTTTTCATCAATTTTGCCCTCAATATGGGCATCAGCATAGGTGTTATTATTTGAGTTAATAGATGCTATAAAATCATTGATATCACTTTCCAGGTCTGAGGGCGTAATGGTTTGATTGGGTCGTTGTCTGCGATATTCAAGATCTACCCAATAATTGAGCAATTGAAAGGTGTGAGACTCAAAGGGTATCACTCCGAGATCGGGATGCCCGTCTAATAAATTTCTTAGTAAGGTTGTCCCTGATTTATGGAGTCCTAATATGAAAATTGGTTGCTGAATCAAACCGATTATACTTTAATCAATGGAAGGTGCTTAATTAAATCAAATTGTTCAGAAGGTGTATGAGTTTTTGATCTCTTCTTTTCTTTATAGTAGGCTTCCTCAGGGCTGATTTTTTCCAATTTATCGTTCAGGAGCTCTCTTTTCACAAAAAAAGCATTAACACCACAAGAATCACAGCCAATCAATTCATAGCCTTTATCATTAGCAAGCTTGGTTAGAGCTTTAAGTGATGCCCCATGATACCAGCCGGAAGGATGTTTTTTGAATCTTGAAAAGGATGGATCATACTCTACAGTTACAGATTTATCAGGTCCAAAGGAGGCATTATACTCAATTACAATAACGCGTGGATCCACATTCTTTATGGCCTCAAAAACCCAGTAATCATTACCATCAATATCAATTGAAAGGAGATCTATCTCTCCAGTGCTGTTAGCTGATTCAAATAATTCATTAATGTTCTCCTTTGTAATGAATTCATTTAAAATGATAACTTCATTCTGTTTTGTTTTGCTAGTATTTGAATAGAAGAGCTCAGCCATTTCGGCTTTTGTTTGGTTGCCTTCAATCATCAACCCTTTCCATCCAAAATTTAGAATCAGGTTTGCACTGTTGCATTGTTGGCCATCTCCAATGCCAAACTCTATAAATCGTCGATTCTCTACTCCAATTACACTGAAAATGTAAAGTAAAATACCATCCTCTCCATTTTGAGAATAGATGGAATATTCTTTTGAAGCCAGGTTATGATCAACGTTCTTCTTTAGTGCTTTGTATTTAGCATTAACTAAATTTTCAATATTATTTTCAATGAGCTCAAACCTTCTCTCATGAGTCTTTAAACTCCATAAAATTTTTTCCCATCTGTTAAATGATTCAAGTAGACCCATATATAAAAGGATTAAAATAGTTGAGGTTACTACTTGTAAGTTATTTACGAGTAGACAAAAGTATCAACGCTTTGTTTTTTTAATTTCTAAAAATGTATGCTCCTATTTTTCTAAATATCTAAGGTCCATGTCCAGCTCTTTTAGGGCCTGTTCCCATCTGGGATCGTTTTGAGCGTAAATGGGGCGTGGTCTCCGGAGGTTGGTTAGGGCCCAATCCATGAGTTTGTCATCAAATTCAATATCTAAAAAGTCAGAAAGCTCAGCTAATTTTGCCTTTGTATTTCGGCAGAGCTGTTCATGCTCAATTGAAATGAATCGGTCACCAAATAGCTTTCTCCCGTCAGTAACCATCTTCTCGTTCCACTCTTTCCATAGCAAGAGTAGTTTGTAGTAAGCCGGTTTTTGTTTTAAATGCGAGCGTCCTGTTTCATCCAAATAAGAATGAACCAGGTTTTCTTGGCTCCAGGAGTTGAAGCCATCTATTAGACTAAAGAAATAATCGGGATCAGTGTTTTCAAATTGTAGCCCTTTTCCGGGTTTCAGGTAATCCAATATCATCGCAACCTTACCCCGAAAGCTCTGCCTTTTAAACCGGATTCCAAAAATATGGGAAGTAGCAAAACGCAGTGGATTTTTTTGGATGTGGATCAGATAAGAGTCCGGTGCAATGTCGTTCAGGTAGGGCATTAAAAAAGTAGCGCGTACAAACTTGAGCAGCGTTTGATCGGTTGATTCGATCAGGTACTCCAGGTACTCTTTATGGTGATCGTCAAACTTTTTGGAGGACAGCTCAAGGTGATAATTTTTTGGAGCACCATAATTAAAATGGTCGGGTTCAACCGAAAGGTCCTTTTTCTCAATGACTTCTTCGCGATACACACGGATTCGTTCATTTAAATCAAAATCCTTCTCCCCACTACCACCCCCAATAGTTTCATAGGCAGCGCTCAGTGGCTCATAAAAAGCTTTGATTTTGGCCTGCTCTGAAAGTATATCAAATAAAATAGTAGTACCAGAACGTCGTAATCCGGTTACAAATATATTCATGGTAATGGAGTGCTATGTTTCTGTAATATCTTTGATGGATTGAATTTGAGGGTCGCTTAAGGTCAGGTCTTTTTTATTCTTATTAACGGGTGTGGCCTGATGTTTTTGTAGCGTGGTGGAAGTAAGATGTGGGAGCTCCAGAAACTCCAAAAGCTCATTTACTGCTGTCGGATCAGAAAATAGTTGCCTGGAATAGAGGGTAAATACTTCCTGTTCTTTTTTGAAATCTTCGATAAAGGAATTGGTGGCTTTCCAGAGCCAGGCAATTTTTTCGGCCTGACTGTAACTGCCCCAGGTATCCGGGTTCTCTGTGTCAGTGATGCGTCCTTCATCGTATATTTCTTTGCCGGAGTACCAGTTGCGTGACAATCCGCTTTTTACAAAAGACACCGGCTCACGGATCAAATGTACAAACCGCGCATGTGGATATAATTCGGCCAGCTGATGTGCAAAAAAGGTAATGCGGTTGTTGGTTTCAACATAGGTTTTCTTATTCAAATACGCATCCCGAATCAATTCATATCGAGCCACATCAAACATCATACGGACTGTTTCCGGCTTGTTGGCATGGTTCTCAAAAGCATACTTGCAATGCCAGGTAAAAGTTGGATAAGGTTCGTGATGAACTTCCAGTTGCTTATTCTCTGTCAGTATTTGTGTAAGTAATTTTGTACCGCATCTGCCAGTAGAAAGCACAAAAACAGGTCCTGCCTTGCTATGCACCTTGCTGTAAATTTCAGAAGCTTCAAGGTGTTCCAAATGCGCTACATTACTTTGCTTCTTAAGCAACTCATAATGTTCTTTGTTAGCTTCATAAAAACTTTTAAGGATCTCGAGCAGGGTCATAGTTTAGCCTCCAGCAAGGTCTCAAACTGCCGGTCAAAAGCTTCGGCTGAATAAGCCTGAAGTCCACTTTTCAATATATCACGTAATCGCTGCAATTCGACGGTTTGTTCAGTAGTTAATTTTCTAAGAATCTCTATGGCCTCTTTAGCATTATTATATCGCAATTTGGGCTCGGAGACAATCTCCATCTGTCCGCCCGAATTATGTACTACCGGAACACAACCATGCTGTATAGCCTGCACGCTGGTGATGCCAAAAGGCTCGTTACGAAGGCTGTGAATAAAAAAGGCAGACTCAGACAAAGCCTTTTCGATTTCAGAAAAAGGGGCATCCGGATGCAGATAAACATTTTGAATTTGGTGCTCGTGAATATAGTGCTCTAAGGTTTGATAGTAATCCCGTGCATTCACAAAACCATAAAGATGGAAGTCCAGCTCCGGGAGCTTTCGGGCAATTTTTATCTGTTCCAGTTGGCGTTTATCTCTCGAAAAGCGTCCAAGGCTTACAACTTGTTTTTTCTTATTCGCCTGATTTATTGCTGACGAGATATTTACCGGTGGGTAAATGACCTCGATCTTTTCGGGCGGCAAATTATAGATTTCAGTCAATGTTTTTTTTGTGAAATCCGAATTGGCAACCTGTAAATCATTTTTGGGAATAGAGTTATCAAAACGGTATAGAAAATGAGCCGCTTTCAGGAAGTCACTTTTGAAATCCCATACACTTTTTTTTGCTCCTTCCGGGAAATGGATGTCTTTATGTGGAATGATATTTCTCTTTTTCCGGGGAAAATGCACATAACTAAGGACGTTCAAGGTGTCAGAAAGCAAAAAACTGGTGTTATTGCTATTGATCACCAGATCGTATGACTTTAGATAAAAAGATGCTATCAGGTTGAATAGCAAAATATTCCATTCAAATGGGATTTTAGGATCCACAAAAATTTCCCGGAAGTTGAATGAGATGTCTGCTCCGTATGCTTCGTTTATATCCTTTTTTGAGATGTTACTTTTGAAACAAACCAGATCAGGGGTGATGCCTCTTTTATTGAGTACCTTAACCATTTGAATTGTTACTTGCATGCGACCGCCACGTTGAAAACGGTTTTGCGTAATAGCCACTTTTTTAGGACTCATTAAGTAACTCCATCATTTGTTGTCCCGTGAAAAACTGAACACCTTCTTTTTGAAGGCTTTTAACCAGGTTAATATACATTTCTCCCCAGCCGGCATATTTACACTCAGAGAAATAGTTATTATGCCAGAGAATACTCAGCATACCGCTAAACTTTTTCACCTCCTTAATAACTTTGTTCACTTCCTTCATCCTTTCGGGATGATCTCCCATGTAATTTTTTTGGCGCAGCGTAGCATCCATGACCATAAGTGGAAATTCAAAAAAGTCTGCCGGTTTTTTTTGAGAAATATGATAGGGCTGAAAGGGAAAACAAAATCCATTACGAAATCCAACGTGTTCGGCGAATCCCAGGGAGGAGTCATAATCAAGCTTAGATTTTTCCAGGACTTCCGTAAATTTCTTTGGCTCAAACTTAAGATAATGAAACCGGTTGCCGGTAATGCTTCGTGGAAACATCTCCTTTTCCTGCAGGAGTTTTTTACCACTTGCAGCACTATATAAACTTCCATGCAGGGCAAGTTCTCCTTTTTGATTAAGAATGGGTTCTGCAAAAGGTTCAATTTGGCGTAAAGGATAATCGGCATTACCATTACCTTGCTCGGGGATGAAAAACCAGGTACTGGAAACACCAAGCTCTTTCTCCAATTGCAATATCTCAAGCACATTATCCCATGGGTCTTTCCCGGATACTTTGGTTGCCGCATACTTCAGCCCTGGCAGTATTCTTCCTTGTTTCAGGGCGGTAAAAGCCTCTTCCAACCAGCCACTTTTAATTTTGTCGATATCATGCGAAAGAAAAACAGCCAAGGGACTATTAGGCCAAAGCTTGCGAGGAAGCTCAGCTCCATGCAGCTCTTCAAGGGCTGTTTTCAAGATGTCAAAATAGTAATTAACAACGGGCAGGGAAGTAAAATTATGGTGATGTTGCAGGCTTTCAGAATAAGGATATCGACCGTGTGAGTCGCGCTCATCCGAGTAAAATTCTTGCCACCCGCTCAGAAAAAAGAAGGCGTTGCCAATAAGGTCGTAATTTATACGAAGGCCTCCCTCTGTTGAAGAAATAATGGGTTCGGAGTCATCGTCAGCAAATAGAAAAGGAATCCTAGTGCCTTCCCATACTTTCCAAATGAGTGTTTCGGGTTGAGCTTTTTTAGATTGGAAAAAAGCTTCAGAATGCTGTACCAGTTGAATATCAGCCTGTTTTGAGTAGCCAATACGTATGCCTTCCGGCCTTTCATAAAGGCGGTCAAAAGTTTCCAATATGTATTCAAAATAGTAACTCACGTTGTTCAGGGCTGATCTAAAATCTGGGCGAGTCGGCTGGTCAGCTGATATCTGGAATAAGGGTGTGATTTAAAATCTCCTTTCCACTTTTTATAGGGGATGTCGTTGCCATGCAATGCACCTTCCAGAAAATCACCCATCGCTTCAAACTCTGCATAATCAAAACAGCGTCCCAGTTTATAGTTGCGAATAATATGGGCTGCATCCCCTTGCTTGGGACCAATGAATAAAATAGGCGTCTGAGCTGCAAGATAATCAAACAGCTTGCCGGTTAAAATCAACTCGTTGTCTTTGGTATCGGGAATCACAAGCAATAGCAAATTAGCTGATTGCATGGCTTCAGTAGCCTCCTGATGAGGGACGTATCCTTTGAAAGAAATCAGTGCTTCAAGCTCGTTATCTGCAATGGCCTTATGGACTTTAGAATTATAAGAGCCAAAGAATTCAATATTCAGCATGGCTTTTTGCTGATTGTTGAGGGATGCGAGTGCCTTAAAAAACTGATGGGGAATGGCCGGTTCCGTCATGCTTCCCACATACCGGATCGTAAACGTATTGCTTTCCTTTGTGTTTTTCTTGTGTGATTCAGGGAAATCCTCATGATCGAAACCATTGGAAATTACATGGTAATACCGCTTGTAAATGTTCTTTTCCAACTCTGCCATGCTATTTGAAACAACGATCACATCATCGGCAGTTTTTAGGGCTTTCAGCTCCATGTTTTCGTCAATGTGCTGAGCCAGGGAAGTACGGGGCAGCGTTTCATTATAGAAAATTTGGGACCAGGGATCACGCATATCCATAATCCACTGAACACCCGGACGCCAGTTTTTGAGTTTTTTCCCAATCACGTGGGTAGAATTGGGCGGGCCGGTGGTAATTACTGTATCAATTTTTTGGTTGGTGATAATATCTTTCGCTTTGGAAAATGCCCCGGGGATCCAACCGATACGGGCATCTGGGATAAAAAAGTTCGAGCGCACCCAAACCCCCAGTTTCTGCATCCATCCTCCATCGGTAGAAAAGGCAGTGGATGGAGTAGATACCTGCTTGTCAGTTTTTCCGGTCAATTTGCCAAAAATGGTGTAGGGCTCAATGCTTTTGGCTTGATGTACTTCGAGGTCTGCAGGGAGCTCATCAGCCAAAGATTCATCCAGCATGGGATAAGTACCGTTGGCTACCGTAAGCACCACAGGCTCAATGCCAAACTCTGGCAGGTACTTGCAAAACTTGACCCACCGCTGTACCCCTGCTCCCCCGCTGGGAGGCCAGTAGTAAGCAATCAGCAGGACTTTACGAGCCACCGTCTTGGCGGTTTTTGAAGCCCATAAAAACCAGGGCTCCGGCCAGTAAAATTTGTATTGCTAATGAAATCCAGGCCAAGGTAACACCGGTGCTCCAACTCTGTGGTTCAAACCGGAGTTCTAAAGTATAGTCGCCGGCAGGGATTTCAAGTCCGCGTAGCAGGTAATTGGTTTTGTAGATCTGAATCTCTTCCCCGTTCAGTTCAGCTATCCAGCCAGCAGGGTAATAAATTTCACTTAGCACCAGGAAGCCGGGCTGGCTGCGGCTCACTTCCAATGTCATCTCAGGGCCAGTATAATTGGTTACCGTGACAGATGAAGTTGTATCTGTGGCAGAAGCAAGATCTTCTGATGTTTCAACTACGGCAGTTTGGGCAAAATTCAGTCGATTGGGTTTCAGGTAATTGAAAGCCTCACGCGGATCGGTGGTAGTAATCACTGAATCCACAAAGAACGCTTTGGGCAGAACATTTTGGTTTTCGTACACCACACCTTGATTGCCGTTAAACACAGGACGGAAGCCGGGCAGCGGGAGTCCTTGCGAGTAGGTGACATACTTCACATTTAACAAGTCCAGCAGCCGGGGATTGAAATTCTGGCTTTGCACATCCAGCGGCCCACCGTTATACATTACATCCTGAACGATACTTAGTTTGGCTCCGGTATACCCACCAATTTGCGGATAGAAATAAGAGGGAGTAGCGTTACTGTAAGGATTATCAAGCAGCGGAAAGACGCGGTAAGGGTATTCGGTATTTTCAGAAATATTATCTTGAATGTACGTGTCTATTTCACGCCGTTGTGATTCCAGGGTTTTTTCGGGACTTACGTTCCCAGCTACAATTACATTTTCAGGTATGTATCGTTTATCCACGCTTAAAAGGTCGTAGCCGGTAATCAAAATAAAACCAAACAAAGCCAGCGAAAGAGGGATTTTACGTGCGAAGGCCAAGTAAATCAAACCGGTGCCTAATGCCAGAATGATAGCAAAGCGCAGCAGGTCGGCTTTGGCTTTATCTTCCCGCTCGGGCACCATACGGCTGTTTACATATTGTTGAGCACGTTGTTGTACCTGAGGATTATTGGGATTCACCTGGTTTTGTTGGGCAATCTGGTTGGCAATCTGTTGTACCTCGTTGGGACGAGTGTAATCAGATGAGTTAAGTTGTACAAACAACAAGACCAGTACTGCAGCACTGATGCCCAGTGGTACATACAATTTCTTAAGGGTAGATTTCTTTTCCCGGACAAAATCAACAAACCAGCTAAGTCCATACACACTTACTACGGTATAGCAAAATACTGTGAGCGTAAGCCAGGTCTCCGGCGCACGGAATTTATCAAAGTAGGGGATGTAGTCGAAAGCAAATTCATTTAAAATCGGGAAATGCTGTCCCCAGGAAAACATCATCCCAAGCGTGCCGACCACAAAAAACACATACATTACTTTACTGCGTTCACGAAAGAGTGCAAGCAATATAAAAGGCAGACTGAGTGCCCCAAGGTAATGCGGGCCGGAGGTAAAGGATTTTGGTCCCCAATATTCCGGGGAAGCTCCGCCAAAGTAATTGGGCACTAACAGGGTCCATGTTTCTTTGATGCCTTGCGACCAGGCAAATGCATAACTCGAAGTCAGGCCGGAAGAATCATCCAGAGCAGATCCGCCACGAAGGCTGTATTGGGCATATTCCTGTAAGGCGAGGAAACGCTCGGCATGTCCCATTAAACCAAGTATGGCACCCAAAGCCAGTAAACCGGTGACAATGCCCCAGTCTTTGAGTTCTTGCTTTTTGATTGCCTGCCAGGTATCGAAAATCCACAGAAAACCAAGCAGATAGAAAAAATAATAGGTTATTTGTGGATGACCCGCGCGGAGGTTCAAGGTCATGGCTACCGCAAATAACAACAGACCAGGTAGTTTCTTATCCCGTCGGGTTAGCAGCCAGTAGCCGGCAATAACCCATGGAATGTACGTTAGCGTAATAAATTTGGTGTTATGCCCCGCTGCGATGATAATGGGCAAATAGGTGGTGAGCCCCATCATCAAACTGCCAAAGGCGGAAACCAATGGCCGGAAGCCCATAATTACCAGCAAAAAGTACATCCCCGAAAATAACACCCAGTATTGAAAAGCCGGATAGATGCCACTGAACCATGATTTTATATCGTCGAGATGGGGAACTTGTTTTTGGGCAGATACCACAAATGCAGGCATGCCGCCAAACATGTTATTTACCCACAGGGGTTCTTTATCGTAGGTCTCGCGGTAGTCAATGACTGACTCAGCCCCGGCACGCCATTGGGTAGTATCATGGCGTTGAAATTCCTTTCCGCCAATAGTGGTGGCGGTAAACAGAAAAAAAGGAATCAGAAATAAGATGAGCAGCGCAATAATGTGCTGCTTGGTTTCTGAAAGTTTGGAAAAGAAATCAGTGGATGAGGCTGCGTCAGGGTTGGCCATAAAACAAAATGAGGGTTATTCAATCACTTTTGGAACACGGAAATAGTCACTGTCGGCATCGGGTGCATTTTTGAGGGCGTCTTCGTGCGCGAGGGGCTCTTTGGCTTCGTCTTTGCGCAGCCGGCTTTCCAACTCAATGACGTGCTCCAGCGGCTCAACGTTCTCGGTATCTACTTCTTCAAGCAGGTCCATGTAACCGAGAATATCATTCATATCCTCTTTAAAGGTTTTAACCTCTTCTTCGGAAAGCTGAAGCCGGGCCAGTCCGGCCATGTATCGTACATCTTTTTCAGTTACAGACATAAATTAAATACGTTTTGGGTTTAGAATGCCGAATTTAAGAAACATTACCCCCTATTTAAAAGAAAGATGTAAGATAAGAAGATGGTTTTTACAGAATGAATGATTTTCTAACTGTTTGAAGGTAATCAACCCAAAATTATTAATGGGGTATTCTTACGTCAAAATTCCAATCAAACATCAAATTTGAAAAGGATAATGATTACCTTTTGTTTTATTTGCCAAATAAACATCGGTTATATTGGTTGTATGGTAGAATAGAGATTTTATTATTGCTTGATCATTTAAATAAATCATTCATGATGCGGAACAAATTATTATGCTTGTTGATGGGTTTGGTTGTTGGAACCGCCGGTTTGCAGGCTCAGGAACTCGGGGAGTGGAAGGTCTATCCTTCCCATTCAACTATAACGGACATGGCTTTTGCAGGGGGTGTGGTTTATGGGGCGACCCTGGGAGGGATTTATATGGTGGAGGATGAAGAAATCCGTGCCCAGATTTCTACCATGGACGGGCTCTACCGCTCTAATCCAAGAGCCCTTATATATGATGAAGCCGGCAACCGGTTATTTGCCGGATATATTGATGGCATGATTGACGTGATTGAACCTAACGACGTCCCCAATATCGAAAGGGTGCGTGATATTAACCGCGTTTCCCGGTTTACCTCCCGCTCGGTAAATAAGTTCATCATCTATGAAGGGAGCCTGTATGTGGCTACCAGTTTCGGCATTGTGGTGTATGATATGGACGAGCTTTTTGTAGAGAACAGTTTTCTTCGTTTAGGTGATTTTAATGCAGGAACGGCCGTTTTAGATTTTGATATCGTCCAGGATACCATCTACGCAGCCACGGAACAGGGCGTTGCCATCGGGGCGCTAAGCGATAATTTGGTAGAGAATGATAGCTGGCAAAGTTACAGTACCGATGATGGACTTCGGGCCAGCTTGGTGGAACAAATTGTGAAAGTAAATCAAGGGGTTTTTGCGTTATCCAGCGACAGTGTGTTTACCCTGCAGGATTCGGAATGGGCACTTAGTGACATACTGAATAGTGAAAATATTGAAGTGTTGGGCAGAAACTCTGACGGTTCGCAACTGGCAATATCCGATGGGAATACCATTGTACTGGCGCAGGATACAGGCGGGCAAGAGACTATCAGGCTTCAGTTGGGAAGTACTATTAACGGGATATTTTTCCAGGGTGAAACCATTTACCTGGGTACTACCAATGAGGGGTTCTCAAAACTTGAAAGCAGGGATGCAACCCCGCAAAAGTTTCAACCAACGGGTCCTTACCTGAATTTCTTTAACAACATGTTGGTAGATGGACAGACCTTGCTGGCCACCTCTTCAAGTGCCTTCCCGCAAACTGATCCGCTTAACCCGGTCCGCGGTTATTATATTTTTGAGGATGATGTTTGGCATAATTTTAACCGTAACACCAATGAGGTATTGAGGGATAACCAGGTAAGCAATGCTTTTGCAGTGGGGCAATCCGATTCGGCCTACTACATTGGTACCTGGGGCGGTGGCATCGTGGAGCATCAGAAATCCACTAATGATATAACGGTGTATAACGAAAATAACTCTGCACTATCGGGAATAGGTATTGATCCTGATTATATAGTAGTTCCCGGTATTGATATTGACTCTGATGGTAACGTTTGGGCCACCAGTTTCTGGTCTGAATTTCCGCTAAATGTGAAGTTGGAGGGAAGTGATGAATGGATCCCGTTTAGAAGTCATACCGGAGGCGATCATTATTTTAATATGCTGGTTGATTCCTATGATCAGAAATGGATTTCATTAAGAAGTGAGGGCAACGCAGGCTTGGGATTGCTGGTGGTGGATACCGGCGATCCTGAAACCGCACAAGATGATCAATCCGTAAAGCTAACTTCTGCATCCAACAATGGGAGGCTCCCGGATGAAAAAGTAAATGTTATTGTTGAAGATAGAGGTGGTGACATTTGGATTGGGACCGGCCGGGGCATTGCAAAATTTGTTTTTCCTGAAAAGTTTATTGAGCGTAGTCCAAGTCAAAGGGAGGCTCAATGGTTAATCAATGAAGACACTCTGGCCAGCTCTCGCTATTTATTGCGGGATGTGAATGTAACAGCCATTGCGGTCAATGATGCCAACCAGAAATGGATAGGTAGCCAAAGCCAGGGTTTATGGCTGTTAAACGCCGAAGGAAGCCGCATTGAAGCTCGCTACACGACCGAGAACAGTGACTTGATTTCCAATACCATCGAGTCCATTTCCATAAACAGTGAAACAGGGCAGGTGTTTGTTGCTACAGACCAGGGACTAGTTAGCTTGCAGGATGTTCCCCTCAAACCCGTAAAAAGCATGGATAACCTGAAGGTGTTCCCCAATCCTTTCCAGTACAGCCGTCACAATCAAATAGTGATTGAGGGCTTATCCGGATCCACCCAGGTGAAGATTTTAGGTGTGGATGGCGTAGTAGTGAATGAGCTCGAAGCTACCGGAGGGCGCATAAGCTGGGACGGCCACGATTACAACGGAAATCAGCTGGGAAGCGGCGTGTATTATGTGGTGGCCTATGAAAGTAGTGGTGGCGAACGGGGCTTGGGTAAAGTGGTGATCATCCGATGAGCCAAAAGTGCCAGCCAAAAGACCGGTTGACTATCACCCCAAAACCTTAGGATTTTAGAGCGTGCAAAACGCGAAGCCCCATATTTCCGTAGTTATTGTTAACTATAAGGTTAAGGAATACATAGCCAACCTCCTTAACTCGCTTGACAAAGCCCGGCATCAGCTGGAGCTTGAGATATTTGTGGTAGATAATGCTTCCGGTGATGACTCCATCCCTTACCTCAAAAAGCGATATCCGGACGTAAACTACATCGCCAACCAGGAGAATGTGGGCTTTGCTAAAGCCAACAACCAGGCCATTCGTCAAGCACAGGGTGAGTACACACTTATCATCAACCCGGATACCCTGGTGAGTGAGGATACCCTGGAAGTGCTGATTGAGCATATGCAGCAAAATCCTGATTGCGGGGCTGCGGGGTGTAAAATCCTAAATCCCGATGGCACCTTTGCCCCCGAGTCCCGGCGCTCTGTGCCCAATATCTGGACGGCCTGCACCAAAGTGTTTGGGCTGAACGCTCTGTTTCCAAAAAGTAAGCTGTTCGGCCGGTATTACCTAAGTTGGTTGCACGAGGATGAAGCCTCAGAAGTACCCGTACTATCCGGTTCTTTTATGTTTTGGCGAACTGAATTACTGCAAAAACTGGATGGTTTCGACGAGCGCTTCTTCATGTACGGCGAGGATATCGACCTTTGCTATCGCGTGCAGGAAACGGACTATCACATCGATTATGTGCCTGACACTTCCATCATCCATTACAAGGGTGAGAGCACGAAGAAAGGAGACCTTCGCTACATCCGTATTTTCAACAAGGCGCTCTACCAATTTTTCGATAAGCACTTCAGCTCGCGGTACAGCACCTTTTTCCGGGTGCTCATTTATTTGGCTATCTGGCTGAAAACGGGGATGTCATTTATTTCATCCAATTTCAAAAAGATCAGGATGGTGCTCATCGATCTGCTTGTGTTAAACCTGTCGGTGGCCGTGGGGTATGTGGTGCGTTACGGGCTGCTGGGCGAGTGGATACTGAATCCTGAGGGCATGAAGCACCTTTGGATCAACGCTCTGAGCTCGCTATTGTTTTTGTTTTCAGGCAGCTTGTTGGGGATGTTTCGTCAAAAGCGGGACTCTATCTCTACAACCTTAAAAGCTCTTACCATCACTTATACCGGGTTGGTTGTTATCACCTTTTTCGTTCGTAATCTGGCCTATTCCAGGTTGGGGCTTATTCTCGGTTTTATTTTTGGGGTGATATTTTTCGTGGCCTACAAACTGATTATGGTAAACCGGAGCAGTTCCGGAGAATACAACCGGGGCAAAATCCGAAGTCCGCGCGTGCTTATTGTGGGGGATGGAGACCAGACCTCGGAGATCATTAGTAAAATCCATTCCCGGCCCGACTGGAGCTATGAAGTGGTGGGCAGCGTGGGGGTAAGCAGTAAAGATAACGGTAAGAGCCGGTTGGGAAGTTTGAGCCAGTTGCAGGATTTGGTAAAGGCCTACAATATCGATCAGGTGTTCTTTGCCCTGAATTCCATCAGCTATAAACAGATGTTGAAAGAGATTGCCAGTCTTCAGAAAAAGGATGTGGTGTTTAAACTGATCCCCGATTCAATGGATTTCATTCTTGGGAAATCACATGTGGAATACCTGGAAGCGATCCCTTTGGTTGAAGTAGAATTTGAATACTCTAAACCACTGAATAGAGGCCTGAAACGATTATTTGATATCGGAATAGCCCTGCCCATATACCTTGCTGTTTTGGTTGTGATATGGCCATCACTATTGTTTGGAAATAGAAGGCAGGTACAAGTAGACGGCTTTAATTTATACAGCGATATCACCAAAAATAAATGGAAAAACCGGTGGAGATTGCTGGGTTATGTGTTATCAGGCAAGCTGAGCCTGGTTGGAGCTCCAATTACAGAATCCAAAGAGGAGAGGGAAGGTCCGACAGAGAAGGGGATTACCGGTTTGGTACAAATCAGCCGTCACCGCATTCAGCAAGAAGAGGAAGTAGAAAGCTTTGCCCTGTACTATCTGCAAAATTATTCGCTGTGGATGGATATTGATATCATCATCAAAACGATCTTTAACGGGCCTTATCCTTTAGAAGAACTGGCGAAGGAAGAAAAGATAATTCAAGATTAAAGATTTAAAATTTAAGATTAGCCCCGTCCATCATCTGACGGCTGGCTTTCCTTTTCGTACGCTAAATGCTGCTTGTAGCCGTCTGATGATTTTTTATTCCTGATGCCTTAGAAGGGATATGAGGTAGTAAAATCGTCAGACCGCTATAACGTTGTGCCGTTTTAGACTTTTTCCCGAAGCGGTCGGACGAAATACTGGGCTTATCAATCTTCCATCTTTTAATCTTTAATCTAAGAATCAAACCTCAAAGTGCGTATTCACCCGGTTTACAATTTCATCGCCTATAGCAAGGCCAGCCGTTGCAGCGGGGCTTGGGGCATTGAGTACATGAATCTGCCGGTCTACGACTTCGAAATAGAAATCATCCAGGATTTCTCCGTTAGGCTGTAACGCCATGGCGCGAATGCCGGAGGGGGAGACTTGTAAGTGATGTTCCCGCACGGCAGGAATGAGTTTTTGCAGTCCTTTTACGAAGGCTTTTTTAGAAAAAGAACGGCGGTATTCATCCAAGCCCATGCGCCAGTGTTGTTTGGCCATTCGCCAGAAACCGGGGAAGTTAAAAGTCTCGGTGGTTTCCTGCAGATCAAAAGCGAACTTGCTGTAGCCTTCGCGTTTGAAGGCAAAAACCGCATTAGGACCGCATTCTATACCGCCTAGTGCCATCCGGGTAAAGTGTACGCCCAGAAAAGGGAATTCGGGATTGGGAAGGGGGTAGATGAGGTCTTTAACCAAGTATTCTGCTTCAGGCTTAAGTTCATAATATTCACCTTTGAAAGGCACAATTTTGACCGGTGAATGAACGCCTGCATATTCAGCCACATGGTCGGAATAGAGTCCGGCGCAGTTTACCAAAAACCGGGTGCGAATCGTTTTTTTGCCGGCAATCACATGTACTTCATCTCCTTTATTGGAAATGTTGGTTACGGCACTATTGAACTGCACCTTGCCATTTCTTTCTTCCAGCAGCTCCATTAGCTTACGGCACATACCTGCATAATCTACAATACCGGTACAGGGTACGTGGATGGCTGCAACGCCGTTTACATGAGGCTCCAGTTCGTGCAGCCTTTCCTTATCAATTAGCTCAATGCCTTCAATTTCGTTTTGGAGTCCACGCTGGTAAATTTCTTCTAATTTGGGTAATTCACTTTCGTCGGTGGCTACAATAACCTTACCGCATACATCCACCGCCACATCATGTTTTTTGCAAAAGTCTACCAGCTGGTGACGTCCATCTACGCAGTTTCGGGCTTTGTAGCTGCCGGGTTTGTAATAGATGCCCGAATGAATAACCCCGGAGTTTTTTCCGGTTTGATGCGCCGCGACCCGGTCTTCTTTTTCCAGCACCAGGATCTGCGCTTCGGGATATGAAAGGGATAATTTATAAGCCGTAGAAAGGCCGACGATGCCAGCCCCAACAATAGTAAAGTCGTACTTCATGATGGCGCTTAAGATATCATTTATAAATAAAAAAAGAGCCCCCGATTTGGAGGCTCTTTTAAAATATCAGCAATAAATAATTGCCTGGTAATTTATTGTTCGCTCAGTGGACGCTCGATATAGTTATATATCTTGCCACCATCGAGAGGCAGTTCGTCAAGACGGTCGTACCGGCGCATGTCTACCCAACGGTGTCCGCCTTCAAACCAGAGCGAGTACCGGCGTTCGTGAAGGATCTGGTCGATCACTTCTGCCTGACTGGTACTGGCAAAATCGTCCAGCCCCCATGTGCCTCGAATGGTGTTGATCGCGTCGATGGCGCCAGGAAGATCATTTTGCTGAGCTAGGGCTTCAGCATAAATCAGGATCAGTTCTTCATTCCGGAAGAAAGGAAAGGAGTCTCCCGTTCCTTCAAAACGGCCGTCTTGGTACAGAGAACTTAAGCCCTGCAGTGCTACAGCTTCCTCGCGTACAAAGATTTTATTCTCTATGCGAAGGTCTCCTTCCTCAGCATCATCAATAAGCGATGGGTGTGCCATCGGTAACTGAGTAGATGAAGTGTTGGGAACATAATAGAACGGGTTGAAAATATCCGGCGGATCACCATATACGAAGTAACCGCCTTTATTCATCACGTCTGCACCTTCAGCCAGCTCGAAAAACGGAGCTGCGTCTTCAACCGCTTGCTGAGCCGCATCCCAGTCTTCCTGGTAAATAGCTACGCGTGCAGCAATAGCACGGTTCAGGTCTGCCATGGTAGACGGAGTATTGAACTGTTCTAAGCCAGTTGTGAGGCTGAAAGCAAAACTTCCGCCTGCTGCATTGAGGTCGGAAAGACCTTCATCCAGAAGGTTATTGATTTCTGTCAGTGCCTCATCATATCCCAGGAAAGGTCCCAGATTCTCGATATCACTCACTTCAAACCGGATTCCGTTGGAATATTGGGTGTTGAGTGGTATCAAGTATTGATAAGCCTGAATGGTTTTGGCAAAGCCAAGATACCCGTTGCGTTCCTGATCGGTAATAGCATCGGTATTGTTGGCTGATTCAATTAGAACATTACCCTGTAAAACCGCCCGGTAAGGGGTGGTATATGTTCCTGCAGATCCGAAAAATGTAGGATCATTTTCTGCATCGGCACTTGCTGCTGTTCCAATCCATTGCTCAATGAAGCGTGGGTCAGAGCCAAAGAGCGGATAGATTTCGCGCCCGAAAGTGCTCATGATGTTGTTTGCTCCGGTAGAAGCTCGGTGACGGAATTCAAGTCCTGTTACCAGATTTTGGAGCTGTGCTTTGGATGCGTTATTCAGGACCCCTTCAACCGACGGGTTGTTAGGATCGGAGATGGGCTCCGGGTCCAGAAAGTCGCACGCCGAAATACCTGCTATAAGCAGTGCTGCTAAAAATAATTTACTTAAGTATTTCATGGATTTATTCCCTCTGGATTAAAAGTCAATATTAACATGGAAAAGAACCTGGCGAGAGGTTGGGTATGGGGTCACTTCCACCGAACTGTTGATGGCTTGTGTACCAAATACCGAAGTCTCGGGATCGTAACTTGGGTAATCGCTAAACAGCAATACGTTATTAGCTGAAGCTCCCAGTTTGATTCCTTCCACTGCATTACCGAATAAACCACTCAAGGCAGTTGCAGGAACGGTGTAGTACAAGCCTACTTCACGCAGTTTTAGGTATGATGCATCCTGTACATAGGAATCTGCAGGGCCGTTCGGGTTTGTAAGACGCTCTCTACCTTTAGGCGTTCCGCTTTCGATACCTTTGTTCCAGTCAGGCGAAGTTCCACCGACATCCCACAAATACATGGAAAGGTTCACGTTGTCGCCTCCTTTCTTCCAGTGCCATAGGAAACTGAAATCCCAGTTCTTATAAATGTTGAATTCGTTGGAAAACGACATTTCAAAATCAGGTTGGGCGTTTCCATACTTCGTGTAAAGCTGGTCTCCCTCAATAGCGGGTATACCTACGATGGTAGAAGGAGAATAACCCTCCTGAATCAGGTAGTTACCCAAACTGGTACCGAAACCACCGGTAGTGAATCCGTCAATAGATAGGTCGGTGATTTCAGAATCGTTATTCCAAAAAAGGACGGTTGAGTTCCAGAGGAAATTGGATTTCCGAACCGGGTTCAGGTTCAGGGTAAGTTCAATCCCTTTGTTTTCGAGGGTCGCTGCATTAGTAGCAATTACAGAAATACCGGAAGAAGTTGGAACTTGTTCGTCCAGAATCAGATCATCCACTACTTTGTTGTAGTAGGTAGCTTCCAGCGATACCCGATTATCAAAAGCCGCAAGATCAACACCAAACTCCAGTTCCTGAGCGCTTTCTGGCTTCAGGTTGGGGTCAATACTCCGGTTACTGGCGTAAGTAGCAAGGAATCCGCCAATGTTACCGCCGGTAAGGGAACGGAAGGTAGCACCAAAATTAGCCAGCCCGCCGGTTTCACCATAGGCAATACGGGGTTTCAATTGATTCAAGATATCAGTTTCGATGAAATCAAAGTTCATCAGGTTGATAGCCAGAGAAGCTTTGGGATAAAAATAATATTCCCCCTGATCTGCATTCAATGAAGAACGGTCAAGACGACCACCAACGGTAGCAATCAATTTATCTTCCCAGTTAATTTCCTGCTGTCCAAACCAGCTTAGGTCATATACATCCACCGTATTTTGGGTGATTACAGACTGGATGGTGGCGTTAGGAATAGTCGTTTGTCCGGCCACTAAACCTTGTCCGCGAACAACATTTCGGTTCTGGAGCTGATCAAAGCGGGCGAATCCAAACTGTGTATTTAAATCCAGCATATTTCCACCCGCATTTACGGTAGTGGCAAAACTCAATACAGTTTGGATGTTGTATTGGAAATTATCTTCCAGGGTGTGAACCACATCACCGGGGTTGGCTGAACTTACCTGATGTTGCAGGTAGGTAGGCATCCATACCATACTTTCGAAAGTGAGGTAATCAATACCACCATCTACAGAAAGAGATAGTAAGGAGTTGTCCGTGCTCAGTAAATCTGCGTTAACAGATAATCCTTGTATATAGCGCTGAACAGTCTGCTCATTAACCGCATTGTTTACGATCGACAGCATGTTGTCTGCGAAATATGGATTATCAGGATAGTTGCCCTGGGCATCTGGGAAGAGCTGAGCATAAGTAGGTGTATACGCAAGTGCATATCCTATAGATCCACCACTACCATTTTGGTTACCCGTGAATCCACGTTGGTTATCCGAATGTGTGTAGCTGGAACGCGACGCAACGCGGATTTTCTCTGAAATGCTATGGTCAATATTCAGGCGGACGGAATTCCGGTCAAATCCGGTATTCTCAATAATACCATCTTCACTGCGTACCGTACCTGATAAATAGAAAGTAGTGGTACGGTTACCGCCGGAAATGCCAATATTGGTTTGATTGATGAGCCCGATGTTTCCATATAGCTCTTCTTCATAATCGTAAATATTCCCGTTTGCCACGGCTTGTCTATACCGCTCTTTTTCTAATTCCGCACGGTCGCCAGACCAGCGAATATCAATTTTCTCTTCGCTCCAGGAGGGTACTCCTAAAAGATTCAGAGCGCTGTTAAAACCCACATCTTGGGAGAAAGAAACCGAAGTTCCGCCAGCGGTTCCGCGCTTGGTGTTGATAATAACCACACCGGCATTAGCACGCTGACCGTAAATGGCTGCAGCAGAAGGACCTTTCAGTACCTCCACACTTTCAATGTCTTCCGGGTTGATATCAGCCAGGCGGTTGGAAGAGTTGTCTTCAGCCGTGCTGTTGGCACCGGTAGTGAGATAGCGGGAGTTTGAAATGGCGTCGTTATTCACATACACACCGTCAATGATGTAGAGTGGCTGTGAAGAACCGGCACCCAGGGTGCTGATACCGCGCATCTGTACATTGATACCGCCACCGGGAGCGCCACTTTGAGAACGAATGGAGACGCCCGGGATTTTACCTTTGAAGGCACCGTCAAGCGTTTGGGGCTGGGTGCGTTCAACCAAATCAGCCGCGTCAACGGTGGTAATAGCGTTGGCAAGGTTTGAGCGTTTCACCGTACTTGCTAAACCGGTTACAACCAGCTCTTCAAGATTTGCGACATCAGGCAGCATTTCTACATCAAGTGTTACATCCTCACCGTCCATGCCGCTTACTTCAATATTTCGGGTTACATATCCGATAGAAGAAAAACGGAGGGTAGCTTCCCCTTCCGGTAATTCGAGGCTGTAGTTGCCGTCGATATCGGTGGATGCTCCCGTATTGGTGGCGGGATTAAAAACGGTAACACCTACCAGGGTTTCTCCCGTAGAGGCATCCGTTACTGTACCTGTTACTGTAAACTGAGCCAAGGTCATTTGTGTACTTACAAGATACACACATACCATAGCCAGCAACTTTAGATAGTAGCTTTTACTCATAGCATTTTATTTTAGTTTATGTTTAAGTAGTAGCCCTTTTTTTAAGGAAATCGTAGCACTTGCCATTATTGTCAATTTATATTTAATAAACAAGCATAGGCATCAGCCCTAAAAATTTTAAGATGTATATGAATGCTTGGTTCATAATCTGAGTTTCACATCAAGAATCATGTCCCTTGTTTCCCGTTTAAAAATCGTATCTTTACCAGTTGTAATAAGAAACTATCACACTATACCCTATGAAATCATTTTTATTGTCATCCCTTTGTATTGTAATGTTGGCGATTTCTGCCTGCTCGGAATCCCCGCGTCAAAATCCACGTGAGCTAAGTGAAGAAGAGCAGAATATTGATAAAATCATTAGTGAAGCTTCATTCCAGGATTTAGAAGGCAATGCGGTACAAGTATCAGACTTTGCAGGAAAAGTGGTACTTATTGATTTTTGGGAAACCTGGTGCGGGCCCTGCTTGCAAGTGTTCCCTGCCATGGACTCTCTTCAGAATGAATATCCGGAAGATTTTGTTGTAATAGCCGTTAATTTAAATGATTCGGACAGCCCCGAAGATGTGGAAGATTTTAAGGAAGGGAATGAGTACGATTTTGTGTACACCATTGACAATGAAAATGTAGGTAATCAAATCATAAAGCTCGGTATTCCCTTTAAAGTTTTTGTAGATCCGGAAGGCTATTTGATTACAACGGAGTTAGGTTCATCTGGAACGGAAGGTGATTATCGCAAAGCGAAAGAAATTATAGAACAAAACAAAACATCATAAGCACTATGGCAGAAGTAAAAGAAGAAAAATTACCCTATAAAGTAAAAGACATCTCCCTTGCCAAATGGGGACGCCAGGAAATTGAGCTGGCTGAAGCGGAAATGCCCGGATTGATGGCACTCCGCGAGGAATACAAAGACGAACAACCCCTTAAAGGCGCCCGCATTGCCGGTTGCCTGCACATGACTATCCAAACCGCCGTATTGATTGAAACCCTGATTGAACTGGGGGCGGATGTAACATGGTCTTCTTGTAACATTTATTCTACGCAGGATCATGCCGCTGCAGCTATGGCTGAAGCCGGCGTGCCCGTGTATGCCTGGAAAGGAATGAGCGAAGAGGAATTCAACTGGGCCATCGAACAAACCCTGTTCTTCCCGGATGGACAGCCTCTTAATATGATTTTGGATGACGGCGGCGACCTCACCAACATGGTGCTTGATGAGTACCCTGAATTGGTGGAAGGCATCAACGGAATTTCTGAAGAAACTACAACCGGCGTTCTTCGCCTGGTTGAGCGCGAGCGGAAAGGCACACTGAGCCTGCCTGCCATCAACGTGAACGACTCTGTGACCAAGTCCAAGTTTGATAACAAGTATGGCTGCCGTGAATCTGCTGCTGATGCTATCCGTCGCGCCACCGACGTAATGATGGCTGGCAAAGTAGCCGTTGTTGGTGGTTATGGTGATGTAGGCAAAGGAACCGCTGCTTCGCTTCGGGGAGCCGGTGCCCGCGTGATCGTGACTGAAATCGATCCCATCTGTGCGCTGCAGGCTGCTATGGATGGATTCGAAGTGAAGAAAATGGATGACGCCGCCGAAGAAGGCGATATATTTGTAACGGCTACCGGAAACAAAGACATCATCAAAGACCGACATTTCAAGAAAATGAAAGACAAAGCCATTGTGGGCAACATTGGTCACTTTGATAACGAGATTGACGTAGCCTGGCTGAAGAAAAATGCCGAGGAAGAAAACATTAAGCCTCAGGTAGATCTGTTTACCATGAAGGACTCCGGCAAGCAGATTGTACTGCTTTCCCAAGGCCGCTTGATGAACCTGGGTAATGCAACCGGTCATCCTTCTTTTGTGATGAGCAACAGTTTTACCAACCAGACACTGGCACAGATTGCCCTTTGGAATCGTCCCGAGGAATTTGAGCCCGGTGTACATGTGCTGCCAAAATCTCTGGATGAGAAAGTAGCGCGTCTGCACCTCTCCAAAATTGGTGTAGAGCTGGATACCCTGACCGAAGATCAAGCCGAGTATATTGGCGTACCTATTACGGGTCCGTACAAATCAGATCAGTACCGGTACTAATCGGTTAGTTGTTGTTTGATAAAATTAAAGCCTTGTTCATTTAATTGAGCAGGGCTTTTTTTGTTTGATTGATTTCTCAGCCAAATAATATTCGCTCCAACGCAGAGCGTGTGGAACGAGGGAGGGGAAGGTCAGCTTGTGAGGAAGTGAATGAAAAGTTTCCCCTCCTTGGAGGGGATTAAGGGGTGGGTGAGATGTCTCCAAAGCTCAACATTGGAATTGCAACAAAAAAGAGGACCCCGGATCTTTTCAGTCTTTAGCGAAGCGGTGACTGAAAAGTACAAGCATTGCGAGTCTCCAGACTCGCGTGGGATGAAATTGGTAATCTGAAATTCTACCCTTGCCTGACTTTAAATGGACAATTTTGTATTATGCATAAAAACCTATGCATCAATATGTAATATATTATGAGAACAACTCTTGATATCCCCAAAAAACTTATGGATGAAGCGATGGAGGCAACCGGTTCAAAAACCAAAAGTCAACTGGTTAAAGATGCCCTGCAGGCTCAAATCGATCGAGCTAAGAGAAAACGCCTCATAACCCGCAAGGGAAGCATCGACTTAGACATTGATCTTGATACAATACGCAACAGGAAGTAATGTCTAAGTATAAAGTACTAATAGACAGTTCGGTTTGGATTGAATATTTCAAAAATGGAGGTTTGCCGAAACTTGATCTACTGATTGAAGAAGGTTTAGCTTGCACCAACGATCTGATACTTACGGAATTAGGGCCCGCCTTGGTTCATCAAAAAGAATCAGAAGTTTTTCAGGATCTGCTGGCTATTGAAAAAATTCACCTTTCCATCGACTGGGAAATTATAAGGGAATATCAGCTGATAAATCTCCAGCATGGAATCAACAAAGTAGGCATTCCTGATCTGATTATAGTCCAGCAAGTTATTGCTGAAAAAATCACCTTATGTAGTTTTGATAAACATTTTAAACTCATGCAAGATCATCTCACTTTTGAGTTGTTTGAAGTTTGAATATAGATCGTACGATATTTTTTTTTCCAATCTTTAATCCATTTTGAATCCTCTTTCTAAAGTCTCTGATTTATAAGTTGTCGGGATGTTTTTTTCATCTTCTGCGAAGCGGTGACTGGAAAGCACAAGCATTACAAGCCTCCAGACTTGTGTGGCTTTGAGAAAATGGGAAGCAAGAGCTTGATAGCGAGTACTAAAATTCCCTCTTTGAAGAGGGACCGGAAAATCAGCTCGCTGATTTTGCAGGGGGATGTGAGATGATAACTTACGTCCGGTAAACCTATACCTGAATACGTAGTAAGTAAATATCACTTCGCTTCAACGTGTAATATGGGGAATGAGGGAAAAGCACAAGCATATCGAGTCTGGCAGAATCGCATAGATCAAAGGCGCTTAAATCAGCTATCGTACATCCCTCTGGTTTCGAGCTAAAGCTCTCAACCGGTCGGGAGAGTTATCATGTATCAACCGGTAGATGCAAATATTGAAAATGATATCTGAAAACACCAAAGAGAAATGCACTCTTTGCACTCCTCTGTTGCGGAATGCCTAATAGAGGCTCTGCCCCCATTCCGACAAAGGAAGCTGGAGCTTCCCGGACTGCATTACCAAGCAAGAGCTTGGTAACGAGCACCAATTTTCCATCTTTCAATTTTTAATCTCCAATCTCCAATCTGAAATTTGCAATCTGTAATCAATCCTCTTTAGCGTCCGATTTAATCAACCTTACACCTCGTTTAAACGTCAGGTAATGCCACATCCACTCGGCAAATACCCTAAAACGATTTCGGAAGCCAATCAGAAAGAAGATGTGGATAAAGCCCCACAGCAACCAGGCGAAGAACCCGCTGAATTTAAAACCCCGCACATCGGCAACGGCTTTGGCCCGGCCAATGGTAGCCATAGAGCCTTTATCCGTGTAATGGAAAGGTGGTCGTTCTTTTAGCTTTTGGGGATTGCGCAACAGGTCGCCAAGGAATCTTCCCTGCTGCATGGCCACCGGGGCCAGTCCGGGTAGGGGTTTGCCGTTTTTATCTTCGAGATAAGCGGCATCCCCAAGCACAAAAATGTTAGAGTGATCGGGAAGGGATAAATCAGGATTCACTTTTACGCGTCCGCCACGATCCGTTTCAGCATTCAGGGTTTCCAGCATGGGAGAAGCCGACACTCCGGCCGCCCAAATAATATTTGGCGTTTCGATAAAGCGGTCACTGAGTTGAACACCATTTTCTTTGATTTCCTGAACCGGTGAATTCAGCAGCACATTTACGCCCATTTTCTCCAGCGTGGCATGGCCTTTTTCAGGAAGAGGTTCATCAAAGCCATTTAAAATGCCCGGCGCGGCTTCAACCAGGTGTATTTGGGTTTCACCTTTTTTGAAATTGCGGTAGTCGCGCATCATGTTGCGTTTGGCAATTTCTGCAATCGAGCCGGCCATCTCCACACCTGTTGGTCCGCCACCAATGACTACGTAGGTTAAATAGGGTTTTCGCTTTTGGGGATCCGTAATCTGTTCCGCTTTTTCCAGGGAAAGCAGGATGCGTTCACGAATGTCCAGAGCATCATTGAGAGATTTCAGGCCCGGGGCGTGTTTCTCCCAGTCCTTGTTTCCGAAGTAGTTGTACCGGGCTCCGGGCGCCAAAACCAGGAAGTCAAAATCAAGTGTAGTACCGTCTTTCAACGACAACGTGTTTTCTTGTTTATTCACCCCTGTTACTTCTCCAAGTAACACTCGAATGTTGTCTTTTTTAGAAAATATTGCCCGGATTGGCGTGGCAATATCTCCCGGCGAAAGAGCAGCCGTTGCCACTTGGTACAGCAGCGGTTGAAAAAGGTGGTGATTGGATTTATCAACGATTACAACTTCATAGTCGGTGTCAGCGAGTTTTTTTGCTGCAGAGATGCCGGCAAAGCCACCGCCAACTATTACTACTTTCTTGGCCATTTTGGGGGTGTTAGGGTGTTAAAGTGCGACAGTGTTATAGTGTGGAGGCAACAATCTTTAATCTTCCATCTTTCAATCTTCAATAAAAAAGACAATCACTCACTTCGCAAAAATTTGCTCTTTATTGGCAAAAGCCTTGAACTCGAGTGCGTTTCCACTTGGGTCTAAAAAGAACATAGTAGACTGCTCGCCGGGTTCGCCTTTAAAACGAGTGTAGGGTTCAATTACAAACTCGATGCCTTCGGCTTTCAGCTTTTCGGCCAGTTTGTTCCATTCGTCCATTTCAAGTATCACCCCAAAATGACGGACCGGTACGCCGTGGCCGTCCACGGCATTCATGGCGGATTCTTTGGCTTCATCCGGACTTAGGTGCGCCACTACCTGGTGGCCCCACATATTGAAATCGATCCAGCTGTCGGAACTGCGACCGGTTTCGCAGCCCAGCAGGTCATGGTAAAAGGCATAGGTTTCTTCAAGATCTTTGACGGGAAAAGCGAGGTGAAAAGGAGAAATGGTGCTCATAGGAAGTCTGTGCTTAAAAGGTTTTTAAATCTAAAAGAATGTAGGATTTTGAAGCTAAGAATGCTAAATGTGAATAGCTTCTATTCCGCTAAACGATGATATAACCGACCAATTATTTCCTGCTCCAAACATCCCAAAAGTTTTGTATCCTTGGGTTATAGCCAGCACACCCCAGTTAAAATCGCAGCTTATCAACTTATTAATGAGTGAAGGGCAGGGTTGTTGGCGGCTTTCAGAACTTACGAGGTAGAACGTTATACATGAACGAATCGATAGATGCGCTTCGGCTCAACCTGGATAGTGGCGGCCTGCACGTGATGAACGTGTCTTTAGCCGTCATTATGTTTGGAGTAGCCCTGGAGCTTACCATAAACGATTTTAAGAAAGTAGCCAAAAACCCCAAAGGCACACTGGTGGGGCTGGCCTGCCAGTTTCTGGTGCTTCCTTTTATCACCTGGCTGATGGTGATAATTTTGGAACCCCACCCCAGTTTTGCGTTGGGAATGATGATGATAGCAGCCTGCCCCGGGGGCAACATCTCTAATTTCTTTTCGCTGCTTGCTCGTGGCAATGCGGCCCTGTCTGTAAGTATGACGGCCTTTGCTACCTTACTTTCTATTGTGATGACGCCCTTCAACTTCACCTTTTGGGCCAGTATGTATGGGCCCACAAACGCCATTCTCACCGAAATTCATCTTGACCTGTTTGAGGTGTTTCGCATCATCGTGCTTATCCTCGGTATCCCGTTAGTTTTGGGGATGAGTTTCCGTTATTTTAAAGATGAACTTGCCCAAACTATTTCTCCCTATATCAAAAATTTTGGTATCCTGTTTTTTGCGGGATTTGTGCTCGTGGCCTTCAGCATGAATTTCGACAATTTTATCAATTACGTCCATTTGGTGATAGTGCTCGTCTTTTTCCACAATGCTTTTGCGCTGATGAGCGGCTACGGCATGGGCTACCTTTTTAAACTTCCACGCAAAGACCGAAAATCTATTGCCATAGAAACCGGCATTCAAAACTCAGGATTAGGATTGCTGCTGATTTTTAATTTCTTTGACGGCCTCGGAGGCATGGCCTTGGTGGCTGCCTGGTGGGGCATCTGGCATATCGTAGCCGGGCTCACTATCGGATGGTATTGGTCGGTCGGAAAATCAACTTTACACCGCGTGTTCAGTAATGCGTAAAAATTATTTGTGGTATCAGCTGTTTCGGTATCCCATTGTGGGGGGCGCGCTGCGTCTTTATTACAAAAAACTAAAAGTGACCGGACGGGAGTATTTCCCCAAAAATAAGCCCATCCTTTTTGTGCCCAACCATCAGAATTCGTTTATGGATGCGTTGCTGGTGGTGTGTACGGTGCGGCCTTTTATCTATTTTTTAACCAGGGCCGAGGCGTTTCGTCCACCCCTGCAGGGGTGGTTTTTGGGTACGCTGAATATGCTACCGGTATACCGCGTGCGCGATGGCTTCAGTTCCATACAAAAGAACAACGCCATTTTTGAGGAGTGCTTCCGCTACTATGGCCGTAACGATGCTGTGCTGATTTTTCCGGAGGCTAATCACAATCTTAAACGGCGTATTCGTCCGCTTAGCAAAGGCTTTACCCGCCTGGCGTTTGGGGGAGAAGAATATTACGATTGGGAGTTGGATTTACAGATTGTACCAGTAGGCTTGAATTATACTGCCCATCGCGAACCCCGTAACATTGCACATGTGTGTTACGGAAAGCCCATCCCCGTAAAAAAATACCACGCCGAGTTTAAAGAAGACGAGAAAGCCGCCACCGATCGTATGAAAGCGGAGGTATCTAAAGCTATGAAAAAGCTGGTATTTCATGCGCCTAACCTGGATACGTACCCGGTGCAAAAGTTGCTGTGGGAAGTTTTGGAACCGGATGATGCCGTACTGACCGACCCGGCAACTTCCAATAAACGAATCAAGCAAACGCGCCCGCATATTACGGAGGCGTTGAAGGAGGAGGCCAAAGCGCTAACGGAGCTTGCCGAGAAACACGATGTTGATTTACGGGCATTGGCTCATCCCCAGTCATTTAGCTGGAAAGATGCACTAATGCTGCCGGTGTATGGTTTTTCGCTGGCGAATAATGCTATTCCCTATCAGGCGGTGCGGCATCTCACGACCAAGGTGATTAAAGATCACGCCTTCGATGCGTCCATTAAATTTTTGACTGGCGTGTTACTTCTACCGCTTTTTTATTTGGTGATGTGCGGCATACTGGCCCTGGCGGGCGTAGAGGGCAGCTGGCTGGCGGCTTATTTTGGGGTGAGTGTGATTTCGGCCCCGGCGTTCATCAGGGCTAAAGAGGTATTCCGTCTCGGTTCAACCCAAACATTAAAGAAAAAGAAGCCCCAACTTTTTGAGGATTTAACAAACCGGTTGGAAACATTTCGTAGTTTACGTCATTCTATTATAAATGAATGAAGCACAGGGTTTTAGTGTTTCAGGGACAAATATTAACCAAACCAAATTATCAGCTATGAGATTTTTGACTTTTGTTTTTGCAGCCGCATTATTTGCCGTGGGATGTACCGAAACGCAAACCGTAGAAAAAGAAGTGGTGAAAACCGTAAGCGAGCACGATTTTGATGAACTCACTGCCACCGTGATGGCGGTAGGCGAAAGTGGCGTAAGCGGAACTGTAACGTTCACCAAAGCTAACGATGGTGTGCAAGTGCAAGGAAATTTCGCTGGATTAGAGCCAGGAATGCACGGATTTCATATCCACCAATATGGCGATTGCAGTGCGGATGACGGGACCAGCGCGGGCGGACATTTTAATCCCGCAGGAAACGACCACGCCGCTCCAACCGATAGCAGCCGACACATGGGCGACCTCGGGAACCTGGAAGCCAACGAAAACGGCGAAGCCACTATTGATTACACCGATTCTGTTATTGACATGAGTCAAATTCTGGGTCGGGGATTGATTATTCATGCCGGTGAAGATGATCTGACTTCTCAGCCTACCGGAGCAGCCGGAAGTCGCCTTGCCTGTGGCGTAATTGGCGTGGCGCAAGGACAGTAACGATTTATTAATTGACTATTAATTAAGCCAACCCTCCAAGGATTTTAAACCCTTGGAGGGTTTTTTAGTTTTGGAGCTTTTTGCCCTTGGCTACAGGGTCTCATCCTGACTCTACCCGAGGTTCACTAAAGATCTTTCGAAGTTGCACTTCAAAAGAAAAAGCAAGAGAAGGCTAAGCCTTCAGTACAAAATTCTGGGTTTAGTTGCCAAAGGAATAATTATGGCTGTTGATTTACTAATCACCGCCACAATACAACTCCAGTACCCCTCCAGTATAAGTCCAGTACAACTCCAGTTAAAATGTTTCCGGAAATAGAGCGATATTGGAGCGGTAATGGAGGGATAGTATCTGGATGGTTTGGTAAAGTCCAAATGCGGAAAATAATCTGCTTGCTTATTACTCCTGTAGCAACTTCTCAGACTACATTCATTATGCTGCCATAGTGTTGCAATTATTGAAAGCTTTTTATCTGTCAGGTAAAGTTTTTTGAAAAATTTTGTAACAAATGCCGTTTGGTTTACTCTTGTATATGCAACGGGAGAGTAAAGAGAAGTTTTATAGCATGAAATTAGCCATACATCAAGAGATTTTAAAGTATCCCTTTCTTTTTTTGTATTACAGGTGATCTAGAAATGAGCAAAAATTGCTAAAAGAGAATTCGAGTATCTGTCGAAAATTTAACTATAGAGAAACCGAAAAGAAGAAACAGATCCTAATTATGAGAACATTGCCCTTCTTATTTGCCGCGCTTGCAGTAGCCTGTGTGATATTGAACTCTTGCACGGTGCAAACCGAGTGCGAAGAAGAAATTATAATTAATAGAGAACCCAATTCCTGATACCACACTTGTGATAGGCCAGAAACCGTTTCGAAGGGATGTCTGAGAATTGCTTTAAAGGAGAAATTACAATGAAAAATATTCTAAACCTCATATTACTAACATTCATTGCTTTTTTATTTACCCAATGCTTGGGTGGAATTAACGACCGGGAAGACTGCGATGGTTATCCTAAACTCATCAATCCCATACCAGATACCACAGTAGCCCTAAGCCAGGACACTTTGTTCATAGATCTTTCTGGGAGTAATGATTCAGTATTTAGGCATACAGCCGGAAAAGGAATGATTTTTAGTTTTGGTGGTACGGCTAGGATTACGCAAAGATATAAAAATAGAAATCCTGAATTGGGGAAAGAAGCATTAGTAATATTAGAAGAAACAGGGACTTTTGAGGGAACGATAATTGCAACAGATGACTGCGAAAAACTTGAAAGAGATGATTTTAAACTTACAATTACGAACTAACGGGGAAATTACTATGAAAGCAATAAAGTTAATAACATTCTTTATGATACTATTTGGTGGTACAGCTAACGCACAAATAACGCTTAGTGAAACCATGGACATGGTCAACTATCGTTTTGCGGATAGCCAGTCCCGGGCATATGTAGATCAGCATCCAAGCTTAACGTTTAACGGCTTTAAATCATCCAATGATAATTTCGGGTACAGTATTGAATCTATTATCAATAAAATTTACTACAGCAGCAATCCGAATGATATAAAATTGATCAGAGATTTGTTTGAGGATGTTGTAGATGATGCAAAATTATCATTGGTGGTAGACCCAAGTGTAAGTAATGACTGTTCTTTTGACAGGGATAAAGTAGATGAAAATTCTCGAATGCTACAAAACTTAGCCTTTGTAGCCCTAATCTCTTATGTGGCTGATAAAGAAGGCATAAACGTTCAAAACCCGCCAAACGGAGCGGCTGCTTTACCGTCACCCACCCAAGCCATGAGTAATTTAAAAACGGCTTTTATACGGATGCTCAGCTATGGAGTATTTGGCATGACGTGTAAAGATCAAGTACACCGGCAACGATCAATTATGAATACAGCAAAGGCTATTGATTTATATCTGGCCTTGGAAAACGCATATAAACACTATGAGAATCTATCATCCTGGAACTATAGTTACTCCTACTTTTTAAATTCCAGCCAAAAAGCACAATTAATGTCTCTCGTTAAAGAAAGTCTGGATAAAATGTATGATCACCTAAAAGACGGAGCATTGGGGGTTACTACTGATGAAGCTGAGCCGGGAAACCGTCCGCTTATAATATATTCTTCAATTGCATATTCGAGTTTGGTTCTACAACATCCAATTGAATTTATTGGTCTATTACCAAATATTGATGTTGATGAGTTAATAGAAGAAGCACTAAAAAAGACAAGTAAGTCTGCTGGTACAAATAGTAATTATTACTGGGGATATCAAACCGCAGATGGTGAACGGTTTTGGGCAGAAGGGCAATATTATTTTAGGTTTGCATTGAGGAATGTTGTCTCACTTTGGCATGCTAAAAGGATTAATAATATATCAACAAATTTTACTTATATAGATCCTTTTCATTCAAGTAATTCGATGGCAAGAAAGCCACTAATATGGTTAGCCCAAACGTATGAGCCTGGTGGTTTTACAGCTCCTATTGATGATGGGAATAAATCTACAATAGCCGCTTCCAGTTTTTTAAGGTGGAGTTCTGATTATGGGGATGAAGAAATTGGAAAACGGTTTTCTCATATTGCGGCTGAAATTCGGCCTTCGGATGAAGGAATAGGGTTAAACTCTAATATGAGAGTTTTTGAATTGGCTATTCCCCGGACGTTATCAAAAACTGCTCCAGATGAAATATGGGGAAATACTACCCCTGGAATTCCTTCTCAAACCGGAAAACATGAGATTGTTTTCAGGTATAAAGATAATTTAGGAAGAGAGCACTTTATTTAAATGGAGAGGTTGGAGATGCAATAGTCCGAGGTGAAGGACATGAACAACCGGATCAACTCCAATTACTATATTCAGTAGATGAACATTCGTATTTGATTGATTCCGGGTATGATCAAGCTGACGGTAATGGAGGTATTATAAATGTTATAACTGGCAATGATTATAACCGCTCAAGCTGGAATAATTATAGAGATCATAATGTAATGGTAGCATACTCTCCTTGGGTAGATATGAATGATATATTACCAAATCCAGATGCAGATCTTCTTGGGGGGATTGACCATCCTGAGAGGCAAGGTACACTACCGAGGGTAACATCAGATCATCAAAGTGTGAGAGAGTTATACTATGATAATCAAAGCCCTGAAAATATAGAAGTTGCTTATGGTAAAATTTATTTAGAAGGAATAAATATAGCTGCTGAACCTGCAACAGATTATGCAGAGAATAGAAGAAGAGTAATATTTATAAAAGATTCAGATGATCCCTATTTAATTGACATTAGCATGGCTTATACAAATAAATGGAATGAGCCGGCTTTCTTTATGAATTTGTATCATGGTAATACTAATCTTTTGCCAAAGAATCTTGAAAATTCAAATTTTGCTTTGTGGACTAAAATAGATGGAGAGTCTGATAAACATTTATTTCTATATCCAGATAATGTAGAAGGATTAGTAGCAACAAGCACTCCTGCTAATGCTACTTTCTATGCAGATGAAGCCCGAGAAAGAAATAGTCCTGAAATTGATATAAAAAGATTGAATGTATACTCTCAGGATCTTTCAGACGCAACTCTTTATGATTATGCCTCAACAAATATTGCATTCATTAAGCCCATAACTGGTGTCAGCGAATCTACGCTTTTATCAAGCCCTAATTTGACAAGTGTACCCGAGAGGCACTTGACGTCAAATCAAGAAAAAATTGAACAAATGTATACATGGGACATTGATAGTAATACAAAAGATATATTGATTGTGAGAAGTGGTTTTAAGTATGCATCAATGGGCAGTTACACTCCTCAAGTAATTAATTTTGAAATTGAAGACGTAGAATTCAGTTTAGCAGCTAACAAAGATTTTGGGTTTGCTCGACTGAAAAAGTCTGGACAGTTTTGGATGATTGATGATGATTATAAAGTTAACATAACCCAACCCGGCTATTTTTACTCCTCCAACCAAACTATAGGCAGCTACACCTATCCAAGCGGAAGTAAAATTTATGTTGCAGACAACGTAACCCTAACCTATACCGGCTCGGTAAACCTGGATGATGCTGAAGTATTTTTAGGCCAAAACTCCAAAATAGAGATAAACAGTAATGGATCATTAAATATAGACGGCACTGTAAATGGTTCTTCGGGTTCCTCCATTGTTTCATCAGGAGATTTAACCTTTAATTCAGTTACCACCCTGAAGGATGTAGAAGTAATCATGGAAAATGGCGGGGAACTTATGGCTAATGGCCTCACCTTAGACGGGGAGGGTCTGGTGTTTAACAGCGGCTCGGACGGCCAAATTACCGGCTCCGTCATCAAAAATGCCAGCCGGGGCATCGAGTTAAACGGTAATACCACGCCACTTATTGAAGACAATACCATCAAGGATAACTCCACCGGCGTGTGGGTAAACAGCGGTGTGGGTTCAGGTGCGGAAATTATAGATAACAGGATACTGAATAACAGCACCCATGGTATCGCCAGTTACTATTCATCTCCAACTGTTGAGGACAACTTTATATTTGACAGTTCCAACTCTGCTTTTTTTGGTTTGGGTTCTACAGCAAGTATTACTGGCAATGAAATCATTAATGCAAATTATGGGCTATATTTGCTTAATGGTAGTGCGGTGCAAAACATTTCAGGCAATTTTCTAAATTCTATTTTTACGACTGCTATACATGTTGAAAGTCCGGTTACTGTGGTGGCCCAACACAATGATATTCTTCCCAGCTCAGGCAGTACTGATTACCTGGTACGGGCAAAATACGATGCTACCGTTTATGCTTCCCCTAACTTTTGGTCTAACGCAACCTCTGGTTATTTTTACGCTACAAATGGGGCCCAAATTACCTACCTGCCACAGTCATCTACTAATTATACTCCGTATTATTCACCGGCAAAAATGGCTCAAAAAACCGGAGGCCAATCCTCTGGTGCTCCCAAAGCGCAAAGCTGTGAAGAAACCTACCAACAGGTAAGCGAGTTTTTAAGTCGACAATCTAATGAAGGCAACCAGCGAGCTCTTCTCACTACCAAAGCTGCGTGCTGGCGAGCCAGCGGCAAGCCCGGATTTATAGAATACCTTAATAAGGAAATCCGTCCCGGACTGTCTAAAAAAAGCCGCCTGTATGCCACGACCTTAGAACTGGAGAACCTGTTCCTGATGGATGAGGGTAACTACAAGCAGGCGATTGCCAATTATCAAATTCTTCGCAAAATCTTTGCCGACGATCCGATGCTTCACCAGCAGGCGCTGTTCGGTCTTGGTTACATTTATAGCTTGGTGAACAAAGATGCCAGGGCAGGCGGCCATTATTTGGCTGAACTGCAACGGCGTTATCCCGAATCTTCCCTTTCCCAACAAGCCGGTAGTCTGGCCGAGGCCTACAGCTTTAAAATTGCACGGCTTTCTGATTACGAAGATTCTGAAGAAGTGGAGCAAAGTCCCGAAGAGCTAAGTCTCTCCAATTATCCGAATCCCTTTAACCCGGTTACTGAGATCAGTTACAGTTTGCCCGAACGCAGCCAGGTCTCGCTGGTGGTGTATGATATGCTGGGGCGTCAGGTTGCCGAGTTGGTCAATCAATCCCAGTCAGCAGGCTCCCATAGCGTCTCTTTTGATGCAAGTCAGCTATCCAGCGGCATCTACCTGTACCGCCTGCAGGCCGGAAATAAGGTGGTGTCCGGAAGAATGACTTTGGTGAAGTAGAAATTAGCTATTAGTTGTTAACGTTATACAACCCTCCAAGGGTTTAAAACCCTTGGAGGGTTTTTGTTTTGGGAGTTTTGTCCCTTGGCTACAGGACCCTATCTCTGTCTCTTTCCCTAATGCACTTGATGGTTAAGTTTTGTGTTTTTTAAACTAAGGTAGTAATGGCTCCAGTTTTGCTTGCGCATACCGTATGCATCAAGGGAAAGAGGACTCGTTGGTTAGCATGTAGCTCGGTTAGTGCAACAACTCCTTTGGGCACGTTCATCTTGCAGATAATTAAAAACAGCAAGCATTGAGCTTCTATGGGAGTCCCCCTCCCATGCAAGGCGCAGCCGCAGTAGGGAGGGGACAGGGGCTGGGTTTTGGAGACAAGGGCACAGATGCTTTTCCGTGCTCAAAACCCGCAACATGAAGCACGCAACCCGCACTCCTCCCCGCCAAGCTGTCTGTTTTTTACCCTCTTTTACTGCCAGAGAGGAAAGTGGCAGGATATTTGTAATCTTTAGCATTGTTAACAGTTGAACAGCCCCCAATATAAGGTTAACTTCAACCACACTAATTTGTCTTTCAAAAAGTTTTTACTATGAGTTGGCTTATGCGTCAGCTAATCTGAAGGTATTCAGTTGTTTAATTTTGAACTGTTATTAGTTTTTTGAAAGGCTAAAAATATTATTCAAAGAGTTACATGGATTTATTAGATAAAGTCGGTAAAGTAATTACCAAAGTTTTTGGCTCCAAGAGCGAGAAAGACATTAAAAAAATTCAGCCCATCGTAGATGAAATCAAGAGCTACGAAGAGGAGATGAAGCAGCTGAGCGATGAAGAGCTGAAAGCCAAGACCGATGAATTCAGGCAGAAGATTAAAGATGCCACGGCCGATACTGTAGCTGAGATCAAAGAGATTAAAGAGCAGCTGGATGATATTGAGGGTCTAAGTCCGGCCGAACACCGTGAAATGGCGGAATATCTGGATGAGCTGGAAGCAAAAGAACTGGACATTATTGAAGAAGTGCTCGACGAGTTGCTGCCGGAAGCCTTTGCAGTGCTTAAAGATACGTGTCGCCGTTTTGTGGGTAAATCCTGGAAAGTGGGTGGTAATGAAACCACCTGGGAAATGATTCCTTACGATGTACAGCTGATTGGTGCCATTGTATTGCACCAGGGCAAAGTGGCTGAGATGAAAACCGGTGAAGGTAAAACGTTGGTGGCTATCTTCCCGGCTTACCTGAATGCACTGGCCGGCAAAGGCGTGCACATCATTACCGTAAACGATTACCTGGCTAAACGTGATGCTGAGTGGAACGAGCCGATCTTCAACTTCCACGGGCTGCACGTTGACTGTATCGACCATTACAAGCCGAGTACTGAGCAGCGCCGCAAGGCATACAAGGCTGACATTACCTACGGAACCAATAACGAATTTGGCTTCGATTACCTGCGTGATAACATGGTGATTGAGCAGGAACAACTGGTTCAGCGTGATCATCACTTTACCATTATTGATGAGGTGGATTCTATTCTGATTGATGAGGCTCGTACTCCGCTGATTATTTCCGGTCCCGTACCGCAGGATAACAAATCCGACAAGTATGTGGAGATGAAGCCCCGGGTTGAATCCCTGGTAAATGCCCAAAAGAAACTGGTAGCTAACCTGGTGAAAGAGGGTAAAGAATTATTGGATCAGGGCGATGAGGAAAAAGCCGGTCTGGCGCTGTTCCGTGCCGTGCGTGGTTTCCCCAAGAATACCCAGTTGCGTAAGCTGCAGCAGGATCCCAAGATCCAGAAACTGATTCAGAAGACTGAGAATTTCTATCTGCAGGATAACGCCAAGAACATGCCCATCGTGGATGAGTATTTGTTCTATGCGGTAGATCCTAAGATGAATTCCATTGAAATGACTGAGAAGGGCCGGGAATTCATCACTAAAAAAGGTGAAGACGAAGAGTTTTTTGTGATTCCTGATTTGGGTGAGGAGACGGCTCAGATTGAGAAAGAAGTGGAGAAACTCGAAGAGAAGACACTGGAGGAAATCAAGAATAACGACGAATACAGCGAAGAGTATAAAGAAGAAAAAATTGAAGAGGCCAAGCAGGAGATCCGGCAGGAGCGCGAGCGCAAGTTTAATGAATTGCACCGACTGTTTGCCGAGCGTGGCGACCGTATCCACACCGTAAACCAGCTGCTGAAGGCTTATACCAATTTTGAGCGAGAGGAAGAATACATTGTTCAGGACGGCAAGGTAAACATTGTGGATGAGCACACCGGTCGTGTGCTTTCCGGGCGCCGCTATTCTGACGGACTCCACCAGGCTATTGAGGCCAAAGAGCAGGTGAAAGTAGAAGCCTCTACGCAGACCTATGCTACCATCACCTTGCAGAATTACTTCCGTATGTACAACAAGCTGGCTGGTATGACCGGTACGGCTGAAACGGAAGAGGGTGAATTTAACGAGATTTATGAATTGGACGTGGTGGTTATCCCTACAAACAAACCGATTGCCCGGGATGATAAAGAAGATTTAGTCTTCAAAACCAAGCGTGAGAAATTCAACGCAGCTATCCAGAAAATTCAGGAATATCACGATAAAGGACAGCCGGTGCTGGTGGGAACAACGAGTGTAGACGTATCGGAAACCGTGAGCCGTATGCTGAAACGGGCTGGTATTTCACATAACGTACTGAACGCGAAGCAACATGCCCGTGAGAGTGAAATTGTAAAGCAGGCCGGTGAGATCGGTGCCGTAACGGTGGCTACCAATATGGCCGGTCGTGGTACCGATATTAAGCTGGCCAAGGGCGTGAAAGAAAAAGGCGGCCTGGCTATTCTGGGTACTGAGCGTCACGAATCCCGGCGTATTGACTTGCAGCTGCGTGGTCGTGCCGGTCGTCAGGGTGATCCCGGCGAAACGCAATTCTATGTATCGTTGGAAGATGACCTCATGGCGATGTTTATGAGTGATCGCGTGGCCAATGTGATGGACAAACTCAGCTTTGAAGAAGGTGAGGTTATTACCCATCCATGGATTACCAAATCACTGGAACGTGCACAGAGCAAAGTAGAGCAAAACAACTTTAGCATCCGTAAGCGGCAACTGGAGTATGATGATGTACTGAACAACCAGCGTAATGTAATTTATGCCCGCCGCAAGCACGCGCTATCGGGCGAGCAACTGCGTACCGACATCCTGGATATGCTGGATGATCTGGTTGAAAACATGGTAGAACAGCATGTGGCATCCGGCGACTATGAAGGATTGCACGAAACCGTACTGCGCAACCTTGCCGTGGATGTGGAATATGACCGCGAGAAGTGGTTTAACATGCGCGAAGATGAGCTGAAAGACATGATTGTGGACAAGGCGCTGGAAATGTACCGCAAGAAAGAAGAGCGCATGGCTCAGCCGCTGTATCAGGTGATGCAGCGCATTAACGAAGCCAATCCGGAAAACCGTCCCGAGAAGGTGCAGGTGATTTTTACCGATGGCATCCGACGCATGCGGATTGTGGTTGATGTAGAGAAAGCCCTCGAAAACGAAGGTCGCGAAGTGGCGCGTTCACTCGAGAAAAGCTCTATTTTATCTATCATTGATCAGAAATGGATGGAACACCTGCGTGAGCTGGATTCCGTTAAAGAAGGTATCGGCTTGCGTTCGTTTGCTCAAAAAGATCCGCTGCTTGAATACAAGAAAGAAGCTTTTGACATGTTCAAGATGCTGTTGGATGATATCAACCAGGAATCTATATCGCTGATCTGGAAGGCTGTGCCTGAAGTACAAGCTGAAGACGGCAAGCTGGAGCAGGCCAAGCGTCAGAAATCCCGCTTTGATACTGCCTCTATGGAAACACAGCATGCCGATTCTACCGGTATGGGGCTCAAAGCCGGCCAGGGACAGCAAAATGGTGGACAGCAGCAGAAACCGCAGGGCGGCAATGCAAAACCACAACCCGTTGAGGTAGCCGACGAACCTGGTCGTAATGATTACGTGACCGTTCAAAACATGAGCTCCGGCGAAACCAAAGAAGTGAAGTGGAAATACGCCAAGCGCATGATTGACGAAGATGGCTGGGTATTGGTAGAGAAGTGAAATAATATTGAATATCGAACATCCAACAAGGAACATTGAAGTGAGTCGGGACATGTCCAAGAATCCCTTCAGGAATGACAGATAGTGGTTACGGTCGTAAGTTTGTGGTAGATGTTCCCAGTAAAGCCAAGTCTCGGAGAGTCGAAAAAACTTTCTTACCAAGATCTCTGCGGTTTGGTAGAGAAATAACCACTGCTTGGAAAATACATTCCACCGCAGAGCGGATGGAACGAGTAGTTTAAAATTTATAATACCTCTCATTGAGTTAGGGCGCATCGCATGCGCCCTTTTCTTTAGTAAAAACTTTTTTCCCAGAATCTTTTCAAGTTGTACTTGAAAAGCAATAGCGATGGGAGGTTTCACCTCCCGACACTGAGATAGAGCAGTGTGAGTTGCTTGCTACTTTGTCGATATAATCGGGGACATGGGTACAAACACAAGCCTCTGGCCCGCTTCCATCACCCGGCTCGTTTTTGTGAAGGCATTCTTTCTTATTCCAGCTGAGCCGAATGATGGAGCTATAGTCTCAAATCCATTATTCTGTTTCCCGGATACACGAGTTCTGTAGTAGTAAAAGTGAGGGTGGTGGATGATGTATTCACTATTATTTTTTTAAAGGGGAATGTTGGGCTCTGACCTCACTCTCTCTGAAATATGGCGAGCCAATTTCTGTCTCTCTCCTCCGAATGCTCGGAGCAGGCGAAAGAGAGATAGGTTCACACCATAAATGGATTTGAGTTATAAAGTTTTAAGATCTTTTCAAGTTGTACTTGAAAAGCAACAGAGATGAGAGGTTAAACCTCCCGAAAATGAGATAGAGTAGAATTTGCTTGAAATAGCCTAAAAACTTGTGTCCCTCAGGGAGGGTAGTCCAAAACACAATCCCATCAAAAAATAAAATAGCATTTCAAAGGTTTTGTGTATAGATTGAAAAATAATACACATTAATAAAGCTCGATCGTTATGAGAACCAATGTAGTTATTGACTATGATTTGATGGATGAAGCTTTAAAAGTCAGCCAGTTAAAAACCAAGAAAGATGCAGTTGAGGCCGGCTTAAAGCTACTGGTACAACGCAAGAAGCAAGAGAATATCCGGAACCTACGAGGAAAACTGAACTGGAGCGGTGATCTGGACAAAATGCGGTCGGATCAACCATGATTTTGGTAGATACCAGTGTTTGGGTTGATTACTTCAATGGGGTAGAAAGTGCTCAAACGGAGTATCTGGATCAATGCTTATTGGAAGAAACAGTTCTGATTGGAGATATTATTCTTACCGAAATTTTACAGGGCTTTGCCAGCGACAAGGATTTTGAACAAGCGAAAAAGGCATTGGATCCCCTGGATTGTGTACGTCTGGGAGGGAAGGATCTGGCAGTAAAGGCTGCTTCAAACTTTAGATTTCTTCGTTCCAAAGGGGTAACTGTACGCAAAACGGTGGACATGCTTATTGGAACCTGGTGCATAGAAAATGAGGTAGAACTTTTGCTCCGCGATAAAGATTTTAATCATATAGCCGCTGTGTTGCCACTTCAGGTTTATTCCGGGTAATGGAAAAGAATAGCTATATCATCCGATAGGCATTTAGCAGTTTAATGAAAGAAAGTTGCTCCTGGCTTCCCTCTCTATGAAATATGGCGAGCCAATTTCTGTCTCTCTCCTCCGAATGCTCGGAGCAGGCGAAAGAGAGATAGGTTCTTTGCTAAGAATAAATTCGGGTTGAATGAACCGATTTTTGTAAGGGGAAGAATTCTGTGTCCCTTCGGGAGGGACCGGAAAATCAGCTTGCTGATTTTTCAGGGAGGGCAGTCCGGCTGAGCCGAATGATGGAGCTACGGCCTTAAATACATTATTAAAGATCTTTTCAAGTTGTACTTGAAAAGCAACAGCGATGGGAGGTTTTACCTCCCGACACGGAGTGAGAAACAGGAGCACTACTCACCTTGTAAAGATTCATCAACAGCCGCATATCATCCTTACTGATTCTTTATATTCCCAACGCATTTCTAACTAAATCATCGGGATTATGAAACATCTATTTGGAGTCTTACTCACTTCACTCATCTTTATAACCGGTTCAGTCAGCGTTTTTGCACAAGGAACGCAGTTATTACGCGAACCCACCATTTCTGAAACCCACATTGTCTTCGTTCATGCCAACGATTTGTGGCAAGTCGACAAAAATGGCGGAGATGCCATCCGCCTTACCAGCAACATTGGGGGAGAATCCTATCCGCATTATTCCCCGGATGGAAGCATGATTGCTTTTACCGGCGAATATTCCGGCAACGAGGATGTCTATGTTATCCCGGCCGAAGGCGGCTCACCAAAGCGCCTTACCTGGCATCCGGGCGATGACATCGTGACCGGCTGGACACCAGAAGGCGAAATTCTGTTCCGTTCTTCCCGTGATGGCCATCCCACCCAGCTCAATCGCATTTGGAAAGTGAGCACCGAAGGAGGGACGCCGGAAGTGCTGCCCATTCCGCGTGCGGCAACCGGTGAAGTATCCGAAGACGGCCAGTACATCGCTTACAATCCCATTACCTTTTGGGATCCGGAATGGAGAAATTACCGGGGCGGACAGGCACAGCCCATCTGGATTGTAAACCTGGAAAGCTTTGATTTGGTACAAACGCCCCGTACCGACAACGAGCGCCACACCGATCCCGTTTGGTTGGGAGATGATGAAGTATTCTATCTTTCCGAGCGGGATTTTGCCAACAATGTATGGTCTTACAACATCGAAACCGGCGAAGAGAAACAGTGGACCTTTCATTCAGACTTTGATGCTAAATCCATCGATGCCGGTTTTGGAATGATTGTGTACGAGCAGGGCGGTTACCTGCATTTGCTTAATCCCGAGAACGGCGAGACCAATCAGCTTGAGATTCATGTAGCCGGCGATATGAGCTATGGGCGTCCGCGTTGGGAAGAACCCAGTGCCTATAACCTGGACAACGCCCAGCTTTCACCGACCGGCAAGCGTGCTATTTTCCAATACCGGGGTGAAATCATCACCGTACCTAAAGAAAATGGTACTTGGAGAAACCTGAGCAACTCTTCAGCCAGTGCCGAGCGATATCCGATTTGGTCTCCCAAAGGAGATAAAGTGGCCTGGTTCTCGGATGCCAGCGGTGAGTACCAGTTGGTGATATCTGATCAGTTTGGGCTGGAAGAGCCGAAATCTATTTCATTACCCAATCCAACCTTTTACTTCCGCCCGGATTGGTCGCCGGATGGCAAGCACATTGCCTATACCGATACCGATTACAATCTCTGGTATGTGAATGTAGAATCTGGCGAAGCAGAGAAAGTGGATACGGACAGTTATGCGCATCCCAACCGTACACTAAATCCTGTATGGTCTCCCGATAGCAAGTGGATTGCCTATGTGAAACTGCTGGATAACCAGTTTAAAGCTGTGCATGTGCATAATATCGGGACCGGTAAAACCCACCAACTTACAGATGGCATGTCGGATGCCATTACCCCGGTTTGGAGTGATGACGGCAAATACTTGTACTTCCTGGCCAGTACCGATTACGGCCTCAATACCGGTTGGCTGGATATGAGTTCGTACAATATGCCGGTAACCCGTGCTCTGTATATGATGGTGCTGGCGGAGGGCGAACCTTCCCCCTTGCTTCCAAAAAGCGACGATGAAGAGATCCCATCCGAAGAAAAAGAAGAAACGAAAGCAGGGGATGATGAAGGCGTTTCCGTGACTATCGATCTGGAAGGACTTTCTGAGCGTACATTGGCCGTGGATATCCCGGAACGCAATTACACCGGGTTACTGCCCGGCCCGGATGGCAGTGTATTCTACATGGAAGAAGTTCCCAATGAAGGAACCAAATTGCACAAATATGACCTGGAAAAACGGGAAGGCAGTTTGTTTTTGTCAGGTGTGAACGAGGCCGTGGTTTCTGCCGATCGCAGCAGCTTACTCTATAGAAGTGGAACCACCTGGGGGATTTTGGATACCGGCACCGGACAGAAAAATCCCGGTGATGGCGCCATCGATATTTCAGGGGTGAAAGTGAAGGTGAATCCGCAGGAAGAATTTATGCAGATTTATAACGATGGCTGGCGCTTCATGCGCGACTTCCTGTACGTGGATAACATGCACGGTGCCCCTTGGCAAGATGTGTACGACTGGTATGCGCCCTGGGTGAAACATGCCAAACACCGCTCCGATCTGAATTACGTGCTGGATATCATGAGCGGTGAAGTAGCCGTTGGACACTCGTATGTTGGCGGCGGAGATTATCCGGATCTCGAGGATGTGCAGGCAGGGTTGCTTGGCGCAGATATCACGCTGCAAAACGGGGCCTATCGCATCGACAAGATTTTGACAGCCGAAAGCTGGAATCCTGATTTAAGAGCCCCGCTTTCTGGTCCTGGTATTGATGTGCAGGAAGGAGACTACATTTTGGAAGTAAACGGGGAAGAGATCAATCCCGAAGATAACTTCTACAAGCATTTCGAAGGAACCGTCAACCGACAGGTAAAACTATTGGTGAATGATGAACCGAATACTGAGGGTGCCCGATTGGTAACGGTAGTGCCGATAGCGAATGAATACGGTCTGCGCAGCCGGGACTGGGTAGAAGGCAACCGCCGTAAGGTAGACGAAATGTCGGACGGCAAACTGGCCTATGTTTGGGTGCCAAATACCGGTCAGGGCGGATACACCTACTTTAATCGCTACTATTTTGCACAACAGGATAAACGCGGTGCCGTGATTGACGAACGCAACAATGGCGGTGGTTCGGCTGCCGACTACATGGTAGACATCATGGCGAGAGAACTGCATGGTTTCTTCAACAGCAAAGCGGCTGATCGCAAACCCTTTACTACGCCCGGCGCAGGCATCTGGGGCCCCAAAGTGATGGTTATCAATGAAAGAGCCGGTTCTGGTGGGGATTTGTTGCCTTACCTGTTCCGTAAGATGGAAATCGGTCCGCTGGTAGGTACCCAAACCTGGGGCGGTTTGGTTGGAACCTGGGATACGCCTCCTTTTGTGGACGGCGGCTATTTTGTAGCGCCCCGAGGAGGCTTCTATAACCTGGATGGCGAATGGGCCGTGGAAGGCGTTGGTATTGCTCCCGATATTGAAGTGATGCAGACACCCAAGGAAGTTATAGAAGGGCATGATCCACAGCTGGAAAAAGCGGTGGAAGAAGCCCTGCGATTACTCGAAAATCAACCCGATCCTATCGTGCCCACACCAGACGATCCCGTTCGCTGGAAGCGTCCTGACAGCGGGAATAATTAGCAGAGACATTTAATTAAACTCTAAAGGCGCAGGTATTTACTTGCGCCTTTTTTATGGAAAACCAAAACGGAGGTTTATATCAGTATCAAAAACTACTCCCACCAATATGAATCTTTTGAAGTTGTACTTAAAAAGTAATAGTACGGCAAGGCTGTGCCTTGAATAGGTTTTCCTGGTGGGGTATCGCTACCAAGTTCATGTTAACGTTGAGTGGATGTATAAACACGGGAAGCCGGAGCTTCCGGGAATGCATTACGAAGGAGGACCTTCATAACGAGTTCTAAGGTTGAAACGCTCTTGATTGGTTAGGACTCGCCATGGTTAATTCTTTCAAAACCTTTATCTTTGGGTGAAATCTAATCAACCCAAAACATAATTACGTGATACAACGATTACAGACCGTTTTTTTGGCGGTAGCTACTCTTCTCAATCTCTCTGCCTATTTTACTCCAATTTATGATAAAGCCATGGCCGATCCTCAGCAATGGATTGGTTACGGACTGGCCATTTCCCTGTTGATTCCCATGGCTATAAACATATTAGCTATTTTTCTATATGAGAACCGGAAGAACCAAATGAGCTGGGTCAAACGGTCTGGCTTGATGCAGGTTATTGCCCTTGGCTTTTGTGCGGGTGTGATGTTGTCTATGGGCGGTATTGGTACCTACTTATGGGATGAAGCTCTGGGTACAGGATTGGTACTCTTAGGACTGATTTTTCAAATTCTGGCACTACGTAATATCCGTAAAGATGAGGAACTGGTTCGGTCGATGGATCGCATCAGGTAATTTGCTTTGGAGCAAAGCTATTCCAAATTAAAAGTATATGGTATCCTGGTACTGGGGCTCATTACGTTTGGCTTTGCCCCGGTGCTGGTAAAGTTTGCAACCGATTATTCAGCTTTATTACTGGTTACCATCCGTACGGTGGGGGCTTTTTTGATGCTGGTGCCCTTTTACCTCTATAAAAAGCAGAGCAAGCAGTACGATTTAAAACCGGTGGGCAATGACAGTAAATGGATGGTGCTTGCAGGAATCGCTCTTGGGTTGCATTTCACACTATGGACCAGCTCGCTTTTCTATACCTCGGTAGCTTCTGCCTCAGTATTGGTTACTATCCATCCCATCATGCTTATTGTGGCAGAGCGTATCCTGTACAAAATGAAATTCCCCGTCACCGTTTGGTGGGGCGTTTTTGTTGCATTTGGAGGTTCGGTACTATTGGGAATCTCCGATTATAATGCCGAGGCTATTTTCGAGAACCCGTTGTTGGGGAATAGTATGGCTTTTGCAGCGGCGGCTATTTTCGCTGTTTACTTTTTGATTGGCCGCAAAGTACGTCAGAACAGGTCTTGGTTGGGATATGTGTTCCCGGTTTACGGCTATGCGGCTGCTACCTGTGTGGTTATATTGCTGGTTATTGAAGGCGTACCGGAAAGTATTGATGTCAGGGTGCTTTGGGTAGGGTTGGCACTTTCGGTAGGCCCGCAGTTGATGGGCCACGGTTCACTGAACTATGCAGTGAAGTACGTCTCAGCAACATTGCTTTCAACCCTTATTTTAACCGAACCGGTTTTTGCTACGATACTAGCCTTTTTTATTCTCGACGAGCTACCTCCGGTGCTATCCTTTATAGCTATTTTTGTAACTTTATGCGGGGTGATGCTCACCTGGAAGAAAAAATCTATATCTTCTGATAAGTAATTAATTAGGGCTTTCGGTTTTTATAAATATCTGAAAATATTTTAGATAATTAAATGTGCGAATCTTTTGGAAAAAGTTTTCGTTAAGGGGTGTGGCAATAATTATTCATAATGAATAGCAGTATTTGTTATAATAAACGCTATAATTTGTTGGTGACAGCTGAGTTTGTACAATCATTATACGTTGCTTTTTTGATTTTGAACCCAAAATCTTTGCATGCAGTCAAGTAGAAATAACATAGGAGGAATGACGAAGTATCTGCTTTTGGGCGGATGCGGTCTGTTGATGTTGGCCAGTTGTTCTTCCGATACACCGGAAAAGAAATCTCCGGTACCCACCTCATTGCCTGTAACGGTTACTGAACCCGTTGACAGAGATTGGAGCACCATAAAAAACAACGGTGTTCTGCGCATGATTACCAGCTATAGTACAGGCTCTTACTTTTTGTACAAAGGATTACAAGTAGGCTTTGAGTATGAATTGCTCAAGAAGTTTACTCAAGAGAATGATTTGGCTTTGGAAGTAATCATCCCGGGACCCGAAGAAAGTCCGTATGACTTGTTGAATAGTGGACGGGGAGACATCATTGCTGCAAATTATACCATCACCCCCGAGCGAAAAGAAGTTGTTGAATTTACCCGGCCCTACAATATTGTAAATCAAATGGTGGTGGTTTCAGAAGAGCTCGGTTTTAAACCCGAAAATGTTGCCGATTTAAGAAATATTCAAATTAGTGTTCGCCGGAACAGCTCCTATTTTGTACGCCTGCAGGAATTGGAAGAACAGGGATACCCCATAAAGCTCAGCATCATTCCTGATGATATGGATACTGAGTCTGCTTTATTCCAGGTAGCCAAAGGCGAGTATGAAGCCACGGTTGCTGATAACAACATGTTCAAAGCAGCCAGCAAATACATGGAAGAACTGGTGCAGGGACCTGTGATCGCCGAAAGTGATACGATTGCCTGGGCAGTGCGCAGAAATGCGCCAGACTTGGAGAATCAGCTAAATAAATTTTTATACAAGCATTTTCGCTTTAACGAGGAAGGCGAACCCAAGCGTTCTGCTTTTTTGAATGTGTTACGACGCAAGTACTTTGAAAGCGGCAATCAGATAGCAGACTATTACAATCCGGCTTATCAGAACAATCCCTACGAAAGCATCTCGCCCTATGATAATATGATTCAAGAGGTGGCTGAGGAATACGACTTGGACTGGGTCATGCTTACTGCTATTGCCGCGCAGGAGTCGAAGTTTAACCCCTCGTCTGTTAGCTGGGCTGGAGCTGTTGGTATCATGCAGGTGATGCCACGTTTTTCTGAAATCTCCTCCGACTCATTATATATCCCCGAAGTGAATATCCGTGAAGGGGCCAAGATTTTATCATCCCATCTCAAGCATTATTCCTACATGGATTCCACCAACCAGTGGCAATTTGCGTTGGCTACCTACAACGCCGGTTCTGGTCACTTGGCCGATGCCCGGCGCCTCGCAATCGATCATAACGACGATCCTAACAGCTGGGAGCATGTGTCAGAGTCGCTATTGAAACTGATGCAGCGCCGATACTACCAGCATGCGAGATACGGTTTCTGCCGCGGAATTGAGACGGTGCGGTACGTGAATGAGATCATGAACCGATACAATACCTACCAAAGTATTCTGGCTTATTCCAACAACCGGGGCAGTGCCACGCAAGGGGTGTTGGGTATCCAGACTTTGAACTAATTTTTTATTGGTCCCAGCCGGGGGTTAAAAACCCTGCACTTTTAGTGCAGCACGTTAGTATTCCAAAAAAATCTAATGGCTAAGATTATGGGGTCATTCAGAAGCTACCGCTGAAGAACCTTAGCCAAGAAATGATTGCCAACCAACCAGTGGCAACAGCGCATGAGCCACTGGAAATATAGTTCAGGAAATTGGTTGAAGATGCTCCGCAAAATGCAAGGTCCATCGGGGGTACCCTCTGGATGACCGGGATGGTGGAGCGACCGGGACTTTCAGTCTCCAACCAAACCCCTGCACTTTCAGTGCAGGGTGGTTTAGTTAGGTGCTAAGATTGAAAGTCCTTCAAACTCTATAATCTTTTTCTTTAATGCACTTTTAGCACCATCAATGTAATGTCGTCATACTGTATGCCGTCGGAGAAATTCTGTACATCGTCTACAATGGCCTGCATAATCTCTGAAGAGCTTTTGTCGAGATTCTTGCTAATGCATGCTTTCAGACGTTCTTCTTCATATTCTTCGGTTTGATCCGGGTTCATGGCTTCCGTAACCCCGTCGGTGAAAAAAACGAGTACATCCCCGGGCTGGAATTCCAAAGAGGAGGTATCATAGGGTGTCATAGAGGGCATAGCGCCTAAAATGACACCGCCCGCATCCAGCTGTCTCGGAGAATCCTCTCCTTTCCGAAATAGAAGCGGGGGATTGTGGCCTGCATTTACGAAATCAAACCGGGAACCGTCATCGGAAATTTTTCCCCAAAAGAAGGTGATGAATTTGTCGGCCGGGGTATTTTCGTAAATGATATCGTTGATACTGGAGGTAGCTTCAGGCAAGGTTACGTCAATAGGGGCCAGGGCATGCAACATGGATTGAAGGTTCGCCATGAGCAGGGAAGCTGGAACGCCCTTACCAGTTACATCGGCAATGGCGAGTACATGGCCACCGTCAGGAGTTTCTACCACATCAAAATAATCGCCGCCTACCTGGTAGGAAGATACGTTGGAGGCATCCAAATCAAAGCCTGGGATGGTGGGCAGGGGGGAAGGAAGCAGCCCTTGCTGAATGGTCTTGGCCAGGTTCAGTTCTTCTTCCATGCGCTGCTTTTCAATTCGCTCTTTCAGCAGGTATGTTTTTTGGATATTAAGCAGTGCCAGGTTCCCCAATGATTGCAGGAAGTTGACTTCTTCTTCCCCGTAGGTTGCTTTATTTGCAGGTTCACCTACGCCCACAACGCCAATTTTTTCATTTTGAAAACGCAGCGCTATCACCAGTTTGAGCCCATTTTTCTCCAGGAAAGGACAGTTATGTTCGGCTTCATCACACCTGAAAACATCATCAAGTTCAAAAAGCCGCTCAAGTTCTCTTTCGCTGGGTTGTTCCTTTAAACCGCTGCTGGCTACCACAGATTTTTCACCTTCCACTTCCAGCGCAAAAAAGAAGGTACGTATCAGCATTTGCCCCAGCATGGCAAATTTGAAAGTGCGCGCAATATCCTGCTGATCCACCATCATGTTGAAATCCTTGCTGAGTTCCAGCAGGGTATGCAGGTCATGTACTTTACGGTCCAGCTTTCGGTTGATTAAGCGCAGTTCCTGGAACATCCGGGAATTGGCAATGGCTACCGAAGAAATGATCGAGAGACTTTCAATGAATTCAATCTCATTTTGGGTGAGCTCAGACTTGTTGCCTTTGGGGCCAAGGCACAAAAAGCCAAGATGATGGTTCGTCGTACGCAGGTTGAAGAAAATACTGTTGTCGGGCAGATCCATTTGGCCGGCAACTTCAGGCACTTCGGAAGCTCGCAGGGTGGGCTGATCCAAAAGTTTAGAATCAAAATTTAGCTTAATGATGTCTCCCTCAGAAAACGGGCAGCGGCCCTTAACTTTACTTACCTGGTATTTTTTATCACTTCCCTGGTTAATTAAAATCATGCCTTTGGGAACCAATAGCTTGCCCATGGTAATGAGTAGCAAGTTGTTTAATACAAAATCAGGTTCCTGCGATTCGATGAGCAGCCGGCTGGTTTCGAGTAGCGTGCGTAATTCAAACCGGCTTCGCCGTTCTTCCTGGTTGGGGTTGATATCGGTTGAGGAGGTATCCACGGCTAACTAAAGATTTTTGACCATGCGAATTTCGTTGGTCTGCCCCTTGCGGGTATATTGAACTTGGTCCATTAGTTTACGGATGAGGTACACGCCCATACCTCCGCGTTTCTTTTGCTTGATGCGCTTAATCAGGTCTGGTTCGCTGTAGGAGCTTGGATCAAAGCCTTTACCTTCATCCATCAAAGAAATCCATAGCTGGTTAGAATCTGACCCGATTTCAATATTAACCTTTTTAGAGTTCGAGTTCTTGTAGGCGTGTTTTATGATATTGGTGTAGGCCTCATCAACAGCTAAGCGGATTTCAGAAATATCCTTTTGGCTAAGTCCGATCTTCTCAGCATGAGCCGCCACAAAGTCGCGTACTTCTGCCAAGTGCTCGGTAGAAGCCTCTACTGACAAGGTTTGTATTTGTTTTGTTCCTGCCACTCTGATCCGGATTAATTTGAAAAGCGTTCGAGCGCTTCCTGCTCATCTTCCAAAATATCGTATAAGCTTGGGAAGCCAAGAAGATCGAAGACATTGTAAACGCGGTCGTTCATATTTGTAAGTTTGATATCGCCTCCAAGGTTCCGAACATCCTCGATATAGGCCATAAAAACACCCAGCCCGGCACTGGCTATATATTCCAGTCCGGTGCAGTTTACCACAATAGCGTAGTTGTCCTCATCGATTAGAGATTTGAGGGCATTTTCTAACTGAGAGGCTGTGTGTGCATCTAACTCACCGCTAATGTCCAATATGCTTACATGTTGATGTTGGCGTGTAGCAATATTGAAGTTTTTCATTACGCTTCGATTAATTTTTCCGGATGATGTTGAACACGCATAATAACGTAAACCTCAGAATTAGGAAAGTGGGTGTTTGCAAACGGTGGGTTACGACCCTCATAAAAAAAAGATGCAAAAAAATAGGGCATTGCATTTTTCATATGCAATGCCCTGACTATTCATCAAGAGAGACGCTACTTGAGCGCCCTTATAATTAAGTAAATGCTTGGGAGATATACAACTAATAATTAAGAGTTAACAAAATGAAACGATCTCAGGAGGAACGTTGCACTTCAGATACCCAATATCCGGTATTAATTTCTTTAGCTAATTCCTTACCCAGTTCCGCGGCCTCTTCTTCTGAATCAAAAAAGCCAACCCGGAGCCGGAACCACACATTGCCGGTTTCTTCATTTCCGTATTTAACTACATATGCGTGAGGATATTCCCGGTCGCTCCAGTTCTCAAGATACGACTCGGCCAGAGCCTCGGACCGGAAGGCACCTACTTGTACTACATAATTACCATCTTCAGCAAATTGCGGCTTTGCTTCCTCTTCTTGCCTTCTCATCTCTTCCGCTTTAGCGATACTATCCTGGCGGGCTTGCTCCATCTGCTCCGCAATACGCTCTTGTTCTACCTGCCGAAGTGAATCGAGCCGTGCTTCTTCAGCTGCACGTCGTTCTTCTTCGCTCGGCCCACAGGCTTGAATACTGATCAAAGCCACAGCCAATAACAGGGTGTAGATGCTAATTCTTTTCATAATTCTGATAGTTTAATGATCGTTGTTGATATGGCAACTTTTTAACATTTATTAAACTTACGTCATACCTCACTGTTTCACAAATATTCACGCTTCAAAACTTTCACAAGTCCCTTAATAGTGTGTATCTTATGTAGACTGAATCTAAATCAAGATTTTTTGGTTCAGTACATATATGGAAAAACCTCTTTTACACATACAAGGATTAACGAAGTCTTTTGATCAAAGCGGGCCGGTGGTAAACCAGGTCGGTTTTGATGTAGGAAAGAACGAAATATTTGCACTGCTGGGCCCCAGCGGATGCGGAAAAACTACCACCTTGCGCCTCATAGCCGGCTTTGAACACTGCGAAGCCGGTGAAGTGTATATTGAAGATGAGCTAGTGGAAAGTCCACAGGTAAGCCTCAATCCCCAGAAACGGGAAATCGGTTTTGTGTTTCAGGATTATGCATTATTTCCGCACATGACAGCCCTCGAAAATGTGGCCTTTAGCTTGCGGGAAGTTGACCGAAAGAAACGCCCCGTATTGGCGGAAGAGGTTTTATGCCGAACGGGAATGGAAAAGTACAAGCACCGCATGCCCGATGAGCTTTCCGGCGGGCAGCAGCAACGCGTAGCCCTCGCCCGGGCCATTGCCCCCAAACCCCGGTTGGTATTGATGGACGAACCTTTTTCAGGTCTGGATGCCATGCTGCGGGATTCAACCCGCAAAGAAGTGCGTGCTATTCTCAAAAAATCCGGGATGAGTGCCATACTGGTAACCCACGACCAGGAAGAGGCGCTTTCTTTTGCTGATCGAATCGCGGTTATGAATAACGGCCAGATTGAACAAATAGGCACCCCCGAGGAAGTCTACTATCACCCCAAAACACAGTTTGTAGCCCAGTTTTTAGGGCGTACCAATTTATTTCGCGCTCATGCCGATGGAACCGATAATGTAGAAACGCGCCTTGGACCGGTAAAAATCAACCGGGAAGCCGAAGGGTTGATCTTATGCTCTATCCGTCCCGAGCACCTGACTCTCGAGCGTTGTAAGCCAAACGGCAAGGAGACGGGCATTATCACCGGGCGGGAGTTCCGCGGGCATGATATTACTTACCATGTTTTGTTTAAAGGTGATAAATATATTGTGCATACCGACAACCGCTTGCTTTTTGATGTGGACGAACATGTAATTGTGAAACCTTTGGAGCCAGCTGTTGTATTAAACCAAAAAGCATAACCTTAAAAAAGGAGAAATTATGTCGTTAGTTGGTTTTTTGATTTTACTGTTAATTGCCGCTATTTGCGGTGGAATTGGTCAGGCGATAAGTGGATACAGTTTTGGCGGATGCCTTGTTTCATCCGGCGTTGGCTTCGTGGGGGCGATTATTGGTACATGGATTGCCACCGAACTTAGCTTGCCGGCATTCTGGACACTCGAAGTTTCCGGGAGTCAGTTTCCCGTTGTCTGGTCCATCATAGGTGCAGCCCTGTTTACCGGTATACTTGGAGCTGTTATGAGGAACAGGAAATAATGGCCAAACCTTGCATACATTATCATTATTAAATCGTTAAGAGGGCTTAAAAGAGCCCTCTTTTTCTTATTTTTGAACTCACTCATCACACTCAATCTATACCTAATTATTTATGAATTTTATTTCCGCTGTGATTTTTGATATGGACGGCGTAATCGTTCACAGCAACCCCACCCACAAAGTTATTCTCAGAGAGTTTTGCGCTAAACACGATCAGGAGCTTACCGACCAGCAGCTGCTGGAGAAAGTGTACGGACGTACCAATCAAGACTGGATTCCCAATGTTTTTGGGGATGTTTCGCAGGAAGTGATCACCGCTTTTGCCGACGAGAAAGAAGCAATGTTCCGCGAGGCTTTTGATCCGCAAGCCAATGTAGTACCCGGACTTTATGAGTTTCTGGACCTGCTGGATGAAAACGATATCAAGATGGTGGTAGCCACTTCGGCCCCCAAGGAGAATGCCGAATACATTCTCTCCGAGCTCAACATTACCGACCGTTTTGAAGCAGTCCTCAGCTCTGCCGATGTGCAGAACAGTAAACCCCATCCCGAGCCTTATCTGAAAGGGGCCAAGGTAGCCGGCGCTGATCCTGCTAATTGCATTGTGATTGAAGATTCTATCTCTGGCGTGAAATCAGGACTGGCGGCCGGTTCTAAGGTAATCGGCATAGCAACCACTCACACCCATGAAGAAATGAGCGACTGCCATCTGGTAGTAGATGATTTCACCAGCTTGAACCTCGAGTCATTGGAAGAAATCATGGAGCTTCAGCCCAACAAGTAAGCTGAGGTTAATTCCATCCCATCCATTGCTTGTCTAACCACTCGTACTGCTCGTTCCCAACCACCCGGTTGGGAATGCCAGGGCGGACCTCCCGGTCCGTGTGTTGTGAGAGTGGGCTACGTACATTTTAGAAAATGAAGCTGGAGCTTCAAATGTAAGTTCCCAAGCAGGAGCTTTGGAACTAGACAAAAGAATCAGATTTTTGGAACAGGTGAAAAGCTTATTAGGACGAATATTACTTGGTTGTTTTAATGAGCCGTCTAAGAAATCAGCCTCCTTGAGCAACACGGCGTAATGGTCCCGGATAGATTGGCTTGTAATCTGAGCTAATAATAGGTCCTCTCCATCAAACGGTTGGATTACTAAAGCGGGACGACGTTTAGAGCTACTTAAATCTGAAAATGGAAAAGGAACGACCACCACATCGCCTTTTACAAATCGCTCCATGCTTCATCCTCTTCGGGTTTATTCCAGTCTTTTTCGAGAGAAGGTTCGCTTACAAAGGTTATTCCGAGACTTTCCTGACTATTTCTTGATTTTAATTCTCGTACAAAATTGATGACGGTTCTGAGCTTGTCGTCCGGAAGTTCTTCAATTTCTCTTAAAAGCAGTTCTTTGTTGCTCATAGTGATATCACTTTATCAGCTTCGACTAACAAGTAACGAAAATTACATTTTGAATGCTATTTCATGGTGTAAGGTTTTATTAACCTTGTTGGGAACCAGGGGAGGCACAACATATTGCACCTATGGCGCAGTATAGCGTAGAGGCGGGCTTTTTACAAATATTCTGCTACTATGGAGCAAAATCCTATTCGAGAGAAGTCCCTCAAAAACTTCAACATCCACTATTGAATGTTCAATATTCGATATTCATGTGACCCCGCCGGGAATCGAACCCAGATCTAGGACTTAGGAGGTCCCTATTCTATCCGATTGAACTACAGGGTCAGGTCTTGGGAAATATTTCGTGAAAATATACGTAGCTTATTGTAACAAATCAGCTTCTGATAAGTAGAAGTGCCCAATCAATTATCTAAAAATTCGAGGGATGCAAAAAGCCGCTTTTCTGATTCTCACCCTGTTATTGATCGTGCCGCTGCAAAGCCGTGCGCAACAAACAATTGAAGGCACTGTGCTGGACGCTGAAACCGGCGAGACCTTGCCTTCCGCTCATGTCATCATCAAAGACACCTATAAAGGCACCATCACCAATCAGGACGGTGAATTCCGGCTGATGGTACCCAGTCTGCCAGCTACTATTGTGGTTCGCTTCATTGGTTTTCAAAGCAAAGAGGTAACCATCACGGCGCAGGCTCAAAGTCCGATTGAGATCAAGCTGGAGCCGTCCGTTGCAGATATGGGAGAGATTGTGGTATCCGGGGAAGACCCGGCCATTGCCATCATGAAGGAAGTAATCCGCAGAAAAAAAATATGGCGGGCCGATTTAAAGACCTACAAAGCCGAAGCCTACACCCGCCAACAGATCAAGAATGACACCTCTATTGTATCTATCTCTGAAAGTATTTCAGAAGCCTATTGGCACCATGAGAAAGGTCACCGGGAAGTATTGAGATCTAAACGTCAGACGGCAAACCTGGAGCAGGAAGCCAATTTTGCAGGAGTGAGTTATCTCCCCAATTTCTATGATGACAACCTCGATATCGCTGGCTTCAACATGGTAGGCGTTACCCATCCCGATGCTCTTAAATTCTACACGTTTTACCTGGAAGATATCCTCAGCCTTGATGGACAGGTGGTTTATGAACTCTCAGTCACATCAAACCGAAAACTGCAGCCGCTATTTGAGGGAACCATTTATGTGTTGGGCGAAGAATATGCACTACTTGAGGTAGATTTGAAACCCAATTCGGTAGTTGCTTTCCCGGCACCGGTACAGGATTTTAATCTGACCTATTCCCAGCAATTCAGCAATTTCGGGGGTGAATTTTGGCTGCCGGTGGATGTTCGTATTGAAGGACTGGTTGAAGTTGGAGTGATTGGCTTGCGATTCCCACCTATTGGTTTTAAGCAGGTTGCCAAACTGAATGATTACGAGGTGAATGTTGAACTGCCTGATTCTTTATATGAAGAGCAGGATTTGTTTTCGGTGGACTCCACCACCATCAACGCCGGAGACTCCCTCTTTGTAAGTGAGATTGATGTGATTCCACTGGATACGCAAGAGCAGCAAGCGTACGAGAATATTGACAGTACCGTGACGCTAGAGAAAGCTTTTCGGCCTACTGGTTTCTTCACACGTTTTATTGACTGGGACGAAGAAAGCGATGATTCCGGAACTACGGTTACGGTGAGTGGTTCCTCAGGAGGTGCTCGGGGAGGAGACTCTACGGCATCAAGTGGCCCTTCACTTTGGAACAAGATGACGCGTTATGTGAGTGTGCAAGGTCGCTATAACAGGGTTGATGCTTTGTACGGTGGATTGAAACATGAGCGGCGCTATGTAGATCAACGCATTTCATCGGAATTATTTGGGGGGTACAGCATCGGTTATGATGAATTTTCTTATGGGTTAAGGATGGGGTGGTGGCCCTTGCCAGATAGCCGAAGATTTGCATTATATGCCGGTTTTCAATCGGTAACCGATACCCGTTATAATTCTCAGTTATTTACCAAAACAATTACCAGTATTCCGGCCGTACTCGGCTATGGCGATTATTTTGATTACTACCGGAAAGAAGGGGTTTATGCCGGTACTGCCTACCGTTTGCGCAGAGGAGGAACGCTTGATCTCCGCTATAAATATCAGGAACATAGCAACATAGAGAGTGAAATAACCAATTATGATATTCTGGGGCAGAATAGCAGCTTTAGGCCAAATCCCGATATTGACGAGGGGACTTTAAGTGCTTTTCAATTAACGTTAAGTGAAGGCGATGAGAAAAAGGGATACGGAGCAGTTGGCGCTAATGATTATGCCTTTTCTATAGAGCAGTCGGCTACTTTTATGGGCAGCGACTGGAATTACACCCGTTTTAAAATGGATGTGTACCGGAGCTTCGAAACCTTTTATCAACGCAGGCTTTTTCCAAACCGCTTGCACATGCGCTTAAACGCCGGAACCTATTTAGGAGACTTACCCATCCAAAAAAATGGAACTCTGGATGTAGCACCTGGTGCTATAACCCCATTTGGAGCCTTTAGGGCGGCACGTTATATACCCTACGAAGGTGCCAGCTATTTTGCACTGAATGCGGAGCACAATTTCAAGAGCGTACCGCTGGAGCTGTTGGGATGGAGGGATGCCGGGCAGTCGGGCCTCAGCGTGATTATTTTTGGGGGAGTTGGGAAGAGCTGGATCAAGCAAAGTCAGGTTAACCAATTTGAACAATCCTACGGGTATACGCCGTACACCACGGAAAACCTTCATTTGGAAGCCGGACTTTCACTCAGTAATATCTTCAATTTATTCAGGGCAGATGTGGCCTACCGAATTGATAATCCCGGTATATTTTTGGGCGTAAGCATAGCCCGCTTTTTCTAATGTGATACTTTTGCAGGAAATATGTTACTGCGGTAAGTCATAGATGTTTAACGTGAGTTCGAGATAAAAAAGGATGTAGAAATATGTTTAGTGGTCATTCCGCGGCGTACCTGTCCCGACAAACTTGTCGGTGAGGTCCGGAATCTTATTGATTGCCAGGTATCAATATTTGAATTCAACGCAACAATTAGATCCCTGCTTTCGCAGGGATGACCTTAAAACTTCCTATTAGCTCTGTTTTACCTATTCTTATCTCGAACTGACGTTAAGAAAATGGGCTGGATCAACCGGCACTCATTAATCTGTTTCTCCATATTGGTGGGTGACGATGGTTTTGTCGGCTTCCCCAAAAACTGGGCCAATTAAAAGTAGAATGTTCGGTTTAATTTAAGAGTTCTATCGGTGTTTTATACCCCAAAGATTTATGGG
>NZ_FXTP01000011.1 GCF_900182705.1 Gracilimonas mengyeensis | reverse complement strand
GCTACAGCCGCAACAGCTGGTAGCCAGGGAACCCTGACCTTTACCGGAGCACAAGCTGCTGACTATCGTAACTTTATCGATGCGGTTGACACAGCTATCGGTTCTATGAATGATCGTGTAAACCAGATCGGTATGGCTCAGTCTTCACTGAGTACCCGTGAGGTGACCTTGTCACAATCCATCTCGGCCAACAGCTCTGCTGCCAGCCGTATTATGGATGCTGACTTTGCCAAGGAGCAATCTGAGTCTGTACGACTGCAGATTCTGCAGCAGACTTCTACTTCTGCGCTGGCTCAGGCCAACATGGGACCACAGTCAGTACTTGGGTTTCTGGGCTAATACCAGTATCCAGCTAAAGGATGAAGTGAAGCCTGACGAGACCGTATGGTCCATGAAGATGGCTTCCTCATCTGGAAACGAATACATAAAGGGATTTAATTGAAAATCCTTAAGAATAGATGAGCCGCTGAAATTAGTTTTTCAGCGGCTTTTTTTATGTGGGAAGAATGGTTAGGCTCAAGCCAATATTGTCCTAAACTTTTTCTAGTCTTCATTCTGACCTCCTCTGTCTCCTCCTTATCAAGGAGGAGGACTCTTTTAACTGATAATATGTGTAATAGAGGTTTCTGAACGTAAGCAGGGCTCGTAAAAGCCTCTCCTTGTGAAGGAGAGGTTTGGTGAGGTCGAAGATTAGAGCATGTAGTTTGCCAAAAATAACCTTAACTGCTTTTCTGTTTCTCCAAATCCTTCAGTGATAATCCTTCCATTAAGGCTTCATAGTTTGAGATATCCTTGGGTAGGATCACGCGATTTTCATCCCGTCCCAGTCCGGATAAGGTTTCCAGGTATTTTTCCGAAAGCTGAAGTTTCATGGCTTCGGTGCCTTTGGGTTGGGCGAGGGCATCGGCTACTTCTTCAATAGATTTAGCCGTGGCTTCGGCAATAGACAAAATTTCTTCCGCATATCCTTCCGCTTCGTTAATGCGCCGCTGCATCTCCGCTTCTGAGATATTTATGATCTGGGCTTTGGTTCCCTCGGCATCATTCACTTTAGAGCCTTTCACCCCTTCCGATTTTGCAATAGTAGCCCGGCGATCGCGTTCGGCGGTCATCTGCCGTTCCATGGCCTTTTGCACGGTGCGAGGAGTTACAATATTCTTGATTTCATACCGGTGCACTTTGATGCCCCAAACCTGTTCCACTTCACTGAGTACTTTCACCACTTCGCGGCTCATGGCAGCGCGTTCTTCAAAAGTTTGATCCAGGTCCATATTACCCAGAACGGATCGGGTAGTGGTTTGAGCCAGCTGTACAGCCGCATAGCGGTAATTGGTGATGCCATAACTGGCATTTACAGGATCAACCACACTCAGGTAGATCACCCCATCCACTTCTACCTTCACGTTATCTCTGGTGAAACATTCCTGTGGTTCCACCTCGATGGTTTCTTCTCGCAAATCCTGTTTGTATTCCACTTTGTCAATGAAGGGCACCAAGGCATGAAAACCGGGCCCCAGTGTTTTGTGGTAGTTTCCAAGGCGTTCCACAATAAAGGCGTACTGGTTGGGCACCAGGCGCAACGAACGTACAAATTGGTACATCACATAAATTGAAAAGAGGCCTAAAAGTACCTGACTGATGAGTTCCATAATTTCCATGACGGGTCTCCTTAACTATTCGTTTTGTTTTTTGGTGAGGCCTCTTGGGTATGATCGCTGATCTGGCTCACTCCCTCAAAAAAGGTCTTCAGGTTAGCTGTTTCGGTAGGCAGCACGGAAACATTGGATTTCTTGATGATTTGCCCAAACTGTTTGATGTATTGTTCCACCAGCTTGGTTTTTACCGCCAGTTCGCCGCCGGGACGTTCGATAGCCTCTGCCACACGTCGTATGCCTTTGGCCGTAGCATTTGCAATCAGTTCAATTTCTTTGGCCCGACCTTTGGCCTCGTTAATGCGCTTTTGACGGTTGGCTTCAGAGATAAGCACCTGGCTCTGTTGTTCACCTTCCGATTCATAGATCAGGGCCTGCCGGTGTCCTTCGGAGGTGGTGATTTCTGCCCGTTTCTCACGTTCGGCTTCCATCTGCCGCTCCATGGTATCCACAATTTCGTTGGAAGGACGGATGTTTTTGATTTCATATCGCAGCACTTTGATGCCCCAGGGATCGGCCGCTTTGTCAATTTCCCGCACGATGTTTTCGTTCATTTTTTCCCGTTCCGAGAAAGTATCATCCAGCGTCATTTTACCAATTTCACTACGCATGGTGGTTTGGGCCAGGTTTACGGCCGCTGCCTGATAGTTGCTGGTTCCATAACTGGCTTTGTGGGAATTCATTACTTTTAGGTACACCAGTCCGTCCACCGCCACTTCAATGTTATCTTTGGTGATACAGGTTTGGGAAGGCACATCAATTACCTGCTCGCGCATCTCCTGGCTGTAGGCGGGACGATCCACAAAAGGGATCAAAAAGTGAAAGCCGGGTTGCAGGGTTTTCTTGTATTTACCCAGGCGCTCCTGGATAACTTCCTCCCGGAATTCCACAATCTGGAACAGCCGGGTAAGCACAAAATACGATAAGACGATAATAACTAAGAGAGTGGTCCACATATCAGTTCTTGTTTGATTCTTTAAGTTGATTTTTAGAGGAGTCGATATAATCCACCGGTTCTACAATCCAGGTAGTGTTGTCGCGGTATTTGATGCGAACCTGCGTGCCGGCGGGAATCTCTCCATCCAGGGAACGTGCCTGCCAGGTGATGCCCTGGAAGCGGATGCGCCCTTCGTTGTTCAAGTCGTTGATAGGCTCGGTTACTTCCACAATTTTGTCCATGGCTTCGTAATCCTCATCCGCCAGTTTGAAGGAAGTTTCGCCCTTAAAATACTTGTTGATGAAGGGGCGTATGGCAATGGTCAGCGTGGTGGAAGTAAGCAGCCAAACCAAAATTGCAGTGAAAGGATCTTCCAAAAAGCCCAGCCAGCGAAGGGCTCCAACGCCTAAACCGGTAAGCCCCAGGAGTAAAGCGACGCCTCCCGGTAATACTGTTTCCAGAAGCATCAATACAATACCGCCGATTAAGAAAATCCAGGTGAGAAGTTCTCCGTCCATAACAATTGTACCAACAGTTTATGTTTTTGTATAGATAGGGAATTACGGACAAAAAATCTGCTTGGATATGCTTTTTATTCACGGTTTATAAGAGAGAATATGTTTTATGGAACCCTTTTTTACGTGAAGCCCTGAAGGACTTCACTTGGGTAACGGAATGGGTTGGGGGTGAAGGGTAACCAAGTGAGCGTTTGTCAAACGGTCAGCGCCAGATAGCTGCATATTTTGCACTTCGTGTGGAGTTTAGTTCTAATAATGATAATAACTCTGAAAGGGTCTAACATCCAGCCCCCGACTTCAGTCGGGGGTTCTGAAAACGAAAATAACAAGCTTCGCCCGAGAGGTGAATTGGGGCATATTATAAAACGAAGCTTTGGCAATCTATCTCCAAAGCAATGGCTGTTCAACCCGCTGCTATTTTCTGTTGTTTCCATCTGGGGACTTCGAGAAAAAGGGTATTGATACACTCAGGCCCTCTCTCTGGATTATGGCAAGCCAAATCCGGTCTCTCTCCTCCGAAGGCTCGGAGCAGGCTAAAGAGAGATAGGTCGCCTGTAAATATTCTGAGGGCACATGCAGTACAAAGCCATTAAAAGGCCAGGAACCTGTGTCCCTTTGGAGGGACCGGTTTTTCAGCAGCCTTGCGCTGCTGAAAAACCAGGGAGGGCTGTAAGGCTACACTGACTCCAAAAAAACTAATTATCCGCACTATGCGTCATGATGATATCGCTGTAACTCATGTTTTCGAGCAGGCCGTTATCACGTAGCTGGTTGATATATTCAACGGGAACCCCGGAATTGTAGAGGCCGATGATAGCTGAGTAAGAGAACTCACCCAGGTAGTCGTTGTCTCTTAAAGTATCCAGGTAATCGATGGTTACGCCACCGTTGTACAGGCCAATGATGGCGGAATAGGAAAAGTCATCGAGATAACCGGCGGCTTGCAGATCCTGAATATAGCTGGTTGTAACGCCGCCATTATAGAGTCCGATGAGTGCAGAATAGGAAAACTCATCCAGTAAGCCACTGCTTTGGAAGTCATCGAGATACTCTATGGTAACCCCGCCGTTGTACAAACCAATGAGGGCCGAGTATGAGAATTCATCCAGGTAACCGGCATCATTCATTTGTATCAGGTAATCGATGGGAACACCGGTTCGGTATAAGGCCACACTGCCGGAGCTGGAGAATTCATCGGCAAGGCCTGCTTCATTCAGTGCTCTCAGGTAATCCACCATGCCTGCTTCAGCTCCGGATACCGGAGGGACGGGCGGGGCGGGTACATCCGGTATCTCCACTTCGGGGATAGGAGGGACTTCGATATCAAATGAGGGAGCGGTGGCCACTTCCTCGCCCCCAAACACGCTGTTCCAGGCTTGACTTACGCTCCAGTCATTGGCCCAAAGAAAGGCCGCGGCAATAACCATCAATATCAGCGCGGCATTTTTGAACTGGGAATCGCCCTTGTGTTTGGTAGGAGCCTGTTGGGCTTTGGCTTGGCTTTGGTGGCGGACATATTCGTCCAAATCAAAGTTTGGATCGTATTCTATGTCGCCATTAATCTCGTCTTCGAAAGAGTAGTTGTGGTAGCTTTGTTTGGGTCCCATAGCAAAAAAATCTAAAAGGTTGACCTAAGCAAGACGAAAAATAACGGGGATAAGTTTCATTAGCCACTGAATTAGTTTGACGCGAGTTTGATATAAAACCCGTCATTGCTGTAGATGTTAGATAATTTGCGGCCAATTTTCTGGCTGTCCCCGAATGGGGACAAACATGAATAGCCCAGGGTAAATCCACGCAAGTGGATGCAGCCCTGGGTTGTCTAACTCACATAGGGGAACCCGAGGCGCGTATGATTTTGAGATAGAAATATCTACCGAGGGTTGGGCAACCAGATCCTATGGGGATTGATTGCCAAAGCTTCGCAAGGCAAGAATATCCCACCTGTCAACGGGGCGAAGCTTGGGCTCTTTTTTTATGCACCCCGGGTTGCGCCTGTTTGCTCCCCCGCAAGCGGGTAAGCCTGAACAGGCTTACCCGGGGCTATTGTTGTTTGACCCCATTCGGGGTTTTCTTAAGTAACTTTTGTGAGCGAATTATCTAACATCTACAATTGCGAATGCTGCAGTGACAGAGGAGCACAACCTGTGGCAATTTCCCGGGTAATGCCTCTGAGCACTGTTTATGGAGATCGTTTCGTCGGAAGGAGTAGTCTCTTTCTTAAAAAAGATCGCGACTTTTTGGATGATAGGTTAGAGCCTTCTAACGCATTTGTGGCTTAACGGAGTTGAAATAATGGGTTAAGATGCTATTTTAGGATAAAGTGTTTTCGGGAAGTTGGAGAATGCCTTTTCTGAATTATCGCTTATATAGCGTTAAGAATCATTATCTACGGACCTATAATGGATATTGAAAAAGAACTAATAGTAGCAGAATATGCATCTTTGAAAGATGAAATTTTTATGAGGTCAAGGCGTCGGCATCTCTTTGCAATTTTAAATATTAGTGGAGCAGCTACAATAATAACACTTGATCACAGTATAAGTGGATTCTCATTTATACTGTTAATATATCCTGTTTTTATTCTTTTTCTAGCATCTGGATGGACATACAATTTGAAAGAGATATTTAAGTTATCCGAGTATATACGGTTACATATTGAAGGCCCATATAGGAATAAAAAGGGGTACGAGACTTTTCTAGCTTCTCAATCTTTTGAAAAGCTTAATAATAAATTATTCATTTATGATACATTATCATCGGGAGGTTTATTTATAGGTACCCAACTAATCTGCATTTTTATAGCTTATTACAGCATTTATCGGTTTGACTTAGAAACGAAAATAGTAGCCATAATTTCTTGTTTGTCAATATTGCTTACTATTGTAATAGTTTTTTATGGTGTGAGATTAAAGAAACGACTATGGTTAGCAAAGGATTAAACTTCTTATTTTCTTTACGGTGCTCTGCCTCCTTATAAATATATTTGCTCTGAACCATTACGCTTAAAAAAGAGAGATTCAATCATGAAAATATTGAATATCGGTTGTAGCACAAAAGTGTTGCTTCTTAAACCTAAGCTAACAGCGAAAGAATGAAGCAATCAATCGTACTTATAATATTAGCATTAGTACTTCCACTGCAAGCATGGGCGTGTACCTGTGGAGGCCCCTACGAATTCAAGACGAAAGAAGATCTGAAAAGGTATCAATTTATAGCTTTCGTTAAGGTCGACTCCATTTATAAATCCGGTATTTCTAAAGTAAATGAGCACGATTTATTTTATCAGGCTGATTTTACCATTTTAGAATTGTTTAAGGGAGGCCTGAGAAATACGATTCTTGTTAATGGCGGTCATTCTGATATTGGGACCACAATAACATCTTGTGATATTGGAATATCTACGAATGAAAAGTGGGTGGTTTTTGCCTATTTAGATCGAAATAAAAACCTGAGAACCGGTTTCTGTACTTTTTCAAAACAGTATGCCACGGCTTCTGGTGAAAAAGACTGGCAATATAAAAGAGGGATTAAAGAACTTTCCTTATTGAGGGAAATCTATGAGCATGAAGTCGCTACCGAGACAATAGAAGATGGAATTAAACGGACGTATTATCCTAATGGTGAAATAGAAATAGAACAATCCTTCGAGAATGGACTACCTGATGGGCAGAAAACTATTTATTACCCAAATGGGCAAGTTATGATTGCCGAAAGTTATAAACAGGGTGAAAGGGAAGGGCCATCCATATGGTATGACCGAAGGGGCCGTATTAAAAGAGAGTATCAATATGCAAATGGTCATCCCATTGATACCTGTTATTACTACTCAGAATTTACAGGACTGGTTCAGCATGTAAGAATTTTTGATGACAAAGGAAACATGCTTCAAAATACGAAATACGATTTTGATGGTGAGTTGGAGTACGTTATAAAAATAAACGGGAGCACAAATGAATACATAAAAACCAACTATTATCCATCTGGGGCTATACGCTCTATCGCAATTTCAAATGCAGACAACTATAACGATATTCGAACCACAGAATTTTTTGAATCAGGAGCTAAGGAAAAGGAATGGAAGTATTACCCAAAAGACACAACGAAAGTCTTCAAATTCTGGCAATGGTCAGCAGAGGGTGAGCTTTCCTCAAATTACATATTGTTGGAGGGCGGCACTAAAATTGATTTGGTAGATAGTTTAGAAAACAAACGCTAATTACTTGAAACGGTTGTCTACGATCCTTTAGTTATATAAAAATAGAGATTCAATCATGAAAACATTAAATATCATTTGTAGCACTGTGGTGTTGCTTCTTCTTTTAGTCGGCTGTCAGAATGCAACCGATTCAAATGTTAACGAAGAAACAATAAGGGTATCGATCAATCCTTCCGAAGTGTTTGAATATCAAACGGGGATCTCGGGAGATGAAGAAGGGGCTACCATCGTACAACAGCCGGAGCATTATGAAATCAGTACGATGCTCCGTGATTCGAGCACGGATTGGGAAGCAGTGTACCGGTATAAACCGGAAAGCGGGTTTAAAGGCACCGATGAAGTAGAACTCAAACTTGCCACGGGATCGGACGGGGAGAGCCCAAACACCAACATCAAACACATCAACATAGAAATAACCGTGAACTAAGGTTTTGTCCTCGTTACGCGCTCTGCTCCGTAATGCCATTTGGAGGCTCTGCCTCATCTACGAAAATTCCCTCGGGAATGTACACGACCAACTTGGTCAAAAGAGTAATAAAACAGTCGACCTGGCTTCCTTCTGTTTTTCTACATGTACCTACACTTAATAACAGTCAAGATCACATACTATGAAGCTAACACACCACTCTTCTCATCCCCGGAAAATTTGGACGGCATTATGCGTCCTGCTTATCATTGTAACCGGCTTTACATTGAATCCGGAGCCCAAAGAGTTGTCGATCACCTTCAAGGAATCCTTCAGGATTGAGGGAGATCCGGGGCCCGATGCAGAGTATTTCATGCCTTCCCCGTAACAGATACGTACGGATGCGGACCAAAACATCTATATTGCGGAAGGCCTGCAAAGAACAATCATGGTATTCAGTCCTCAGGGCAAATATATCCGGTCCATTGGTCGGGTGGGCAGAGGGCCAGGCGAGTTCCCCACGGGACCTAAGTTTAATTTCACGAATAAAGAAGAAATTGTGGCACTTGATTTGGAATTGCAACGCCTTACGTGGTTTTCTAAAGAAGGTGAGATCCTCTCGGAATACACGCCCCCTGTATCGGGGGTAGTATGGACGGAAAAGTTTTTCCAGGCGGCTAACGGAGATAATATCATGCTAAAAAAGCCCAGGAGAATTGGCCTTGATGACCCTGAGAATTACCGGAAGTACGTGTTTCATAGGTACAGTAACTCATTTGAAGATCATATTGATTCTTTTGGGAAGTTTGAGGAGCTGTCACCAGAAGCCAATTCTGAGTTTGTTGAATTAATAAACACTAGGATGAGTAGCGGACATTTTGTAAAAACAGGCGAGGGTGGCTTTTTGTATGCTCCTGCTATGTATAATGGGAAAATTTATAAATTTGAAAACTCAGACAATAAATGGATCATTGTGGATACTTTTGAGGGGCATATACATTGGGAAGAAGCCGTAGAACCTGATGCAGAGGGAAGTATGAGTATGCTTTTTCAATACTTTGATGGGACGGGAGAAGAACAGAGAGGGAGTGGCATAATCAATAGCTATAGCATTGGGTTGATAGAAATGAGTGATGGAAAGGTACTTCACTTCAGTGGTCAAAGAATGGTGGATCAGGATTCAATACAAACCATGATTGAGGTTTTTAACCCGGATGGCGATTTGATCGGGACGGGTCCTTTCGATGAAATCAACATTCATATAAACCTATCTTTTTTGAGGGACATCATCCTGCTATATGGATGGACGAAAAAGACCGGTTCTATTTTGTTGATCATAAAGAGGATCGGGCGATAAGGGTAGGTGAGCTTGAGGGTTTTTAGTGGGTTTATGATGAACCAGCGATCTTTCAAGTCTTACAGCGGGTAAAATGTAGAACTAACTAAACCATCCTGCACCGAAAGTGCAGGGGATTGACTGGGGCCTGAAAGTCCCGTTCTTCTCCACCATCCCGGTCATCCAGAGCCTAATGGCGAAGGACCTTGCATTTTGCAAAGCTCCACACCTCCTACTTCTTGAAAACCATCACCAGTGAATCACACGCGATCATCAATGGCAAGTCGGTAAGCATGTTCTGGCTCAGGTTCTTCAGCAGTAGCCTCTGAATGACTCCATGATTTTAGCCATTGGACTTTTTCGGAATACTAAAGTGCAGGGTTTTTAACCGGGAACTGGGACCAATAAATAGATGTCCGCCGAGCGCTTATTTAAAGTACCAGTGGGGCAAGCCTCTGACTTGCGTCATACTGATTAGTTAATATTGCTCCTTCTGGAAGTCAGAGACTTGTACTCGTTCCCAACAACCCCGTTGGGAATGCCAATCCGGACCACCCGGTCCGAGAGAGTGGCAACTGGCATTTTAGCTTCCTGTTGATTTTATCCTTCCATCAAATCAAAGCCACAAAAACAGACGTTGAGAAGGGGACGGGGCAAGCCTGATATGTGTCTAAGCTCACGCTACATTACAAGTCCAATACCCCTTCAGTACCGCGCTATTTCTGAAGCCTGGTTAACTGGAGTTGTACTGGACTTATACTGGAGTTGTACTGGAGTTATAACGGAAGAGAAATTGGGTAAAATCCCGATACTCCTCAGCGAGCAAAAAATGCAGAATTAAAGAAATAGATACCTGCCGAGCGCTGACTTAAAAGCACCATTGTGGCAAGTCTCTGACTTGTGTCATACTGATTAGTTAATATTGCTCCTAATGGAAGTCAGAGACTTCCGGGGCTTACGCTTTCCAGTCACCGCTTCGCTAAAGACTGAAAAGATCACTGAGGTGAAACAAGGGAACAGAAATCTTATAAATCCTGCTCATTCTGAAAATCATGGTTCAAACGTTTGAAAAAAAGTACAAATCCTAAAAAGAACAGGAAAAATTATAAGCACCGTAGCAACCTGGCAGATTTTCCATCGTAACGCATTATTTTAATCCGGGGAAAAGAGTATGGAAGCAGCAAAACGACCACCCTTTGTTGAAGGCATAAAAGCTGATCTGGAAGACAGCCACATCAACTGGAGAGTAGCTTTGAGCTTCATTCCGATCGCATTCTTTACCTATCTCTTTCATGAATCCGGCCACTGGCTTTTCGGACAATTGACAGGAAATGAGATGCTTATCAGCCTGAACAATTCCACCCCAGAAAGCGGATATTTTATCAGAGAGTCAGATGCCTTATGGTCGGCAATAGGCGGTCCGGTTTTTACTATTCTACAGGCTTTCATCTTTTTGGTGGTTACGGAGAAAACAAAATCAGTCTATGCCTTTTCGGTAGTTTTCTTCGCTTTTTTCTGTCGCTCTTTCTCAATCATACTTGGCGGGCTCAGCCTACAGGATGAAGCAAGGATTGCCTCCATGCTAAATATAAATGAATACCTGCTTGCGGGGATTGTGCTTTGGGTTCTGTTTATAATCACCTGGAGAGCCAGCCGAATCATGAACCTGGGCTGGAAAGCCAGCGGTTATTTTACCGCCTTAAGTACCGGTGCCATGCTGCTGGTAATCTGGACGAATTGGTTGATTTATTAAAAATCGAAGTTTACCGAACATTGATATTCAATTTCGTTAAGGCGGTCTGCCTTTGGATGAACTCGTATAACACGACCAAATTAGTTCCAAAGGCTTATGTAGGAAAGAAGAAATCCTGAAAATCCTGTTCATCCTGAAAAATCCTGGTTCAAATCTCCACATCCTGCTTTTTGGCTTGTAAAGTAACTTATACCCGGTAGCGACAATAAGATTCCTGCCTCCGCAGGAATGACTCGAGAGGGATGTTAAAAGTATATAGAGAACTAATATATTTTTAATCCTGAAGATCCAGCCAATCCTTTAAATCCGGGTTCAAAACCCTAATCATTCCAGGGCAGGTGATCCAAATCTACGTTGCCGCCGGTGATGATGATGCCCACATTTTTATCTTTTACATCCACTTTTCCCTCAAAAACAGCGGCAACGGGTACGGCGCAGGAGGCTTCGATAATCATGTTCATCCGCTCCCAGATGAACCGCATGGATGAAACAATAGAATCCTCGGATACGGTTACGATATCATCCACATGCTCTTTAATTAATTCGAATGGAAGGGTACCAAGAGAGGTACGCAAGCCGTCAGCAATGGTATCCGGGTTCTGTACGGGGATGAGCTTGCCGGAGTGAAAAGACCGATAGGCATCATCGGCATTGGCCGGTTCGGCGCCAATTACTGTAATGCCCGGCTTGATGGATTTGGCTGCCAGGGCGGTACCGCTTAGTAGTCCGCCGCCGCCTACGGGGGCGATGATTATATCGAGGTCGGGGTGTTCTTGCAGAAGTTCCATGGCGGCTGTTCCCTGTCCGGCGATGATGCGGGCATCGTTATAGGGATGGATGAAGGTAGCCCCGGTTTTTTCAACCACCTTTTCTAAAGTCGTTTCCCGGGCATCCAGAGTGGATTCGCAGAACGTGATTTCAGCACCGTAATTCTTAACGGCCTCTACTTTAACTTTGGGGGCATTTTCAGGCATCACCACGAAGGCCGGGATGTCACGTAGTTTAGCAGCCAGTGCCACAGCCTGGGCGTGGTTGCCGGAAGAGTGCGTGGCTACACCGTGCTGGGCTTCCTCATCACTTAAAGAAAAAATAGAGTTGCTGGCCCCGCGAAATTTAAAAGCTCCCACTTTCTGAAAGTTTTCACACTTAAAAAAAAGCTGCCCGCCTGCCTTTTCATTCACCTTTTTACTACTGAGGACCGGCGTTTTATGCGCGTACTTGGCGATACGTTCGCGTGCTTTTATAATGTCGTCAATAGTTGGTAAGGAAGAATTTTGCATAGGATATTTATCGAATGGAATCTTTTAATCCGCTTAACAGGGACCGCCACCAGTAGGCAAAAATGGATTTTTGCTCATTACGCTCATGATCAATTTCGCCCACTCTTGGATTTTCCCCTCCGTTATTTGACTTGATAAGAAAGGTATTGGCCACAAAATTCCCGGCTTTTTGAAGGATATTTTCATCACCGGGATCACGTTTGTTGAGGAAGGAAACTTTCAGGCTGTCGTATAAAACGGTGACTTCCCCGGATGAGGCCACATTGGTCAATTCGTACTCGGCATCCAGTGAGTGTACCATGCCGGATTCTACTTCCACAAAGCCAACCCGCTTTAACATGTTGTTGACTTGTTTGGGATCGATAGGGCCCAGTTTAGCGGTGATGTGATGATAATTGTCGGTGCGATAAAAAGGATAACGGATGTCAACTTGCAAGGCTCCCGCGTTCATGAAGTCCGTGTCAACATGCAGTAGCAGCGGGTCATTTTTAAAATTAGGGTGAGTAGCTGAGCGAAAGGGGCCAAGGGTTGCATTCAGGTTATTAAAGGAAATATGGCCGGCCGAGTCGCTGGGCGGTTTGTGCTCGGAGTAAATGATAGTGCCTTTGTTGATACGGACACCGTTTAGCTGCAGTGCAATTGGAATAGCACTGGATGCCTGATGAAGCATTGGTTTGGCTCTGCCGGGACCGGTAGCTCGTTCCCGGTGTTTATCCCGGAATACTTCCAGCCATGGCTCGCTGATAATCAGAGAATCGATATTCAGCTGTTTGCTTACCAATGAATCGATGTTTACCCCGGAAAGCTGTATTTCTGGGATATCCAGTTGAATACGATCAATTTGGCGACCTCTTGCTTTGGCATATTCATATTTGGGAAGCAAGGGCGTAAGGGCCAGCTGAGAAATATTCAGACTTTGACCGGATTTATCAAAGTGAAAACCTTCAGCACTGAGTTCATAATATGTTTCTTTAAGCGACCATTTCAGGCTTCCTCCAGTAAGATCCAAATCTTCCAAGAAAAGGAGGGCAGAGCCATCCATCAGCCGGTTGAGATCTACTTGGGTGGCTCTGAGGTCAATGCCGGTGGCAGAAAAAAGCTCGGAGCTGTCAGCACGAACGATGCTTCCCGCCCCGTCACGAATGATAATATCAAATTGGGTGAGATCTGGAATTTTTGAAGAGTCAGCCGAAGATTTCTGTTCAAATGAGGAAGCCCGAATAGTACGTTCATTGAGTTTGACGCGGGGTGACTGGATCTCAATCTCAGAAAAAGATGGAATTTTTTGGCTGATCAGACTAAACCAGTTGATGCCATTTATGGAAAAAGAACGGGCTTCAATAGACCGGATTTGCAAGTTGTCATCTTTAGATTCGACGACAATGGAATCCACAGAAATGGAACTGGTAAACACCCCGATGTCAAAAGTAGAGAAGGTGAGCGAGTAATCCTGATCGGTCTGCCTGCTGAACTCTTCGGAGAGCGTCTCTTCAAGAGGATCACTTAAAAAATAGGGAGCAATGAATGCGGCTGCCACTGCCAGAATAATGACAGATATAACAAATATTAAAAAAACCTTTAGTGCTTTTTTCATATCTCAAAATTAATATAAATCAGATCAATGCAAAGAACTTAATTCTTTTCAATAAAACGATACCGCAAACAAATATTAACATATAGTATTAGCCTCAATCGCCTCACCATGAAAACAAAGCTACCCTTTTTAACCATTCTCATTCTTTTAGTACTAACGGCAAACTACGTATCTGCCCAATATGAATTTGCTTTTGACCGATTTCAGTTCCATCCGGAACTGAATTATGACGCACAGATCACTTCCCCTGCCGATTATCTTGGCTATGAGCTGGGTGAGGAATATACCTTTCACCACCAGGTGATGGATTACTTCAAGCAATTGGATGAAGAGTCAGATAAGCTGAGTTTTCATAAATACGCCACTACCTACGAAGGCCGTGATTTGTATTATGCGGTCATCAGCTCGGAAGAAAATCAGGGCAATATTGAATCTATCAGAGAGGCTAACCTGGAGCTGGCTAACAATCCCGAATCATCCGAAATGGAAGATAACCCGGTGGTGGTTTGGCTGAGTTACAATGTACATGGTAACGAGCCTTCAAGCAGTGAGGCCGCCATGCAGACGGCGTACCGTCTGGTAGCTGCCAATGATAGCGAAACTCAGAACTGGTTGGATAATGCGGTGGTCATCATCGACCCGATGATTAACCCCGATGGCCGCGACCGCTATGTGTACTGGTATAAATCATCCCGTGCAAACATTTTAAATACCAATGCTGACGACCTGGAGCATGATGAAATCTGGCCGGGCGGTCGTACCAATCATTACTGGTTTGATTTGAACCGTGACTGGGTGTGGCTGGTACATCCCGAGTCACAGGGAAGGATTGAGGTTTATCAGCAGTGGATGCCGCAGGTGCATATGGATTTTCACGAGCAGGGCTTTAACAACAACTATTTTGCCATGCCGGGAACCACACCGCGTAACCTGGAACTGCCGGCAGAATACGAGGAATGGGCCGATACTTTTGGCCGGGGATTGATTGAAGAATTTGATAAAGCTGGTGTGAACTACGCCACGCGTGAGTCTTTTGATTTCTACTACCCGGGCTACGGTTCTTCTTATCCCAGCGTGATGGGAGGCATTGGAATGCTGGCCGAGCAAGGCGGACACAGCCGGGGCGGACGTGCAGTGGAAACAGAAGACGGGTACGTGCTTACTTTGCGCCAACGGATTTTTGATCATTATACTAATGGGGTTTCTATCGTGAAAACATCGGTTGAGAATAAAGCCGGGCTGTTGAACTATTTCAAGCAGTCACTTTCCCAATCGGCCCAGAAAGGAGATACCCGCGCCTACATCCTACCAAACAATGAAAATGATTATACCTACCAGGTGATCAATATGCTGATGAAGCACGGGGTGGAAGTGGAGCAGGCTACCGAGGATTTCAGCCAGCGAAATGCATTTAGCTATTGGGATGGCAGTTCCTCTAACCGGGATTTTGGAGCCGGGGATTTCATCATCAAAACAGATCAACCCAGACATTTATTTATCAATACGCTTTTCAGAAAGCAGATGAATATAGAGGATTCGGTGATGTATGATATGTCTACCTGGTCGGTGCCCATGGCGTACAACCTGGATGCCGCATGGACCACCCGGGATGTTTCGGTTGATACGGAGCCGGTGACTGAAGATCTGATGTATGCATCTGAGCTTAAAGATGCTGGTGCGCAGTATGCTTATGTAATTGACTGGGATCAGCGGCATGCACCCAAAGCGCTAGCCAAACTTTGGGACATGGAATACAAGGTACGAAGTGCCCGGAGAGCGTTTACCTCCCAAGGGAAGACCTACTCGGAAGGTTCGTTGATTGTGCTCGTTGGACGGAATTACGAGAAAAAGAATCAGATGGAAGGTGATATGCAGAAGATAGCCGAATCGGCTAAGGTGGTGGTAGAAGGTTTTGATACCGGCCGCATGGATGAAGGCATGGACCTGGCATCCAGTGACAGTCAGCCTATAGAAAAACCCAATGTAGCCCTGATGATTGATTCACCTTTTAGTTCTTATACGGCTGGACAGTTATGGTTTTTGTTTGATCAGTGGACTGAATTTGGCATTAATCGCATTCGCTCAGGGAGTTTTTCGACCGGAGATTTGGATGAATACGATGTAATCCTGATGCCCGGCGCATGGCGAGGCGTTCAGGGTGTTTGGAGTGAGAACGATATTGAAGCCTTAAAAGACTGGGTACGTCAGGGTGGCATATTGATTGGTGCCGAAGCCAGCGGCGCTTGGCTCACCAAAAACGAATCCGGATTTACCGATGTAGAGCTTTTTGAAGAAGATGAAGCGGATACCACCGACATCGATCCAAAAGCCTATACCAAATATGCTGACCGCGAGGATGTATTTGGTCTCGAGCGCATTCCCGGCTCTGCTTTTAAGGGCATCATCGATAACACCAACCCGCTTGCATTCGGATTGCCCGAGCGCATGTATTCGTTAAAATTTAATGATGATGGTTTAGTACCTTCCACTTCATACCAAACGGTAGGGTACTATGTGAAAGATTCAGATGAAGTATTGGCTTCGGGGTATGCCTCGCAGGAGAATAAAGAGAAGGCAGCCGGAATGGCCTTTGCCGGGGTGGAAAGCATGGGAAGCGGAAAAGTCGTCTTTCTGCTGGACAACACGCAGTACAGAATGTTCTGGGTAGGTCCCAGCCGGATGGTGCAAAATGCTGTAATGTTACTTCCCGGAATGTAACCTTTTAAAAAACTGTCAGTTTAAGAGATAGTAAAAACCACTAAATCACTATTAAATCATGAAATATTTATTCAGCTTGTTGATCATTACGAGCTCTTTGCTTGGGAGTGTTCAGGCCCAGGATGAGATGCTTTTACTCAGGAACCCGGCTATAAGTCCCGACGGTTCGGCCATTAGTTTTTCTTATCAGGGAGATATCTGGAAGGTGCCCTTTACAGGCGGCGAGGCCAATCGCCTTACGGTTCATGAAGCCTACGAAAGTGCTCCACGTTGGAGCCCGGACGGCGAATCCATTGCATTTCAGGGCAGCCGTTTTGGCAACAACGACATTTTTGTGATACCGGCCAAAGGGGGCAAATCAGAACGAATCACTTATTATTCGGGAAGCGATGCATTGTGGGACTGGACCACCGCCAACGATCTGCTATTCAGTAGTAACCGTACTTTTCAACAAGTGGAGTGGGATTCCGAATTACAGACGGTGTCGGCCGATGGCGGCACACCCATCCGCTTAATGGATGCTTTAGGTGATATGCCGGCCATGTCTCCGGATGGTCGATACATCGCATTCGTACGTGGATCTTGCCGTATTTCCCGTGAAGAGTATGACGGTCCTGCCGACCTGGATATCTGGTTGTATGATACTGCCGATTCTTCTTTCGAATTGATTACGAATAACTCGCGCAATGATTTTCTGCCCCGCTGGAAAGATGAAAACACGCTTTACTTCATTAGTGCCCGAAGCGGTCGGTACAACATCTATGAAATGGAAATAGGAGGAAGTGCTAAAGCGGTAACGAGCTTTAAGAATGATGGGGTGCGCCACTTTGATGTGGCCCTGAATGGGAATATCGTGTTAGAACGAAGAGTAGGTTTACAAACCCTCACAGAAAGCAATTCCACTGCTCAGGATCTGTCAGTGAGGCTTTCCTCCGATTATCGCTTTTATCCGGAAGAACATGAGACTTTTACCGATGATATTGACGGCTACGCGATTTCACCCAACGGGAAATATGCGGCCTTAACGATCCGTGGAGAAATCTTCATCAAGAAAAACGATAAAGAAGTAAGCCGCACGGTGAATGTTTCCGAGCACCCATATCGGGATATGTCGCCGACTTGGCTGAATGATTCCACCGTAGTATTTAGCTCAGACCGAAATGGAAATTACGACTTGTTCCTGGCCCGTTCTTCGGATGAAAATAAGACCGACATTTTTAAAAGCCTGAAGCATGAAGTGGTTCAGATCACCGGAAATAGCGAGGATGACATGAATCCGCAAATATCTCCGGATGGCAAAAAAATTGTATTTCAGCGGGGAAGAGGGATGCTCATTACCGCTGACATCAGCAGTGCCGGCGAACTGTCAAACCGTGAAGTGCTGCTGGATGGGTGGGCTAGCCCGGATGATGTGGCCTGGAGCCCGGACAGCAAATGGCTGGCCTATTCACTGGACGATCTCTATTTCAACAGCGAGATTTTTATTCACGCTGCTGATAACAGCAAGGAGCCGGTGAATGTGAGCATGCATCCCAAAGGAGACGCTATGCCGGTGTGGAGTCGGGACGGTTCCAAGCTTGGATTTGTATCAAGCCGAAATAACGGCGACTACGACATTTGGTTTGCCTGGCTGACCGAAGAAGACTGGCTGAAAACCGAAGAAGATCGTAAAGAAGGCTACTACTTTGACGACGAGGAGGAAGCATCCGAGGAAGAAAGCGAAGACGACGAAGAAGAGAAAAAAGAAGTGGAGCCGATCGAAATTGATTTCGAAAACATCCATGAGCGCTTGTGGCAGGTAACTTCCATGCCAGGCAATGAGTTTGGCCTGGTGATCTCCAAAGACGGCGAGACCTTCTACTTCACGGCCAGCGACCCTGCCGCCAATGGGAACGACTTGTATAGTGTGAAATATGATCGCCAGGAGCTGAAACAGCTTACAGAGGGCGGACAAAATCCCTCGGGCCTAACTTTGAGCCCTGATGGGGAGAAACTGTTTGCATTGCGCAGAGGTCAGCTTAACGAAGTGAGTACTTCCGGTGATTTTACGACCTTGCCGTTCCGAGCAAACATGGTAATCAATCATCATGAAGAACAAACACAGGTGTTTGACGAAGCATGGAGTGCTTTAAATCAGGGTTTCTATGATCCTGATTTCCATGGTGATAACTGGAACGCCCTCAAAAATAAATACCGTCCCTGGGCGCTTGCGGCTTCTACCAGTCAGGATTTCCGGTATATGTTCAACTGGATGCTGGGGCAAATGAATGCAAGTCACATGGGCATTTATGGTTCCAATCCTGAAGAAGTGCAAGACCAGCAAACAGGCTTACTGGGTATCGGCGTCGAGCCGGTTTCTAATGGCGTTCGGGTTACGGATGTGGTGAAAAACAGTCCGGCCGACCGAGAAGTGAGCAAGCTTAACGAAGGCGATATCATCACCCATGTGGATGGACAGGAGATTGAGCCAGGCACCAATTTCTATTCTTATTTTGTGAATGATGCTTCTGAGCAGATTTTGCTGCAGGTTGAAGGAACCAATGGAGCAGAACGCGAAATCGTGATTCGTCCAACCAACAGACTTGGGGATGAACTCTATGAAGAATGGATTGACTCCCGTGAGAAGCTAACTGAGGAATACTCCAATGGCCGTTTGGGATACATCCATGTAGAAGGCATGAACTGGCCCAGTTTTGAGCGCTTTGAGCGGGAACTCACGGCCCAGGGCTACGACAAAGAAGGCGTAGTGATTGACGTGCGCTGGAATGGCGGCGGCTGGACCACCGATTACCTGATGACGGTACTTAACGTGAAGCAACATGCCTACACTATTCCAAGAGGCGCTACGGATGATCTCGATGAAGATCATGAAGAGTATCGCGAATACTATCCGTTTAGCGAGCGTTTGCCGCTTTCCTGGTGGACCAAGCCTTCGGTAGCTATTGCCAACGAAAGCAGCTACTCCAACGCCGAAATTTTCTCCCATGCCTTCAAAACGTTGGATGTGGGTACCCTGGTCGGAATGCCTACATTTGGCGCGGTGATTTCAACCGGGGGGATGGGATTGCTGGATGGCTCTTTCGTTCGGATGCCATTTCGTGCCTGGTATGTGAAAGCAACGGATGAGAACATGGAAAACGGTCCGGCTGTACCGGATGTAATGATTAACAACGAACCGGATAGCAAAGCCAAGGGCGAAGATCCTCAGCTTAAAAAAGCCGTTGAGGTGCTTTTGGAAGAAATTGATTCATAAAACAAAGGAAACTTAAAACTGCAAAGGGCGCTGAAAGGTGCCCTTTTTTATGCCTCAAAAATCCATCATTCCATTTCTCTGGAAAGGCCGTTTGTAGTAGTTGGGAGAAACGGGGTGATAGGTGGTGCTTGGTTGGATCGGGATTTCCATCACCCGGCTCAAACACTTATTACAATCGGTTCGAATCAAACCGAGCCGAATGATGGATCATAATAAATATATTACCAAGACTTGGGGGAGATGATCACTGGTGAGTTCTTGCCAAAGCTTCGTGAACCAAAATACCCGGAACACCAACCGGGCGAAGCTTGTCTGTTCCTTTTTTATCCCCGGGTTGCGCCTGCGGCTTACCCGGGGCTATTGATGTTAGCCCCCTATCGGGGGCAATTCATGATAAATTATAACCAACAAACAATCTGATAAATCCATCATTCCGTTTCCCTCGGAAGGGCCGTTTGTTGTAGTTGTGAGGAACGGGGTGATGGATGTTGGTTTGGTTGTATCGGGTTTTCCATCACTCGGCTCGAACCTTGGGGGCATACAAATCGATTAGTCCCGGCCCTGGGTTAAAAGTTCTGCACTTTGAGTGCAGGACTTTAATATTCCGAAAAAGTCTAATGGCTAAAATCATGCAGTCATTCAGAGGCCCCGAATCAGTCGAGGCGAAGAACCTGAGCCAGAACATGCTTACCGACTTGTCATTGATGATGGAGTGTGATTCACTGGGGATGGTTTTCAAGGAATAGAAGATGTGGAGCTTTGCAAAATGCAAGGTCCTTCGCAGGTAGGCTCTGGATGACCGGCATGGTAGAAAAAGTCGGACTTTCAGTCACCAGTCAAACCAAACCGAATAATAGAAGGCCTTTAATAATCCAAACCGGGCTGGGTGATGGTGTAATCTTTTTCTTCTTTTGATTGCTGAACCATTTCTTCAACATCCTTGAGCAGTTCTTTTGCATCATAGACGATGCCATCTTTGATGGTGTATCGGACGCCGCCTTTGCGGGTGACTTCATTATCCTCATTTACAAAAACAGCCCCGGTGCCATACAGTACCTTCAGGTTTTCCATGGGGTTGGCATCTACGATTACCATATCAGCGAGTTTGCCGGGTTCGATGGTGCCAAGTTCATCATCCACACCCAATACCTCGGCTGCCTTGAGAGAAGCCGACTGGAAGATTTCCAGCGGATGGAAACCGGCTTCACGCATCAGCTCCATTTCCTGAATGTATCCGAATCCATAGAGCTTGTAGATGTAGCCGGCATCTGAACCCAGCGTTACGCGCCCCCCTTTGTTTTTGTATTCGTTCACGAACTGCATCCATAGACGATAGTTTTCTTTCCAGGCAATTTCCTGCTCGGTGCCCCAGTTCAGCCAGTAGGAGCCGTGGGAAATTTTGCTGGGTTTGTAGAATTCCCAAAGGGAGGGAAGGGTGTATTTTTCGTGCCACTCCGCCCGGCGCTGTGCCATCAGGTTGCGGTTGGCTTCATAAATGGTAAAGGTTGGATTGAGTGTGAAGTCCAGCTCAATCATTTCATCCATCACCGCTTCCCACTTTTCCGAGCCGGGAGCAGCTGCTTGTTTCCACAGCTTGCCTGCTTCTTCAAATCGGTGTTGCTCGTTGTTGTAATTGTAGTCCAGCGGGTAATCCTGGATGATTTTATCCTCAAACATTGACTCAGGCAGGCCATACCAGTGGGTCATGGAGGTAAGCCCTAATTGGGCAGATTTGAGTGCATGATTGTATACCACACGCGTTTGAGCGTGATGGGTCATGGTGCCAAGGCCCAGCTTGTTGGATTCATCAATGGCAGCTGCATAAATCTCCGGAGAAGCCCCAAAAAACTTGATGCCGTCAGCCCCTTTTTTGTGAATCATCTGCACCCATTTCCGAGCGTCTTCCGGGCTGTCGATAGGTTCGCCGTAATCCATGCCAAAGCCAATCCAGGCTGAGATGCGGGGCGCGGTAATTTCGTTGTTTTTGCTGAGTTCCTTGTGGCGCAGTGTCCAGTCCATGCCGTTGAAGGAACCGGGTTCCCGGATGCTGGTGATACCATGTGCCAGCCACAGCTTGTACACATATTCAGGCGTGGTACCCTGGGCATTGCCACCGGTGTGGGCGTGCATATCAAAGAAGCCGGGCAACAGATACATTCCTTCTGCCTCGATAACCTGGTCGTTTTCACCGGCTTTGGGACGGCGTTGCTCTTGTATGGGCAAACCCGGATAGCCTACGGTTTGGATGGATTGTATGCGATTATTCTTTACAACAATGTCTACCGGTCCGGTGGCTGGGGCCCCGGTGCCGTCAATCAGGTTAACACCGCGGATGATGAGCCGCTCATAGGGGCCGTCGCCTTCGGTGCGTTCGGGGGCATCGGGCATTTGAGCCTGCAAAGACATCATCCCGAAAAAGAGGAAAAGAAAAAGAGTGTACAGGTATTTCATGATCATGTAGGGGTTATGAGCAGATTTTTGGCTAATGTACCACAAAGCGGACAAGCAAGCCGTAAAAATTGGTTAGATGAGCAGGGCGCCTTCATGTTTAAGCAGCCATTCCTTGCGTTCTGGTCCGCCGGCATAGCCGGTTAATTTATTATCGGAACCAATGACCCGGTGGCAGGGAATGACAATGGCGATCGGGTTCTTTCCGTTTGCTTTACCCACCGCTTGCGATGCTTTGGGATCGCCGATTTTTTTGGCGATAGCGCCATAGCTGGTAGTTGAGCCCTGAGGAATTTCCAGGAGCTGCTTCCAAATTTTTTGCTCAAAGTCAGAACCCTGGGGAAGCAGGTTGAGCTGAAACTGGTTGCGGTTGCCGGCAAAGTATTCGCGAAGCTGGGTCTTGGCTGACTCAGTATGCGCATCGGGATCTTCCGGCCCGTCAAAATCCATGAATTTTATTTCGGTGATACCGGAACCGTTAGAGAGAATCCGCAGGTACCCAATCGGACTTTCAAAAAAGCTAACGTAGGTCAAAATAAGTGCTCCTTTTTAGTGATTGATTTAGCGTTGGATGTTAACCAGGCCGCTTCGGTCAAAGTTAAAGGTTGAAGGGGAAAACAGGGGAAGGGAGGCATCTACCGTGGAACTGCCCTCCAGACTGTATTCAATATCATCGCCGCCTCTTAGCACGCTTTGGAGGGCAGCTCCCATCTCAAGCAGGCTTAAACTAATGGGTACGGTCACTTCAGATTCAGATTTTTGATTGATGTGTATGGCTTGATCCATAGTTCCGCTTATAGGGGAGGTATCGTTCAAGCTCAGGTTGTAATTGAAATTCGAAAAGCTAAGGTCAAAAGCGTTGGGGTTGTCAATAATGAGGTTTACCTCTACATCGGCTTTGGTAAGCGAAAGGTTTTCAAGGGCAACATTTTTGATGCTTAACTTTGGCAGTTTAATAACCGGGAGCGTTCCACTTTTTTCTATTGGTACATTCAGGCGGCCAATAACCGGCGCATTGATACCGGCCTCGAAAAGAAAATCATAGCTGGTTTCATCTTTATCCCTGAGGCTGGTAAAAAGATCATACAATTCGCGATAACCAAAGCGGACTGGCACCTGTATAGTGCTGGAGCTGGAAGCTTGAATTTCTGTTTTCTCAATCTGATCACCGGTTATAAATGACTGACCGTTAAGCTGGAAGTCGTAGTTGTAGTCGGCCAGGTTAACGGCAACCGGGTTTGGGTTGTTGATGGCTATATCGAAAGTTAGTTCGATATCCTGAAGGCTCAGGTGAGTAACAGAAGCATCAGAAACGGATAGCTCCGGCTTGCTGACACTGTTGGAAAGAGAGTTGATGGTGCTGCAGGCTGTGAAAGTAAGCAGCAAAAGGAGAAGTAAATAAAAAGGGGTACGCTTGCAATATGTTGGCTTCATGGTAAATTGGTAACTTGATTTATCCAAAGGTATACTTTTTGAGGTTCAAATGAAGCCCGGGAAATGGTATGGCGGGATTTGCAGGTTTTATTGCTAAGAGATGATGAAATAGATTGTTGAAGACCTTTTAGGTCATCCTTTTTAAGGATTTAGGCTCATTTTTCGATCTTAAAAAATTTTTTCAAAAAAAAAGTGTAACAAATCGGGTGCTGATTACTCTTGTATACAGCTTATAGGGAAAGATTAATGTTTATACCCTAACAGTTAGTCTCATCTTACTCCTTAAATGAGCTGAAACCTAACATAGAAACCCGGACTTGAACCCTCCGGGTTTTTTTATGCTTGAAGTTTTTGGTGGATCTAATATTTCAGAGATAAAACTTTGGGCATTAGAACAACTCCGGCACAAATAGTGAGCACTGAGTTTTTTCTATTCGTTCTTTTTAAAAGTGATCGCCTAAAAAGGCTACCATTTTTTTCTAAAAAAAAACGCACTTCAGGGGCATATAAGGGCGGTTTCTGATTTTTAGAATTTTTTTTCAAAAAAAGTGTAACAAATGGGGAGCGAGATACTCTTGTAAACAGCTTATAGGATAGATTAATGTTTATACCCAAACGAATTAGTCTCATCTTACTCCTTAAATGAGCTGAAACCTAACAATAACCCCGGAACGGATACTTCCGGGGTTTTTTTATGCTCCTGATTTTTTACGGGCTTATTTAATGTGTTTAAAGAAAAAATTGGTACGCTTCGAACATTTAAGCACAAATTGATGAATCAGTGTTTTAAAAAAAGTGAACTTTCTGGATAGTGGTTTCAAATAACGGAGTTCTTTTTTTGGGTTAAAACACTGTTTAAATTGGTTATAGGCCGAAAAATAATTCTCAGAAGAATTCGAAAATTTTTTTCAAAAAAAAGTGTAACAAATAGGGGGGCGAGATACTCTTGTAAACAGATTATAGGATAGATTAATGTTTATACCCAAAACAAATTAGTCTCATCTTACTCCTTAAATGAGCTGAAACCTAACAATAACCCCGGAACGGATACTTCCGGGGTTTTTTTATGCGCTTTATTTTTTTGAGCTGGTATATACTTATCAATTACGGTTTTAAAGCAAGCATACCAACCTCCTCTGTCTCCTCCTTAAGGAGGAGGACGCTTTGCTGCACATCTAAAATATGATTAGCTACAGAACTTTTAGTTACTACGAAAAGTCCTCTCCTTGTGAAGGAGAGGATTTAGGTGAGGTAGAGGAATGGGGCTTTGCGTGTGGGAGCTGTAAGCAAAAAGCTATGGTATTGGAAATTTATCAAGTAATGAGGCTGAACTACAGCAGATGTCTGTGAATCACCCATTTTGACCTCCTCTGTCTCCTCCTTGGTAAGGAGGAGGACGCTTTGATGTACATCTAAAATATGATTGGCTACAGAACTTTTAGTTACTACGAAAAATCCTTTCCTTATAAAGGAGAGGATTTAGGTGAGGTCAAAAAATAAGATTCTGAACTTGCCAGTTGCTAAAAATAAAGCCGGTATAGCAAGCTCACATTAATACCGGGCTCCGGACGCAAATCTTTGATACGTGATAAGTGATTGTAATATTCCTGGTTCAGCAGATTGTTGATGTTCAGGGAAAAGGTGTGCATCAAAGATTTACCTTCCAGGCGATATTGGGCAAAAGTGTCTACCAACGTGTAGCCTTCAGTTGGCGTTTCGAATTCACCGGTCCGTGTTTGGTCAGCGGCTAATCTTACGTGGGAACCAAGCTCAAAGCCACTCTTAGTGTACTTAAGCCCAAATTGTGCTTTCATTGGTGGGATCTGGGGCAGGGGGCGTGTATTATTTTCGTAGCCCGTTGCCTCTTGCTCTTCATCTGGTACTTTGCGTTCTGCAATGGTGTAGCTAAAACTGCCGTCAGCTACAATGTGCCGTAGAAGTTGAACCTCCGCGGAAAACTCAACCCCGTATAATTCCGCATTGGCTCCTACAAACTGGTAAGTGTTTAAATCGGGAAAACGGTTGCTGGGCCTGCCGGTATCCCGGGCATACAAGTAGTTGCTAAAGCCATTATGGAAAACAGCAGCTTCGGCGTTTGCACGCTGTGATTGATACCGGATGAATATTTCTTTAGCCAATCCTCGTTCCGGTTCCAGCTCAGGATTTCCAATTTCATATGAATAAGACGCCAGATGCGGACCTTCAGAATAGAGTTCTTCAAGTGAAGGAGCACGGAAAGAATGCAATAGACTGGTTCCAACTGAAAGTCCATTGCCTAATGAGTAGATTGCTGCAAAAGAGCTTGATAAAGCAGGGAAACTACGTTCGCGGATGTTTCCAATAGAGGAGTTAGGTTCGTTATCAACCGGTTTGTTAAGTACCCAGTCAAAACGTAATCCACTTTCGAGGTGCAATTTGCCCATATTTGCTTCCTCAATCAGATAAGAGCCGATTTTATAGCTGTTGGCATCCGGCGTGCTGGAACCGATCACTGCATAATCTTCCACTTCACTCCAAATACCAAAAGTTCCGCTATCGAGAAAACCCAATGAATTATGCGTGGCTTTGATTTCAGCATTAGTCGTTACCAGGCCAAACTGAGTGCCTAAGCTGCCGTTCGATTCGATTTCTTTATGCGTGTAGTTTTTAAGAGAAATCTCGGCTTCAATCACTTTCAGGAAATTGTTGCGAACCAGGAATTCCGCTTTACCATCATATTGAAATTTTTCCATTTCAATATCTACGCCGTTGGGATGACCTTGCGGATCGGGCGGGATGCCGTAGTTATTGAAATAGCTGCTAAAAGCTCCGCCTACATACCCCCAGTCTTGAACCCAACTAAGTCCGGCTGCATTGTTAGTGGATTCGTAATAGGTATTCTTAATTTCGCCCAGCGGAGTGGATACATTATTAGCCAGCCGGCCATTTACATTTAGGCTTAAGGCAAAATCTTTATAAGGAATGGTGGCATCCACGGCACCTGAAAAACCAGTATTGACGGACTCTCCATTCAGGGTGAGGCTGCCATGTGTACGGGATGGCACACTGGTTTCAATCTGGTTGCGCACCACGTTGATCACCCCGCCTATGGCATTGGCACCATAAGCCAGCGCCTGTGGACCACGGGCTACTTCTACTTCCTGGGCTGAGATCGGATCGATGGTTACGGCATGATCGGCCGATTGTGCCGACACATCCCCGGAACGAACACCATCCTGTAAAATAAGTACGCGTTCATCCCCCAGGCCTCGAATTACGGGACGTCCTGGCGCACTGCCCATACTCCGTTCATCAAAACCGGGTAAGTTGGAGAGCGTTTCAGATAAGGTGTTTCCCAGATTGCGGCGTAAATCCGAACCCATCACTTTTTTGGATGCATGCTGCAGATTCGAGCCTTCCATATTGTCGGCCATGCCCACAATATCTACTGATTGAGAACCTAAAACCGTTGGTTTTAATTTAATATGAATGGTTTGGTCGCTTTCTTTGATGGCAATTTCTCGCGTTTGGGTACGATAACCCACTCGGTGGATAGACAAAGTAAAATTGCCGGCAGGTACGTTTTTAATTTCATAGTAACCGTCGGCATCAGCAACGGCGGTTCGATTTAGTTCTTCTATATGAACATAGGCAAAAGAGACAGGTTCGCCGCTCTCTGCGTCAGTTATAAATCCGGATAAAAGGTAACTGTCTTCGGCCAGAGCATTCCCCGAAGAGAATACTCCTGCCAAAAACAGAATATGAATAAACAGTGTTTTCAATTTATTCAGCAGCCATTACTTCTATGGTGAAAGCAGGAAGGGTAAAATCGGGATGATCCTCATGCATCAGTTCCATAGTCAGCTCAGCAGAACCTTCTGATAATGCCGTGACAAGAAAAGCCCAATCTTCTGGCTGTTCTACATCTATAACGGAAGAATTTGAGATATTGAATCTCAGGTAAGCCTCAGGCTCTTCAATTTCTACCGGGTCGCCATCATGATCAATAAATTGAACCGTAATCAGTCCCGTTTGATCTCCTGCAGTGACAGAAGGGAAGTTGTTGATTAAATTGTCGTTGTCAGGATATTTTGCAACTACAACCTCTCCATTAAGGGTAAGTAAAGCTCCTTCTGGTTCAGGATGCTCATGCTCTTCATCATTTGAAGTGGAATTGGAACAAGCTGTGGCAATGGCTACAAGGATTACGAAAGTAAAGACGGACTTCACCGCTGATAAAATATGTGCTTTTTTCATGGATATAATAAGATTTAAGTACGTTGAGAAATAGAATAACTAACTGCTTTTAGAAGCAGTTGGGTAGAGTTAATACTTAAATCTATGCAGGTGGGGCGCGTCCCAGTAGCTGTACAAAGGGTTGAGCGGATAAATAAAGAGGGGAATGGATGTAAACTGTTTCAGGAAAAGGTAACAGATCAGCAAAAACAGGCTGAGACTCCTGACCGGAAACCGCAACAATCCCGGAAACCGGGCAGAGCACTTCGTTGTGTATATAATGTTGCTCATCGGCATGATCCAGACATTCCAAACCCGCACTATGGTAATGAACCATAGAAAGCATGGTTCCTGTAATCGCTAACGCAAAAAACAGTACAGATATGTAATTCTTAAATCTGCTCAACTACTGAATAGCTTTGTTGGAAATGACCTCATTATATAAACCAAGTATCGACAATAAATGGTTCAAATGAGAAGTGCTTTTTATGTTTGTTACAGATTTTTAAAACTGATGGAAGGAGAGAAATCAAGAAAAAAGCCGGAAAGAACATCTTCCCGGCTTATATAATTAGCAACTTAGGCATCAACTTGCCTGTGGAAAAAAACTATGGCACCTGAACGGTGTTCATAATCTTTTTAACGATATCCTCAGGCCCAACTTCTTCAGCTTCAGCCTCAAAAGTAGGAATGATGCGGTGCCGCAGGACATCCATCGCGATGGTGCGAACATCTTCCGGCGTTACATAAGCACGGTGTTCCATAAAAGCGTGTGCCCTTGAGGCCAGGTTGAGGTTGATAGTAGCACGTGGGGAAGCCCCAAAACTGATCAAATCTTCCAGTTCCTTCAGATTGTAATTTTTGGGCTTTCGGGTGGCAAACACAAGGTCAACAATGTACTGCTCTACCTTCTCATCCATATAAATTTCATTGATGGTGCTGCGGGCTTCAAGGATTTTCTCAGGATCTACCACCGTAGCCAGTTTTTCCTTCTTGCCCGTTTTAGCCATCCGGCGCATGATTTCCATTTCTTCCTTTTCAGTAGGATAATCAATTTTCAGCTTCAGCATAAAACGGTCAACCTGTGCTTCAGGCAGCGGGTAGGTTCCTTCTTGTTCTACCGGGTTCTGGGTGGCAAGCACAAGGAAAGGCTCTTCCAGTGTGTAGGTGTTTTCGCCAATGGTCACTTGTTTCTCCTGCATGGCTTCGAGCAGGGCACTTTGTACTTTGGCAGGCGAACGGTTGATCTCATCGGCCAGGATGATGTTCGCAAAAATAGGACCTTTCTTAACCAGGAACTCTGCTTCTTTTTGATTGTAGATGAGCGTACCAATCAGATCGGCCGGCAGCAGGTCGGGGGTGAACTGAATACGCTGAAAATCAGTGTTTAACACCGTTGCAAGGCTGGAAACCGTCAGGGTCTTCGCCAGCCCGGGCACCCCTTCAAGCAGTACGTGTCCATTGGTCAACAGCCCCAACAGCAGGCGGTCAATCATATACCGTTGACCAATAATTACCTTCTCTAGTTCATTGCGGATGTCATCAATAAAGGCACTGGTTTTCTCAATCTTCTCGCCCAATGCTTCCATGTCCATTGCGTATTCACTCATGTCTGAAGTCTTTAGATTCTTTAATTTAGTATTCGTTGATGATATGATTATTTTCTCGCCTTAAAAAAGCGATAAAATAAGAAAAATGGACGTTTTACAATCTTTTTTATTAGGGATCATTCAGGGGTTGACAGAATTCTTGCCCATCAGCAGTTCGGGCCACCTGGTGTTAGGGAAGCAAATCCTGGGGGTTGAGGTAGAAACAGGCATCACTTTTGAGGTGGTAGTACACTTTGGAACACTCTGCAGTATCCTCATTTACTACCGTAAAATTATTTGGGATTTAATTGTTTCCGGGCTGAATTTCTTGAAATCTCCTTCTGCCGGTAAAGAAGATCCGAACGTAAAAACCATTGGTTTTATCCTGGTGAGTATGATCCCTGCCATGTTGGTTGGTTTTACCCTGGAAGAACAGGTTGAGTCTATTTTTGGCGATCCCATGCTGGTATGCGTGATGCTTTTGGTAACGGGATTGCTGCTCTTTTCTACCCGTTTTGTAGGTGATACCTTTAAGGATGTCAATCTCCCTAAAAGTTTCCTGATTGGTATAGCCCAGTCTTTTGCGATGATTCCCGGTATAAGTCGTTCTGGTTCTACCATCTCAGCGGCTCTTTGGCTGAATGTGAAAAGGGAAGAGGCGGCTAACTTTTCTTTCCTTATGCTGATTCCAGTCATTGCCGGTGCTATGCTGCTGGAGGTTAAAGATTTGATTGAACTCGGTGTATCCGATGCCGAGTTAATAAATCTCGTGGTAGGTTTCCTGGCTGCTTTTATATCCGGTTACTATGCGCTTAAATACCTCATCATAATCCTCAAGAAAAAAGGATTTCACTACTTTGCCTATTATTGCTGGATCGTCGGCGGTGCCGGCCTGGTGTATTTTTTGGTGTGATAATTTTGAACTGACATCATGTGAAGGGTTTGAAGCATTGTGATGCTATTTCTTATCACAGAACATCATAAATATCACAGCTATCACAGTTCTTTAGCTAGCAAAATACCCAACCTCTGAATAACCAGCATCACATGTACAACAAAGGGGCGGAGGTTGCTTTCTTTTCCCGGATTAAAATCCGTGGCTATATTCGGCCGTCCCTAACGGGACTTGTTTCCCTCTGTTCTATCTGTTACGCACGGAATGAGCCCGCCTCGCTTGGCTTGTCCGGGGCTACCCACCAAATGATCCTACGGATCATAAACACGTTCCATAGGAACGATTGGTGGGTGGATAAAAAAGGAATTAGAGGGTAAATTTTCGCCCCGATGGGTGGAGGGAATAGATGGTTACCGAAAATTGGGGAATATGCTTTGAATAGGATCCGAAAGAATAATCCGTGTCAATCTGATCAATCCCATTAATCCAGGTTCAAAACAAAAAGGTAGTATCAAAACTTGTCCCGTAGGGACTACATATCGGTAAAAAGAACACCCAGGAAAAAGTGGAATTTTCGCCCCGATGTATGGAGAGAACAGGTGTTTTTCGAAAATTGGACACGTACTCACAAACGAAATCCCATACACATCCATAATCATCCACATAATCCTTGTTCTGTTTTGATGCAGCCACTAGTCGGGCAAACTGCCCGACCTACGTTTTCGCTCCAACGCGGAGCGATTGGAGCGAGTGGTTTTTTAAGAGCTCAAAGTTCTCATTAACCCCCTAAATCACTGTTCAAAAAAGAAAAGCTGTTTGATTGGTTCGAATAGACTTTACATGTCACCGCACACCGCACACCGCACACCAATCACTCAATCAACCCGAGGATATATCCCTTTTTAACCAATCCGGCGGTGTTTTTTACATCCAGCTTTTGCATCAGGTTTTTGCGATGGGTTTTTACGGTATGTTCGCTGATGTAGATTTTTTCGGCAATCTCTTTGGTGGTGTATTCATCGGCGATAAGCTGCAGCATTTCCAGCTCCCGTTCGGTAAGCGGACCGTCATCTTCCTCCGAGTCACCTTTATCTGCACTGCCGGCCGACTTGTATCCCTTCACCAAAATGTCCATGATCTCCGGACTGCAGCTGAATTTCCCATTTGCCACGTTTTTGATGGCCTTGATAAGGTCTTCAAAATCTGTGCTTTTCAACAGGTAGCCTGAGATACCCGTATTCACTAGCTTGTCTACGAATTCTTCACTGAAGTAGGTACTGAGCATGATCACGTGAACTTCAGGGTATAGCTGAATTACATTCTCCGCAACTTCCACGCCGCTGATGCCTTTCATCTCAATATCCAGCAGCAGCACATCGGGATGTTCGCCTTCCTTCATATACCGGAAAAAGTCGGTGCCGTCGGTGAATTTCTTGAGTACATTTAGCTCCGGGTCGGAAGAAAGCAGCGATTCCACGCCCTGCAGAAATACTTTGTGATCGTCAACCAGTACAACGTTAATCATGGGACTGTTCTGTAGTCAAAATAGGTTCTTCGGCTTCTTGTTTGGGAACGGTGATGGCGATCTTAACACCCTGTTCCGGCTTGGTCTGTAAACTAAAACTTCCGTTGATAAGTTTGGCGCGGTTCTTCATGTTTTCCAAGCCGTAGCTTTTATCGGTTTGGTTGCCACTGTTAACGGATGAAGGCTCAAAGCCCTGACCGTTATCTTTAATTTCTACGTGGAGTTCATTCCCAACATCGCTGACCATGAGGTGGATGGTGTCGGCACGGGAGTATTTGAGGGCGTTGCTCAGGGCTTCCTGAATGATACGGTACAAGTTCAGTTCCACCGAATCGGGGTAAGAGCCGGAAAGCTGGATGTTGCTTTGGATGTTGATGCCAAACTTGTCAATTTTTTGCAGCAGCCCGTGGATGTCGTTTTCCAGTCCCTGGCCGGATACTTTGCTGTCGTTCATTTCTTTGATGATCTCACGGACTTCGCGGAAGGTGTCGTCCAGGATATCTTTGCCGTCCTGGAAAGACCTGTACAGCTCCGGTTTACTTTCCTTGATGTTCTTATCCATAGAGCTAAAATACAGTTTCACCAGCGAGAGCAGACTGCCGAGGCGGTCGTGCAGTTCGGCGGCCAGGCGTTTGCGCTCTTTATCCTGTCCTTCCAGCATAGCCTGCACCGACTCCAGCTGTTGCTGCTCCATGAGCGAATCGATTTCCTGTTGGAAGATTTGTTGGTTTTGAGCGGCAATGATTTTCTCTTTGCGGATCTTGTAGATGAACCACCAGGCAATGGCGATGAGCAAAATCAAGAGTGCAATCACTCCAAAAAAGAGCGAGCTGCGCTGGGCCGTGCGCGTTTCAATGAGGGCTTCGTTACGTTCCTGTTCGGCCTGCAGTAAGCTGATTTCTGCATCCTTTTTCTCCGTTTCATACTTGGTGGTCAGCTCCATGATGTCGCGCGTTTGTTGCTCATTCATCAGGCTGTCTTTTTTCTCGGTATAAAGAAGATAAGTCTCCAAAGCCTGTTCGTACTCCCCGCGCATCTCGTAAATTTCGTACATGTTGAAAAGGGTGTTCTTCTTGAGCTGCAGGTAGTTAGAAGCCAGGCTTTTCTCGTAGGCACGTTGATAGTACTCGTAAGCGGTGTCGTAGTTTTCCAGGAAGAAATGGCACACGCCAATGCCATTGTAGATAAGGGCTAAATTTCGGTCATCATTGTAGTCTTCATAAATTTCGGCTGCTTCGGAATAGTAGTTTATCGCTTTTTCAAAATCCCGGGAGCTATAAAAAATTCTACCGGATAAATATAAGGTTCCGGCTTTTTGAAGTTGATTTTGTTGACCATATTCATTGGTAGCTAATTCGAGGTAGGTTAGAGCAGAGTCTCTTTTACCCCAATCATTATAGACTTCACCGATATTACGCATTACATCGGCCTTTCCAATGATAGAATTTATACCATTATATACGGAAAGTGCTTGGTCATAATACTCTAAGGCTCTTTCGAAGTTGTTCTGTCTGCGATACACATTGCCAATATTGTTATATACATGACCTAAAGATTCATTAGTGATTTCGTTGGCTTCTAAGAAGCGAAGATTCTCCAAGTATTTATTTAGGGCCTGATCGTAAATACCTTGTTCCAAATATAGGTTACCCAAGTTTGTAGTGGCTAAAACCAGGGCCATCGAATCATTACGGGCTTTCTGAATTTCCTGATATTGCTCATAATATCTTTTGGCCTCATCAAATTGAGACTGTTCTGCTTTGAGATTACCCAGACTTAGGAATGCATTAGCCAAGGTATTTTGGTTACCCGATTCTTTACTTTTCTCTATACTTAAATTTAGATATTTAAGCGATGAATCCGTTTTACCCCAATGGCGGAATAAAATGCCCATGCTATTATAGACTTTGGCCTGCTCACTTATATTGTTTAAATCCTTCCAGGTTTTTAGGCTATTCTGGAAATATTTTAAGGCTTGATCATAATGGTTTCTTTTCCTAGATAGTAAACCCAATTGGTAATTTGCAGATGCTATCACATTGAAGTTGCCTTTGTTGCGGCTTAAATCTTGCCCTTCAGTGTAATAGGTCTCTGATTTATCGAGCTCTCCAAGTTGGTTATGTATTCTTCCGAGTAAGATTAGCATTTCTTCTTCTAAGGAAGAAGGTTTTTCCTGAAGATGTAGGCGCTCCAACACCCTTTCAGCGTAATAGCGACTGGAGTCGAGTTCAAGCGGATAAAATTCCTCTGCTTTATCCGCATAGATATAGCTCAGGCTGTCTGCTTGTTGATATGATTTTGCATGACATGTTAAAGCAATGGCTAAGCAAAGGAAAAAACAGAGGGTAGAAGCTTTCATTTCTGTAAAACTTAAGTAAACAAAATTTTTAGCCACCGTCCGACTCGTTGTACTTGGTCTTTGATTCGCCCTCGAACTCAGGATCATCCAAATAAACCTTCACAATAATGGGGGTCTCTCCAGAAATTTTAATAGGCGCTTCATCCGGGCTGGGCAAGGCTATTTTCAGAGGGGCCGCATACCATTCATCAGTCGGGGCTTCCTGGGGGCCTTCCACGTAAATATTGACGTTTACCGTATCGTTTTGCGGATCGTCTATAATTTGCGGGTTGTCATCGCTTTTCAAATAGTATCCAAGGGGCAGGGGTACCATCACCCAAAGGGTATAATCATTGCCGCTATTGGTTAATCGAATGTATGGTTTTAGCGGGGTAACGGAGTAGTCTATACTGTTACTTGACATAAGATAGATAGTTTAAAGTTAAGGATATTAATCCCTTAGCCAACGTAATCAAAGATAAGGGGAGTACAATATACCACAAAAGTGGTAGTGGCAAATATACTTTATAGTGATGTGAATGCAAATGCCGTGGTCTATATTCAGGTGTGTTGTAATAACGAGTACGATGATTGGAGAAATAAAAAGTATGGGGCCTTAAAACAGGTTCCATAAAGTCCTTCTGTATCGCCCATGTTGAACTCATGGGCGGTTCCTCGGGATTAAGGTGATATCCCAGTAACAAAAATCACCCTGTAAGTTTATTGTAAATAAAGATGAATACCTACATGCTGTTTACCGGAAATGCTGAAGCGGCCCAAAAAGAAATCAATTTGGTGCGCGGGGAGGTTGTTACTGAATTAACTTCCACGGTATTGATTGTAAATATGCCACTGTGGGTGGATGCCGAAGAGCTGGAGTATTCCACGCCCAACCGTCCTCAAGGCTTAGATCTTGTTTCTGATTTAATGGTGGAAGTGTGGTGCCGGAAAAATCCGGAGCAAATGAAAGATATGCTGGAGTACAAATGTGCGGGAGAAAGTATCACCCTGAGAGAGTTTCATAACAAAAAACAATTGGTAACCCAACGATGTGGTATTAGATAGTAGGATTTCATGAGTGACAGTGAGAGATAAAAAGTAGCAATGGGTTTTTTGGGGTACATTTTTTTAAAGTAAAAGAACATACTGAGTGTAAGCAGAATCGGGGTAAAGGAGGTAAAACGACGTTTGCCTAAATTACGATAATCGATATTTAGCTAAACCACCAATCGAGACAGGCAATGTCTTTCTTCTTTACTCCAAACTGCTTCTTTTATTAACATCTACTAGTTTATGGCTATTAATCGAACCTTGTGGAGGGGTAAAACCTAAACTTTAGTATTTCGAAAAAACTAATGGAGGCAGTCATTCTGAGGGTACTCCCGAAGAACCTTAGCCAGAAAATGATTACCAAGAGACCAAAGTTTGTACTCTAAGATTCACTGGAAAAACTCGTTAAGGAGTGGAGTGTTGAACCGCTGCAAGTGCAAGATCCTTCGCGGGTAGCCTCAGAATTGTAGAGGTTAGATAATTCGGTAACAAAAATTGGCTAGAAAGACCCTGAAAGGGTTAAATATGAATAGCCCAGGGTAAAACCGCCTAAGCGGGTGCAACCCTGGGTAGCTTGTCAGCAATAAAGAACCCGAGGCTTTTAGGATATTAAGTTATGAATGTTTGTCGAGGGTTGGGCAAATATTTGGCCTATTGGGGATTGGTTGCCAAAGCTTCGTTCACCGCCATCAACCTGTTCACATTCCGGGGCGAAGCTTGTTCTTCCTATCTCCGAAACCCCGGGTTGCGCCTGTTTGCTCCCCGCAAGCGGGTCCCCTGAACAAGCTTACCCGGGGCTATTGATGTTTGACCCTTTCAGGGTCTTCATAATGACTAAAAGTGTCTGCAGGTTATCTAACATCTACAGCGATGATTTGCTTAGTTTTTAATTCATTCTAACATCTATAAGAATTTTAAAAATCGAAAGGACGAAAGCCCCTCTATGGAGCAATACCTATGCAACAGAGGTAGAAAATTTAATAAATCATAAAAATAGCCCGTCCGGTTCTTGATGAGGGTGGCAAATATGGCTACCTTAAGCGCTCATCAAAAAGAATGATATGACAGTATATTTATTCATCATGTTAGCGGTATTGGCTTTGGGTTCGGCCCTTGCCATGGTTATCAATAAGAACACGGTAAACAGTGCGCTTTTCCTGGTACTTAATATGGTATCACTTGCCGGCATTTTTCTGCTGTTAAATGCGCAGTTTTTGGCCATCATACAAATTTTGGTGTATGCCGGGGCCATCATGGTACTGTTTCTTTTCGTGATCATGCTCTTGAATGTGGATGACGAAGAAAAGTTATTCGATAAATTCCGTTTTAAGTATTTCCTGGCGTTTGTTTTGGCCATAGCCGTGGTAGGACAGGTTTTTTACAGCCTGGCAGGTGTTGCCGATATGCTACCTGCTATCTCCGACCAAATGGTAGCTATTGGTACTGTTGAAGCGGTTGGTGATGTTTTGTTTACGGATTACCTGCTCGCCTTTGAAATGACAGCCATTCTGCTTACAGCCGCTGTTGTAGGCGCCCTGATGATAGCGCAACATAAAATCAAAAGAACCGACGAAATTTAATTATGGTAGGAATTGACTGGTATCTGGCACTGAGTGCTATTTTGTTTGCAATCGGTATTGTTGGGGTGTTGATTCGCCGCAACGCTATCGTGATTTTTATGTGCGTAGAGTTAATGCTGAACGCGGTGAACCTGTCGCTGATTTCTTTTGCAAGCCATCATGGCAATATCGACGGACAAATCCTGGTGTTTTTTGCCCTGGCGGTAGCTGCCGCTGAAGCGGTTGTGGGATTGGCTATTATCATTGCCATTTTCCGGAATAACCTCTCGGTGGATGTAGGTAAGATTAATCTGCTGCGCTGGTAATACTTCACAGCTTTTAACGAATTACAGACAAGCCCTTTATGCTTTTGCGTAAAGGGCTTTTTTATGTTGATTGGTTTTTTACTCATGGCATAGGGGGGCAGTAAAACCCTGAGCACTTCTTAACTGCTGATGTCATGGGGTCATTTTGAAACTACCATTGAAGAACCTTAGCCTTAAATGAGATTATCAACTGGCCAAAGTTAATGCAATAAGAGTCACTAGAAATAGTAGCTTAACCTGAGTTCGAGATAATATTTCAACTTTTATAGTAATTGTTCCGGCCTTCAGGCCGGTGAACAAAGACAAGAAAAAATAAAGCTTTGCCCCAATGGATGAATGACATGATATATTCTTCAAAGCTTGGGCTGTACGGCCTTTTACCATTCGTGCTGCCAACCCTCTACAAACGTATGGACTTTTATGCTATCAAAATTCGGGTTCTTTATACAAGAGGTTCGCTTTCACCGGCCTGAAGGCCGGAGCTATTTATTTCTCATCTCGAACTGACGTTAGCTTAGGAATTATGTGCGGATGCTCTGCAAAAATCAAGATCCTTCGCCGGTAGGCTCTGGATGACGAAATGATAGGTTGTTGTATGACGGAAATACTTGAGTCACAAACTAAGCAAGATCAGTCGTAATCCACAGTCAACACAATATCGCCCGTATATTCCCCATTGGGGATATTGCCGATATCGATGTAGCCATACACATAAATGTACATTTCCTTCCAGATATCGCTGGTAGAAGTAAGATTTGTAGTGTTCTCATGAATGGCAACCAGTCCGCCTTCGGATGGAAGGGGAGTAGATTCGGAAGGGCGGTTTAAACCACTATTGTTGTAGGAGATGCTTAATTCCATGGGAATCTCCTGATCAATTGCGGGATTCGAGTGTATCAATGCATCGGGAAAAGTAAGATTCAGGTAGACGTTTTGCGTGTAATAAGCCCGAATACTAAAGATGCCCATGTTTACATCGCCCAGCCCAATTTGTGAGCGCCCCGAATTGGTTATTTGCGTACCAAAATCGAGTTCTTGCTGTACTTCAGCACTTAACTCAGGTTCAACCCGAATTTGTAAGTTGACAAATTGAGCTTCGGCAGGAGTCCAGCATATCCCAACCAGTATCAAGAATAAAATATGTACGGCATATTTAATCATAGCTTACCGTTATGGTGATATTGGCAGAATAGGTACCTGCATCTACATTTCCAACGGTTACAGATCCGTAGAGATATAAATAGGCGGATTCATTGAAGGCTGCCGGGTTGTAGCCTTCGTAATCGGGGGTTGGGGGAGGGCCGGGCGGTCGGTTTCCCCTTGCTAAAATCGGGAAGAGGGCCGTGGTCATGTTTACGCCGGCATCGCTCATGATCACCGCATGGCCTATATTATTTTGACCGCGATTGGCATAGGCGCTTTCCAGATCAAAAGGGATACGGCAGTTACTGCTGCTACAGGTTGGATTACTGTCAATCACCAGGTACTCATCGGCGGTGATATCTACCAGCACATCCAGGTATTTCACTCCTTCAATTTCGAGCACTTTTGCACTGCTAAGTTCCACATTTACAGTGCCCTCATTTTGCACCAGGGTTCCAAAATTCAGGTCTTCAGCGGGATTAAGTTCGGTGATAGAGACCGCATATTTGTAGCTGTAATCACCAAAATCAATTTCCTGGGCGTGGCTCTGTACAGCTGCAAACACAAAATAGAAGAATAGAAGTAAACAATACGAAGCCATCCCACAAGGTTCCGTAGTTTTACGAAACCCAAAGAGTAATAAAAACCGGTGAAGGCAGGATGGCATCATAAACTATATATAATCAATTTCTATGGTGAAGTCTCCCTCATAGTTGCCGGGTGCTGCATTTTCCAGGTTGATTCGTCCTCCAATCCAGAAATAATACCGACCTTCGCTGTTAAATTGAACATTCTGATTTTCATTTTCCAGCAATTCGGAAGTCGATTGATCCTCTTCCGTATTCCCGGAAATCTCATACATAAAAGTGAGGGTATTATCCCCGTCAATTTGAGTGATTTCTCTTTCCGGGAGATAGCTTAATCTGAATTCCGCTTCCGGGGTACCAACAGCAATCATGTAACCGGCATTTAAATCGTTAACCGGGTTGATATAGAGCTCTTGCTGTCCGGGTTGTACATTTTGAAACTGCATAGAATTAACGGTGATTAACTCTATGGATTGAATGATATCTGCCGAGACCGATACTTCTGCTGAAATTTGATTTTGCTGCTGTCCCAACACAGGAACCTGCGACAGTAGAAGTAGTAAGGTAATTAGGCTGGTTAATCTCATATAGATGAAAAGTAATTTTAGGTCCTTAAAGTTCAGCCTTTAGGCACCGAATCCCGATTAATTTAAATTAGTTTTAGTAGGGTACCATCCGTTACACCTTCTGAAACCTAACGATATACTAATAATGGGGTGCAATCAAAATGATGGTAGCACGAAGATATGAAATTCGGATGAATTTATTCGTACGTACTCAAGCGTTTGTAACGGTTTTGCTTTAGCTCCTTAGCGGAAGCCACTTGCGCGTATTTCTCGGCGGTACAGTCGTATTGGATATGCAGGTTACCGGTAATATCTACTGAAATGTCATTACTGGTCTCCTCATCTTGTTTACCAATTAAGACGGAACCGTTAATGGTAGGAGTTCCTTTTCCATCCAGCGCGTAAGCATCTTCAAATACCACTAAACCGTTAAACGTAAAGTTTCCTGCAATATCCAGTTCTACCCCAGCTGAGTCGTAGCTTAATGAGCCATAGCTTCGCACCACTAAGATGCCATATCCCTCGGAAATACCGCCGGAAAGTTTGGTATCGTCTTCAATGAAAAATACACCCGGGTCATCCTGTGTACCCATTTCGCCTTTGTAGTTTGTGCCGCTTTCACTAATAACAACCGTTCCGGGGGAGTTACGCAGGCGGGCTATGAGTTCATCAACAGGGGCGTAAGAAAGTTCAGGGTCATACATCACATTAGCACTATCACTTTCCAGGTATTTGTCATCTACTTTAAAATCTACCTCATCTGCCGAATTCTGACTTATTGTGGCAATGGCCGGGCGATCTTCGCAATCACCGGGATTATGAGGGTTATTTCCGGAAATGGACGCACTACCGTTGGCAGAGATATCAAAGTCATCGGTGGCAAAAGAGAGGGCCGACCTGAATTCAGGAACGAAATGCATGGCGGATTTTATGTAGCTTGAGATCAGTGTCATCTCTTCCTTCTTGTCATTAGCCGGATTTCGATACCAGGATTTTGCATGAATCTGAATGGTATCGGCATTTAAGAAGGAAAATGGATAAGGCTGGGGAGAACTGGTACTATAGAGATTATAATACAGAGAAATGGAATCGCCGTCTATTTCTTCCACCCAGGGATTTGCAGCCGTAGGGCGCCAGGTACCGGAGCTTTCATTGATACGTTCCATAGCCAATTGGGCTGCGGTATAGGCCTTGTTACGAATCTGAACTTCGTTTGCAGAGGTAACAGAATTTTGTACGATGGCTTTACGCTGGCTCTGAACTCCCACTTGCATAATGCCCAGGGTTATGATGGCCCCGGCACTTAATATCAGCATTGCTCGTCCCATTTCTTCCTCCTAATTAGGCCTCAGGTTCACAGGCGAAAATCGCTTACTCCACAAGGTAGCCACATAATTTCCGCTGTCTGAGGGTTTATAATTCAATTCGTACTCACTTTGTAGTTCAATGAGCACCTCAATTTGTACAATATCTTCTAAATCGGATGAAGCAACCGGCATGGGCATAGAAGCTGTATCGCCATACGAGCTGTAATACCGAAAGCTAAAAGTGGTCACCCCAATTTCTAAGGTAGAAGTGGTGCCATCTACCGTGCGGGTTAATAGTCGCTTATTTGGATTCTGTGCATGTTCCGGGGTTATGTCAGGGTGATACTCCCAGGTTATGGTGCGGACAGTGCCGTCATTTTCCAGATCGCTAATAAAAGACAATTCGTGCTTTTTCGCAGTTAAGATTGGGTCCTCTAAAATCTTCTTCTGGGAAAAGCCAATTTTAGGAATATCACTGATGACCATTTGCGTGATGGCCTGTGAATGTGTTTGTTTAATATTGGTGGTGGTTACTTCCTGATTGCTAAAGCCTACGTTATAACTTACCGTAAGGATGGTAAGAGTCAGAAAACCGGCAATGATGTAACTTATGGTAAGGCCTACATTCATGGTTAATCTGCGTAATAGCTTCGGATGAAGCTAAAGTTATAATTGGTAGGTTCAGTATCCGCGCTGTTGTTCTTTTTTAGAAAACCGGATTTTATGTTAACTGTAATGCGTTTTAACGTTGATTTGCCAACAGCAGTACTGTAGGTGGCATAATCCAGGGTAGTAACATACTCTACATTAACAGAAAGCTCATAGTCAACACCGCCAAGAGTTAGTGTCTCCGTATGATTGTCAAAGTCATCAAAATCATTAAAACTATTGCGGCCGGTTTCTCCATCCGTACCTATGTCGGAAAAACCATCAGGGATGTTAACCGGGACAATACTGTTGCCGCCGGTGTCATACCGGGTTTTTTCGTCAAATGCATGGGCCCGGGCTTCCTCAATTATATTTTGGGCATAGGCCACCACTTGCGACTCCAGCTGTCCTTCAACCATGCTTACATTATTTACCTGTATTACACGGTTGGCATTTAAGGCCATAGTGGAGACGATGATCATGGCAAACATCACATATAAAACTTCCGAATAGCCTGACATAGCACCTCTGGTTCTTATTGACTATCTAAAATATTAAAAAATCTTAATAAAATCTTTATTTGGATAAATACCCCTGGCAGAGATTAAGACTGCGAAAAATGTAGTTTCCTTTATACTGATTTAATTGGGCTTAAAAAAGAGTTTTGGCTACGTTTTAAGGTTGAAAAGAAGAGTTTAAAGAAACTACCAGGCAAAACTATTGAAGTAAATTGCGTCTAATTCTGTTTCTCCCTTCTGGAGATTGATAGATCTCGGATTACTTTCCCGGAGTTCCCCTTCGTCGGTTCGCAATACATAATTATATCGTAGGTTTTTGCCATTATAATTGCGAGAAAAGCGTATCTCAACCGTATAAATACTATCAATCGGAGCTTTATCAACAAGTTGAAGGGTTTTATTCATTCCAAGAGGGTAGAGGTTACCATATATTTCAATTTTGTCCTGTCCGGGAATAAACACACTATCTTCCAGTTGTGGCTTCAAATTTACGTTAAAAGTGATGTTTGACTGTGCCAGAACAGAACAGTTAAACAGTACAAAAAAGAATAAAAAAGACAGAAAAATTTTAGGGATTGGCATTTAGACTAATAATTAGTGGAAATTATTTTGTTAGGTGATTAATTCGTTCGGTCACGCCAATAAACAACGGAAAACCATTTTTCGCGGGGATAACTTGGGGGAATCATACTTAGAAGGCGTCTGTCATACACATAGTTTTTAGTGTATCCGCTGCCGTTGGTTAATCCCACAGGGCCACGCACTTTTTGTATGATACCCCCTAAAACATTCAGGGTGCCTCGGGAGCGGTTGTCGTTGTAGTTTTCCACCGTAAAAGAATCACCTAAAGCCATTATGGCCGCATGAATATGAATATCATAGCTTCCGTTATCGCGATGAGCTTCGCTATCTACTGTTACATCTTCTTCACTCACTAATCCTAATAAGCCAAGGTAATAATTAGATTCGGGGTCATGCGGATCGGCACTAGGGTCGGCGTCCGGATTGACATAATACATGAGGTCGCCTGTGATGTTTACATCACCGGATGAATGCAGAGTTACTTCTCCTTTAACAGTACCCTTAACGTCTACATTACCGTCAACACTTATCAAACCATTATAATCTGAAATCTTATAATCTTCTTCTGTAGTTCTCTGTTCCCAATAGTTATGCCAGGAATGACTACATCTAACCCATCCTGTTTGCTCTGCTTTCACGTAACCAACGCCATTAGTTCCTTCATTTTCATTAACAAAAAATTCCAGTTCAACATCATCATCAAATGTCAAACCAGATGAGTGTGCTGCACTTTCAAGCACATCTATTTGGGAAGCATCCGGAAGTTCTTTGGTAGGGGCGTTAAAGTCGGTCTGGTCATTAAACTGTGGGTTAGTAGAACTATTAAGCCGGTTCCACATATTGGGACTGGTAACGGGACCATTAAAAATTGGGGAATCCCGAATACTGAATGTTCCATTGGTGTGCACCGGACCGGTAATGGCATCGTTGCCGCCAAACCAGATTGTTTGACCGTTTGGCATGCTTTCGGCATCGGTGAAGTAGGAATATTTGGAGAAAGAATCTCTTTGAAGCAGAACCTCTGTTTCTAAAGTAGTTCCTTCATAATTTACCTCGCTAAACAAAAGCACCTTATATTCATCCCAGGTACCGGCGTTTATACTATCTGGATAACTGTTGGAGTTTTCATCATACACTTCTACCGATACCTCGGCATCCATATAGTTATCAAAATCAAAGCCTCCAACCCAATCCTGGTTTTCCCGAATCTGTTCAATGGTCAGGTCAATGATGCTGGCTGCAATATTTTTTGCTTGCTGATCGGTATAGTATTCTGCCGTCCGCTCAGGAATGATCTTTTGTCTTTCCGTGATGGAAAGCTGAACAATTCCAAACAGAATCATCATACCGCCGGACAGAAATAAAAGTGCTCGTCCCATAAGTGATTCTCCGTACTAGCCTAATTAAAATTGAAGATTTGGGGGATAAAAAGATTTGGAATACACCAGCTGCTCATAAACATTTTCCCCACTCGCATTTTGCATAACAGGAACTTCGGATTCCATGATAAACTCGATCTTGATTTGCCGTACAAGATTTTGATCTGCCGGCAGGTTAGCTACCTCTGTTCCAGAATGGTTTAGATAAGAAACCTTGAAATGCGTAACGGCAAACACTTCTTTATTGGCACCGGAGGCAGGGGGCACATTATCCTGCCGGGTAAGTTCGAAATCATTGGGATTGCTTGATGCACTGTATTCCTTAGTATCATTAAAATCCCAGGTTACGACACTAAATGGACGGTCGTCACCGAAAAAGGTATCTGATCTAAAGCGTATGGTCTTTTCCTGAAGAGTAATGAATGGCTGGGTACCACCGGGCAGGTCCTGTCCAATTTTTCTAATATCATTTTCAAGTAAATCGGTAAGGGTCTCAAAACGCTGCTTGGTGGTGATATCCAGTGTAGAAGAATTTCCGAATTGTGAAACCTGGATATTCAGGGTAATAATGGAAATAAGTAAAAGGCCACCCACTATAAAACTTGTCGCAATATTCATATTCATAAGGCCTCCCTATTCGATATAGCTTTTAATGTATTCCATTTCAATAACCTGATTATCAGGAAGGTATTCGTTGGTCACCATGACTTCAATTCGTTTATTAACAGCATTTGAGCCCGGAACGCTTACATCGGTAATGGTCAAGTCAACGGTAAAATCCAAAGAATTATTCTGACCGGGGCCAAATTCACGAGTGATGGTTTGGGGATAATCATTGCAGATACAATCCTGGTTGCCATTCGTTATTCTGTCCGGATCTGAGATCCAGCGAACTTCTTCAATAATATCCTGGGCCAGCGCTACGCCATTGTATTCAATTTCATTTTGATACTGAAATTGTTCGTTGATTCTGAAAAAATGAGAGACATTCAATGAGAGCATTGAAAAAATTATCATCGCTCCCATAAGGTAAATAATGTCTGAATAATCATTCATAAGCTTCTTCTAGTGTGGAACGCTGTAGTATACAAGAGTAAAGAGTAAGTAAAATGTTACAGAATTTTAATAGTTCTTAAAGAAGTAAACATATCCTAAATCAGTAAGACAAATAATATCAGTAAAAAACCGGTCAACTATCTGGTTGCCAGATTTCAGTTGTTCAGGTAGAGAAATGTCCCAGAATTAAGACCAGGTATGTAGGTAGCTATCTATGAATCTGCGACAAAGGCGGGATATTTTTAGAAAAAAAGTGCCTTAAGGTTTCAGAAATTAATCCGATAAAAGTCAGACAAGGTGTATGATACCCTAAAACTATAATGATGCGGCAGGTGTAAGCGGTTTTCCTGTACCCATCACAATAAATACGAGAAAAGAAATAACGTCAAAAGTTATGGCAGACTTAAAAAATAAATTATCTGGAGTTCAACAATCATTTCGGACAGGCAAGGGGAAATGGACCATTAATAAGCAAATTGCGGCTATTGCTCTTGGGGGCGGTTTCGTTACCCTGTTGCTTGGCGTGGTAGCCTATTTCGCACTTTTTTCTATTGAAGGATATACCAACCGGTTGGTAGAAGCTTACTTGCCGGAATGGGATGTGGCTTCTACAGTAGAAACGGAAACCTGGGAGGTGGGCTATAATATGGCAATGTACAGTCTCACCAATGAGGATAAATTTTATAACCAGGCCCAGGTTAACTTTGCAAATGCCGATTCTGCCATTCAGGAAGCCCGGGAATTATCTGAAGCTCAAAATTTAGCTGAACTGAATAGTCGAATTGGAGGGCTGGAAGAAGCATTTAAGGGATACCGGGAGTCAGTAGAAATTTATTATGAAGCAACGAACTCTCTACTACGGTACCGTTCGCAAGTAGATGGTAATGCCGGTGAATTTCTTTCTATTGTGGATGAATACCATGCAGCTGCAAGAAATAGTTTGAACTCTTTGGCTGGTGGTAACAACCAGCAACAGGTAGCGCTTATAAACAGTCAGATTGCCAAAATAGATGATCTTACCCGAACTTTTAACAGTTCTATCAAAACCCTCTGGAAGGCGGAGGCAACAAACGATGCAGGTACTTTCGCCGAATTAGATGAACAGCTGAAAGCCGTGCGCTCTGATTTTGGGGACATTACCCAGGAAGTAACCGATCCGGAACAGCAAATGTACCTGAGCATGGCTCTGGGAATTTTAAATGACAATATTGCTTCTATTAATGAAATGGTAGATGCCCGTAAAGTAGTGTCTGAACAGGAAGAAATTCGTATTGCTACTTATGATGAAATCATTGGTAATGCTGTAGCTCTTTCTGAAGTAGCTACCAACCTCTCTTTTGAGCAAGGCGATAATACGCTTGCAACGGTAAGCCAGTATTCATGGATTATCGGTATAGGTATATTGGTAGCTGTAGGTGGCGCTCTGCTGTTGGGCTTATTGGTTGGACGTAATATCAGCGGTGCCCTCAAAAACCTGATAGCCCGACTTACAAGCGGTGCCGATCAGGTGAACGCTTCCTCACGTCAGCTTTCGGGGGCCAGCCAGGAATTGGCAGAAAGTTCCAGCGAACAGGCCGCAAGTTTGCAGCAGACTACTTCATCGCTTGAAGAAATCTCTTCGCAAACCAAGCAAACAGCAAACAATGCTTCTGAAGCAGAACTGGCCATGAAAGAAGCAGAGCCTATGATCAAAAAGGGTGTAGAAGCCATGGAGCGTATGAATAAGGCGATGGAGGAGATTAAGAATTCTTCTCTTGAAACCTCTAAGATTATTAAGACTATTGATGACATCGCATTCCAGACCAACCTGCTGGCATTGAATGCGGCTGTTGAGGCAGCCCGGGCTGGAGAAGCAGGTAAAGGATTTGCTGTAGTGGCAGAGGAAGTACGAAATCTTGCACAGCGGAGTGCGGAAGCTGCCAAGAATACCTCAGAACTTATCGAAAGCTCGCAGGGTAGTTCTGAACGCGGAGCAGCCGTTGCCAGCGAGGTAGCTGAGAATCTGCATCAGATTGAAACAAGCGTGAACAACGTAAGTACCCTGGTGGTCGAAATTTCAGCCGCGGCTAAAGAGCAGGAAACCGGTATTGAAGAAATGAACTCGGTGATGCATGAAATGGATCGTGTGGTGCAGGAAAATGCATCCAGCTCTGAGGAGTCGGCCAGTGCCGCTGAAGAACTCTCGTCGCAAGCTGCAGAGATGAATACTATTGTGGAAGAACTGATGGGCTTAGTAGGTAACATTGATGTTCAAGAGTATGACTCATCAGGCGCTTTCTATGAAGAAGATGAGTATTACGGTGAATATTTCCAGGATGAGTCACCGGCAGCACCATCTGGACCAGCCTATGAAGAGCCGGAAGAGGAGTCTTTTTCCGTAGCTAAAGAATCATCCAACGGGCATAATACAAATGGAAAGAAAAAGGAAAGTGCCCGCGACCTGATTCCATTCGATGAAGATGAAGACTTCAGCGACTTTTAAATAAAATTCAAAACGAATTGTACCAAGCCTCGCAGTATGTAATATGTTGCGGGGCTTGGTTTTAGGGTACCCTGGATAAAAGATTTAAGTAATGGGCACGATTACCGATAAAGAAGGAAAGTACAAAACCATTTGATTGAAATAAGTCCGTAGAGGAAGATTTCAAAACGATGTGTACGTGTTTACAGGATAAGATGATATATAAGCTACATCCCGTAAAAAAAGTTAGGTAAAGTGGAATACAAACATCGAAAACATCAAAAAAATGTCTATTAAAGATCAAATACTAAGTAAGATTAGTGCGGGCAGTGCGTCGGTTGGCAATGATAAGCAGACCATAGGACAGCGCATACTCACATTAACTGTGATAGCCTCTGCGATAACACTTTTGGTAGGAGTGATAGCAATATTTTCCTTCACCAAAGTTGATAAGAATGCAACACTCATTGCTGATATTTATCTCTCAGAATGGGGGTCGGCAGCAGCTCTTGAGCAAGCAGTACGTAAAGCGGGTTATGAACACCTTCAGTACACCGCTTCAGGTAATGAAGAATACATGCAGACGGCATTATCCCGTTTTGAAAAGATTGAGGGTGAGTACCAAGAATTAGTGGAATATACCGAACAACACGAATTACCTGAATTAGAGGCTGTAATAGGAGACTTGAAAGCGAGTATTACCTCCTATAAAGAAAATTTGAATACTTATTACAAAGCAGCTGAAGAGCTCGGAAATCTTACAGATTCAGAGCAGCTAAATGTTGTGAGTAGAAAAATGCAGGAAGCCAAAGTTATTGCTGATGAAGAGTATGATAACTTATTGGCCAATACCATTCTGGTAAATGAAGCGGCTGAGAACGGAGCACGTGATTTGGCGGAAGAGACAAAAGAAACAGCAAGTTTCAATGTATGGTTGATTAGTATAGCTTCACTTATTGCGATTTCTCTGGCTCTTGTATTTGGTCTTGTTACCAGAAAGAAAATTGGCGACAGCCTGAGATCGGTTATTGAAATGCTGAACAATGCAAGCGATCAGGTACATGCTGCTTCCACAGAAGTCTCTTCTTCCAGCCAGTCGCTGGCAGAAACAACCAGCCAGCAAGCGGCAAACCTGCAGGAAACTACTTCTTCGCTTGAAGAAATGTCATCTCAGATCAAGCACTCTGCGGATAACTCAAGCCAGGCTGAAGTGGCCATGAAAGAGTCTAAGCCATTGGTTGAGAATGGAGTGGAAGCCATGAGACGTATGACTACCGCTATGGAAGAAATCAAGGATTCCTCTCTGGAGACTTCCAAGATTATTAAAACCATTGATGATATCGCGTTCCAGACCAATCTGTTGGCATTGAATGCTGCCGTTGAGGCCGCACGTGCCGGTGAAGCAGGGAAAGGATTTGCAGTAGTAGCCGAGGAAGTTAGAAACCTGGCTCAGCGTAGTGCCGAAGCCGCTGCTAATACTTCTGAATTGATTCAACGTTCGCAAGAAAGTTCCGAGCGGGGAGCCAGCGTTGCAGAAGAAGTATCTGAAAACCTGCAGAAAATTGAGCAGAGTATCGGAAACGTTAGCACCCTGGTGGTTGAGATTTCAGCTGCTTCTAAAGAGCAAGCTACCGGAATTGAGCAACTGAATTCTGTGATGAATGAAATTGATGATGTGGTTCAAGCTAATGCTTCGTCTGCCGAAGAATCAGCCAGTGCTGCTGAAGAGTTATCATCTCAGGCATCTGAAATGAAGAATATTGTGGGACGATTAATTGCATTGATCGAGAAAAATCAACAAAACAACGTTCAACTAAGCAGACCGGTTAGCCGGCCTCAAAGTAACGGCCATCTGTCGTCTCCTGATAATTATTATTCTGGAAACGGAAATGGAAATGGGAACGGAAAAAACGGCCACAGTAAGAATGGTGTCAATGGCCATAGTAATGGTCACCCCGAAGAGTTCTTCTTCAATTAATTTTTAAGAAATAAGAATACCGGGAGATGGCTTGGCCTCAGGTCCTGCACATCTCCTTCGGTATCAAAGATATTGAATAGGTGAAACACTCTGAGCTTCGGCTGGTGTTTCACCCATTCTATTTTGTGAAAGCGTAGATATAACCTGCACTTAATGACGATAACCTGCAGTTCAGCAAAAGTCTTAAAAAGGCATGTGCTGAGAAAGAAATAGATTCACTCGAGAAACTTTAAATGGGAGCCATTGCTCGGAGTTGTATAAGTGGAAAAACCAAAGCCTCAAAAAAAATCTTTCGACAACGAAAAGAATACCGGAAACGATTCTAAAGAGGTTAAGAATGCCGGCTCCTCATCCAACAAGCTTAAAGAAATACTGTCTGAGGGCATTGCTACCGACAAGCTGATACGTTGGGCCAGCGCCCATTCAGGTAAGCCCCCAAAAAAGGAAGGTTTCCCAAACAGTATGTTCAATGCCTCTTCACTTCCCGCTACCGAAGAGGACCAAAAGGGACTACGAAATCACGAAAAATTAGAGAAAGCCTTAGAGTTTAGCCCGTCTATGGTGCTTATACTTGACCGCTGGGGAAACATTGAATACGGAAATCCGAGCTTTCTGGAAGTTACAGGATACAACCAGTATGAAATAAAAGGAAAAGAAGCGGTCTTTCTGACTTCAGGTATGTCACTAACGCCCCAGATACGGGAATTGAAAAATGCCATAGAGAAAGGGCTGCGCTGGAAAGGAGAACTTCACCAGGTTAAAAAGTGCGGGGATCCCTATTTCTTTTCAGGAAAGCTGGATCCGTTGGAAAATGATTATGGTTTCATCACCGGATTTATTTTGACGGGGCAAGATGTAACCTCTTTCCGGGATACCGAGGAAAAGCTTGAAAAAGCCATCAAAGAAAAAAATATAGTGCTGGCTGAGCTTCATCACCGGGTTAAAAATAACCTGGCTATTGTATCCGGTTTAATGCAACTGCAGGCTTTCAATGAAGAAAATGAATACGTGCAGGGCAGGTTGTTTGCAAGCGCGGGAAGAATTAAATCTCTTGCCTCTATGCATGAGGTACTTTATGAATCGGAGAGCCTTCAAAAAATAGAAATCGCTCCTATTATGAATAAAATTATTCATACAGTACGTGAGTACTATAAGGGTGATCAGCTAAATATTGAAATTGTGCCCCGAATCGAGCCTGTTGAACTTAATGTGAACCAAGCCCATCCTTGTTCATTAATTTTGAATGAAATTATTAGCAATGCCTTCAAACATGCTTTTGAGCAACAAAAGGAGGGCTTAATTGAAATCCGCGTTTTTGAAAGAGATAACACAGTGCATATAAGTATCACTGACGATGGCAAAGGCTTTGCGGATAATTACAAGAATATGGCTTCACAAAAACATACAACCGGTTATGAATTGCTGAATTCATTGGTCAACCAGTTAGGAGGGAGTTACTCCTATTGCTCAAAAGACGGTAAGACACGCTTTATGCTGCAATTTGAAAAGGAAGACACCAACGGTGCGCAAAATGCGAACCTGAAGGATTGGTGGTAGTCTATACTTTTAACTAAAGGTTAATGACCATAACAATGCGTGGGCGTTAAATAACACTGTCGATTATTCTATTCACAATGTGAAAAGATCCTGCCAGGCCTGCACATACTACCGGTAAACTTATCAAACACATTCAGGCTTTTCTCAGTAACCAAAAATTTACTTTTTTAATTTTAACGTCAGTTCGATGTAGAACTCGTCATTGTTGTAGATGTCAGATAATTCGTCGATAAAATATAATAAGTTGGTCCCGTTCGGGGACGGGAAAAATTATCCTCGAATTACGTAACATATACAGCAATGACCGACCTATTTTATGTCAAACTTATCTCGAACCAACGTAAATTTTAGCCACACTCTTTAGCGAGGCACTTTTTTCCTTTCAGGCCACTGGAAATTTTAGCTGTGCGACGACCGTTTTTTCCTCTGTACTCTCTTCAAAGAAAATAGTACCCCCCAGTTGCCGGGCATATAGCAAGGCCATGGTTAACCCAATACCCAAATTATTGGCTTTGGTGGTTACAAAAGGGTAGAACACATGATCACGAATATCTTGATCTATACCATTCTTTAAAGTATTCTTAATGGTGATTCTTCCCCCAAGATCTTCAGAAACGGTTAGCTCAATATTCTGGTCTGAAGAATGCTCGAGAGCATTGGTGAGCAGCAAGCTCAAAATCCGACGTGTGACGACAGGGAGACTGTCGAGCGTGAAATCAGGTAATGATCCCTGCACGCTAATGCGTTTACGGTTCTCTTCATCAACTAACAGGAGAGCCTCATCCACTACTTCTTTTATATTAGTAGTGGTGAATTCTTCTTTCTTTTGAACGGGTTGGATATTATAAAGGACCTCCAGCTCGTCCATTAAATCATAAATGTGGGTTAAGCCTTTATTAATAGACTTAAAGCGCTTGTTGAGATTTTGATTCTCGTTTTCATCCTCCAGCATGTCCAGGTACCCATTGATGCCAGTGAGCGGAGAACGCAGACGATGCAACATAACAGCTATCATTTTTTTCCAGCTATCCAGGGTTGCTGTATCAGGAAGGTTAGTGGGTTTTTCTAACTCAAGCAGATAATATTGCCGGTTCGTGGTATCAATTTCCTTTTCGCTAAGCGTATACCAGGCCTGATCAAATTGCGTATAGGTAGCCTTTTCCAGTGGGCTGGTAATTAATTGCAGGTACTTTTCTACTCTCTTTCCTACCGGTGAGGCTTTAGAACGGGATTCCACAAAGTTATTGGCATAATGTATGCGATGGGTATTTCCATCAATTATGAAGATAGGGTAGGGGTAATCCGCAATAAAAGTTTTTAGCTCATCCATCAATCATAGTCCTAACAGTTCTTTATAGTAAGTATCAGGGTGCTCAATTACATATTAAAAATAATTTATTGGTCAGGCACCGCTGAAAAGGTTATCAGCAGATGGGGTCTATTCTTAAGTAAAACATCAAAAGCCGGGTAGACGGAAAATTTTGCCTCATGGCGGTCATTTATACTCTTTGAGGGGTGGGGTGTTTCCTTAAATAAATAGTTTTTTAGGTGAATAAGGCTTTTCTGTGGCTGTGGCACACCAATTGCATTTGGATGTGTGAACTTAAACCAGACTTAAACAGATCAATGAAGTTTATTGATAGTAATCACAGCCAAATGTTGGGCCAGGCGATGAATGCATACGCTCTGAGACAACGAATAACGGCAACCAACATTGCCAACGCCGATACGCCCGGCTATAAAAGGCATCAAGTTCAGTTTGAAAGTGAACTGCAAAAAGCTCAAGAGACCAACGGCGTAGCCGGTATGAAAAATGTAACCGGCGCTATAGAGGAAACAAATGAAAATGTATTGCTTGAGGACGAAATGATCGAGATGACAGATACACAGATCAGGGTACAACTGGTTACCCGTTCTCTGCGCCATCATTTCCAGATGCTCCGATTCGGAATCACAGGCGTTAACCGATAAATAATTTACCGATATGTTACCTGATAGAATAGCTTCTACATTCCAAACCGCTTCTCAAGGCCTTGATTTGCAGCGCGAGCGCATAGCTGTGGCCTCAAGAAATATTGCCAACGCCCAAACATCGGCACCGGTTGGCTCTGATAAAGTGTACCGCCCGCAAACCGTGGTAACAAGAGGCCCCGGTCAGCAAAAGTTTATAGATGTACTGGGCGACAGTATGTCTTCCGTACAGCGTACCAACGCCCGCCATATGGATCCTTTTAAAGGTCCATTGGGCTCAATTGGTGATAATGAGGTGCCAGCCAAAGGTCTTGGCCCTCAATTTACAGTACAGGAAACAGAAAGTTTTCGCTATGAATTTGATCCCGATCACCCTGATGCTGACGAAAACGGCATGGTGCGCTACCCCGACGTAGACATGGTACGTGAGATGGCTGAGCTGGTAAGCGCCAACCGTCTTTATGAGGCCAACTTAAGCAGCATCCAGGCAGAAAAAGAAATCATTAAACGATCGTTCGAGATATAATCCCATGAATTCTATACAACCTATTCCACAACAGTTTACCAAGGTTAACAGCATAAGTTCACTGCGTAAAGCCGCAGAATCACCGGAACTTCCCGATCTCACCCGGGACGAATCTTCCCTTATTGAGGAAAAATTCACTTCCGAAAACACGCTGAAGTTCTATTCCATGGACGGCCAGAAAGGCGAAGAGCAATTTGCCCGTGGGATGAACATCGACACCAGGATTTAACACCATTCACCAATCACCATATTTAAGCTGACATAAAGAGATGACTGATCCAGTACAATTACAGCAGGGTATACCTTTAAAACTCCCCAACTCATCAGAGTTAAACCCGAAGCACTTTAATATTGAAATTGAAGAGGGAGCCGATTCCTTTACGGAAATGCTTACCAAAGCTATCAATCGGGTTGATGAAACCATGAAGGGGTCTGAAAAAAGCATGCAGGATTATATATCCGGTAAAACCGACAACGTGCATGATGTAATGATTTCGATGCAGAGAGCTCAAATGAGTTTCCAAATGATGGTAGAAATCCGCAACAAGGCGATCGAAGCTTACGGTGAGCTTAGCCGAATGCAAATATAATAGGGGTACTGAGTAAAAATGGATAAGTATTTAGAAGCATTTCAACAATTTTTTGGCCCACTAAGCAATGCCCAGCGGGCCATGTTTATTGGGTTGATGCTGGTTGTAGTTGGCGCGGTTGCCGGGTTGGTATACTGGTCGCAGATGGAAAACAAAGCTTTACTCTTTGGTTCGCTGCAATCAGAAGATGCCCAGGAAATTGTAGCCGAACTTAACAGCCAGGGAGTTGAATATGAGTTGGCAGAGGGAGGGAGCTCTATATATGTACCGGCCGACCGTGTACATGAGCTCCGCCTGCAGCTTGCGCCATTAAGTGGCGGAGTGGCTGACCTTAAGGGCTATGAGTTATTTGATACCAATGCCCTGGGTATGACCGACTTTATGCAACAGGTAAATAAGAAACGAGCCCTTGAAGGTGAATTGGCACGTTCTATTAATAGCTTGGAACAGGTAGAATCTTCAAGAATTCACTTGGTAATGCCAGAGCGTTCTCCTTTTGAAGAAACAGCGGTACAGGCCTCCGCTTCCGTTATTTTGAACCTGAAAAGGGGCAAAAAACTGGAACAAAACCAGATTGAGGGCATCAGCTCGTTGATTGCGGGTAGTGTGGAAACCCTCGATCCTGCCAACGTAACCATTTTGGATCAGGCCGGTAACCGATTGTCTGATGAGGTAGATTATGATTCTGAATTTGGGATGGGATCAACCCAAATGCAGTTGCGCCAAAAAACAGAAGCATACTTAACTGACCGGGGCCAGTCGATGCTGGATCGCGTACTTGGAGCCGGCAACAGTGTGCTGCGTGTATCAGTTGAGCATGATTTTGACCAGCTTACCCGCGAATCAAACCTTATTGACCCGGATAGCCGTACAGTTATTTCGGAAGAAACCCGGGAGCAAACCAATAACGATGAGATTTTGGAACCTCTGCCTATCGATCAGCGCTTGCCGGTAGAAGACCGTGGGGGAGCAGTGGTTGTATCAAGAAACGACAATGGCACCGCTACTGAAACAAGGAATTATGAGGTTAACCGAACCCGTGAAGTGTATGAGAAAACCCAGGGAGGCATCCATAAAGTAACGGCCTCGGTGCTGTTAAATCATAAACGGGTTACGCAAACTACTCCGGAAGGTGAAAGCCAGGTAGTATTTGAGCCTTACAGCGCCGAAGAAGTTGAGAAATTCAGAGAAGTGGTGGCGTTGGCTCTGGGTATTCAGGAAGATCGTGGCGATTTGCTCACGATTGAACAGGTAGAATTCTTTGACAGCAAGTACCTGCTCACAGACGAATACACCAATACCTCTCCAAACATGTATAACAATGTGATACGCTGGGCCCTGATCGCACTCACTTTCTTTGCCGTACTGTTCTTGTTGAACAGCATCCGTAAACGAATGAGCAACGATGACATCCGTGTAGTTTCCGACTTTGAGGCTGATGACCAGCTGAATGAATCTGAAGTACCCGACAGCTTGCCAGGACAAAAAGAAGAAGAAATGACTGAGAATGAAGAGAAGAAACCAGAGGAGCTTAGTGAGAACGCACCTAAACAGTTAACTGAGAAGAAATACGAAAAAGAAGAGATCGTGAATTTCATTGAACTGAAACCTGCAGAGGCTGCTCAGGTTGCACGCACTTTAATGCTCACAGATAACGAGGAAGACTAAGACCATGCCAGTAGATAATAGAAACAAGAAGAATAAAGTTATTGGTGACTACAGCGAGCTAACCGGTATGCAAAAGATTGCCGTGCTGGTAATGAGTGTAGGCTTGAAGTCTTCAGCTACTATGATGAAGACCATGAGTAAGAAGGAAGTCGAAGATATTACCCTCGAAATTGCCCGCTTAAAGGGTGTAAGAGGTGAAATTGTAGACGCAGTACTCGAAGAATTCTATAACCTGATGCAGGTTAAAAGCCAGATGGTAAATGGAGGTGTAGAATATGCCCAGGAACTGCTTGAGCAAATGGGCGATACAGCAGATAAAGACAATATTCTTAAAAGGTTGAAATCCCATTCCGGAAGTACCGTTTTCGAAGAGTTCCAGGAATCTAAAATCAGCCACATCGCAAATTTTATTCAGAACGAACACCCACAGGTGGCGGCTCTTATCTTCTCGCAGCTTAACATTGAACGTTCTGCAGAGATTTTGGGACTTCTGGAGCCGAAGATGCAAACGGAAATTATCTACCGGCTGGCTTCTATGGACAAGATCTCTTCGGAGGTAATTGAGGAGATTGAAGAAGTAATCAAAGAGCACATGGGCGGCATGGATACCATGGGCGACCGTGTTAAGAGCGGAACCAATATTGTGGCACAAATCCTTAACGGTGCTGAGATCACGGTTGAACGCCACGTACTGGAAGAGATTACCAATCGCGATTACCAAATGGCCAGCGATATCAAGGAACAAATGTTCTTGTTCGAAGATATTCTGCACTTCGACGATCGTACGGTACAGCTTATCATCAACGAGATGGAGAAAGCCGATCTGGTTATGGGCTTGAAAGGGGTCAACGACGATCTTTCCAACAAGTTCCTCCGAAACATGTCGAACCGTGCAGCCGATATGCTGCGTGAAGACATGGAGGCTCTTGGTCCTGTACCGCTGAAAGATGTGAAGGAAGCCCAGCAGCGTATCATCAAGAAGATCAAAGAGCTGGAAGAGGAAGGCCAAATTACCACCCGTAAGATGGACGAAGAGGAGGTTGTAGAATAACCATGGGCAACATGAAGGTTATCAATAACAACCAAATTAACTGGTACGACGACGGAAAAACCCGGCTTAGTTACCAAATGCTATTTGAGGAAGAAGAGGAAGTCGTTGAAGCGTTAAGCTACGACCCGAAAGAGCTGGAAGAAAAACTGAATGAACGTGACCGAAAATGGAGAAATAAACTCAATATCGCCCGTGATAAAGCTTATCAGGAAGGATTGGAAGCTGGCCGGGAAGAGGGACTAAAGCAGGCACGCGAAGAAATTGATGCCAAAATAAATACCGTTTGTACAGCGGTTGAAAAAGGGCATCAGGAATGGCAAAAACGCCAAAAAATGATGGATCCGGTTTTGATTGAACTTGTGTTCGAAATCACAGAGAAGATCCTGGGTATCCCGGTTGAGAAGGAAGACATGCGGGCTAAGCTGGAAGAACAGCTGGTTCCGGTGCTTCAGAAGCTGGACGAAACATCCAAACCATTTGTGACGGTGAGTGAACAGGATCTGGATATCGTGAAACGCTGGATCAAAGAGAACAATCCAAACCTGACGGTACACCTCAAAAGTGATCCAGACTGCAATCCCGGAGAATTTGAAGTGGATACTCAACATGAGACTATTGTCCACAAATTCCGGGAAATGTTTAACGAATTTAAGAAAAACCTAAGCCTGCCCACATGGAAGTAATAGATACTGCGGCACTCGACCGGCATATCGAACAAATCCGTGGCAAGCTGTCGCCGGGAGTTAGTTCTGCCAAGCGTTTTGGAAAGGTTTCCTCTATTGTAGGAACTATTATTGAATGCACGGGCCTGCAAGGTTCGGTAGGCGAGATGTTTGGCATCCACACTACTGTTGATAAAGTGGTACCCGCCGAAGTGGTAGGCCTGAAGGAAGGCCGCACCCTGCTAATGCCTTACGACCGTGTTGTAGGGATGAAAGCCGGCTGCCTGGTTGAAAGAATGGGACAGTCGTTGACCGTTCCGGTGGGCTTCAACCTGTTAGGCCGCGTACTTGATACCAACGGCGAACCTATCGATGGTAAAGGATCCATTTATACCGAGCATGAGCAGATGGTGCATGCAAAGCCTCCTTCGCCTTTAGATCGTGCTCCTATTGATGAAGTAATGAAAACAGGCGTGCGTTCTCTGGATGCGCTCAATACCCTGGGCAGCGGACAGCGAATGGGACTTTTTGCCGGCTCCGGGGTTGGTAAGAGTGTGCTTATGGGAATGATAGCCAAGCATTCATCCGCAGATATCAATGTGATTGCCCTTATTGGTGAGCGTGGCCGTGAGGTACAGGAATTTATTGACGACACCCTGGGCGAAGAAGGCCTGGCCCGCTCGGTAGTAGTGGCTGCCACTTCGGATACGGCCGCTATGAGCCGGGTAAAAGGTGCCTTTACGGCAACGGCCATTGCAGAATTTTTCCGCGACCAAGGAAAAAATGTCCTCTTGATGATGGATTCTGTGACCCGTGTTGCGATGGCACAAAGAGAAATTGGGCTGGCTTCAGGGGAGCCTCCAACCACCAAAGGATACACTCCAAGTGTGTTCACAATCCTCCCAAAATTGCTTGAAAGACCTGGTAAAACCAAGACCGGAAGCATCACCGGATTGTACACTGTACTGGTGGATAATGATGATATGAATGAGCCTATTGCCGATGCCGTGCGGTCCATTTTAGACGGCCATATCGTGCTCTCGCGGCGTTTAGCGCATAAAAATCACTATCCGGCCATTGACGTGCTTGAAAGTATTTCGCGCGTGATGCCCAAGATTGTAAGCAACGAACAACGCGCTATTGCGATGAAAGCCCGGGAACTTTTGGCGACCTATCGCGAGGCGGAAGACCTGGTAAATATCGGGGCATATGTGAAAGGTTCGAACCCAAAAATTGACGAAGCCATAAAAAAACATCCCGATTTGGAATCATTTTTGATACAGGATATGAACGAGACCGATTTCAGTGACAATCTCTGGGAATCGCTCAAAAAAGTTATCGAATAAATAAGGTTCTGATATGAAGTTTAAGTTTTCTCTTGATCCCGTTTTAAAAGTGCGAAAGCATCAAAAGAAAATTAAGAAGCAGAAGCTGGCTGAAGAAGTAGCTGAAAAGCAAAAGATTGCTCAACTGCAGCAAGAGATTCAGCACAAACTCGAGAATTATCTTGAAAACACAGAAAGCAAAGAAATTCAAAATGTACAAATGGTTCGCAGGCATGCGGCCCATATGGAAGAAGTTCATCGCAAGATGAAAGAGCTAAGCAAGGAATTGAGCAAAGCGGATAAAAAAGTAGATGCCGCGCGACAGGATCTTGCAGAAGCCCATAAGAGCTTGCATATGATTGAAAAAGTAAAAGAATTCGAATTGGACCTCCACAAAGACAAAGTGTCGAAAGAGGAAAATAAATTTTTAGACGAAATAGCAACGCAGTCATTCAGCAGATAACAATTAACGATGGATAAGCTAACATTACTTAAAATTCTTGGTGTTCTGGTAGGCCTCTTCCTGGTAAGTCTTATTACCGTGTATTTCCTCTATCCAAAAATCAATGAGGACAAATACGAGAAGGTGGTGTCAGATTTTGAAAAGCAGAAGCAGCAAGAAGAATATCAGTCCTTTTATCGCCCTCCACGCCCAAAGTTAAATCAGGTTGAAGACAGTTCATATGCAGGACCTTGTTATCCGGGATATCCACAAGATGAATTTGCAGCTGGTTATGATTCTGCCTCAGCAGGCATGGATTCTTTAAGAATGGTGAATACCCGCCCTGAGGTACGCCTAATACCGGTTCCCGGAGTGATGGGAGCGGAAGAGCAGCGTTTGACCGGTTTGGTAGATTCATTACAACAGGTAATTGCCGGTTTGGAAACAGAGCTAAGCTCAAAAGAAGAAGAATTCCTTGCTGTACAAGCAGAGCTGGCTGAAATGGAAGAAGAAATGGATCCGGCAGAATTCTCTGACCGGGTGAAGAGTTTACTCAATCTGGATGAAGATGAATTGGCGCCCATACTTGAGAAAATGAGCCAGGAACAATTGGTACGCCTGTATTTCGGCGGAGGTACTATTCAACGTGAAAAAATCCTTCGATCGCTGAAATCTGATAAGGCGGCCAAACTAATGACGGAGATTATGTGATGATTAAAGACGTACTTAATTCCATAGCGAACAGTAAAAATGCGGGTGAATCTTCTCTGACGGGTAAAGCCAAAGGCGTTACTAATGAAGATCCCAAAACCAGCTTTTTTGGAAAAATGCTCCAGGCCCTTCAGGCTGAGGAAGGTGAAGGTAATAATGGAAAGCAATCTGAAGGAAGTTTGCTGAACAATGCAAACACCAATACCACTGCTGATGGTGAAGCCAAGCATGCCTTGGTAAACAATGAGAATAAAACGGCTGAAACCCCGGCTTTACAGGCTGATGGTAATGAGGAAGAAAGTGTATCACCTGAAGCGGCTATTGCAACTGCAGAAGGAGAATCTGCTCTCGCGGAAGATAAGGCTACTTTATCATTGGTTAAGTCTGCCACTAATAAAGAAGAAACTAAAGGAGAAGGTGAACAGGGTGAATTAACAGAATCCCCTATTAAGCTAACGGTACTGAAAACTACAGAGAGCGAAAAAGGTACCGTAACAACTCCCTCTGACAACACTGCGGAAAAAGCAAGTGGAGAGAATATTGAAACCCGGGAAAATGATATCAAACCCGCAAATGCAACTCCTCTGGCAACAGAGAATGGCAAGCTTGCAGGCTTGAATAATGAACTGGGCGTGCAAGAGATTACAGAGGAAAGCACGACAAAAAATTCGGTGGCTAAAACCACATCTTCTGGTGCAGAAGATTCTCAGCAAATAAAGGTTAATGCTGAAGGAAAAGAGGTTGCCGGATTGCAGGCGTCTGAAAAACCTGCTTTGGACCCCGTTAAAATAAATCAAACACAAACCACTGAAACTAGCAATAGCTCAGCCGGTTTAGGAGCCCAGCAAGATAAAGCAAAACAAGAGGTTGGTAATGTGGCTTCTCCAAAGCAGGCTTCAGCTCCCGCTGCAAGCACTATGGTTGAGAGTGGCACGAGTACGCCGCTTAGTAATGAAGAAAACAAAACCGGAACCCAGAATGCCGCTGCCCAAACAGCAACTACAGCAACAACGGGTACTACGGTGCCGGCCTCAGAAAGCCAGCCTACCGGAACTGATCAAAAACAAACAGTGCCTGCAGACGCACCGGAAAAAACAGAGAATATCGAAGAAAGTACAGGCCAAGGCCGCTCAGAACGCACTCAGCAAGAGCGGAATGCTTCTCCATTTGTACGAAGAGCTGGGATCCCGCAGCAATCTGATTCCCCGGTATTGAAGGGAACAGATCAAACAGGAAATACGGAAGAGGCCAATACAAGAAAGCAGGCGGTGGCCAATGCAAGGGCTGCCCGTGAGGGAGATGCCGGAATCAACATCCAGCAGATGGCTACCCAGAAAGCAGGACAGAAGAATAGCGAGCTTGCCGCCGGTTTTGAGATGTCAAAATTCCGTGACTTGCAGGAAAAGAGAAAAGGTGGAAACCAGGAATCGGAAGTACGTCACCCGCTTACGAATGAGCGCCTGGCAGCGATTACCAATACCAGTGAAGGAGGAAGTTCTTCTTCATCGGGTCAGCGTCAGTCGCCCATGTATACTTCAGCAACCGAATGGTTAAGGCTGCAGAATAGCGGACAGTATTCGTCCACTTCTGCGAGTAACCAGGAAATGTTTTTTAAAGAGCAAATGACGGATGCGATTGAGCAAAAAGATTCAACCCAAAAAGAACAGGTACAAGCCAACTTCGGGCATAACCGTCTGGCTGATTTGGCGATCCCAAATAATATGCTACGCCGAAGCGTGCTGCCGGGACTTACGGCTGCGGTTCAAAAAGCGGCTCAAAATGAGGGAGGTACCGGCGCAGGCTGGCAGAAACACAGTTTTGATATGGATGACGGCAGCAAAATTGACCTCTCTACCCGAAATGTAGATGGCGTGATGCAGGTGAAACTGGCTTCTTCAAGCATTGAGTTGACCCGTTTGCTGCAGCAGTATGGTGAGGAGATCAAAGAGCATCTCGAGAAAGAATGTGAATTGAATATTGATCTTCAGTTTGAAGGGAAGGACGACCAGCAAACATCAGGCTTTGCCGGTGATTCTTCCTCAAATGGCGCGGGCCAGGGCCGTGGATTGAACAATGGCAACGGCGGAAGTAACAGAATTTCTAATCAACAGGCAGATCATAATCTGCAGCAAAGTGTTCGCAAGTTCGGTTACAACCGAATGGAATGGACGGCATAACAATATAACACTATGGATATCTCACAAATAAATTCTCTGACTACATCCGCATACCAGCAGCAGAACCAGAAGGGTAAAACCGAGATGGGGCAAAACCAGTTTTTGCAGTTGTTGGTGGCTCAAATGAGAAATCAGGATCCTATCAACCCGAAAGACGGAGCTGAATTTGCCTCACAGCTGGCACAATTTAACTCGGTAGAGCAGTTGATTGATGTAAACAGCGGGCTGCAAACCCTGCAGCAAAGCCAGGATATGATGAGTGCAAGCTTGTCGAATTCAATGGCGGCATCGCTTACCGGCAAGCAAATCCGTGCCATCAGCGACCAGGTAAACCTGAGTGCGGAAGGTGACAGCGAAATTAACTTTAAGCTGAAATCCTCTGCTGAAGAAGTGGAAGTAATCATCCGCAACGCAAGCGGCAATGAAGTACGCAGAGAAACACTGAGGGGACTTTCCTCCGGAGATAATAACTGGACCTGGGACGGCAAGAATGATTCCGGCGAACGGATGGGCGAAGGCGCCTACCAGGTAGAAGTAGTAGCCAAAAACGGTGACGACACCGTGAACTCTCTTCTTTTTGTAGAGGGGGTAGCGAGCAAAGTACGCTTTACCGCAGAGGGTGTGTACTTGTCTGTTAATGATATCGAAATACCCATTGGCGATGTAGAAGAAGTGGGCACCGATATTTTTTAATCAACCAAACATTTTAAAACAAACAAATAAAAAAATACAGGTACTGCCGTAACAGCGTGCCATGCAGAGTAACTCTGCAGAACAAAACAGGAGTTAATTATGTCTTTACTTAAATCTCTTAATTCAGGTGTTAGCGGTTTGAAAGCTTTTCAAACCAAAATGGACACCATTGGTCACAATATTGCTAACGTAGAAACAGCAGGGTTTAAATCCTCACGGGTTTCCTTTGCAGAAATGATGAGTGAGCGGCTGGGACGTCCCGGTGGCGGTGGATCAGCTCCACAGCTCAGCAACCAGGTAGGTCTGGGTGTGCGTGTAGCTTCCATCGACCGTGATTTTAGCCAGGGTTCTATGAACTCCACCGGCCGTGCAACCGACCTTGCTATTGAAGGTGAAGGATTCTTCATGGTTTCAAATGGTGGAGAAAACCTGATGACCCGTGCCGGTAACTTCGTGTTCAATAAAGACGGTTTTTTGGTAGACCAGGGCGGACGTTCCGTTCAGGGTTACAATGCCGACCGTAACGGCAACATCCTGGGTGGCGGTGCCGCTGAAGATATCCGTGTTGATTTTGAAAACGTACTGCCTCCTAAGAAAACGGATATGGTAAACGTAGCAGGGAACCTGAACGCGAGTACAAGTAAATCTCAAATACTGCAAATGCAAAATGGATTTACAGCAAGTGGCTCACCTGCTGAAAGTACAACTCTGCTAAATGACATAACTGGCATTTCTGGGGTTGCAGCTACAGACACAATTTCATTTGATATCGATTATACTGATGGATCAGGAAATCTACAGACCACAAATATACCTAATGTTCCAATTGGAAATGATTTAGGAGAATTGGTTGCAAATATTGAAGCAGCAATAGATGGATCTGCAGCCGGTGATGCAGTTGATCTTTCTTTATTAGATGGTGTGATCGTAGCAAATAATAACAGCTTGGGCGATAATAACTTCGATATTAAGAATATCAATTATGGTGGAACAGGTACTTTTTCAATGCCTGGTTTCCAAACAACCCAAGCTGGTCAGTTTGCCACTCAAACCATGAGTACTACCGTGTATGATGACCTTGGTAAAGCGCACTCGCTTTTAGTAGAATTTACTCAAACAAATGAAAATGAGTGGAGCTATGAAGCCAGCTTCCTGGATGGTGAAAGTATCACATCGGCTGGATCAAACCCGCCAAGTGTGACTTTTGATGAAACAGGGCAGCTTACTTCTGCCAACACATTGGATTTTACCTATGAGCCAGGTGGTGGTGCAGCTACTACCAGCTTTAGCATACAATTAGGTGATTCTGAATCTGGGACACGTCTTACCCAATATTCCGGTTCCAACTCAGCCAAAATTGTTGGCCAGGACGGTTATACCCAGGGACAATTGATTGACGTAGCTGTTGACGGCTCCGGACAAGTACAGGGTGTGTACGACAATGGTGAAAACCAGGTGTTGGCACAGTTAGCACTTGGTACGGTTCAAAACCAGAATGGTCTGGAGATGATGGGTGGCGGCTTGTTTAGAGCTACTTCAGCTGCCGGCGAAATGTTTATTAATACTGCCGACAACATGTCTAATACCAGCATCAATTCCGGTTCTTTGGAAGGATCTAACGTAGATCTGGCTAAAGAGTTTACCGATATGATTACTTCACAGCGCGCTTATCAGTCAAGTGCCCGGGTCATCAGTACCTCGGACGAGATGTTGACTGAAGCCGTAAACCTGAAGCGATAATAGTTTAAAAGGTGGCCGGTTTTTGGTGAGGCCGGCCTGGTGATAAAGGTGAGGAGCTTCGCACGAAGAATATGGGGAGACCCTTTTTTCGGCGGAGCTCTTTTTTTATTCACTGGTTTCAATAAAGCTATATCGGGCTGAGAGTAATAAAAAAGCAATTAACAGGATAAACTTTTAAACAAGCAGTAGAAATCTACCAGATAGAGAGCCCGCAGGTAAAAAAATTTTGGGAAGCTGGTTTAAGATTTTATTGCAGCATCCGATAAAGGAGATATGATGGATCGTTCAAGTACACTCGGATTTATTTTAGGTTTTGCTCTCATAGTTGGAGCAATTGTAACACAAGGTAGCATAGGCTCCTTTGCCGACTCCGCATCACTAGCTATCGTGCTGGGTGGAGTGTTTGCAGCTACCATGATTAACTACAGTTTTGATAAGATCAAACGCAGTTTCATAACCATTAATAGTTTGATGAAGCTGAGCAATGTTGACTTACGAACTGATATGGAGCTTTTAACAATGTTTGCACGTAGGGTTCGCCGTGAAAGTTTGCTCACGCTGGATCAGGATCTAAAACATATTAAAGATGAATTTTTAAAGAATGGACTGCAATTAGCCGTTGATGGTTTTCAGGAAAAGAGCTTGCAGGATATTCTCAAAGACGAAATTGAAAGCCGTGAGAAGCAAGTAGAACTCTCGATTATGGTGCTTAACTCCATGTCGGCTTACGCTCCGGCCTTTGGGATGATAGGTACGGTAATCGGAATGGTGTTGATGTTGCAGAACATATCAGATCCAGAGTCTCTCGGATCGGGTTTGTCTGTGGCACTTATTACCACCCTTTACGGGACCATATTTGCGAACATGCTTTTTGGCCCTCTTGCAGGGAAGCTTGAATATTTAAGTGAGCTAGACAGAAACAGGAAGGAATTATTCCGGATTGGCATCTTGTCGATTGTTGAGGGGGAAAATCCAAGAATTATGGAGAAGAAGATGCTGATTTATCTGGACCCTCATCACCGGGCAGAATATATCAAGCATCACGAGCAACTGAGTTTGATGAAGAAAAGAGACGAAAAATTCTACCAGCTATGGGTAGAGCAACAGGATAATCAATGGGAAAAGTTGACCGAGATACTGGAAACTGGCTAGTAACCTATGGGGACCTTATGACCTTGCTGCTGGTGTTTTTTGTACTCATGTACACCTTAACACCCAGTATCAGCGATGGGGTGTTCAAAGATTTTATCGATTACTTTCAGAAAAACCCAGGGATGTTTGATGCACAGAATGTGAGCAATAGTGAGTTTGATGTTCCGGCTGATTCCCTGGACGAAATGATGGAAGACCGGATGGAATACTGGCAGTCATTTTCTGATTTCCTTGAAAGCTCTGAGTACTCTTCTGAAGTAGACATGGAAATTAGCCGCAGCGGGGTAAAGATTACCCTGAGCGATTCACTGACTTTTGAAAGTGGATCTTCTGATTTACTACCTATTGCGGAGGTGGTGCTTGGAGAAGTAGCATCACGCATAGATGACAAAGTAGTTGAGATTGAGGTACAGGGGCATACCGATAATGTGCCGGTTGGCAAAGCTTCGATGCACAAAAGTAACTGGCATCTGGGGGCTGCACGGTCGGTATCCGTAGTTCAGTTTTTGCAAGAAAATTCCGTGGTGAATCCCGACCGTTTTAAAGCCAGTAGTTTTGGCGAATACAGCCCGTTGGCTACAAACGATACGGCAAGCGGCAGACGAAAAAATCGCCGGGTAGAAATCTACCTGCGAGACATATTACTAAACAACAATTTGGACTCCAGATCAGATATCTGGTTTTGAACCAAACAGCATCAGATATAAAGATTAGTTTCATTATGGCGGAAGAAGTAAAAGAAAAATCTACCGAAAAGAAGAGCAAGAAACGACCGTCAAAATTTCTTGCTATAGGAAAATATTTCCTGATTCTTTTGATTTTGGGAGGACAGGGTTTCCTCGCATACGCTGTAGTTCATAAATATTACCCAAATATTTATGAAAAAATTCACAGCAACCAGCCGGCAGAATCCGTGATTTATGATATGGAAGAACTTGTGGTGAATCCCTCGGGGACCAACGGCAAGCGATACCTTTTGGTGGAAATAAGCCTTGAAATAGCCGGTGAGGACAATGTTCCGGAAATAGATAAGCACTTGTTAGAGCTTAAAGAGCTGATGGGAGAGACACTGGCAGCACGTACCGTTAACCAACTTGTTGAAGTTGAGGGACGGGAAAATATACGCAGAGAATTAATTTGGTTAATTAATTCCAAGATTGGCAACCGTTCGGTACGCAATTTGTATTTCACTAAATACATAATGCAATGAGAAAAAACCTTCAACGGAAACCTTTTATATGGAAGCGAAGCTGCCCAGGCAAAAAGCGGGTAACGTCAAGTATGTAGAATCATACGATTTCAGACATCCAAAGCTGTTCAGTAAGGAAATTATGAGAACCTTACGAAGCATCCACGATGTGTTGTCAAGAAACCTGAGTCGTATTTTTAGTACATCACTGCGCTACAAAGTAGATATCTACCTGCATAAAATACTACAAGTATCCTCCCAGGAATTTGTACAGGGGATAGAGAGCCCAAGTACCATTTATCTGCTATCGGTAGATGATCTAAACGGAGAGATTATAATCGTTTTACCGCCCGAATTTTGTATTCACCTCATTGAGCGGCAAAGTGGTGGACAGGGGAAAAAACTTTGTGAGAGACGTACCCTCACTACCATTGAGGAAAAAATTGTAAGTCGCGTAGTCCGCCATATCAATACAGAGATTGTATCGGCATGGGAGCCTTACATGGACTTCCGTATCGACTCTACCATCTACGAGAGTAAAACGGAAAACCTCCATTTAACCTCGGTAGATCCTACTATTATCGTAAAATTCTTAGTAGAGCTTGGGGATGAAAAAATAGAAATAGGGGTGTCCTACTCATACAGTTTGCTTAAAAAAGCAATGAGCGACACTATTTTGAAGAAGGGGATCAAATCAAAGTTCGAGAAACTCTCGGAAGAAGAGCTGGAAGCATACAAGCGTACTCTCTCAAAAGCAGAGGTACTCATACAGCCTTTATTGGGAACTACCCAGCTTACCCTCGACGAAATCATAAACCTCAAGGAAGGGGATACCATCCCTTTAAAACAAAAATCAGAAAATCCACTTGAGGTTCGCATTAACGGCAAAACAAAAATGACAGCGTATCCCGGAGTAATTCAGGGCCGGAGAGCTGTAAAAGTATTCGAATTAATCGAAGAAATAAATGAAATGGAATTGGTATAACTATGAATAATTATCAAGAACAACTGCAGAAATATCTTCCGGATATAGAAGAATTTTTAACGTCTCTTTTACTTGAAGAAACCAACATTATGGTGGCTTCTTTTGAAGAAACCGAGGCGGAAGTAATCCCGGAGCAGCTCCAAAAAACAGATATCATTCTTTTTGCCAGAGACGAAAATGCCGAGATGGATTTCGTTGCGGTTCTGGACGAGGAATGGTTTGGCCTGCTTTCAAGCGTGATGCTGGGTGTGGAAGAGAAAAAATTCAATGAAGTGACAAAAGACCTTCTGCGAAAGTTTTCTTCCGAGCTCTCTGCTACTTTGAAAAAGAAATTCGATGAAGAGGGAGAAGAGCATAATTTTGGGGCTGTAGAAGTGTATCAGCTTAGTCAGCTGCCCGAGCTTATGAATCACACCATGTACCATTTTGCTGCACTTGAGGTAGAAGGGCTGGCTGATGACAATGTACGGGCTGCTTTCCTGATTGGAGACCCCGAACACGTGGTGGTTCATGAGGAGCCGGAAGAGGAAGTAACGAACGAAGAGGAAGACGCGGATGGTTCGCTGCTGCATTTTGAGGATGAGCAGGAGCAAGAGAATAAAGAAGGAACCCCGCAGGAAGTGGTATCGGGAAAATATATCAACTTCGAAGACTTCGACGACAACACTCCTTCGCTTGAAAATGGCGACGGCAACAGCATGGACCTGCTGAAAGATGTGGAAATGGATGTTTCCGTAGAGCTGGGCCGGATTGAGCTTCCGCTGGGTAAAGTATTACAGCTGGCTAAAGGCTCGGTTATTGAGCTGGAGAAACTGGCCGGTGAGCCAGTAGACATCCTGGTGAATGGTCAGCGTATAGCGCATGGCGAAGTAGTGGTGATTGATGAGCACTTTGGTGTTCGTATCTCCAACCTGATTACAACCCGACAACGCTTAGCCAAACTTTCCTGATGGACGTCCAGAAAATAATCTCGCAATCAGATAAAAGTCCGAAGAGCATCCTGAAAATTGTGCTTTCCATCTCAGTGGCATTGCTGCTGATTTGGCTGTTTTTGGTTTCAAGGATGGATACCGGAAGTAGCTCGAAATCAGTAAATGCAGATCAAAAGATTGAGCAAACCCAACAGCTTAGAACTTCATTACTGAAACCCGGTGAAGAAATTAAGGAAAAACCTGAGGAAGCCGTTCAGGAAGAAGAATCCTCTTCCTCTTTATTTCAAAATGCTTTTCTCACCTTTTTGGTGATGATTGGTGTGCTGGCCGGGGTGTGGTTATGGGCCAAAAAGAAAGATGACGGCTTAAGCATCAAAAACAATAAGCCCAACAGGGATTTGGGTAGTCATAAGCTGTCGCAAGGCTTGCAGCTCAAGTTTGTTGAAATTAACAAAGAAGTGTGGGTGATGGGAGTGGCCGAAAACTCCGTGAATTTGATGCATCGCATTCTTAAAGAGGAATGGATGGAGAATGAAATGAAAATCGACAGTAAAGCTGTAGAACCCAAATCCGTGCAAAAAACGGTAAACGACAAAGGGGATTTTAAGTCGTTCTATAAGTTTTTTACCAACTAATCGGTCGAATAGTACCGACTTCTGATTTTATAAAAAGAGAACAATGTTCAGGATATATATACTTACAGGGATAATAGGGATTGCTGTATCTATGCAACCCCAACAAGTTCAGGCACAGCCGGTTGCCAACAGCATACAAGTAACTGCATTTAACGCGCCGATGCTCATTCAAAGCATCCCACAGATAGGCCTTTCACTGGGTGGAAACGACGGAGACGTGAGCGACGAAGATTTCACACTGGCCATTCAGGCGCTGGTGCTTATCACCATCATGTCTTTTGGTGCGGCATTCGTCACCATGATGACCAGTTTTACCCGTATCGTAGTAGTGTTTTTCTTTTTGCGGATGGGATTGGGAACTCAGCAGTCACCGCCTAACCAGGTACTGATTGGGCTGGCACTCTTCCTCACCATTTTTATCATGAAACCGACTTTCGACATCATGAACGAGGAAGCCATTCAGCCTTATATAAATGATGAAATGACACAGGTGGAGGCGCTGGCAACGGCGGCCGTACCACTCAAAGAGTTTATGGTACGCCAAACCCGCGATAAGGACTTGCTCTATTTCATGGATATGGCCGATGTAAGCACAGTAAACAATGTGGAAGAATTGCCTCTTTATGTTGCAGTTCCTGCTTACGTACTCAGTGAGCTTCGCATTGCCTTTCAAATTGGATTTATGATTTACCTGCCATTTATGGTGATTGACCTGGTAGTAGCCTCCATTTTGCTATCGATGGGTATCATGTTTTTGCCGCCGGTGATGGTATCGCTGCCGTTTAAAATCCTGGTATTTGTATTGACGGACGGCTGGTATCTGCTGGTACAATCGCTGGTAGAAAGTTTTGGCGTGGGTTAAAAGAAAGTGATTAAGAACGTTATTAAAACAATTATTTAGAGGATCAAATGAATATAGAATCAGCACTTTTTTGGTTACAGGAAATGTTAACGGCCGTGGCCGTACTTTGCTCACCCGCAATGATAGGCGCCCTGGTGATTGGGCTCTCTGTGGCAATTTTTCAGGCCGCAACCTCCATCCAGGAGATGACCCTGAGTTATGTGCCCAAGATGGCCGTGGTAGTACTCATCTTGTTTTTGAGCCTGGGCTTTATGCTTCAATTTGCCGTTGACTTTACCACCCGCATCTTCGAGTTCATTCCAGAAATCGCTCAATAAGATAAGTAAGAAGACTTCACCCGTTATAATCGCCACCTGAACCATGGAATCACTTTCAATTGACCTGATCTTATCGGCTTTCCTGGTATTCGTACGGGTGGCTGCCGTGGTGATGACCGCACCGTTTTTCAATACGGCCGCTTTCCCCAAGCAAATAAAGATCTACCTGTCTATTGTAACTACCGTGTTACTTTTTGCGGTGATTCCTGCCGAGAGTACTTTTGTATCTGCCAGCGACGGTATGGTTTTCATTGTGACTGCTATTATTATGGAAATTTTGGTGGGAGCGGCCCTCGGTTTGGTTGGACAATTGGTTTTTGCGGGACTTGAGATGGCCGGTATGCTCATCAGTTTAAATACGGCCCTAAGTTTTGCCAACATGGTGGATACCATGACGCAAAAGCAAAGTGCTATCATCAGTAATATATTTATGATGATAGCTGTGTTGGTTTTTTTATCGATAGAGGGGGACAAGATTTATATCAGTGCGCTGGCTAAGAGTTTTGAGGTGGTGCCTGTGAATGATTCCAATATTCATCTTGCCGGCCCTTTTATGCTCGAAATTGCAACCTACCTTTTTGTGATTGGTGTACAAATCACCACTCCCTTTCTCATTGTGATTTTCTTGTTGGATGTCTCGCTGGCTATTTTTGCCCGTATTATGCCTCAGGCCAACATGATGTTTATCGCACTTCCGATCAAAGTAGGAGTAGGTATCGCTTTGCTTATGCTTGCCATTCCTTATCTCCCCACCGCCTTCGAGATGATGTTTTTGCATATCTATGACTTCCTGGGAGAAATCATCGGCGTTATAGCTCCTTAAAAAACTCACACAGGGTATAAATCGGCCGGGCGTCGGAATACCGAACCAGTGGCTATTCGGAAGTTTAGCATCATTCGCTTTTCATTGAATGCCAAGAAAAAAGGGGGGCACAGATAACGCTGATTGGGCGGGTATTCGCTCATTAGATAAATGTTGCCATAATTACCCCCACCACGTAGGACGGATAGATGTATCCGTCCATGCCAGAAATGGAAAAGAAGCCTAATTCCATTATGGTCGGGCAAATCTGTCCGACCTACGACTATCAATAATATAGCTATTCTTGTTTTTATTAAGTGCTGATTTAATTGTACTTAAATATTCTTTTTTGATTGTTAACTAAAAAATTCAACCAAATGGTTGAAACACTTGGTTGGTATTCGTATCATAAAAGCGCAACAAAAAAACAGATGGATTATGGCTTTAGAAAAAGAAACCGAAGAAAAGATATTTAAGGCGGCGCAAACCGTATTTCAAAAACGTGGATTTGACGGTGCGCGTATGCAGGAAATTGCCGATGAGGCGGAAATCAATAAATCGATGCTGCACTATTATTATCGCAGCAAAGACAAGCTTTTCCAGGAGGTGTTTCAGGCCGGGGTTAAAAAAGTGATGCCGCAGTTGTTTGGGATTATTTCCTCCGAGCTTTCTCTGCAAGAAAAAGTGGAAAAGGTCGTCAACTTCTATCACGATATGTTTTGGGAAAATCAGCACCTGCCATCCTTTGTGACGTATGAGATGAATCAACATCCGGAACGATTCCAGGAATTCATGTCCAACATGAATATTAAGATCCCGGATGTTTTTGCAGATCAGATTCGTAAAGAAGTGGAAGCCGGACGAATGGCGGATATCCCGCCACGGCAGTTCCTGATGAATATTGTGGGGATGAGTATGATGCCTATGGTAGCCAAGAAAATGGTACAGACCATCTTTTCGCTGGATGAAGAAGGATATTTCGAATTCCTTGAAGAAAGAAGAAAGCTCATTCCAATACTCATATTCAAGGGGGTACAACCGTCATGAAAAAAGCAGTCTTTATAGTAATGTTTTTGATGCCGTGGCTGGCTACTGCACAGCAGCCTGAAAGCATATTGCTGGAATATTGCTATCAGCAAATTGAAACCAATTATCCACTGGTAGATAAAATGGAGGTTCAGCGAAAGATTACGAAGCTGAATCAGCGCATCGCCCGTTCGGGGTTGTATCCCGAAGTACAACTGAAAGCGAGTGCCAGCTATCAATCGGATGTTACCGATGTTCCATTTTCAACACCCGGAACTACCCCTCCGAGCTTCAGCAAAGATCATTACAATCTTTCGCTGGAAGTGAACCAGACAATATTTGATGCAGGCCGCACTCGTACTTCCGAGCAATTGGAAAGAGGAGAAAGTGCAATAGAAAATGCCGGGGTGAAGGCTGATTTGTGGAAAGTTCGTGCCCAGATGGAACAGGTCTATTTCAGCATTCTTCAGCTTCAAAAGAATCTTGAATCTACAGAGCTGTTGCTGGCAGATATTAGTGAGCAGTTGGAGATGGTTCGGGCACAGGTAGAAAATGGGGTGCTGCTTCCAGGCAACGCTTTAACCATGGAAGCTGAGCAGCTCAAAATCCGCCAGCAGAAAATCCGTATTGAACATGATTTGCAGGCTTCTTATGAAGTGCTGAGTGTGTTGATCGGGGAACCCATCACCCCAAAAGTAACACTGAAAGAGCCGAACCGTGATGTGACTGCCGGGCTGTATGAGCAGGAAATTAGCCGTCCTGAGCTAAATGTATTTGAAGAACGCAGGGAAATGCTGGACTTGCAAAAGAACCTGGCTTCAGCCTCAAAACTGCCGGTGGTATCGGCCTTTGGGACGGCAGCCTATGGTCGCCCGGGACTGGATATGTTTAATGATGACTTACAGGGGTATTGGATGGTGGGCGTGCGGGCCCAATGGAGCTTGAAAAGCTGGACGAATGCGAGTAAGAAAACGGAAGTATTAGCCCATCAGCAACGAAAAATACAGGCAGATGAGGAGGCTTTTAGGTTGAGTGTGGAGGGAGATCTAAGCCGGGTGCACCGAAAAATTACCCAGCTTGAAGAACAAATTGAACTGGATGAACAGGTGCTGAACTTACGCGAGCAAGTGGTGGAAGAGAAAGAAAGTCAGCTTGCGGAGGGGGTCATTACCACTACTGAATATCTCACCGAATTGAATGAAGCTAGTCGGGCCCGGCTGCAATTGGAGCTTCACCGCGTTCAGCTTCACCAAACCGTTATTGAATACTTAACTAAAAAAGGAATCTCATGGAATTGATAAAGAAACTGGGATGGGCGGCTATAGCATTGGCGCTGATATCCTGCAATAACACCGAAAAATCAGATGCCTATGGACAGTTTGAGGCAGATGAGGTTACGATCTCGGCTGAAGCATCGGGTACGCTGCAACAGTTTGAGGTGAAAGAAGGCATGCAGCTGGAAGCCGGGCAGCAAGTGGGACTGGTAGATACCGTACAGCTTTCCCTCCGGAAACGCGAACTGAAGGCTTCAGTGCAATCCATCCGGACCAATATCGAAAAACTGGAAGCACAGGCCGACGTATATCGCGAGCAGCTGCAGACGGCGCAAAAGGAACTCACCCGATTTCAAAACCTGAAGGAAACGAATGCGGCTACTCAGCAGCAAATTGATCAGGCCGAAGGACAAGTGAATGTCTTGGAAAAGCAGATTGCCTCGGTACAAGTGCAAAAGAAATCCGTGTATGCGGAGCTGGAAACCATGCAAACCCGTATTGCCCAGGTGGAAGATCAGTTGCAGCGTGCCCAGATTATCAACCCAGTGGAGGGTAGGGTGTTATCGGTATTTGTGGAGCCACACGAGCTGGTTTCCACGGGCCGACCTTTGTATCAAATTGCCGGGCTGGAAGAACTGACGCTTAGGGTCTATGTATCTGGCGCACAACTCCCGGATGTAACCTTGGGAAGTGATGTGGAGGTACTCATTGATAAGGATGCAGATTCTAATGAGCGGCTCAGCGGCACGGTAAGCTGGATCGCTTCGGAAGCAGAGTTTACTCCGCGCATGATTCAAACCAAAGAGGAGCGGGTAACCCAAGTGTATGCGGTAAAGGTGCGGGTACCAAACCCTGAGGGTAAATTGAAAATCGGGATGCCCGGTGAAGTGAATTTTTAGGACTTGAAACCCTTGGAGGTTTCTTGAACCAGCCACGGATCTTTTCAAGTTGTACTTGAAAAGTAAGCGTAATAGAAGGCTAAGCCTTCACTCGGAATGGTTCAGGTATTTGCTTAGTGGAAGGCACAGCCTTGCCGGGCTGGTACTTTCGAAGTGCAACTTCGATAGATCTTCTGTTTGCTTGTAATTGGAGGTTATTTGAACCCGGATTTAAAGGATTTTGATGATGTACAGGATTAACAAGTGGCATGTATAAAATCCCGAAGGGATGAAACATGAATAGCCCCGGGTTTTAACCCGGGGTGTAAGAAGCAGTCTGAAAAATCTCCGCCCGAATAATTGGAAAGATAATGATGGTGATCGGAGATTGGACAATACGTTGCCACTGTGGAAAAGGAAGCTGGAGCTTTCCGGAATGCATTACAAAGCAGGAGCTTGGTAACGAGGATAAAAGAAACTAAGACAAACTGAAATGGACTGATGTTACAAGAAATAGAACATATCACGAATCAACTGCTCATGAAATTCAACCAGTTCATGGATGAATTGGATGCGCATATTGAAGCCCGGGTGCAACATGTACTTGATGAACTGGAGCAGGTGTATGAGGAATGAAATTGGCCTTTGGGCCCCGGATCTTTTCAAGTTGTACTTGAAAAGTAAGCTTAGCCTTCTCTTTGGAATGGTTCAGGTGTTTGCTTAGTGCAAGGCACAGCCTTGCCGGGCTGGTATTTTCGAATTGCAACTTCGAAAGATCTTCTGCTTGGCTTGGAATAATTCGAGGTTATTTGAACCCGGATTTAAAGGATTTTGATGATGTACAGGATTAACAAGTGGCATGTATAAAATCCCGTTAGGGATGAAACATGAATAGCCCCGGGTTTTAACCCGGGGTGTAAGAAGCAGTCTGAAAAATCTCCGCCCGAATAATTGGAAAGATAATGATGGTGATCGGAGATTGGGCAATACGTTGCCACTGAGGAAATGGAAGCTGGAGCTTCCCGGAATGCATTACCAAGCAAGAGCTTGGTAATGAGGACAAGGCTCAGCCTTGCCGGGCTGGTCTTTCGAAGTACAACTTCGAAAGATCTTCTGATTTGTTAGATGGGCTGTGATGGTGAAGAGAAAATCATCAAAGTGCATCACTAATATCACACCCAATCGCAGTTAAAATTAAAAAAGACAACCCTCCAAGGGATTGAAACCCTTGGAGGGTTGCTTGAAAAACAAAGAAAAACCCATTGAAAACTATCGTACACATATCATCGGTGAGTAAAAATTTTGGGAAGGTGGAGGCCCTCAAGAATATCTCCTTTGAAGTAAAAGAAGGAGAATTGTTTGGGCTGATTGGTCCTGATGGGGCGGGGAAGACGACCCTGTTTCGCATCATCAATACACTGCTGCTGCCCGATGAGGGAACGGCTACGGTACTGGATCATGATGTGGAAAAGGACTACAAAACCATCCGTCCTTTGCTGGGTTACATGCCCGGACACTTCTCGCTCTACCAGGATTTAACCGTAGAAGAAAACCTCCAGTTCTTTGCCTCGGTATTTGGTACCACGCTCGAAGAAAATTACGAGCTGGTTGCCCCGATTTATAGTCAGCTTGAGCCGTTCAAGAACCGCCTGGCTGGTGCACTTTCCGGCGGAATGAAACAGAAGCTGGCACTGAGTTGTGCACTTATTCACAAACCCGAATTGCTGTTGCTCGATGAACCCACGACGGGAGTGGATGCGGTCTCCCGTAAAGAGTTTTGGGACATGCTACAATCTTTAAAGAAGGAAGGAATCACCATCGTAGTGTCAACGCCCTACATGGATGAAGCTAATTTATGTGACCGTGTGGCTTTGATTCAGGAAGGAGAAATAATGCAAATTGATGAACCACAAAGGATTGTGAACTCTTTTGAAAAGCCGCTGTTAGGTGTAAAATCACCCCAAACATATAAGCTGTTGCGCGCTTTGCAGCAGTATAAATGGACGGATTCGATACATCCTTTTGGAGAATACATGCACTATACCGACAAGAGAGGCAAACCCAACCTGGTTTCATTAAAGACTTATCTGTTTGATCAGGGCATTTCGGATGTTCAAATTAAACCGGTTCAACCCAATATAGAAGATGCTTTTATGGCACTGATGCACAATGGATTAGAGGAGTAAGGACATGTATGATGTAGCTATTAAAACAGAAGGACTGACCCGCAGGTTTGGTGACTTTACGGCCGTGGATCAGATCTCATTTGAAGTGAAGAAAGGGGAGATCTTTGGCTTCCTTGGGGCCAACGGGGCCGGCAAGACCACCGCCATGCGCATGCTTACAGGGTTACTTATGCCTACGGAAGGTCAGGCTGAAGTAGCCGGCTTTGATGTGTATAAACAAGCCGAATCCATCAAAAAAAGCATTGGGTACATGAGCCAGAAGTTTTCGCTTTATAATGATCTGACTGCTGAAGAGAATATTCGATTTTATGGTGGAGTTTATGGTATAGGGCGCAATGAGTTACCGCAAAAAACTGATGAAGTTATTGATTCAGTAGGATTGCAATCAGTTCGCAAGAAACCGGTGGAATCACTGCCCCTGGGATGGAAGCAAAAGCTGGCTTTTTCAATTTCCATCCTGCACCAGCCCAAAGTAGTGTTTCTGGATGAACCCACCGGAGGCGTAGATCCGGTCATCCGCAGGCAGTTTTGGGAAAAGATCTATGAAATCGCTGACCGCGGCATCACGGTATTTGTAACCACACACTACATGGACGAGGCCGAATACTGCGACCGGGTATCTATCATGGTGGATGGGAAGATAGAGGCACTGGACACGCCCAAGGGGCTCAAGCAGTCGTTTTCGTGTGATAGCATAGAAGAGGTATTTATTCAACTGGCCCGCTCGGCCGAAAGAGGACAAGGATGAACACGTTTAAAGGATTCGTTATCAAGGAGTTCAAACAGATTTATCGTGACAAACGCACGCTCCTGGTGTTGTTTGGCATGCCGGTGATCATGATGGTGCTGTTTGGGTTTGCTATCCGGAATGAAATTAGTGATGCTCAGATTGGAGTGCTGGATTTTTCCAGGGATGATGTTACCCAAACCTTAACGCATAAACTTCAAGCGTCCAAGTCATTTACGGTAAATGCCTGGCTGGAAAGTTATGAGGAAGTTGAGGATTTATTCAGGCAGGGTAACATCAAAGAGATTGTGGTATTTGAACAGAATTTTGCCGAAAAATTAGAGCGTGAGGGAGTGGCCGACATCCAGGTTATAACCGACGCTACTGATCCCAACCTGGCTAAATTGGTGCAGGCATATACGGGCAGTATTGTCAGGGATTATGTGGCCGATTTGAATGCTGAAAATGGGATTGAAATACAGCAAGCCGGCCTTCAACCCGAAGTACGTATGATGTACAATCCCGAGTTGCGCAGTGTAAACCTGTTTGTGCCGGGGCTCATTGCTATTATTTTGATGCTGATCTCCGCACTTATGACTTCCATTTCTATCACAAGGGAAAAGGAGATGGGGAATATGGAAATCCTGTTGGTATCGCCCTTAAAACCCTATCATATCATCATAGGTAAGGTGCTGCCGTACATGGTTTTATCTATTGTGAACGTGCTCACTATTTTGCTGTTGGCACGGTTTGTATTTGAGGTGCCATTCCGGGGTTCTAACTTGTTCTTTTTCTTAGAGGCAGGACTTTTCATCATGACCGCCCTGGCGCTTGGCGTATTCATTTCATCCGCAGCCAATAATCAGCAGACGGCCATGATGGTTTCTCTGGCCGGATTGCTGCTTCCCACGGTGCTGTTATCTGGCTTTATCTTTCCGGTTTCCAGTATGCCGGAGGTGCTGCAATGGGTATCGCACTTTATTCCGGCCAAGTGGTTTTTGGTGATTGTGCGGGGCATCATGCTGAAAGGCTCCGACCTGATGCTGGTTTGGAAAGAGACGCTCATTCTTGGGGTGATGACGGCCGGGTTCATCGGACTAAGCCTGAAAAAATTTAATGTGAGGTTACAATGAATACCATTCGATTTTTACTGGAAAAAGAATTTCTGCAGATTTTCAGAAACAAGTCTATGCTGCCCATTTTGTTCCTGATGCCGGTGGTGCAGCTGCTGGTACTTTCCTTCGCGGCCACCTATGAATTGAAGGAAGTAGATTTTGTGATGGTTGACCAGGATCGTTCGGAAGTATCGCGACAGCTGGCCGCCGAGTTTCAGTCGACCGGTTATTTTACTTTGCATGATGTGGTGTCTAATATGGAAGAAGCGAAGCAGATGATGGATGCCGGAAAAGTAGGGATGATCATGCATTTGCCACCCGGACTTTCCTCCGATTTTTATAGCGGACAACATGCTTCCATCCAGCTGTCGGTGGATGCTGTAGATGGGACCCAGGCCGGGCTGATTCAATCCTATTCCGCTTCCATTATCAATGATTTCAACCAGCAACACCGGGCGGATTTAGAAATGAGCCTGCCTAATAAACCGGTTCATCAAGCCAAGACCATTAACCTGGTACCGCAGAATTGGTACAACCCCGAGTTGGATTATATCACCTTTATGGTGCCTGGAATTCTGGTAGTACTGGTGTCGATGATCGGCTTATTTCTTTCGGGGATGAATATTGTGCGCGAGCAGGAGATCGGAACCATTGAGCAACTGAATGTAACGCCCATCACCAAAACCCAGTTTATGATTGGCAAGCTGTTGCCCTTTTGGGTGATCGGCATGTTTGATTTGTTGATTGGATTAGCCCTGGCCCGATATGGGTTTGACATTCCTTTCCTTGGGAGTCTGGCAACCATCCTGGTGGTGGCAGGTATTTTCCTGATTGTGGTGCAGGCACTGGGACTATTTATTTCTACCGTTACCGGAACGCAGCAGCAGGCAATGTTTATCGCCTGGTTTATGATGGTGATTTTTATTTTGCTGGGTGGCTTGTTTACGCCCATTGAAAGCATGCCGGGCTGGGCGCAGGATCTCACGCTGGCAAACCCCGTGGCTTATTTCATCAGGATAATGCGGATGGTACTGCTTAAAGGAGCCGGCTGGGAGGAAATTGCCTGGATGGTGCTGGTGCTGTCCGGTTTTGCTTCGTTGCTGCTACTACTGTCCATCAATCGCTATAAGAAAACAGCAGGATGAGAAGGGGAATATCGATAATTGAACAGAGAATTTTGAATGCAGAATTGAGTGGCGTACCTACGGCACGCACTGTTTCTGGATTACATTTTTCAACCAATATTTAGCCCCTACGGCAGGTTCTGGATGCTTTCTATCGCATTAGGCTCATGGCAACTGTTATCTGAAATGATCAGAATGAAATGCTCCGTAGGAGCTACCTATCGGTAGAAAAAGAAATTGCCAGAGGAAACCCCGCGCCGTAGGTTCGAAATATGAAAATGGGAGGGAAAATCGCCTTATTAATCCACCGGAATCTCTACGGTCATTTTGGAGCCTTTGCCTTCTACCGACTCGACTACCAGACTACCATGCATGCTCTCCGTAAGGTGACGGGCCAGCTGGAAACCAAATCCATAACCTCTTTCATTACTGGTTCCCGCTGTACTCTTAGCCTGATCTGAAGTGATTTCTTTAATTTTTTCAGGATTCATTCCAACACCCGTATCCTCAACTGTTGCAGTCAGGGAAACGGTTTCGTCTTCTTGCTTAATACTAAGATGTACATTCACGTGCCCATCTTTTGGGGTGAACTTAATGGCATTGGTGATGAGGTTACCCAGGATTTGAAGCAGTTTGTATTTTGGAAACTGAGCTTTCTGGTATTTTTCACCCGTCTCAACACTAAAGTTAATGTCTTTGCTTAAAGCCTGGGGCTGATATAAATCCATCAGCTTGCCTTGCAAAATTGGTAGCGTAAATTGATGGTCCGGTACTTCTGATTCATCTTCGTAATCAGAAAGTATATCGTTGGCTAAATCCAAAACGGACCGACCGCCACGGTTGATCAGTTCCAGCAGCTTCATGAAATCGTCCATCTTCTGTTCTTTAGCCTGACCTTTCAGGATTTCGGCAATGCCGATAATTCCTCCCAAAGGGCCCCGGATATCATGACTCACCTTCCGCTGAATTTCTTTTAATTCATCCATGTTATTCCGCATCAGCTTTAGCTTATGCTCATATTCAATGCGTGTGATAACCTCATTACCGATAATTCGCAGGAATTCCTGCTTCTCTGGGGATAGTTCCCGGATGTCGGTATCCAGTACACACATGGCCCCGATATTGTAGCCATCAGGTGTTGTAAGTGGTACGCCATAATAATATCGGATGCTGGGGTCTTCCAAAACATAGTCTTTATCCTTAAAACGATCGTCTTCCGTCATGTTTTTTACTTCAAGAGGAGTACTTTGCAGCACTACATATTGGCAGGCCGTATCTTCACGGGGCGTTTGTTTCACATCCAAGCCAAAATTAGATACGGTCCATTGGGTATTGGCACCCAGCAGGTTTACCAATGATATGGGGGTGCCGGCAACATAAGCGGCTAACCGGGTAAGGTCATCCAGTTTCTTATGCATTTCGGAATAGTCAATATCATATTCTGCCAGTTTTTGCAGACGTTCGAATTCATTTTCTGGAATGGGGGAAGAAGACATAAATATATCTTTCTAATGGATAAAAAAGTTTGATATTTCAGCACTCAGCACTTAGAATTCAATCACATCTCTTAACTCAAAATAATCCTCTTGCTGCCAATCAGTATTTATAAGGATACCACCAGCCAAAAGCAGCTTTTTATCTCCCAGTGTTTCTTTCATATTTGTAATGATGTCGTTTAACTCTCTTTTGATCTGAGTGTAGGCAATCTCGGTAGCTTCGATAATAGGGTCATCGGCTTCCTTTAGCTCTGCATGCTTTTCAATCAGCATTTTACTTACTTGTGTTTGTTGATAGTCGGAATGATCCTCAACGGGGACGCTTCCTGATTCTACTGTTTGCAATCCGGCCGCCAGAGATCCACAACATCCGGTGATATCAGCTTGACCTTCACGTTTCACTTTACCCACGGTTCCATCTGCTGAAATACCAATGTGAGGGCCAAATAGGATGAGCGCTCCGCCATCATCGGGGATGTGACTTGCAAAAGCAGCAAAGCCCGTTTTGCCAGTAAAAGGTAGGCCGGAAATCCCTCCAAAAAAGAAAGGGCCGGGTGCCTTAAAGTGTGTTCCAAGCGAGAGAAAGCTGTTGTTGACTTCATCGCTGCAAATGGAGGTGCCCCAGATGCAGTTAGCTGGACTCATGTCGTGCTTTTTCAATTCATCCAGAATAGTTTTCTCGGTTTGGGATAGTGACTTTGCGTCAGAGTAGATGTTGTTTATGTATTCCATTTTTATAGAGCTAAATTTAATTTTTGGTCAAATCTAACCATATAAACGCAATTTTTTGAAAATAAATCCCGGTTTTTGGATGATATGCTTAATTCTTGTTGGTGCTCGTTACGAAGGTCCACCTTCGTAACGCAGTCCGGGAAGCTCCAGCTTCCCGTGTAATCATTAGATTATTCAAAATAAAAATGTAAGGAATCCCAATCTCATCGCTCTAACTAATAAAAAAATTACGATGGGACGAAGTAGATACAAACAATATGAAACCTGCTATCCATATCTGATTACCAGCAGTATAGTGCATGGATTGCCGCTTTTTGCTAAACCTGAAATAGCAAGTTATTTGATAGATACGATAATGTATCTTCAGTCAGAATCAGATTTAAAAGTACAGGCATGGTGTATTATGGAGAATCATTTCCATATGATTGCAGTGCATGAAAACTTGGGTAAATGTATGCAAAGCTTAAAATCATATACGGCTAAGCGTACCGTGGAGTACTTAAAGCTTAAGAACAATCAACTCTATTTGAAGCAACTTGCTTTTTCGAGAAAAAGAGGAAAGAAGGAATCTGCGTATCAAGTTTGGGAGGAGGGCTTTCATCCGAAACAGATATTTTCGGATGAGATGCTACATCAGAAGATAAATTATGTGCATTTTAATCCAGTTAAAAGAGGTTATGTGGATAAGCCTGAACATTGGCGATATTCTTCTGCGAGAGATTATCTGGGAGATAGCGGGTTACTTCCTATTCATAGGATTGATTGACTGGAAGCTGGAGCTTCCGGGACTGCATTACGAAGCCGGAGCTTCGTAACGAGTACTAACACTCCCCCCGGTAGATTCATAACCAGTACCAACTCACCATATCACGTATTCACTATATTACCTATCACCCCAATAGAAAATAATTTCACCGCAATCTCATACCTGATATTTTTTATGCGTACCTTAGGGGCTTATTGAAAATCCGTGAGTTCGCGATAAGACTGGAATACCAAAACTTTTCAGGTTTATAGAACCTTGCTGGCCTTTGTAAATCAAGCAGTCGCGCTTGACCTCTTGTCCATAGCTCACCTCAAACCACATTCCGGACAAGAAGCAGTACAGCACAAATTTCTATACGGGATCATAACGTTTTAAAAATACTATATGTCAACCTTTCAAGAACTGGGTTTATCACCCGAGATATGTCAAGCTGTTGAAGATCTTGGCTTTGAAACCCCCACTGAAGTACAGGAAAGAGCGATTCCGACCATCCTGGCTTCTCAACGAGATCTGATCGCCCTGGCCCAAACCGGGACCGGTAAAACCGGCGCCTTCGGGATGCCCGTACTGCAGCAAGTAGATCCCAATTCAAATAATGTACAGGTTTTGGTGCTGTCACCTACACGTGAGCTGGCCATTCAGATTGCCAAAGACCTGAAAGCTTTTGCCAAGCATCAAAAAGGCATTAAAACAGTAGCCGTCTATGGCGGTGCCAACATCTCCACCCAAATTCGTGCGCTCAACAACGGCGTGCAGGTGGTAATTGGAACACCCGGCCGTATGCTGGATTTGATTCGCCGCGGCAAGCTGGACGTGACCAACGTTCGTTCTCTGGTTCTGGATGAAGCCGATGAAATGCTGAATATGGGATTCCAGGAAGACCTGGATGCTATTCTGCATGATACCCCCAAAGAGAAGCAGACGCTGTTGTTTTCGGCCACGATGCCGAACCAGATTTCTAAGATGGCGCATAAGTACATGAACAATCCGGAAGAGATTCAGGTGAACGCCAGAAACTCCGGTGCCCTGAATGTGGAACATCACTATTATATGGTGCATGCCAGAGACCGCTATGAAGCCCTGAAGCGTATCGCCGATGTAAATCCTGATATCTATGGGATCATTTTTTGCCGTACACGTCGCGAGACCTCCGAAGTAGCCTCAAAGCTATCTAAAGAAGGCTACAATGCTGACTTGCTGAATGGGGACCTTTCCCAAAACCAGCGTGATGAGGTAATGGATCGCTTCCGCAGTAAAGAACTGCAATTGTTAGTAGCTACCGATGTAGCTGCCCGTGGTTTGGATGTAGACAACCTGACCCATGTGATCAATTACAACTTACCTGATGACCTGGAAGTGTATATTCACCGTAGTGGCCGTACCGGCCGTGCAGGCAACAGCGGAATTGCTGTTTCTATCATTCACACCCGTGAGATGGGAAGAATCCGTGCATTAGAGAAAATGTCGGGTAAAGATTTCATTAAGCAGGAAGTACCGAGCGGTGAAGAAATTTGCGGCGTTCGCATGATGGACATGGTGGAAAAACTGCGAACCACCGAAGTGAACGAGAAGCAGATTGAGAAATACCTGCCGGAAGTTTATGAGCGATTGGCTGATTTAGGCTGGCAGGAACTTATTCAGCATTTTGTATCCATGGAATTCAACCAGATTCTGGAGTATTACCAGCAAGCCGGCGATATCAATGCCTCAGGCAGAGGGAAGAAGAACAAGAACAATTCATCCCGCAAAAATAAAAACAACCGGAACTCGGGCGGCAATCCTCGAAGAGCAGAAGAAGGCTACACGCGTTATTTCCTGAATGTGGGTCAACGTGATGGACTGAACCCGGCCCGACTAATGGGTGTGGTAAACGAGCAGATGAATGGCAAAAAGCCAGACTTTGGTAAAATTGATATCCAAACCAATTTCTCTTTCTTTGAAGTAGAAGAAGGCTTTGATACAAAATTGTTTGATGCCATGAACGGTTCCAAGTTTGAAGGCCGCTCCATAAATGTTGAACTGGCTAAACCCGACACCAATGGCTCTTCCGGAGGCGGATCTACCTCATCCAACAAAGGAAAACGTAACTCCGGCGGTTCATCCCGCAAAAAAGCCAAAGGCGGACGTATTAAGAAGAAGAGAAGTCCTGAGGTGTATGCTTAGCAGATTGGTTCCAACGCAGAGCGTATGGAACCAGGTGGCGTAAATCAATTAACTTAACTTAGTAAATACCGGCTCCAGCGCTCTGCGTTGGAGTGAATAGAGTGTAAGCCCAAGATCAGTAATGGTTTTGGGCTTTTTTATTTTTGATATGCTCTATGTTCTGAAACTATTTCTTCCCACTCTCTACCTTCTTTTTTAATAATGGATTTAAAGATTTCATCAACCTTAGTCAGATCCACTAAATCTACAGAAAAGGGGAGGTCGCTTTCGATGAAGTCTTGCTTGGCATCAGCAATATCCATGGAAGACAACGTATTGTGGCGGTCTTCAATAGCTAAATCAAGATCTGAAAACGTACTATTTGTACCCGCAGCCCTTGACCCAAACACCAGGATTCGGGCATCTGGAAAGTGTTTATTCAGAATCTGATCAATGATGCGGATATGCTTATTGCTGATATTCATGATAGTTGATTCTTGAGGTTTTGAAGTAAATCTGAGGCATCATCTATAGAAAACCTATTGTTGTGTCAATAATACTTTGTAGGATTGATATCAGCGAACGACCTACCGCTGCCTCCTTTGAATAAAAAAAGTGATAAGAGGCACACCATTCATCACTCCGTTTCTCATCTTTATAACTATCCAAAACGAGTATGCGTGAAACGAAAAGATGGATTTGAGGCTTTAGCGCCATCATTCGGCTCAGCCGGAAAAGACACAAAATGAATCCTTAAAAAATGAGCCGGGTGATGGAAGCGGGCCAAGGACTTCTTTATTGTTCAAGTCCACAATTGCTCTTTGACACAATATCAATGTTTACACGTTGGTTAAAAATCTAAATGTACAAATACCACCTAAAGGTTCCAACGGGGAAGCTTATGGGTCTTCCTAAATAACCCTGCAAATCCTGGTTAAATATTTTGACGGAGGATAGAATATGCACTTGAACTTTGGCTACTAGAAATTGCCTTTCACAAACCTTTCCCGCTCCATTCACTCTCAAAATCGCCTCTCAGCGCCGTCAGGCCATTTTTTGGAAACGCTCTCAAAAGCGATTCCAAAAACAAAGTCAATGTTAAATATTTGTAAACAACTGATTAATCTACCCTTGTGGGAACGCTTTTCCATGGAACTAAGGGGTTATAGGCGTTCCTCAAATAGCCTATAGACGCCATCTATCGGCTAAAAACTGCTTTCTGTTGAAAAGGTGGATAACTTTGTGTCAGCAATTACTGCGATGAACAAAACGAAAAGTCAACAACATAAAATCAATAGAGAGTACCGTGATTAATCATAAGTATTTCACGACTCCAACAAATACTCACTTACTTAATCATAGAAAAATGAAAGCTACCATAATTAAATTAACCACCGTATTTGCACTTATATTTGGGTTAACTACTACAATAAATGCCCAGGAAGGACCACAAACACACCTTCAATCTCATGATCTAACCACATTCGATCAAGTACGGTTAGATGTGAATGCTCCAGTTATCTTACTTAAGAGCTCCAGAAACAGAATCACACTGTCTGGCGACTCTGCTTACGTATTCAATCCAAATGTTAGATTGAAGAGTGGTGTGTTGGTTTTTGATCACCTGGAATCTGATAAATATAACCTTAACCAGGTGGTAATTGAATACACGGATGTTAACCGTGTGATTACCAATGGTACCGGTGAATATTATTTCCATAAGATGGATGCCGACAAGATCGAGATTTTTAACAACTCTGCAAAACTTACGCTGAACGGTAAAGCAAATGAAATCAGCATCTACTCTCAAAAAGGGAACGTAGACGTGACTGAACTGAAGGCCAAAAAACTGAGAAGCAAAATGGGTGAATCTGCTACACTCTTAGTGCCTGAAGAGATTTATACCGTACGAGCTGAATAATTTAATAAAGCTTACTATCACTCATTGACTATAATCAAAAATCCCCTCTCTACCAGGAGGGGATTTTTTTATATGGATATAAGGTATCAAAATTAAAACCCCGATCTTTAAAAAGAACAGGGCTATTAGTACGATATAAATGAATTAAGGGGAAGAAGAACACAAATCAGTGAAATCCCTCAATCCGCTCAATCTGCGATCACAGTTTAGTAGGATTAGGCGCATCTCCATACACTTCTTTGGGATCGAATACTTTTTCGTCTTCCTCAAAATTCAGCTCGCCTTCTTTTTCTTCAAAATTCTCGCCTGTAGGCACGCTGCGATAGAAGCAAGACCGGTAACCGACGTGACAGCTGGCACCGTTCCCTTGCACCTCTACACGGAGCCATACGCAATCCTGATCGTCATCAATACGCATTTCTTTAACGGTTTGAACCAGTCCGCTGGTAGCACCTTTATGCCATAGGGTTTCACGGCTGCGGCTGTAATACACGGCTTCTCCCAATTCAATGGTTTTCTTCAGGGCTTCTTCGTTCATGTAGCCGTGCATCAGAAGTTCACCTGATTCATAGTCTGTGGTAACTACGGGAATCAGCCCATTTTCCTGAAATTTTGGAGCCAGGTCGGTTCCTTCTTCAACTTGTTCTACAGTCAGTCTTTTTTTAAATGTGATGTCGCTCATGGATTTATATTAGTAGGTCAGTGATATTCATGTAATTGATGGGTTCCAACGCAGAGCGTATGGAACCAGTTTGTATGTGTAATATTGTTAGAAAATTATGGTCATCCAAGCAGACTCGCTCCACACGCTCTGCGTTGGAGCGAATAGTCCAATAACCAAAATTCGTCAGGCAGACTTAGAGCTGCCAGACGAATCTGTATTTCCTTTGCTACAATATAATGGAACGCGGATGACGCCGATCTTGCGGATGGTCACCGAGTTAATATGTTGGTCTGTTTGAAAATACTTTACGTCTGAATTCAGGTTTTCTTCCAAAGTTAAAAAGCAGCCCAACCTCAATATCGGTTGCTTTAAGATAATTAATCAATTGATATTCATGTTCCTTATCAAGCTTGCGGACAGTCTTAAGTTCGAGTATTACTTTATTTTCAACTAAAATATCCGCAAAATATTCACCAACATTTTGATCTCTGTATGAAACTGAAATTGGAAATTGACGGACAGCTTTTAATCCAATTCTTTTAAGTTCAATTAACATAGCTTTCTCATAGACATTCTCAAGAAAGCCATACCCTAACCGGTTATACACTGAATAGAAGCATTCAATAATTTTCTCCGTCAGTTCTTCGTGTTTCATTTATAAACCTTTTCAATCCTGCGATGATCTGCCCGATCCGCGTTATCCGTGTTCTATTCCTTCATAACTATCAAATATTCACCAGCCTAAAGAATCATCAAGAGGACTTAGAGTCGTCGGGCGAATCCTCCTTACGTTCTGAGTTCAATGTTGAATGTTCATTATTCGATATTCTCGATGTTTTCCTCGGCACCGGATCATATCCATCGCCGCCCCAGGGATGACATCGCCCGATGCGTTTGATGCCCAGCCAGAAGCCTTTCAAAGGGCCCCATTCATTTACCGCCTCAATCATGTATTGGGAACAAGTGGGGGAGTACCGGCAGCTCTTACCCAGCCAGGGCGAAATGGCCAGCTGATAGAAGCGGACAAGGCCTACAATCAGCTTGCTGAATATGAGCTTTAGCCATTTCATTTCTCAATCTCGAAGGAAGTACCTTCTTTGCCATCCATCAATTGCACGCCCAACTCTTTCAGATCATCCCGGATTTTATCCGAGAGCTCAAAATTTTTGTTGCTGCGGGCATCCTTACGGATTTCAATTAAAAGCTCAATCAAGCCCTTGGTCAGTTCCTCGTTTCCGCCGGACTCCTGTGGCCAGATACCGAGTACGCCATCCACAAAATCATGGAGAAATTCCTTGATGGCATCCAGGTTGGAAGGCGCGTTTTTATCATTGATTCGCTTCCTGATTTCCTTGAGCTGCTCAAACAACGTAGCAATAGCCTGGGCTGAGTTAAAATCATCGTTCATGGATTTTTCAACCGATGACTTCAAGCTTTCCAGATCAAATGCTTCACCAGATCCGGCTTCGGCATTATCAATCGTGTTGATCATAGAATGCAGATTCTTCAGGCCAGTTTCGGCGCCACCAAGGGCTTCTTCAGAAAAATCGGTGGTGCTGCGGTAATGACTTTGCAGCAGGAAGAATCGAATTACTTCCGGCGGCCAGGCACGGGTCAGTAATTTGTGATCACCGGTAAAAAACTCATGCAGGTTAATCGCGTTACCCAGCGATTTGCCCATTTTCTGGCCTTCAAGCGTCACCATATTGTTGTGCAGCCAGTACTTTACAAAATCCTTATCATGGGCACATTCTGCCTGGGCAATTTCACACTCGTGATGCGGAAACTGGTTTTCGAGTCCGCCTCCGTGGATATCAAAACTCTCGCCCAAATATTTGGTGCTCATGGCCGAACACTCAATGTGCCAGCCGGGATAGCCCACGCCCCAGGGCGAGTCCCATTTCATAATGTGGCCATCATCGGCTTTTTTCCATAAGGCAAAATCTTCCGGGTTTCGCTTGTCGGAGGCCGTTTCCACACGGGTGCCGGATTCAGCATCTTCGGTACTGCGTCCGCTAAGCTTACCATATTCTTTATCCGACGACACATCAAAATATACGTTGCCATCTACTTCATAAGCATGACCGTTTTCGATCAACTTTTTCACCATGACAATTTGCTCGGGGATGTGTCCCGATGCACGAGGAGCAATATCCGGGCGGAGCACATTCAGTGCATCCATATCCCGGAAGTAGGTATAGGTGTATTTTTCGGCGATTTCCATGGGCTGCACCTTCTCGATGCGGGCCTGCTTGCTGAGTTTATCTTCGCCTTCTTCAGCATCATCCACCAGGTGTCCCACATCGGTGATATTCTGCACGTACCGCACCTTGTAATCCAGGTAACGGAGGTAGCGCAGAATCACATCAAAAGAAACATAACTTTTGGCATGGCCCAAATGAGCATCTCCATACACTGTTGGCCCGCATACATACATGCCGACGTGCGGTGGATTCAACGGTTCAAATGGTTCCTTGCTTCGGGATAGGGTGTTATAAACGTGTAGTTTGTCGAGTTTCTCAGCCACAGTGGTTAGTCTATCTGAGTGTCGGTTTTGATGTAATCGATGAATTTCTGTTGGGTATCTTCATTCTGAAAAGCTCCGCGATATTCGGCAGTAATCGTAGTACTGCTGTGATCTTTGATGCCTCGGGTTGAAACACAGAGGTGCTTGCTGTCAATAAATACAGCCACGTCTTCTGTTTCCAGAGCACCCTGAAGTTCATCGGCAATTTGTAAGGTAAGCCGTTCCTGAACTTGCGGCCGACGCGAATAGTAATCTACAATGCGGTTGATCTTGGAAAGTCCGATTACTTTTTTGCCGGATGGGATATAAGCAACGTGTGCTTTCCCGATAAAAGGGAGGAAGTGGTGCTCACAAAAAGAGGTCACCTGAATGTTTTTCTCCACCAGCATGCCACTGTAATCGTAGTTGTTGCTAAACTGACGGGCTACCGGTTTGTTTTTGGGATTTAATCCCTCAAAAATTTCTTTAACATACATTTTTGCCACGCGATAGGGGGTGCCTTTCAGGCTGTCGTCTTCCAGGTCCAGGCCCAGGGCTTTCATGATTTCCGCAAAATGCTCCTGTATGATCTCAATTTTTTCCTCATCCGATTTATCGAATGCGTCATCTCTGAGCGGGGTTTGTACAGATGTGCCGATGTGGTCTTCGCCGATTTCCTCGGCCGTGATTTTATCTAAATCCAATGTTTTCACTATTTGTGATTGCGTTTAAATGGGATAATGAGCAGTTACCTGCGCCTCCAAAACAGAACCCTAAAGTTAAGGGTTCCAACTATTAATTGACAGCAAGAGAACAGGATTGGAATATCGAATATTGATTAAAGGAATAACGAATATTGAAGGGAGGTAACAGAACGTAAAGGAATTACGAGTTATAATTTTTTGGGATAGCTAAAGAATGGTACCTTTTCTCAGAACTCAGAACTCAGAACTCAGAACTCAGAACTCAGAACTCAGAACTCAGAACTCAGAATTATGATCAAGCACGTAGTAATGTGGAAGTTGAAAGATATTTCCGAGGGCAAGACCAAAGAAGAAAATGCCGAAACCATGAAAAAGCTGTTGGAAGATTTACCTTCCAAGATTGATGAGTTGCAAAGTGCTGAAGTGGGCATCAACATTTTGGATCGTGATGATGATGCCGTATGCGATTTGGTTCTCACCGTTCAGTGCGAAACCAAAGAAGATCTTCAGGCTTATGCAAAGCACCCCGATCATCAAAAAGTGGTACAGTTTGCCAAGAAAATTGTAACCGAACGCCGCGTAGTAGACTATATCAGTGACCAATAAACAGTTACGAGAAACCAGCATCAAGCATCCAGTAACCAGTCATGGATGAACCCGATCCCATTGAAATACCGATCAACGGTGAGTTGGATTTGCATCTTTTCAACCCAAAGGAGTTGGGGGATTTGATTCCGGACTATATCGAGGCTTGCCTGGAAAAAGAGATTTATTCCATCCGCATCATTCACGGGAAGGGTAAAGGCGTATTACGACGAACCGTTCACAGCTTACTGGATCGCAACCCGCACGTGGTTTCTTACAGCCTGGCTACCGACCGGAGCAGCTGGGGTGCCACAGTGGCGGAACTGAAGAAGGGGCAGGAAACAGAGTGATGAATTTTAAACAGTAGCACCATCATTCGGCTCAGCCAGAATAGGCATAAAATATAAACCTCAAAAGAGCCGGGTGATGGCGCGGGCCAATGGCATTTTATTTTGAGAGTTGAGAGAATAATGGTCGATACTACCTCTACCGCAAGCGTCCGCTTGTAGCTGTCGCAAGAAATTTTGGGCTTAAGCTCTTAAGTCACCGCTCAGTAAACAGGTTTGTTTTTAGTTAAAAAGGTGACTCGCTAAAGATTTAAGAGATCATCAGGTGGGAATCATAATCTCAAATTACCAACTATCCGCAAGATCAGCGTTATTCGCGTTCCATTCTATAAGAGTATTAGGGGCATGCAGGTTGTTATAAAGTGTGGTGGTCCAAGCGGACGCTTGAACCAGTTGAGATTGTTAAGTCGGCAAGAAAAACCCGCACCCCGAAACCCTCAACCCTTAGACATTGCAAATCTCCACGCCCTGTCGAAGCGAAGCAAAATCATCATCGCGTGAGGGAATGAATTCCTGTCCGACAAAACCCTCAAAGCCAGTTTCAGAGATAGCTTCCATGATGGCTTTATAGTTCAATTCCTGGGTGTCATCAATCTCGTTACGGCCGGGCACGCCACCGGTATGATAGTGCCCGATGTAATTGGAATACTTGCGGATGGTCGCAATGATATCTCCTTCCATAATCTGCATGTGATAGATATCGTACAGCAGTTTAAACCGGTCGCTGCCTACTTTATCCACCAACTCAACGCCCCATTCGGTGTGATCACACATGTAATCCGGGTGATCCACTTTGGAGTTTAGCAATTCCATACACACCGTGATGTCATGCTCCTCGGCCAACTTCACTACGGGTTCCAGTCCTTTGGCACAATGTTCCAATCCCACCTGATCATCCATGCCTTCCCGGTTCCCTGAAAAACAGATGATATTGGGTAAACCTGCTTCAGCTGCCTTGGGAATCAAATCCGCATAATCATTCTGAAGTTTTTCGTGGTATTCCAGATTGTTAAATCCTTTGGGAATGTTGTAATCACTGCCGTTGGCCATGGCGCAAGTCAGCCCATATTTCTGGACAACCGGCCACTGATCAGGATTCAGCAATTCTATCGAGTCAATACCGATATTTACTGCCGCTTTGCAAATCGCTTCCAGGCTGTGATCACCATAAGCCCACTCGCACACCGAATGTTTAAACGTTCGCTTTTCTTTTTTTGGTTGATGTGATTTTGCCAAGGTCGGCAAGCCAAACGTTCCGGTTAAGGTAATTCCGGCAAGGCTTTTTAAGGCGTTTCTACGGGTTATTTTCATGCTTTCAGGGAAAAATGGAGAGGTTGGTCAAATAACTTTACTAAATATTCATAAATCAGTTAGGAGAATAGAATATTTTTATTAGGTTCCAAAATAAATAATTGATTGTTGGATAGATGAATCTGAATATCAAAGCGAAGAAAGATAACACCTACGACGCCATTGTAGTTGGAAGCGGTATCACCGGTGGATGGGCGGCTAAAGAACTCACCGAAAAAGGCCTGAAAACCATCATGCTAGAACGGGGTCGTAATGTAGATCATATTGAGGATTATCCCACCATGTTTAAAGAACCCTGGGAGCTGCCCAACAACGACCGGCTTACCCAGGAAGAGCTTCAGGATTATCAAAAACAAAATCGTACGGGGTATACGGTGCGGCAGTCAACTAAGCACTGGTGGGTCAAAGACACCGAGCATCCCTATGAGGAAAAGAAACGGTTTGACTGGATGCGCGGCTATCATGTGGGCGGACGTTCGCTGATGTGGGGCCGGCAATCCTACCGGCTTAGTAATATGGATTTTGAAGCCAATGCCAAAGACGGCCACGGGGTCGACTGGCCAATCCGATACAAAGATATTGAGAAATGGTACGATCATGTAGAGAAACATATCGGGGTGAACGGCAAGAAGGAGGGACTTCCCCAATTGCCGGACGGACAGTTTCTGCCCCCCATGGAAATGAATTGCATTGAAGAGCTGGTACGTGAGCGCATTGCCAAAAATTACAACGATCGTATTATGACCATCGGCCGTTCGGCAAATTTGACCCAGCCTCATAAAGGCCGCGGAAATTGCCAGTACCGCAACCGCTGCATGCGGGGATGTCCGTATGGAGCTTATTTCAGTACACAATCATCAACGTTGCCACCGGCTATGGCTACCGGCAACCTGACCTTGCGGCCTCACTCCATCGTAACAGAAGTGCTCTACGATCCGGAAACCCAAAAAGCCACCGGCGTGCGTATCCTTGATGCTGAGACCCTGGAATACATTGAATATCACGCCAAAGTAGTCTTCTTGTGTGCTTCAACACTGGGCAGTACCTGGATTTTGATGCATTCCAACGAGCATTTTCCCGATGGCATGGGCAATGCCTCTGGTGAATTGGGGCATAATATCATGGATCACCATCTTGGAGCGGGAGCTTCGGCCAGCTACGATGGTTTTAAAGACAAGTATTATTCTGGGCGACGTCCCAATGGTATCTATGTACCCCGTTTCAGAAATATTGACAGCAAGCATTCGGATTTCATACGGGGATACGGCTACCAGGGTGGAGGCAGCCGGGAGGGATGGTCGCGGAATGTGGCAGAATTGAGTATCGGCCCAAACCTAAAAGAAGAGATTTCCAAACCGGGCGAGTGGAGTTTCGGCTTTGGCGGCTTTGGCGAAATCTTGCCTTATCACGAGAACCGGGCATGGCTTAATTACGACAAAACGGACAAATTTGGCCTGCCTACCTTTGTTTTTGACTGCGAGATCAAGGAGAACGAAAAAGCCATGCGCAAAGATATGGCTGAGCAGGCCGGCGAGATGCTTGAACGGGCCGGACTTAAAGATGTAAATGTCTATAATAGCGAGTTTTCTATGGGGTTGGGCATTCACGAAATGGGCACCGCACGCATGGGGCGGGATCCCAAAACCTCCGTGCTGAACAAATGGAACCAGTTGCACGAGGTGAAAAATGTATTTGTAACGGACGGTGCCTGCATGACTTCCTCCGGATGCCAAAATCCCTCGCTTACCTACATGGCACTGACGGCTCGGGCCGCCGATTATGCCGTTGAACAACTTAAAAAGAATAATCTCTGATCTATGAGTGATCAAACCAAGAAAACGATGAACCGCCGGCAAGCTCTTAAAAGTATTGGGGTACTATTAGGCGGAGCCGTAAGTGCACCGGTAGCCATGGGATTTTTAAACGGCGTGAAAGCCGAACCCGGGCTTAGCTGGAATCCCTCTTTTTTTAGTGAAACAGAAGCAAAAATCGTAAGCTTGGTGACCGACATTATTATGCCAGAAACCGACACCCCGGCGGCCTCGGAGCTGGGCGTGCCCAAGTTTATTGAAGATATGGTAGGTAAAGTGTGGGATCCGTACAGCCGCGAACGGTTTATGAATGGCTTTGAATATTTCCAGGAGCGGGCACTGGATGACCTGCGGATGGATTTTTACAAAGCTTCACCCACCATGCAAAAGGCCTTTGTAAACAAGCGTCACCGACAGATTTTCGGGGAGGTGGTGGACTGGAGTGAGCGTCCTTTTTTGTGGAGCATGAAAGAACTTACCATTACCGGCTACTGCACCACAGAAGTGGGCGCTACCCAATTGCTACATCATGATCCCATCCCGGGGGGCTACGAGGGCTGTGTTTCTCTGGAAGAAACAGGTGGCAAAACCTGGGCGTTGTAGGAGGGGAAGAATTCAGGAATCAGAATTCAGAACTCAGAAGGTGTTTAGGGTTGAGTCTTTTTGGGGGATTTCAAGGCTAAGCCTTGCGGTTCTTGTGCTTTTGAGGTGCAACTTCAAAAGATCACGGTGAAGATTTTGTTTAGTTTATTGGTGACGCAATGAAAAGTCGCAGTGCGACGGCCTGATGTAGCCTCCGACTTTAGTCGGGGGTAAGGAGATGTAAAGAGACCAGTCACGTAGTGACGGCTCTAATTATTTTGAACCGGGATTCTCGGGATATTTTCAGGATGCTCAGGATTTTATATCCGTTATCATTGTTGTTACTGCGTTTTGCTTGGGCCAAGATGCACGAACTATTAAAAGCTCTTCTCTATATCCTAAAAAATCTTTTCAGAAACGATCATTTAGAGAGAATACACCGTTCCATAGGAACGACTGGTAGGTAGAAAAAATAACAACAACACCGCCCAAAAATTTTCGCCCGGAATAGGGGAGAGGTAGATTCGCTAATCGAAAATTGGTCTAACCATTATGCAAGGCTAAGCCTTGCGTCGCTTTTTCTTTTGAGGTACAACCTCAAAAGAACCCAGTATCTAAATCAAGCTCGTTCTCGTTCCGCCGCTCTGCTGCGGAATGTCTGACGGAGGCTCTGCCTCCAACACCGGCTAAATCAGACAGATACTTTTTCCACCGAGCCGTGGTGTAATTCATATTCCTCACCGGATTCCGGGCAGGTGGCTTTACCCAGTTCATCAAATTCCAGCCGGTGGCCGTATTCACTTACCCAGCCGATTTGCTTGGCGGGATTTCCCACCATAAGCGCATAAGGGGCCACCGATTTGGTGATGACGGCCCCGGCGCCAATCAGGCAATATTTGCCCAGTTCGTTGCCACAAATAATGGTGGCATTGGCCCCGATAGAAGCTCCTTGTCGCACGTTCGTTTCCACATATTCATCCCGCCGTACAATGGCACTTCTTGGGTTGATGATGTTGGTGAATACCATGGAGGGCCCCAAAAACACATCGTCCTCACAAATTACACCGGTGTAGATGGAGACATTGTTTTGCACTTTCACATTGCGGCCCAGTTTTACTTTGGGAGACACCACCACATTTTGGCCCAGGTTGCATTCCTCGCCGATCACCGAGTCCGGCATTACATGGGTGAAGTGCCAGATTTTGGTGCCTTTGCCAATGTGAGCGCCTTCATCAATAACGGCCGTTTCGTGTGCGAAATAATCCATAGGTGGTTTGGGGTAAGGTTGAAAAGGAAACCGATATTAACGAAAGCCCGGCAATGATTAAAGGGGAAAGTTGTTTGGGTGGGATGTTTTACTGGGACCGGGGGAGCGTGCGGCCTTCCCAACTGGGTAGTTAGGAAGGAGTAGGAAAATCAAAATGCGCAACCAAGGGTCATTCAGAGCGAAAGCGAAGAACCTTAGCCAGAAAATGATTACCAACTATCTACGGGAAAAGTGAAGGAACTACTAAGTACGTTGTATAGGAAATTGGCTATTGAGGAATTTATTTTTTAAGAAGTTCACGTGCAGCTTTATGAACTTCTTGTCCGGAAACCGAGGCTACTTTTCCTGATTTGATTTCAGCTTTTCTTCGTTTGATCTCATCAATCCAGGCTTGTTCGATATCCTCATCCATAGATTTTTCAAGACTATTGATAAGTTTTTTGGCTAACTCTGCACGATGTTTTTCATCCAACTCGAGGGCCGAATCCTGAATCTCTTTAAAATCTGTTATCATGCTTCTGAAGGTTAATTGCTTTCTTAAATCTATTGAAAAACGTGTAATTCTGATAATTTTATATTTAGCTGGATTCAGAGTCTGACATTAATTAAATGGAAAAGTGGGGTTGGGAGCGATCCTTCAATGGAGAGATTAGTTTTGGGTCAGAAACAGTATGATAATGGTGATGCCAAAAATAAGTGCAGCAAAGCCTAAACTGGAAGTGACTACTGCTTTTAAATATCTGGGGCTATTTTTGTCAAATCCTTCTCTCTTAAGTATATAAAACCAGTATAAAAGAATAGCGGATATCGATATCAAAAAGATCCCTAAAAATATGGTTAAAAATTGATTCATCTATTCTTTTGTACAGACTGTAAGTGCGTTTGAGTTCGCATGAAAAGCTTGTTATGTATGTTTGATTAGTTTAAAAGTTGGTGAAATCGTATTGTCCATTTTTGAAGCAAAATCTATAGTTAGTTCTATTGCTTGCTCAATGCCGACTCCAGATGAAATAAGAGACCTTAATTGATTGTTGAAGGCAGTAATATTATGATTTGTACTTATCGAAAATGCTATTGAAGAATCATTAATTGTTGCATTAGTAATTTGACCATGATGATTTTTCTGCCAAATAAAATAATCACTATTTTCATCTGATCCTGATAACATTATAGTCAACATTTTTAGAGATGGTTGGAAAATAGAATTGCCATATTCAATTAGCTCTGAAACTGTTTTACTAGAGTTGGACTGTAAATCAGCTAAAATTTCATGTCCTTCTTCGGCAATACCAGTCATTCCAAAGTATACCTTTTCCCTTATTTCATAGACTTTTTGATAATTGTCTTCTGCAATACCATTTCGAATTGCCCGAAGATCAGAGGCTAAATAGAACTCCCTGTTTTGCTTAACAACACAAATTACAATACTCATGGGCTTTTCCTACACATAAAACATAAAATAAATTATCCGAACGAAGATATTATTAGGGAGAACTAGTGAAAACGGTGTACACCTGCTTTCTTAGGTCTTGGTATTTGCATAGTGTGATTATTGCGAGGTTATCCGAACCGTCGTTCGCCTAAGCTCTTCGCATAACATTTAATTTCTTTGAAAAGGAACTACGTCCCCGAACGCAAACAAGATAACAGCATTCTCGAATTAGTCAAGAGTAACTACGGCTAAACCCTCATTTCTTTTTGGAGTTACAGGTGCTGTTTCGCTAAATCAAAAAAGGACGGAACTGTGATGGTTGTGATATGTGATATAGGTGATGTACTGTGATTGTTTGGATGGGCAGTGATCAGGAGAGAAGACATCACAACCTATCCCAACCATCACAGTTGGAAGTGGAAGCAGTAGCTTCCCCGTATGCATTCCCAAGCTGGAGCTTGGGAACGAGTTTGAGGTATAATCTAAACTCAAGGCCGGTCATTCAGAGCCCCGACTTACTCGGGGCGAAGAACCTTATCCACAAAATGATTACCAACTATCCTTAGGGTAAAGTGCTGGAAGTACTGGCAATGTTATTGAGGAAATTGGCTAATGAAGCTCCGCAAAATGCGAGGTCCATCGCCGGTAGGCTCTGGATGACGGGGTGGATGGTGAGAGTAAGATGAATAACTCATTGATCCGCCCAATCCGTGTTATCCGCGTGTAATTTCATTGTTCCCATTAACAGAATAGATCTGGAAATGGATTTTAGTTATCAAAATTCATTCAGAACGAAAGTGAAGAACCTTAGCTACAAAATGATTACCAACTATCCTTAGGGTAAAGTGCTGGAAGCACTGGCAATCTTGTTTAGGAAATTGGCTAAAGCAGCTTCGCAAAATGCAAGGTCCATCGCCGGTAGGCTCTGGATGACGGGGAGGATGGGGAAATCGGAGAAGAGTATAAATACCAAACCCGTGAAAATCCACTGAATCTGCGTCATCCGCGTTCAATTCTATTGCTACCATCAATTAGAGAAATGGACTTTATCAAACATCTCACGGCTCAGCGAGCCGTGGTACGTGGTATGGGGCAAAATGGAAATTGGGGAAGAGTTTGTACCTACTTCTCCATTAATGGAATTATGGGTTAAGGCGTTTTTCCCAATAATCTGGCTTTCGTCTCATATGCATGATGGCAAAAACTACAATTAGTTCATCCCGGTAAAGCTTGTACACTATCGCATAGGGGAACCGATTCAGAAAAATACGCTGGGTCTGATGCAGGTAGGGATGACCTGCTTTGGGGAATTTCATAAGTCGTTGTACGGCATCATCAAACTCTTTAACAAAATCAAGGGAAAGTTCCTTGTCAAATTGTTTGTAGTATTCAATGATATCATAAAATTCGGCCTCTGCCGCATCGTCAAGTTCAAAGGCCAAGTTGCTCATCGGTCTATAAGAGCATGGGCCTTTTTTCTCACTTCACTCCAAGGCTTAGCAGCACTTTTACCTTGTTCGTACCGGTCAATGCGTCTCTTAAGTTCTTCTGACCAAGCCTCCTCAGATTCAAACTCACTCTCTGGATGCAGACTATCGATCAACATGTGGGCAAGTTCGGCACGTTCCTTAAGCGAAAGTTTAAGTGCTTTCTTTTTAATGTTTTCGTCAATCATAGCTTTCTCTATTAGTTTGAATACTTCTTTAGTATGATAATAAACTGATAAAAAGGAAAATAATATTATAAGTGAAATAGTATGGGGGGATGTAATACTTCTTCTGAATTGTGATGGTTTTGATAAAACTGATGTATTGTGATTGATTGAATGGGTAGTGATCTGGAGAAAACATCACAGCCTATCCCAACCATCAAATCCATCACAGTTAAGCGTAGGACGGATAGATTTATCCGTCCATGTTGAACGGAAGCAACAGATGTTATTCCACCAGTGGTCGGGCAAATCTGCCCGACCTACGGGGGTTGGCAAGAGAAAAATCTAAAACATAACCCGTGAAGATCCGCCAAATCTGCGTCATCCGCGTTCAATTCCGTTGTTGCCATCAATTCTTAATCGGCCATTTCACGGCTCAGCGAGCCGTGGTAAATGGTACGTGGTGCAGGTGCATAAAAAAAGCCGGAAAGCTTTTTCAAGCAATCCGGCCTCTCGAACAAAAATGATTCGGCTCTTATAAGTTATTGCCAAAAAGTAAGGCATTCAAGAGCAATCGGCTGGAGGTGTGCCAGTAGCTGCGGAAGGTGGGATTTTCGGAAAACAGAATCACATTTCCGCTTCCTTCACCGGAGACCAAGATGGAGGCTTTATTCTTTACCTTTTCTTTGTTGGCTTCATTCAGGAAACCACCGCGGTGAGGATCATCCCCATAATACGCAACGGTGCCATACGGATCGGAGGAAGGATACAGGAAGTGTCCGTTTTCTTTCAGGAATAACTGGCTGCGGTCTTCCGTGCCAAAGGCGATGGGGTGACTTGGATCGATATCCGCTTCCAAAATCACGCCGGGAATACGTCCGGCCAGCCAGCGGTCGCGGCGTTCTTCATAGTTGTAACGGACGGTCTCATCTTCTTCAGCTGCAGAAGTATCTTCGCCGCTATCAAGGAAGTTTTCGGAAACGATCTCGTTTCGTACGGCCCAAACGGAAGCTCCGGCTGAAGTAATCAGGGTTCCGCCGTCATTCACCCAGGTTTTAATTTTATCAATGATTTCCTGGTCAAAATACTCGTAATCCCCATCTACCAGCAGCAGGGTGTTGTAGCGGGAGAGATTCACATCGCCGAAATCAACACTGTTAATTTTGGTGATGTCGATGCCTAAGTGCTTGTTTAGCAGGAACCAGGCTTCGCCGGCATCATAGGCGCTTACGCCATAGCCGAATACCACAGCCGCTTCTGGCTTATCAACCACTTGTGCGTTGCCACTTCCAAGATCGATACCGCCGGTGTTGTAGCCGGTGGAGGTGGTATGAAAGGTCAGGCTAAATTCCTCGGCCGTGGCTTCAATCACTTCATACAATTCATCCGGGCTGTGGTTGTCCTGTTCTGCCACGGAGATAATGACTGAGCCGTAGCCAAAATCAACGTCACCGCCGCTGGTAGGCGAAGTGAAGGGCTGATGGGCCACGCGTGCTCGTACGCCTTCATCCAGCAGGTGGTAGAGGGCAGCGGAGGCATTGTAATCACTCCAGGAAAGCAGGTAGGCATAATCGGCTTGGCCGCCCACTACTTTGCCTTCTTGCTCGGGCACCGATTCAACCGGTGTGCCCCAGTCGCGATTGTAGCCGCCGGAAGTAATTTCTCCGTACTTGATGCCATATCCCTGCACCAGCGACCAGGCCGTGATGTCATAAAACACGCTGTCGGCATATTCGGTGTAGGTTTCAAAGATGTCGTGAATCAGGCGGTAGTTGGCCTGGCTGGTGGGCAGGATGTAGCCGGCTTCCGGACTGAAGGTTTTGCCATCCACGGTGCGTTCTTCCTCAAGTTTGTACACTTCCAGTTTGTGCTTCAGCAGCAGATCCAGGAATTTATTGGTGAGGGTTTTGTCAGCTTCATCCCCAAAAACATAGGCACGTACCGGCTGGTCTTCCGCTTCTTCCAGAGCAGTCTCGTAGAAATCTTTCTGATATTCCAGCAGGGTTTTCTTTTCGCCTACGCCGGCCCGAACGGTAGCAATACCTGTGCGGAGATGACGGCGGATAGTGTTTTCAAAAGTGACATCACCGGCCACGCTTTCTTGCACCAGTCCGCGGGAGCTTCCTACTTCAAAAGTTACGCCCACGCCGCCGAGGATATCAGGATAGGTGGAGCCGTAAATGGGGGAGATGTTGTCGAATACTTCTTTGGTCCAGTAGAGGGCGCCCAATTCGTTCAGCGCATCGGTGTGATATTCAGCCAGTAGCGGGTTCAGCACTTCGTAATGGTATTCCGGAACGATGGGGTTCCAGGTGCGTTCGGGTTGCGTGGGCTCTAAATAATAGGTGCTGTTGGTCCCCATCTCGTGGAAATCAATCTGGATGTTGGGATACCATTTCTGGTAAAAGGCCACACGGTTGGCGCTTTCCTGCTGGGTGACGGCAAACCAGTCACGGTTCAGGTCGTGCAGAAAATGGTTGGTACGTCCGCGGGGCCAGCCCTGGTTGTGCTCGATGTCGTTGGGATCGGACACGGGAGGGAAGGACTTGTAGCTGTTATGCCAGTGGGCGGCACGGTCGCGTCCATCGGGGTTTTGAGCCGGGTCAATATGAATGATGGACTCTTCCAGCAAATTCTGTGTTTCCGCACTTTGGTTGGCAACGAAATAATAGGCTGTAAGCAGCGCCGCCTCGCCACTGGAGCTTTCATCGCCGTGCACGCTGTAGTTTAGTGCCACCACCGATTTGGCTTCTTCGATATCCAGAAGGTCTGCATCCGGATCAATCAGCGTAAGGTGATTTTCGCGGATTTCCTCCAGGTTTTGATGATTGGCGGGATCGGTGATCGTCAGCACCACCTGTGGACGTTTTTGCACGGTTTGTCCAATTACCTGTAAGGACGCTTTATCAGAAATACGGGCTAACTCCTCAAAGTAATCGACAATGCGATCGTGACGGGTATAATGGGTTCCGATTTCGTAGCCCAGAAATTCTTCCGGGGTGGGGATGGATTCGTCAAATTCCGATCCTTCCGGGAAATAATAATCGTTTTGAGCAACGGCTTGGGATGAGCTGGCCAGCACAAAAAGTGCGGCCGCCAGTACCCAATAAGCTTTTTTAATGGTCTTGCTAAAGTTCATAGGTTTGATTGATTTGATATCGTGATTTAAAAAATTCTATGAGAGTATAGGGTAAATATTGTGATTCTGCTCAGGGTACGCCTTGGACAGAAATAAGAATGATGTAAAAATTGGCTGGTCATCGCGAGGAGGCCATTTGTTTAAATAAGATACTATTTCTTCCGACGAAGCGATCTCCCTGACAACGCTCAGAGGCATTCTCCGGGAGATTGCCACAGGCTGTGTTCCCTTCGGTCACGGCAGCCTTCGCAATGACGGATTTTATATCTACCTAAGGTATGGCTATGGTAAACTCACATAAACCTAAATTCATCATTGATTAATCCCCAAAATTCACGTTGGGGTTGGAGTTGATTTCCGAAATGGTGATCGGGAAAAACTCCCCTTCGTTCACTCTTGATTGCGTCCATTCGGGCGACTGCTCCTGGAAACGGTAGAGATCAGCAAGCCTTCTTCCCTGAAGGAAAAGGTTCACTTTCCGGGAATGCTTCAGCAGTTCCAGCTCATCTACCTGCCCGGTGTAATCCGAAAGATTATCCAGGTTTCTCAGGTTGTTGATGGCATCGGTAAAAGCCACAGTATTGTTGTTGGCCAGTGCGTCTTCCGCAATAATCAGCTGTAATTCTCTGGCTGAGATAATGGGAAGGTTGGCGTACTGATCGGCTTCTACAAACGAATTGATTTCGTTGACCAGGAAGGGTGCCTGAATGTTATCAATGGGATCAAAGACAATTACGCTATCCACACGAGTACCATCCGAAGTAGGATCGGCAAAAGCGGGACCTATACGGAGTTCCAGACGTTCATTTACCTGGAAAGCCAGGTTGTTGCCGGGCGTCTCCGGGCTGACGGAAATTTCGTAGCGCCAGTCGTTTTCAGGGCCAACGCGATTGATAACTTCCTGCGCATCGGCTACGGCATCGCTGCTGCTAACCAGTGGCGAGGCGGTATCAACTGAAGGATTTACTTTGGCCCACAGGTTTTGTGCATAATAGGCCCGGGCCCGTACCGCCAGCAGGCGCGTTTCCCACTCAGAACCATTATCTGCCAGTTCTATCCCTCTGTCCAGGTAATCAATAGCTGTACTGATGAGCTGGGGAAGGTTTTCTTCACCCAAAGGATTTCCGGCTTGCTGTCGGTCTGAGATGACGAAATTGTCAAAGGCATCGGTCACGGCCAGATAGGTTATCGCGCCATAGAGGTAACTGCGTACCAGCGGCGTTCGGCTGGGCAACGTGCCATCTTCCCGGAAAGATTCCAGGCGCTCAATGGCATTATCGGCCGTCCAGCGCGCCTCGCTGATGGAAGTGTACGCTCCATCCACAAACTCGTTGATGGGATCATCGGTGCCGCCTTGGTTGAGTATCAGCCAGCCGTCACGAGTTCCAATCCATGTGAGTTCGTCGGTTACGGTGGAGTAGGGAGCCAGTAAGTCTCCCAGTGCGTTGGTAAGCGTAGCCTCGGCGCCGTTCGCCAGGGCAGGCGCGGCCGCCGGATTTTCGAGGTCTTCTTCAACCAGGCTGTTTGGATTGTTCACATCCAGCAGGTTGCAGCCGCCGCTCACAGCAGCTACAAATAAGAACCCTGCTAAAAGCCGGATCACAGGTTTTTGTATGATGTTTGGATACTTCATGTTGTCGTTTCGTTCAAATAGTGATTTAGAAATAGTTTGTATGATCTGCATGGCTTAAATCCCCAGGTTTACGGTGAAGAGGATGCGTCGGGGCAGCGGCATATTCCAGGCATCGGTACCCAGCAGGTAGTTGTTTTCCAGATCAGTACCGCCGCTGCGACCAATGGCATTTACCTCAGGGTCGGGTCCGGAATATTTGGTCCAGAGCGCCAGGTTTCTGCCCGAAAGGGTAAAGGATAACCTGCGGATGTTGAAGCGATCCAGCAGCTGCGGAGCCAGGTTATAAGTCAGGCTCAGTTCTCGCAGACGAATGAAATCAGCGGGTTGAATAGCATTCAGGCCGGGGAATGGGTCCAGTGCCACGAGTTCATCCAGCCACTCTTCAGCGGCATCAAGGCGAACTTCTCCGTTATTTTGGGGCTGATTGTCGGAATCTATACCGCCAGTGGTGTAGTTGCGATCCACTCGCGCGGCATCTGGTGTATTGCGCCCAATACCTGCGCTACGGTTTCGGAAACCTTCCGTGAGGTTATTCACATAAAAGTTGCCGGCGCTGTATTCAAATAGGGTAGAGACTGTGAAGTTCTTGTATCGAAGCGATCCGCCAAAAGAACCGGTCCAGTCGGGCGTGGGTTTGCCGAGGTAATGATCCAAGGGATTGTCGTCTCCGTCTTCATCAGCCAGTAAAATGTAGCTGTTCAAGGTTTCCAGATCGGCAGTGCCGGGGGTAAGACTGCTGAGGTAATCCAGCACCAGTTCGCGGCTGGCCGCTTCTCCGTAATTCAAGCCGGATACATCACGTCCCAGTGCTTCCAGTAATCCGCGTTGATCTAGTGGCAGGTAGCCGTCTTGTACATCCTGAAGCTTAGCTCCAAAGTTGGAACCGGGCGCGTAGCCTTCGATCAGGTACTGACGATAGCGCGGATAGCTTCCGCCAACCTTGATAGGAGCAGCGCCTCCAAGTGAGGTTACTTGTTCCCAGAGGTAGGCGGTGTTGGTAAACACATCGGCCGACCACGTTTTGTTTTCCACGATGCGGAATTCGAGTCCGATTTCCACTCCACGGCCTTTCAGTTCGCCAATGTTATCCAGCTGGGGCTGCAGGAATCCTCCACTGGCCGGGAAATTGCGCTGCACCAAGGCATCACGAACGGTACGGTCCCAGTAGGTGGCATCTAAAGTAACGCGCTCCTGGAAAAAGCCGGCATCTACTCCAAGCTCATACTCGGTAGAAATTTCCGGTTTCAGATCGGGATTACCGAGGTTTTGAGGTACGATTCCAGCGCCATTGCCTGAGGTAAGAGAGGCGTAGGTGGTAAGGGCATCAAAGGCTCCGGGCTGCAGACCAGACTGTCCCACTGCCGCTCGCAACCTAAGCGATGAGATCGTTTCATTCTCTTCCCAGTAAGGAGCATCCGAAAATACATAGGAACCGGAAAGCTTGGGATAGATAACGGCATCGAAATCGGAACCGAAAGCACTGTGGGCATCCAGACGGGCTCCGGCGGTTACGAAAATATGATCGTCAAAACCAATCTGCTCCTGCAAGAAGATACCGGTCTGTGTTTCTTCGATGTAGGTTTCGTTCACGCTTTGCTCGGCGGCAGCCCCGGTCACATTCAGGCCCGGACCAGGAAAACTGATTCCTGTGGCACTACGTACCAAGTTCTGTTGTTGAAAAACCTGGAATCCCCCAATAAAGGTAGACTCAAAACGCTCGTTCAATTGATGGTTCGCAATGGCTTTTACATCGGCGGTGATGTTGAGGTTCGAACGATCGGATGTTATACGTGATCCTTCGGTTTCAATGCTGGCGTAGTTGTTGATGTTCCAGCCAAAAGGACGCACTTCCTCACTAAACTGACTGGTATAACTGATGCCAAAAGTACCGTCGAGTGTCAATGTTTCTAACGGGCGGTAATTCAGGCCCAAGCTGGTGTTAAACGCCTGTACTTCCTGTTCAACGGTTTGCTGTAGGCGTTCCTGCAAAGTAGCACTGTAGGAAGTACCCGATCTGTTATCATAGGAAACCAATTCCGGCTTGCCGTGCATGGCACCGGAGGTTACACCCTGTACGTTGTTACCCGTTTGGAAAGTCTCCAGGTTGGTCTGTGTGTAGGCCGATTTGAACCGGATTTGCAGATTATCTACCGGAAAAATGCTGATGTTGGCATTGGTTTGAAATCGATTCAACTGATCATCAGCCAGGGATTTTGTGCCATTTGGGAAAGGAATATTTTCCCCGGAGTGCGGGCCGTTTTCATCCATCCAGCGGGTGTTTACATAATAGGTGATACCTTCGGTTCCTCCGCTGATGCTTCCGGAATATTCCTGGGTGATCCCGGTTTCGTACAGCTGATGCACATAATTTCTGGATACCAGCTCCCAGGGATCAATGTCCTGATCGTAATAGAAACTCATGGTATCGGCCTGGGCTTGCGTGCGGGCAAAACCAACGTTATCTGGAATGGTTTTGGGATAATTAATGGCGCCTTGCGTTACTTTGAAATCGAACTGGGGTGCATTGGCACGACCATTTTTGGTGAAGATCTGGATTACGCCATTGGAAGCCTCGGTACCATAGAGCGTAGCCGCTGCGGCTCCTTTGAGCACTTCAACGCGGTCGATGGAGGAGGGGTTGATGTCATCCAGTCGGGAAGGAGAGGCGCTACCACCGGCACTAACCGAACCGCCAAAGCCACCGCCATTATCCACGCGGATTCCATCTACAAGTACAATCGGTTCGTTGCTTTGCGAAAGACTGGAGGAACCGCGAATACGTATGCGTGAACCTTCACCGGTTACACCACTGGAGGGCAGTCCGGTAAGGCCGGCTACGCGCCCTTGCAGTACATCCGAGAAACTCTGGATGGGCGTGTTTTCCAGTTCGCTGGCGTCTACACGACCAATGGTATTACCGAGCTTGCGTACCTCTACAGGTCCGCCCGTACCGGTAACCACCACTTCATCCAGGTTGATGGAGCCTTGCTCCAACTGGAAGTCGAGTGACAAGTCTTCGTTTTCGTCTAATGCAATTTCCTGGGTTTGTTCTTTAAAACCGATGTACCGCACCCGCAGGGTATAATTGCCTGCCGAGAGGCCTTCGATCACATATTCGCCATCAATATTAGTAGCGGCGCCTTTATTGGTGCCTTCTACCATAATGTTGGCTCCAATGATGGGCTCGCCGGTGGCGGCATCGGTGATCACCCCGGAGACGGAGCTTTGAGCGTTGCTTAAGGGCTGAAGGGCCGTAAAAAGGCCAAACAGCAATACAGATATTTTCCAGGCAAAGCGCCTGAAAGAGTGAGTGGTATCAGTGTTCATTCGTTTGTTAGGGTATGTGTGTTTTGGGTTATATCGTCTGGAGCCCGACACACATCAACAGGAGAGAAAGGCGTAAACAAAAAACGCCCGCTCACCTGAATGATGAGCGGGCGTTTTCTGGGTTAAAATCTAATTCATGATTTTATAAGTCCGCTATCATTCCAACTGGTACAGCACATCATACACATACAGCCCATGGGCATACACATGGCGCGCATCATATTGTACAAGTTGGATTGACGGTTAAAAATCATGAATTAAATTTGTTTGGGTGAAACGTCGTTTGTTTCGGTGGGATAGACTAAGGCATATTTTTCTTTTATCCAACCCAAATAGTTTAAGTTTAAAATAAAAGCGGTTTCATTAAGTAATTAATAATTTAAGTTACTGTAATATAGTGAGATAAGATATATCATAAATAAAAATAGTATTTATGATGCGATATTAGATGTTTTTTGAGCATCGAAACCGGAGCTTTTCAAGCTAAGAAATACAGGATATGTGCGGAGCCTGTGCGAGGAATTTTCGGTGAACAGTTATCAGTGATTAGTTTTTAGTTGATTTATCGATTCTGGCTTCATATGGATCATTCTGTAAAGTCATATGATTCTCCAATTAAATCCCGTAGGGATGTCCGAATATAGCCCCGGGAGGAAATAGAGGAAGACCAAACCTCCGCCGAGATGCATGAAGTAGATTGCTGCTACCCGGAGGTTGGGCTGAAAGGCTTTTGTGGCTAAAAGTATGTGTGGTTTTTTGATGCAGTGTGATGGTTTACCCAACATTATAGGGCATCATCTTCATCATGCCCATCACAATTAAAGTTTCGGAGAGCACCCTTGGAAAATCTTCAATTTTCAATCTGTAATTTGTAGTATCTAAACTACAATTATACCCTCCATTCACACAGCTTTTATCCATTTCTTTTTTTATCCTCATCACACATCAGAAAAGCAGCAAAATCAACCCTAATGAATCATCATAAGCAAAAAGAGTTATATGAGCGCCATTGCAGGCGTATTGATCATCACGTAGAGAAATTTAGAGAGTGCAGCACAAAGTTTTCCTGGGCACGGGGTGTGGTGTTTTTTGTCATTTTGGCTTTCGTTTTTTTTACAGCCGATTTGTTAAATGATTATGTATGGACGGCAGGATTAATTGCTGGAATAGCAGGTTTTATTTATTTGGTTAGCCGGCACTATAAAGTGCATCAGGCCATTGAAAAGTTGGGGCATTTAAAAAAGATCAAACAAGAGCATATTGCCCGCATGGAATTAGAATGGGAGGAGATCCCCGAACTTAAGATCACTCCAGAGCTTGATGACCATGCTTATGCTGATGACTTGAATATTATTGGAAAGCGATCGCTGCACCGTCTGCTGGATACCTCGGTATATAAAGGGGGCAGCCAGATATTATTAGACTGGCTCACTAATACCGAACCGAAGGAATCGGCAGTAAAAGAACGGCAAGGATTGGTTCGCGAATTGATTCCACTACAGGCTTTCCGGGATAAACTGGCTGCATTGGGAAAATACACTGTTATTCATGAATCGGAAAAAGACTGGGGGATGGAGGATATGCTGAAGTGGCTCCGCCTTCCCAAAAAGCAAGGTTTTATAAAGCCATTGGTGATTCTTTCAGTGCTTTCACTTTTTAATATCACTGCAGGCATGGCCGCTCTTATTGGGATGTTGAGTTGGTTGCCAATGGTATTTGGCTTGGTGGTATACTTATCTGTCTATAAGTTTTACAGTGAGAAAACAGAGGGATTGTTTGAAGCAGCCTATCAAATGGAGAAGTTATTGAGCCGGTTTCGGTCGCTGCTGCTGCATGTAGAGAATTTTGAGCTTTCCAGAAAACCAAAGCTGGCTGACTTCCTGAAGGCTTATCACGAGGCAGATACCAAACCGTCGGTTTACTTAAATAAGGTGAACAAAATTACCGGACCGGCATCTATCCAAAAAAACCAATTTGTCGGGCCTATCGTAAATTTAATTATTCCCTGGGATATGTATTATTCCATGAAGATGGAAAACCTTAAGCAAGACCTTGAACCCAGACTTAGTGAGTGGCTGGATCTTTTTTATCAGCTGGAGGCGCTGAACTCGTTGGCTAATTTTTCATCGCTTCATCCGGAGTATAATTTTCCTGTACTTGATGATAAAGATGATCTCTTGTTTGAGGCCCAAGGGTTGGGGCATCCGCTAATACCTGAACATGAGCGGGTTAGCAATGACTTTAAAATAGAACAGGGTAAAGATTTATTCCTCATCACAGGTTCCAATATGGCAGGGAAAAGTACTTTTTTGCGGACCGTGGGTATCAACCTGGTGTTGAGTTTTGCCGGAGCTACTGTTTGTGCTCAAACTTTAGAGAGCAGGTTGTTTCGCCTTTTTACCAGTATTAACGTGAAAGACTCGCTGGGCGATGGGCTGTCGCATTTCTACGCGGAAGTACGAAGGCTTCGCAGGTTGATGAATGAACTGGAAGATGAGCATGAACTTCCGCTTTTTTATTTTGTGGATGAAATCTTCAAAGGAACCAACAACCGGGAGCGATATCAGGGGAGTGCGGCTTTTCTTAAAAATGTTGCTGGTAAAAATGGGGTTGGAATGGTTTCTACGCATGACCTGGAATTATCTGCCCTGGAAAGTGAGATTCCGCAACTGAGTAACTGGCATTTTGCTGAGACGATTGAGGACGGAAAGATGCATTTCGAATATAAAATAAAGCCGGGTCCTTGCCCTACTACCAATGCCTTAAAGATTATGGAATTGGAAGGCTTGCCTGTTAAATAAGTAAATAAAGAGTGTTTTTATAGAGCATAGGAATGCAGCATAAAAAGGAAATCGATTGATTACTCTCCCCCTCTAATTACTTAATATCTACAATCGCGAGGAGGCATTATCAATGAGATTGTCCCAGGATTTGCTCCCCACGGCTACGGCAGCCTTCGCAGTGGCAGGTTTTATAATAAACTCCCCTTACTTCGTATTTCACAGGCCCTGCCATTTTACCTATGGATGAAGTACGTTCTTGCACAGCATATATACTGATATGCATGTCTCGGCAGAAGGCCATTTATAAAAGCACGAAATGGGGGATTCCCGGTCTTGAAAAGACTTCACATAATCTTCATATTTGGGCGTGTAAATAGGAGTCGTAAGTAGCTAATAAGAAATACGTTACAGGAATAAAAAAAGTATTTTTTTCTTCACTTTTTCTTCATGTTTGGTTACGATTTTGGAAACGCATTAATCAAAAAGCGATTAATCAAATCAAAAAATAAATGAGGTCGATATGTATAGAATTGTAATCACACTAATCCTGTCATTGAGTACATCCGTACTTTTTGCGCAAAGCTACAGTGTTGTTGAAAACGACAGCAAAGTAATCATCAACGGTACGTCTAACGTGCACGATTGGGAATCCGAAGCCGAAGAATTCTCCGGAACAGCATCTATTGAAATAGCAGAAGATTCATTGGTAGATATTTCATCCCTTGAATTCAATGTTGTAGTAGATGGTATAAAAAGTGGTAAAGGAGGAATGGATAGTAAAACTTATGATGCTTTAAATGAGAAAAAGCATCCAAATATTACGTTCACTCTTTCTGATATAACCCAAATTAGCAGTAATACCCTTACCGCTACCGGGCAACTTACCATCTCTGGAGTTACTAAAGACGTTGAAATGGAAGTTGAGTATGAACTACAACCCGACGGAACTATTCTGTTCAACGGTATCCAACCCATCAAAATGACAGATTATAATGTTGATCCTCCAAAAGCCATGTTCGGTGCTATCAAAGCCGGCGAGGACGTCGAGGTGACATTCAATGCAAAATTTGCACAATAATTATCCTGTCAAAACTAACCAACACAACAATTAACAAACCCTAAGGTCATGAAATCACAAGCCAAATATATCACAGCAATGCTTTTGACTTTTGTTCTTGGAGCTTTTCTCTCCACAGTTCACGCTCAAGAGCGCAATGACATTCAATATTACACTCCTCCTACTCAGGCAGGACTGAACGAATTTGAATCACCATTTACTACCGATAAGGAATTCCAAGGGTTCCAGGTACGAATTGGTGGCGCCAACACACTGCAGTTCCAAGGTATTTCTCATGATAACGATGCCGGCGATCTGGCAGATCTGGAAAATAACTTTAACCTTGCTACCTCTAACTTGGATCTTGATGTAGCACTTGCACCGGGCATGCGCATGCACTTGCGTACCTATCTTTCTTCACAACACCACACAGAAACCTATGTGAAGGGCGGATACCTGCAAATTGATTCCTTCGATTTTATTGAAGAAGGTTTTCTGGCAGGCCTCTCTGACCACGTACGTATCAAAGTTGGCCACATGGAGAACAACTATGGTGACAACCACTTCCGTCGCAGCGACAACGGTGCCACTATCAATAACCCATTTGTAGGTAACTACATCATGGATTCTTTCACCACTGAAGTAGGTGGAGAAGTGTATGTGTACTCCGGTGACGTATTCGGAATGGTTGGTCTTACCAACGGTAAACTGAATCAAAGCACTGTTGAAGGCGATATCAAAACAAAACCTTCTTTCCTTGCTAAAGTTGGATACGACAGCCAGGTAAATGAAGACCTGAGAGTTCGTCTGACCGGTTCTATCTTCCGTGTAGGCCAAAACAGTTCTATTTACCTGTACTCTGGTGACCGTGCCGGTAGCCGTTACTATAACGTGATTGAGCCAGGTAACTTCCGTGCCGGCCGTTATGCGCCTACTTTCACTCCTCCAAGAGGATCAGCTCCTGCTGCAGGCGAAATGACTGCCATCATGATTAACCCCTTCGTAAAATACCAGGGACTTGAGTTCTACGGTGTGTTCGAAAACGTATCCGGACAAATTGAAACCGAATCTTCAAGCCGTTCTTTCACTCAACTGGGTGCCGAGCTTCTGTATCGCTTTGGTGCAGCTGAAGACTTCTACGTAGGCGGACGTTACAACTCTGTTTCTGGCGAAGAATTAGGTGGCAACGACATCAGCATTTCCCGTGTGAATATTGGCGGTGGCTGGTTCATGACTGAGAACGTACTGACGAAATTAGAATATGTAACTCAAAGTTACGACGACTTTACTGGTACCTATGCCGGTGCAGAATTTAGCGGAATCATGTTAGAAGCTGTGATAAGCTTCTGATATACCGACCTCATAGGAAAAGGGCGCGCTGTGAAAGGCTCGCCCTTTTTATGAGCGGTATTTCCTGATAAAGCCGAATAGTCTTGATGAGTTTTCTCATCTGCTATTCGGCTTTCTTATTTTTTGCGGTTTTTTCTAAAAAGATGAGTCAGTAGTTGGTCAAACGAGAGGCTTGAAGGTCAACCTAAAGATCTTTTAAGTCTGAGACTTTAAAAGTACCAGCAAATGAAAAGTTGACATGGCACAATGCCAAAACCCTGCAAGTCTTAGACTTGCCTGCCACTTCGTAAACTTGTCAATGTATTTGTGCCAAAGAAGAATGATTGTACCTTTGGCATTAGCTATCTTCGGTAATTAAATAGTCAATGATGAGAAAATTAGCCAAATTATTTATAGTCCATGCTTTGTTTCTTGCTTTTACCCAATGTGAGGGATTCAATTCTGCTCCTGATCCGCCACCACCTCTTGAAGCTGAAATAATGAGAATAGATGTTGAACCAAATCCTGTGCAGAAGGGAGATACCGTTGTGTTTACCTGCATAGTCAAAGACAGCTTAGCAGAAAACCTTGAATTTACTTGGAATATACCCAATAGAGTAGAAAGCATCCCAACTACAAAGAATACGTTTAGTTTTGAGGTCAATTTGGAACCAGGAGAGTATGGAGCAAGTGTTTCTGTAAACGATACTCTCAAAAGTGATATAAGCACATATAAATCATTCTATTTTAATGTTATACAACAACAATAAATCGGAAAGTACAATGAATAAAATTATTGTGCTCGTTCCCTAGCTCTGCTGCGGGATGCTTGATTGAGGCTCTGCCTCAAACTATAAACATCAAGAGTAAGAAATCCCTTTGAAACCGCTGGTATTACTGATGAACAAAAAGAGATTCGCCATGAAGCAAAGTTCTGTCATCCTATTCCTGCTGCTTGTCACGGCGTCTTTAATCTTGCAAAATTGTAGCCAATCCGGCCCCTGCGAGGGTTCGTTAACCTTAGAAAACCCCATCCCCGATACCACGGTGGCCGTGGGGGATACCTTGTTTATTGACCTGACTGGTCCCCCTGTGTTTGTGAGCTCGAAGGGCAGGGTTTCATATTTACCAGTATTGCAAAGTGGATATTTGAATGTGGATATAAATCAAATAGCCAATCAAGCAGATAATGGAAAACTATCGATTCTTCGAATTATTGGTATAGAGATAGGAGAAGCAATATTAGATTTACAAGCTTCTTCCGGATGTCTTGAAAATCAACTCACAATCACCATAAATATAACAGAACCATAAAAAGCTTTACCAGGTATCTATCCCATTAAAACTGAAAGCCAGAGGTGAAGTAAATACCATAGCCTTCTTGCGAGAACCCAATATCAGCCCGCATGATAAAATCATCCGTAAAAAAGGAAGACACACCGCCAAAGCCGAAGGTATAGCGTAGATCGTTAAAAACTGATTGCAGGGCAGCTCCATTGTGAAATGTTCGCCCGATATCTGTAAAAAGCGTACCGCCAAAGCGAATGTCATACTCGGGGAATTCAATGAGCCAGGTACGTAGTTCTGAATTCAGCAAGAGAGCATTGTCATCCAAAAATCGGTTTTCAGGGTAACCGCGTAGAGTGTTACTGCCACCCAATTCAGATAGCTTCCAATAGGGCAAGTCACCGGAGGTATGGGTATAGGAAATTTTATTGGCAAAAGTGATCTCGCGGATCAAAAAGAAAGAAAGATAGGTACGGGCTTCTCCCTCAAGCATAATATAATCGTAGTCGCTGCCCAAAAGCTTATGTCCGGCAGCAAAACCTGCTTTTGCATAAGTGCCCGTCGTTGGGGAAAATTCACTATTCCGGTTCTCCCAGATCATACCCAGCCCCAATTCCGATATATGGGAGCCTCCTATGCCTACGGGCCGTTGTTCAGAAATAAGCCGGTCGTCCGGGTTGCCCCAGGGGGTACGATAGCTGAAGCCGGCCAGTCCATAGATATCAATTTGGGCACCGGTTTCTTTGTTGTAAAACAGAGGATTTCGGAGTGTTAATTCAAATCCTGCTGAGAAAGATTTGTAGTAATAGTAGTCGGGATTCGCTTCGGGTTCTTCCTCAATTTCCTGATAGCTGCCCACTCCGTAATACTGATTTTCCATGAACCGGGAAACATAGAGCTCCGTGGTTGAACGAAGACGGGAATCCATGATTTGCGGTTTGTCGTGCAAGAGCTGAAAAGAGAGTAATCCTTTGGTAGAAGCTATCGCATTTACATTGATATAGGAGTAGAAAGGATTGACGCCCCTTTTATAATGATACCGGCTGGCAATGCCGCCACCAATAAGCCCAAGATCACTGTTATAAGCCAGAGCGGGGAGGAAAGCATATTCAACTGAGTCGCTTACCGTAACTGTATTTTGGGGAGAAACGATTTGTGCATCTGCAGATTCAGTGCAGATTGATGTTGAAATGCATAACAATAAGCATGAAGAAAAAAGGGTTCGAAAATTTACCAAGAGGTACACCGTGTATTTGACATCATTGAGGGATAAGAATCTATCCAATTTACAGCACTTTTATTAAGTGATTTTCCGCTTGTTAAAGATTGCCTCAATGCCGGATTATAATTTTATAGCTTTGTCTTATTTGATGCATTAGTAAAGCTTATCAAAATGTCGGAACCATTCAGGCTGAGATACATTGTAATTACAGAGATTGAAAAATAAAGCTAATTACAAAACAAGAGAAAGAATTATGAGTAATGAATTAAACGGTAAAAAAGTTGCTATTTTAGCAACTAACGGTTTTGAAGAAGTGGAACTTACCAATCCAAGAGAAGCCCTTCATGAGGCTGGTGCAGAAACTCACATTATCTCGCCTGAGTCAGGTTCCATAAAGAGTTGGGCAACCGACCAGTGGGGAGACGATTTTGACGTAGATGTGGCGTTGGAAAATGCTTCTGCTGAAGAATATGATTCGTTGCTTCTGCCTGGTGGTGTATTGAATCCTGATCAGCTTCGCATGAATGATGATGCCATTGAGTTTGTACGAAGCTTCTTCAAGGATGGCAAGCCGGTTGCAGCAATCTGCCACGGTCCGCAAATTCTGATCGATGCAGAAGTCCTGCAAGGTCGGGAACTTACTTCCTATCCATCCATCAAGAATGACCTGAAGAATGCAGGTGCACGATGGGTTGATAACGAAGTAGTTGTGGATCAGGGGCTCACCACCAGCCGAACACCAGATGATCTGCCGGCCTTCAACAGTAAAATGATTGAAGAAATACGTGAAGGCGTACATGCTGAACAGATGACAGCATAGAAAGAACATATTTAGTTCTATCAAGCCCCGGCCAATTGCCGGGGCTTTTCTATTTTTGGAGGTATTTGATCATTATACAGGTAAAACTAATATGCCATATGTTGGTATCTAATCACATCAAACAGTACTTTTGGAGCGGTCTTAAAATTTAACCAACTAATCAACAAGGGACCCTTTATCAATGCGATTCAATAAAAACCAGCTACTCTTCCTAATTCTGATCTTATCATTCGTGCCTTGTAAATCTCTTCTGGCCCAAAGTGGTAAGTTTACAGCCGATGTATCTTATCCGGTGCAGGCAGGCGATAATTTTTTCTCTGATTTTGACGGAGTGGTGAGTTTTGATCTGGGCTACAGTTACCCGCTTAGTTCTACTTTAAGTTTAGATGGTCACGCGGGGTATACCTATTCCAAGTACTCGTTTTATCTAAACCTGGAGCAGAAGACCAAGACAAAAGCTCACATTATCGAATTAATGGCAGGGCCCGCTTTACACCTTCTGATGGCTGAAGATGTACATTTTTCCCCTTATCTGGAAGCAGGGTATGCCAGGGCAGATGTCTCTAATGATGATTTTGAGGGGGAGATCAATTCCAATGGTATTAATACTGAAATAGGCGCCTCTTTTGATTTTGTAGGGCTGGAAAAGATTGATATCGGACTTTACGCTTCCTATCAATTTATATATCTGGAAAAGCCTGAAGATTTTGAGAATGTGAAGCATTACCGAAATATGAAGTGGATCAACTTTGGTGTGAAGACAATGTATAAGTTTTAAGCAATGCTCAAAGACTTAGAGCCAGCTTCAAAACTTGTAGCACATCAGTCTGTGTAAAAAATACAACCAGGAAAAGAATCAGGACTAAGGTGTGTAGGCCTATGGTAAGCAACAGGTAGGTGGTACGATTCTGGCCCATTTTTGTAGAAGCGTTGAAAGCCGCCAGATTATAGGCTAAAAACCAGATCAGAACAAAAATAGCGGCTAATGAAAGAACAAGGATTGGACTCCATCCGGCAAGAAAAGAGGTAGCCATAAAGGTGACCAAAATGAAATCCAGGTAAAAACTGCCTGCATACAGGTTGATAACCTGGCTGAGGTGATTAAGGTTTTTGGCGGGCAAGTAGAGCCAGAAAATAGAAATCAGGTCAGTTATTAGAATCAAAAGGGCTGCAAAAAAGAAAAGCGAAATGTATTGGTTACCTGCAATTGCAATCAAAGGATAATTTTCTAGGAGCGCCGTGAGACCTTCTTCTGAAAGTAAAATGCGGCCCGTGAGGTAAGTCACCATCCCGCCAAATAACGCGTGTTTTAGCATAAGCAAGCTGCCACCTACTGCAGCACGTTCGCGGTATTGCAGAATATCATCTACAAAAAACCGGTGGGCAAAGAAAAAACGAAGCATCATTGGTCTTATGTAAGGCAGGTATTTGAACTGCAAAGCCAGAGAGATCCACAACAGTATCAAAACTAAAACCAGCCAGTTTATATTCAGAGCTTGCGGAGTTGCCTCAGGCAGGGGAAGGTGCCACTCACCTGTAGTGCGATAGGCTAACAGGCTTTTACTGAACTCGGGATAGTCGTTAAGGGCTTGCAGCAGCCACTGTGAATGGATAAAATGAATCTCAGCAGAAGGGCTATTGGTTCCAGAGGATTGTAAAAATCCGGAGGCAGAGATCAGGTCTTGTTCATCAAATTCGAGGTCATAAAACTGCCGGGCAAAGGCTTGCTGTGGTTCAGAAAAATAAAACCATTGTTCGCCATGACTGAAGTATAAATCAGTACCTGAGGCAGACCGTAAAGAATCCAACAGGGGATTAAAAAGCGGATCAAAGTCAGGATGCTGTACCATGCTGTTGGTGAGCAGGCCTATGGAATGCAAAGCTTCAAAATCCCGATAACTTTCTATAGACTGGAAATAGGTTTCTTTCAGCTCATTTCTGTTATCACGGGTATCATTTATGGTCAGATAAGCAGGAGAGAGCCGTACCATCACTTCAAAGGGATAGCTTGTTAGTTCTTCCTGAAGATTGGATGATACAGAAGCCTCAATCTCCAGAAACTGAACGCCATGCTCGCTGAAGGTTTGTAACTGCTCTGTTTGGTTCGATTCCGTGGCGGGCACGTCCCAAATCACTCCTAAAGAAGTTTGAGCAGTTACTTGGGCCTGCATTCCCACATACAGCCACAAAAGCAGTAAAGTGTAGAGATATGTGGCCGGGGATGGTTTCACTCAGGCTGCCGCTACTTCAGCTCCGTAATAGTCTTGTAGTGTGGTTTTACCAATCGGGCGTGCAAGCAGGGTAGCTGAGGTTGCTCCGGTAATCTCAACTTCAACATAATCACCGGGTTTAAAGTCTTTACGGTCAAATACCACCATTTTATTGGTATCGGTACGTCCGCTCATTTGTTCATCGGAGCGCTTACTGGTTCCTTCCACTAATACTACGTGCCGATTGCCGATTTCATTTTGATTTCGTCGGGCTTGTATTTCCATCTGTTGCGTAATGATTTCGGAAAGGCGCTTCTTCTTAACGTCTTCAGGTACATTATCCTCAAACTTGCGATGGGCCAGGGTACGCTCACGCTCAGAATAAGCAAACATGTAGGCCAGATCGTATTCCACTTCCTTCATGAGTGACATGGTCTGCTGGTGCTCTTCCTCGGTTTCATCACAAAAACCGGCAATGATATCCGTAGAAAGGGAAACCCTGGGAATGATGGACTTCATTTTTTCAACCAAATCCAGGTATTGCTCTCGGGTGTAGGGGCGACGCATGCGTTCCAACATGGTGTCACTTCCGGCCTGTGCAGGAATATGGATATAATTACACAAGTTTGGCCGTTCTGCAATCAGGTGCAGCAGATCGTCGGGAAAATCTTTGGGGTGGGGCGATGAGAACCGGAAACGCATTTCTGGATCGACCTTGCTGGCTTCGTCCATCAATTTGGTGAAGGTATTTTCACCATCCAGGTATGAATTCACGTTTTGGCCAAGCAGCGTGACTTCTTTGTAGCCCTGATCGCTGAGTTCTTTTATCTCGCGGAGAATAGATTCCATCGGACGGCTGCGTTCGCGTCCACGGGTGAAGGGCACTACGCAAAAAGCGCACATGTTATCACAGCCACGCATAATGGATACAAAGGCATTTACGCCGTTGCCGGTGGTACGAACGGGAGCGATGTCCGCATAAGTTTCTTCCAGGGAGAGCAATACATTTACGGCTTTACGACCATCATCCACTTCTTCCAGCAGTCGGGGAATATCACGGTAAGCATCCGGTCCCACTACGATGTCCACCAGGTGTTCCTGTTCTATAATCTTGTCTTTGATACGTTCGGCCATGCAGCCCAGTACGCCTACGGTCAGCTCTCCGTTTTCTTTTTTGATAGACCGCAGTTCTTTCAAACGGTTCCAAACTTTGGTTTCGGCATTTTCACGAATGGAGCAGGTGTTTACCAATACTACATCGGCCTCTTCCGCTTCATGAACAGGTTTCATGCCTTCTTCCAGCAGGATGGAGTTCACAATCTCCGAATCCGCGAAATTCATTTGGCAACCGTAAGTCTCTATATAAAATTTCTTGTCAGTCACTGTACTAATAGTTTTAGATGATTACAGAAGGGCAAAAATAAGATTTTTATTGCCCATCCTGAAGTATACCGGTCATAGGTTCAACATAAAATAAAAGCCGCCAAGCAATCAATCTTTGTCTGCGGGGCTGTCGGGCCAAATATCGGGATGGTCTCTCCAGTTCGAAAGTTCGTCGAGATCCTCTCCGTCAATGATACCTTTTTCCACGGCTACATTTACCAGCGTTTTATAATCGGTAAGAGTGTAAACGGGCACGTTGGCATCCGTAAATTTTTGTGATGCCTTGTCAAAATCATAAGTAAAAATGGAAAGAATGGCGTTCACGTTAGCACCGATAAACTGCAGGGCTTCTACAACCGAAATAACAGAACCGCCGGTAGAAATAAGGTCTTCGATAACCACCGTAGATTCACCTTTTTTAACACCGCCCTCAATCTGGTTACCCATGCCGTGTGCTTTGGCTTTAGCCCGTACATAGGCCATAGGTTTGTTCAGGTTTGATGCCACCCAGGCAGCGTGTGGAATACCCGCCGTTGCCGTACCGGTTACCACATCTATATCAGAAAACTTTTCCTGAATAATGTTGGTGAATTCGTTCTCAATTTTGTTACGGATTTCCGGGAATCTAAGCGTTAGCCTGTTATCGCAATAGATGGGTGAGTTCCATCCTGAGGTCCACGTAAAAGGATCGTTTGGCCGTAGTATTACCGCGTTAATATCAAGCAAATGGGCCGCAAGCTCACGTGCAAATGAAGTATTAAGTATCATAAGTCTTTTTAAATTCTGTTAATGGTACCGCTGCGATGAATGAGGGTGGTTAGATCATTCCAAATAAATTTGGCCACATAAAAATAAGGGTTTTTAAACAGAGAAGCGCGTACAATCCTGCCAATAAATCATCCATAAAAATACCAAAACCCAGGGGCAAATCCTGAAGTTTGCTGATGCCAAGTGGTTTAAAGAGATCAAAGAATCTAAATAGAATAAAACCCGTTAATAGCATAATAACACGGTCTTCGAGCAAACCTGAATAGGGCATTCCTAAAAAAACCAGTGCCTGTCCGGCCCATTCGTCCATCACTAAAATGCCGGGATCTTTGCCATAGATATCCTCAAAGTAAGAAGCTATCCATAAACAAACGGCCGAGGCTGAGAGTACAATGAGAATAACAGGCCAAACCGTTGATATTTGTAGCGCATGATACAAGGGAAACAGAAAAACCAGGCTTCCGGCCGTTCCCGGTGTTTTGGGAAACAGGCCTGAGAAACATCCTGTTCCGAGGAAAAACTTTAAGGCGTTCATGAAGCTTGAGACTGGGAATTTAGAATCTTTCGGTTTACCCACAGGTACTCAATGCCTGAGTAAACCGTGAGCACCGTAACAAACATCATGGCGTAATAGAGCAGACCGGAATTAAAAAACTGGTTTGCAAGGTTGGCAAATTCAATATCTGCTTCTTTAAAAACACCCAGTAGCAGTACGGCATAAAGAAAGATCATCTGTACCATGGTTTTTGCTTTGGCCGTAAAGCGGGTCTCCAGAACAATATCTTTCCGGTTGGTGTAGATGCGTAAGCCTGTTACCCCAACATCCCTGATTACGATCAGGGCTACTGCCCACCAGGGGAATTGTGCAGTATCCAGAAAAGGGAGGCAGAAGAAGCCGGCAAAAGTGAGAAACTTGTCGGCCAGCGGATCCAGGAAAACCCCGAAATCACTTTCCACTTTGTAATAGCGGGCTATTTTGCCATCAAAATAATCGGTAACAGCCGCAGTGGCAAAGACGGCAACACTTAGCGAGCGCCAGATGAGCTCGTCCTGTATATACATGAACAGGAATATCGGCGCCAGAACCATCCGTATGGCACTTAATATGTTAGGGATATTTTTCATAGTAGAGCTAACAAAATTTTAATCCCTAACTTACTAAGGAATTCTCTTCATAACACAATGATTTTGATAAATGATGTGCCATTCGTTGGCTTGGGTATTAATGCTGAATGGCGGTTAAATAGACAAGAATTGCTAATACCTGATGACGAGATCAAATTGTATGTCCAGCTCATCGCTTACTTTGATCAGTCCAAGCATGGGTGAGGGAGGATCAATCCCAAAGTCGTGCATGGAAAGAACTTTGCTGCCACCTACAATGATCCGTTCTTCACTGCTTGAAAAGGCATTCAGAGGAACGGTGTATTTTTGCTCAACCCCTGCAATTTTAATGGTAACCCGCGCTGAACTTGGAACAATATCTTCCTCGTTTTCCAGAATCAGTTCATTTAATGTGATGTGAATGAAAGGATATTCCTTGTATTGGAGGGCACTACGAAAATCACGGTTGATGCCTTTTCGTCCACAATCAAATTGATCTACCTGCAGAGAAAGGGAAACTCCGTCTACTTCAATCACATCTCCTTCAAAATGATAGGAATAACTAAGGGAATCCTGCTGCAGCTGATGCTCAGAATAACAGCGAAAATCATTTACGTTTGATTTTCCATTAATGCTTAACTTGCTTTCGTTACTCAGCTGTACTTGTCCGTTTTGCGCGATAGCCGCCAAGGGCAGAAAAAGCAGTACCAATGCCAATAATTTTTGGTGAACCGTACTCATACTCATAGTTTTATTTTCGAAGATACAGTTTAAGTTTAAATTTTTGATGAATATTATTTTTACATGACTAAAGAATTACTTTCCGCCGCCACAGAAATAGCGAAAATTGGTGGCCACCACACCCTGCAGTACTTTAAACAAAATATAGAAATAATAGAGAAGGAGGATGACTCCCCGGTCACCATAGCTGATCGCGAAACCGAAGAAATCATACGAGAGGAAATTCTGAAGCGCTATCCGGACCATGGAATTATTGGCGAAGAATTTGGTAAAACTAACGAGGGCAGTAACATACAGTGGGTTTTAGATCCTATTGACGGAACCAAATCTTTTATACATGGCGTTCCGTTTTACACTACGCTTATAGGTATTATGATTGATAATGAGCCTCAGGTTGGCATCATATATGCCCCCGCGCTCGAAGAACTCTGTGCAGCTGCTATTGGACACGGAGCTACCTTTAACGGCAAACCATGCAAAGTTCGGGATACCGAAAAGCTTGAAGACTCTACCTTGCTGGTTACTGAAATTCTTCGGTTTAAGGAGAACGGCCAGCAGGAATTGTTTATGGAATTGATGGAAAAAACCAAATTACACCGAACTTGGGGCGATGCTTATGGCCACCTGATGGTAGCTACCGGGCGTGCCGATTTGATGTACGATCCCGTATTAAATATTTGGGATGCGGCCGCGTTATTGCCCGTAGTACAGGAAGCCGGCGGTGTTTTCAGTGACGTAAAAGGTGAGGAAACCATCCATTCCGGCAATGGTTTTTCAACCAATAAAAAGTTATTCCCCAAAGTGAAATCGATCTTTGAAAAGCATAATATACAATGAGAAGATTTTATATAAGTATCGCAGTCCTGCTATTGATAGGCACAGCTCTGCATGCGCAAAACAGGGCCGACACCCGGTGGCAATACGAGGCCTATCCGGCCTTGCCGTTCCAGTTACAGGATATTCAGCTGGATGTACAGGTGGATCCTTCCTCGGCGTTGATACAAGGGGCCGGACGGTATCAAATTAAAGCACGGCAACCGGGAGTTGCCGAGCTGGTGTTTAATACTTCCGACATCGAAATACAAACAGTGATGCAGGGAGAAACAGAGCTCAACTACCGGGTTTCCGAAGATTCCCTGATTATCTCTTTGCCGGATACCCTAAAGCTAAATGATACCGCAGAATTGCTGATCACTTGGCAAAGTTCTTCTTCCTATGGTATCCACAAAGATGTTTATGGAAACATGTGGACTTCTCTGAATCCCAAAGCCCGCCGGCATTGGTTACCGATTCCCGATCATCCGCGGGTAGAAAGCCCGGTTGAGGCAACCATAACCATCCCTGCAGAAAAAACTGCCGTATTTAATGGGGAGTTAATAGAGGATGAAGTGGTTTCAACCGATGAAAAAACATTGCGATGGCGCTCAGAAAAAGCCGTTCCTGTAACCGGCATAAGCCTGGCTGTAGGTAATTATGTTCGCGAAACGGCTCGTTCCGGCGTCAAAAGGTTGACGTTATATTCAGCCGAACAAAGCATAATGCCTGAAATACGGTCACGTTTGTTGCAGCAAGCCATCAACTTTATTAATGAGTATGAGGATAAACTGTCGTATGAATTTCCTTATCCCGTGTTAAATATTGTTGTATTGCCTGATCACCAATGGGAGGAGATTCAGGCCGGGGCAGGAATCATCTATCTCTACCAAAACCTGGGATCGTTGCCGGCCCAGTTGAAAAGAGGTATCGTCGCTCAATGGCTGGGCAACTATCAACGTTACCTGGATGCGCCATCAGCCAATTATGAGTTATTGAGAACGATACTCACAGGCTCAGCAAAAGCAAACGAATTGCAAAATGCTGACTCCTTACTTTCAATTAATGCCTGGAACAGCTGGCAGCAGGAATTTGCCAATACAGAAGCTGACTTTTTCAGAAACACTCTCTCCGGAACTTTGCCTAACCTTATTGATGAATATCGCGGGGTGGTATTGTGGGATCAATATGCCGATTTTTGGTATCGCCGGACCGGTACTTTTTGGGATGAAGTGGAGTTGCCCAGATACAAAAAACAGGTTCAGCCACAACAGGTTAAAAGCGATAACGCAGGCTACGTTTATAAGGTAGATTATAATTACGATGAAGCCAGCGGACAATTAAATCTGTTATTTAGTGCACAGGGTAAAGAATTGGAAAGTTTGGCTGGATTGCAGCTCACCGAATATGGGTTTGCAGATACCACCCGTTCAGAAATCAGTTTTACAGGAAGTGTGGATACCGTTACTGTTCAGGTTTCAAGGGCTGTGGAATACGTAACCCTGAATAATCAGGAAGATTTAGCCCTGGAGCTTCAGGAAAATAAACCCATGATGTTTTGGGTGAATCAGCTTAGAAGTTCAGAACCGGAACTAAGAAAACAGGCGGCTATTCAGCTTCAGGCTTATGCGGATGAGCCCGATTTACAGCTTGCCATCAGGGACGTTTTACGGACGGAAGATAATGAGGAAGTTCGAGCCGCTTTGTATAGCACACTCGGTACTATTACCGGGGGAGATACCGGAACAGAACAAACCTTCCTGAATTTATTAAACTCAGATGACCGGGAAACCAGGCTGGAGGCCATCAAAGCATTATCCAATTATCCAGGAAATGAGAATGTGAGCTATTCCGTGCGCAATGTTATTCGTCAATCTCCTGCGGATACTGTTTTCAGGGCTTCTGTTAATACCTACAAAAAAATTGCATCCACCGGCAGTCTGCTGGAGATAATTCAACGCTTTGAGCAGAGCGCACAAAATGATCAAAAGGCCATTTATATATTGGAGCGGGTTGTGGCAGAGGATACCACCGGTCAGGCGCTTCCATTGGCTGACGAATACCTGGAAGCATCCTATCCGTATTCCATCCGGAAATCAGCGTTCAACATTTTGTTGAGACATGAGAACAGTGCTGAATACTGGAGACAGGAATTGGAGAGTTTACTGTCTGACCGTGATCCCAGAATTCGTTATAAGGCTCTGGATGCCGTGTTGAAAATTTCATCACAACGTGCAGGAGACTTGCTCGAAGAGCGCGCCAAAGATGAATTTGATCCACGTATCCTTGAAAAAATAGAGCGGCTTAGAAACAGATAACGGCCGGTTTTTTTAGAACATCATCTTTAGGGAAAGTATGAAGTTTCTTCCCGGGCCTGATATCCCTGAACTGTAGGGGCGGTATCGCTGATCCGTAATATTTTCAACACCGGCGCTGGTCTCCAATGTCTCAGACAGTTGGTATCGGGCCTTAAAGTTGAGTGTGTACCATGCCGGTGCATAAGTTTGTCCTTCTGCATCAAGTGCATAGATTTCATCTTTACCTTGTTCGCTTACCGACAGTTCATCATGTTTTTTTTCGCCCTGATAGTAGGCATTGAGTTCAAGTTCAAGTGGCTGATTATCAAACTGTAAGCGTGTTACTCCAAACCAGGGGGCTGCATGCCGGGAAGGACTGATAGTCCCGTCATCCATTTCTTCTTCGCCTTTCTGGATATTGAAATCAGAGCTAAGGGAAAGTCCATGGTTAAATTCAACCTGAAGCCCTGCTTGTAAACCATAGACGCGGGCGTTTGCTGCATTTTGAAGAGCCTGAACCTGGCTTGGGATTCCATCATAGATCAGGCTATCAGAACCGTTTAGGGTAAAATTGCGACGAACCATAGCGTTATTAAGCAAGGTGTAATAACCGGTAAGGTCCAAATTTACAGCTTCTCCAAACGTATGAGCAATGCCAAGGTCGGCATTGTAAGCATATTCAGCGCTTAGGTCGGGATTAGGGACTACCACTGCACCCGGCTCGGAATCAAATATCTTACCAATGTCATCTACATTCGGAGCCCGGAAAGCAGTGGAGAGATTGGCGCTTATCAGCCAGCTGGAATTGGGCTTATAGATACCTCCGATACTGCCGGTCAGTGATCCATTGTTTACATTGGCTTCATCAAAAGGAAAAGGGTAGAATTGGGTGTCAAAATCAGCATCCAGTATCACATGGTTATATCGTATGCCTGCCTGGAAGGTGAACTTGTCTGAATATTGAAAATCGTCATTAAGATATGCGGCGATGGATTGCCAGGTCGCATCGGGATATCGGGAGGGACCGGGTTGTCTGTTTCCGCTATCAATCTGTTCGTTGATGCCGGTTGATTGCACATCATTAATTACATACTCAGCTCCGAAATAGAGGGTGTTTCGGTCACCGGTAAACTTCATAAAATCTGCATTGATGGAATATGCATCCACATCTTCGGTACGGATTTCACGCTCGGCCTGATTAAAATTCCGGCTGATTCGGCTTTCCTTAAATGACTGGTGGGCCATGCTCAGGCTTAGCTGATCATACAAACCCGATTCATAAGTATGATTTATTTTGAGATGGTTCATGGTCCATTTTTGTGGCCCATATTTCCATTCAGCATACCGGGGATTGCCGTCACGAACACGGTTATGGCGGTCATAGCGTCCGTAAGGGGAGGTTTCGGAATGGTGAAATCCATAGTTAAACTCCCATTGATTGGACGCTTTATAGCGAATTTTTTGCATCAGGTTTAACTGTGAGTAAGCCGAAGGGACTTGCAACAGGGGATCTGTTTGCACAATTTCTTTATCTGAATTTATGCCCGCTTCTACATGGGTAGGCTTCAGGTAATCATCCGGACCGTTACTGCCCTGACGTAAATGTCCATAATCAAAGGAACTGAGGCTGCTTACGAAAGCCCAGTTTTGACCTCCAACATTTACATCAAAGTGGCCAGTTTGTTCATTATTGGCCGAAGAAGTTCGGATAGCCGCGGAGCCATGTACATTCAGCTCATCATCCATAGAAAACTCTGGGGTTAAAGTTTGGAAGCTCATCACTCCGCCAATAGCATCGCTTCCATAAATAACGGAACCGGGACCAAACAACACTTCGGTATTTTCTATGGCAAAAGGGTCCAGTGAAATTACATTTTGGATATTTCCACCCCTGAAGATTGCCGTATTCATCCGAACTCCGTCTACCGCATAAAGCAGGCGGTTGGTCGCAAACCCACGAATCATGGGACTGCCGCCGCCCTGCTGGCTTTTCTGAATAAAAACCTCTCCCGAAAGTTGCAGCAAATCAGCAGCTGTTTGCGGGTTTTGCAGAGAAACGGTTTCCGGGCTAATGCGAGAAATTTTGGAAGGTACATTTTCAGAAGTCTGTTGCCAGCGGGTAGCCGATATTACCATATGGTCCATGGTAAAAGAGGTAGGCTGGAGGAACACCTGAAAATCATTTTCTTCGATCTGGTGGTAGCTAAGAACCTGCTTCTTGTAGCCCAATAACCTTAGTTGTATGGTTTCAGCACCTTTAAACCCAGAAAGATCTGCTTGTCCTTGTTTATCCGTGGTTACAAAAACCTTTGAATCCTGACTGCTTATAGTTACAACCGGAAGTGCCACCTGTGTTTCTGCATCTCTGACAGTTACGGTCTGGGCTTGTATCGAAATGCTTAAAAAAAATAGAAACAAGAAAAGTAGCAGTTGTTTCATAAGCTGTGTTTTTTATTAGAGGTATTTAATGTTTATTAATTAAGACTTATTATTACCGATAAGTAAATGCACATGCAGTTCCTGTCAGTGCTGTTAGACTACTTGTATGTTGATGATTAATAATAAAAAGTCTTTTTGTGGTTCCTCATCAAAATTTGAAAAACTTTTTGGAACCTGCTGACAGGAAACGAATTAGCGAAAAAAAAGATTAGTAAACACTGAAAAAAAATAAAATTTTTTGTAAGGATTAGGTTTCAGATCGCTCTTACATGCTGAGTTTAGTAAAGTGTGACAGCTAAAAAAATTATGACTCGTACTCGTACATGTAGTTTTTGTAATGCGGAAGAAGGAAAACTTCGTCCTTTGGGACGGTTTAAAGTTGAACTAACGGAAGTGGAAGATAAGAATGGAAACATTGTTTTGGCGTGCCAAAGCTGTGTTGTCCATCACCGGGAGAAGTTTGATCAGAACAAATCAAAAAAATCGTTGCTCAAAAAAATTCAGCAGTTTTTCTCCTCTTCAAGAAAGAAATAACAATCTGTTAGCTTAATGAAATTGATTTTGGGTTAACGTTTAATATCGCGCAATACAAAATTTTTATCTTTACCCCGCTCTAACTTGCCGGTTTTGGCATGAATAGAGTGGTAAAATAACATAAGGGCATTTTCTTTGGAAGCCTGACGTAATATTAACGTTTTGGCTTTTTTAGATTGTACCGGATCTACGTCCAACTGACGCATGGCGTAGTGATTAAGATGGTACTCTGAAGGCACAAGGTCTCCTAAATAGTATGCTACCTCACCGCCGTCATGGATTTTTACAATTTGATGCCCGGGTGTATGTCCTCCCGTACGAATGATATCGATGCCCGGCAGCAGCTCAAAGGCCTCATCCGTTATCATCACCAGTTTGTCTTCTGCTGCCAGCTTATAAAATTCATCCAGATTATACCCAGCCCCAGCCATCTGTTGCCCGGAACTCATCTGTTCCAAAGCAAAATACCATTCCTTTTTTTGGATGAAATAGTTGGCGTAGCTCATAGTAGGGCAGGTTGAAGTGCGTTCATCAACATATGTGGATCCTGCGGCGTGATCGTAATGTAGGTGACTTAGTACCACATGAGTGATGTCAGAAGGGGTCAGGCCGAATATCTCGAGGTTTGTAAGCAGGTTGGAAGTGTCGGTGAACTGACTTTTGTGATCCAGCCCCCAGCCAAGCCCGGTATCCAGCAGTACGTGATGTTTGCCATCACTTACCAAAATTGGGTTGATGCCTATTGAAACCGGGCGTTTAGTTGATAATTCGGTTTGTAATGGTTTACCGGGAACCGGATGTTCGGCTTTTTGTATGATACCGTCTTCGAAGACTTCAAAAACGCCCTCGCTTAGCTGTTCAATATTAAATCTTCCTACTTGCATATATGCTTAATTTATTTCGTATCTGAGAGGCATTATGGCCCAACTTTGGACATTAGAACCATGTTGGTAGAGCGAGACTTGCTCGATCGGTTGCCTTGCCATTTCGGGAATCCAACCTCTTAGCAGCATTTGGGCCTGGGTATTAGCAGTATTAAAAAGCGCCTCGTATAAACCCTTAGGTTTTGGGTAGATCTCAATTCTCCAGCTTTCCATTTCGGACATCTCAGCTGCCAGGGCAATGGCTGTTTCAATATCACCAACAACATCAACCAAACCAACTTCATGAGCAGCGGTGCCGGTGTACACTCTTCCCTGAGCCAGTTCATGTACTTCATCCCGTGTCATTCCGCGGTTTTCAGCTACACGGCTGAGAAACGTTTCGTAACCGTTTTCTGTGTTTTGCTGAAGGATGCGCTCTTCTGCGGGGGTAAATGCATCGGTTAAGTCATAAAGATCAGCGTATTCGTGGGTGGTCAGGGTTTCGAAATCCAGTCCGATTTTATCTTCAAGTAGCTCATTGGTATTGAAGAGCACGCTAAAGATCCCAATAGAGCCGGTGATGGTGTTAGGCCCGGCTACTACGGTGTCGGCCCCCATGGCCATGTAATAACCACCGGAGGCTGCTACAGAGCCCATGGAAGCAATAACGGGTTTTTTCTCAGAGGCTTTTTTCAATGTATTCCAGATAAGATCGGAGGTGGTAGCAGAACCGCCGGGACTGTTAATGTGAACCACGATGGCTTTTACTTTGCTATCATCCAGCGCATCTTCTATCTGTTCCTGCACGTCATCTGCAGTAATCATTTGGGAACCGCCAAAAGGAGTGCTTCCTAAATCGGGCATGATAGCACCAGAGGTGTAGATGACCGCAACTTTATCGTCTTGGTAATTGGTATCAATCCCTGCGCTGCCTTTGGATACTTTGGAATATCGACTAAAAGTGATGGTTTCCAATTCTTCATCGTCAGTACCGATGGCTTTTTTGATAATTTCTTCTACTTCGTCCTCAAAAGCCAGTGAATCTATCAGTCCTTCCTGAACGGCAAAATTAATGCGATTGATGGGCGCCGAATTCAGCATGGTGTTAATTTCATCCGGTGTTTTGCCGGTTCGTTCGGTAACGGCTGCCACAAAAGTTGAGGCAGCAGAGCCCATAATCTCTCGCATCTGCTCCCGGCTTTCAAGTGAGCTTGATGTTTGCAGGAAAGGTTCTACAGCCGATTTGTATTTACCTACTCTAAATACCTGTGGCTTAAGACCGATTTTATCCAGCATATCTGCATAAAAAGTCATTTGGGTTACAAATCCGTCAAACTCGAAATTGGTATTGGGCGGTGAATAAATGCCATCCGCAGCAGTGGCCAAAAAATAGGATTTTTCATTCATCCCGATATCATCGGTACTGAAGTACAGCAGCTTGCCGCTTTCTTTGAAGTCCTGAAAATACTGCCGTGCCGTCTCCAAATTAGCCCACGATGCGCCTACGATGTTTGTTTTAACCCAAACAGCTTGAATGTTATCGTCAGCTGCAGCCTTGGTGAGGTTTGCTTTTAAGCTCTCTAATGAAATGCGATTTGTTGCAGCGGGATCAATCAATTCTTCCAGTGGACTGGGGACCACGTAGGCCGGAATATCCCCGGTTAAATTGATAGTGAGCACGGAATTAGCATCTACTTGGGGGGCGGGTTCCGAAGAGCTGACCATTACAAATCCAATAAAAACCAGAAAGAGTAAAAACAGGGAAGTAAAAATACCTAAGAGCGTCGCTAAAAAAGTCTTAAAAAAATTCATTTTATGAATGTTTGGATATTATTTTTACCGCGTGGGAATGAGAATGAAGTTCAATATGTACTGACTATAAAATGTACATAAAGATTAAATTCATTCCATTAATTTTAATACAATTACCGCATGAATCAAACTGATGCAATAATTATTGGATCCGGCCACAATGGATTGGTAACCGGTTGCTATTTGGCAAAACACGGCTATAAAGTATTGGTACTCGAGCGTGATACAACCATAGGCGGTGCCGTGCGAACCGAGACGATGTTCCAATCAGATGAAAACCCCCATGGTTTTCGGATGGATGTTGGGTCTTCAGTCCATATCATGATTCATCAAACGGGAATACTTGAGGATCTGGAATTGACAAAATATGGACTGGAATACATCGATATGGATCCGATTATGTCCTATCCCGTGCCAACCGGAAAGGGAGTGATTCATTTTTGGAAAGATGTAGATCGCACGCTGGAGTCCATATCCAAAGTAGCCCCGGAGGATGTAGAGAACTACAAAGAGTTCATCGATTTTTGGGGTAAGATCAACAAAGGCGTGCTGAAAGCTTTCATGACTTCACCAAAAGCCGGAAGCCTTTTTGCCGAAATGACCAAAGCCCAGATTCGGGATGGCTCGATGTTCAAGAAAGGAGAGCAGGCTGCTGGTTTACAAAAGATACTCTCCAGTTATGGGAAAGTAGTAGACGATGCATTTGAAAGTCCGTACATGAAAGCCGCTATTTTGTGGTTTGCAGCTCAATCGGGACCATTGCCGGATCACAGTGCTACCGGTGATTTTGCTGGCTGGCAATCAATGTTGCATCAGAGTGGAGCCAAACATCCCAAAGGGGGGAGCGGTATGCTCACCCAAGCCATGAAAAACATGATTGAAGCTCATGGCGGGGAAGTAAGGGCGGATCAACCCGTAGAAAAAATTCTGATAGAAAACGGCAAGGCCATTGGCGTTCGCACCGAAAGCGGGGAGGAATTCCGGGCGAATACCATTGTTTCGAATGCGCATGTGCAAACTACCATGATGAAAATGGTGGGGCGGGAGCATCTGGATGATTCCATGTTCACTAAAGTAGAAAATATCAACGTAGGCAACGGTTTTGGCATGGTGATTCGTTGTGCGGTAGAGGAATTGCCTGATTACAGCGCAGCTCCCGGAGATCCCCACATTCACAATGGCATTCAGTTGCTGGCACCTTCCGTACAGTACATGAATAATGCTATAGGCGATTATACCAAAAAACTCCCGCCAGAAAAACCGGCGGTTTTATGCATGACCTTTTCCAAGATTGATCCCGAAGTAGCTAAAGATGGCAAACATACCTTATTTGCCTGGGCGCAGTGGCATCCGTATAAGTTGGCTAACGGCATGCACTGGGATGATATCCGCATGCGGGAAGCACAGAAGATTTACGATGTAGTCACCGATTACGCCCCCAATATGAAAGACAAACTCATAGATTGGTACATCCAAACTCCCCTGGACATTGAACGGAAACATGGTTTGTTGAGAGGTAACGTAATGCACGTGGAAATGAGCTTTGACCAGATGTTTATGTTTCGCCCCATTCCGGAAATGAGTAACTACGAAACTCCTGTTAAACAATTATATTTGGCCAGTGCTTCCTGCCATCCGGGCGGAGGAGTATTTGGCGCAGCCGGACACAACGCGGCACAAGTCATCCTGAAAAATAACAAGAAGTCATTCTTTTCATTTAGCTGAGGTATTCTTTGAACTCCATACTCACGGTTCATCTTGATAAAATTGGGCAGAATTTACAGGCCGTAACTGACCGGCTGAAACCCAAGGTACAACGGATGGCGGTGGTAAAGAACGAAGCTTATGGCCATGGAATGTTGCCAGTAGCTAATTACCTGAAGGACAAAGTAGAATGGTTTTGTGTGGCCTGGCTGGAGGAAGCCATAAAGCTTCGGGAGAGTGGAATTGAGAATCCAATCCTGGTTTTTAGCGTACCTCCCAAAGGCAAGGAAGGCTTATATAAGAAGTATGACATCACGGCCAGCATTTCCCATTTAGCTGTATTTGAACGACTCAAAAAAGGCACTAGCTGCCATCTTCAATTTGATACCGGCATGTTTCGTTTGGGGATGCTACCTGAAGAGATTTCAGATGCAGTTGCCGCAGTTGAAAAGTATTCAGGCCTGAACTACACCGGTATTTACACTCATTTTGCCTGTTCTGATGAAAAAAATCATAAAGGAGTAAAAAAGCAGATTGAGCTATTCAAAAATATACGGTCTCATTTTTCGGATGATTTAATGGCCCATACTTCCAACAGCGGGGGAATCTTCTACTATGGAGAAGAAACCCAATTTGATGCCGTGCGCCCGGGCGTATGTCTTTACGGTTATGCACCCGGAGAAGTGGAGATTCCTGAGTTATCACCAGTAATAGAATGGACATCACATCTGGTTCAGGTTAAACCAATCAAAAAAGGAGATTTGGTGGGATATGGTTCTCGCTGGCAAGCGCCCGAAGATGGCTGGCTGGGTATTGTTCCGGTTGGCTATTCCGACGGACTGTTTCGAAGTTTGAGCGGTAAGTTTGATATGGAAATTTCCGGCAGCTTATATCCGCAGGTTGGGACGATTAGTATGGATTATTCGGCTGTTTTCCTTGGATCAAATAAGTTTAGTGAAGGACAGGAAGTTACGTTGCTTCGAAATGGAGAACTATCTGCCAAAACTTGGGCTCAAAAAGCCGGTACAATTCCCTATGAGATCACTACAGCCATCAAACCTAAAGTAAAAAGGAAATATATCGGAGCTTAGTTGCTACTTCTTACCTCCTTAAAAGAAGAAATATATTTCATTCTATTTGATCTATTCCCAATAAGCACCTATCGTTTACGGGTCAATAAACTTTCTGGGCAACTAATTATTTTTTTACTCGTACGGCCAACCAATTAGGCTATTATCTGTCTTTAATTGATATCTATAAAATTGAGTAGGACATTTTTCTCATATCATATTTTAGGTCTCATTTTGCTTCTGTCAATGCCGCACTTAGGTATTGCAGCTACAAAAACCCTGCCTGATTCTGTTGTTTTCCATGAGACTACTATTCAGGAAACTCCCTACATGACCCGTGAGTTTGAAGTGGACGGGCCCGGAATCCTTAAAGTGTTTACGTTAGCGGGAGATGTAGAAGTAGAGGAAACTCCCAATACCCATAAAGTACGGATAGAGCTATATGTAGATCGAGGCTATGCGTTTTGGTCGAATACCAAAAATCTGGACAACTACCGCATAACGATGCTCAAACGGGGCAATGAAATTGTAGCTTCGGTGGAGCAGAAGTCGAAGGAGACAGGCTTTTTTAGCGACCAAATGAAATTTTCGTTTAAAGTATTTGTGCCACAAGCTATGTCCACACAGCTGAAATCATCAGGCGGCGATATTCACATTAACGGGCTTAGGGGAGATCAATTGGCCAAAACCAGCGGAGGAAACATTGAAGTGCGTAATGCTGTGGGTAAGATCGCTGCTTATACCTCAGGAGGCAATATTGGTATCCGCACATCAGAAGGAACCATATATGGGCAAACCGAAGGCGGCAATATCAATATTGCAGAAAGCGGTGGCGAGATCAGGTTAAGATCCAATGGGGGCAATGTTCGAGCTGAGCAAATATCAGGTTCTATGTTGGCACGAGTTGAGGGAGGAAATATAAAAGCGAGTTTTATTGAGGTATCTCAGGGAATCAGTTTGGAAACTACGGCGGGTGATATCTTTCTGGATATACCCCGTGATGGCGGCTATGATATCGCGGTTAGAGCCTCAAAAATCAACTTCCCGGCACTGCCTGGTTTTACAGGCACACAGCGATCCAACATGGTAGAGGGCACATCCAACAATGGCGGATCAACCATTAATCTTGTCACAGAATATGGCACGGTAACTTTAGAAACGGGTATTTATTAACCATTTTGAAGGGCTCTTCATCACATAGCAAAAAACTCACAGGTAGCAGCTTCTTCCTGGTTGCTTTATTCCTGGCCTTTTGGACGGTACCAGCTATGTCACAGATTGTTGATACTGAAGATGCCTTTCAGCTTTCAGCTGCTGATTTATCCCGGGAAGACCGAATTATCTATATCACCGATTCCTGGAAATTCAACGCGGGCGACAACAAAAAATGGGCGGCCCCGGCTTATGATGATTCTTCCTGGCAACACGTAAGTACCTATCTTGGTCCCTCGGAACTGCCCTTTATTGAATGGAATGGCATTGGGTGGTTCCGGATGCACCTCAAGGTTGATTCTTCACTGGTTGATTTTCCGCTGGCATTATTGATTGAACAGCATAACGGGGCCTCGGAGATCTATTTGGACGGAAAGTTACTCTATGAACTGGGCGAAGTCTCCGCATTTGAAGAATCGTATAAACCATATCGGGATAACCGTCCCCGGCCCATCGTTCTTTCCGATACAGCCACGCATGTAATTGCCGTGCGTTTTGCCAATCATGCCGCCCGTTCCTTTAATGAGTACGGTTTTACAGCCGGCTTTAGGTTTTTGATCGGAGATTTGGATTATCATGTGGCCTCTTCCATTGGCGGGGCAACCTCAACCACCTGGTCTAAAGTATTGTATACCGGAATCTTGCTGGCTTTTACGGTGATACACATGCTGCTTTTTGCCTTTTATCCCTCGGGCAAACAGAATCTCTTTTTTGCGCTTTTTACCGCTTTTCTGGCACTTCTTACCTTCACGATCCTTCAAACCAATTATTCCGATTCGCCTTTACTGGCCATTTCCTACTACCGCGTTTCGCTCATCGCCTGGCTTTTTACCATCGTGTATGCCTTACGTTTCTGTTATAGTTTGTTTTATGATAATCCCCCCAAAGTATTCTGGATTTTTGGGGTGATTGGTTTGGGACTGGCCATAGGTACCTGGTTTGATGCCCGCAACCTGGATGTATACAGGGAACTCTTCGCTTTTCTTGGCTTGATGGAAATTATCCGGGTGTTGATGATTTCATTCTATAAACAAAAGGAGGGCGTTTGGATCATAGGCAGCGGTTTGATGTGCCTGGTGGCAGGCATTCTTTTTACGGTGTTGGCGAACCTGGATGTGATAAGCGGAGATCCGGTTTTAGGAAATCTCTATGGTTCTGCCGGCCTGATTTTTGGCATGTCGATTTACCTTTCAAGGGATTTTGCACAGACTAACAAACGACTGAAATACAAGCTGGAAGAAGTTAAGCACCTTTCCGAGCGGGCTTTGGAGCAGGAGCGCATCAACAAACAAAAAGAAATTGAACACGAGTTGCTTACAGCGGAAAACGAGCGGAAGTCGAAAGAGCTGGAAGAAGCACGGGCCCTTCAGCTTTCCATGTTGCCCAAGAAAGTGCCCGAAAGCAGCTACTGGGATATTGCCGTGTTTATGGAAACAGCCCATGAAGTAGGAGGCGACTATTATGATTTTGTACAAAAGGGCGAGGATGTTTTAACGGTTGCCGTAGGCGATGCAACGGGGCATGGCATGAAAGCAGGAATTATGGTGGCTACGGCTAAGAGTTATTTCCACACTCTGGCTAATAATTATGATACGGTGGAAATGCTGCAGCGCATGTCTTCAGGCATAAGAAACATGAACCTGCGGATGATGTTTATGAGCATGCTTTTTCTGAAGTGTAAACAGCACAGCATTGAATACACCTCAGCGGGTATGCCTCCCGTATTGCACTACCAGAACCAGCAAGGAACCGTGCGTCAGGTGTTGCTGAAAGGAATGCCATTGGGGGCTCGTGTTGAGTTTCCTTATCAAAAGCTGGAATTGAGTGTTCAACCAGGGGATAGTCTTTTATTGATGAGTGACGGCTTGATGGAACTGTTTAACAAGGAAAGAGAACAGCTGGGTCTGGAACGAATAGAACAGGTTTTTAAAGATATTGGAGATGGTTCTGCTTCTGATATTATATCAGAGATTATGCGTCTGGCCGAGAAATGGGCGGGCGGTAACATACAGGAAGACGACATTACCTTAGTTGCCCTCAAAGCAAAAACGAAATAGGAAATAAAGGGTGGCGGCTTATCAAGCTTTGCTGTAACATTGACTTATGCTGCCCGTATGGCACCGAATGTATAAAAAGAACGACTGATGAGGATTAAGCTACTTTTTTCTTTTTTTGTGTTTATGCTGATAGCCACTGTTCAAGCTGTAGCTCAGACTTCAAGTGAGAGTGAGGAAGATCCTTTTAAAAACGATCCCTTTTTCTCAAAACCCCTGGACGAGTTGCTGAACAAGAAGACTGTAGCCAAGGATAATGAGCTGGCAAAAGATTCAGCCCGAACTGAAACCAAAGAGGTCAAGCGCTATGTTTCCCGCCTATATGATGAAGGTATTGATTTTGGAGGTGCTTTTGAGGCCGGTCCCTACAGTTCAAATTCTTTATACGGACAATATCCCTCATTGCCTATGATTCACTTTAACCGGGTGGATGGACTTTTTCTGGGCTTCCGAAAAGAGCGCATGCAGTGGTATAATAATGACAACCTGTTGGGTATCATCAATATCATTCCGCATGGTATGCTCGGGTATTCTTTTGGACAGGAGAAATGGCATTACGAAGCCGGCCTGGAACGTTATTTGGGATTTAACGATCGAATTTTAGTAGGAGCTGAAATTTACGATGCTACCACATCCGATGATTACTGGAGGGTTGGGTATATTGAAACAAGTCTTACTTCCTTTTTTGCCGGTTATGACTTCATGGATTATTACCAGCAAAAAGGCTGGGGCGCTTATCTCTTAATGCGAAGCAGGAGGTTATTTGAAGCCGGTGCTTCCTATAATGACAACCGGTTCAATAGCCTGGAACAACAAACCGATTACCATATGTTTGGCTCGGGTGATCACTATCGTCCAAATCCCCCTGTAGAGATTATAAATAACCGAAGTGTTGATACCTTAAACATTTCTAGCCTGGGCTTTTCGGCGGCTTTTAATCCTAAGAAACTAATTTTGTTGCCTCATTATACCTTTGCGCTGTCTGGTACTATGGAACTGGCCGATCCTGGTTTTAGCAGTTCGGATTACTCGTACACCAAGTACGAGGCACAAATGATTAGTTACCTGAATTTTGAACCGGGTGGTGTACTCAAGTACCGGATCAAAGCGGGAAGTATAACGGGAGAGGCTCCACTTATGAAAGAGTTTCAGTTAGGTGGTCCTGGATCGCTACGGGCGATGCCATACAAGACTTTTCCTGGTATACGAGAAGGAGGCAACAAAATGCTGCTGAGCAATGCTGAGCTTCAGTTTGGTTCTTCCTACGGTTTTAATCATTCTGGAGACTGGATTGATTTCAGTGATTTCTACCTAAGCTTATTTTTAGACTCCGGTTGGGTTACAAAAACTCAAGAAGACAATAAAACTGCCCTGGATGGTTTTTCAGCTTTTAAATTCGAGGACCTTGAACACAACGGAGGCATTGGGTTAGGCACCAACTCATTTCGGTTTGAATTGGCCTGGGACCTAAATAACACCAGTCGCTCCCCCGTGTTATGGTTCAGGCTGAACCCTACTTTTTAAGAACTTCTGCAAGAATTGATTCGCGGTAATTTGAGTTGGAGGGGAAAGAAACTTTTGCAGCCCTTAAGGTCATTTCAAAGCGGAGGCCCAAAATCTAAACAATTTGGGGTTCGGCAATTGAATTACCGGCAACAATAAGATCACTGCCTACGCAGGGATGACCTCTTTTAATATTTGTGACTGGTGATTATACCTTGTCCTTAAAAAATTACTTAAAGTACAATCTCATCCAATTCAAGATCATAGCGGGCAGTGTCTCCATTTCCATCTTCATCTACTCCTAAACCTAATTCGGGTGGGATGATGAGAACACGTTTTTCACCTTCTTTCATGCCAACAATTCCTTCAACTAAACCGTCAAAAATAGCGAATCTGCTGTTGGGGATGCTTGGGATGTTGGAAGGGGTAGTATTTCCGTTGATGTAAGAAGTTTGAGGGCTACGGCTTAAGACGATTACTTCCATCGTTTCCAAATACCTGCCTGTATAGTACAAGTCTATTTCGTCTCTGATGTCTACTTCATATTGACCTGAGCCTTCTTCTATTATATGGATAATGAGTCCATCATCGGTAGTATCGGATGAGATGGCGTTGCTAATATCGAATGGTTTTGGAACAGCCGACAAATCTATCTCATAGGGATTGTCATCGTCACATGAACTTACTGAGATAGCTGAGATAAGCAGGAATACTAAAAACGTTGACTTAGAAATAAATTTCATTAATGTATTGATCTGTAATTTGATTGTTGCTTTGCGTGATGTCTTCTTGAATTCTATCATCAACGCAGATTAAGATAAATTATGATGCAGCCTCAAAGATACCGGATGAAACGGATAAAACCACAGGAAATGTGCTCGCTTTAATCTTGACTTGGTGTTCCACCGATGGCTTCGGCTAACTCCTGCTTGCGTTTGCGAACAGCAAAACGGCTAATCCAAATCGAAAGCTCATACAACACTGTAAGCGGCATCGCAATCAGGATCTGTGAAATGGGATCCGGAGGAGTAAGCATAGCAGAAATAATCAAAAATATGATTAATGCATGCCGGCGATATGTTTTAAGAAATTCCGGAGTTAAGAGCCCAATCTTGGAAAGGGAATAGCTTACTACCGGAATTTGGAAAATGATACCACAGGCGATCACCCACATAGATACCGAGCCAAAATAGGCATTGATATCAAAATCGTTGCGTATGATGTCTGAAATCTGGAATTGTGCGAAGAATTGCAGGGCGAAGGGCACCAACACCAGGTAGCCAAAAGAAACTCCCAGCAAAAAGAAAAAGGTGATGAAGAACGTGCTAAACAGTGATTTCTTCTTCTCCCTAAACTCAAGTGCAGGTTCGATGAACGCCCATATTTGATAGATAAAAAGAGGAGACCCAATGATGAATCCCATCACAAAAAGAGTACCCCAATAAGTGAAAAACTGCCCAGGCAGCCGGCGACTCTGTAGCTCAAAATTGAGCGCATCAACCCGCAGGATATCGTACATGAAGAAATCGGCACGCGTTGGGCCCAGCATCACATCTTCCACAAAAAAGTCGGAGAAGATGAATGCTACTATCACCCCAACGAGAACACCAAGCAGCCCCTTGATGAGGCGCCAACGAAGTTCCTCCAAGTGCTCCAGAAAAGACATAGTGTCGGTCCGGTCGGCAGGCTTTTGGGCCTTGGGCGGCTCGGGTTGCATAATTTGGCGTTCTTCCAAGGGGAGGTCCTTTCTTATCTTAAGCAGTTACAAAGTCGTATAGCGGAAAGCGGTCGCAAAGATCCCGCACTTCCTGTTCTACCTTTTTATGATTGTCTTCGTCTTCGGGCTTCTGCAGTACCTTATCAATGAGCTCAGCGATGCGCTTGAATTCGGCTTCTTTGAGCCCACGGGTGGTCATAGCAGGGGAGCCAATACGAATACCGGACGTTACAAAAGGACTTTCCGTATCAAAAGGCACCATGTTTTTGTTTACAGTGATGGCTGCTTTCTCGAGCGCTTCCTCGGCAATCTTGCCATTCAGGCCTTTGTTACGTAGATCAATCAGGAGCAGATGATTATCGGTGCCGCCGCTAACCAGGTTATATCCCATTTCAAGGAACTGCTCGGCCATGGCCTGAGCGTTTTTCTGCACCTGTTTTTGATAGGATTTAAAATCGTCTTGCAGGGCCTCTCCATAAGCCACGGCTTTGGCTGCAATCACGTGCATCAGCGGACCGCCCTGGGTTCCGGGGAATACGGCAGAGTCAAATACTTCGCTCCAGTTTTTGGTGCGGCCTGATTTTCGGGCTTTCACCCCGATGCTGTTTTCACCGTCTTTGCCCACCAATATCATCCCGCCACGTGGACCACGTAATGTTTTATGTGTAGTAGTGGTAACTACATGCGAGTGGGGTAGAGGATCGTTGAGTAAATCAACAGCAATGAGTCCGGCCGTGTGGGCCATATCCATCCAGAGCAGGGCACCTACTTCATCGGCAATGCTGCGGAAGGCTTCATAATCGTAGTCACGGGGATAGGCCGAAGCACCAATGGAAATCATGGTCGGCTTCACTTCGCGGGCCCGCTCCCGGATTTTATTCATATCCAGCCGGCCGGTTTCTTTATCCACACCATAAAACTCAGCGTTGTAGTTGATGCCCGAAAAGTTGACAGGCGAACCGTGCGTGAGGTGACCGCCGTGCGATAAATCAAAGCCCAGCAGGGTATCGCCGGGCTTCATACAGGCAAGATAAACGGCCGCATTAGCCGTAGCACCAGAATGTGGCTGAACATTAACCCAATCGGCTCCAAATAATTCCTTGGCGCGATCGCGGGCTATATCTTCTACCACGTCCACTATTTCGCAACCGCCGTAATAGCGTTTGCCGGGGTAACCTTCCGCATATTTATTCGTGAGCGTACTGCCCATGGCTGCGATCACAGCTTTTGAAGCAAAGTTTTCGGAAGCAATGAGTTCCAGGTTGTAGTTCTGACGGTCTTTTTCTTGGTCGAGCAAATCAAAGATGCGCGAATCTTGCTCTTGGAGGGATTTCATCAGCGGTGGGTTACTTTTTGGTGGTTAGGGATTCAATTTTGTCGATGCGGCGCTTGTGTCGTCCGCCTTCAAATTCAGTGTCAAACCAGGATTTCAAAATGTCTCTGATTTGATCTTCGTTCAATTCCCGTCCCGGCAGGCACATGATATTGGCGTTGTTATGCAGGCGGGTCATTTTAGCAGCATCGGCTTTATATACCAGGCCGGCCCGTATTTTAGGATATTTGTTGGCCGTCATGCAAACGCCCTGACCGCTGCCACAAACCAGGATGCCCTGATCGTATTCTCCGTTGTTGACCCGTTCGGCAACTTCAACGGCAAAATCGGCATAATCCACCGAGTCCTCAGAATGGGTGCCGTAATCCACCGGCTCATGCCCCATATCTTCCAGTATTTTTTTGGTGATTTCTTTCGCGGGATAGCCTGCGTGATCGCTTGCTATGGGAATAATCATAGGAATTTTTGTTGGTAAGAATTAAGGCACAGAATATCCTCATTTTTTCTATGATATTAAAGAAGGAATGGGGATTAGTTGAGATAAAGTTTTGGTTACTGTTTTGAGTTAAAGACAAACATTGTTGCCCTTTGCAACATTAACCCACCCCTCAATCCCCGCCCAAGCGGGGAAGCTCGTTGGGGAGGTCTAAATTAAAATCAATGAAAGGAATTAGTGGCAATATTCTGTCCATATGCTTCATGTTTCAATAAAGCGTTTCCTCTCCCGGGAGAGGATTAAGGAGAGGGTGGATGTTGCAAAGGTTTACAAGTTGTTAGAAAATGCAATGTATTCGTTTTAAAGAAAGGCAGTTTAGCCTTTGGCACTATTCACCCACCCCTTAATCCCCGCCCGAGCGGGGAAACTCCATGGCGTGATTAAAGTTTGAAATAAAGAATGTGCCAGGTGAATTAATTAAATCAAAAGCTTTAAAGGAATGAACATATTTCCTCTCTTGGAGAGATAGGTGCCCGCTCATGCTCATTACATGATTTTTGTCAAATAAAATAAAATCCGGGAACCTCATCCGCTTTAAATCATAAACATAGTATATTCGATAAGGCTTTGGAATAGATGGGGAAAGAGGGATAAACGATACCATCTCAAAAGCTGTTTTAGAAGTCAATTAAACCTATTGATATCATGAAACTTATTGGAAAAATTTTAGCAGGTTTTTTAATTGTGCTGATTCTGATCGGCGCTGGGTTACGCATCTATTTTAATGATGAACGGCTTCGGGAAATGGTAGTACCCATGATTAATGAAAGTGTGGGTACCGAAGTAGAAGTGGGTAATATGTCATTGAGTATTTTCACCACTTTTCCGGATGCGGGCATTAGCATGAGCAATTTTGTACTTCCAGATCCTGACGGTGAGGAAGTGGCCGTGTTGGATGAGTTGCTGGTTTCTATTGAAATTATTCCGTTGCTGAGTGACGAGATTGTACTCTCGGAACTGACTCTGAATTCACCAAGAATCAATTATGTGGTGCATGAAGACAGTACCACCAATATTGACTTTCTGCTGAGTGAGCCCGCAGAGGAAACAACATCTGAAGGAAGCTTATCGCTGAGTATCCCAGAGCTGACTGTTAACAACGGTCAGCTGCGATATGCCGATGAAACCTCAGCCATGCTGGTTACCGCAGAAGGACTTAACGCCACACTTGGTCTGCGATATGCGGAATTGATTGAGACGGATTTGGAGTCCGAGGTTGGGAATCTCACCGTAAACATGCAGGGCGAAAACTATCTCAGCAATATGCAGCTGAGTTTTAATCAGCAGTCGGTTCTGGATTTGGAGAATGAACTGCTGAGTATCGAAGAGGGTCAGCTCGATATACGAGGACTGGCACTAAATCTCTCCGGAAAAATCAGTAATTGGAGCAGTGAGGCTCTTCAAACCGATCTTAGTATTTCTAGTTCTTCGGATGATTTTGGGGCACTGTTGGGACTGGTTCCTCCCGAATATGAAGAATACATTGCAGGGCTGGAAACCCGTGGAGCATTGGCCCTGGAGGGTACCATTTCAGGAGCATTTTCTGAAGAACAGATTCCGGATTTCAATTTTGACATTTCTGTAGAGGATGGCTACCTGAAAAACAATGATTTGCCAGAAGCGATTCAAGATATTCAGTTTTCTTTCACGGCAAACAATCAGCAGATTTCCATCCATAATTTTAATGCGGTGGCAGCAACCAATGAAGTTTCTATTACGGGCGTGATCAATAATCCCATGGAAGAAAACCCCGGTTATGATTTGGAAATTATGGGTAATGCGGATTTATCCACGGTTAAGCAATTTTATCCCATCCAGGATTTTGATATAGAGGATTTAGCAGGACAATTAACTATTGATGTCTCGGCTAATGGTTTTGTACAGTCTCCGGAGCAATCATCGCTGGACGGACAGGTGAGCCTCAGCAATGGACGATTAAAATATGCCGGGGTTGCACGTCCGATTGAAGACATTTCAGCAGAGATACAAGCTACCCAGCAGCAAATCCGTATCCAAAACGCGGGATTATCAGCCGCTGGAAATACCGTGACAGTAGCCGGTGTAATTTCCAATCCTTTAGATGAAAACAGCCGGAGTATAGATGTGTCAGCTGACATAGCTGCAGACTTAGGAACCATCAAAGAGTTTTACCCAATTGATGAGGATACACTGAGCCTAAGGGGAAATCTGAATTCCGAAATCGTACTGCGTGGAAAATTGGACACTCTTGATATACAGCAGTTACTGCAAAACAGTACGGTAAGCCTGAAAAATGGATATGTGGCCCATCAATCGGTAGGGGAACCGCTCAGGGATATCACGTTTGAAGGGACCATAAATGGACGTCAATTGCAAATTCAAAACGCCTCTTTCAAAACAGGTCAAAATAGTTTGGCACTGGATGGCAGCATTAGCGAGTACCTTTCGGATGACCCCGTGTTTGACCTGAATATTAAGGGTGAGGCCTTTTTAGAGGATGTAGGTAAGTACTATTCTTTGGAGCCGTACATCAGTGAATTAGAAGGGAAGACCAACCTGAATCTGTCAGCAAAGGGACCGGCTGGAAATCCCCAGAACATTGATTTAAACGGCCGACTTACCGTAGAGAACGTTATGGCCCGGGGCGACTCTCTGCCGTTGCCGGTAAGTGATTTATCCGGACAGTTGACGGTTTCTCCAAGAGCGGTGCAACTTCCTGATTTTTACATGAAATTGGGAGCGTCAGATATTCAAATCTCAGGGTCTTTGCTCAATTATCTGGCCATGATGAGTGAATCTGCTTCCAGAAATTTACCCTACGTAAAAGGCGACTATAAAAGTGAGTTGTTGAACCTGGACGAAATGATTGACTGGGACGAAGAAACCGATCCGGATGCACCCGTGCCCATTGAACTTCCAGAAATGAATGGAGCGGTTACTGCTGAAATAGGAACAATGAGAATTTTGGGAATAAATATCACTGAGGTCTCCGGAGAAGGGACGTTATCTCCTGAAGAAGTTACATTAAAGAACGCAAATTTAAGCATGTTTGGGGGAACGGCTTCCGGCAACATGGTATGGAAAGTGCCCGAACCCACAGCTACCAACATCGATTTTTCAGGATCGCTTGACAGCCTGGAAGCCTCGGCTTTTTTCAGGGAAACCAGTTTTCTGGGAGAAGACAGCAACATCCATGAATATGTTGAGGGCGCATTTAGTGCAGATATCAAATACAATTCAGATTTGGCAGCTTCGCTTTCGCCAAAAATGGAAACGGCGGTATCGGAAGGTTCTTTTGGGATGTCCAAAGCCCGCTTAAATGGTCATCCGGTCCAGGTAAAAGTAGCCGAAGTGTTAAAAATACAGGAATTGAGAAATGTAGCCCTGGATGAATGGACAGCAACTTACTCCATAGCAGATGGTGTGTTGATGTTTGATGATTTCAATTTGACCAGTGGAAATATTGGAGTGGAGTTAGAGGGAACTCAGCATCTGATTAATGATGAGATCAATTTTAAAGCGACTATTTCTTTACCTGAACGGTTCAAGAAGGGTATTGCTTCGGTGATTTCACAACGGGCAGCCGATGCCCTGCAGCGTGAGGATGGCACCCTTGGCGTGCCCTTATCCATTACCGGAACCTCCCAAAATCCGCAGGTTCGTCCCGATATGGAACTGATTCAACAGATCATCAAAGATTCTTTAAAAGATACGGGTAAGGATTTACTTAAAAATTTGTTTGATGGTTGATGGTGGAACTTAGTGCGGGTTCTTAGCCAGCAATCTGCTGGCTAACTTCATATTTGATTAAAATTTCTTTAGGCAAAAGAAAAAACAAGTAAATAATAAACCTATTCTCTAATATCTTCGCCACTTAATCAGGCACAAAAGCCAGGCTAAGTGATAGAACCTGTCTCATTTCTTATCTCAGATGGTGAGAGCTCTCCTTTAATAAACTTGTACAAATATAGACGTAATGAAACAAAAAATGACCTTCAGGCGCATGGCTATGTGCGCTTTACTTGTGGCTATGGTTTCAGCCTGTGACTTTTCCGCTTTATCTGACGCTGCAGATGATTTTGTGGTATTGATTGGCCTGGAGCCTATTAACACCTATGCTACGGTACAAATAACGGATGCAGCCAGCGGTGAACTGGTTGATGCTGATGTGACCGCTTCGTTTACCGGTCAAAATGGCGAAGATGTCATCGATATGTATAGTGATCCTATACAATCACAAAATGTGGAAGAAGGGATTTTGGGGTTTGGGATTAATAATGGGATTACACCCTCCGAAGGGGCTCCGGCTGAGGTGCAAGTATGGTTCCGTGCCAAAGGCTATTTGCCTGCCAGTAAAATGGTTCGCATTACCCAAGAAGGAGACTCTGATTTTGGGGTAAAGCTGACCAAAAAGAATAATGCGCCACAAGGTATTAACAGCACTTCCGCTAAGACCTCTACGGGTTCAGATAATGCCACGATGCAGGAACTGAACATTGAGGCTGCTTCGGATGACCAAGAGTCCTCCACAACCCTTTCCATTCCGGCTGGCCTGGTTTTTAAAGATGCGGATGGAAATGACCTTCAGGGGGAGCTAAATGTGGAAGTAGTGAATTTTGACCCCGGTACTACCGAAAGCCTGTCGGCATTGCCTTACTATCCTGAAGCAGAAAATGCCAATGAAACTTCCCGCGTCTTAGCTATGGCTGTAATGGAGGTTACCGATGCCAGCGGCCGGCAAGCGGCCAGTATAGGCGGAGGGGCCGGAACTTCTTCAAAAGCCCAAAGCGGTGGGGCATATTTTGGAACGTGTACACAAAATAATTCTCCAATTTCTTTTACTCCGCCAGCTTCTATAGCATTCAATGTATTTGCGGGTACTTTTAACCCCAATGAATCCGTGATCTTCACAGTATCAGGTGTAGGTGGTTTAGGGGCTACACTGGCTAAATCTGTCGGGCAAAGCATAGTGGGAGAATGCACCATTAATCCGCAAACCGGTGTGATTTCCGGATACTTTTCAGGAACGGGAAGTATCCTTGGTTTTCACCAAAATGTAACTTCTACCACCACAGCTACCATCAACATAAACAGAAATGGCTGGGCCGGACCGGTGAAAGGGAAAGTGTATAATAACGGGATTCTTAAAGAATTTAACATTGCGGCGGGTAGCAACAGTACCCAGATCAACAGCCTGGCTGCCGAAAGCTTTACGGTAGAAATTACTGAACCGGTATTTGCAAAGATTGAGAATCACAGTTTTGCGAACAACCCGACGGCTGAAATTTTCCTGCTCTCTGCTCCCTCAAATATGGTGGATGAAACCACGATGAATTTTACCCTGGCCTGCCCGGATAACAGCCAAAAAGTGCGCATTACAAATCTGAAAGCATCCCTTAATTATCGAAAGACAGGTGCGAACGGACCATGGCGCACAACATCACCTACATTCATTTTTAGTGAGGAAGAAAAAGCACTTACAGGAGGAAGTTTCCTGGCTTATAATATGGAACCGAACCAGGAATACACTTTCACTACCACCTATGATGGGAAGGCGATAAAAATCCATGAAGTATTTGAAACCAACAAAGTGTATAACTTTGAGATACCAGCCAGCAGCGCGGATATTTGTGATTAACACTAATCTTATACAATTAACTTGAAAAGCATTAAGCCCCGGACATTAAGTTGTTCGGGGCTTTTTTATGATTCACAGATTCGATAATTCATACGCTGATTTCCTGTACTGGATATATCTGAATTGAACGCGGATGACGCTGATTTGGCGGATTATTTTAGATATTATAACGGTGTGATCTCAAGCCTTAATTCTTAACTATTTTAGGCAGGCCCGGAAGATCTATCGATTACTTTCATTGGTCCCATTCCGGGGTTTAAAACCCTGCACATTTAGTGCAGCACTTTAGTATTCGGAAAAAATCTAACGGCTAAGATCATAGGGTCATTCTGAAGCTACCGCTGAAGAACCTTAGCCAAGAAATGATTGCCAACCAACCAGTGGCAATAGCGCATGAGCCACTGGAAATGTAGTTCAGGAAATTGGTTGAAGATGCTCCGCAAAATGCAAGGTCCATCGTCCCGAGTTATTCGGGATGGATGACCGGGATGGTGGGGAGACCGGGACTTTCAGTCCCAACCCAAACCTCTGCGCTTTCAGTGCAGAGTGGTTTAGTTAGAGGTTCTAAAGTAATAGCGTCCTAAACGTCAGAATTATTCACACCTTTTTTTTCATCGCCCCATATCCTGTGTCTCTTTGGAGAGAGCGGTTTTTACGCAGCCCTGTGCTGCGTAAAAACCAGAGAGGGTAGTGGCCAGTGGCTTTTTCGTGTTTTATAGCACGGTCCGAGCCCTTGGCTTCCCTCTCCCTCGCTTCATGAGCAAGCTCATTACGCATACCCTCTCCGAAGAGGGATAGTTTACTGGCCTGTATTCATCTTACTAATCCAGTTAACATATCATGGGGTTGTTTCAGTTTTTATTTTAAAAATCTTTTCTAAGGCAGAATTATTGGTATTATGAAAATTTCTGAAAATACTTTGGACACTATTGGATTTAAAACAGTTGTTATAAAGTTTCCTGTGATGACCTCTTCTTTCTATGTCATCCGCGTTATCTTCCTTAGCATAATCTTTGGCACTAATTTCATCTTACTGTCCAACTAAAGTTAAAGATTGCCTCAATATTGTTCGGTAATAGGTCCTTGTTAAATCTTCAATTTTCCATCTTTCAATCTTCAATTCTCCCTTACTACCAAACCCATTGGAAATGAACTGCAGAGGTAGATATCTTTCAGCAACAAATTTTGAACTAAATACAGACGATTGAACTACACAAGGGAATTAGAAACGGCAAAAGAAGCAGCCCGGGAAGCAGCAACCATCATTCGGGAATACGCCAGCAAAGCTTCCTTCGACATCAAGCTAAAAGGTAAAAATGACCTTGTAACGGATGCGGATGTGTCGGCGGAAAAAAAGATTATTGAAATTATCAAAGGGACTTTTCCAGAGGATGAAATCCTCGCCGAGGAATCCCAAAAGAAAATAGCATTGCCGGAAGGCCGTGTCTGGATTATTGATCCCATTGATGGCACTACTAACTTCGCCCATAACTTTCCTTTTTATTGTGTTTCCATTGCACTTTGGGATGAGCAGGAAGCTAAGGTTGCCCTGGTGCTGGAAGTGGCTCATGACGAGTGGTTTACGGCTGTAAAAGGAGAGGGCGCATGGCTGAACGGCGAATCAATTTCCATCTCCCCAACTAACGACCCTGCTGCTTCATTGATTGGGACCGGTTTCCCGTATTCCAACCTGAACCTGGTGGATAACTACCTGAAGCTTTTCCGCCGGATGATGGAAAAGACACACGGGGTACGTCGTCCGGGAACGGCTGCATGGGATTTATGTAACGTGGCTTGCGGCCGTTTTGAAGGTTTCTACGAGTACGGATTGAGCCCTTGGGATGTAGCTGCCGGAACGCTCATTATCCAGGAAGCCGGTGGAGTTGTAACTGATTGGAAGGGTGGCAATGATTGGCTGTTTGGTCAGCGGATTATAGCCGGAAATGAATCTCTTGTATCGTTTCTGAAGAAAGAAATACAGGAGTGCTTTGAGGAAGACGAGCTTGTGGGTTCTTTTGAGTGATTGGGGTGTTAAGTGTCTGGTTCTAATTCTTAAGTCGCCATCGCACATCCCCCTGCAAAATCAGCGAGCTGATTTTCCGGTCCCTCTTCGATGAGGGAATTTTTCTTTGGTACACTCCAATTTTATTTTGGCATCGGATTTAAAAGAAAATGTAAGTTATCACTCTTGAGCCATGCACTACCTGTAATGTACTATTCAATAATTCTCCCTTTGAAGGGAGACTGAATGAAAGCCCTGGCTTTCATTCAGAGGGATGTGCGATACTGGAAACAATTCGATCTTTAGAATAGGCCATTATGCCAAACAAAATTCTTCCATATAACCGAAAGCTAAAGAAGCTAGCCCGGGAGTTACGGAAGAACAGCACCCTCAGTGAAGTATTACTTTGGGATCAGATCAAAGGAAAAGCCCTTGGAGTAGAGTTTCATCGGCAGGTTCCTGTTTTGGATTATATCGTCGATTTTTATTGCCATGAATTGATGATGGCCATTGAGATTGACGGTGTAACTCACGATAACCCAGAGAAGTTTAAAGATGATCAGGCACGCCAAGAAAGAATTGAAGCTTTAGGAGTTATTTTTGCACGGGTTGATGATATAGACGTCAAAAGAAATATGCATGATGTGCTGACGTATCTTGAAGATTTTGTGAGACGTTTGGAGGAAGGGAAGTCCTAAGTCGTCATCGCACATCCCCCTGCAAAATCAGCAGGCTGATTTTCCGGTCCCTCTTCGAAGAGGGAATTCTTTTTGTTGAGTTCAGATGTATATTTTAGCATCTGAATTAACAGAAAATGTAAGTTTGCACACTTGAGTCTTGAACGATCTTTACTGTACTATTCAATAATTCTCCCTTTGAAGGGAGACTGGATGAAAGCCCTGGCTTTCATCCAGAGGGATGTGCAATGGTGGAAGCAAAGTACCCAATTGCCAAGGCGTTAAATCTCCCTAACCACCTTCTCCAGCTTATCCATCGCATGTTCAATTTGTGTCGTGATGATATAGGGAGCGGGACCAAAGCGCAAAATTTCACCTCGTGCATCGGTATAAACACCGTTATCCATAAGCTTGGCACGGATGTCTCGGGCTTTTGGAGAAGTCAGTGAAAGAAATCCACCGTTTTGCTCCAGCGGTTCTTCATGGGTCAGCCGAATCACTGACTGATCAAATTTTTTGGATAAAAATCGTTCCCGCAATAAGCCAACCTGTGCTTTGTACTGTTTTCTTAAAACTTGGGGAGTGAGTCCTTCTTCTCGGAAAAACTCAACTACTTTGGCGGCACGAAACTGAGAGGAGGGATCATAGGTGCCACTTGCAAAGCGCTGGTTTCCATCATCATATTCTACCGGGCCACCGGTTCGGGGCTTATCCAAAGAGTTAAAGGCGGCAAACCAGCCGGTGATGGCAGGGCGGTAATTGCAGTTTTTGGGAAATCGCAAAAAGCAGTTGGCTTCCCCCCATTGCAGGTATTTGTAGCCGCCAATCAGGATGAAGCAATCTTCCAGTCCGGCCTCACGGATGGAAAGAGGGACCACATTGGTGCCATGATAATCGTCAATCATAACCGGAATTCCTTTATCCCGGGCTGCTGCTGCAATTTCGGTAAGATGTGTATTGATGAAACTGCTTTGAAAATAAACCCGGGACAGCATCACGGCTGAAGTGCGTTCATCCATCTCATCGATGATGCGCTCGCCAAAACTTTCATCGGGATGAACCGGAACTTCTGCCATCTCAAGGCCTTCCTCTTCCATTCGCTTAAGCTGGCGGAAGAGTGAATGAAACTCACCGTCGGTGGTTACAATTTTGGGCTTGTTCTTCAGATCCAGGCTGCTCATCCAGCTTACAAAAAGCACATGGGTACTTTCTTCGCGGCAGTACAGTCCATCAGGGTCATCATAGAAATCACGTAAGTAATTGCGCAGAATTTCCGTCTTTTCGAAAGAAGCCTCCCATTTGTTATCCACATCACGGGCGCAAACGTCAAAATATTCCAGCTGCCCTTCCCGGGCCACATCCGGCCAGGCCTGGTGAGAGTGACCGGTGAAAAGCAGCCGGTTGGCTACATCAAAGTGAGAGTAGTGAGGTGCCAGTTTATTGGCTAAAGCATCAATTTCATTCATATAATAAGAGTTAGAATCGCAAGGGGCGTGGGATGTTTTATTTCTTCGCGAACTTTGCGTCCTCTGCGGTTTAATAATATTGGTTAAAATTTAGAGCGAATGGCCCACAAGTCAGGAAATATGGGATGGTTAAGTGTCTTTCGCAGATATTTGGCCCCATCCGAGCCGCCGGTTCCCTTTTTGGTACCAATGGTACGTTCCACCATTTTTACGTGACGGTATCTCCATTCCTGCAAACCTTCATCGTAATCCACAAACAACTCCGCGATCAATGCCGCTTCTGGGTCTTCGTTCATAGCTTTCACCAGTTCTTGCTGAATTTTTTCAGAGGGATTATGCACCAAGCCTTTTTCGTTTTCTCGCTGCGGATGAACCTCAAATCCACGTGTTCGCAGGTACGCACAAAAACTCTCCCATAGGGTAGATTCGTTCATTCTTTTTTCCAGTATCTCCAGATGCTCAGGTTGATCTTTATGAGCTTCCTTCATCAATGGAAAGCGAAGGCCGCATACAATTTCCATCTCTCTAAACTGCAGGGATTGAAACCCGCTGGATTGCCCCAGAAACTTACGAAAGCTATTGAATTCCAACGGTGTCATGGTTTCAAGAATATCAATCTGGGCTACCATGGTTTTTAGGATGGTAAGTACCCGGCGCATGGTTTTCAGGGATGACCATGTGTTCCCATCTTCTAACTCCTTGCGAAGCTTTCCAAACTCATGCAGGATTTGCTTGAACCAAAGTTCATACGTTTGATGAATGATGATGAACAAGGTTTCATCATGTTCGGGCGGATCCGACTTCAACTGCTGCAATTCCAGCAATTCATCAATTTTCAGGTAGTTGGTGTAGGTCAGGCTCATAAATTCCGGATTTTTATTGGTCGGATGATAGGAAGATCTGTACCGTTTTGCCAAAGCGTATATCAAGCTTTAATAAGGAAAAAGGTAATTCGCCTGCGATACGTGCAGTCATCATTTTGGATAAACTTCAACTAAATGAAATAATTAGGTGGAAGCGGTACCAAAAAGGCTTCATTAGTTGTAAAAAATTATGTACTATTGCGGTATGAATATGTTGGTAGCAGACAGCGGAGCATCTAAAACCGATTGGGTTTTACTTCATGACGGAGACAAGCAGTTCATCCAGACGGAAGGACTGAATCCCCATATCGTATCGCCCTCGCAATTTTTGAATACGCTCTCCAAAGAACTTAAGCCCAACCTAATGGGCAAATCCATAAGCCGTATACAATTTTACGGTTCCGGATGCGGTTCACCCCAGAAAAAAGAAAATGTACGCAGTTTCCTGAGAGAGGTCTTTCCAGGGGTAAAAGTAGATGTTAAAACGGACCTGGACGGGGCCGGGCTCGCTTTGTTTAGCAAGCGGCAGGGCATCGTATGTATTTTGGGAACAGGTTCCAGTGCCGGTTTTTTTAAAGAAAATGCCATCGACCGGCAGATGCCCTCGCTGGGTTATCCACTAGGGGATGAAGGCAGTGGTAGTTACATTGGTAAAGAAATTTTAGTGGCTTACCTCGAGGGGCGTCTTCACAAAGACCTACGCGTTTATCTTGAAGAACAGCTGAAGATGGACTTGGATGAGATTTTTGCCCAGGTACAAACGCCTGAAATGGCAAAGCTTTTTGTGTCCCGTTTATGCAAACTTATGAGCAAGAAATCCTATCATCCTGAAATGCAGAATATCCTTGATCATGGCTTTTGCGATTTCCTGAACAAAGTAAAAGAGCATTTCCCGGAAGAATCAGCAGCACATCAACTGGGCTTTGTAGGCAGTATTGCTTCAGTCTACGAAGCCGAATTACGCGCATGTGCCAAGCAAATGGGGCTTGAAATCAGTTCCGTGATTCGCACACCTATTGAGCATATCGCTTTTCACTTCTCGCGCTAAGCTTTTGTATTTTTGGGATGATATCATCTCAATCTAAAATACACTGCTTTGATAGATACCCATTCCCACATTTATTTATCCAAATTTGATGAAGACCGCGACGAAGTAAACGCCCGGGCCGTTGAAGCCGGCGTGAAGGCGATTATGATGCCCGCCATTGATTTCGATTCTATTTCCCAAATGGAAAAGCTGAGCCATCCGGAGCTTCAATTCTACAAAATGGCTGGCATTCATCCCTGTGATGTGCCCGAAGTACTACCAGAAGAGTTAGAACAAAAGCTGCTTGATTTTTGTGGGCAGGATGATTTTTACGGGGTGGGAGAGACCGGCCTCGATTATTACTGGAGTACGGAACGGGTGGAGCAGCAAAAGCAGAGTTTCCGGCTGCATTGCGAGGTGGCCAAAGAGGTGCAGAAACCAGTTATTATTCACAATCGTGAAAGTACGGAGGATGTACTGGATATTGTAGAAGAAGAACAGGACGGGAGCCTGAAAGGAATTTGGCACTGCTTTAACGGCAGTGTAGACGAAGGTAAGCGAGCTATAGACCTGGGACTGTATCTGGGAATTGGCGGAGTCGCTACCTTCAAAAATGCCGGTGTGGATAAGACCGTTGCACAGTTACCGCTGGATAAAATGATGCTGGAAACGGATGCTCCCTATCTTTCACCCACTCCCAAACGAGGCAAAAGGAACGAACCAGCGTTCATGAAATTCACCGCTCAGAAATTGGCTGAATTGTTTGATCTAAGCCTGGAAGAAATTGACCAGCGTACTACTAAGATCGCAAGCCAATTGTTTGGCCTGGAACTGTGATCGCTGCGATTTTGTGTTACGTTTAAATTGGAATGTATTCTATTGAGTTTAATCAACATAATCCTGTCGATGAATCAAGTTCCTAATGATAATCGTTTCAAAACCTTCTAAACTAAAAACTGATTAAATGAGTCAAATTATTTCCATTTTGCTGTTTTCCTGGCTGGCAGGCCTGACGGCTTTCATTGGCGGGCTAATTGCTCGCTATGAGCAAACCGTAGAGTCAAGACATAAAGATGAATGGATTCACGGGGTAATGGCTTTCGGTGGCGGCATTTTAGTTGCGGCCGTTGCTTTTTCCTTGGCCCCCGAGGGCATTAAAACGCTGTCGACGACTGCGTTGGGCATTACCTTTCTGGCCGGTGGAGTGATATTCAGTGCAGTAGATGCTTATCTGAGCAATAAAGGAGGAAATAAAGCGCAGTTTATGGCCATGCTGATGGACTTCATTCCTGAGGCCCTGGCCTTGGGCGCTTTGTTTGCAACCAATGAAAATGCAGCTATTCTGCTGGCTTTATTTATCGCAGCACAGAACCTGCCAGAGGGATTTAATTCATTTCGGGAAATTTTGTCTGATCAGATAGAACCCAAGACCATCCTCTCACTATTGTTTGGTATAAGTTTGTTAGGTCCGGTTGCGGCTACCATTGGCTTTTACTTTTTGCAAGATCAGCATGTACTAACCGCTTCTATTATGAGTTTTGCCGCCGGAGGAATCCTCTACCTCGTTTTTAAAGATATAGCACCTAAAGCAACTATGCAGCGGCACTGGGCGCCTTCATTGGGTGCGGTATTGGGTTTTTTATTGGGGATGATCGGGCAACAAATGCTTGGGTAAGTACAAACAATCAACAAAACGAAATTAACCGGAGTAAATTTGTTCGATACAAACAATCTTATCATCAACCTGAATAAACTGGAAGTTTGGATTCAATCTGCTTCCGGGAAATATCATCTCTATCCAATTAGGTTTTTGGGATATTTAGTCCTGTTTTTGGTATTGATGATAAGCAACAGCATCGCCATGATTCGATGGCCTTTTGCAGCTCTTAAACGAGCACTTTTTGATGGAAAGGAAGAGGAAGCCGAAGAATCCTTTGCAAAAAATATGATTCATGAAGTGGATGAGATACAACTGGAACAATTACTGCGGAGTAGGGAACGGGTTTTGATAGACTTTTGGGCCGAATGGTGCGGTCCATGTATCATGATGAATGAACCACTAAAGCAATTGGCCGCTTCCGGAGAGGTGGATTGCCTGATTGTAAAAGTTGATACGGTAAGACATCCTGAGATTGCCAAAAAATTTCAGGTTAAAGGCTTGCCCAATTTGATTCTTGTTGAAAACCGGAAAGAAGTAAAGAGAAATGCCGGGGCATTATCAAAAGGAGAATTGAGAGAGTTTATAGGTTCCAGCTAAATTAGACATTTGTACTTTCAGTGAAGCATACTAGTGCTGTGTCAACGCTCAAATATTGTGTAAATCCATGAAAGTGGAATGGCAATATGCAGGGGTGAATTCTTGCCCAATTTTCTGGATGTTCCTTCATGACAAAAAGCCATCCGGGCGAAAATTTTCGACATCTAATTCTTATTGCTTCTATATATCAAACGTTCCTATGGAACGAGAGTATGATCCATAGGATCATTTGGTAGGTGGCTCAGGACAAGTCATGCTTTCAGTGCATAACGGTTTGTTCAAAAGGATTTTTTAAGATTCTTTCAATTCATCAGGCATGGTAGGTTCCCGGAAAATCTCTGCGGCTTCCGCGAAGCGTTCGGCAAGGCCAACCATCACCAATCGATCGCCGGGCTTGAGTGTAAATTCCCCAGCGGGATTCCCAATATTCTTATTGCCTCGATTAACGGTAAGCACTGTAATCTCGTATTTGTTTCGTAGCATCAGTTCGGCCAGTGATTTATCTGCGGCCAGCGATCCTTCGCGAACAACTACAGCACGGGTATGCAAGCCTTCTTCATCCAATCCACGCAATACCATTAGGTGGGCCTCCCGAATACTGCCTCGCATGATCTGGTAGTCTTCTTTGCGAAGTTCACGGATATGCTGCTCAATTTCCTCCTCAGGAATACGATAAGCACGCAGTACGTTTGAGAACAGGCGAACGGTTGTTTCCATCTCTGCAGGAACTACGTTGTGAGCACCGGCTTTTTTAAGCACTTCAGCCTCGGAGAGATATCTGGTTCGGGCAATGACCTCGATGGTAGGGTTGAGGTAGTTGGCCAGTTTAATAATACGCGGCGTTACCCTTGGGTCGTTAATGACTACCACACAGAGTTTAGCTTTCACAATTTTGGCGTGCTCTAAAATGGGAGCCCTGGAAGCATCTCCATACACCGCATTAATGCCGTTGGCCCGCATCTCATTTACAGATTTAGGATTCATCTCAATCACAATAAATGGAATCCCGGTGTCCTTAAAGACTTTGGCGAGATTGCGTCCGGCCGGTCCGTAGCCAACTAATATCACATGGTCTTCGAGATCCGGGGAAGGAGATTGATCTTCGGGTTCGCGTCTGCTTTTCCCAATTTTACCCAAAGGAGTTTTGCCTAATAAATCGCCTATTTGCGGGGCAACTTTTAAAAAGAGTGGGGTAAGCAGCATCAGTAAAACAGATACGGCGATGAATGTTTGGGAGCCTAATTCTCCAAAGCCGCCCGGGGTAAGGCCGGCGGTACGTCCTGCCCGCTCCAGAACAAAAGAGAATTCCCCGATTTGAGCGAGCACCAATCCCGCTGCGGCTGCTACCCGGACGGGGTATCCCAGTACAAGCAAACTGATAGAACTGATAACAAACTTGAGTAACAAAACTCCAACGGCAATGCCCAATAACAAGAAAGGGTGATCAATCACATATTGAAGATCCAGCAACATACCTACGGAAACGAAGAATACCGCATTGAAAATAGTTTTGAGAGGCAGGATCTCACTGAGGGCATGATCGCTGTAGTGGCTTTCACTTACTACCAAACCGGCCAGGAAAGCTCCGAGAGCCAAACTAACATCAGCCAGGTTAGTGAGGGCCGCGGTTCCAAAACAGATGGCCATAACGGTTAACAGGAAAAGTTCTTGCCGCCGGGTTTGGGCTACTTTTTCCAAGATCCATGGGACAATCTTCCGTGCGGCAAAAACAACAAGTGCAATCAGGGCAATGGCCTTCCCTAAAACGATAAATACATCAGTGATCGATTCGCTTTCTCCGGAAAGGATGGGCACCAGCAGTACCATAGCAATGATGGCCAGATCCTGGAAAATGAGCACCGCCAGAGAAAGCCTGCCTTTTGGGGTATCCGTTTTGCCTTGTTCACTCAGTAGTCCCAATACGATGGCTGTAGAACTCAAGGCCACCAGGCAGCCTGTATACACGGCTACTTTCCAATCCACCTGAAATAAAGCCAGCACACCAACTACGGCTGCTACAGAAAGGGTTACTTGTAAACCTCCCCCAATCAGGATTGCATTTCGTATGCGGGCCAGTTTCTCGAGGCTGAATTCAATACCAATAGTAAATAGCAAAAGGATAATGCCGATTTCGGCTAAAGTGTCTACCAGGGCTTGGTCTTGTACCAAACCAAGTGCATTGGGTCCGATAATCACCCCAGCCAGTAAAAAACCGGCAATAGGTACCAGTTTGATTTTATAGCATATGTAAGCGATGAGCACGCTTACCAAAAAGAGCGCAACGATCTCGTTCAAAAAGGGAAGACTTACCGCGAATACAGACAAAGTGAATCAGGATTTTGGAAGTTGAATAATAAAGAAGTTCAAATATATACAATACTAACAGGCCTTAGAAGAAATCCATTTTAAGATATCATTACAATAAAAACTACAGGTTTTTACTTAGGCAAGCGTTTTGTGGCCATTTAGTTTACTCTTAAAAAGCATGTTTTCTCCGTCTTCAGGAATCAGGACTTTGTTCTCCAATTCGGCTTGATCAAATAAATCCCGCAATCCTGCCCGGGTAGCAGGGCAATGGTTTATAGCTTCCAGATGATTAATGATAACTTTTCCCGGGGCGTGATCTGTAAAATTAAGCAGGTCATTTTCATTCATGATCAGATGTTTGAACAGATCGAAGCGAGCGAGTCCTCCGGGCACTACACATACAGCGGGTTTATATTTGCTGAGTACATAATTTACAGGCCGCGTATAAATAGTATCGGAGGTAAGATATACAGAAGGTGCATGCCGAAATTGTATATAAAAGCCCATCACGTTGCCCAGTAGCTTGGCTACCATCCCATATCCGTGGCGAGCGGGTATGCCCTCAATAGTGCCTTTGGCAAAGTCACTTTTCTTCCAATATTTAACCGGTTGTTTAATCCTCAAACCGCGCTTCTTAAAAGTTTCTACATCCTTGTAGCTACACCACACGGGGATATCGTGTTCTTTCAGAAAGGCTTCTCCAGCATTATCTAAGTGGTCGGGATGGTTGTGAGTGATAACACAATGCGTGATATCTTTCAGGGTTTCATCGGCATTATTGGGTAAGGGAACCGTGGGATTTTTGTGGGCTTTGTAGCGGATAAAAGCAAAAGGGGGCATGGAGGCTTGATCTCCCAGCATGGGATCAACCAGTATTTTCTGATCGTTTACTTCCAGGACAATGGTCGCATTTCTAAGCTGATGTATTTTAAGCATAGTTCGTTATTTGTTAGATAATGCGCCAAGGTAATGCGGACCCTCTCTCTTTTACATTGATTTGAATCAAGAAGGGTATTCACTGGAATCTGCATCCATAAGTCAGCCAGTTATCGGGGTGGAAGACAAACGCCCCCGAATTCGACTGAGAGTCTCAGGGGTAATATTCAGATAGGAAGCTATCTGATACTGCGGAATAGATTGCAGCCAATCTGCTTTGTTATCCAAAATGTATTGATATTGTTCTTCCGGGCTTTTGGTACGTCTGTTAAATTCTTGTTCCTGTTGATGTTTTAAGAGTTTTCTGAATGTTTCATCAATCAGCGATTTACCACATTGATGTTGCTCAAGTAAGCCATTGAAGGTTGACTTGTGCATCACCAAAATTTCCGCCTCACTTAATGTTTGCTGATATTTCTTGGTTTTTTGTTGGTTGGTGAACGCCAGCAAATCTGTTATAAACTGTGGCTTCGTATAAAAATTGATATTCACTTCTTTTTCGGCCGTGGCATAGAATTCACGGACTGTTCCTTTGCTTAGAAACCGAAGCTCCGACTCATTATCACCTGCTTCCAGTAATAAAGTGTTCTTTGGTACTGAAATGAGCTGAAACTTCCGGGATACCTCCTGGAAATCATGATTCAGGGAAGAAAACTTCTGTTGCAGGAAAAGGGCAACGGTTTCGTACATATTCATAAAGCAATATTATCGGAAGAATTCAGAAAAACTTTAGGCATCCTTTTTAAAGACAGTATCGGTAAGGTGAGGAGAATCTATACAGGTATTGGTTAAAAGGCCGGAAATACATTAACGCTTAGGTTCACTCTCAAAAAATACATTCATGCTTTGCAAAGGAGCCGGTTTGAGGTAGTATTGAAAGGGTTCGCCAAACTCAAAGCCGGCCAGATGCCCATAGAGTCGGGCACGTGCTTCCATCTGCTTGAAGTAATTTTGTGATGAGATATAGGTTTCGGGCTCATCGCCTAAGTCAGAAACATTGAACTGGGTGTCATAAGCCAGCATAGCTTTTTGCTTGGTGTTCCAATGTTTAGATATATCAAATACAAAGTCCGGTTCAAAAGGACGGTCCTGCATGTAATGTAAGATGTGGGCTGGTCGCCAGGGTTCTTGAGGATTTCCGGAAGTATCGAAAGTCTCGATTTTCTTCAACCCGCTGTAAAAAAGAGCGTCAATAGCCAAGGCGGTTCCTTTGCCATGATCTGGATGACGATCAAAAGGAGCCCCCACCAGGCAAATATGGGGACGGGTAAGACGCACTTGTTCAATAATTTTTAATTGGTTCTCCCGTGTATTTGGAATAAGTGAATCGCCAAGATCCAGATTCTCACGGTAAGAAATATTTAAGATATCAGAAGCGGTTTCCACTTCTTTGGCACGTGTCTTTTCTGTGCCCCGGGTGCCCATCTCACCTTTTGTTAAGTCTACGATCCCCACTTTTTTGCCCTGAGAGGTCAAAGTTGCAATGGTACCCCCGCTGCCTAATTCGGCGTCATCAGGATGAGAAGCAAATACAAGTACGTCTAATTTCATGGTGTTATTTTTTTGATTTAAAGTAGTAAATAATCGCTGTATCTATAAAAGGCAACTTGTAAGATTGTATTTATAGATTACTACAAAGTTTTTTACAGCAACTAAACTGAAAATTATAGTAGCACTTACTATCTTGGCACAAGAAAGAGTTGTCAGGGAAAATGCTTTTTTATTTTGAAACGAAAGTGATTTTCTTTCGTAAGCTACCCATCCGTTTAATCAACCAAATTCATGAGAATACTAAATAGTTTTACAGAGGGGTTTAAAATTGCTTTTGGGGCACTCCGAACCAATAAGATCCGATCTACCCTCACCGCACTTTGTATCATAATCGGAATAACCATGGTAACCATTGTGGATGCCGTTACAACCGGTATGGATGTTACGTTTGAGAAAAGCATGGCTATGATGGGGCAGAATGTAGTATATGTAGAAAAATGGCCATGGGGTATGGGTGGTGAGTATAAGTGGTGGGAATACCGTAACCGCCGTGAAATGAAAATGGAATACGTGGACCGGATACGTGACTACAGCGAATTAGCTGAGCATGTGGCCGCTTCTGCCAGCAGGTACACCAACATTCGTTACCAGGAAAAAACGGCAGAAAATGTCGGACTCAACGGGGCTACATCAAATTACCTTGAGCTACAGGGTTTGGATATTGCCGAGGGACGAATGTTTGTGCAGGAAGAGGTCCGTTCGGGATCGAAAGTTGCGGTTATTGGCCATTCATTGATGGAAGCTTTGTTTGAATTTGAAAACCCTCTCGGCAAGCAAATAAGAGTTGGAGGGCAACGGTTTACGGTAGTAGGTGTTCTGGAAAAACAAGGTAAGTTTTTAGGTTTGGAAGATACCGACAACCGCATCATCATACCCATTTCAGCTTATGAACATATTTATGGCTTAAGGAGTGGGATTCAGATTGGAGTGCAGTTTCCTGATGAACAAACCCTGAGGGAAGGGGAATATGAGCTGGAGGGCATTATGCGAAGGATCAGGCAGGTTGAGGCAACCGAAGACAACGACTTTGCCCTCAATAAGCCGGAAGCATTCAAAGAACAGTTGGAGGGGATGAAGGCGGGCATTTATGCCGTTGGCTTTATCTTAAGCGGACTTTCCCTGTTGATAGGGGGGATCGGTGTGATGAACATTATGTTTGTATCCGTTCGGGAGCGGACCAAAGAAATTGGTATTCGGAAAGCGGTGGGGGCAAAAGCATGGGAAATTCTTACCCAGTTTTTGTTAGAGGCCATTGCGATTTGCCTTTTAGGGGGAATAATTGGCGTAGCCCTTGCAGGTATTATCACCGTTTTAATTAACGAGGTCTTTGTTGCCGTTATGAATGTAGGAGTCGTATTTCTTGGATTTAGTATCTGTACGATCGTAGGGGTGATTTTTGGATTTATCCCTGCTTACCGGGCCGCCAAGTCTGATCCCATTGAATCACTAAGATTTGAATAAGCCATTATGCATATAGCAGAAACTACAAAACAAGCATACGACGCCCTGAAAGCCAATAAGCTTCGTTCATTTTTGACATTATTGGCTTTGGTGATTGGCGTTTTCTCGGTGATTGTTTCTACCACGGCCGTAGCAGTACTCGATAATTATTTCAAGAATACCATGAGTATCATGGGGACAGACGTTATCAATGTTTCCAAAACCCCGGCGGTGCAGATGGGCGGTTTGAGTGACGAGATCAGAAACAGGAAAGACATTGACTTTGTAACGGCAGAGCAGCTGGAAGACCGGATGCAAATCGGACAATCTATGAGCCCTGACGAGACTTTCGGAGTGTCAGAGATTTCCCATAATGAAGAGGAAACCGAACCCAATGTACGGGTGGTGGGTAGTAATGAGAACTACCTGCTAAATAATTCCTACGATCTGGAAGACGGGCGCAATTTTACTCCGGATGATGTTCAATATGCACGCAACGTGGTGATTATTGGGAAAGATGTGCAGGATGTGTTATTCAAAAATGAATACCCGGTGGGTAAGGAAATTCGCTTTGATGGCAAGCCTTACCGTGTAGTGGGAATTTTAGAAGCAAAAGGACAAATTTTTGGTCAGTCCTTTGACAATTTTGTGTTAATTCCCTACACCACAGCTTTAAATGCCTACGGAGGAAACCGAAACATAAGTATACAAGTGAGGGCCCCCGCCATTACTTTCATCGATAAAACCATTGATGAATTGACCGGAATTTTGCGGGTAATCCGAAAAGTACAACCCGGGGAAGACAACAATTTTGAGATATCTACCAATGACTCCCTGGCCGGAACTTTTGACTCCTTCACTGGCGCTCTCTACATGGGAGGCTTTGCCATTGGTCTTATCACTTTGTTAGGTGCCGGGATTGGCGTAATGAATATTATGCTGGTATCGGTCTCGGAACGGACCCGTGAGATTGGTATTCGAAAAGCCGTTGGAGCTACCAGTAAAGCCATTGTAAGCCAGTTTTTGATGGAAACCATTTTTATCTGCCAGATTGGTGGAGTTATTGGGATGATACTGGGTGTAGGGGTAGGCAACTTGATGGCCGTCTGGATTGAGACGGAGCCGGTTGTTCCGTTATGGTCAGTGGCCGGTGGTTTTTTTGGAATGCTTATTGTTGGGTTGATATTTGGAGTGTATCCCGCTTATAAAGCATCCAGGCTGGACCCTATAGAAAGTTTGCGCTACGAATAACATTTTGTGATGGAATGATTTATGCATCTCTTTCAATTTGTTATATTGAATTGCTTTCAACAATTAAATAAAAGCTATGAAAGAGAGTGCAATTATCTCAACATAGCTAAATAATCAAGGGCATCATGAACGAAGAAATCATACAAAACCTGAACGAACGATTGGACCGGGCCATAGATAAAGGCCGCGAGATTATTACCGAAGAAGAGATGGAGAAGCGCCTCAATGAAATGAAAGATCAGACGGAAGACACCATTCGCAGGTATCCCATAGCTTCTGTAGCCGTAGGACTTGCTGTTGGTTTTATAGCAGCCAAAATATTTACTTCAGACCACTGAAAGTAATTATGGATGATTTTGGAAGGCGGATAAAAAATGTAACGCGGGAATTTAAAGAATATATCGAGACCCGCATTGAGCTTACTATGCTCGATTTTGGGGATAAAGCCACGCGTGTGATAGGGAAGTCTATACAGCAGCTGGCCGGCTACCTGATATTGGGCATTGGAATTGTTTTTGGCATGACGGCTTTGGCGATATATCTGGGAGAAGTGTTAGAAGAACGCTGGGCCGGATACCTTATAGTATCAACTCCATTTTTATTACTGGGCCTCTATCTGATTTTTGGGAAGCCTAAATCAATTATGAATCGCATACAGGAACAAATTTTAGCTGAAATGTTGGACTCCAAGGAAGAAGAAAAGGACACCGACATTATGCAAGAACCGGCTACCAAATCTCTTCCTGTTCATAAGAATATCAATAAAGAATCTGAAGACCATGGCTGAAGCAAAACTTTCAAAATTAGAGAAAAGAAAAAAAGAACTTGAAGACGAACTTACCCGATTGCAAGAGGGGATCGACGATTCAATTGATGATGTGAAAGAAGGGGTATCTTCCAGTCTTGATCCAAAAAATATTATTCGTAAGTATCCACTTCCGGTAGTAGGGGCATCTATTATTGCAGGTTTTTTGTTGGGGTCCAAAAGAAAAGGGGGCTATTCATCATCAAACACTACAGCCTATCGGGGAGAAAGTTCTGATTCGGCATTATCCAAAGAAATAAAACGCATTCTTACTCGGAAAGGGTTGAGTATGTTAATGGATTTTCTGGATGATAAAATCCATGAGCTGAAGCAAAGAGAACGCCCCGAGTAGGCTAAAGTTTACAACAATTTAGTGTTATCCTGTAAAAGGATATAAAAGCCAAAAATAGTAGAAATTAATTGTAACTATTTTTGGCTCACTTCGTGTACCAACCCGACTAATCAAAATAATTTCATTATGAAAAGAATACTTTCATCTACCTTTTTTGTACTCGCATCACTGCTGTTAATTCAGCCTTCCGCTACTGCACAGGATGTACGTACCATCACTCTCCAGGAAGCAATAGATATAGCGCTTGAAAATAATTACCAGCTAAAACAGGCAAAGAATAACCTGGATTTAGCCAACGCCGATATCAAAAGTGAATATGCAGATTTCTTGCCATCAGTTTCTGGAAGTTTTGGTGGTTCTCGTACTTCCGGACAACAGTTTGTAGAGGATTTGGTAAGTTTTGTGGACGTTACCTCAAAAGGAATGAGTGGAAGAGTTGGTGCGCAGCTTACCATCTTTGATGGATTTAATAACATAAATAGTTTGCGCCAGAGCCAGCAAGCTAAATTATCTTATGAGGAGCAAGTTCAAAGAGCGAGAGAAGAAGTAATTTTTAATACTGCTTCCAGGTATTTGCAAGTACTTTTGGATATAGAGTTGTTAGAAATTGCCAAACAAAACTTGGAAAACTCAACAAAACAACTTGAACAAGTTCAGGCACAAGTGGAAGTTGGTTCCCGGCCTACGGTTGATCTTTACAACCAAGAGGCCCAGGTGGCAAATGATGAACTAAGTGTAACCCAACAAGAAAATAGCTTAAAGTTCAGCAAGTTGGTGCTTATTAGACAGCTTCAGATTGATCCCTTAGGGGAATACGAGTTTGAGACTCCTGCTGTGGAATCACAGGTTCAAAAGAGTATTAATGCAACTTATAACATTAACGAGCTCATAGATCAGGCTTTATTAAATCGCTCTGATTTAAAGAGTGAGATCGCTAATATTAAAAGCCTGCAGTACCAGCTTAAGATCGCACAAGGGAGTTTGTATCCTACCATTTCAGCAAGTGCTGATATTTCTTCCCGTTATAGTGATCAGTATGCCATTAGAAACGAAAATGATGAATTTGTAGAGGTTGATTTTAGTGATCAGTTTTTTGATCAGCAAGTAAACCGTTCGATTGGTTTTTCAATAAACGTACCAATTTTCCAGAATTGGAATCGTATGAACAGCATTCAGTCTGCAAAAATACAGTTAAAAAATGCTGAGCTGAGTTACGACAATTCCAAGCTGCAGGTTATTCAGGAAGTGGCGCAGGCCTACAACGATTACACTTCATACGTTAAACAATTGGATGCAGCCGAGAAATCACTCCGCGCCAGCGAGAAAGCATTTGAAACCCAGCAGGAACGCTACAATGTAGGTTCCAGCACGCTTATCGAGCTGAGTGATGCACAAGCCAGTTATGTGACGGCGCAATCGGATTATACCCAGGCAATCTTCAATCTCATTTTTCAGGAAAAACTGCTGGATTACTACCTGGGTAAACTCAACGGGGAAACAGTTTCTTTTAATTAGGGCATTTTATTCACTAAAAGGATAGGGAACAAAAAACATGGCAACCAAGAAAAAATCATCCACCAAACGACTGCTGATCTGGATTGGCGGTTTTCTGGGCTTCATCATCATTGCAGGTTTGGTACTGCGTTTTACCGGGGTAATTGGTAATGCCGATTCGGGCGTACAGGTAGAAACTGCCACGGCAAAACTTAAAACCATCACACAACTGGTATCTGCTTCCGGGAAGGTACAGCCAGAAGTAGAAGTGATTATTCGTCCCGATGTTTCGGGAGAGATCATCGAACTGGCTGTGGATGAGGGTGACTTTGTCCGCCGTGGCGACTTGTTGGTTCGTATCAAACCCGATATTTACCAAGCCAATATTGACAATTTGAATGCGGCTTTGTTAACTCAAAAAGCCCGTTTGGAGCAAACCCGTGCCGCTTTAATCAGAGCTGAAGCAGCTTATCAGCGGGATCAGGAACTGTATAATAAGGACGTAATTTCTGAGATGGACTACATTCAATCCAAATCGGAATATGAGTCAGAAAAAGCCAGCCTGAATGCGGCAGAGTACCAGGTCCAAAGTGCCGAAGCTCAATTAAGACAAGCTAAAGAAGAACTGGAGCAAACGGTTATTCGTGCGCCACAAGATGGTACCATTACCGGTCTTGCTGTTGAAGAAGGTGAACGTGTTTTGGGTAATGCCCAGATGGCCGGTACCGACATGATGCGCGTCTCGCTGCTTGACCAGATGGAAGTTTTGGTAGAAGTAAATGAAAACGATATTGTAAACGTAGATTTTGCCGATACCGCCCGCATCGAAGTAGATGCCTACCCTGACCGGCAGTTTAATGGGGTAGTAACGGAGATAGCCAATTCTGCTTTGATAACGGGAAGTGGAACTAACGAACAGGTAACGAATTATGAAGTAAAGGTTCGTATTGCCACACCACATAATATTGATAATACCTCAGAAAAATTGGTAAGAACAGAAGCCGGAGAAGATCCGGACGAATCTTTTATTCCAAACTTCAGACCGGGAATGTCTGCCACCGTAGATATTGAGACCCAGACGGCTGTGAATGTGGTATCAGTTCCCATTCAGTCGGTTACCGTACGAGATTTTGCTAATAATAAGAACTCAAGTGATACCACCAGTCAAAATTCCCAGGAAGCTGAGGCAACCTTAGCCAGCGATCAGGAAGAAGGGCTGATGATAGAACGAGAGGATATGCGAAAAGTGGTTTTTGTAGTTGAAGACGGCAAAGCCATCAGAAAAGAAGTAAAAACCGGTATCAGTGACAATACCCATACCCAAATATTATCGGGTGTGGAAGCCGGACAAGAAATTGTAACCGGAAGTTACCGTGTATTGTCAACCGTGCTGGAAGATGGTGACCAGGTTACGGTGAATAACAACCCAGCAGCCTCAAACAACAACTAAGTAGCAGAGCGATGAGTACTAAAAAAGCAGTTATCCAGATTACAGACCTTACAAAAGTGTATCAAATGGGGCAGACCGAAGTGCATGCCCTGGCCGGGGTCAGCTTCGACGTGAAAGAAAATGAATATATCGCCATCATGGGGCCTTCCGGCTCTGGAAAATCTACGCTAATGAATATGATTGGATGCCTGGATACGCCTTCCACTGGCGACTATTTTCTAAACGGAAATAACGTAAGCCATATGGATGATGCGGAACTGGCCGAAGTACGAAACCGCGAAATTGGTTTTGTATTTCAGACCTTTAATTTGCTGCCACGTACCTCATGTTTGGCAAATGCCGAGCTTCCGCTGATCTATTCGGGGATGAAATCATCCGAACGAAAAGAACGGGCCCGCGAAGTATTGACCCGTGTTGGATTGGGTGACCGTGTGGATCACAAACCAAATGAACTTTCAGGTGGACAGCGCCAGCGTGTGGCTATTGCCCGTGCCTTGGTGAACCATCCATCCATTATTCTTGCCGATGAGCCTACCGGTAACCTGGATACCAAAACCGGGGAAGAAATTATGATGTTGTTTGAAGAACTCTACCGGCAGGGAAATACCATTATTGTGGTGACGCACGAACAGGAAATTGCCGATCACGCCCGGCGCATTGTTCGCCTGCGTGATGGTTTGATTGAATCGGATCTTCCTGTAGAAAATCCTGTACTGGCCGGGGAAGAAGTGGTTGTTTAATTTTCTATTTCATATCTCTAAAACAAAAAGCCCCGATTTTGAAAAACGGGGCTTTTTTATTGGTCCCAGCCCCGGGTTAAAAACCCTGCACTTTTAGTGCAGCACTTTAGTATTCCTAAAAAATCTAATGGCTAAGATCATGGGGTCATTCAGAAGCTACCGCTGAAGAACCTTAGCCAAGAAATGATTGCCAACCAACCAGTGGCAATAGCGCATGAGCCACTGGAAATATAGTTCAGGAAATTGGTTGAAGATGCTCCGCAAAATGCAAGGTCCATCGGGGGTACCCTCTGGATGACCGAGATGGTGGAGCGACCGGGACTTTCAGTCCCCAACCAAACCCCTGCACTTTCAGTGCAGGGTGGTTTAGTTCATGCAATTGAGCGCTTTTTGGGATCTAAGCCTATCTGAAACTAATACCTACTCCTGCATTAGCGGTAAAATAATCAGCTAAAGTTACTTCTCCATAAAAGGCAAAAAGGCCCAGATTAAGGCTAAAGCCTCCCAGCATATGTACATTGCTCTCACTATCAATGCCAAAAGAGACGGGATCGGTAAGCACATTGTAGAATGTCTGTCCGGCTACATCGGTGTTTACCGGATAATCTCCGGATATCTCAAGATCGAAGGAAGCTTTTTGATAACCAACGCCGCCATAAACGGAAATGAAGGGCAGTGATTTACCAACCAAAGCATTAAATACAAATGCATTGGTAGTAGTGGTTAGCTGTTGATCATCAAAATCAGGGTTTGGATTTTCTACAAGTGAGGGATCGTTTGGATTTCTTATGCCTTCTGGATCCAGAGTCAGGTCTCCATCAATATCTATACGATTAAATCCTGCCATAACGGATACATCAACCGGCCAAAAGTCACCACCAGGTAGCCATTGATTCAGGTTATGCTTTACCGCACCACCGAGTACCCCAAAACTTCCGTAATCACCAATTTCGGTTTGAGGGAAAAACCGTACGGCCAAAGAAGTACCTTTAAGTAAACCGATACTGGCTTGTACGATGGGAGCAGGAATAGCAGAAACCCCACTTCCGGCCGGCATGTTGAATTCTCCCAATTTTCGGTTTTGGTTGTTTCTGTTTTCATAAATCTCCAGTAAAGGACCTTGCTTGTCATTACCTGCAATGGTTGGGGTTACAGGATCTTCGCCATCGGCTACAACTATCTTGTTCAAATCAAGCTCAGAGATATCAAATTTCTGTGCAGAGCCTGGAACAAGAGCAACCGAAGGACGAATTTGTAAGCTGAATCCAAGGGTATTTTTAGCAGTAGCAGATTCATTCCATCCCGCATTCAAACCAGTACCGAAGCCGGTAGGAAAAGGCTTGAGATAGGCTTTTGTAAGGATGGTAGCATCTTCAGCTCCAGCACGCAGGAATGCTCCAATGTTATTGACCTGAGCATGAAGAGAAGTAGACGTGGTGATCAGAACAGCGGTTAAAGTACACCACAGGGTTATGTGTTTTTTTATAGCAGTAAACATGGGTTCTCCTTGATATTTGTTATATGACAAGTGAATATGTGTAATATTTAGGAGAAGTACAGCCCTGTAGTGGCAAGAGCAAAAATAATTTACAGGGATTCGAGCATATTCAGATACGAGTGATAGCGGCTGGCAGCAATTTCCCCATTTTCGAAGGCTTCGGCTACCCCGCATTTTGGCTCATGATGGTGGGTGCAGTTATGAAATTTGCAGTGCTGCCTTGGTTCAAGCATTTCAGGGAAGTAAAGGGACAATTCCCATGGCTCAATATCAACCAGGCCAAATTCCCGGATCCCCGGGGTGTCGGCAATGTAACCGCCTATTTCAAGTGGAATGAGCCGGGCAAAGGTGGTGGTATGCTTGCCTTTGTTGGAGTAGTCTGATACGGCTGCTACCTTAAAATCCCATGCAGGATCAATGGTATTGATTAAACTGGTTTTACCTACACCAGATGGCCCGATAAATGCCGAGGTTTTATCTGTAAGAAATTCCTTGAGTTCTTCAACCGAAGCTTCATCGTGTATGCTGGTGGTGATGATAGAGTATCCAAGATCCTGGTACAAGTCGGTAAGCTCCTCGGCAAAGGCAATGCCGCCGCTTTTGGCCAGGTCCATCTTGTTGATGATGATCAAAGGGGGTACTTCATAAGCTTCACAGGTTACCAGGAAACGGTCGATAAAGCCTTCTTTGAGTTTTGGCTTTTTTATGGATTGAACCACGCAGGCTGCATCCAGGTTGGATACCAGGATTTGTTCGCCGCGTTTGCCATGGGTGGCTTGCCGCGTAATATAGTTTTTGCGCTCATGAATGTGTTCAATGGAGCCGGTACCATCTTCGTTCATAGATAGATCAACCCAGTCACCCACAGCTATAGGATTGGTTACCTGTTGCTCCTTAAGCCGGAAACGGCCCGGAAGGCGAGATTCTATGATTTTTTCTTCACCGGTATCTACGTGATACCAGCTGCCGGTAGATTGTATGACGCGTCCTTTGATCATGCGCCAAAAATACGGAAGCTCAGCGTATTAACAAGTAAATAATTGGAATTAGCTGGTTTAATAGCCCTTATCATTCGATCTGATGAATCTGCTGCCCAAGCATTTCCGGTTCCACCAGGGTTACCCCTTCCGGGCTGAGGTCGTAATCACGTGCATCGGCTTCCGGGTCTTCGCCTATGACGGTTCCTTGTGGAACGCGACACTCTTTATCAATAATGGCATTTTTGATGCGGCAGTTGGGGCCAATAACTACGTTTGGCAGCAGGATGGAGTTATCAACTGTCGAGTGTTCTTCAACACGTACATTGTTGGATAGCACTGAGTGTGTGACCGAGGCACCTGATATGATGCAGCCTTCTGCTACAATAGAGTCTACGGCTTTTCCCTGCCGGTCGGGATCATTAAAAACAAATTTTGCCGGTGGGTAATTATTTGCTGCGGTTCGGATAGGCCAGTCTGCATCGTACAGGTTTAATTCTGGAGATACCCCAATTAGGTCCATGCTAGCTTTCCAATAGGCGTCAACAGTACCTACATCTTTCCAATAAAGACTTTGGTTTTGCTGAAAATCGAAAAAGGGAAAGGCATATACCCGATGATCATTAATGAGTGAGGGGATGATGTTTCTGCCAAAATCGTGATCGGATTGAATGTCCTTGGCATCCTTGTAGAGAACTTCTTTGAGAAAATCAGTATTAAATACGTAAATGCCCATTGAAGCCAGGGCATAGTCAGGGTGATGGGGGCTTGTGGAAGGGGCTTCTGGTTTTTCATTGAAAGCTGTAACCCGGTACTTTTGATTGGTTTCCATCACTCCAAAACGTGAGGCTTCATTTATAGGAACATAAGTAGATGCTATGGTAAGTTCAGCTTCATTCTGAGTGTGAAAGGCTAACAAACTGCGATAGTCCATTTTATAAATATGATCACCGGCAAGGATAAGCACGTAGCTTGGACGATGGTAATAAATCAGGTCCATATTCTGGTAGATGGCATTGGCTGTTCCGCTATACCAATCATCGCCTTGCCTTTGTTGAGCGGGTACGCATTCAATAAATTCCCCGAGTTCAGCATGGAACAGTTCCCAGCCTCGCATCACATGCCGGATCAGGGATTGTGACTTATATTGGGTAAGAATTCCAATTTTGCGTATCTCGGAGTTCACGCAATTGGACAGAACGAAATCGATAATGCGGTACTTTCCGCCAAATGGAACAGCAGGTTTTACTCTCCAGTCTGTTAGTTCTTTAAGCCGGACGCCTCTGCCGCCTGCAAGGATAAGCGCAATAGTCTTTTTAATATCACTTGCGATATTTTCATAGGACAAAGACGGTTTCATTATGCATGATGGTAAAAATGTGTTGGTATTATCAAGGGATGGTGCTCAAATATTCTTCGGTAAATGAAGCTTCTATATACCGTTTAAGGGTCATATTGGCCCATTTTTCCTGAGAGCCTTTTTCAATGAGATGTAAGGTGTCCTTACCAGGCCGCTCTTCTCCGAAAATCATACGGCTCAGGTGATCCATATCAAACTGGCATTGTTGATACAGTTCTTCAGTGGTAAGTTTATGTCGTACGCCTCCCTGTATATCAGCAGCAATGTTTAAAGCAGCGGTTCGTGCCATTAATTCCGACATCTTTTGAGTACGGGGTACACCCAATCCTATAGGAGTTTCGTGAGCTTGTGGGATAGAAACCGATGCCCCTGCAGCATAAACATTAGGATATTTGGGGTGATAGAATTCATCGGTTACTTTTATCAATCCATGCTCATCTGCCAGTTTTCTGGTAGTACGGACCGCATCAACCCCTATAAACTGCGGGATAATCATGGTGAAATCAGAAGGTAGGTGTTCTCCATTTTCGAGCACCACTTCAGAAGGTTTGACCTGATGGATTTCAGTATTTATGTGGCAGTTAACGCCAAGCATTTCAAAAAGATGCCGGCAGTTGTCCGGATCGTGACCCAGACCGCCAATTCCAAAATGGCTCAGATAAGGTTCCGGGGTGATAAAGTGAACCGTAAGGTCATCCAATAAATGGTTTTTATCGAGATGATACAGAGTGTTAAGTAAGAACTCGTATGCGGCAAAAAAGTAACCGGCCCATTGGGCGGCTCCAATCACCATAGAACCCGGATTCATTAAAAATTTCTTCCATGCCTTACGGGTTTCTTTGGCATGAGAGAGGTCGCTTATAGACCAGGAGTTCTTGCCGGGTTTCAGTCCCTTTATACTTTCATAACGTGGGCGTGCCCCGGTGGCAATAAGCAGATAATCATAAGAGATATCTTTTTTGGGGGTATAGATAAGCTGGTCTTCGAGGTCAAAGCCATACACATTGGTTTTGATAAAACGGATATTTAATTCGTCGTAAATAGGCCGGGCATCAAAAGAAATGTCATCTGTATTGCGATATCCGAAAGGATACCATACGAAGGAAGGCAAAAAAACGAAATCCGGTTTTCGGTCAATGACGATGATTTCGTGATTACCGGAAAGTTGTTTCGCTAAGCGCACTGCTGCTGTATATCCCGCAAAGCTAGAACCGATGATGGCTATTCGCTTTTTCATAAATCCCCCTGTTTGTGGTAGATAAGGTATACTGATTAATACCATCCATTTTTGAAGATATTATGAAGTAGAGAGAGGTTGGTACGTGCATTTTCATCATTGCTTCACATTACAATGGTATGGTGGATGAAAACAAGGTTTAACGGAGCAATTATGGCAAGAAAAAAATCGTATAAAGGGACTATAGGAATTTTAACGGGAGGAGGAGATGTGCCGGGACTGAATCCGGCAATTCGTGGAGTAACCATTCGTGCGCTTCGGGAAGGATATAAAGTGATTGGCTTCCGCCGTGGCTGGGCAGGTTTAATTGATATAGTCCGGGATAAGAAACACGATAACAGCCGTAATTTCCTGGAATTAACCGAGGATATTGTAAACAAGGCAGGGCGTACCGGCGGGACTTTTTTGCACACCTCACGAACACGCCCCAGCCATGTGAGAAAAGAGGAAGTACCTGAATTCTTAAAAGAAGATTACCAAGAAGAGGTAAACGACCTAACCCCGGAAGTACTTAAGAATCTGGAATGGGTGGGAATCGATTATCTGATACCTATTGGCGGAGATGATACCCTGAGCTATGGGGTGCACCTATACAGTCATGGGGTAAAAGTGATTGCTATCCCTAAAACAATGGATAACGACGTACCCGGTACTGATTACTGTATTGGTTTTAGTACCTGTGTTACCCGGACCATACAGCATGCAAACAACCTGCGGACTTCAGCTGGTTCACACGAACGGTTTTTGGTGATGGAGGTTTTTGGACGCTATGCAGGCTTTACAGCCATGTTGCCAACTATGGCCGGTGCTGCAAACCGCTGCGTGATTCCCGAATACCAATTTGAGATGGAGAATTTGGCAGAACTAATGAGCTATGATCGTAAGAAAAACCCCAGCAATTATTCCATGTTGTTAGTTTCGGAAGGGGCCATGTTTGATGGCGGCGAGATGATCTTCCAGGATGCCACTACAGATGCTTACGGGCACAAGAAGCTGGGCGGAATCGGAGACCTGATATCGGAAGAACTAAAACGGCTTTCGCCTAAATTCAACAACGGGAAGAAGGTGAATATTATCAACCAAAAACTGGGATACCTGGTGCGGGGTGGTGATCCTGATGCGATAGATTCCATTGTCCCAATGGCCTATGGAAACCTGGCACTGGATCTGATTTTGCAAAACATTCATGGTCGGCTGGTAGTGCTTAAAAATGGTCGCTACGACAACGTTCCGGTGGATATCGTTACCAGTAAAAAGAAAGTGGTAAATGTGGGAAGACATTATAACACAGACCGTTTGCGGCCTTTCTACAAAAGCTTCGAAATGCAACCGCTGTTTATTATGACCAGCGAATATTGATTCTTAAAGAAACGGAAGAATGAATGGCTTGGCTTAGTACCCAAGGAACCACCATCATTCGAACCGAGACCTCAAAAACAAACCCCGGCGGCAAACCGGGGTTTGTTATTCTTGGAAAGTAAGAGAGGGCTTTAATTACTTTCTATTTCATCAAAATCATTTTGTTGGTGAGGATGTTATCACCGGCATCTAATCGGTAGATGTAAATACCGGAAGCCAGGTTTTGTGCGTCAAAGGTAACGGTATGGAAACCGGCGCTGCGAGCTTCGTTCACCAGTTCATCCACTTTCTGTCCCGCGATATTAAAAACCTCCAGTTTTACGTGTGAGGCGGTTGCCAGCCCAAAGCGTATTTGGGTGGTAGGATTAAAAGGATTGGGATAATTCTGGCTGATGCTAAAGCCGGAAGGAACATTCATTTCTTCTTCGTTGCTCACAGCGGTGAGGGCTTGTGCGGTGGTGTAATGAGAGCTTTCCATACCAACGTATGCTTTTATACGATACGAATACGAAAGTAGATCGCCGGAAACGCTCCTGTCTTCATAGCTTCTGCTATTCGCTTCCAGGGAATCAATCACTGTAAAAGAACCATCTTCGCCAATTTTTCTCTCGATGATGTATCCTTCTTCCACATCAGAATTATCGCTCCATCGAAGGCTGATTTCGGTAGGGTTGGTGTGGGCAATCTGGAGGTCGTCAGGGGGCAGAATGAATACAAAAGACTGTACCTCACTCCAGGGACCTTCACCGCTGATATTACTTGCACGCACACGCCAAAAGTATTTAGTGCCTTCTGATGTACCAAAAATGGTACGGACAGTGTCGGAAGTGGATGAGGTTTTTAAGCCTGTTTCAAAATTGGCATCTTCAGCCACGTGAATTTCATAGCGGTTAGCATAGAGCACTCTTTTCCAGTTAAAATTGATGTAATCACTGCGGGAAGGAGAGGGAATTTCGGAGATCAACTGAGCTTTGCCAGGGATGGGAACATCGGTCACAAAACTCCAGGGCTCACTCCATGGACCGAGAATATTTTCATTATTGCGAACTTGTACTCGCCAGTAATATTCCTTTCCTTTTTGCAGTCCGCTTACGGCATACAGGCTGTCGGCAGTTGAATCGCTGGCAATAAGGTCAGTAAAGCCAGAGTTGGCCGAAAGCTGAAAATAATAGGTTTCTGCATCTGCTACCTGATTCCACCTAAAGGTGAGGCTGGAATCCATTTTTTCTCCCTTGTTATCAGGATACTGTAATGGAGCGGTTTCCAGGAAGGAAGTACCATCACCCAGAGCGGGAGTTTCCCATGGGGTCCAGGGATCAATGTCTACGTCATATGGGGTTTCTGCAACGTCGGTATCAACAGACTCATCACCCATCAAAAAACGATCTACAAAAGCTTCCACTCTTGTTCGCTTTTCCGGGGTAAGCTGACAGTGGGAATGCCCGCCCATGTTGTAATAACCAAAACGATCGGGGACTCCAAGCGCATCATACACTTTTTGGGTAGCCATACTTGCTGCCGTGCCCGACTCATCTGCTAACCAAGTCCAGCCGTCATTACCAGTAACAAAAAGGGCGCGCGGGGCTACCATAGCCATAAGCTCGTGATGGTCGAATGGCAGTTTGTTTACATCATTTCCAAAGTTTCTAATAAAATCAGACTTGAACCAAGCTGAATTAGTTGCCCCTAATTGTTCAACACCTTCCATGGTCTCTGAGTAACGCCATGAAGTATAACCGCCACCGCCTGATTCTATAGAAATAGTTAGTGCAATGCGTTCATCCAATGCACCGGAAAAAAGAGCCATCTTTCCGGCAAAAGAACAACCGGTTACCCCCATGTAATCCAGATCAATATTGAGATCTTCCTTAACCAGTTCCAGTCCGTCAATCAATCGGCTAACGCCCCAGGGCCATGCTGCATAGGCTCCCATATTGGTGAGCTCGGGATAAAGCTCATTAATGGGCTCGGAACCGCGACTTTGTGTATGAGCCATTACCTGACCGAAGTTAAAAGGAATCTGTGCTATATCACGGCTGGTAAAAATATCTCCGGGGAGGCTACCCGAAGGTAATATAATATTTGAAGTCAATGTGAGTGTTTCACCATTTACGGTTACCTGTACGGTGAGAACGCCATCGGCATAGCTGGCTTCAATGCTATCGGGGCGGCTGGGTTTTTGGCCAATCTCATAGGCCTGTAATTCTTGTCCAATTTCATGCCGGCGATATTTCCAGTCAGATTTATTTTGAATCACACCCCGGCCATCCGACCATTCAAAGGGATTGGGAAAATGATCTATACGGGATAAATCCCTGAATTCCGGCAATGCAGGAGTAGGACAATCCTCACAAGTGTTTTCCTTGTCATAAACAAAGGGCAATTGTTGCGCAAAAGATTGGGCGAAAAGTAAAATTTGAATCCCGAGGGCAAGAAAGATGGTTAGGCTCTTCATAAGTGGTTATAAGATTATTTTGATGATATTGTAGCTGCTCTAATCTATAAAAAATTCAGAATAAACAAAGGAATAAAAGGGCTTTTTTGGCTCTTATTTTGCGCTATTTGTCCCTTTTTTGCGCAAATAATTGTAAAAGAGTTGTTCACTTTGCATTGGGAGAGGAGTGATGAAATTTACCAACTATTGTAAGGGAGGCTTTTTTAATCAGGATGGGATAGGTTTAAAAAAATACCCCCGGTCTTATACGGGGGTAGATAGCAGTGTTAAATTGAATGGGGTGAATAAAGCTGGACTAAAAGATTATTTAACGTGAGTTCGAGAGAAGAATGATGTAAAAATAGCCTTGTCATCGTCCCGATAAATCGGGAACGAAGCGATCTCCCGTACAAAGCTCAGAGGCATTATCCGGGAGATTGCGAGGTATTTGCTCCCCTTCGGTCGCTTCCCGAAGCATCGGGACTCGCAATAACGAGTTTTATATCGAACTGACGTTATTAATCAACAAGCCCCATGATTTTCATGTCATAATTTGTGTAGGTGGTATATCGTCCGCGCAGCCATAATACAACGTGTTGCTGCTTGCCGCGGGGCACAAAAGGCCGGATGTTATCTTCAGTGGCATCAGGGGTGATTGTAGTCCAGGACCAGTTATCGCCTTCATCTTCCGTTACGCCGCGGTAAAGCTGATAGTGATCTGTAGTATCACCGGTTTCAGGGTGTAGATCGGATGAAGTATAAACGATATTAGGATCGGCTGGATCAAGTACAATGCCACCGGCGTAATGATTTTCGCCATCGTAAAGATGGGTGCCGGCATAAGCTATTTCCTGCTCATTCCAAGTTTTATCAGCTTCATTCCATCTGGCATAGTGATAGCGTAAGTCATTTCCGATAGTACTATCTCTTGCAGTCACAAACACAGCTACAGGCTGACCATCGGTTCCATATTCGAGATCCCAAACCCAGGCACGACCTTTGTCCTGGGCATTATAAATAAGTGTGCCTTCATCTACATTCATAGGTGGAGTGTTTTCTCCGGGAAGGTCTTGTATTTCTTCACCATCACTTTTGTAGAGTTTACCATCCTGATAGTAGGCGTGATATATATTTGTTTTAGCATCCCTGGGATGAGCCTGCGTAAAAAGCATATCAATTCGGTTTTGCCCATTGGAAGCATACTTCATGTAGGGACGAGTCCAACCGCCACCGGATGAAATGAAATGTTGCTCCTCACTCCAGCTATGACCTTCATCATCGGAAGTCATAAAGTTTGGATCAAAATTGTAGCCACGGAAAAAGTTATACAAAAGCCCGTCTTCAGCAGGAAGTTGAAATAAATTGGTGTAGGTAATGCTGGCAGATAGCTCTTTCGTTTTTTGCTCATCCGACCAGGTTGGTTCACGCGAGTCATTAAAGCTGGCAAAACGCCAGTACCAATAAGGCTGGGTATGATGGGCTGCATAAGTGGCTAGTACAGAACCGTTGTTCAATTCCATAAAGGCGGGGTTGTTATGATCATCTATTTCCTTGAAAGAGCCTAACTGAATAGAATTAATGGTGCTGCCCGACTCCAGGTTATATACCGTGGCGCTGGAATAACCGGCTGTATCTACATAGCCAACATACAACAGCGAATCGATTACGATGGCACGCTCATCATTAAACCAAGTCCAGGCACCATGCTCTGCCAGGACTTTTATTTGGGGTTGATCATTTTGGTGGGGCACAGACTGGGTGCATCCTGCGATAAGTAAAATCAAAAAAGTAAAGAAAAACCCTTGTAGAGCGAACTTGTGTGTGTGCATCAGATAGTGGGTATATATTCATCATAAATAAAAAGTATACTGCATGTTATCGATATCATCAACCTGAAATGATAACTATAACTAAATGTTTTGTTTGAGGGCAGACTGTTCGAATTCTTCCAGCAAATACCAATAAAGTTGGTTTTAATAGTCGTTGTAAGCACAGAAAAGGGCGGTACTGAAATTAGGTAAATCTGCAATGGTAGTAGAGTTGAACCACGGAAGGAGCAGATTTATGGATTACACTGACTATTCCGAAGTTAGTCTGTATTATCAGTGTAATCTGTGAAATCCACTGATCTGTAGATTTATTCGAATTTAAAAGAAAAGGCAAATACCGACTTTACGGGTTCACCGTCTAAGGTAGCAGGGGTGAACTTGAGTTTCTTCACGGCATCAACCCCGGTTTCTTCACAGGCTTCCTCAACGGGCTTATGAACATGGACTGCCATCACGGTACCCTCCTCGTCAATGATTGCTTGTAGTACCAGTCTGCGGTACCCTTTGCAAGGTGTTTTGCTTAAGCGACTTAAAATGTATTGCCTTGCTATTCTGAAGCCCAACTCTGGTTCAGGAAATTCTTCTGGTACGGAATAGACATCGGTATAGCCATATTCATTTTCCCACAATGTACCTGCCGGAGGAAAGGAGGGTTTAGAGGGCACACAGCCTGCAAATATAAATAAAGCAAAAAATAGCAGTATGGATGTAACTTGATTAGGATATAAATTTAACTTCATTGTATGTATTTAATAAATAAGACCAAATCCTCGATTTTCAAGCTTTAGCCTGTCTCTTCTTTTTGTTTGTTCCCGAAAAAATACCCGATAGCAATCCCCACCAATCCCTGTAAGGGGCCCATATAAATATGAGACTGACTCATGGTACCAAGCCTCGGAAAGCTAAATAGGGAGGGGATGATAATATGCAGGCTCACAATCAGCAAATAAAATACAGATAGCCAAAGGGTAAGCCGGTAAAGAAATTTTTTCACGGATTCGGTCTCAAATACACCTCCCGAAAGATCGGAGAAAAGCACCCCGTAAATGAGTAGCATCGTGGGCATAATAGTAGGCAGCAGCCAGTTCCAGGCTTCCTCGGAACGGTCTCCATAAGCGCCCATCAATGTTTGTAAAAGTAGCAGCCCAAAGAGCAGGGCAAAACCTATGGTCCATGCTGCCGCTAATCGGTGTATGGCTTTTCGTTTAGATATAAGCATGTCAGTTACCTCCCTGGGTGTTTTCCATCAAGGAGGACCAAAGCATAGACTTTTCCATATGAACACGAGCAGGTAGCCCGCCATCTGCTTGCATACGCTGTATCGGTTTTTCATCTGGTGTTTTCTGAACAAATTCATAGATATAAACCGTACAGAAATAGGCCTTATTAGTTGATGCAAATAATTCATTTCCTACTTCTTCAGGCAAAAAACCGGCACCTTCGGTAGTCCAGTCAGAGGCAGTTTCTTGGTTTACCAAAGAGTCTGTTTGTCCGATGTAATTGGGAGTCACAAAAAAGACCATTACACGGAAATATCCGGTGTTAGGACCAAGTAAGGATTCGAGGATACTACTTAGCGACCAGTCACGAGATGGAGTGACTTTTACAGCCCAGCGATCGGGTTCAGGCATAGGGTTCCCATTTTTATCGGTCTGTTCCCACTGAGAAGCTAGTACAAAACCATCCGTAATTTCGGAACCATACCGGGGCAGGTAAAAACTCCGGTCACCAAAGCGGGCTTCATCCAATGCTGCCATAAGCCGTCTGGCTACATCATCTAAGGTAGTAGTAGAATCATCAGCCAAAAAAATACTATTGTCGATAATAGTTTTTGAAGAAGGCTCCGGCGGAGGCATGTTAAAAGTTGGATAATTCTGCAATGCAGAAGGAGGTGGTTCGGCTTCGGTCTCCGGCGATTTTTCAGAAGAGCAGGAAGCAAGCAAGAGCATTGCAAAAGAAATCAGCAGTAAAAATATAATTGTACGCATGTATAACCCCGTATATTGAATCTTAAGAGATAGTAGTACATTAGACCCATTAATTCAATATGAGTGTTTTCAAACCGAATCGAATAAACTAACGAGTTAGAGCTTTAGGTGACATGTTTTATAACGACTAAAGTTTCTATCGGGCTAATCCGAATAATTCATTTCATCCATTCATTGTATTTGTTACACTCCAGCTTAAAGGAATAAAATTCAACCTGATGCATCACAAGAAAATTATCGCTCTATTATTATTTGCTTTGACATGGTATATCCAACCGGCCTTAGCCCAGTTTATCATTGCGGATGAAGATGAAGCTGCATCTATCGTTTATGATATTCAAAATACAGCATTGGACTCCATCACAGCTTGTTTATTAGCAAAGGATATTGAGGCTGTAAGCGGTCATCGTCCAGAAATTTACACCACTTTGGAAGGGGTGAAGGGAAATGTAATTGTGCTTGGTGATATCACATCTGACTTGATTAAAGGTCATTTCGATACGGCTCGGTTATCGGGGAAATGGGAAACCTATGAACGAGTATTTGAAAGCAAGCCAGCTGGAAATATCGATCAGGCTATGTTTATTGTGGGGAGTGATCCGCGAGGGATGGCTTACGGGGTATTTGATCTTTCGGAGGAAATAGGAGTGTCGCCCTGGTACTGGTGGGCAGATGTGCCAGTACAGAAGCAGAACCAATTGTCGGTTGAGACTAAAAATGTACATTCACACTCTCCTTCCGTAAAGTATAGGGGCATTTTTCTAAATGATGAAGGATGGGGCCTGGAGCCCTGGGCATCCAAGACTTTCGAAACTTCGGTTGGAAACATAGGATCTAAAACCTATGCAAAAATATTTGAGCTGCTGCTCCGCTTAAAAGCCAATATGCTGTGGCCGGCGATGCACCCGAATACCGTGCCTTTTTTCCAGGTTCCAGGGAATCCTGAGATGGCAAAGAAATGGGAGATTGCGGTGGGCAGTTCACACGCCGAGGCCATGCTTCGTAATAACGTGGGCGAATGGGATCATGAAACCATGGGGGACTTCAACTATCAAACCAACAGGTCTACCGTGTATGATTACTGGGAGCAGCGCGTGAAGGGAAGCCGGGGTTTGGATGCCATCTACACCGTTGGGATGCGTGGTGTACATGACAGTGGCATGGAAGGTGCCGATTCCATGGAGGAGAAAGTAAGTGCATTGGAAAAAGTTATTTCTGATCAGCGGGAAATGCTTAAAAATCATATCAATGAAGATGTAGCTGAAATTCCTCAGTCTTTTACTCCCTACAAAGAAGTGCTGGAAATCTACGAAAGCGGCATGGACGTTCCGGAGGATGTTACCATCACCTGGCCGGATGATAATTTTGGGCATATCAGACGGTTCTCGAATGAAGCTGAGCAGCTAAGGGAAGGAGGAGCCGGAGTGTACTATCATCTTTCATACCTGGGTTCTCCGCATCCGTATTTGTTGTTTTCTTCTATTTCTCCGGCCAAGGTTTGGCGTGAGATGAAACGAGCTTGGCTTCAGAACATGGATGAGCTATGGGTAGGCAATGTGGGCGACCTGAAACGCCGGGAGTGGGAAATGGAATTCTTTCTGGGTTTGGCCTGGAACATCAATTCATGGGATCCTGATAACATAGCTGATTATTATGAGAAAGTTGCTTCCCGTGATATCTCAGCGGACCATGCCGAACAGATATCGGAAATAATGTGGGAATATCGTCGGCTTTCTAATGAACGGAAACCGGAACATATGGGCTTCAATAACCCACAGTGGGCAGGTTGGCCTCCCATCAAAGACCCGAAGTTCAGCTTGTGGCACTACAATGATGAGGTGGAAAGAAGGCTGCAAGACTATCAAAACCTGCGAGCCAGGGCCACCAAGATTGCGAAAGAGATTCCAGAGGCTACTGCCGATTCCTATTTTGAACTGGTTTACTTTCCGGTTGCCGGGGCAGCAGCACTGAATGAGAAAATACTGTATGCCTACAAAAGCAGGGAATACGCCAAACAGGGGAGGGCTTCAGCTAATCAATATAGCGATTCAGCTTTTGCCGCCTACAAAGAGCTTCAGAATTTAACTCATCGTTACAACCAAGAGATTGCAGGGGGCAAATGGGAGCATATCGTGGATGAAAGTCCGGGATATGAAAAAGGCTCATCGGTATTTCTTGAACCGATTACCACTCGCATTAAAACCGATAATGTATCCGGTGTGGGCATTGCGATTGAGGGGCAACGCAATCCGTTACAACCACTGACAGGTAATCTTCCCGATGCGCATACTGATGAATCAAGCATCAAGCTGGATATTTCAGAGGCCAAAACTTTTGGAGAACTGAAGTCGGGGACCGATGCTGAAGGAAGCTTTGTGAGCTGGCCGGATATCGGTGAGAATCGCTTAATTCCTGGTCCTGGAAATTATGATACGATCCCTTATGAGGTGGATAGTCCCACAAAAGCCGTATTTGAATTTAACTTGGAAGAAGCCGGCGGCATTCACCAGCTATATCTGTCAGTTAATCATGGGAATGAGGACAGCGATTCATGGTGGGTAACCGTCAACGACCGGGCTCCCACGCTTGTTGAAGGTGGAGTCGGTAGCATCCAAAAACTCAGGGCTGAGGAATTTGTACTGAGAGAGGGGGATAACACCGTGATCATCCATCCCCGTGAAAGTGGAGCTAAACTCTATGGAATTGAATTTGTGCAGGAATCCCGTCAGATTACTCCAGCATATACCCACGAAAACCAGTTGCCAACCTTTAACCGGTTCACCCAAAACCAACATTTTATAGACATTTTTAGTCGCGGAGAAGAGACCGAAAAATGGTCAGCGGAAGCCAGTGATTCATGGATTGAACTGAGTGAGAAGGGTGGCATACTCAACGGGAATTCACACCGCATCTGGGTAAGCGTGAATTATGATGAAGCTCCTACTGGCGAAGATATTGAAGGCTATGTTGAAATTAGTAGCGGAGATTTTCTTTATCGGGTAGAGCTCTCGGTTTACAATCCGGACCTGAATATTTCGGACTATGCCTTCGCAGAATCCAATGGTGTGATTTCGATACCGGCAAACCAGTATCATCAAAATAAGGAAGGCGAGACAGCAGCCTGGAAACCAGTGAAAGGATTGGGGCGCAGCGGTTCGGCCATGCTTATGGAACCGATGAAAGGATGGTATGTGGAAGACTTATCGCAAGTGAAGGAGCAATCCCCGGCACTGGAATATGAAATAGTGGTTACCCAGGGAGGCTCCGCGGAGGTACTCCTTGAAGCGGTTCCGGCCTTCCCCTTACAAAAGTCACAGCCTTTGCGATCGGCCATTAGTGTGGATGACGGCGCTCCTCAATGGATCAACTTCGAAATGAATGAAAATTGGAGTGAGCATGTGTTAGAAGACCGCATGACTGGAACCGGCCGTCTGGAGCTTGAACCCGGTACCTACCGGTTTAAAGTGTGGGGTACGGATCCTTCGGTCAATATTGACAGAATCATCATGGATTTTGGAGGCTTGAAACCTACCTACTTGGGCCCGTCTTCATCCAAAATGGACCTCGATTAAGCACTGGAGTGGTAAAAATCAGATGGTTTAAGTGTGTAGTGAAGAGTTGAGGTTGGAACGGTCTCAGCGTTCCATCACCCCGATAAGAACTTCGTAGGGTCTTATGAAGCAAACGAGTCAAAGAGGATCCTCTCTGAGTCGTTTAAGCAATATGTGATATAAGTTATGATCGCGATGATTAAATCTAAA
>NZ_FXTP01000010.1 GCF_900182705.1 Gracilimonas mengyeensis | reverse complement strand
CGCAGCCCCCGCGATTGCATGTAGCGTTTGGCCTGGCTCGGCAATACCACACTCAGGTGCACATCCGGGACCTGCTCCTGCAGGTAGAGGGCAAGCCCCTCATAATACACCCCGGTCGCTTCCATCGTCACCCGAATAGCAGTAGTCCCTTTGGCGTGTCGCCGCAGCCAGCCCAAAAAGGCTTTATGAGCTCCCGGACGGTTCGCAAACTCTTTGCGCGCGCATACCTGGTGGCTTTGTTGGTTCAAATTATAGCCTACAAGGCATACGCTGAAAGTATCTTTGCTTATATCTGCACCGAAACTGTACATCATGGCAAGAATATAGTATTAATGGTTCGTGGGGACTTCTAAGGTGGGATCGGGTTCTGACGCGTCCGCCTTGTCTCATGAATGGACGATATTGTCTTTGTGATCGGTGCAAAAACAACTCTGTAGGTACTGTTGAGGCTCAACGGCAGAAAAACCAGCCTGGATATACCTGACGAAGTGCATCTGCCTGCAGGCAGTGCGTAGACCAATACGGAAGGTACCAGGCTGGCTCGATTCCAATAAAACAGGCAGAGAGTAAAGATCAAAAGCTACTTATACAACCTTTTGCCTGTTGGTAAATGTTACTCCCTCTAACATATGAGACCACTTCTTGCTTAGCTGAGCGGCCTGCTTTATCGTGCGGTACAAGTGATTAAAACGGTTGTTTCTATGGTAGTGGTCGGACGAGTTTCTTCTCTTTTTACGCTCCATACTTCATCCGACGACTCCAGCTCGTCTGACGATTGTATCTTTTACGGTTTAAGAAAACTGTTTGTAGAACCTCAAAATGAAAAACCTTCTACTATCCTCCCGCGGGCAGATCTTCACAATAAATACACCTCTTATAATTAATGTGGTAGCAGAGGTCATCGTCCCCTTTAACGCAATCCTCCGCTTATGGCACGTCCCAAATCCAAAGAAGAGTTAAAACTCCAAAGCACCGAAAATTACTTTAAACTGATTGAGTTTGTTGAGCAGCTTGAGCAAGAAGATCAACAGGCAGAATTTCCCGAGGGATACCTGAACCGAAACATCAGTGATGTGCTCTGTCATCTGCACCAATGGCATCTAATGATGCTGGAATGGTACCGCACCGGCATGAAAGGGGAAAAACCGGATATGCCCGCCAAAGGCTATACCTGGAAAACCCTCCCCGACCTTAACCGTGAAATTTGGGAACAATACCGGGATACCCCGTTGGATGAGGCTAAAAGTATGTTACACAGTTCGTTTGCTGATCTCCAATATATCATCGACAAACACACCGATGAAGAATTGTTTGAAAAGAAACGATATCCCTGGACCGGATCAACTTCTTTGGGGGCTTACCTTATTTCAGCTACTTCCAGCCATTACGACTGGGCTCTCAAACTGATAAAGAAGTGCCTGAAAAACCGCTAACTGGTTAGCCGCCTCCATTCATCGACTTATATCCCCATTCATCGAACAGCGCATGGCCTTTTGTGTTCGCTCCATTATTCTTGGGGTGAACACAAAACCATGAGCTATGACCTTAGAGAATCATCTTAAACAAAACGAGCGGCCAGCAGATCATCATGCCGAGTCATTAAAGCCTGATTCCTGCAGCTTCTGCTCAAGCAATATTCTTCTAAAATGGCTGCTTTTCTTTTTGTTTTTTGGGTTGATGAGCTACTGCTTTGGTCAATCCTCCCAACAGGCAACCATCCAAGGAACCGTATCAGGTCAAGATGGCAAGCCCCTGGAATTTGTTCATGTCTATATAAAGGAGGGCAGCGCCGGAACCGTAACCAATAATAGCGGAGAATTCATCCTAAAAACAAAACAAACAGGCGCTGTTACTTTGGCGGTCTCCCTTCTTGGATTCAGGAATTATACCGAGCAACTTAACCTGGAGGCCGGAGAGCACTATGACCGCAGCATCACTCTGAAAGAAGCCCTCCTGGATTTGGGGAATGCTCAAATTACCGCCAGCGCATTTACCACTGGAGATGTGGAAAGTGTAACCCTCTCTCCCATTGAAGTGGTAACCACACCCGGTGCCGCCGCCGATGTATTCCGGGCTTTTCAAACCTTTCCGGGCGTATCTTCTGTTAATGAAGGCTCCGGTTTGTTTGTGCGTGGGGGTGATGTCTCCGAAACAAAAATCCTGCTGGATCAGGCCACAGTCATTCATCCTTATAAATATGAAACGCCCACCGGCGGCATCTTTGGCACCATCCCTCCTTTTCTCGTGTCGGGAACCTTCTTTTCAACCGGTGGCTTTCCGGCCCGATATGGGAATGCCTTGTCCGGCGTGTTATCGATGCAATCTTTGGGAATGCCTGAACAAAATACCATAGATCTGAATCTCGGACTGGCGGCCGCTTCCGCACAGGTATCTACCGAGCTTATCCCTGGGAAATTAGGAGTGAATATGTCGGGGAATCAAAGCTTCACCAAAACCATGTTTGAGCTGAACGGACAAGCCAACCAGTTTCACAAAGCACCCTCTTCTACTGATTTTAATATAAATGCCGTATACAAACCGTCTGCTGCCTCTACCATCAAGGCTTTCACCTATCTCACCAAAAACCAGGTAGGCGTAACGGTTGATGAGCCTTCGTACCAGGGAAATTATACCGGGGATGAATCCAATCAGCTCTATAACATGCAATGGTCGTATTTATTTGATGAAAGCAGCTGGCTGATGAAAAACAGTTTTTCCCTTAACCGATTCTCCAGTACTTCGGCCATGGGCGTGCTGGATATGACCGAGAAGGATGAAACCTATAAATTCCGTTCCGACTGGGAGCGCCCTTTGTCCGATATGCTGAAACTGTATACTGGCGGAGAAGCCGTGCATCAGAAAAACATTTTTACCGGTCGGGTACCGCAAGATGAAGAAATACTGGGACCGGATGCCTCCTTTTATCAACTGGATGAAAATTATGGCTCCACACGCTTAGCAGGCTATACCGAACTTGATATCCAGCCCGGCTATCGCTGGCTTATTAATATGGGCATTCGAACCGATTACTATGACCTTTCTGAATCGCTAACCGCCGATCCGCGGCTTACCGTACAGTATCAATTGAATAAACGCACCAATGTTCGGGTATCTACAGGTTTGTATCATCAGTATCCGCAGCCATATCAATTTAATACGCAGACAGGCAATCCTGAGCTGGGTCCTCAGCAAGCCGTCCATTACATTCTTGGCTTTGAGCATGAAAACGATTTACTGCACTTTCGTGCGGAAGCCTATTATAAGGACTACGACCAGTTGGTTATTGAGGATGAAGAACGGCAACTCACCAACCGGGGATACGGTGATGCCCGGGGAGTAGATCTTTTTCTACGATATTCCCGCTTTTTGCAAAGCCGCTTTAACGGCTGGATTTCTTACAGTTTCCTGCAATCCGAACGATACCAGCCCCGACAAACGGAATCATCCATGGTTTTTGAATCTACCCTGTCTGACTTTGACATCACCCATAACCTGAATGTGGTAGGTAAATTCCGAATAGTTGACATGATATACGGCGGACTCAATTATCAATATGCCACCGGCCGGCCTTTTACCCCGGTGGTGGATGCCTATCAACCATCCGGCCAAAATTATTACCTGCCTGTTGAAGGACCTGTAAACTCAAAGAGACTCCCTGATTTTCACCGGCTCGACCTCAACCTGAGTTACTATCTTCCCCTACCCAAGCAGCAATCAATTACCTTTTATGTATCCGTTTCCAATGTTTTGAATTACAAGAATATCAATGACTACACTTACAATAACGACTATTCTAACCGATCGCCGGTGTACAGCAACTACAACCGATTTTTCTACGCCGGCGTAACCGCTAACCTCAACCTCTAAATCACCAGTCCTATGAAGACGCTATCCTACTTTTTCGTATTTCTTATGATGATCTTTGCTCCCGGAAACCTGCTGGCCCAAGATTCCACAGCCACGGAAAGGGATCAATTCCTGGAGCTCAAGCAAGAACTCAATACAGCCATTGATGCCTCCAACCGTCAAGAAGTGGCGCGCATTGGCTATGCCATGGAACCCTTCTTTGATCACTCGGATTTGAAGAAATATGCCCGCTATTATGCAGGTTATGCCTGGTATCGGATGTACAACCTACCTGCCGAAGACGGCAGCGAACCCGATGAGAAGTTCCTGGACCGAAGCATCAACCATCTGGAAAAAGCCGTGGACATTGATCCCGATTTTGCCGAAGCCTATGCCCTTTTGGGAAGCACTTTTGGCATGAAAGCCACCGGCATGTTTTCCGGGATGAGATATGGCCCAAAGTCCCAATCCGCCACAGATAAAGCCAAAGAGCTGTCGCCTGAAAATCCCCGGGTGTACATGATTGAAGGCACCGGGAATATTTATAAGCCCTCCATGTTTGGCGGTGGCCTCGATAACGCCATGACTTCTCTGCAGAAAGCAGCCGAATTATTCCGCACTTTTGAACCCCAAAACGAACTGGCTCCCGACTGGGGACACGCCGAAGTGTATGCCTGGATCGGTCAGGTTTATGCCAAGCAGGAAAACTATCAGCAAGCAAAAGAAGCCTATGAACAAGCCCTCCAAGTGGACTCCGATTATGGCTGGGTGAAATATCAGTTACTTCCAAGCGTACAACAACAGCTTAATGAATAAACGCACCCGAGCAATTGCCGAAGTTACCACTGTTTATATTCTTGTGGGAGCACTTTACTGGAGCTCCCGCTATTTTCCCGACTTGCTGAGCTGGCAACAGGAAACCTTTGGCAGGAATATAATCGTGACCTTCACCGGAATGATCCTCTTCCCTGCAGCTTTCATGTATTTTCCTTCCAATACATCAAAAACAGAGAATGCGTCCGGCTCCTTATTTAAGAGGGCGCTGGAAACAGGCGGCCGGTCTCTGAGCGTAATGATGCCAGTCACCTTTCTATCCTTCCCGGTAGTTCAATTGCTGGGATTCAGTTTCTACAGCTGGCCGGGTGCTCTCATCATCGCCGGATGGCATTTTGTTGCTATCCCTGCCCTATGCTGGCTTTTCAGAGATCAAACCGCTTCGGCTAACCGGCTTCCGTCCCGGCGATGGCTGGGCATTATTCTGCTCACATTTGCAGCAGGCATTCCCATTACCGCGGGCCTTCATGCCCTTCACCCCAAAGCTGCGCAGATATTTATTGCACTCCTGTTTATCGGTCAGGCCGAGGAATTTCTATTTCGCGGCTACATCCAAACCCGCCTCAACCAGGTTCTTGATACACGCTGGTCCATCTTTGGCTTTTCCTTCGGCTGGGGGCTTATCACCGCCTCCCTTTTATTTGAGTTGATACACGTGATTGCCGCCCAAAGTGGCTGGCCGTGGGCCTGGGGGTTCTGGACATTTGCAGGCGGTTTATGTTTTGGGGTGATACGCGAGAAAGGCGGCACCTTTGTGGCATCGGGGCTGGTGCATGGCATCATTATGATATTTCCGGTACTTTTTTCATAAATCATGGATTCTGATATGCAAACGGCAGCTATTTCTGAAAAACCACAGGTCACTAAAAAGGGACTGCTCCTCACAGCCTTTTTCTGGGCCGTCTTTACCTTGCTTAGCGCCGGACTCCTGACTTATTCCAACCAGGTCCCTTTTATTTATTCACTGTTGGGCACCATGCTGAATACCTCCATTATGCTGTTATACATGGTATGTGTCTGGTTTCTGCTGGTGCGTAAGTTGCACGAAAGCAGCTGGTTAGTCAAACTTTTATTACACGGCGTCACCTCCATCCTGTTTACTGTGGCGTGGTATTATTCCTACCTTTTTATGTTTGATCTGATCTTCGGCTTGCAGTATCTCGGCAGTGAATTCCAGGATAATCAGGCTTGGATTATGTTCAGCACCTTTATTGAATACGTAGTGGTATTTGCCGTCATTCATGTCATCGAATCCTTGAAAACAGTTAACCGCAAAGACCAACAGGCAGCCGAACTCAAGGAGTTATCCCGAAAACAGGAAATTGCTACGCTGAAAGCACAAATCAACCCTCATTTTTTGTTTAATACCCTGAATAGCATCAATGCCTCAGTCACGGCACAACCTCATCAAGCACGGGAGATGATTACCCGGTTATCTGATATGCTCCGTTATTCGCTGGACAGTTTTGATAAATCTCAGGTTCCTTTATCTGAAGAAATCACTTTCATCAAAACCTATCTTGAATTGGAGAAAACACGCCTTGGTGATCGCCTAAAAGTGGCATTTAATATTGATGATACCGTCAAACAGTTTTCCATTCCTCCCATGATCTGCCAGCCTTTGGTTGAAAATGCCGTGAAGCATGGTATTGCCCCGTTGGAGGAAGGTGGCGAAATCCACATCATTATAAAAGAAAAGGAAGATGCCGTTTATTTTACTGTAGCAGATACCGGGAAGGGGCTACAAAAAGACGCCGTGCCCAAAGACCATGCCGGCATAGGGCTTAAAAACACCAATGAGATGCTGGTTAAGAGATTCGGCCCGGAAGCATCACTTAAGATTGAACCAAACCATCCGAAAGGAACCAAAGTATCGTTCAAAATCCCCACAAGCTAATTTCTATGAGTACACTGAAAGCAGTTATTGTTGACGATGAAGAACCCGGGCGGGCGGTTGTTGAGGAATACCTGGAAGATATAGATCAGGTAGAAATTGTAGCCTCTTTCGGAGCCCCGTCCAAAGCTGTGGATTATCTTAACAGTAACCCGGCGGACTTACTTTTTCTGGATATCCAAATGCCCGGAATGGATGGATTCGAACTTCTGGACCAACTGGATAACATCCCGCAGGTTATCTTTTCTACTGCTCACGATGCCTACGCACTCCGCGCCTTTGAAGTAAATGCCATCGATTACCTGCTAAAACCTTACACCCAGCAGCGTTTCAACGAAGCCCTGCAGCGGGTCTTGAACAAGCAGGAATCCAAAGAGCAGGAACAGGAACGTATTCAGTCCATCATTCAACAATATAAACAGCCGAATTCCTACCCCGACCGCCTTTTTGTACGTGTTGGCGTTAAAATTATTCCCATAGCCGTGGATGATATTATTTGGATACAGGCTGAGGGCGACTACTCCAAGATTCACACTAAAAACGGCGCTCATCTTTGCAGTACGGGTCTGGGAAATCTGGAAGACAAACTCGATCCCGAATTATTCCAGCGCTCGCACCGCTCGTACCTTTTGGCCATCAAGGAATTGCAGAATTTGCAGAGTGATGGTGGCGGTGGCTTTATAGCTGAGATGAGCGACGGTGCCGAAGTAAAAGTTAGCCGTTCCCATGCCGACGATATCAAAAAACTGATTGTGTAAATTGCAGTATTTTCCCTCACTATAATGTGATAATAAGTTGAGAACCGAAAATTTTACACCTACTTTTAAGGTCTAAATTGAATTACCTGTTTGCAGACCTAACTCATAAAGTAGTAATCCTATGGACGCAAAGGACATTGTCCGTGAAAAAGTCACCATTCGTTTTGCCGGCGATTCCGGTGACGGCATGCAACTCACCGGCTCGCTCTTCACTAACACCACGGCCCTTGAAGGCAACGATCTGAGAACCCTTCCCGAATTTCCCGCCGAAATCCGAGCCCCAGCTGGTACGGTCCCCGGCGTTTCCTCTTTTCAGTTGAATTTTGGAAGTACCGAGATCATGACGCCCGGTGATAATTGCGACGTACTGGTAGCCATGAACGCTGCCGCACTGAAAGCCAACCTGGGTATGCTGAAAAAAGACGGTGTGATCATTGCCAACACCTCCGGTTTTGACAAAAAGAATCTGAACCTGGCCAAGTACGGCGAAGAAAATAATCCCCTGGAAGATGGCACCCTTAGCGATCATCAGGTTATTGAGGTGGATATCACCAAGCTTACCAAAGAAAGCCTGAAAGATTCTGATTTAGGCTACAAAGAGATAGAGCGATCCAAGAACATGTTTGTGCTGGGATTGCTGTATTGGATGTACAACCGGCCCCTGGATTCTACTATCGAGTTTTTGGAAAAGAAATTTAAGAACAAGCCGGATATTGCGGAAGGCAACATCAAGGTGCTGAAAGAAGGCTTTAACTACGGGGAAACCACCGAAGTTTTCACCGATAAGTACACGGTTAGAAAAGCCCCTATTGCAAAAGGCGAATACCGAAGCGTGACTGGAAATAAAGCTACCGTGCTGGGTCTGGTTTCTGCCGCCCGGCAAAGTAACTTGCCGCTATTTTTCGGTTCCTACCCTATCACTCCCGCTTCTGATATTTTGCACGAATTATCACAACTTAAAAATTTTGGGGTGATGACCTTCCAGGCTGAAGACGAGATTGCAGCCGTTTCATCGGCTATTGGGGCTGCTTTTGGAGGAAGTTTAGGTATCACCAGTTCTTCCGGTCCCGGCATCGCCCTCAAAGGTGAAGCCATCGGGCTGGCTACCATGCTAGAGCTGCCATTGGTAATCTTGAATGTGCAGCGCGCCGGACCTTCAACGGGAATGCCCACCAAAAACGAGCAGGCTGATTTAATGCAGGCGCTTTATGGCCGTAACGGGGAAAGCCCGATTGCCGTGATTGCCCCCGGTACTCCCTCTGACTGTTTTGACGCAGCTTTTGAAGCCTGCCGCATTGCACTGGAGCACATGGTGCCGGTGATCTTGCTATCAGACGGCTACCTGGCCAACGGTACCGAGCCCTGGCGTTTTCCCCAGCAGGAAGATTTAAAAAAAATCACCGTAAACTTTGAACCAGTACGCACCGGAGAAGAAACCGACAAGTTTTTACCTTACAAACGGGATGAGCGATATGTACGCTCCTGGGCTATTCCCGGAACAGCCGGTATTGAACACCGCGTAGGTGGACTTGAAAAGCAAGACCTGACCGGTGACGTTTCTTACGATCCGGAAAACCACCAGAAGATGACGAAGCTGCGTCAGGCAAAGGTAGATGCCATCGCCGAATTCATCCCCGAGCAAAAGGTTGACAGCGGTAAGGAAACCGGTGATGCATTGGTTATCGGCTGGGGTTCTACTTACGGAAGTATCCGAACCGCCGTGCGTGAGCTCATAGAGGAAGGCATGGATATTTCGCATGCGCATCTGAAATACCTGAATCCCTTCCCCAAAAACTTGGGCGAATTAATGGAAGGCTTTGAGCATGTATTGGTCCCTGAAGTAAATAACGGGCAACTGGTAAAATTGCTGCGCGACAAATACTTCATCCCGGCCAAAGGCATCAATAAAATTACTGGCCGGCCTTTCTTTGTGGATGAGCTGAAGCAAAACATCCACGACGCCCTTTCTTCAACGAATTCCTAATTGAGTAGTACTATGTTATTAAAAACACGCATCGACGAACATACCGCCAAAGGCAACGGAAATTCGGGAACCGAGGAATATTCCGGTAAGGATTTTTCCTCTGATCAGGACGTACGATGGTGCCCCGGTTGTGGTGATTATACCATCCTGAAACAGGTTCAAAATGCTATGCCCGAGATTGGTGTAGACAAAAAAGACATTGTCTTTATTTCAGGTATTGGCTGTGCTGCCCGCTTTCCGTATTACATGGATACCTTTGGAATGCATTCTATCCACGGGCGCGCTCCCGCTATTGCTACCGGTCTAAAAACAACAAGACCGGAACTTAGCGTTTGGATTATTACCGGCGACGGAGATTCACTTTCCATCGGGGCTAACCACTTTGTACAGTTGTTGCGCCGCAATGTGAATGTGAACTTGTTGCTATTCAATAATCAGATTTACGGACTTACCAAAGGACAGTATTCTCCCACCGCACCGGAAGGCTCGGTATCAAAATCTACTCCTTATGGTTCTATTGATCACCCCTTCAACCCGCTTTCTCTTAGCTTAGGAGCAGATGGCACGTTCATCGCCCGGGCTATGGATCGGGATCCGCGGCATCTGCAAAAAATGCTGCAAAGAACGCACGCTCACCAGGGAGCTTCCATGCTGGAAATCTATCAAAACTGTATCGTTTTTAATGATGGTGCTTTTGAATTGTTCACCGATAAGAAATCCCGTCCTCGGGAAGCTATTTACCTGGAACAAGACGAACCGTTAATCTTCGGAAAAGAAAATGACCGGGGTATTTGGCTGGATGGCCTAACTCCCAGAATCGTGAATCTGGAAGAAGATGGCGTTAGCAAAGACGATCTCTGGATTCATGATGAGCAGGATAAAACCAAAGCCTACCTCCTGTCCCGTTTCTTTGATCAGCCGCGTGCCGGTAACGACCACATGCCCCGCCCTTTTGGCGTGTTGTATGCGGAAGAACGTCCTACTTATGATGACGGCGTAAACGCTCAAATGGATGAGGTTATCGAGCGTAAGGGCGAAGGTAATCTGGATGAATTATTGCGAGGCCCTGAAACCTGGCGTGTAGATTAAATCAGGCAGTATCATTATTGTTACCAATCGATTTGGTTATTATTTTGATGCGTACGTAATCTGCTGATCCACACATTCATCACTTATATGATCACTCCTATTCTTTGGCTTGTATTGGGACTTGTACTGCTCATTAAAGGAGCCGACTGGCTTGTTGACGGTGCTTCTGCCCTGGCAAAAAAATACAATGTTTCAGATTTAGCGATCGGTCTTACCATTGTGGCCTTTGGGACCTCTGCACCGGAATTGGTGGTAAACGTGATGGGGAGTATACAGGGGCATCACGAAATTGTTTTCGCAAATGTGATCGGCAGTAACAACTTCAACCTGCTCGTTATTCTCGGCATTTCGGGTATGATTACTCCTCTTGTGGTACAATCCAGTACAGTATGGAAAGAAATCCCTCTCTCCTTTTTTGCGGCCCTGTTGCTATTCATTGTAGCCAATGACTTTTGGACTCCGGATTCCTTCACTTTGACCAGATTAGACGGAGCCCTCTTCCTGATCCTGTTTTGCGGTTTCCTTTACTATGTATACACACAGCTATCGGGAGATTCCGTGGAGATTTCCACTCCTGAAAAACAATATTCCCAGCTAAAAATTTGGAGCTTTATAGTTCTCGGGCTTGTCGGCTTGGTTTTCGGTGGGCGCCTTGTTGTAAATAATGCCATTGAGATAGCTACCCAAATGGGAGTAAGCGAAAAAATTATAGGATTGACCATTATTGCGGCCGGCACCTCCTTGCCAGAACTGGCCACTTCCATCGTAGCCGCTTTACGGAAAAATGCAGATATAGCCGTTGGAAATATCATCGGCTCCAATATCTTCAACATTTTCCTGATTTTGGGAATCAGTTCCGTAGTCAGTCCCATCCACTTTAACCCCTCTTTTAACAATGAGTTGTTTTTATTGGCGGCAGGCACCCTGCTCCTGTTCTCTGGCATGTTTACCGGGCAGAAGAAAAAATTAGACCGATGGGAAGCCGGAGTACTTTTATTGATATTTGTGGCCTACACCTGGATGCTTATTTCTTCAGAACTTTAAAGGTACTTCCTAAACGCCCGTTTGTAATATTTGTCAAAGATCGAAAAAGCTAAGCCCTTATTTTCAGAAATATGTATAATCCCACATAACTAACCTCTTGGGGGATAATGCTATGAACAAGTATAAAACTGAATTGAAATGGGGTTTAATTTTCGCCGGTTCAACCTTAATATGGATGCTGTTGGAACGGGTTACCGGTTTACACGATGAGCATATTTCGCAACACATGCTCTACACCAATTTATTCGCTATTGTAGCCATAACACTCTACGTACTGGCTTTGCGGGATAAGCGAGAAAATGATTTGGGCGGGGATATGACTTACAAGCAAGGGTTTATTTCCGGCTTGATTATTACTGTGATCGTTACGGTTTTAAGTCCTCTTACCCAGTATCTTTCTGCCACATTTATAGCCCCAGACTACTTCCAAAATATGATAGAATTTTCTGTGCAGGAAGGATATATGGCTGAGGAGGATGCCTCAAATTATTTCAGCCTCTCCAATTATGTTAAACAAAGCATCATCGGTGCTTTTGTATTGGGAGTACTAACCTCAGCCATTGTCGCATTTTTCACCAAATCCAACGCTCCTTCAAAAGGCTAAAGCAGTGTATGAAAACGGAGTACCCAAGACCTCTATCATTCAGGTCTTTGTGGTGATTATTTAAAATCTTATCTCACCAATTACTTCCACACGGCTGAAATCAGTAGGATTAAATTCTGTGCGGGATTCTCGGTGACTATAATCCAAAATTATTTTGGAGCGATTAGGAAATACATAGGCAATCCCGATTACACTTTCACGAACCACCCAACGGTTTTGGTCTAAATTTGTAAGCTCTTCCGTACGGGCATTTATATGAATCGGTAAATCTGCCAGTGGCTGAAATTCCGTAAAAATGCTCCAGCCCTGTAATTCATAGGCTTGTTGGGCTGGATTGACGAAATTGGCCTCCTGATCACCTACCGATTGGAACCCCTGCAAAACCATATTTGCCCGTACTGATTCATATGTAAGAGCAGAGCCCAAAAGATTAAACTCAGGATTACTGGTACTATTCCCCTTTCCAAAAGCACCGAAAACATTAACCTGAAAACCAGGTACGATGTTATGAGCGGGCCTTAAACTAAGCCGGCCTTCCACCAATTTGTTATTGTTTACCTCTATAGCTGAATATCCGCCTCCGTTATACACCCCGATGGCAAAACTTCCATACTTACTGTCGTTTGAACTTAAACCGGGCGCATCCAGACTTTCACCAAAACCCGTTTCAAAAGCAAGGCCATAATCCGCTGAACTCAGGATGTCATTTTGATCCATAAACATGCTTTTTTGGGAACGATAGTCATTAACATCCTGCTCAAAACTGATCCAGGGCCGGCTTGTTACTCCACCAGAAATGAGCGGTTCGTTGAACAGCCCGGTACTGGGTAAATCATATTCCACGTACGCATATTTAAGGCGAAGTTCGATATCTCCCAGCCCGTCTCCTTCCTCATCAATCGTCACATCCTGGGTAATCCTGACGTTTATCTTATCCGTCAAACTGCTTCTGAAATTGACATATCCCCGCTTAATAGTAAATTGATTATGAAATGAGTCACCTGTCATATCGTGCTCGAAAGACAGAAACATCACTCCATCAACCCGAAACTTTTCGCTTATGTTTTGAGCATCGACTGCTGTGCATAGCAAAGACGTGAAAACCGCCATCACTACTATAGTGAGCTTCTTCATTTGTTACCTGTATTCGATTTTTAAAGTGTGCTGATATTATTTGTTTGAAGCTACAGCATTATTATTTCTTTTTCCTGCAATAAGTTAAAGCTTTACAATAAATTTATATCATCCCCGTGGACAGTAGTAATGCATCAATCCATGGTTTTGGTTACCATTGGGTTTCACATTCAAATAGCCTCATAAAGAATGACCTTAAAAGATCTCGGATTTAATAAATCTGCTCAAAAGCTTATTTCGTTAGAAAGAGAGGGTATGAAGGTAGGCAGAGTGATAGTAGAGCATAAAGAACGATATCTCATCCAAACACCTGAAAACATTTATCAGGCTGAAATCACCGGTAAACTTCGGTATTCAGCAGAATCACGGGCTGACCTACCTGCAGTAGGTGACTGGGTCACTTTTTCTGTTTTTGATGATAATGCGGCTATCATTATTGAAGTGATGCCCCGTTATTCCACGCTTGAACGTCAGGCTGTGAACAAGTTTGGGGAAAAACAGATTATTGCCACCAATGTAGATATTGCTTTTATCATGCAAGCTGTGGACCATGATTTTAATTTGAATCGACTGGAACGATATATTGCTATCTGCAAAAGTTCATACATACGCCCGGTAATCATACTAAGCAAAACGGATCTCATTGGACAAGAAAAAGTAACCGCAATCATAGAATCGATACACAAAAGAATCTCCAATGTATCCGTTTATCCTATCAGTAATGAAACCTATACAGGTTACGAAGAGCTGAAAGAAACGATCACTGCAGGAAACACTTATTGTATTCTTGGTTCTTCAGGAGTAGGGAAATCCTCCCTCGCCAATAATCTGCTAAACGTTCCAAAATTAAAAGTGAATGCCATTAGCAACAGTACCAGCAAAGGCAAGCATACCACCACACATCGTGAATTGATGATTCTTCCCGAAGGTGGAGTTCTCATCGATACGCCGGGTATGCGTGAACTTGGTATAGCCGGTGATTCCGATAGTATAGACCGTACATTTGACCAGATTTCTATACTTGCGCGGAACTGTAAATTCAAAGATTGTACGCATACCGAAGAACCGGATTGTGCCGTACTTGAAGCCCTGGAATCCGGTGGGCTTGATCAATCCACTTATGAAAACTATCATAAGCTGAAACGGGAACAAGCACACTTTTCAAGTACCGTGGCCGAACGAAGGGCTAAAGACAAGAAGCTTGGAAAGCTGTACAAACGTATCAAAGAAGAGAAAGATAAACGAAGATAATCATGGACTTAAATATTACCGACCAACGTTTTGTAGTATGCGGAGCATCCAGCGGATTTGGGGAAGCCATTGCCCGTCAACTTTTAATTGAGGGTGCCCACGTGGTATTGGTAGCAAGACGGGGAAATCTTTTGCAGGAAAAATTTGGGCATTTTGAGGATCAAATTGAAATCATTGGAGGCAGCCTGATTTACAATGAAACACTCGACGCTATTGAAAAAGCTGTGAAGCAAAAAGATACCCACGGCATTGTCTTCAACGCCGGAGGTCCACCCACAGGTACCCCGCTCCAAACCGACATGAAAGACTGGGATTCGGCCTGGCAGCTGGTGATGCGATGGAAAGTAGATTTGGCCCTGCGGGTCGCCCCGCTGCTCAGGGATAAAGAATATGGCAGAATGCTGTTTGTTGAAAGCCAATCGGTGAAACAACCCCTGCCTGCCTTAACGCTCAGCAACAGCTTCCGCGCCGGTATTGTTGGCTTTGCCAAATCACTGGCACTGGAAATTGCCCCGGATGGGGTTACGGTGAACGTGCTGGCCCCCGGCTCGCATGAAACACCTGCTATTGAGCGGGTCATCAAAAATAACAGCGAATCTAAGGATATAAGCTACGATGAGGCTAAAAAAGAAATGGAGAAACAGGTGCCGGTAGGACGGATGGGCACTGCTGAGGAATTTGCTTCGCTGGCCAGCTGGCTACTCTCTCCGCATGCAGGCTACGTAACCGGCCAAACCATCAGCCACGATGGCGGTAATATTAAAGGGCTTTTTGGGTGATAAGTGGGGTCTAATCCACCACTTCCCACTCTCTGTATTATAGCAGAGCTAAATCCGGTCTCTTAGTCTATCACTTTCTTATGTTAAAGGATGATCATGCGAGCTGCCATCAACTTCGATAATTAGCTTTAATTCTTTACACATAAAATCAGCTACGTAATCTAAAACAGGTCGCTGGCGGTTGAACGTGTATCCTCTGTGCTGACGATTTTTTAGGGCGTACTTCCAGAGGCAGGCTTCTGCCTTTGTCATTCGCTGGCGAAGGCTTTTAGCTACTGGTTTTAGTTTTTTGTTGTAGTAATGATAAGATGGATCTTTTTGCATTGGTACCCCGATGTTTTTTTAGATTGTAGTGATTTGCGGTGATAAAAGCAGTTTTGGCCTTGTCACCACTTCCCTCTCTCTGGATTGTAGCAGAGCTAAATCCGGTCTCTCTCCAAAGAGAGATAAATTCTTTCCGAAATAACATATGTCAACCTAAGTCTACAATTTAGCCAGAGCCAAAAACCTGTGTCCCTCAAGGAGGGACCGGAAAATCAATTTATTGATTTTGCAGGGAGGAGAGTCACAATAACATTTCCAGATTCCTCCGGAACGTAACACCGCTACCCTCATGTTGTTCACCCCAAGCTAAACAAACTTAATTATACCGGATTTCCTAACGTGGGCTCTACCAAACTATTCATCATTTTCTCTTTCTGTATTTTCACCTCCCCTATTTTTGCTCAATCCACCGGCACTATCACCGGGCGGGTAACCGATGCCAAAACAGGTGAACCCTTAATAGGCGCCACCGTTGTTTTGGAAGGAACGGAACTGGGAGATGCCACCAACCCGGATGGTCGCTTTACTATTGACGACATCCCCACCAAAACCTATAATGTAAAAGCTTCTTATGTGGGATTTGTTACCCAAACCCGCTTTAACGTGGTGGTGCGTTCAGAAGGCAATATCGACCTTAATTTTGAGCTGGAGGAACAAGTTAGTGAGTTGGACGACGTGACTATCACACCAAACCCCTTTGCCAAATCACAGGAATCTCCCATATCCATTCAAAAATTCAGCCAGGAAGAAATCACTTCTTATCCCGGCGGCAATAACGACATTGCCAAAGTGGTACAATCACTGCCCGGAGTTTCCGGATCGGTGGGCGGTTTTCGCAACGATGTGATCATTCGCGGCGGAGCACCCAATGAGAATGTGTATTACCTGGACGGTGTGCCTATCCCTAACATCAATCACTTCTCAACCCAGGGTAGTGCAGGTGGACCGGTGAGTTTGCTCAACGTATCTTTTTTTGAGGGCGTATCGCTTACCGCCAGCTCTTTTGGTGCCCAGTATGAAAACGTGCTCTCTGGCGTATTGCAGTTCAATCAGCGTACCGGCAATGATCGCGAGTTCGTCGGGAACCTGCGCCTGAGTTCCAGCGAAGCTGCTTTAACCGTAGAAGGTCCGCTTTTTAAGGGGAATGATACCGAAGCAAAAACTACCTACATCGCTTCCGTCCGCCGTTCCTATTTACAGCTCCTGTTCCAGGTTATCGGCCTGCCCTTTTTACCGGATTACTGGGATTATCAATACAAAATTAATCACCGCTTTGACAAGTACAACACCCTCTACATTACCGGCATCGGTTCTATCGATGATCTGGCTATCAACGATATGGACGATCTCGATCCCGAGCAGGAGGCTACCCAAAACCAAATTCCCGTGATCCGCCAAAACAGCAACACAGTAGGTATTGGCTGGAGACGTCAGTTTCAAGACAACAGCGGCTTCATGGAAACCGTGGTGAGCAACAATACGCTGGGCAATTTCTTTTACCGGTACGATGATAATGTAAATGAAACGGGCTTATTCCTGGAAAATGAATCCCGCGAAACGGAAACCCATCTGCGCTATCGCCTCACCAAATTTATCGACAACTGGACTGCTACCGGCGGATTTCAACTCATCAACTCCGACTATTACAATTCGACCCGGGATTTCATCAACAATCGCAGTTTTCGAAGTGATATCAACTTTTTCCGCTATGGACTGTTTGGACAGGCTTCCGCCGATTTCTTGCAAAACCGGCTTTCATTCACAATGGGCCTCCGCGCCGATGGAAATACCTTCACCGAAACCGGCAATGAACTGTGGCGAACCCTCAGCCCACGCGTGGGACTTGCTTACGATTTAACGCCAGATCAAAAATGGACGGTTAATGGTTCGGTAGGCCGCTATTACAAAATTCTGCCCTATACAACCCTTGGTTTCCAGGATAATGTGGGCAATTTCCCCAATAAGGACACGGAATATATCCGAAGTGATCATGCCGTGGTGGGACTGGAATACTTGTTGAACGAGCGCGCCCGTATCTCTGCCGAGGGCTTTTTCAAGTGGTATGATGATTACCCCATTTCTACCACCGACAGTGTTTCCCTCGCCAACAAAGGCGGCGATTTTGAAGTGTTTGGGAGCGAGCCGGTAATCAGTGCGGGGCAAGGGCGTACCTATGGATTGGAATTGTTGTACCAGCAAAAATTCACGGGTAAGTTTTATGGCGTAGCGGCTTTCACTTTTTATAAAAGTGAATTCACCAACTTGCGCGATGCTGAGTACAAGCCAGCCGTTTGGGATAATGGCGTATTGGTTTCGCTGTTGGGCGGCTACAAATTTGGCAACAACTGGGAAGTAAGCGGACGCTATCGTTTTCTTGGAAAAGCACCTTACGCGCCGGTTGATCAGGATAAAACAGAAGAAAACTACCCAGCCGTGTTCCGCGATTTTGATCGCCTTGGCACCGTTCGCCTCGATCCTCTCAGTCAGCTGGATATTCGAATTGATAAAAAATTCAACTTCGATAACCTGAGCCTGGACGTATTCCTCGAAGTACAAAATGCCCTGGCCCAGGAAGGCCCCTCTGAGCCCCGTTATGGTTTAGAGCGAAATGAAAGCGGAGAAATCATCACCCCAAGAAAACTGGTACAGGTAAGCGATAGTGATGACGGCCAGGTGTTGCCTTCTTTTGGCATCGTACTCAATTTCTAAAAAAGCTTCGCTTTGCCTCGATAATTTTATAGACTATGCCCATAATTATTCAACGATAACTGCAAACTGATCACTGTAACCCATGTGGCATCAAAAAGAAATTTCGTTATCTCCAAAATCCCGCGGATATCATATCATCACCGATGAGATTCTGCGGGAAATCCCGGAAATCAAAAATATAAAAACCGGATTGGCCCATATTTTTATACAGCACACCAGCGCCGGGCTCACCATAAATGAAAATGCCGACCCTTCCGTACGGCGAGATTTTGAATCCCACTTCAGCCGTGCAGTTCCTGAAGATACCTCACTCTATTAGCACACACTGGAGGGTACCGATGACATGACCTCTCACATCAAAAGCTCTATTCTCGGCTCCTCCGTAAGCATTCCGATCACCAACGGACGCTTTAACCTGGGAACCTGGCAAGGAGTATACCTGTGCGAACACCGCAATCGCGGAGGTTCCCGCCGGCTGGTGGTTACGTTGAATGGAGAAACGGAATAATATGAGGTATAGAAGAAACGGTTACTATTCTACTTCTGCTACACCAACCACGTAATTTTTGCCGTAGTACTTGGCACATTTAGGACAAGTTGTATAAAAGAAATAGGGTTTTTTGAATGTTTTTCCCTTTTCCTCTACAACACTTTGCAGATCGCGCATCCATTTTTTAGCATTTCTGTAAGGTCCCTCAAATACTTTGGTGATATAATCCCCGCTGAGTTCGGTCATTTGCTGTCCTTTCACATCTTTGGTGACTGCAAATAAATGTTCAGATTTCCAGGGGGATACATCATTGGACAAAATAATGACTTCCTTATCATTAAAAGCTTTGCCTTCTTCAATAGCTTTCATCGTTTTTGTGAACACCGATCCCATATTCAATGGAATATGCAGAAAGCTGCGGGTAGTGGCTTTCACAAACCGTTTGTGATCAAAGTGAAGATCCTGCCCATCCCACCCTTCCGCTTTAAACCGAGGACAGCATCCGGTGGGATTATCGCTCATATCATAAATTGGCAAGGCATTTGTTTTCATGGCGAGCTCCTTGTTGGTGGAAAGTTTAGTGCACATGCTCTGATAAGAAGCGCCCGCCATCATTATCGCTTCTGAAGAATCGATGACAGACGCAGGTATCAGTTTATCGTGCTACAATAAACCCACATAAGCAATACTGAAAAGACAGTATTTTACTTTCCGCCAACCGGTTACCAACCTGATCGTTTGGGTGCTATGATTATTTCACCCACATAGAACTGAAGCAAACTTCAACATTCAATGTTGAATGTTCTTTGCTCAATGTTCTACTCTTCCTCAAGCTGGCGTTGGGCGTATTCGTTATCCGGATCAATTTTCAGGGCTTGCTCGTAGTAGGTACGGGCTTTATCGGGCTGACCGCCTTTTTGAATCATGTCTCCCATAAGGATCCAGTTCTCGGCATCTTTGGGATCATTTTTGATACGATTAATCAGGTAAGGAATCGCATCCTGTCCGCGATCGGTCATCAGCATTAACAGCACTTTGTTACGGTGTGCGGCTGAGCTGTCGTTAACTTCAATCGCTTTATCAAAATCTTCTTCGGCTTCATCCAGCTTTTCGAGCTGCATACGAATGTTACCCCGCAGGTTGTAATACGCCGCATTTTCTTCAGAAGTCAACTCAAGAGCTTTTTCGATAGCTTTCTGGCTATGGTCAAACTGGTTCAGTTGTTGCATAACCAAGGCTTCCAGGTAAAAAGCCTCATGCGACTCGGGATACTCCTTTTGTAGCTCACGGGCTACGTCTAAGGCATAGTCAATGTCCTTTTCTTGTAAAAGTTCAAATCCCTTGTTTAGTTTCTCTTCAAAATTCATGGAGTATGTTGGTCTTTACTTTTCGTTATTAGAAAGGTCTTCGTATTCAGCTTCTTCGATTTCGTCGAAATTCTTACCGCGGTTGCCCGGTTTGTAATTAAAAGGATTAAACTGGCTGTTCCGCTTCTTGGAAGGTAAGAACAATCGATTGATATATCTTACCAAAAAGAAAAATATTACAATAAAAAATAAAAACTTAAGCATGATGCTCAGGGTGCAATGTGAATATGGGTATTGGTGTGTACCGGCTTTTCAAATATTTGTTCTTCAATGTACAGCAGATGGTCTTTATTGTTTACAAAATCCATCTCGGTAGCATTCAGTATAATCAACGGCGCCCTGTTGTAGTGGTAAAAAAAGTGGTTATACGCGTCGTTAAGTTCTTTCAAATATTCCGGGGTGATGTTCCGCTCGTAATCCCGTCCCCTTTGTTCAATATTTTCCATCAGGCGATCCACCGACGACTGTATAAAAATAATCAAATCCGGCTGAGCCGCAATACCTGTCATGATATTAAAGATATTATCATACAGTGCCATCTCGTCGGAATCCAAATTCAGGCGCGCGAAAATGCGGTCCTTATCAAAAATATAATCCGAAATAGTGAGCTCGTGGAATAAATCCTGGCTCATCATGTTTTGCTGCTGCTTAAACCGGCTAGCCAAAAATGCCAGTTGGGTTTGAAAAGCATAGCGCTCCCGGTCTTCATAAAATTTGGGGAGAAAAGGGTTGTCCTCGAATTCCTCGAGAACGAGCCGTGCATTTCGCCGTTCAGCAAGTAACCTGGCCAGCGAGGTTTTACCGGCTCCAATCACGCCTTCTATGGCAATAAAATCAAAATTATTGGGCATCAGTCACCAATTCAGGGTTGTTTTGGCAATTTCCAAATCCGGGGCCTGCCTGATGAGTTCATCCACAGTTTGAGCGGAAACCGGGTCTTTCCAATTTGGAAAAACATCCTTTAGCGGCAATAGCACAAACAAACGCCGGGTGTATTCTTGATGGGGAATGATAAGGCTATCTGTTTCAATGACCAAGCGATCCCAGGCAATAATATCCAAATCTATAGTTCGGGCCGTCCATTTGGGATATCGGGAAGGCCGGCCTTGCCTCCGTTCCTGTTCTTTCAGCTGTTCAAACAGTTCTTGCGGTTTTTTTTCTGTTTCGATAACAGCTACGGCATTTAAAAATTCCTGTTCGGATGGCCCCACCGGTTCGGAGCGATAAATCGCAGATTTCCTGATGTTTTCTTCAGAGATTTCCTCCAAAAAGCTTGCTGCTTCTTTTAGCTGTTGATGCGGATCATTGAGATTGGAACCCAGAGCTATTACGACCTGGGCCATGACATCCTCGCCTCAGTATACTCGGTTTGGGTTGATAATGGTGGACCAAGTTTACGCACCCGAACCTCAAATGAATCGATATTGGCCAACTTCGTTTCAATAGCAGAGCCAATCTTATAGCAAAGGTGCTCAATCAGATCCACTGATTCACCAGCTAGTACCTCCTTAGCAATATCATGTATTTTGGTATAGTCAATAGCATACGACAGCTTATCTGACGAGGCGGGCGCGGTAAGATCCGTTTTTAGAATGACATCAACCTCAAAATCATTGCCCTCACTTTTTTCATGCGCATGTACCCCGTGATAACCACGAAATTGCATACCTTTTATAGTGAGGGTGTCCATTGTACTTACAGGCTGGCTACTTCAATGCGTTGATGTAACTCTTCTACCATCTTTTTGTGCTTGGGACTGGTAGAAATACGCTCTTCCACCGTAGAAATAGCGTGAATTACAGTAGAGTGATCACGTCCGCCAAAATGAAGTCCGATCGTTTTAAGGCTTGATTTGGTGAATTTTTTGGAAAGATACATCGCAATTTGCCGGGCTTCTACTATCTCTTGCTTCCTGGTTTTCTCACGTACTTTGTTGGTATCGATACCAAAGTAATCACACACATAATTTTGAATAGATTCGATAGAAATCTGTGTGTTTGATTCTTTCACCATGTCCTTAAGCACACGCTTGGCCATTGCCAGATCAATGTCATCTATATTCTGCAAAGAAGCATGAGCCAGCAGCTTAATGATGGCCCCTTCCAAATCACGTACATTTGATTTGAAATTGTGAGCGATGAACTCAATGATCTGCGGATCAATCTCGATACCGTTATCGTTGGCCTTCCGTTCAAGGATTGCATAACGGGTCTCGTATTCCGGCATTTTAAGATCGGCACTTAGTCCCCAGCCAAATCGGGAAATCAGGCGTTCTTCGATATCAGGTACGTCTTTGGGTGCACGGTCACTGCTTAAAATAATTTGCTTTCCGTCTTGATGCAGGGCATTAAAGATGTGGAAAAACTCTTCCTGGGTTTTTTCTTTACCACTGAAGAATTGAATATCATCTACCATCAACACATCAATATTGCGGTAAAACATGGAGAATTCACTGGCCCGGTTATTCCGGATGGCATGCACAAACTCATTAGTGAAAGCTTCAGAAGAAATATAGAGTACCGATTTCTCATCGCCATACTTCTCCTTAATCTTATTCCCGATGCTTTGCACCAGGTGCGTTTTCCCCAAACCGGTAGGTCCGTAAACAAAAAACGGGTTAAAAGAATTACTTCCCGGATTGTCGGCAATAGCCATGGCTGCTGAACGTGCCAGCCGATTACAGTCGCCTTCTATAAAACGTTCGAATACGTAATTGGTATTAAGATTAGAGTCAATCTTGGTCTTGCGGATACCCGGTATCACAAAAGGATTCTCAATACGCTCGGGCTGAGACTCAGGATAACCGTTGGTTTCCTGTGGTTGCACAGGTCCCATAGGACGCTGCGGCATACGCACCGAACGATTGTTTTCAAATTGATCCGATTTCTCCATTACTATGGAGTATTCCAGTTTACCCTCAGGCCCCAATACTTTTGCCAGCGTTGAACGCAGCATATTATAGTAGTGCTCTTCCAGCCATTCGTACCAGAACTGGCTGGGTACTTGTATGGTGAGTGTACCATTCTGTAAGGATACCGGCTTTATTGGCTCGAACCAGGATTTATACTTCTGATAGCTAATATTGTCTTTTATAATATCGAGACATTCATCCCAAGCTGATTCAACCGATAGATCGTGCAATTTTACAATTCCCCCTCAGGTGTAAAATTTAGTGTTTTAAGTCCATTTCATCGCCAGTTATCCACACGTTGGCAAAGTGGTGCTGGCTTCGTTCCGCTGAGAAAATGGCAATTTATTCCACACTTGTCAAACCCATTAACAAGGGTTATCAAAAAGTTATCCACATTCCTCAAATACCTGTAAACCACTGACAGACAGTGAGATATGATTTTTCCCGGAAAAGTATAAAATTTCACTTGACACCGCTTAACAATGCCGTAACACTCAATTAACCTAAATCATAAATGCATGATAGGTGGGATAAATTTTTTTCCACAAGTTTTCCACATTTTACCTGTGAATTATTTTGGGAGACTAAACGCAAAAATTTTTGGGTAAAATCAAGCCTTTTTTGCTATTAAAAAACGGAGCTTATCGCTATAGTCTTCTTTTAATTCCGCCTTCCAATTTCGCGTTAAAAATAAATCAAGTACTTCCTTCGCATGGTCTTCATGCAGCTCAAGATAAACCACTCCCTCTGGCTGCAATTTTTCGCTGCATAATTTTTCGAGAGCCCCATACATTTTTTCCGTTGACTCACAGAATAGTGCCGACTCCGGTTCGTACTCTTTTACTTCTTTGTCCAGCCCCTCTTTTTCATCGTTAAGTATATAAGGTGGGTTTGAAACGATGATATTGAAGCGGTTATCAGAAAAAGCCTTAGGAACAAATAAATCATCTTTGGCAAAATGCACTTCAGCCTCATTATACTCTGCATTTATTTTAGCTTGCTGAAGGGCTTCCTCAGAAATATCAGAAGCATAAACCTCCCAGGATTCCCGTGCCTTTTTTAGTGCAACCGGGATACAACCGGAACCAGTACCTACATCCAGTACTTTTTTGGGTTCTTCCTGATTGTATTCATTTAAGATGAGCTCTACCAGCTGCTCGGTCTCCTGCCGGGGAATTAATACTCCCGGTTTCACTTTCACTTTGATGTGATGGAAATCCGTTTCACCGGTAATGTATTGCAGTGGCTCATGAGCAGCCCGGCGTTTAACCATTGGGCGCAGCAAATCCAATTCGTCAGAAGATAAGGGACGATCGTATGACAGGTACAAATCAAGGCGCTTGATGTCCAGAACATCCGCCAACAACCACTCTATACTAAAGCGGGGTGACTTTACTTGTCTTTCCTCAAAATATTCGGTTGCCCATTCCAGCATGCTCAAAACCGTCCAAATGGAAGGAGTTTGAGGCATCTGTTATTCTTCCTCTGAAGGTTTGGGTGGCTTTTCTTCCTGAAGGGTCAGGCCGTGGCGCTTCGCAAAATCCAGAATAAAATCAATGATGTTGGATTCTACATTTCGCTCTTCCGAAAGCGAACTTCCACGAAATCCCATTCTTCCGCCGGTTTTCTTGAGCACAATTTTATTGTGCTTACCTAAACTCTCAACAATACAAGTAAGGGTTACACTCGAATTTATCTGTTTCTCGTATTCCTCGTACACCGCTACGTAAATTGTTTCTTTACTCTCCTCAGGTGAATACTCATAGAGAAACTTGGGAGCATGTTCTTTGAACATTTTGGATGACATCCTGCGTAGCGTTGCAGTTGGGCCAAATACGAAATAAGTTGTATGTGAATTCATGCTTTATAGCTTGAATTGATTATTTTTGGTGGAATTTTATTTATCAAAAATTTGTGCTGAAAATAACAGGATATTGCTTTAAGGCAATAAGAAAAAGCAGAAAAATTCGTTGAACAGTACAAATTCCGTCCATATACACGTATAAAGCCCTTTTTGAATGAAAAAATTGATTTTTATTTCCCTTGTCTTCACCCTGTTATTGTCAGGAGAGCAGGTATTTGCCCAGTTTGGTGAGCCCGATGTTCAGGAAAAAGAGAACCCGCGCAGCCTTTATGACGAAGGATACCGAACCGGCTTTGGTTTCAACCCTTTTCTAAATGATTTTGGATTTGGCGCGGGAGGTCAGTTTCGTTTTGGCCTCAACCAATATACCGAAGCCATTGCTACACTCAGAATCTCAGCTCTGAAAGATCCAACCGAACAAACTTTTATTGATTTTCTAGGCTACCGCACGATCCCCGACAAATATCAGCGGGTTGTTTCCGTACCACTTTTCATTGGTCTTAAGCAAAGGTTCTTTGCCCAACAGATTTCTGATAACTTCCGGGTCTTTGGCACCATTAGTGGCGGACCTGTTTTTGCCTGGTCTTACGCCTACTTCAACGATGCCAACAACAATCAATTCAGAGAGAACGACCGTTTCTTATACAGAAATTACATTGAACCGGTATACGATGTGTTTTCCGGCTGGAAAGAGTCTAAAACTCACTGGGGCTATGGTGGCGAAGTGGGTATCGGTATAGACTTTGGCGACAATTTCGCTAACCTCTCCACCGTACAGTTTGGCTACACCATGAACTACTTTGCCAAAGGCATACAGGTACTGCAACCCCGGGAAGCAGATCTCACTCCTGGCGGCCAACCCCAGTATGATGACAACGATAATCTCATTACAGTTGAAGCCAATGGCCGCCGCAGCTATTTCGGCACTGCACAGATAAGTTTCGTATTTGGCTGGATGTGGTAAATAGTTTTTAGGTTTGAGTTTTTAGGTGTTAGTTATCGAAATAGTAACTCAACACTCCTCACCCAAACTAATCACTCCTTAAGAGGTAGTTACCTCAGCAAACCATTCTTTGGGATTCGCCAAACTGTCGATAATAACATCGGGGCCATGTTCTGCCAGCTCCTGGCGATCATAGCGACCTGTTGTCACGGCGACGCATTTCATTCCTGCATTCTTTGCACACTGAACATCTCTGGGAGTATCCCCGATAATTAGAAAACGAGAGGGTTCGGGGGTGAAGTCATAGAGTTCCTTTACTTTATCTATGGCTAATTGCGGCAACTTATTTCGGTCTTTTTCGAATTCACCAAAAGCACCAAAGGTAAAATCACGGTCGATATCAGCAGCTTCCAGTTTTATGTCTGCAGCCTGCGAGTAATTACCTGTTAACAGTCCGCAAATGAAATCCCCTTCAAAAAAGAACTCGAGGGCTTCATCAATATCGTCATGCCGTGTCACTTGTTCTCTTTCTTTCAAGAGCACGTTTTGCATGTAGTGCAGGTACCTGACTTTGTATTCCTGGTACAGCTCCTCGTCATAATCATGGTTCACCAAAAAGGAAGTAAAGATATCATGATCGGTGCGTCCTGAGAAGGAATCGGTTTCCATATCGGGATAATCAATATCCAGTTCATCCAAAATTCTGCGAAGATGACCGCGGTTGTATTTGCTGTTTACTTTCAGGAGGGTTCCGTCGATATCAAAAAGGATAACCCACGGATGGGGTTTTTGATTCTGCAAGATGAATGAGTTTTTATGAAAAATTTACCAGGTCAAATACTTCCACAGAGTCATTATTTAGGACGGTTGTGAGAAATTGACCCTAAATTAATATGGATTGCCTAAAATTTAATACAATCTTCAACAAAGTTACGAAACTTCACGTGAAATGGCTTTAAGTACATGTTAAATCGCAGTACCTTTGAGGCAATACTTATCACTAACAAATCGGAGAATTTTACAAATGAGTTTTATTGAAGACGTTCATGCAAGACAGGTGATCGACTCGCGCGGTAACCCCACGGTTGAAGTGGATGTAACTTTGGAAAGCGGAGCCGTTGGCCGGGCTGCTGTTCCTTCCGGTGCCTCTACCGGAGAGCACGAAGCCGTTGAATTACGGGACGGTGACAAAGATTATTTTCTGGGTAAAAGCGTGCGTAAAGCCGTTGAAAATGTAAATACTATTATCGCTGAAGAATTTCGCGGATTATCTGGATTTGGCCAGGTAGATTTAGACGATCTGTTACTGGAACTGGACGGCACTCCAAACAAAGCTAAGTTGGGAGCCAACGCTATTCTTGGAGTTTCCATAGCTACTGCTAAAGCAGCGGCTGAAGAATTGGGCATGCCGCTTTGGAGATACATCGGCGGCGTTAACGCTAAAGTTATGCCACTGCCCATGATGAATATCATCAATGGTGGCTCGCATGCCGATAATAGTGTAGATTTTCAGGAATTCATGATTATGCCAGCTGGTGCAAAGTCTTTTAGTCAGGCTTTACAAATCGGCGCCGAGGTATTCCACAATCTCAAAAAGGTACTTTCCGATAAAGGATACAGCACAGCTGTAGGTGATGAAGGTGGCTTTGCTCCTAACCTGAAATCAAATGACGAAGCCGTTGAAGTAATTCTGAAAGCCGTTGAAAAAGCAGGCTATACTCCTGAAGAAGACGTGCTGATTGCTCTCGACCCGGCTGCTTCCGAGTTTTACAATGCTGACACCGGACTGTATGAATTCAAATGGAGTGACGGTTCTAAAAAAGATACCGATGCCATGGCTGAATTCTGGAGTAAATGGGCCGACCAATATCCCATTATTTCCATTGAAGACGGTCTGGATGAAAACGACTGGGATGCCTGGAAAAAACTGACTGACGCCATCGGCGACAAAGTACAGCTGGTAGGTGATGACTTGTTTGTGACCAACACCGAGCGTTTGGCTACCGGAATTGAGCGCGGCATTGCCAACTCTATCCTGATTAAAGTGAACCAAATAGGTACCATCACCGAAACACTGGATGCCATCGAAATGGCACACAAAAACGGCTATACGGCTGTAATTTCTCACCGTTCTGGTGAAACCGAAGATGTAACTATTGCCGACCTGGCTGTGGCTACCAACGCCGGACAAATCAAAACCGGTTCAATGAGCCGTACCGACCGTATTGCCAAATACAATCAATTATTGCGCATTGAAGAGCAACTGGGAGATTCCGCCTTGTTCCTCGGCAAAGACGCTTTTGGACTGTAAATAACATTTCATAGCAACCACCCTCTAAGCCGCTGGTCTTTTGTAAAGGCCCGCGGCTTTTTAATAGCTTCTGTTTTCCTGTTTACTTACCCTGTTGCCGGCCTTAATCTTAAAGCGCTATTTCCTTTTTCTATTGAACTTAATTTGATATACATTGCTGGTACCTAACCACTCAATCACTTTATGTACAGGGTACTCACTCAATGAAGAAATCAATTTTTCACAGCATACCTTTGCTTTGCCTTTCTTTTTCACTGCTTTTTTTTCTCATCTCACCGGTAAATGGACAAGTAGTTATCAACGAGCTGGTATCCAGCAACCAGGAAGGCCTACCGGATGAAGACGGCGACTTCCCCGACTGGATTGAACTGTATAATGCCGGAGATGAACCGGTAGACCTTACTGGCTTTGGCATCTCTGACGATCCTGAGGACCCTTTTCAATGGGAATTCCCCGAAACGGAACTGGCTGCCGGTGGTTATTACCTCCTTTTTGCCTCGGATAAAAATCACGAAGGCTTTACCGCCTATTGGGAAACCGTTGTAAGGCAAGGTGATAGTATCCGCTATCACTCCCCTTCTTCACTTTTAACGCCGGAATGGGTTCAACCAGATTTCAATGACAGCGCCTGGGGAGAAGGCACTTACGGCATTGGCTATGGTGACGGAGACGATGCCACGGAAACTAATATTCGTACCGTCTCCGTATTCACCCGAAGCTTCTTCAACCTCGAAGACCCGGAGAATGTTAAGCGCATGCTGCTTCATATTGACTTCGACGATGGCTACATCGCCTATTTGAACGGTGAAGAAATTTCGCGGGAAAACATGAACGGTTCGGCTTCTAATAACACCGCCACCACCGATTCTGAAGCTTTATTATATCAAGGCCAGTCATTATCGCCTATACCCTTGCATGAGTTCACCTACTTGTTGAAAGAGGGCAAAAACGTGTTGGCCATACAGGTCCACAATGTAACCCAAAGTTCCTCTGATTTAAGCCTCATCCCATTTCTTAGTATTGGCAGAACAGTAAATCCTGAAGAAACACGAGGAGTAGCGAATGAAACCAACCTGGAACTCACTCAACTCACTTATCCACATACCAACTTTAAATTAAGTTCCGATGGGGAAACCGTCGTTCTTACACATCCGGATGAAACCGTCGTGGATTCTGTCAGTTATCCGCCCTTAAATCCAGATGAATCTTATGGACGTTCAACCGATGATCCCGAAAATTGGGTAATCTTTACCGAAACAACCCCCATGGAGGCCAACAGTGCCGATGGTTTTGCTGAACGCCTTACGGTGCCTCCGCTTACTAATACCGGCGGGTTTTATAATGGAAGCGTAAGTGTTGGTTTTGCAAATTCTAGCTCGGATAATATTTACTACACTACCGATGGAAGCGTTCCCGGTAAGTCTGACCTGGTGTTTTCACCTCCCTACACTTTTGATGAAACCACCGTGCTCCGCCTGCGAGCCATTCAAAATGGAAGGCTTTCCTCAGATGTTGAAACTTACACTTACTTTGTAGATGTACAGCACGAATTGCCTGTTATTTCAATGGTAGCCGAACCTGATTTATGGGAAAGCGATGAGCGTGGAATTTATGTGAGGGGCACCAATGGTATTACAGGAAACTGCGAGAACTTCCCTGCTAACTGGAACCAGGATTGGGAAATTCCAGCTCATATGGAGTTTTATGAAAAGAACCAAAGCCTTGGTTTCAGCTCTAACATTGGCACCAAAATATTTGGTGGGTGCAGCCGACAGAACCCCCAAAAATCCTTGTCTGTTTTCTTTCGGGGCAATTACGGAAATCCGGAACTGCAATACAAGCTTTTTGAAGAGAAAGACATTGACACCTTCCAGGCTTTCATACTAAGAAACGGCGGTAACGATTTTGGTGGAGCCCATCTTCGCGATGCCATGATGACTACACTGATCGAAGATCATACCAAATTGGATTACCAAGCTTATCAGCCAGTAGTCATGTATAGAAATGGTGAGTATTGGGGTATCCATAACGTCCGTGAAAAGATTAATGAACATTTCGTGGCTTCCAATCACAATGTAGATTCTGACGATATCGATCTTATCGAGAATAACGGCCAAATAAAGCACGGCGAAAGCGATGCCTATAATGCCATGATAGAAGCCTTTGGAAACGCTGATATGGAAACTGAAGCCGGCTATCAGTCGGTACTACAATACGTGGATGTGGAAAGCTTTATTGACTACCAGGTTTCTGAGATATTTTTCGCCAACCAGGATTGGCCCGGCAACAATGTGCGCTACTGGAGAGAACGCAGGGATGGTGCTAAATTCCGATGGATTATTTATGATACCGACTTTGGATTTAACCTGTATGGCAACCGTCCACCGGAAGAAGAAATGATGAACTTTGCTACCGATGGTTCCCATACAGACCCAGATTATTGGCCCAACCCGGCGTGGTCAACTTATATGTTTCGGAAATTGCTGGAGAATGAATCTTTTCAGCATGCTTTTGTAAATCGTTTCGCGGATTTGCTCAACACCACTTTTTCGGCAGACCATATTGTAAGTGTGATAGATTCATTGGCCCAGCGGATTGAACCGGAAATCGGGGCGCATCAAAGTCGCTGGAATCGCTCGGTTGGAAACTGGGAAAATCAGATCAACGTACTGAAGAATTTTGGGGAAAACCGGCAGGGATACATAGCCTCTCAAGTCATTAACTATTTTGATATTGAGGCTCGAAACCCAGTAACCGTAGAAGCAAGTGCCGGAGGTCAGGTACAGGTAAACCGAGTTATACCGGATAGCTATCCCTGGACTGGTGAGTATTTTGGCGGCTTACCGGTTACCATTAGTGCTCTCCCCGCTCCCGGTTACCGCTTTACCGGCTGGAGTGGAAGCTCAAGTTCAACAAGCCGAGACATCACAATACAAGCGGAAGACCGACCTGACCTGACGGCTACTTTCGAAGAACTGCCAACAGAAACTTCCGAAATCGTCATCAATGAAATCATGTATAATGCGCCGGATGAGGAAGATCCGGAAGACTGGATTGAACTGTACAATCCCAACGACTTTGCCATGAATATAGGTGGCTGGACCATAAAGGACGATGATGATGAACACACTTTCATCCTCCCCGAAAATACTCTGATTGCTGAAACCGGCTACCTGGTAATCTCTCAAAACCTTGGAGCTTTTCAGGAAATCTACGGTTCCCGAAATAACGTTATTGGCTCTATGGATTTTGGACTTGGTGGTGGTGGCGACCAGGTGCGTGTGTATGATCAAAACGGAATACTCGTTGATTCCCTGGAATATACAGATGAAGCTCCCTGGCCCCTGGAAGCAGATGGCGGAGGCTATTCACTGGAACTGACCGATCCCTCCTCAGACAACGCACTTGCCGAAAACTGGGCGGCATCCGTAAAAGCAGGAGGAACGCCCGGCTCCGAGAACAGGATTGCCACTTCATCCGAAGAAGAACTTGCCCTACCCTCAGCTATTGCTTTGGAGCAGAATTATCCAAACCCCTTTAATCCCAATACAAACATTACCTACCACTTGAAGGAAAACTCTTTGGTTAGCCTGGATGTGTTTGATGTACTGGGAAGAAAAGTGGCCACTTTGGTAAACGGAAGGCAATCTGCAGGAACACATCACGCAAGCTTTGATGCGGGCAATCTGGCATCCGGGGTGTATATGTATCGCCTGCAAGCAGGAGAAACCGTTCTTATTAAGAAAATGCTGCTCGCTAAATAGTTTTAGAGTATCAGGAAATAAGGGTTATATCTGCTTATTGCAGGATTTTTCAAAAAATTTTGTAAGGAATGGCTTTGAAGCTGCTCTTACTTAGTGTGATAGTAGCTTTTCAGCCGCTCTCCTTTTTTAAGGGAGCGGCTTTTTTTTGTGAATTTTCAGCCTGAGCTTTTACCTAAATTTTTTCTTTATCAATGACTGATTACAATCAACAAGATTTTCTCTATCAATCTTTATCCAACGCCAAATCTATCTGCTTAAAAGTCACAGAATGCGTACCATAGGCCCATGCTAAACACCTATACCGATCTTCGGAATTTTCGAAATCACATAGAAACCCGTGTGGAATGGGCCCCTCACCTGAATGTAATCACCGGGCCCAATGGCTCAGGCAAAACAAGCCTAATTGACGCCATTCATTATTTATGCATGTCGCGCAGTTTTGTGTCTAATTCTGATATGTATGTGGTCAATCAGGATGAAAGTTATTTTATGATAAAAGGGCATTTCGAGGGGCAAATCCGCTCGGAGTTTGAGGTGTCGTGTTCCTATTCCCGTGGGGATGGAAAAAAGATTTTTGTAAACGACTCCCCTCTGGAACGTCTTTCCGACCTCATTGGGATGGTGCCGGTCGTAACCCTCACCCCCGATGATAAAAAGCTGACCCTTGAGGGCCCCGCTGAGCGCCGATCTTATATCGATTCCTTCATCAGCCAAATATCCCCAAAATACCTGCGTGATCTCATTGACTATCGCCGCATCCGCAAACAACGGAATTCACTGCTTCAGGAGTACCGGGGACCTGTTTCAGTTTTGGAAGCTTACCTGGAACCCTGGAATGTGCAGCTGGTTGAAACGGGGGCACGCATTGTAGCCAAACGGCACAGCGTGCTTGAAAATCTCAAGGATTACCTGGATAAAGATTATGCGATGATATCGGGCATGGAGCTGACGGCAGGACTGGAATATCAAACTTTCTGCGAACCTACCAGTGATGTGGAAGCCATCGAAAAGGAATATTACCGACAGCTGGAGGAGGCTCAGCCCAAGGAAATTGACCGGGAGATCACAACTATTGGTCCCCACCGGGATGAAGTGGTTTTTCTCCTGGATGATTTTGAATTGCGTCGATATGGCTCTCAGGGTCAACACCGGCTTTTTGCCCTGTCGCTGAAAATGGCTCAACTGCATTATTACTCGGATGAACTGGACGACTTACCCATCCTGATGCTGGACGATGTTTTTGGTGATTTGGACCTTAATAAAACCGAAATTTTGCTGGATGCTCTGCAACAACATCACGGCCAAATATTTATCACATCCGCCAATCCGGTTCCTTTTGAAAATTATGTTACCTTTGATGGTACCGACAACCGATTCTATAAAGTAGAAAAAGGAACCGTAACCGAAGTTTCGCCATGAGATTTGATACTCCACAGTCATTGAGTTCTGTTCTGCAAGATTTTCTCGACAAATTTCCCCAAAAAAGAAAATTGCGTCAGGGTATGGTTCTGTCCGCATTTGAAGAAGTGGTGGGCAAGCGTATTGCCCAGGAAGCCGAAGACTTGCATTTTGAGGGCAACAAACTGGTTATGAAAGTCAAAAATCCATCCTGGCGACACGAAATTCATGCGAATCGTTTCAGTATTGCAAAACGATTAAATAGCAAAGTTAAAAGTGATGTCGTAGGCGATATTGTTGTACGCAGCTAATTGACTAAGCAACCCTTCCCCTCTATATTAAAGTATGTCTGAATTTTTCAATCATCCCATATTTACCCGTATCAAAAACACGGTTAAACCCGGCACCACCCCTGGTGCGGAGGAAACCGAGGTAAGGATATTGCGCCGGGAAAAAGTGATTGTCTTCATAGCCGCATACATCATGGCCGTATGCCTGTGGTTTATCGTAAACCTGAGTGACAGCTTTAACATCAACCTTAATGTTCCTATTGAGCCCGGCAACGTGCCCGAAAATATGGCGCTGACGGAAGAGCTACCCGAATTTGTACAGGTGGGAATCTCCGGCGATGGCTGGCAACTCATGAATTTGTACAGTGATCCCCCCACCGTTTCCATTAATGTGGAAGACAATGAAATAAACCTCTTTGACCAGGTTCGCCAGCGACTAAGCTATCTCCAGGATATTGACATCGCCAAGGTTCAGCCCCTTTTACTTTCTGTTGATATGGAACCTAAAGTATCTAAGAAAGTACCGGTGCGTATATATAGTGATCTCAATTTTCAGAACCGATTTGGTTTGGTAGGTGACCCGGTACTCCGCCCGGATAGTATCACTATCACAGGGGCTCAATCCAACATCCAGCAGGTAAACGAATGGGTTATTGAAGACACCTTGCGCATGAATAACATCCGGGAAGACATCACCCGAATCATTCCAATAAGTGGTTCGAATGGCGTCATTGAGCTTTCTGCTGAACAGGTGACTTTTACCGCTAATGTTTCTGAATTTACAGAAGGGCAAACAACTGTCTATATCCGAACCAGGGGACTGCCACGGGGACAAAATGTAAACTACAATCCTTCTTCGGTCACTATTAAGTACGACGTACCGATCGAGCAATTCAACGAAGTGGCGAAGATAGAGCCTTACGAAGTGTATATCCCCTATTCCAAAATTGTGGAAGACTCCACCGGTTTTGTAACGCCTGATATCGAGCTGACTGCTGACCAATTTGAGCTACGCCTGAGAAGTTTTCAGCCTAAAGCCGTGGCTTATTTTACGGTGTTGAATTAGGGTGTTAGGGTGTTAAAGTGTGATGGTGTTACAATTTTAGGGTGCTTCAGTGTTGCCGTGTTAAGGTTTTGGGTAATTAGGCTTTTTCGAGAGCTTCGGGATTTTCGTAAGGGGCAATGACTTCCTGTACAGATTTTGATCCTCCAAAGTATTTCAGAATCTCCAGCAATACTTCATCCACCAGTACATCGGGGCAAGATGCGCCTGAGGTTAGTGCCACTTTCAACGGTCCGTCTTTTTCGGGGATCCAGTTCTCTGTTTCCAGAATCTCTTTTTTCCATTGATCAAAATGGTGAATTTTTTTGGGTGATTTTAGCTCGGAGGCATCCCGCACATGATAGGTTGGGAACTGATGCTCCAGAATTTCCACCAGGTGCATGGTGTTTGAGGAATTGTATCCACCCACTACAATGGCCAAATCGGCATCCGTCTCCGACAGCGCAATAGTGGCCGACTGATTCTCATTGGTGGCATAGCACAGGGTATCGGAAGTATCAGCAAAGTGGTTAATAATATCAGATTCCCCAAAGCGCTTGATAGCCGCTTCTTTCAGAATGTCCATCACTTCCTGCGTTTCGGTAGCCAGCATCGTCGTTTGGTTGATCACCCCAAAACGCTTCATGTCTTCAATGGGATCAAAGCCTTCCGTCGCTTTGTGGCCAAAGTATTTCTCAAAGTCAGATAATGGACGATCACCCACCATGATATCCGCCAGTATTTGTGCTTCTTCAGGATTTAGCACCACTACGGTTGCGGAATGATCGGCGCTATGTGAGAAGGTTGCCCGTGTTTCCTCATGGCGATGTTTTCCATGTACTACCAAGCTGTAATCCTTTTTGCCCAGCTGCTTGCCACGCTTCCACACTTTCTCCACAAACGGGCAGGTGGTATTGTACTGATATGGATCGATACCCACCTCTTTTAGCTCTTCCTGTATTTCCAGGGTGGTTCCAAATGCGGGAACAATCACAATGTCATCAGAACTAAGAGATGAAATGGGAATGCGCTCAGTGCCATCCGTATCAAACAAAAATTGCACCCCGCGTTTTTGTAAATCTTCATTTACGGTGGGATTATGGATCATCTCACTAAGTAAATAAATATTCTTGTCAGGGTTTTCAGCCACCGTTCGATAGGCAATGTCGATGGCATTTTCTACTCCATAACAGAATCCAAAAAAACGGGGGATGTAAAATTGTACCGGGCCAAAATCGAGCTTGGTAGGCTCCAGGTCTTTCTTCATGGGATCCATGACTTTGGTCGCCTCCTTCACCGTTCTGATTACGGGAGACTGATACATTTCCGGGATGTCGAATTTCTTACGGGCCACGTTTTTCTCTGCTTTTATGATGAACTTTCTACCCTCAAAAATACCAAAAGTATGGCAAAGCGTTCCATTTATATTTGGAGGGAAGGGTGTTACAGTGTTTCGGTGTTACAGTGTTTCGGTGTTATGGTGTTATGGTGCTTTGTGCTTTGTGCTTTGTGCTTTGTGCTTTGTGCTTTGAATATATAACCATAGCACTTTAACACTGTAACACCATTTCACCTAAAAAACTTCTTTCTTTATTCATTTCTTTCGCTAAGTTTACGCGCAGTTAATTTTGTATTAATACAGGAAAGCAGCCGTGGAAGTTTTGGGAATTGATATTGGCAGTTATGGTATTAAAGGTGCCATTGTTGATGTTGAAAAAGGAGAAATCGTTTCTAAAAAACGTACTACCCAAAAAATTGAAGATACACGTCCGCACAAGCTTATCTCGAAATTGCACAAAGTCGTAAAAAAGTTTGAATGGGATGGTCCTATTGGTTGTGCCTTTCCTGCCGCTACCAGCAAAGGCATTGTACTTTCTACCACTCGAATTGACCAAGGTTGGGTGGATGCTGATGCCGACCACCTCTTCTCGGAAATCACCGGTTGTAAAGTGAGCACCATCAATGATGCTGACGCCACCGGACTGGCCGAAGTCAACTTTGGCGTAGGTAAAGATCAGCGTGGCACCGTGATTGTATTAACCGTAGGCACAGGTATTGGCTCCTCCCTTTTTGTAGACGGTATACTGGTACCCAATACTGAATTAGGGCAAATTGAAATAAAGGGCATCTCCATTGAGGAGCGGGCTTCCAACCGGGTGCGCAAAGAAGAAGGCATCCGCAAAAAAACCTGGGGCAAACGGCTTCAACTGGTATTGGAACATTACGAACATCTTTTCCATCCCGACCTCTTTATCCTGGGCGGACAGCTTTCCAAAAAAGCCGACAAAACCTTTCCCTACATCAAAATTAAAACCAAATTCAAAGCCGCCAGTTTGTTGAATAATGCCAGTATTGTAGGAGCAGCCTATTATGCAGCTTCTGTTCAGGTAGATAAGAAAGAGTTTTATAAAGGGTGAATGAGTGCTGAACGTTCGCGTCCGGTAACTACTTTTCCAATTTATCCTATCAGAAGTTTGAAAATGCGTTCACAAAACACGCAACCTGAACCTCGTAACCCGTAACCCATAGCCAATTCTCACTCATCTGAATGCAAGGCAATACGATTCCCCTCGCTATCCAAAATAACCGCCATGTAACCGTGATCTTCAGATATCAATCTTTTAGCGATTTGTACTTCCCCTCCAGCTGGCTTTACTCGCTCCTGCACTTTCTCCAAATCGGGATTGGCATTCAGGTAAACAAGCGGACCTTTCTTATTGCTGGGTACATACCAATCGGAATGTTCAATCAGGGCCCCACCTACCGTCTGTTCTTCTACCGGGAAAAGAGCCATTTGTAGATCATCACCCAAATCCATGCTAAACATCTCGAAGCCGAAAATATCCTCGTAAAAATCTTTAGCTCTCTGGATATCTTTCACCGGAATCTCAAACCAGCTAATTGCACCTTTCATCATACCATCCCCCTGTTTGATTGTGGTTGTTTGGGGATAGTAGCAGTTGGGAGGATTAATTACAAATTGTGTGCTGTGTGCTGTGTGCTGTGTGCTGTGTGCTGTGTGCTGTGTGCTGTGTGCTGTGTGCTGAAGCTTCGTAATTAGCAGTAATTTTCCATGTTAACCTTTGGAATCACGAAACCCGCAACCTGAAACACGCAACTCACATCTCCCTACACCCTAACTTTTTCCAGGAGTGCATTCAGCTGTTCAGCTTCATCCTCTGATAACAGCTCAAACTGATCATCCAGCTCATGCAATTTGTCGTCAATCTTTGCCAGCAACTTGATGCCCTCGTAATTGATAAACACTTGTATCAAACGCCCATCTTCGGGCGACTGACGCTTGCGCACCAGCTCTTTATCCACCAAGCGATCCACTAATCTGGAAGCATCCGAGTTTTTATCGATCATCTTCGCTTTGATCTCTTTGGTACTCATCGGCTCGTTATTGGCATCTCGTAAAATCCGCAGGATGTTGAATTGCTGCTGTGTGATTCCGTATTCCTCCAGGAAATCCTTCAGGGTGGTACGCAGCCAGACTTCCGTCTCGCAGATGTTATCGCGCAGTTCTTGCCAAATGTTTTGATCGGTAGCGGTTGCTGTAGCTGTGCTCATGGTTTTGCTCGTTTGTATTGATTGGGCCATTCTATATTGTCACGTAAATTATCGGCGGCGTGCAACGGGAAATAAGGATCGCGTAAAAACTCCCGCGCCATAATGATTAAATCCGCTTGTTCTGTTCGCAAAATTGTTTCTGCCTGCTGGGCTTGGGTGATGATGCCTACTGCGCCGGTGGCAATCTCAGCTTCCCGTTTAATCTGTTCCGCAAAAGGCATTTGAAACCCCGGACCGCCATCCACTTTTTGTTCCGGTACCAGTCCGCCCGAGGAAACATCAATCAAATCCACTCCCCGCTTTTTTAATTCTTTGGATAGATTCACCGAATCCTCAATAGTCCAGGATTCACGTTCAGGCAGCCAGTCGGTAGCAGAAATGCGTACAAATAAGGGCAACTCGGCCGGCCACACTTCACGGACGGCTTCCGTTACTTCCAGCACCAGCCGGATGCGGTTTTCAAAGCTCCCGCCATATTTATCGCTTCGGTCATTGGACACAGGCGAGCAAAATTCGTGCAACAAATATCCATGGGCAGCATGAATCTCCGCAATCTCAAAACCGGCCTTCAGGGCACGTTTCGCCGCCGCTACAAAATCCTCAATCACTTTTTCGATATCATGCTTTTCCATCTCTTTGGGAACCGGAGCATCTTCCTTAAAAGGGATGGCACTTGGTGCCACAATATCCCAACCCTCTTTTTCTGGGGTGATGTATTCGTTTCCTTCCCATGGCTTATTTTTGCTGGCTTTGCGTCCGGCGTGTGCCAGCTGTATGGCCGGGATCGCGCCCTGGTCTTTAACAAATTCCGTTATTTGCTTTAGCTTTGGCAGATGTTCGTCTTTCCAGATGCCCAGGTCGGCGTAGGAGATGCGTCCTTCGGGGGAAACCGCTGTGGCTTCACTCATCACAATGCCGGCCCCGCCAACGGCTCTTGAACCCAAATGTACCAGGTGCCAGTTCGTGGCAAAGCCATCTTCCGAAGAATATTGACACATCGGCGAAACCATGATGCGGTTCCGGCTGGTTAGCGATCGCAACGCTACTTCCGAGAAGAGCTTACTCATATTTAATTAGAACCTTCTGTAGATGATTTTCTTTGGGCTAAATATATCGGTTAAACATTAATGTTCAAACAACTTCATAAAATAGGCTGTAATTGAAATTGAACTGCTATGTGAACGTTTTAATAACCCTCCTTTCTTCAGGCCAAAATAAAGCCTTGTCGATTGTTAGCTTTTTACTCATTCACAATTACCCAATCTGCACCTCTAAAAGTTATCTTTCTCAGATGAATGCCAAGAAGGTACAAGGACACCAAGCCTCACAAAATATTACTCATTCAAAACCTTCGTACTACTTAATGCCTTCGTGACTTTGTGGCGATAAAGAACTGAGTACTACTGCCATTGTACTCACTTCGAACCACCCGGCCTGAATATAATTCCCCGTTACCATTCGTAAAAACTTGCAAGCTTTTTGAGAAAGCCGGCTTTTATGAGTATTTAAGCTCGTCTTTTAACATTAGCCTTGCCTTTATGTCATACTCTACTGTTTGTCGCCTTCCTTCTGTGCTCTTGTTTTTTGGGGTGATGATACTCTCTGCCTGTAGTTCTTCCCAAGCGGTCAATCAATCATCATCCAGCCAGCAAAACAGCAGCCCTTCTTCCAATATGGAAACTTCCGAGGGCTTGTTCACTCTCCATCAATCCGATGGAAAATTGTTTTATGAAATTCCGGATTCCCTGCTGGGTCGGGATATGATCATACTGAGCCGGATTGCCAAAACCGCACAAGGACTGGGCTGGGGCGGCGACCGAATAGCGCCCCAACAAGTAGTGCGCTGGGAGAAGAAAAACGGGCGGATTTTCCTGAGGGGCATCTCTTATGATAACAGCGCCAACCACGATGATCCCGTGTACCGCGCCGTCCAAAATTCCAACTTCCCCACCATTATTGCCGCCTTTGATATCCTGGAAAGCAAAGATAACAGCTCCATGATCGATGTAACCGATTTATACCTGGAGGATTCCAAAACATTTGGGCTGCAAAACCGTGATCGCAGCCGCTACAAAATTAGCCGGCTAGACCGCAACCGTTCCTACCTAGAATTTGCCAAAACTTTTCCCACCAATATCGAAATTCGAACCGTACTAACCTACGAAGCCGCCGAACCACCTTCGCAGGAACGCACCGGGGCTGTATCATTGGAGGTAAACCACAGCATGATCCTGTTACCCAAAGAGCCCATGCGTCCTCGCTTTTATGATGAACGCGTGGCTATGATGAGCGTTTCCCAAACCGACTTCAGCGACGACGCCCAATTCAGCAAAGTAAAAGAATACGTAACCCGCTTCCGGCTGGAACCCAAAGATCCCGAAGCTTACAAGCGCGGCGAACTGGTAGAACCCAAAAAGCCCATCATCTTTTACATTGACCCGGCAACGCCCGAAAAATGGCGTCCCTATTTTATGGAAGGTGTGAATCAGTGGGTCGAAGCTTTTGAAGCGGCCGGTTTTAAAAATGCCATCCGTGCCGAAATGGCTCCTGAAGATGATCCCAACTTCAGCCTGCTGGATGCCCGTTATTCCGTCATCCGGTATATTGCAAGTCCCGTACACTCCGCTAACGCCGGCCCCGATGTAGTGGATCCCCGCTCCGGCCAAACCATCCGCGCCCACATGAATATGCATCAGAATATCATGAAACGAATGCACTGGCTCTCCCTCAGTCAGACCGGCCCCCGAAATCCTGAAGTACAAAAGCCGCATCTTTCCACGGAAGAAATGGGGAGATACCTACAATATGTGGTTTCCCACGAGATGGCTCATGCCCTCGGATATCCCCATAACCAACGAGCCAATGCAGCTTATACCATCGAACAGTTACGCTCACCGGAATTTACCAACGAGAATGGCAACTCAGCCTCGGTGGTGGGACGTACCCGTTTCAATTATGTAGCTCAGCCTGAAGATGGCGACGTGCGTGTTCACCGCGGTTACGGAGAGTACGATGCATGGGCACTGAAATGGGCTTACACAGCCTTTCCTGATGCGAACTCACCGGAAGAAGAAAAGGAAATTCTTAACGAATGGGTGGCGGAGCGGGGTGACAATCCCGCCCGGCAGTTTGGCTATGGCAGGGATGATTTTGACCCCACACAAATAACCGAATCCATTGGCGATGATTGGGTGGAAGCCAGCGAACTGGGCATGAAAAACCTGCATCGCATTGTGCCCAATCTCATCGACTGGATGGGCGTTGAAGGCGAAGACTACGAGGAAGTGATGATGCGCTACATGCAAATGTACATGCAATGGGGGCGCCTGACTGAGCGGGTGATTGCAGCCATTGGAGGCTCAACGGAAGAATTAAAAACCTACGGTCAGCCCGGCGTAATCTATAACGAGATTTCAAAAGAAGAACAGCAACGCTCTATGGCTTTTTTGGATGAGCATCTTTTTGCCACTCCCAAATGGCTGATTGATCATGAGCTTCTGAGAACGTTTGAGCATGTAGGCGTGGTGGAACGCATCCGGTGGTTCCAGGCCTCCAGCCTGAAGGATTTAATGGCACCGCACCGGCTGGAACGCCTGGTAGAACAGCGGGCACTTTTGGGAGAGGAAGCTTACGGTCCGGCCGAGATGTTGGATGATGTACGAGGCAGCATCTGGAAAGAGTTAAACAATAACGAAGAAATCGACCCCTTCCGCCGGAACCTGCAAAATGCGTGGTTAGATCAGGTTAGCTATCTGCTTTTGGAAGCTGAAGCTGAGGCCGGAAATCCGCCCGGTGACTATCGTCCCGATATTGGCTACGTGGAGTTGCGCACCGATTTCCATATACAGCAATCCGACATCCGGGCCCTGCTGTTTGAACAGCTTTCCATCCTTAAAAAGGAGGTAGAATACGCCCTTCAAAATACCGATGAGCGCTATAACAACGCTCACTTAAAATATGTAAAGCACCGCATTGAGCAGACATTAAATAGAATTTAGTGGGTAGTATCTGTTTCTATCATTAAAAAAATAGAGAAAGCTTTGGTCTAATAAATTAATACCACGAAGGCACAAGGACACCAAGTATCACTAAGAATTAACCATAAAGCCTTTGTGACACTTCGTGCTTTCGTGTCCTTGTGGCAAGCAGGGTTGCGTATCTACGATTAGAATCTTTTCTACTCTCATTTAAAAATTTTTACCTCAACAGAAAGTTTTTTCCATCGGTGTCATCTAACTATCTGAACACCCAATAATGGAGAACACCATGAAACGACTATTGAACTTTCTTTTTGTAACGGTATTGATATCCTCCCTCTCCTTGCCTGTGCTGGCACAGCAGTACAGCAGAGACTGGCACCGGGGACAACGCTTTAATCAACAAGCACAATTTGATCGCGGCGCATTTGGTAATCGACATGATATGATGATGGCCCGCTTAAACCTAAGCGATGAACAGCGCACCCAAATCGATGAGCTGTATGTAGAGAACCAGCAAGAAATGCTGCCACTGCGTAATGAACTTCGGGAAAAACAAGCACGGCTCAGAACACTGCAAATATCTGCAAACTATGATGCCGGTGCCGTGAATGATCTTTTAGAAGAAATTGGTGCTTTGCGTACTGAAATGAGCATCAAACGTAACGAGCATCATCAGGAAGTACGCAACTTGCTCACGGACGAGCAACGCATACTGTTCGACAACAGACCATTCCGCAATGGTGGCCGCGGCCAAGGCATGCGCGGCTACGGCAGTTGCGGAGGATTTAGTCCGAGAAACCGATAAGTTGAAAGTAGCTTAAACATGGGAGGTACCGAGATTACCTCCCATGTTCTTTTCCATATATAATAGCTAATTTTGAGTCAACAGATCCCCATAACAAAAACGGATAAGGGATTTATCGAAAATCCGGACTTTATAACGCGCCTGACACAGGGGGATGAAGCCGCCTTCAAAACCCTGGTAAACGATTACAAGGATCGTGTCTATAATACTTGTCTGGGTTTTTTGAAGAATCCCCACGATGCCGAAGATGTAGCCCAGGAAGTGTTTATACAGGTGTATGATTCTATTGGGGATTTCCGGGAAGAAGCGGAACTGTCTACATGGATTTACCGGATTGCGGTAACCAAATCACTGGAGCTGCAACGGTATCGAAAACGAAAAAAGCGTTCCGGTTTTTTTCAGGCATTGAATGCCATGTTCAATGAACCGGATGAGGCTGAGGATGAATCCGGATTTATGCATCCCGGTCTGGCCCTTGAAAACAAAGAACGGGGCAAAGTGTTATTCCGGGAAATTGATAAACTGACCGAGAAACAACGTGTGGCTTTTACCCTGCATAAAGTGGAAGGCTTAAGCTACAAAGAAGTAGCCAAAGTGATGGAACTGAAATTGCCTGCGGTGGAATCACTAATACACCGCGCTAAGCAAAACCTGCAAAAGGGACTTGCTTCCTATTATCAACAAAATGAAATTGATTGAAAATGAAGGAATCTAAGCAACATACCGAGCATGAAATAAAGAAAACCATGCAAGTACTGGACGAGATGGAACGTGCCACTACTGATTCTTTTTTCTATAGCCGCCTGCAGGCCAGGATTGAAAACCGAGAACAGACTGAGCCCAGACAGGGATGGCATCTTGAATTCGGCTTTGCTGCCGCAGCTGCCATTGTTTTGATCTTTGTTTCACTGAATGTACTGGTGCTCACCCAATCTCCGGATATTCTGGAAGCAGAAGCTACCGTTGATCGCGAAAATTTTATGGAACAGCTGGCCGCTGACTACCAGGTTATTGACCCCAGCTACTACGAATCTGCCGAAACGACTGAAGAGGAATAAAACCTATGGAATATCAACAAAAATACCGCTGGGCCGTGACCGGACTTGTGGTGATGATACTCTTGAATGCCATCACCCTTGGAGCGATTTGGTTTGACCGGCCCGATCAAATTTTGCAGGAGGATGTTGAGCGTCCTCCGCGTGATCATATGCAGCAGTTCATGAAAAAAGAACTGAATCTTACCGATGCTCAGGCTGATACGATCCGAACCATTCGCGGCCGACACTTCCGGGAAGTACGCCAGCTAATGGGAGATCTTGGCGAAACACGCAATGAGTATTTTGAGGCTATGACGAATTCAGGACAGGGTAATTCTGATATCAAAGACAGCCTTTCTAATGAATTAACCAGCCGGTATTTGCAAGTTGAAAGAATGTTGTACCGCCATATTTCGGAAGTGGGAAATGTACTCGATGACGACCAAAAGCCTCGCTACAAAGAACTTATGAAAGAAACTTTTATACGAGGGAGGCACAATGGCAAAAGAGAGCAACGGCGAGGACATGAGAGGAAGTAAAAGGGTGAAAAAGGAGATGAGTACATAAGGTTATAAGGAAGAAATACCGTCTATCTTTCTCCACTTTCGGTTCAAGTGGAATTGAGACAAAACGGTTGATTTACAAAGCGAGCCGGATATTAACAACCCTGCGGACAGGCCTTGGAGCATAACTCTAAAACTTTGCGCTCTTGGCGGCCTTGGCGGTTAATCAGCAACTATTCGATGTTCGGGCTATAAATGCGTATCTTTGAGACATGCAAACTACAACGACTTCTACCAAAACCGACCTAAAAGCCCTCAGTAAGAAAGAACTCACCCATTTTTGTGAAGAGCTGGGGTTGCAGAGTTTCCGGGCCGATCAAATTTTTCAATGGCTCTATCAAAAAGGCGTTTCTAATTTTGATGAAATGACTAATCTCTCGAAAGATTTAAGGGAGAAACTTCACGATATTGCCACCATCAACCGCATTAAGCCGGTTCAGCAGCAAGAGTCAAAAGATGGCACCATCAAGTTTTTGTTTAAACTTAATGATCCTGAGAAGGATTATAAGGTAGAAGCCGTACTCATCCCTGATTTTTTTGCAGATGGAGTGGCGCGCCGCTTGACGGTTTGTGTCTCTTCACAGGTAGGATGTGTGTTTGGATGTAGCTTTTGTGCCACCGGTAAAATGGGGCTTTTTCGTAATCTCACCCATGGTGAAATTGTAGATCAGGTTCAGTACATCAATGATTTGGCTGAAGAGAAGTATGGGAAGAAAATCACCAACATTGTGTATATGGGGATGGGCGAGCCCCTGCATAATTACAAAGCGATTGTAAATTCCGCGCACATCATCACAGATCCGTTAAGTATCGATCTTTCTCCAAAAAGAGTCACGGTATCAACGGTTGGTCTCACCAAGCAAATTAAACAGCTGGCTGACGACCAGGAGGAATTCAATCTGGCTATTTCTTTGCACGCCCCCACCGATGAGAAGCGTGACAAGATTATGCCCATCAACGCCTCTATGAACCTGGAAAGCCTGGAAGAAGCCGTAAAATATTATTACAAAGCTACCGAGCGTCCCATTACCTACGAATATTTGCTGTTTGATAACTTTAATGACAGCAAACAGGACGCCCGCGATCTGGCTAAAATTGTAAAATGGGTGCCCAGCAAAGTGAATATCATCATGTATAACAACGTGGCTGGTGTGGAGCTAAAACGTGCCCGTGAAGAACGCCTTGATGATTTTATGCGGGAACTCATACGGAATGATGTACGCGCCACCGTTCGCAGAAGCCGGGGTGATGACATCGATGCCGGCTGTGGTCAACTGGCCATCCGCGAAGGCGGCGAGAAAGGGAAATCAATTGCGGACCGGAAGAATTAGGTATTATCCATTTGATTTGTAAGACTCATCTTATTTCTTTCAAAACTAAAGTTTTTCTTCCTGTTCTACGGTAAGCTAACAATAATAGTAGTAATCCAACTTTAACTGAGATAGAAATAACTGGTGTTTTTGAAATACCACAAAAACAAGATTCCCCAAAATAAATCAGTTCAACAACACTAAATATTATTCCAATAATCACAAAGTTAACCAATATCATAAGTATAAAATCTTGTATATGATTATTTCCAAATAACAATATGAACACTGCAGTTAATTCCACCACTGAAATAACAAAAAGCACCCAAATAGCAACATAGGGATGATCTGTAAGGTAAGATATGAGAGGAATATCTATATATACCTCTGAAAAGATATATACCAATTTTCTGATAGCTGAAAAAAGTAAAAACCCAGAGATGATCCACACAAACCATTTTGAATAATATACTTTCATAACTCCTCAAGAGATAATACAGTTATTACAGGTCCTCCCTTTGTCTCGTGTAAAGCATATACTTTATTATTGTATACTTTAGCCTTTTTTGCTTCAAATGGAAGCTCGATACTTCTTTCGAAACTCCCATCGTTTAGGTTGTAAACCAAGAGTACCTTTCCCTTCTCTAATTTGTCCTGAAGCTCTAATATCCTGCCTCTAATCAAATACCAAAATCCTTCATTATAACTGGTTTTTTTTCCTGAATGAAGAACATAAACGTTTCTTTCTGCAATTGATACATCCAAAGATGACGTAATATACTTGTGGGCTGAAGGAATACTAAGACCATCCTCTTGCTCTCTTTCAGGAAATGGAATGTTTGGTTTGCCCAATGTAATAAAATCTACCCCATCTTCAGATATTTTTATAACTGTGGATGAATATTTTGATACATAGACAATTGAATTTTTTGCGCTCTCTGTAGCGAACTCTCCTTGTTTTAGAAGAAAATTATCCCTTATTGGATGTAACAATTCACTTTCATTTTCAATAATAAACTCAATAGAATTACTATTCTCATCCACAATTTCAGCAAATGAATCCCTATTCATTCTTAAAACCAATTGTTTCCCATTCTTTAAAGGAAATGCAAATAACCCACCACTAAAACCTCCTGCGGGGGGACTTTCTTTGAGTAATTCCATACTGGATGAAAATGTGCTGATTCGTTGGTTTCCGCCATCCCAAATAATTATTTCCCTTGTTAATTGATCGATTAATATACTCGTAACATTCCCACTAAACTCTCCCGGTCCATACCCAATTCTAGTACATCCAATATTGTGCTCAGTGTATATGTTGACAAGGCAAAGTTCTTCATCCACTCTAGATAGATCAGCTATCAATACTAATGAATCGTCTACCACATAAATATTTTCTGGATTATAAACTTTGTCATAGATAAAGTTTTCCTGTGCATTTACATTTTCACAAATCAAAAGAACTAAGACTATCGCTAAATATCTGATCATATCTTAAATATTTTACATAATTATAGAAAGGCATTACATAACCAAAAACTCATCTCAAATTTGATAATTGAAGTGATATTCACACTATTCAAGAAAAATATCGGCTATGCAATGCCATAAGTTAAACCTGATTCTTATCTCATTTTTAATAGCTCTTAAATCATCATCACAATCACCTTTTGATTTACAAAACTGATCAGTGTTTCCCCAGCATCCTAAAAATTTGAAAGAACCCATCTTAATTGTACAACTTGATTGTTGCTGTATTGCTGATTCTGCATTTACTTCTGATGATGTAGTTTGGAAAGAAAAAAATGCTACTGTCAAAATGAACATTATCTTTAGCAACTTATTTATTCGATTATTCATAGTAATTCTCCTTTTATTAACGTTATTGTACCGAAATTACCTACTTCATAATTATGAGATATGAAGCATAAATCAATATATTTTCATATCCATTTTAAAAAGATTATATCCAAAATGATTTTCATATATACATTCTATTTATCAGTATTTCATATTTTAAATCGGTATAAGTCGTATTAAAATTTATTTTTAAAAATTTATACAATTCTTGTTCATTTGAAAGACCACTTATTTGTGCAAGATTATAACTTCCACAATAGGGGGCATTGCTTAGAACGGTTTTAATACTAATAAACCGCACCTCTTTCATCATCTTTTTTGCCGAAATACCAAAATGAATTTTAACTGTCTTATTCAATTTTGTAGTTGAACAATTAGCAAACTCTGCCCAGTCTTTTACATGCCTAATTTGGGAAATCTCTTCCGATAGTATTTTTTTTATCTTGTTAGCTTCAATTCTCGCAAGCATCTTTCTCTTTTCATCAACAGTCATTAGTACCCCTATTTTTTGTTCACCCAATTATTTTTAAAGAGTACAAATACACATTATTGTTACAATTATAAGTTTTTTCTAATTATTTATGACTTTGTACAATTAATTCTAACTAATAAAATGCCGGTGTTGAGCTAAAACGTGCCCGTGAAGAACGCCTCGATAACTTTATGCGGGAACTCATACGAAATGATGTACACGCCACCGTTCGCAGAAGCCGGGGTGATGATATTGATGCCGGCTGTGGTCAGCTGGCCATCCGTGAAGGCGGCGAGAAAGGGAAGTCGATCGCTGACCGGAAGAATTAATTTACTTTTCTTAAAGCCTTGGCATTTCTATATCCGAACTTCTCTTAGTAAATTCCTGTTCAAGCAGAAAAGCGCTTCCAAAAAATATCTTATATTTGAGCCATGGAAAATCAAGAAAAGTTAGACGAGTTTCAGAACCGCATTGAAGCGGGAGAAAAAATTGAACCCAAAGACTGGATGCCAGACAGGTATCGTCAGCAGCTCATCCGCATGATGAGTCAGCACGCACACTCTGAAATTGTGGGCATGCTACCTGAAGGCAACTGGATTCAACGAGCTCCATCTCTGAAAAGAAAATTGGTATTACTGGCCAAGGTTCAGGATGAAGCCGGTCACGGCCTGTATCTTTACAGCGCCACCGAAACACTGGGCATTAGCCGGGATGAATTGGTAGATCAATATCTGTATGGGAGTGCCAAGTACTCCAGCATTTTCAATTATCCCACCATGACTTACGCCGACATCTGCGCCATTGGCTGGCTGGTGGATGGAGCCGCTATTGTCAACCAAACCATGCTGGCCCGCTCTTCCTATGGACCGTATTCACGTGCAAACATTCGTATCTGCAAGGAAGAAAGCTTTCACAAAAAGCAGGGATACGAGATGCTGGCAAAAATGGCAGATGGAACGCCCGAACAGCAGGAAATGGCCCAGGATGCCGTAAACCGCTGGTGGTGGCCAAGCCTTATGATGTTTGGCCCGCACGATTCCGACTCGCCCAACAGCGCTGAGCTTATCAAGTGGCAAGTGAAACTGAAAACCAATGACGAGCTCCGTCAGCATTTTGTAGACCGAATGGTGATGGAAGCGGAAGCTATTGGAGTAACTCTCCCCGATCCGAATCTGGAATACAACGAAGAAACTGGCCATTGGGACTTTGGTGAGATTCCCTGGAATGAATTCTGGAATGTGGTAAAAGGCAACGGCATCATGAACCGTGAGCGCATGAAGGCTCGCCGGAAAGCCCATGAGGAGGGCGAATGGGTGCGTGAGGCGGCTGCGGAATATGCGAGGAAGAAGAAATTGCGCCAAGAGAAAGCATCTTAAGTAAGATAGAATTCAGAAAACAGGAGTCAGAACTCAGAATATTCTGACTCCCCTCCCTGTAAAATCAACAAGCTGATTTTACGGTCCCTCCATGAGGGACACAGATTCTGGCCAATGGTATAAAGTTTCTCAAGGATATAATACTTAGCATTGGCCAGAAATTTATCTCTCTTTGGAGAGAGACAGAATGTGCAGCTCGCTGCATCATTCAGTGAGAGGGAAGTGGTGGATTCGAAATTAATGTATAAATCGACAAAACATTCATGACAGATAAAAACAACAATGACAACTGGCCCCTCTGGGAAGTATTCACCCAGCCCAAATCCGGTAAGCCTCATGAGCATGCCGGCAGCTTGCACGCCCCCGATGAAGAAATGGCTCTTCAAAATGCGCGGGATACCTATGCCCGACGAAACGAAGGGGTGAGCATCTGGGTAGTTCAATCCAAACATATTACTGCCTCAACTCCGGATGATATGGGACCATTTTTTGATCCGGCCAATGATAAACCCTACCGGCATCCGCAATTTTATAGCGTGCCAAGGGCTGTGAAGAAACGATCTTAGTTAAAGGTTATTTGTTAATGCTGTATTAATTAAATTAAATCTAAGAATTTCCTTGTAATCTAAGTTTTAAGAATATGGAATCTACCATTGATAAAAAACGCATCATAAAAGCCATGGAAGAACTGCCTGAAGATGCGACAGTAGAACAAGCGATATACAAGCTCTATGTACTGGATCAGGTAAGTAAAGCTTTGAGCCATTCCGGTGAAAAAAAATCACAGGATGAAGTTAAAAAGCAGCTTTTAAATAAAAGTTAATGCATACCATTATTTGGAATCCACAGGCTCAAGAGAACCTGCGTTCCATTAAGTCATATTACCTGGATGCCGGGATTGATGAAGAAACCATTGATAATTTTTTACTTGGAATTTTCGAGGCAACTGAAAAATTAATTAAGCATCCAAGTTCTGGCCGAATTGTACCAGAGATTAATGATCCAAACTTCAGAGAAATTATTTGGAATAATACTTGGCGCATTATTTACATGCCGCCAAACAACGATGATGATGTAGTGGAAATAATGAATGTGTTACATACTGCTCAAAACTTCGGTAGTTAAATGTTTTACAAGAATTCTGATAACTTACTATGATAACAACCAAAGAACTTACCAAACAAGAAGCCTTTCTCACCTACCTCCTTCGTCTTGCTGACGATCGGTTGATACTGGGGCAACGCAACTCTGAGTGGTGCGGGCATGGGCCCCAACTGGAAGAGGACCTGGCCCTTGCCAATATCTCGCTGGATATGATCGGCCACGCCACAGCATTGTATGAATATGCGGCTGAAATCGAAGATAAAGGGCATGATGAAGATTACTTTGCTTTTTTTAGGGATGACCGTAATTTCACAAACCTACAGCTTTGCGAACTCCCGAAAGGTGATTTTGGCTTTACCATTGCCCGCCATTTTTTATTTAGCGCCTTCAGCTACTTTCAATATGAAAGACTTAAAAATGCCAAAGACGAACAATTTGCCGGAATGGTGAATAAGCATCTGAAGGAGATCAAATATCACCTTAGACACACCCGCGAATGGGTATTGCGATTGGGTGACGGGACCGAGGAAAGTCACCAGCGCATACAGGAATCCTTTGACGAGCTCTGGATGTACACCGGCGAGCTTTTTTACATGGATGAAGTAGATGAATGGATGATTAAGGAAGGTCTTGGCGTTGATTCTTCTACGTTTAAAGAAGATTGGAAAGGACTGGTTGAAAATACTCTAACGGAAGCTACGTTAACGGTGCCCGACTGGGATCAGTTTATGATGAGCGGTAGCCGCAAAGGTATCCACACCGAGCACTTGGGACATTTACTGGCACAGATGCAGTTTTTGCGCCGCTCTTATCCCGATGCAGAATGGAAATAGAAAATTAGTTGCAAGGCTCAAGTTATAAGGAGCAAGTCTTCTTTACACCTTGAACCTTGTCACTTGCTTCTTATTCATATAAGCTAACCTATGGCAATTTCGAAAACCCTACATACCGAAGCACAAATCTGGGATTTCCTGAGGGAAGTGACGGATCCGGAAATTCCTGTGCTCAATATTGTGGAAATGGGAATTGCCCGCAAAATAGATGTAGATGAAAAGGGTAAAGTGTTGGTCAAAATCACCCCCACTTATTCCGGTTGCCCGGCGATGAATGCCATTGAAAAGCTGGTGAAAGAGAAGCTGGCAGAGCGTAATGTAGAAGACTTTGTGGTTAAGCTGGATTTTGCCGAGACCTGGACCACCGACTGGATGACCGACGAAGCCAAAATCAAACTCAAAAACTATGGCATTGCCCCGCCCGATGAAACCGGTGACAGTGAAGACGATTTTCTCAAAAGTCTGTCAACAACCAAGGTAGTCCCTTGTCCGTTTTGCGATTCTTTTGAAACCGAATTAGTCAGTCAGTTTGGTTCTACAGCTTGCAAAGCTCAGTATTTTTGCAAAAATTGCGAACAGCCGTTCGAACATTTTAAGTGCATTTGATATGAAACGTTTCTTTCTTCTTCTGTTTGGTATGATACTCACCACTTCCGCTTATGCACAGCTCAGATCGGGTGAATTTTATCAGCCACCTGCCTCACATATCGATAGTACCACCCATTTAACCTTTGTACCTGTCAACTATGGACAGTTTCTACAGGAAATAAACATTGACGATATAAAAGACCAGCAAGTAAATTCCAATAAAACATTTAGAAGGGCCGGCTGGTTGATGAAAAATATATTTCTCCACAGCAAATTTGATGAGTTCGGTTTTTATCCACCCGTAGAAAGCATGGCTGATTTTACTACAAGATCTGCTTCCGAGTACAATGCCCTTGCGGAAAGGTATTCGATTTATTTTGATCGGTAACTAATTTGCTACTTTTACTTTAACCCGTTAAAAAGCCACTCTCATAATTCGGCAAGCTTTACTTTTCTTATCTCTGGATTTCTTCCCAAGGTTTTCAGCAAATAAATACTATCTCCTCTGACTTTTGCCTGCCGGGAAAGTATCGGCAATTTCTTCTCTTCCAAAAAAGCTCCGCTGTATCTGTCATAAATTAATAATCTTTTGGTGTGATTAACCTTTTCTATCAAAGCATCAAAATTCGTAGCGTATCTCAGCTGCTGCCATTTACTAATACTTCCCCCATGCATTAATAGATACATATAGCTACTATCCACTGTAATGTCTCTTGCTCCTTCCGGATATTTGCCCATTTCGGGTAAACTATACCTTCCACTTTGTTCCGATTGTTCATCATTGGGAGGCAATGGTATATTATCCGGCTCACTATTGATGAAGACGATTCCTTCTTCATCCACTGCCATGACCTGTGAAGAGAATTCGAATGCGATATACAGCACCCCATCAAAATTTGAGTAAAACAGGGTTTGCAACAACGTGAAATTTGCCAGAGGATCAAATTCGGTTTGCTCTGTCCTGTTAATGCTCCACAGTGGAGTTTTTCCCTTTATACCACCCTTTCGAATTCTCCAGGCTTTGAAAACCTCCTCTGTAAAATCAACCGTAAAAAGTGTACTGTCGTTGATCAGTCCGGCTTGATATATACTTCCAGTGATAGATTGATTCCCTCTAATATCCGTTTTGTACTCCAGATCAGAGGAATAGCGTGTCATACGTTTCCGTCCTGCATCCCAGAGAAAAATATCCCCGTTTGAAAAAGAAGTGCTTCTCTTATAATAAACCGGACTCACCTCTCCGGGGCCCCGTCCACTTCGCATAGCTTGTATTAAGCTCCCACTTGAGAAGTCAAAAAGTTTCAAAGTCCGTTGCTCATCTGCTATATCATTAATTACAACGCCATGATCTCCAACCAACCACATATTGTAAGGATCATATATCATTTCCCCGATTTGCGCCGAAACCGTATTTCCATAAAACATCACAAGCAGGATAACTGCCAGGCTCCTTCTCAAAGCCTGGCAATACTCAAATACTATGCTCCTTTTACACATTAGATCTCTTATCATCTTATCACCCGAAAATTGAATTATCTTTATTCTGAATTTAGATACATCAATAGATTTTAAATTTCAACTGTGCATTGATATAGGTTTAATTTCAAAAAAGCGCTTTTACTAATCTTTTGTGAATTGAATACCTTTCTCTACATTCCTGAATAAATTAATCTCTGAAATCTATAAATCTGCCAAATCCGTGATTCAGACAACATTAAACAACGGCATCTTCACCATCACACTAAACCGGCCCGAAAAGCTCAACAGTTTCAACTTTGAAATGGCCGACCAAATGAAAGAAGCCCTGATGAAAGCCGAGTCCAATAATGAGATCCGCTGTGTATTGCTGACCGGCAAGGGCCGGGCCTTTTGCGCGGGACAGGATTTGGCAGAGGCTACGGAAGTTTCGGAAGATCCCGAAAGGGACTTAAGTGAGATTGTGTACCACACCTACATGCCTATCATAAAAGGCATTCGGGAACTGGAGAAACCCGTTGTATGCGCTGTAAACGGAACGGCTGCCGGAGCTGGAGCCAACATCGCCCTTGCCTGCGATATTGTGATAGCCAGTGAGGAGGCCAAATTCATCCAGTCTTTCTCCCAAATTGGTTTGATCCCTGACAGCGGCGGCACCTACATTCTGCCCCGGCTCATCGGTCAGGCACTCGCCACAGCTCTTACCTTTTTGGGTGAAAAAGTATCCGCAAAAGATGCCGTAGATATGGGCATGATCTGGAAGGCCTATCCCGCCGACTCCTTCATGGATGAGGCCCAAGCCATCGCTCAAAAACTGGCCAAGATGCCGACAAAAGGTCTCGGACTCACTAAACGCAGCTTCAATGCTGGCTATTCTAACGATCTTGAAAGCCAACTAAAACTGGAAGCTGAGTTACAGGCTGAAGCAGGCAAAACCCACGATTATAATGAGGGAGTACAGGCTTTTTTGGAGAAAAGGAAACCCGAGTTTAAGGGACAATAGGATCACAGATTATTTTGATTACACAGATTTCGCTGATTTTTTAGTAGGATTGACAACCAATCAGCGTAATCCGCGTAATCTGTGATCGACTTATTTAGCTAACCACAAGGCTCTTCATTATGAACATCAAACTCAATTCTACCTTAAAAAATCTGTTACTCCTCGAAAATCTTGGGCTTTTCCTTGGCTCCGTCATCTTATTCGGATTGGCCACTAGCTACAGCTGGTGGATGTTCGCTCTCCTTTTCTTTCTTCCTGATGTTTCCTTTGCAGCTTACTTGATCAATACATCTGGAGTTATAACCTGCTGCATCATAAAGGTGTGATGATCGGACTGATATTAGCTGGCTATTTTGCGGAAGTAAAATTACTGGTAGCTATCGGGGTCGTATTTCTTGGTCATGCTGCTTTTGATAGGGTTTTTGGCTACGGACTCAAATTCCCCGATGATTTCAGGCATACGCATTTGGGTTGGATTGGCGTCCAGAATTGATCAAAGTTCATCCAGTCCAATTACGAATTCTGAATAAGCTGTATTTTCCACTCCCCTCAGAAACCTTTTATCTGCCGTATAGAATCTTCCATCATATTCAACAGCTAACGCCAAATAACATGCATCATACTGGGTAACCGGAAAGCGAGTAGATATAAAAAAAACTTCTTTACTCAGTTTCTCATAAGGCACGGTAATGAACGGAAGGTTTCTAATGATGGAAAAGATTTTTTCAGCGCCAGAAATGTCCAACTCTTTTCGTCTCACTTTCTTCGATAAAATATTGTCAATCTCAATTAAGAAAAGGTCCGGAACCACAAAGTTATCCAATCCGGAAAAAAACCGGCGTGCATTTTCACTCCCATCTTCTGGTAAAAACCATTTTACAGCGAAGCATGCATCTATCACAGGTATTTTCATCCTTCCCTGTCTTTCGAAAGATCTTCAGCACTATCCGAGAACTTTTTACCTGTGGCCTTGTACCTCATATACACGTCTCTGACCATGCTTTTGGTTTCCTCTAACTCTGGCCCGGCATATAATTCAAGCAGAGATTTAAGCTCTGCTTGTAGAGAGCGGTTATTTCTCTCTGCTCTTTTCTTTAGGTTGTTGAGGGTTTTTTCTTCAATATTTCTTACTAAAACGTCAGGCATATCTCCTCCTGATTGATTACATGATATCATTATGATAACATTTTCGTAAATGACATACAATCATAAAATTTTAGCTCAATTTACAACGCATTCCGCTCCAGATTCCTTATCTTGGAAGCGATTTTTCAGACGCTAAATAAAGATTATTCTATGATATCAAAAGATGCTAAGATTGGCGTGGTCGGCGCCGGCACCATGGGAACAGGAATTGCACAAGTAGCTGCTACTCAGGGGCACCAGGTGTATTTATATGATGCTTACCCTCATCAACTGGAAAAATCCAGAGAAGGGCTGGAAAGTATACTCGCCCGGCAGGTTGAAAAGGAGCGCATGACTCAAGAAGAAATTGATGGTATTCTAAACCGTATCGAGTTTGTAGATAATATCACCAGTTTTGGGGAATGTGGTTTTGTGATTGAGGCTATTGTGGAAGATTTAGAAGTAAAAAAAGATGCCTTTGCCCGCCTGGAAGGCATTGTATCCAAGGATTGTATATTGGCATCCAACACCTCTTCCCTTTCCGTAGCTGCTATCTCTGCCGCCTTAAAAAAGCCTGAACGGTTTTTAGGCGTGCATTTCTTCAATCCTGCTCCGTTGATGAAACTGGTAGAAATCATACCGGGTATTGCAACTGATAATCAGGTATTTGATAAAACCAAAGCATTCATCAAGGGGTGGGACAAAATCACAGTTTCAGGCAAAGACACCCCCGGATTCATCGTTAACCGCGTGGCGCGCCCCTTTTACGGGGAAGCCCTCCGCATTTATGAAGAAGGGATTGCCGATGCCCCTACCATCGATTGGGCCATGAAGGAAATCGGAGGCTTCCGTATGGGACCTTTTGAATTGATGGATCTGATCGGTCACGATGTGAACTATGAAGTAACCAGCACGGTGTTTGAGGCTTTTTATTATGATCCCAGATTCAAGCCTTCTTTCGCCCAAAAACGAATGGTGGAAGCCGGCTGGCTGGGACGCAAATCAGGTCGTGGTTTCTACGATTATCGTGAAGGAGCCAAAAATCCCTCCCCCAATAAAGATGAAGAACTTGGACAGGTGATCTTTGATCGTATTCTCACTATGCTGATTAATGAAGCCTGCGATGCTGTATTTATGAACATTGCCTCGGTGGAAGATGTGGACCTCGCCATGCAAAATGGGGTTAACTATCCCAAAGGATTGCTCAAATGGGCAGATGAAATCGGGCTCAAAAACGTACTGGACCGCATGACCGCCCTGCAAGTTGAATACCGCGAAGACCGCTATCGTCCCAATCCGCTATTGAAGAAAATGGTGGCCGAGCAAACGAATTTTTATGAGCAATAGTCGTCAGAACTCAGAATCCAGAACTCAGGTTTTCATATTCTGAATTCTGATTCCTGATTTCTTAAATACATCGCTATGAGTAAAGAATCACATCCCATTATACAAAACATGCTGTCCAACGATCCCTTCTCCCAATGGATGGGCATTGAAGTAAAGGCATCCGAACCCGGCTACTGTAAGCTTTCAATGAAAGTGCGCGAAGAGATGACGAATGGTTTTGGGGTTTGCCATGGCGGCATCACCTTTTCGCTGGCTGATAGTGCACTGGCTTTTGCCTCCAACTCCCGAGGCTCCGTTTCACTGGCGTTAGAAAACAACATCAACTACACTAAAAAAGTGCAGGTTGATGATATACTTTTTGCAGAAACTGAAGAGCTCCAAAACGGACGTACTATTGGCGTTTATAAAGTCCGTGTAACTAACCAGCATGAAGATCTGATAGCAGAATTCCGCGGTACGGTATACAGAACCGGGCAGAAACATGATTCAGAGAATTAAGAATTTAAAATTTAACATTTAAAATTTCCATGCCAGAAGCATATATCATAGATGGAATCCGAACTCCCATCGGTAAACTAAAAGGAGCCTTATCTCCCATTCGCGCCGATGATTTGGCCGCCATACCTATCAAGGAGCTCATCAAGAGAAACCCTGAAATTGAATTAGAAGCCATCGAGGATGTGATTCTTGGTTGTGCCAACCAGGCCGGCGAAGACAACCGAAATGTGGCCCGTATGGCATCACTACTGGCCGGTGTCCCGGTATCCGTTCCCGGCGAAACAGTGAACCGCTTATGTGCCTCCGGCATGAGTGCTACCGTGAAAGCCTATCATGCCATAAAGGCTGGCGAAGGAGATTTGTTTATCTCCGGTGGTATAGAGCACATGACCCGCGGGCCTATGGTTTTGGGCAAGGGATCTTCTCCCTATTCCGGAACTACAGAAATGCACGATTCTACCTTCGGTTGGCGCTTCATCAACCCGAAAATGGAGGAAATGTATGGCACCGACGGCATGGGAATGACGGCCGAGAACGTGGTACAGAAATACGATATCAGCCGTGAAGATCAGGATAAATTTGCCGCCTGGAGTCAGCAGAAAGCAGGAGCAGCCCGTGATTCAGGACGACTTGCCAAAGAGATTGTACCTGTAGAAATTCCCCGCAGAAAACAGGATCCCTTTCTTTTTGAACATGATGAGTTTATGCGCCCGGATACGACCCCGGAAGTTTTGGCCAAACTCCGCCCCGCTTTCCGTAAAAATGGCTCGGTAACGGCGGGAAATGCCTCTGGTTTAAATGATGGAGCCGGTGCTTTGTTGGTCGCCTCTGATCAAGCCGTCAAAGACTTTGACTTAAAACCAAAAGCCCGCATTGTAGCTCATGCTGTTTCTGGGATAGAACCAAGAATTATGGGATTGGGCCCAGTGGAAGCCGCCCAAAAAGTACTGAAACGCGCCGGATTAAAGTTGGACGACATGGATGTGATTGAACTCAACGAGGCCTTTGCTGGACAATCTTTGGGAGTAACCCGCCTGTTGGAAATGGATGATGCCGATTCCCGGCTCAATCCAAATGGCGGAGCTATTGCTTTAGGTCACCCACTTGGAATGACAGGGCAAAGGCTGTTACAAACCGCTACGGTTGAGCTTCATGAGAAGGAATCACACCAATATGCACTTTGTATGCTGTGTGTGGGCGTGGGACAAGGGATGGCTGTCATCTTGCAAAAAACTTAATGATGAAACCGCAAAGACGCTAAGAGCGCTAAGTATTTTAATGAAGTTGAAGATTAAGCAAAATTGAACAATATTTATTTAAACTCAAGAATATTATGAAAGCTCTCAAAGGAACATATGATGGAGAACAGATTCAATTAGAAGAAGATGTAAAGTTGAAAAAGGATAGTAAACTGCTGGTGATTCTGTTGGATGAAGAAGATGAGTGGACAGATGTTTCAGCAAAAAGTATAAACAGGGCTTATGAAGAAGATGAGCCGGAGTACAAACTATCCATGGTAAAAGAGCCTAATCCTGCCTATGAAAGCCAGTGATATTGCATTAGCAAGATTACAACAAGCTGACGGGCAACTTAAGCTCAGACCGGTGTTGCTATTGACTTCTTTTCCTCCTTTTGGTGATTGGCTTGTCTGTGGAATTAGCTCACAAATAAGGCATGCCGTTCCCGACTTGGATAGCATTGTTCAATTTACTGATGATGATTTTTCCGAATCAGGACTTCAAGTTTCTTCTGTAATTAGAACCGGATTTCTTGCAACCCTGCCCTCCAAAGATTTACCTGGCATTATTGGTACAATCTCCAAAAGCAGATATCAAAGTCTGATCAACAATTTGGTCGCTCATCTTAATCAGTCAAAATGATCTACAAATTTAACGGATATAAACCAGTAGTCCACGAGACGGCTTATGTACATCCGCAAGCGGCAGTGACCGGCAATGTGATTATCGGAAAAGATGTATATATCGGTCCCGGAGCGGCTATTCGCGGGGATTGGGGAAAGATTGTCATCAAAGATGGATGCAACGTACAGGAAAATTGTACCATCCATATGTTTCCCGGTATTACGGTGACCCTGGAGGAAGCTGCCCATGTGGGACACGGGGCTATCATCCACGGGGCACATCTTGGAGAAAATTGCCTGATTGGTATGAATGCGGTGATCATGGATAATGTGAAAGTTGGGAAAGAATCCATCATAGGTGCTTTGGCTTTTGTACCAGAAAGCATGGAAATCCCGGATCGAAAAGTAGTGGTTGGAAATCCTGCTAAAATCGTGAAGGATGTTTCGGGTGAAATGGCCGAATGGAAAACTAAAGGCACAGAGCTTTACCAAAATCTACCTGGAGAATTACATAATACCCTGAAAGAATGTGAACCTCTGCGGGAAATACCAGAAGGTCGAGAAGATCAGGAAATGGGGTATGAGACGTGGGGTAAGACGAAGTAATGTTGAATGTTGAATTTTAAATGTTGAATTGCAGGGATGGAAATGAAAGTAACGAGTTATATACAAGGTGAATGGCTGACCGAAGGCGCAGAGACCAACCTCATCAGTGCCGTAACTAATGAGCCGGTTGCCCAATTGGTTGAAGCGGATATTGATTATCAGTCAGCCTTAGAGTACGCCAGAAATGTGGGCGGACCAACGCTTCGGGAAATGTCCATCCACGAGCGGGCCTTTAAGATCAAATTCCTGGGGCAGTACCTGATGGAGCACAAGGAGAAGTACTATGAAATTTCCACCCATACCGGGGCTACAAGAACCGATTCCTGGATTGATATTGAAGGGGGCATCATAACGGCTTTTGGAATATCCAGTAAATCACGGCGACATCTTTCCGATCTTCCGTGGCATGTGGAAGGCGATGTAGAACGACTTTCCCGCAAAGGCAGCTTTATGGGACAACACATTTGCGTGCCGCGTCATGGTGTAGCTGTTCATATCAACGCATTTAATTTCCCGGTTTGGGGGATGCTGGAAAAAATGGCACCGGCTATTATTTCTGGTATGCCGGTGATAGTGAAGCCCTCTCCAATTGGTTCCTACCTTGCATGGGAAGTGTTCAAGGATATCATTGAATCCGGTATTTTGCCCGAAGGCTCCTTTCAATATATCGCCGCCGACAAGCCCGGAGACTTGTTGGATCACCTTAACAGCCAGGATATGGTGGCTTTTACCGGTTCGGCCCACACCGGCAAGAAGCTCAAGTCACACCCCAACATTATTGCCAAAAATATACCTTTTAACCTGGAGGCCGATTCTCTGAACTGCTCTATTCTCGGCGAAGATGTTACTCCCGACATGGAGGAATTTGACCTTTTTGTGAAAGAAGTAGCCCGAGAGATGACCGTCAAAACCGGGCAAAAATGTACGGCCATACGCCGAACCATCGTTCCAGAGAAGCGTGTAGATGAAGTGATTGTAGCGCTCAAAGCTCGCCTGGAGAAAACCACCATCGGCGATCCGGCCCAAAAAGAAACCCGCATGGGACCTTTGGCCAGTTCTCAACAAGCCGAGCGATTTGAAGAACAACTACAGCAGCTTTCTGAGATCACAGATACAGTTTATGCTTCTACCAGCAACAAGAATGGTGCTTTTACTAATCCAAGAGTGCTGGTGTGTCATCAGCCCATGCAAGTGGATGAAGTGCATCGGCTGGAAGCATTTGGTCCCATGACCACCGTTATGCCCTACAAAAATCCACAGGAAGCCATTGAACTGGCCAATAAGGCAAACGGCTCTTTGGTAGGATCTCTTTTTACGGCCGATGATGAATTGGCACATACCATCACCATGGGTTGCGCGCCTTACCACGGACGTTTTATGGTGATCAATCGCCATTCGGCAGGTGAATCCACGGGGCATGGTTCCCCTATTGCCTCGCTGGTACACGGTGGCCCGGGACATGCCGGCGGCGGTGAGGAACTTGGGGGAGCCCGTTCGGTACTTCATCATATGCAACGGATTGCACTGCAGGGCTCTCCCACCACCCTGCGCAACATCGTGAAGCAGCACATTAAAGGGGCGGAAACGCAAGAATCTGAAAAGCATCCCTTCCAGAAATATTTTGAAGAACTGGAAATCGGGGAAGCTTTGACCACTGAAAAGCGCACTGTGACCGAACAGGACGTTGAAGAATTTGCCGAATTAAGCGGCGATCATTTCTACGCCCATACGGATCCGGACGCTGCTGCTCGCTCCCTCTTTGGAAAGATTGTGGCGCATGGATATTTCGTACTCTCAGCCACAGCCGGCTTGTTTGTGCATCCTGATGAAGGCCCGGTGATGTTGAATTATGGATTGGAAAACCTACGATTTGTGGCACCCGTTGCACCAGGCGATACCATACAGGCGAAGTTAATCCTGAAACGAAAGAATGTCCGCCAGCAAAAGAAAGACGATCCCTTCCCATTTGGCGTAGTGTACTGGGATGTGGAAGTTACTAACCAGGAAAATGTTCTGGTGGCCGAATACACTATCCTCACGTTGATGAAGCGAAAGCATAAGCTGGATATTGATGAAGGGTAGGAAATTTTGTAAGGCTTTCTGGTTTCATTGCTCTTACTATGAAAGAATTCAGAAATCAGAATTAAATGTTGAAAACAATGAGAAAACCAGCTAAAACCTTCCAGGATTTAATCGTGTGGCAAAAAGCCCATCAATTTGTACTAAACACTTATAAGTACACCCAAAGTTTTCCTAAATATGAACTCTATGGATTGAGCTCTCAATTTAGACGAGCAGCTGTGTCCATTCCTGCAAACATCGCTGAAGGATTCAAAAAACGCAGTCCAAAGGATACTATGCGATTTTTGAATATCTCGCATGGCAGTTTAGAGGAATGCAGATATTACATCATCCTTGCTAAAGATCTAAGCTATGGTAACTCAAAACAATTGAATGATCTTTTGGAAGAAGTAAGCCGCCTGCTGGACGGTTATTACAAGGCCATTCTGAATTCAGAATCCTGAGTTCTGAATTCTTTTAAATTCTATTGTCCAAATTAATCAACATACAAACATGTCAGAACAAAACGGTACTGTAAACCTTACCATCGAAAATCACATTGGAACCATCGAGTTCTATCACCCCAAGGGAAATTCTCTGCCTGGAAAATTGCTACGGGAGTTGGCACAAACAATTACCGATGCCGGTGAAAATGATGAGATTCGAGTGGTAATTATCAAAAGCCGGGGCGAGGGGGCTTTTTGCGCAGGGGCCTCTTTTGATGAACTCATCGCTATTGAAGACTACGAAACAGGCAAAGAATTCTTTATGGGATTTGCGCTGGTATTAAACGCCATGCGGACCTGTCCCAAGCTGATTATCGTCAGAGTTCATGGCAAAACGGTTGGCGGCGGTGTGGGTATTGCCTCAGCCGGTGATTACACTTTTGCCCATGCAGATGCTGCTGTTAAACTCAGTGAATTAGCTCTGGGTATTGGGCCCTTTGTGGTTGGGCCCGCGGTAGAACGTAAGGTAGGCACCAGTGCTTTCTCAGCCATGTCCATTGATGCCGCCAACTGGTATGGTTCCGATTTTGCCGAAGAAAAGGGAATGTTCAATAAAGTTTTTGATACCACGGAAGAACTCGATGAAGCCGTTCAAAATCTGGGTCAACAGTTAGCAAAAAGCAGTCCTGAAGCCATGAAAAACCTGAAAGCTGTACTTTGGAAAGGCACTGGTGATTGGGACTTGTTGCTTGAACAACGTGCTGAAATCAGCGGGAGACTGGTATTATCCGATTTCACTAAAAATTTCATCAAAAAGTTTAAAGAAAAATCCTGAATCGAATTCCTCAGGATTAGGAAAGGCTATGCACTTTTAGGCATGTTTACTTTAATAGTGGTGCCATTCCTATTTATAATTTCAGCTTTACCCCCTACCTGCTCGGCAAGAGATTGGATAAGGGTTACTCCCAGGGAGTTTCTTTCTCCCTGTATGATATGTTCAGGAATCCCGTCACCATTATCCTGGACAATCAGTTCAAACTGATTTTTATCAGCGTTTTTAAAAGAGATGTTGACTTCGCCTGACTTCTTCTGCTGAAATGCATGTTCAAAGCTGTTACTCACCGCCTCATTTAAAATAAGTCCACACGGTATAGCCGTATGGATGTCCAATTCCACCTGATCAATGTCAATGTTCACTTCAATATCTCTATTTCCGCTGGTTAGTGACTTTGAAATTTGTTCAATCAATTCAACCGCAAATTTTCGAAACTCAATATTGGTTAAATCATCACTGCGGTACAGTTTCTCATGAATAGCGGACATGGTTTGTATGCGCAACTTACTGTTCTGAATGGCAGCTTTTGCCTGTTTATCCTGAATCTGCCAGCTTTGTAAATCCAACAAACCAGATACAACAGCTAAATTATTTTTTACACGGTGATGAATTTCTTTAATGAGTACATCTTTCTCTCCCAAAGTTTTCATCAGCTGGCTGGTACGTTCGTCTACTACTAAACTGAGCTTCCTCTTTTCGAAGTACACCAGCATGATTTTTATTACTCCTGCTATCAATAATACCAACAAAAATATCATGAAAAGATAGAACCAAGAGGTTTCCCAATAGGGTTTTGCTATTTGGAAAGCGGCAAGGGAAGCACGGTTCCCCCAATCTGAATCGATGCTTTTGGCCCGTAGCTCAAATTCATAGTCTCCGGGGGGCAGATTGGTGTAATTCACTTCATTTTTACCATATTCTATTTGCCAGTCTTCATCAAATCCCTTCAACCGGTACTCGTAGTATACTCTTCCCGGATACTCATAATTAAACGCTCCGAATTTTATCGTCAAATGGTTCTGATCATGCTGAAGACGTACTTTTTCCAAGATGTTCTTCCTGTTGCTCTCTCCTTCAACAATAAGCTCTTTAATAAATACATCCGGGGCATTCCGTAATTTCGGAATAAATCCAGCTTCATATTTTATCAAACCATTTGTATAGGAACCAAACCACATATTTCCGGCATGATCTTGCAGAGAAGCTAAATAATTCATTTCCATGCCTTTTCCGTAATCCTGTAAAGGCATGAACACCCCGTTTAGCTCTTCGCTCTCTTGTTGTTCATCAAGCATATTCTCACTAAAAAAATGGAGTCCACCGCTGGTCCCCAACCAAAGATTACCCTCATTATCGAACTGCATAAATTGAGGTTCTTGAAGGAACTCTGCCTCCAGTTTGTAATTTGAAATACGCACTGGTTTATTTATCTCATCCATCACCACGCGAGTAAACCCTTCATTGGATCCAATCCAATAATCATTATCCGGAGATTGGGTAATTAAATTGAGAGAACTGCCGGCAATACCATCACTAAAAGAAAAGGATACGATAGAATCACTTTCTACAATTTTATTAATCCCAAACTCACTAACGGCCCAAATTGACCCTTCGTGATCTTTATATAGTGAACTGATGAAATCGTCTTCCAGACCGTCATTTTCGTCATAAGTCGTCACTTTTTCTTGATCATATTTAACCAAGCCTGATTCAGAAGCTAGCCAGATCGTGTTACCATCAACCAAAACATCATTATAAAAAACCCACGGTATTGTATGTTCTTTACTGAAATCCGTAAACGATCGTCCGTCAAATTCATATAAGCGCGAATTGCTATTTAGAATCAACAGGTTACCGTTTGCTAAACTGTCTATATCCCAAATTTCTTTATAGGAGGCGATACTGTCTGGCAATTTATAGTAGGTTGAATTGCCGTCTTCACTAAATCTGGTTATGCCATTCTCGGTTCCCAGCCACAGCATTTTTCCATGCTCAAACAATACATTAACTGATTTCCCATCTACATGCGTTGCCTCGTCATAAATACGAATATGTTTATCGCGGACAATATTTACCCCGTTTTCGTCAGTAGCTACCCAGATCCTGCCGCTGCGGTCTTTATTAAAAGTGTATACATAATTGGAGCTCAGACCGTTTTGCTTATCAATATGGGTAAACTCCTCCCCGTCGTACCAATACATCCCATAGCGCTCTGTGGCAATCCAAACCAAGCCCTGATAATCTACTTTCACATCGTAAATATATCCAAGGGGCTTTCCGTTAATTTCGGTGATTTGTTCCCACTTACCGTCTTTAAATTTAGTAATGCCCTTGCTTGTAGAAATCCAAATGGAGCCGTCAATGTCATCCGCAAAACTGTAAGCTGCCCTGCCACTCAACCCGTTGGTTTCATCTACTACACGCAGAGAGTCCCCATCATATATAGCCAGCCCTCTTTGAGTTGCTATCCATGTATCCCCGGAATCATCCATACGAGTGTGCCAGGCGATATTTGAAGGCAGACCCTTCTCCTCATTTAGATTGGTATAAGAGTCTCCATCCCAAATAAAAACTCCTTGGCTAAATGTCGAAAACCAGAAATCTCCATTTTCTGCTTGCGAGATATACGTAACCGTCAAACTATCTAAAAACGAAAACTCCTTGGGGTAATAGACAGAATCTTCGTAAAAGTACCCCACGCCTGCCTCTTCCGTAGATAACCAAATACGATCATCATCCCCGGCATATAAGTGATAAACAAGATTATTTCTTAGCCCGTCTTCCGTAGTGTAGGTTTTAATATCAATGCCGTCATAACGTATTAACCCGTAATACGATGACATCCAAATGTAGCCTTCCTGGTCTTCTACCACATATCCGATTTGGCCAGCTGGCAAACCTTCGTTGGTAGACAACCGCTTGATGTCGAATTTCTGGGCATAAACTGAGCTCGTACTAAGCAATATCAGCCCAAGTATTCCTATTTTTGATGCACTTCTATTCAAAATAACTACTATTACACACCCTTAAACTCTTTTACTGAAACCTTTACTATTTATAATAGAAATATCTAACGTATTTTGGAAAGGTATTTTCTGATGGTACTAATTACCGCAATTATCCTGCACAATTAGTATAATCAGCCTCAATTAAAGCAACGACAGATATATATGAGATTATTCGTTTTTTTGTTCCCTTTCCTTTTTATGATAACCACGGTATCTGCCCGGCAAAGTGACTCCTGGGACGTCTCCAATCCTCAATTGGGAGACAGCACCACGCATTCTTTTACTACGGACGAAGGTACCTGGATGAACCTGGATGTAAGTCCGGATGGCCGTACCATTGTTATCGACCTTTTGGGTGATATTTATAAATTGCCTATTGAAGGTGGTCAAGCTGAACTACTACGTGGCGGCCATGCGTACGAGGTGCAACCCCGTTTTAGCCCGGATGGTTCAAAAATATTGTTTACCAGCGATGCAGGCGGAGGCGATAATATTTGGGTGATGGATGCCGATGGTGAGAACGCTTCCCAAATTACAGAAGAATCATTTCGACTACTGAATAATGCCGTGTGGACACCGGATGGTGAATACATCATCGCTAAAAAGCATTTTAGCTCAACCCGTTCGTTAGGCGCCGGGGAAATCTGGATGTATCATAAAAGTGGAGGTGCAGGCATCCAGTTGGTTGAAAAGGCAAACGAACAGCAAGACATCGGCGAACCATGGGTTTCTCCCGACGGACAGTATGTATATTACAGCCAGGCGGTTTATCCCGGAGGATATTTCCAGTACAACAAAGATCCAAACAGCCAGATTTACGCAATCAAACGCTATGACCGGGAAGATGGCGACATCGAAACCGTAACTGGGGGCAATGGCGGTGCGGTGCGTTCTCAAATTTCCCCCAATGGGGAAAAATTGGCTTTTGTGCGCCGTGTTCGCACCAAATCCGTTTTGTTTTTGCGAGATCTCGAGACCGGCCGCGAATGGCCCGTGTATGATAACCTGAGTAAAGATCAGCAGGAAGCCTGGGCTATTTTTGGAGTTTACACCAACTTTAACTGGCTGCCTGATAACCGGCACGTAGTGGTTTGGGCCAACGGAAAAATCAACAAAATTGATACTGAAACAGGACAGGCAGAAGTCATTCCATTTGAGGTAGAATCCAGCCATACCATATATGATGCGGTTCGCTACCAGCAAGACATAGCGCCGGAGGAATTCCGGGTCAAAGCCGTTCGGCAGTTACGAACCTCCCCTGATGGACGCATCCTGGTTTGGAGCGCCGCTGGAAAACTCTGGAGCAAGATGCTGCCCGATGGCACTCCAAAACGAGTGACCAATTCCGACCATTTTGAATTCGAACCTTCCTTTGCTCCTGACGGGGAATCTATCGTATATGTTTCCTGGAGCGATACCGATATGGGCGCCATCAACACGGTAGCATTGAATGAAACTCCCAACCCATCCACTCCAAAGAAAATCACTTCCCAGAAAGGCATCTACCGCGAGCCTTCCTACTCGCCGGATGGCAAGAACATTGTATTCCGTAAAGAAAGCGGCAATGGTCAGCAAGGATTTACGCATACGCTAAATCCGGGTATTTACATCATGAATGCCAGCGGAGCCAACATCAACCAAATCACAGATGAAGGAGCCCTTCCACGCTTCAGCGCTGATGGAAACCGAATTTATTATCAAACCGGAGGGTATATATTCGGTGCGATTGAGAAACAATACAAAAGTATAAACCTGCGTGGTGAAGACGAGCGTACCCACTTCACATCCAACTACGGGCATGAATTTGCTCCCAGCCCGGATGGAAAATGGATGGCTTTCTCGAACTTGCATAAAGTGTACCTGGCCCCCATCCCGAAAACAGGAAAAACCATTGAACTGAATCCTAACACTAAATCGGTTCCGGTAAAACAAGTTTCGTCTGAAGCCGGGTATCACATGCACTGGTCAGCAGATAGCGATAAACTGCACTGGACCCTCGGCGAAGAATATTTTACCGTAGATCTGGAGAATACTTTCTCTTTTGTAGAAGGCGCGCCTGACTCTCTCCCTACCCCGCCCTCTCAAGGGAGAAACCTTGAGTTGAGTCTTCCCAGCTATGTACCTGAAGGCACCATCGCCTTTACCAATGCCCGTATTATCACTATGGCAGAAGATTCGGTAATTGAAAATGGTACCATTGTGGTGGAAGGGAATCGCATTGCTACCATAGGTACCGATGTGACAATCCCTGAAGGAGCCAAAGTCATTGATGCCAGTGGCAAAACCATCATTCCCGGACTGGTAGATGTGCATGCACACGTGGGTAACTTTCGCTTGGGGATTAGTCCTCAACAGCAATGGGAGTACTTTGCCAACCTGGCGTATGGGGTCACAACCGTTCACGACCCATCTTCCAACTCTGAGATGATATTCTCCCACTCCGAAGCCATTAAAGCAGGCAATATGGTAGGCCCGCGCGTTTTTTCTACCGGGGTGATTTTGTACGGGGCCGATGGTTCCATCAAAACCGAAATCAATAGTTATGATGATGCACTGTTCGCTTTGAAACGAACCAAAGCCTGGGGTGCTTTTTCTGTGAAGAGTTATAATCAACCCAGAAGAAATCAGCGGCAACAGATCATCAAAGCAGCCAAAGAACTGGAAATGATGGTGATGCCCGAAGGAGGCTCTTTCTTCACTCATAACATGAGTATGATTTTAGACGGTCATACCGGTATCGAGCATAATATTCCGGTAGCGCCTCTGTATAATGATGTGGTTGAATTATGGGCAGCCAGTGAAACCGGCTACACGCCAACTCATGTAGTGAATTATGGAAGCATGAGCGGCGAATATTACTGGTATCAAAAAAACAATGTGTGGGAAAACGAACGTCTGCTAACTTTTACCCCACGCAGTGTGATTGATCCGCGTTCCCGCCACCGCACGATGATTCCCGATGAAGAATATGAGAATGGGCACATCCTTACCGCCGAATCTGATAAAAAACTGGCCGATGCCGGCGTTAAAGTAAACCTTGGCGCGCACGGGCAGTTACAGGGTCTTGGCGCTCACTGGGAGCTTTGGATGTTTGAGCAAGGTGGCATGAGTAACATGGAAGCTCTCCGCGTTGCAACTATAAACGGAGCTCATTACCTGGGTATGGATCATGAAATCGGGTCCCTAGAAGAAGGCAAGCTGGCTGATCTGGTAGTTTTGGATAAGAACCCGTTGGAAAATATCCGCAACACTGATTCTGTAGTGTACACCATGGTTAACGGGCGCTTATTTGATGCCACTACCATGAATGAAGTAGGCAACCAGCCACAAGAACGGCTACCCTTCTGGTGGGAGCGTGATGGCTACGACAAACGCTTTGACTGGCACGCCAATCCTATTGCCCCGGCCGGACTGCAGTGCACCTGCTTTGGAAGGCACTAATACTCCTGCCCAAATATTAACGGTATAAAAAAAGGTTCAGGTAGTTAAACACCTGAACCTTTTTATTTCCATACTATCAAAATAGGTAGAGCGGTTAGTCTTTCTTAACGGCTACCTTGTATAACCATATCATAAAGCATACTGCCGCACCGGCACCTAACAAGCTGGTTAACCATCCTAATCCCTCGGGCATAATTCTAAGGGCATCGGTGCTTTCAAAGAGTGCAAATGGGATCGCCAGAATAATACCAATTAAGGCCTCCCCGGTAATCAAGCCGGAAGAAAACAATAGTCCCTTACGTTCCGCATTGGTCTCGGCTTCTTCGGGATTATCTCCCTTAGCAACTGCACGACTCCTGACCACCTTCGCTGCTCCCCAGGCAATCATTCCCCCTAAAAAGATGGGAACTGATAACTCAACCGGCAAGTAAATCCCCACAGCAACTGCCAGAACCGGCGTACGGAATTCGCTGCCTTTTCTTTTTAGAATTTCATCCATAATGATGATCGCCACTGCAATCAGCCCGCCAATAATAATCATCGACCATTCCAGGTTTCTCGCAAAAACACCTTCTGCAACCGATTGCATGAGTGTAGCCTGTGGAGCGGTGAGCATCTCTTCGGGATTCATTCCTTCTCGCGGAAACACGCCACCAAGGCCATACGCGTTAAAGAGTAAACTCAAAATAGGAGCAATCACTAAGGCAGCGGCCACTACACCAACCACCTGCATAATTTGCTGTTTGTAGGGTGTGGCACCTACCAGTTGTCCAGCTTTTAAATCTTGCAGGTTATCTCCGGCCAGAGCTGCGGCACAAGCAATCATAGCGCCCACAATAATAGCTGCGGCAGCCGCTGTAGTCGCTTTTTCCATATCTGCAGCAAAATCAACCTGACTGCCCAAGATTGCCAACAAACACAAAGAAGTGGCCAATACCGTTGCAATCGTCACACCGGAAATAGGGTTATTTGACGATCCCACCAAACCGGCCATATACCCGGCTACCGAAGAAAACAGGAATCCGGCGAACAAGGAGAATACCACACCAAAAGTAATCGCTCCCCAATAGGCCCCACTGCTTACCGCCAGGTGCTCAATATCAATCACATACATAAACACGATGAAAATAGGAATCGCTAAACCAATAATGCCCATTCCTACAATATTGATGGGCGTATCCATTTCGGTTCGGGGGATGTTTCCTCCTCCGCCTCTCTTCAATTCTTTTACCGCAGCCATCGATGACTTTACTCCGTCAACCAGCGGCTTGGCCAAAGATATCAGCGCCCAGACACCACCCACAACCATCGCACCTACCCCGAGATAGCGGATTTTCTGGCTCCAGATCGCCAGTGCGGCATCGTAGCCTTCGGCGGCTCCCACAATAGCTGAAATTTCCTCAGGACTACTAACCGCCATATAGATAGGGATCCCAAACAACCAGGAGATCAATCCCCCGGCAAAAATGAGAACGGCGATATTAAGGCCCACGATGTACCCTACGGCAAGCAAGGCTACCGACAAATCGGCACCCATCCCAAAAATAGATTTCCCGGCTTTAACCGAACCGCCTACAGAACTCGCAAATATTTTCAACCCCGTTTGGCTCAACTTAAAAGCCGCTGCCGCCAAACCTGCCTGTATAATCGTTTTTACCCCGGCCCCGCCTTCGGTACCGGCTTTTAACACCTCTCCCGTAGCAACGCCTTCCGGAAATTGCAGGTCACTTTCAACAATCAGCGCCCGGCGTAGGGGGATGGTAAAAAGTACACCTAAAATTCCGCCGAACATGGCAATAGCGGCTGTTTCCATAAAAGGAAAATCGAGCCAGTATTTGAGCAATATGAGTGCGGGCAAGGTGAAGATTACCCCGGCGGCCAACGACTCCCCTGCCGATGCGGCTGTTTGCACGATGTTGTTTTCCAGGATATTGGACTCTTTAAAAAGTTTCAGCACCGCCATCGAAATCACAGCCGCAGGTATAGAGGCCGAAACCGTCATCCCAACTTTAAGCCCCAGGTAAGCATTGGCCCCAGCCAATATTGCGGATAATATAAAGCCTAAAACAACGGCTTTGAAAGTAATTTGCGGTAGATCATCTTCCGGAGAAATGAATGGTGTGATTTTTTTGTCACTCATAAACTGGTTTGCGCTAATGGTTAATTTTAAAGTAAATAACGAAAATTAAGCTTTGTTGCATAATGGTTTAGCAAGGGTATAGTTTTTATGGGAAAGTTTTATGAACTTCGTCGAAAAGGTACTACCAAAATAAAAGGGGAATGCTATGAATAAACTCGTTTCTGTTACTGCGCTCATTTTGGCTGTCTTTTCTGTTGCAGGATTAACCCATTACACTTCCCATATACCCCATGATACAAAGGCCTTCTCTATTGAAGATTATCAGTGGCTGGTTGGGTCATGGACGGGGGACGGATTTGGAGGAGTCTCTCATGAAACCTGGGAACCGCCAGTCAATGGAACTATGATGGGCATGTACCGGCATATTAATAATAATGGTGAGCTGGTATTCTATGAATTCATGCTACTGGATGAAAGCGGACTTAAGCTAAAGCATTTCAATCCTGATTTAACCGGCTGGGAAGAAAAAGAAGAGATGCTCACCTTTGAGATGATTAGTTATACTAAGGACCGTATAGACTTAAAGGGACTGAGTTTTGAACGACTCTCAGATACTGAAATGACCATCACCCTGCAAATGACTGAAAACGGCGAAGCCCATACCGAAGTTTTTTCCATGAAGAGAACTCGCTGAAAAGATGTGCGGATTGTACCACCATTAAGCTAAATACGAGATTGTTCAGCTAAAAAAAGTCGGGGCGACAGGATTTGAACCTGCGACCTCGTCGTCCCGAACGACGCGCGCTACCGGGCTGCGCCACGCCCCGATGGTGTGGCTGTTGAGCCTTTTAAAGGCTGTTCAAAAATACGAAATCCTTTATCATTTTGCCTTACTGTTTTAGCAAATCACGGATCTCCATCAACAGTTTTTCTTCGTTGGATGGGGGTACAGGTTTAGGTTCGGGTTTGGCTTCTTCTTTCTTCATGAAGTTGTTGTAGGTACGCGCTACCAGGAAGATGGCCGCTGATACAATAAAAAAAGTGACGACAGTATTTATGAAGGCCCCATAGTTAATAGTGATAGCTTCCACGGTACCGTCTGCCAGCACTTGATTGCCTATCTTCAGCTTTAGCTCGGCAAAATCTACTCCTGCAATCAGGTAGCCTACAGGCGGCATAATAATATCATTAACAAATGACTTGACGATGGCTCCAAAATAAGTAGCCATGACCAATCCCACTGCCAGTTCGATAACATTACCACGCGATACAAATTTTTTAAATTCCTTAAATAGTTCCTTCATTGTAGCTATGAAATTTGAGTTTGAGCTTTTGTTAGCCTCTTAATGAATTCTGCTTTACCTTTACTTCTTCATCAAACGTTTATTTTTTTAGTAATTATAATATAAAATCAGTTTCCTATTCATGAAAACCATTGCTCAGCTCACTTACATTCCACTTTCTGAACAAGATCCCCGAGAAAAAGTACAGGAGCTGCTTGAACATCTTGCCCAATACGATGTCGATATCGAAGTCGGGTATCTATCCACTACGGTGATTGGAGCTCCTAAAGTCATCTTTGAGCTCATTAAAGACCTCTATGATACCATGTCTCTGGAAAGCGAAAAGTTTCGGTTTCATGTAGAATTACACAGTCCGGAAAAAGAATGAAGTTTAGATACAAGTAGTAAGGTTCAAGAGGCAAGTAGTTTTCTTGAACCTAAAACCTTGCGCCTTCCACCTATAAAAGTTTTGAAGCCAGATTGGCCAGTTCTGACCGCTCCCCTTTCTCCAGGTTGATGTGGGCATACATCTCGTTATTGTTCATGCGATCAACCAGGTAGCTTAGCCCGTTACTTTGGGCATCCAGGTAAGGAGTATCGATTTGGAATATATCTCCCGTAAACACCACTTTGGTATTTACACCGGCCCGCGTAATAATGGTCTTTACTTCATGAGGTGTGAGATTTTGCGCCTCATCAATAATAAAAATCACATTAGAGAGGCTGCGCCCGCGGATGTAGGCCAATGGTACAATCCTGAGTTTATCGGTTTGCAGCATCTCATCAATCTTTTTGAAATTCTTGCTGCTTTCTTTGTATTGATTTTTGATGAAACTCAGGTTATCCCACAGCGGCTGCATGTAGGGATCAATCTTGGCACTGGCATCCCCGGGAAGGTAACCAATGTCTTTGTTACTAAGCGGAACGATGGGGCGCGCCAGGTAAATTTGTTTGAAATCACTACGCTGCTCCAGCGCACTGGCAAGGGCCAAAAGCGTTTTACCCGTACCGGCCGAACCCGTAATAGTTGTTAGCAGTATTTCCGGGTTAAATAACGCATGCAAAGCAAACGTCTGTTCGGCATTCCTTGGTTTGATACCATAAGCTTGCTGGTTTTCAACCACTTCCACCATTTTTGATTGGGAATTATACCAGCCCAGTGCCGATGCGCCATGACTTTTCATGATATAATAGTGATTGGCCACGGGCTCTTCTTCCATCAAGTCAGCTGGTGCCATTCTGCCTTTATCATAAAACTCGCTAATAACAGAAGGATCGTTGATTTGCAGCTCCGTCTTCCCTCGGTACAGATGCTCCACATCCTTGATCTGCATGGTTTCATAATCTTCGGCCTCCAGGTTCAGCGCCCGGGCTTTCAGGCGCAGATTGATATCTTTGGATACCAGTATCACCCGTTTGCCCGGGTGTTCTTCCTTTAAGTGAAGGGCCGTATTGATAATACGGTGATCATTTTTATCGGAACCATACACTTTAGTAGCATCCAGCGAATTTTCACCATTGGCAATAACCCGTAGTTTACCATGAGAACGACCGTTTAATGAAATCCAGTTTTGGAGCATATTGGCATCCGAAATACTGTCAAGGTAGCGGATAAACTCACGGGCATGCAGGTTGATAACATTGTTGCCTTTTTTAAAGGTATCCAGTTCTTCAAGCACCGTGATGGGAATAGCTACATCGTTCTTTTCAAAATTTCGTACGGCTTCATAATCGTAGAGCAAAACCGAAGTATCGAGTACAAAGATCTTCTTCTCTTTCTTCTTAGGCATATAGGCAAGATTTGATTTTGATAAAGCAGATGATATCAGAAACGCTTTTTTCAAATAAAGACAAAGCGAGACTCATTTGCAATGGTAAAGTGATATGGTAATATGGTGATTTAGTGATTTGGTGATTGAATGCATTTTTGGTCTCGTTATGAAGGTCCTCCTTCGTAATGCATGCGGAGATGCTCCAGCTTCTCGTGACTTTTAATCGTTTATCTGACAATTAACTGTGTGTAGTTCTGCTGATTATCAATGACAATATCACAATGCATCACAAAATCACAGATATCACAGTTTGAAGCGGGAGTTAAGAAGACATGGTAATCCTTGGCACCAACACCTCTCCCGGCTGAAGCCGTACTCTCCTCCCCGACCTGTCGGTACGGGACAAGCAAAGGAGAGACTTTCCAAGTTTGTATTTAAAACTTGAAGCTGAATTCAGAGTTGGCTAATAAATTCCAAACGAACACTTCGATATTCAATATTCTTTGTTCAATGTTCGAGATTCTATCGTCCTCCCTAGCTTGTCCCGAACTATTCATGAAGGAAGGTGCCGGGTTTTGATTTATCAAAACACACGGAGGATGTTAGCCAAAGCAGGGGAAGCATCAAGTATTAACTCACCATAACACCATATTACCCTATCACCCAATCATTCCATCACTTCCTGACATTCCGTCCGTCAATACGTCAGTTTTCCATTACCTGTCCGAAGTTGGCATTGCTATTGCATTACACCCAATGAACTGAAATGAATATTTATGCACATGGGAGATTTCACAGAATTTGGTATCGAAATTGAGCGACACCTTTCCAAGCTGGGTAAAGACATCCAGCAGTTTGTGGAGAAAGTGGTGCCGCTGGCAAACGAGGACAAAGACTTTGCTCCCGATTGCGACATTATTGAAAGCGAGGATGAGTTCAAAATTTTGATTGATCTGCCGGGTCTCTCAAAAAAAGAAATCGGCATTGCTTTAAAGAACAGTGTACTCACCATTAAAGGTGAACGCGAAATTACAGCCGGTGACGGTGAAGAGTTTAAACGTCAGGAACGCAAACGCGGTGCTTTTGCCCGCTCCTTTGCTGTTCCACAAGACGTCAATGCTGCCGAGATTTCGGCCAGCTTCCGTAACGGAGTATTGACTGTTGCCATGCCCAAATCCGAAGCTTTAAAAGACTCTCAATCAATCCCGGTAAATTAATTTTACCGCTATTTAAACAAGTGCGGTACGCTTGGCGTCGGCACTGTTGCAAAGACAAAGAATATTATAACAATCAATAAAAATCAGATTTAGACCAATGGGAAAAATCATAGGAATTGACTTAGGAACTACCAACTCATGCGTGTCCGTGATGGAAGGCAACGAGCCGGTGGTAATCCAAAACAGCGAAGGCGGCCGTACAACACCTTCTGTTGTTGCGTTTACCAAAGATGGTGAGCGACTGGTTGGTGCGCCGGCAAAACGTCAGGCCATCACGAACCCCGAAAAAACGGTTGCATCCGTTAAGCGTTTTATGGGGCGTATGTTTGACGAAGTAAAAGATGAAACCAAGCAGGTTTCGTACGAAATTGTAAAGGGCGACGATAATACTGCGCGTGTTAAAATTGAAGACCGTATGTATGCTCCGCAGGAAATTTCAGCTATGGTACTGCAAAAAATGAAGCAGACAGCTGAAGAATACCTGGGCGAAAAAGTGAGCGAAGCCGTTATTACGGTACCTGCTTATTTTAATGACGCTCAGCGTAAAGCTACCCAGGAAGCCGGTAAAATTGCCGGACTGGAAGTGAAGCGTATCATCAACGAGCCAACAGCCGCTTCTCTGGCATATGGCCTGGATAAGAAAGATGAAGATCAAACCGTAGCCGTGTATGACCTTGGTGGCGGTACGTTTGATATCTCTATCCTGGAACTTGGTGATGGCGTATTTGAAGTGAAATCTACCAGCGGTGACACCCACCTTGGTGGTGATGACTTTGATCAGCGTATTATTGACTTCCTGGCCGACGAATTTAAGAAAGATGAAGGCATTGACCTCCGTAAGGATCCAATGGCGATGCAGCGACTCAAAGATGCTGCTGAGAAAGCCAAAATTGAGCTTTCAAGCTCTCAGAAAACCAACATTAACCTGCCATTTGTGACGGCTACCGACTCAGGACCTAAACACCTGAATATTGATCTGAGCCGTTCCAAGTTTGAGCAACTGGTTGACGATCTTGTAAACCGTTCTATCGAGCCTTGCAAAAAAGCGCTCAAAGATGCCGGTTATACCAAGAATGATATCGACCAGGTAATTCTGGTAGGTGGCTCCACCCGGATTCCAAAAATCCAGGAAGCTGTAAAAGAATTCTTTGGTAAAGATCCTAGCAAAGGCGTTAACCCTGATGAGGTAGTAGCCGTTGGTGCTGCTATTCAAGGTGGTGTGATGTCTGGTGATGTGGACGATGTTGTTCTGTTGGACGTTACCCCGCTTACCTTGGGTATTGAAACCCTTGGCGGCGTGATGACTCCACTGATTGAATCCAACAGCACCATCCCAACCAGCAAATCACAGACTTTCTCTACTGCGGCCGACAATCAAAGCAGTGTAGAAATTCACGTACTGCAAGGTGAACGTGCACAGGCTAAAGACAACCGTACCCTCGGTCGTTTCCACTTGGATGGTATTCCGCCATCTCCACGTGGTGTTCCTCAAATCGAAGTTACCTTCGATATTGATGCCAACGGTGTGCTGAATATCACCGCTAAAGACAAAGGAACCGGCAAAGAGCAAAGCATCCGCATCGAATCTTCTTCAGGACTTTCCGAAGAGGAAATCGAAAAGATGAAAAAAGCAGCCGAAGAGCACGAAGAAGAAGACAAGAAAATCAAAGAGCGCATCGAGAAGCTCAACAAGGCCGACAGCCTGATCTTCTCTACCAAGAAGCAGCTTGAAGACTATGGCGACAAGATCTCTGACGAGAACAAAAAAGCCATCGAAGAAGCAGTTGAGAATCTTGAGAAAGCGCATAAAGAAGAAAACATCGACGAACTGGATGACGCTATTGACGCGGTGAACCAGGCATGGTCAGGTGCTTCTGAAGAAATCTATAAAGCCACACAGGAAGAAGCAGCTAAACAAGGAGCTGCCGGAGCCGGTGCTGGTGGAGCCGCAGGCGCTCAGGGTCAACAGCCAGGTGCTGAAGGTCCCAAAGCTGAGTCTTCAGAAGATGATGGCGAAGAAGCCGTTGATGCCGACTATGAAGTAGTTGACGACGAAGACGAGAAGAAGTAAGCCACTGATTTAGAGCTTCAACTCGTTTATAACGAAATACAAAATCCCGCTTTCAGCAATGGAAGCGGGATTTTTTTGTTCACTATAGTTAATGCGTAATGAAACGCTGATGAAAAAGATTGTACGGATGATCGCTGATTTTGATGTGAGACCTTTTCAATCTTGAGCGAAGCGAAGACTGGAAGGTACAAGCAATGCGAGTCTCCCGACCTTGCTTAGTTAGATGGTAACGTAAGTCGGGAGACTTATATGGCTTGCGCTCTTAAATCACCGCTCGGCAGGCATTTGTTGTTAACATTAAGAAATTGATGGGACGAAATTATTTTCCCCTTGGTCACAAACACCCTCCGCTGATTTTGACATGCAAAATCCGGCACCTCCCTCAAGGGAGGAATTTCCGTACTAGTATTTAATTTTAGTTCTAGGCTGAAAGCATAGAAGTTTTGATGCCATCTCGATATAGTCTCTCCTTGAGGAGAGATCAATTAGTGCAGTTAGTTCCTGCACTGATTGTGAGAGGTGTTAGTGCCAAGGCATGAAAAAAAACTGCTACACAAACCGCTCGCCAGACATCATTATGTCGAAGGCTATTCCTTAGCTCGCTTAAGAATTAACAAACCAACTTTTTTTGGCTTAGCGATTAATCCTTCAAAACCCGATCCAAAAATTCAGTTACTTCTTTCAGAGTAGGCTCAAACCAGGGATGAAACAGCCAAAAGGAATGTGGGGCTTCTTCAAAAATATACGTTCGGGTATAGATGTTATGTCTGTTCAGAATATCAGTCATCTCTCTCCGACCGGCCAAAAAACGGGGATAGGCACTGCCGATAAATAAAGCAGGAGGTGTCTCCGCCCCGGCATGCGTCAAGGCCGAAGCTTCCAGCCAGGTGTCACGGGCTTGCACTGCATTCCCTCCCAGCCATTTACCCGCCACCTCACCTTCTTCCGAAACAGGATGGATGAATGCCAATACGCCATCAATATCTACCAGGGCCTGTACGTCCGTCGAGGCATCAGACGTATCGGCAGGGTCTTTAAATTTAGGTTGATTGGGTGTGGTGGCTACGAGTGCGGCCAGCTGTCCGCCGGCGGAAGTCCCCAGCAATGCTATTTTTTCCGGGTTGATAAAAAAGTCACCCGCATGATCCCTTCCCCACTTGATGGCTGTTTTAATATCATACACGCTTGCCGGATATTGGGCCTCGGGACTCAACCGGTACTCGGGTGTAATCGCTACATATCCGTGGGCCGCTACATGTGCCGCCAACGGATGAAGCAGCGATTTATCTCCGGAAATCCAGCCCCCGCCGTGGATCATAATCACAGCAGGCAGCAATTCTTTTGCTTTGTCTTTGGGAAAGAAAATATCGAGCGACAAATCCCGCTGGCCTGTGTTTTTATATGCTACATCCAATTCACGCGCCACCACTTTCAAAGATATGGAATCAGCCTTGGTAATCTCAGGATAGTCCTTCACATATTTTTGATAGGCGCTTTGGAGGGTGTAGGACGTATCGCGGGGGAAGTCTTGAGCGGCTACCTGCTGGAGAATCATACCAAAAGCCAAAGAAAAAATGGTATATCCTACCTTAACGATTAAATTCATCTATCCTTCTGATTATAAAGAGTGGTTCTTATATCATATATCATGAATTCTAAAATATACACCTTATCGTCTTCAATATTCATAACTCCTTCTCACTCTCTGATTGTTGTACTCGCTCCTGATCTCTGGTGTAGCAAAACAGAAATTAGTTGTTTATAAAATCGCAGCAATTATATATACTGGTTGAAATAAGAGGTTAGCATATGGATACGCTTCAAAAAGAAAAAAAGGAACTGCTCAACTGGATTGAAAGTGTGGAAGATCCCCAAATTCTGGAGGACATTCGCTCGGTGAGAGAAAGCCAAAAAGCCATTCACTGGGATAGCCTGCCAGATGAAATAAAAGAGGGGATTCAGAAAGGCAGGAAAGATGCAAAAGACGGAAGAGTTACTGACCACAAGGAGGTTCGGAAATCATATGAAAAATGGCTTTAAAAAAATACCCGGTTATATGGACGGAAACTGCTCTTCAAAATAAAAACGAAATTACGGACTATCTGCTTGATAATTGGACGGAGAAGGAAGTAAGAATTTTTTACAAAGCATTGGATCGAAGAATCGAGCTCATCTCTTATAATCCTGAACTTTGCTGTTGTTGGGGGAACAGAACGTACGCGAAAGTCTGTGCTTCATAAACGCTCAATTATATTTTATGAATTTCGGGAAGGTATCGTCGAAATTCTTTACTTATTTAACACCCAAAAGAATCCTGACAGATTAAATTTTTAGGGATCATCAGAATTTTGTTTGCAGATCATCGCAGAATATTTTGAAAAGGCGTAGGACGGATAGTTTATCCGCCCATGGTTGGGTGGAGAAAAAAGTGGATAAAAGCTCTAAAAATCACCTCAAAAAGCTATGCACCATAATTTATAGGATCATATTGATGTTCAGGATCATCTATTGTTTTCTGTTTGTCTTTAGTGAATAAGAATAGTATTTAAGGATACTTGGTAGTAAAAGTAAACTAAAAAAAGAGAACCATGCTAAAAAGAATATTAATTTCGGGACTTATGCTCATCGTTTTTTTAACCGCTACTGCTTTTGCACAGGAATTTACCATTGAAAATGGTATTGTTAAATGTGAAGGGGCCGAACCTGGTGATACAGATACTTTAGTGGGAGATACCTATGAGGCTGTGAACAGGGATTTACTAGTACAGAGAAGGGATGAAGAAGCCGACCTATCTAAAGTATGTACAAGCCTTGTTACGGATATGAGTGGGATGTTTGTGGGCGCAGATAACTTTAACCAGGATATAGGAAATTGGGATGTCTCCTCTGTTACTAATATGAATGGGATGTTTGTGAGCGCAGATAACTTTAACCAGGATATAGGAAATTGGGATGTCTCCTCTGTTACTGATATGAGACGTATGTTTCTTAGCGCAAAAAGCTTTAATCAGGACATTGGGAGTTGGAATGTTTCATCTGTTACTAATATGAGGAAGATGTTTGATACCGCATATAGATTTAATCAAGATATAGGTGGTTGGGATGTCTCCTCTGTTACTGATATGAGTGATTTGTTTGCAAGTGCACTTGACTTTAATAAGGATATTGGGGGGTGGAATGTTTCCTCTGTTACTGATATGAGTGGGATGTTTAGTAATGCCAGTAGTTTTAATAAGGATATAGGGAATTGGGATGTCTCCTCTGTAACAGATATGAGTAGTATGTTTCGTTTTTCAGATAATACTTCAAGCAGATTTAATCAAGATATAGGGAGTTGGGATGTGTCCTCAGTCACTGATATGAGTAGTATGTTTAGTAATGCAAGTAGTTTTAATAAGGATATAGGGAATTGGGACGTCTCCTCTGTAACGGATATGAGTAGTATGTTTAGAAATGTAACTAGTATGTTTAGTAATCCAAGTAGTTTTAATCAGGACATAGGGAGTTGGGATGTGTCCTCAGTCACTGATATGAGTAGTATGTTTAGTAAAGCCAGTAGTTTTAATAAGGATATAGGGAATTGGGACGTCTCCTCTGTAACGGATATGAGTAGTATGTTTTGGTCTGCAAGAAGTTTTAATCAGGATATAGGTGGTTGGGATGTCTCCTCTGTTACTGATATGAATTCGATGTTTTTTGGTGCAGATAGCTTTAATCAGGATATAGGCAGTTGGGATGTCTCTTCTGTTACTGATATGAGATCAATGTTTTTTGGTGCAGATAGCTTTAATCAGGATTTAAGTGCGTGGTGCGTAGAAAAAATTCCAAATGGATATTTCGATTTTTCATCCAATAGCCCTTTGTTAATTAAATATAGGCCGGAATGGGGTACTTGTCCCAATGTACCAGAACCAATTATTAAACTCACTCCTAATAATAATTCAACAGACGTATCGAGAAGCCCAACATTTAAGTGGAAAAGTGAAACCTCTTCCAAAAAGTATCAATTACAATTGGTTGAAGGATTTGACCCTATACTAGTTGACACCGTAATTAATGACACAACTTTTACCTTGGAAAAATCCTTGAAAGGCGTTGTTGAATATAACTGGAGAATACGAGGTATAAATAATATGGATTATGCCGGAGAGTGGAGTGAATTATGGAGTTTTACTACGAGTGTAAGCACATCAATTGAAGAGAACGATGCACCTAATTCATTCACCCTCCAGCAAAACTACCCCAACCCGTTCAACCCAACCACACAAATTCGGTATGGAATACCCCAAGCAGCCGAAGTAGAGCTTTCCGTGTTCAATATGCTGGGACAGAAAGTAGCTTCCCTGGTTGACCAAAGACAATCCGCCGGGTGGCACACCACTACTTTTGATGCTTCCGGCCTATCCAGTGGCTTCTACATCTATCGCATACAAGCCGGTGAGTTTGTGAGTACGAAGAAATTGATCTTGATTAAATAATTGATGCCTTGGCTACAAACACCCTCCGCCGGTTTTGGCGAGCCAAAACCGGGCACCTCCCTCAAGGGAGGACGGTAGAACTTCGAACATTCAACAAGGAATATTGAATTGCGAAGTGTTCGTGTGGAATTCAACATTGTAGGTCTTGTTGGCACCTGAATCTGAATACAATCTCAGGAAGTCTCTCCTTGAGGAGAGATCAAAGAATGCGGCTGTTCCCGTCCCGATAGCATTCGGGATGAGAGGTGTTAGTGCCAAGGGAGGGCCAGTAAAGGTAAATACAGCAAAAGAAATTGAGGGACTTATTAATACCTACCATCCCCAAAAATCCGCTGAATCCGTGTCATCCGCGTTCCAATCGGATGTAGATTTAGCCCAACATTCGTATCTTTGAGCCATGAACATTTTAGCCATAGAATCCTCTTGTGACGACACCTCTGCAGCCGTACTGACGGCGGAGGGCATCCAATCAAACATCATTGCTTCGCAATCCATACACCTGCAGTTTGGTGGTGTAGTGCCGGAGCTGGCGTCTCGTGCGCATCAAAAAACCATTACACAAACCGTACAGCAGGCGCTGGAAGAAGCCGATGTTTCCCTGGACGATATTGAAGCAATTGCCGTAACCCAGGGCCCTGGTCTGCTGGGTTCTTTGCTGGTAGGAATCTGTTTTGCCAAGGGACTGGCCCTTTCCCGAAACATCCCGCTGATTGGGGTAAATCATATGGATGCCCATATCTATGCAAACTTCATCGACCACCAACCCGAATTTCCCTTGTTGGCGCTCACTGTTTCAGGAGGACATACCCAGCTGGTGCATGTCACTTCCCCTTTTGAGCATGAAATCATTGGAAAGACCCGGGATGATGCAGCCGGCGAAGCCTTTGACAAAATAGGTAAACTGTTGGGGCTTCCCTATCCTGCAGGCCCGCATATGGATCGGCTGGCGAAAAAGGGCGATCCCCAATTTCACAAGTTTCCCCAAGCATTACTGCACAAAGGACTCGACTTCAGTTTCTCAGGTTTAAAAACCAGTGTGTTGTATTATTTAGAGGATAAGAATGACGAATGGATTCAGGAGCATCTCAATGATATCTGCGCCAGCGTGAGTTATGCTATTGCCGAAGTATTGGTAAAAAAACTGAAGCGAGCTGCTCAGCAAACCAGCGTTAAAAGCATTGTGCTTGCCGGTGGAGTTTCAGCGAATTCCATGTTGCGCGAAAAAGCAGAGGGGATGGCTGCCAAACTGGGTATTCCGTTATATTCTCCCAAAATAAGCTACTGTACCGATAATGCCGCCATGATTTCCATCACCGGAAAACTGAAAGCAATAAAGGGCCAGTTTGATGACTTAAATTTAAAACCGTTCGCTTCACTTACCTAAACTCAGTTTAGCGGCAAGACCATTTGCCCTTCTTTAATATTGGCTTTAAAAATCACTTCCAGATTAAAGCCGTTTTCAGTGTCTACGGTATAATCCGAGTTTAACTGTTGCAGCTGGGTGTGCACCAGGGTTAGCCCAAGGTTCTGAGGTTTCTCAAATTCAATATGTTCAGTAAAACCAACTCCGTCATCACTATAATTAATGCGCAGTTTATTTTTATCAAACCGTTTAAGCACGATATTAATTACCCCCTTTTTACGATTCTTGAATGCGTACTTAAAAGAATTGGTGAGCAGTTCATTCAGTAAAAGTCCAATAGGGATGGCCTGATTAATACTGATTTGATAGTTTTCGATATTCAGGTTTATGCTGATGTTTTTATGTGATGAAGACATCGTATCCTGAATACCCGGAATAAGTCTTTGAAGATAAGAATGGAGGTCTACAGAGCTGAATTCTTCGGATTGATACAGCAGCTCATGCACCATAGCGATAGATGAAATCCGGTTGATACTTTGGTTGAAGTAATCGTGGATGTTTTCATCATTGGCTTCCATACGTTGCAGCTCCAGCAGTCCCGAAATAATGGCCAGGTTGTTTTTTACACGGTGATGGACTTCAGCCAGCAACACTGTTTTTTCATCAAGGGCTTTTTCCAGTTTCAGTTCATTCCGCTTAACTTTATCAATGTCTTGTATTACCCCAAATACATATTCGGGATTTCCTTCCTTATTTAATTCTACATTACTTTTTACCCGTATCCATTTTCGTTGCCCATTTATTTGAAGCTGATGCTCTAAGTCTACACCTCGGTTATGGTCAAACTCGTCAATACCCTTGAGTACTAATTCCTTGTGATCGTCGGGTATAAAAGCCATGTATTCTTCCCAGCTGTCGGGAACCTCATGTTCACCAAATCCAATTACGTCCAGGGCACTTTGATTCCAATGGAATTGATCCTGGTAAAAATAGTATTTCCAGGTACCGATACGAGCTATATTAAACGCTTGTTCAAGGTTTCTGGAATGTGATTTTAAAGCTTCTTCTGTTTCTACTTGTTCTGTTATATCATGTAAGATGCCAAACATATAGATGGCGTCACCGTTATCGTCAAACAGAAAACGTCGTTCATTTTCAATGATACGTACCTTGCCATCATCCCGTACAATACGATGACTAAAACTGAAGGGTTTTTTATCCTTTTTAGACTCTTCAATCAGTTGCCTGGCCTGCTCTCTGTCGTCCGGGTGAATATATGCAAGATAAAGCTCAAGGGATGGTTCTTTAGAATGAGGCTCAATACCCATGATACGAAAGATCTCATCCGACCAATTGCTTACTCCAGTTACGAAAGAATACTCCCAGCTGCCGATATGGGCAATTTCCTGAGCTTGCTTGAGTCTCTTTTCGCTCTTAGCCAATTCTTCTTCAGTTTCTTTCACTATCGTTACATCTCTCAAATTTATGATGATGTATCCTATTTCCGGATTATCAAGCTGGTTATTGGCATGCCACTCTATGTAACGATATGGACTATTTTTTGGTTTAAAACGTGCTTTATCACGCATTTCAAAATTAGCCTCAAGACCTTCATCAAATTTCTGTATGTACCTGTTCCGGTCTTGTGGATGTACATACTGGAAAATATTTTCTCCCAATAATTCTTCCACCGTGTATTCTGAAATACATTCAATAGATGGGCTGCTAAATTGAATGATTCCATCTCTGCTTAAAAAAAGCAACGCTTCGGTTGTATTTTCCAACAACACATCTAAAAAACCACGGTCAATTCCCATGTTGATACTATAATATTAGAGTAGTTTCTGCACTACTTCTTTATTCCATGTTGAAAATCTAACAGATGTACCTATTCTCTGGGATAATAAATCAAAAATTCCCTGTATTCACCATCAGTACTTTTTTGTTAAGTATAGTTTTCGGTCAAAATATGCTTTACTTAATATTTTTTTGATGCTGTTACTGCCAAACGATCTACCCGTTCATTGAGTTCAATACCAGCATGTCCTTTCACTTTCACCCATTCTACATCGTGCGGGTCCATGGCCTGCAACATGTGTTGCCAGAGCTCTTTGTTTTCCACGGGTTTTTTGTTGGATTTCCGCCATCCCCGTTTTTGCCAGCTTTCAATCCATCCCTTGGTAAAAGCATTAATAATCAGAGCACTATCGCTATGAATAATCACCTTACATGGTTTTTTAAGAGCTCTCAACGCTTCAATAACCGCCTGCATTTCCATCCGGTTATTGGTGGTTTGAGGTTCACCCCCCATTAATTCTTTTTCTTTGCCGTTCCATATTAATACAGCCCCCCATCCACCTGGTCCCGGGTTTCCGCTGCATGCACCATCGGTATATACAATCACTTCGGGTTTATCAGACATAACTGGCGGTAATGGTATTTAACTGGTGTTTCATTTTTTTTGCTGCATCAGCAACATGTTCAGGCCAATCGCCCTCATCACTGCCTGCGTAAATAATTCCCCGGCTGCTGTTGATTAGTGGAATACCTTTATGGGTTTTTAAAGCTTTGGCAAGCTCCGCGACCGAGCCGCCTTGTGCACCAACACCAGGTATAAGTAAACTCCCCTGCTCATATTCATTCAATACAGGGCGAGCTTCTTCCGCTTGTGTTGCACCTATAACCATACCTAAATGGGCCTTACTATCTTTTGCTTTTTCTGATAATTGATGGGCTATATATTGGGCCATTGTTGGAAAACCGGCAAAAGGTTTTTTTAAAAAATCTTCCGCGCCCCTGTTGGAGGTCAAAGCAAGTACGTAAATCCCCTTTGTCTCATCTTTTTTAAAAGCATCCAGGGTCTCAAACCCCATAAGAGGATTTAAAGTCACGGCATCAACTTCGAATTCATCCCAAAAGCTTTTCTTATAATGTTCAGCCGTTGAACTGATATCACCGCGTTTGGCATCGGCAATTACTATTTTATCCTCGGGAATATGGTCGATAACCTCCTGTAAAACTTGAAAGCCATTAGCTCCAAGAGCCTCAAAAAATGCAAGATTGGGCTTAAAAGCTGCACAGTAAGGGGCTGTATAATCAATTACTAACTTACAGAAATGGCTTACTTTTTCTTCAGGTGTTTCAAATTGTTGTTTTACTGGCTTTGGTAACAAATCCAGGTTGGGATCTAAGCCCACACAAAGCGTGGATTTAGCTGCCGCCACTGCTTGTTGCAGTTTTTGATTGTAGATCATGTGCAAATGTTCATTTTAGGCCCAAGATAACATAATTCAGATGAAATTTGTGTTTATTTCAATCCTCAATTTGCATTCATCTCACCCAATTACACCTGCTTTTTTAACCCAGCATCGCATCTTTTAATGGTGATTGCATTTACAGTCTGGGCCGCATCCGGATGTATGCTTTTCCCCAAAGGAAGTAAGTTTTCTGTATACCTTTAACCCCGTAAGAATCAACACCGCAAATAACAGTATAAACGCTATATAAGCTTGAAATTCCATTACAACATACTCATGGTTTGATATACTATAAAAGAACATAAATAGGCTAATACCGACATATAACTGAACATAACAACCGGCCACTTCCAGGAATTAGTCTCCCGTTTTACAATGGCGATAGTACTCATACACTGCATAGCTAATGCAAAAAAGACCATAAGCGAAAGTGCTGTTGCTGTTGAGTATACAGGTACACCGGTCTCCGCATCACGATCGTTCACCAGTTTTTGTTTTAAAGTTTGTACCTGATCCCCCTCACCCTCAATGCTGTAAATGGTATTTAGTGTGCCTACCATAACCTCCCGGGCAGCAAAAGATGTCAGAAGGCCGATACCAATTTTCCAGTCGAAACCCAACGGTTCAATGGCCGGTTCTATAAAACTTCCAAATTGACCAGCATAACTTTGCTTTAGCTGATAAGCCTCAGGATTATCGGATGGTAAAAATGAACTTTCGGCAGAAACCCCTTGATTAACCTGATTCTCACTTACAGCTTGTTCTCCTGTAACATCCACTTGGGGAAAAGAAGCCAGAAACCATAGTACAATGGATATACCCACTATTATTTTTCCAGCTTCGGTCACAAATATCTTCCCCCTATCAAATACATTATGCAACACTACCGACATCTTTGGCATCCGGTAATCTGGCAACTCCATAATAAAGGGGTCAGGACGGCCTTTAGGAAAGATACGATGCATTACTAACGCTGAGAGTACCGCCATCAGAATCCCGAAAAAATATAGTCCGAAGAAGGTGAGGCCCTGTAAATCAATAAAACCAAGTACGGGTGTGGCAGGAATGAACGCGGCAATCAGTAAGGCATATACCGGCAAACGGGCTGAGCAAGCCATAAAGGGAAGCACCATGATGGTGATAATGCGGTCTCGCCAGTTCTTGATGCTCCGGGTAGCCATAATACCGGGTATGGCGCAGGCAAAGCCTGAAATAAGAGGAACCACAGAACGCCCATGCAACCCAATTCGGCTCATAAAACCATCCATAATAAAAGCAGCCCGGGCCATATAGCCACTAGCTTCAAGGAGGTAAATATAGAAAAACAGGAACAGAATCTGTGGCAGAAAAATAACTACCCCACCCAGACCTGCAATCACCCCTTCAACCAGTAAATCGGTGAGCATACCGGCTGGCAAATTCTCTGACAGCCATGCTCCGGTTTCAATAAAAACCAGATCAATCATGTCCATAAAAGGCGTAGCCCAGGTAAAAATAGACTGAAAAATGAATAGCAGGATTAACAAAAAGATTACAGGACCAAATAAACTATGCGTTACAAAAGCATCAATCCGGTTGGTCCAGTTTTCCTCGTCTTTTTCTTCTTTTGTTACAGAATCACCTGTACATGTGTTGATAAAGTCATAGCGGCGCATCACTTCCAGGGCAATTGGATTTCCTCCGTAGCGCTCTATTACGTTTTGGGCTTTTTCAATTTTCTCCTGTAGTGTAACCTTATGAGCCTTACTGGAAGCGTGTGAAGGAACTCCGTCACTTATCAGTCTCAGTCCTTCCAGTATATGTGCTTCCTCTGGAAGCTTTGTATAAGGCTTTATCCATTCCTTGATAATAGTATCAAGTGCCAGGCGAAGGGCATTCCCGGGCTGCCAGCTAAGTGGTTTTGGCGTTTTGAATCTTTGGTTTTCTATAGCTTGCTGTATTTTCTGTATACCAGCTTTTTCAGTAGCAGTAACTGACACAATTGGAATTCCCAAACGATGTTCCAGCTCCTGATGACGAATATTAATGCCTTTTTCTTCTGCCGCATCATCCATATTCAACACCAGCATCATAGGCAGGCTCAAGTCCATCACTTGCGTAGCTAAGAACAAATTACGCTCTAAATTGGACGAATCCACAATCACCAATACCAAATCCGGCCTTTCTTCATGCTCGTATATACCGGTGAGCGTTTCATAGGTAAGCCTCTCGTCTATTTTTTGGCTGGTCAGGCTGTATGTTCCCGGCAAATCAATAATCCGGTGTTTTACCCCGCCGATGGTACAATATCCTGTTTTCTTCTCAACCGTAATGCCGGGATAGTTTCCTGTTTTTTGTTTTAATCCGGTTAGGCCATTAAAAATAGTAGATTTCCCTGTGTTGGGATTTCCAACCAGGGCAATGTTTAAAGATGTATCCATTAAACGCTTCCTCTATACCTGAATTGCAATACACCGTGCTTCCTCTTCTTGCAGAGAGAATAGGCAACCGCGTACTTTTACTTCAACAGGAAAACCCATTTGGGCAAGGCGTATAACTTCGATAACACAGCCTGGCGTAATGCCAATCTCCAGCAGTCTTCGGGACTCCTTCCCTGCTATACTGCTTACCACTCCACGGCCGCTTTTTTTCATGTCTGATAGTAACAAACTAATTCCTCCCTTTATAGTGAACTAACCAAAATAGTCTCTGCCAATTTGGAACCTATGCCCAAACGAGTGCCACCAATTTCTATGATAACCCGTTTGTTATTTGACAAGATCTTACCACGGGAACCCTCAAGGCAGCCAAGTTGCTGTAACTGGCCACATTGATCCTGGCTACAACCAAAGCAGTGTATAGAAACCCGCTCGCCCTTTTTGGTATGTAAAATGGGTTTTATCATTCCTGAACCTCAATAGCTTATTTAAATACAATCTAAATAAAATAAAAGAATATGAATCCTTTATGAAGCTGTTTTATCCCGGGTAATTATCCCTGGCCCAGAAATCAAACCATAAGTCTATAGTACCGATTCTGGTAATACCTCTTCAAAGCCATGCGGCGGGCGATCCAATGTCCAGGTTTCAAAATAGAAATGCCGTTCTGAACGAAACTTTTTGCCGTTGATACTAAAGAAACGGAAGTGCTTGGGTACTAATTTTTGAAGCGGGAAAAACATATCCCGGTACACATTTTTTTTAGAAAAAAGATGCAGATCAAAACCGTCTTTGGCTTGCTCTTTATAAAGCACCATCAGGTCTTGTTCTAATGCTTCTTTTAGTTCTTCCTTCAAATGACCAACATTGGAGCTTTCATCTACATGTAAATCACTGATCCTAATTTCTGTGCCTTTGTTTTCACTGAGCACTAACACTTCACCGGTGTTCAACGCATCAATGCCTTCTGAAAGTGAATTGTATTGTTCTTCACCGGTGTAAATATTTTTATTTGAAAAAGCCTCTTCCAAAGCTTCAATCACTTTGTCGTATGCTGAAAGCATGTTCAAACCAAAACGCTCGTTGGCCAGGTCGGTACCTGTAAAGTAAAAGCGGGAATAAGTAGGATCAGGCTTCATGAAATCGGCCAGAGTGGCTTCAACTTCTTCTTTGGTTTTATTAGCGTTTCGTTTTGCCAATTTATCCAGACGCTGATCGTGATGAAAAATGAGCTTAAAAATATCGGTTTTCATATCAGAATTTTTGCAAATGTTTCTTAGGGAGTATAAAAAAGGCCCGTCCATCATTGCTGACAAACGGGGTTTAAATATACAAAGATGCTGTCCTTTATTTTTTATGATTCATGCTGCAATTGATACATGACTATTCGCATTCATCGGCTGCATATGTAACAAAAGATAGTGTAATGGCATAATCCGGAAACCCCAACTACCAACGGAGGTAACTTCTGGCAAAATCATGGAGATGCATAGACAATAAGTTCAAAAAAAAAAAGCCCTGATGGAAAACCACCAGAGCTAAATAATTTCAAACTAATGAATAATTTTTAAATCAGGGTAGCAATCACAAGAGCTACTACCGACATCAGCTTAAGCAGAATGTTAAGCGAAGGACCGGAAGTATCCTTGAAAGGATCACCTACCGTATCACCTACTACACCAGCTTTGTGAGGCTCAGAACCTTTGCCATATTCAACGCCATCGATGGTAACGCCTTCTTCAATCATTTTCTTGGCGTTATCCCATGCTCCACCGGCATTAGACTGGAACAGAGCCATCAATACACCGGAAGCTGTTACACCTGCCAGCAGGCCGCCCAGCATCTCAGGGCCACCGATAAATCCAAAGGCAACCGGTACAATTACAGCCAGCAATCCGGGTGCAACCATTTCTCGAATAGATGCGGACGTAGAAATTTCCACACATTTCTCGTATTCAGCTTTACCGTCAGCAGCTTCAAAAATCTTTCGGTCTTCGTCTGACCAGTCTTTCAGTTTCTTGCCCTCATTGCGGTTCATCGCAGCAAGAGCTGCGGTCAATTCAGGAATATTTTTGAACTGACGGCGCACTTCTTCAATCATGCTCATCGCAGCACGGCCAACCGCCTGCATTGAAAGAGCAGAGAACAGGAACGGAAGCATCGCCCCTACGAAAAGAGAAGCCATCACAAATGGACCAGTAATATCGATACCGGTCAACTGAACTTCATGAGTAGCGTTGTATGCCGTAATGAAAGCCGCAAAAAGGGCCAGAGCTGTTAAAGCAGCAGATCCAATAGCAAAACCTTTACCGATAGCTGCTGTGGTGTTGCCAACTGCATCCAGCTTATCGGTACGCTCGCGAACTTCGCCAGGCAGCTCGGCCATCTCGGCAATACCACCGGCGTTATCAGAAATAGGCCCATAGGCATCTACAGCAAGCTGAATACCTGTGTTAGCCAGCATCCCTACTGCAGCAATGGCGATACCGTACAAACCTGCAAAGTGGTAAGCTCCAATAATGGCAGCTGCAATAATCAGAATGGGGATTGCGGTAGATATCATACCTACGCCCACACCTGCAATAATATTGGTGGCAGAACCGGTTACGGACTGCTTAACAATAGACCAAACCGGCTTGGTACCTGTTCCGGTGTAGTGCTCGGTAATCAAACCAATTAGCAGACCGGCTGCCAGACCAAAAATTGTGGCCCAGAACACGCCCATAGAAGTCAGTGTTTGTCCGGCAAATACCCATTCGGCAGGCAACATCCCGCGAATAATAAAGAAAGAGGCAACCAGCATTACAGCGGCAGACAGGAATTCACCCATGTTCAATGCTTTTTGTGGATTTCCACCTTCTTTCACACGTACGAAGAAAGTTCCTAAAATTGAAGTCAGGATTCCTGTAGCGGCTAAAAACAAGGGCAGCAATACTGCTGAAAGTCCATCAAAGCTGTCACTCCATCCCGGTACAGTCATAAAAGCTGCACCCAATACCATAGCACTGATAATAGAACCTACATAAGACTCAAAAAGGTCGGCACCCATACCGGCTACGTCACCTACGTTATCACCCACGTTATCAGCAATAGTTGCGGGGTTCAAGGGGTGATCTTCGGGGATACCGGCTTCAACTTTACCTACCAGGTCGGCTCCAACATCTGCCGCTTTGGTATAAATACCGCCGCCTACACGGGCGAAAAGTGCAATGGAAGAAGCCCCAAATGAAAAGCCTGTTACAACGGCCAATACTCTATTTACGGCCGAAGCCCCTTCCAATCCAAAATATCCGCTGAAAAGAATAAACAAACTACTAAGGCCCAAAACTCCAAGACCAACTACGCCCAAGCCCATAACAGACCCCCCGGCAAAAGCAACTTCAAGGCCTTTACCCAAACTTGTACGGGCTGCATGCGTGGTGCGTACGTTAGCTTTGGTAGCTACTTTCATACCGATGAACCCGGCCAGTCCGGAACAGATAGCTCCAATTACAAAAGAGATGGCAACCATCCAGCTGGAGGTGGCAGGATCGGCACTAAAGGCCAGCAATACAGCCACAACAGCTACAAAAATGGATAATACTTTATACTCAGCTTTAAGAAAGGCCATGGCACCAGAAGCAATATGCTTACTGATACGCTCCATTTTTTCTGTTCCAATATCCTGTTTGCCTACCCAGGATGATTTAAAAAAGGTGTATAGGAGTGCGATGATCCCAGCCACCGGTATTACGTAGATTATATTTTGCATTGTTTCCCGTTGGTTTGTTAAGGTTAGTGTTACGCCGAAGCTACAAAAAGCCTGGCGTAATTAATTGTAAAGATTCATCGTCTTGCTGATGCCATCCCGTACAAAACTCAAAGCGGCATCATGCGCTTTTTGCATACCTTCTTCTAAAAACGGTTGGTCTGATTTTTTGAAAGGAGACAAAACATAATCTACCTGCTTGCCACGAGCAAAGTCACTGCCAATCCCAAAACGCATTCGGGGAAACTCATTGGTACCCAATTTTTCAATAATATCGGCGATACCATTATGGCCGCCTGCGCTTCCTTTCGGACGAAGCCGGATGATTCCAACATCCAGATTTAAATCGTCATAAATAACCAAACTATCCCTGTGATCGGTTTTGTACCGGTTAAGAGCTTTACGCATCGCTGTTCCGCTTCTGTTCATATAGGTAGTAGGCTTTATAAGCACTACCTTGCGGCCTTTATGTCTGCCCTCTGCAACCACAAAAGGCCCGTCGCCCGGGCCAAATGTTGTAGAAAGAGTATCGGCTATTACGTCAACAATTTCAAATCCTATATTGTGGCGTGTACCTTCGTATTCTTGTCCAATATTTCCTAAACCGATAATAAGGGACATTGCTACAAAGAGATCACGTTTAAGTTTGGGGTGAAGCCCATGAAGAAGATTATTCTTCGGTGGATTCTTCTTCTCCTTCTTCGCCTTCGGCAGCTTCGCCTTCAGCTTCTTCACCTTCGGCCACTTCACCTTCAGCCACTTCTTCTTCGGCCTCTTCAGGTTCAGCAACACCAGATACAAGATTTTCGAGGAAGTCGGCTCCTTTTGGAGGACGAATCGTAACAATAGTACGGCCTAAATCATCCAACGGGGTAATGCCTTCGAGATCCAGATCAGAAATATGCAATGACTGGCCGATTTCGAGTGGAGAAATATCCAGCTCAAATTCAGCAGGAATATTTTCTGGCAATACGCGGATGCGAACATAGTTCAGAGGCTTAAATACACGACCACCATTTTCAACCACACCTTTCGCACTTCCGGTAATCTTAATCGGAATACGGAGTGTAACTTTGTGATCATCCGACAATACATAAAAATCTGCGTGCAGCGGACGGTCGGTTACCGGATCAAATTCCGTACGCTTCAGCAGCGTTTTGTACGTTTTTCCGTCAACGGTGAGTTCCTGAAGCTTGGTTTGCGGAGCGCGGAGAATTTTTTCAAGTTCAAGCTCATCAATAGAGAAATGAATGTTTTCCTCAACCTCCGGCCCATAAAGAACAGCAGGTACTCGCAACTCTTCTCTGAGAGCTTTGTTAGCTTGTCTGCTGGTCTCTCTTTTGGTTCCTTCTAATTTTACAAAATCTGGTTGTGCCATAATGCGTTTACCTTAAATCTTAATTATCAAACAGTGCACTAATAGTGTCGTTGGTGTGAATACGTTGTATAGCTTCAGCAAATATGTTGGCAATGCTCAGCACTTTAATTTTATCCGATGGCTGGCGAAGCTGCACGGTATCTGTCACTAACAACTCGTCAATGGGCGAATCCTCAATTCGCTGAAATGCCGGACCCGACAAAATCGGGTGGGTACAAATAGCTATAATATTTAAGGCCCCTCTTTCTTTAAGAGCAGCCGCAGCATTTGTCAACGTACCGGCAGTGTCAATCAAGTCGTCTACAATTAACACATTCTTTCCTTTTACCTCCCCGATCAAATTCATGATCTCTGACTGATTGGCCTTTGGGCGTCTCTTATCAATAAAAGCAAGGCTTGCACCCAGCTTTTTTGAATAGGAGCGAGCCATTTTCAGGCTTCCTACATCAGGAGCAACCACCACCAGGTTATCGATGGGATTGGAGGTAAAATGATCAATAAAAGCCCTGCTTGCATACAAATGATCAAGCGGGATATCGAAAAATCCTTGAATCTGGGCTGCATGTAAATCCATGGTCAACACGCGATCAGCCCCGGCCTTAACCAACAAATTGGCCATTAGCTTTGAACCGATGGATACCCTTGGCTGATCCTTGCGATCTTGCCGGGCGTACCCAAAATATGGCATAACTGCCGTTACCCGCTTTACCGATGCACGCTTGGCCGCATCCAGCAACAGCAACAATTCAATAATATTGTCACCGGGAGGCGGAGTGGACTGAACCACAAAAATATCCTCACCGCGAATGCTTTGCTCGTATTTACAATACAGCTCCCCATCCGAAAACTTCTTAATTGTAACCTCACCTAAAGCGGTACCATATTCTTCTGCAATAGCGCGTGCGAGAGCCGGATTGCTTGTACCGGAAAATATCGCCAGAGGAGTATCCACTATAGTGTGATAGCTTTGAGTCGGTTCAGGTTGAATTCAGTCGGCCGCAATAAATCGACAAACAGGTATTTAATAAACAAAAAGGATGGCTTAACAGTCATCCTTTAGTAACAAAGTTGCCCGGGGAGGATTCGAACCCCCACTGACTGGACCAAAACCAGCTGTCCTGCCATTAGACGACCGGGCAATGCGTGTCATCGACAGACTCCAAAGATAGAAATCACTTTCAAATCAATCAAGACTGAATCGCTTTTTTTAACACAAAACATTTAGAACATTGGCCAGCCCTGCAATAGGCCTTGATTTGATGTACACTTCCAAGCTTTTTTTGATACCGTTGATCCTCTAAATCAAATTTCTTGAACGGTTCAAGCAAGGTAGCGGGTATCGGAGACTTCAGCCTCTTCCACCGCTGCAGGGCAGTTTCTTTTAATGTGTGAGCCACAAATAAGCTACCCAGCACATAAAGGGCAGGAAGATACACGGTTCCAAATAAAATTTCATACCGTGAAGTAGATTTTATTCCGGCCTTTTCTAACCAGTGCTTCCAGGCCTCAGTAGCGGACTTGTGCAGCATATTTTCAAAAGGTTCATCCAAAACCTGCCGGCTTAAACGTACAGCTTCGGGTATGCGCCTGCGCGGATGACTAGCCGGACGCATGCCTTTATAATTCCATTGGATATTTGAGAGTGCGTCCTCAAAACCGGCTGCATTGAATGCCAACTCGAGATCATCTTCTAAAGATTGTACCTCAGCTGTGCGCGCTTCCAGCCACTTACTTGCTGTTTGTTGCATGGCGCGCCGGTTGTGCGAAATGCCCAACCCATCCCAAATCGACAAAACCAGTGCGTGCTTCCAGGCCGTTGAGGGCATCAGTTCCGGATCATACAAGCGTAGAAAATCATCCGCCTTCTTTTCAAAATATTCGAGATGTGCTTTCTGAAGTTGGCGGTAGAACGCATCTTCAGAGATGAAGTTCAAGCTTGAGCTGCATGGCAGACTACTTGTGTTTTGAAAGCTATTCAGAAAAAGATGCAGCTGTGGCGACAGGTAGGACCAAAGGTTTATTACATAAGGGCGGCTCCCGTTTTCGGTGTAAACCTGTTGCGGCTTTTCTTCTTCGGCCACCACATGTAAAACCACCGTGTTGTAATCCGGGTTGATTTGGTGGTTGTGCGCATCCCAGTGATTGCTTTCGGTATGAATTTCTACATCTCCATGCCAGCGCACCCCTTCTATTTCAAGGATTGCATGCTTGAAGTCTGGGCCATCGGAATGATTTAAAGAGCCCTGCTTGATGATTTGAAGGGACTTACCGTCATCTGTTTGGAGCGCACCGATTTCGAACAGCAGGTTTTCCCAAATCCACTGCAAAAAGGCTTCGGAATGCTGGAAGCCTTGTTTAGCCATGGCGAGTTATTTCTTCCACTTCTTCTTCCTCTGAAAAATGAAGCTCTTCGGTGGCTTCGTATAAATCAGGCACGGAATTCTTCACAGATTCCCGAATACCCTGAGACACCTTGTCAATTCTTTTCTCGCTGTCTGCTTTTATTTTGCGCCCACGATCTTCGAGCCAGCGCCGGTTTTCTCTACCACTGCGGGGGGCCAGCAAAAAGCCTGCGGCCAAACCGCCGGCAAAACCTAAAGTTCCGAATATCAATGCACCTATACCACGTTTCATGGACTCTCTGGTTTTGTTCAGGTTAACACTGTTAAGGTACAAATTTTCTCATGTATTTTGATATTTTTTTAACACTATCTATAGAAAACGGTACCTTTAGCTAAATTTAAATTTTGCCCATGAAAAAGCAAATTACCTTAATGGATCGCCCCCGCATGCTGCGTGCCCTTCATCGCATGGCACTACAGGTTTGGGAGCAATTACAAGCCGATGATCAATTAGTAATCATTGGATTAAACGAACGTGGTTTTGCCACGGCCAAAGAACTTGCTGATACGCTGAACAAGGTAATGGACTCCAATATCCCTGTACACCGTTACGAGGTCGCCGGCAATCCTTCCGAAACCCCACTGCCTGACTGCAACGATAAGTTCGTATTGCTGGTTGATGATGTTATCTTCTCCGGCAAAACGATGTTTGACGCTCTTTCCGACCTTTGCGATATATATGAACCAAACGTTATTGAACTGGCTGTTTTGCTAGATCGGGGGCACCGTCGTTATCCTTTACTCACTGAATTATGCGGTATTTCCGTACCTACCAAACAGGGAGAGCATATAGAAGTAATGCTCCAGGATGGAATGCTGAAAGAAGCAATTCTTTTTAAGAATCGATAACAACTGTTTTTTCTTTAGAATTGAAATAATCAACAATTACAATCCATGAAATTAATGATTAAATCTATACTGGCTTTTGCTGTTCTACTGTCAGTAGCCGATTCCGTTCAATCACAAACCATCACCATCCCCGATACGCTCAAAGGTTGGGAACAAAGCTGGGTAGCCAACCTGAATGGCTCTCAGGCATCCTATAATAATTGGTCTCAGGGTGGAGTAAGCTCCATTAGTGGTACCGCCTCTTCAGTATATATGTTGTTGTACCAGGAAGACTTATTCAGCTATGGATTCCGCACCAATCTTAAATACGGTCAATCTAATGTTAAAGGCGAAGGGGTACGAAAAACCAATGACGTTATTTCCATTACTAACCGGTTCAATTATGCCTTTGCCAACCATGAATCCTGGTCGGGTTATGCTAATATTAACTTCCGCACCCAATTTGATAAAGGATATAAATATGCCACCGAAGATGGCCAGCCCGATGTACTTATTTCTGACTTTATGGCTCCGGGATATCTCACCGAAGGTGCTGGTATCGCTTATAAACCGGAAGGAGGCAGCTTTGTGTTTGAAGCCGGTTTAGGACTCAAACAAACCATTGTTACCGACGACAGCCTGGCCCAGAATTACGGACTCGAGCCCGACGAAACCATCCGTTCAGAAGGTGGTTTAACAACCGGTATCACCTTTGAGAAAGAAATCTTTGAAAATATAGTGTACACCAGCGGTGTAGAAACCTTCACCAATTTCCTAATTCCTGTAGATGAAACCGATGTTATTTGGTCGAATGAGCTGATTGGTAAGATCAATAGTATCGTTTCGGCTTCCTTCCAGTTTGAAATGCGATACGATAACGATTTCTCCAGTGAGCTCCAGGTAAAGCAGGTACTTTCAGCCGGAGTATCGGTTAACCTGTATTGAACACACACAATTAAAAAATATGGACAAGCAGTCAGGCCGTATACTTCAATCTTCTCTTGAACAGCTTCAGGAGTGGCGCAAGTCTTTTGGTAACTGGGAAAGTGCACCAAGCCTGCAGGTGCCTGACGAGCGGGTGCAATCGGTATTTGATAATCTGGTAGAGCGCCTCAAATGTAATTACCCGTTTCACCATCCTGTGTATGCGGGACAAATGCTGAAGCCTCCACACCCGCTAACCTGGGCAGCATATGCTTTGGCATCCACTATAAACCCAAACAACCATGCCTTGGATGGCGGCCCTCCTTCTTCTGAAATGGAAAAAGAGGCTGTCGCCAAGCTGGCCCGGTTTTTTGGTTATGGGGATGACTATCTTGGACATCTCACTGCAAGCGGAACCATTGCCAACCTTGAAGCCTTGTGGGTGGCTCGTGAATCTCATCCTGGAAAAAAGATTCTCTTTTCAGAAAATGCCCATTATACACACGAACGTATGTGTAAGGTTTTAGGGATGGAGAGCCAAAAAATTACTACGCTGGAAAATGGGCTTTTTGACTTAAACTCCATCAACCCCGATGAAATTGGTACTATTGTCGTTACACTGGGAACCACGGGATTGGGAACTGTGGAGCCATTAGAACAAGTCTTACCCTGGGCGAGAAAGCATGACATAAGAATACACATAGATGCCGCATATGGAGGTTTTTTCAGGGCACTGAAAGATTCAAAATTACTGGAAAGCCGTGCCTGGTCGCTCATGCAAGAAGCCGACAGTATCGTGGTAGACCCACATAAACACGGCCTCCAGCCCTATGGATGCGGAAGCGTATTATTTAAAGACCCTTTGGCGGGCAGATTCTATAAACACGATTCTCCCTACACCTATTTTACTTCAGAAGATTTGCACCTGGGAGAAATTAGTCTGGAGTGCTCAAGGGCTGGGGCAGCCGCTGTCGCTTTTTGGACTACCCTGGAGTTATTCCCTTTAGAAGAAGACAAGGGATTCGGCCCTATACTGGCTCAATGTAGGAAGGCTGCCCTTCTGTTTTATGATCTGCTCAGCCAAAGCTCAAAACTTAAGGCCTACCAAAAGCCGGAGCTGGATATCGTAGGTTATTTTCCATCGGCTCCTTCCACATCAAAGGTTTCTACACGCGCAAAAGAAGTGTTCGAAGCAGGGATGCGAAAAAAAGAATTCTACGTTTCGCTTTATCGTGTACCGGTCTCAACCTTTACCCGCGTACACCCCGAAGTTGAAGCCAACAGCGATGAGGTCACTATTCTACGCAGTGTATTCATGAAGCCCGAGCACGAGGGCTTCGTTGAAGAGCTTCTGCAAAAAATGGAAACTTATTGCTGAGTATTTCTTTTTGGAAACCAGGCCTTCCAGAATTCCCTTGGAAATTTAACAGCACCATAACCGAAAAGCAGGATCCCGAAAGTTATTCCAAGAAAAAAACTAGCTGGTTTCTCCATAAATAACGGACTTCCTTCCCCGATTAATAGCAATGCAAAAAATGCGATTCCTAATAAACATCCCTGAAAGAATTTTTTAGTCTTGGTCTTCATGATTTATGCCTTTTGAGTTAAATTAAAAGAGTTGGGCTTCTATCTGCCAGAACTATTGCTCTTCTTTAATTTTTTTCATTTCCATGCAAGATATATCCCCAATGGTAGTTGTAAGATCAAATTCTTTTCCTTCACTTGTACCTTTGATCTGAATATTACATTCCGACTTATTATCGTAATCTAGGATGACTTCTTCAAGCTCTTCTATTTCTATGTCCATTATTTCCATAATTGGAAGTAGCATATTTATTGCACCGGAATCCGCTCTACTTTCAAACTCGTATCCCATGTATACGACCTTTTCTTTGTCAAATATATTCTGAGCTACAATTCTGCCTTGAACGGTAAAGTTATAAGTTACGGTCAATAGCATAGCAGGTATAAACAACATAATCCATTTACTTTTATTCATATCTTTATTTTTATTTGCTGTCGATTAAATAGGTTTTAACCATTATGAAATAACTTTTGGTGGCCAAGGCCATATTTTCAGGACCGCCTTTCCAATCAAAAGCTTTTCCGGGACTACCCCAAAATACCTGCTGTCAAAACTGTGATTATAATTATCCCCTAATACAAAACAGCCTCCATTAGTTGAATCTCCGGGTATTACCCACATTCTTACATTGTTATCAGGTTCCAGGTGTTTAGTATTCCAGGGTTTATATTCAACTCTTAATTCACCATTCTTTTCATTTAGAACTAATTTTTGATAAAGGGTATCTCCTGGAAATGCAACACAACGTTTTAGCAAGTCATCCTTTTCACCTGAATGATCCATGATAGGGGCCAATGGATCATCAAATAATACTATATCCCCTTTTCTAATTTGACTCGTACCAATGAAACTAAATATGGGAAATTTATTATTCGTTAATGGCCAGTACTCTGGTGATCTCACGTTATAAACGTACTTTAAAACAAGTACATAACTATCTTTCTCTATAACAGGAACCATTGAATTTGTAGGCACATGGTATATCGAAAAAATCAAACCCTTAACCAGCCAACTAAGCACTATCACACCACCCACAAATAAAAGAAATTTTTTCATCCAATATGCATAGCTATTATTTGGATTTAAACTTTCAAATTAAAGAGAGTAATGATATGGTCTTCTCATAAAACTTATCTGTGATATAAGGTTTTCTGTAATCGTTGATGTAGACATCATGAATAATCCCATGCTTATCTATTAAAAATATTATGGGAACTTTAATTCTATGTAGATTTATCTCCGATTCGTTCAAAAAACCTTGAAAAGGTATTTCCTTGACTGTTCTATTTCCTATTATTGATAACAAGTCATAATCTTTATCAGCATTATCTATTAATAGATTCCCAGGATAGTTATCCGCAATCTTCTCAAGCCAAGGAATTTCCATTTCCATACATATATTGCAATACTCTTTAGGAAACAATGCTACCAATCGCACAGCCTTACCACTCATATATTTTTCAGAAAACTTTCTTGAAATCTTAGCCCCCTTTATTTCCTGTATTTCTTCTTGATATTTGAGTACATCATAAATTTGCTCAGCCTCTTGCATTTTAGCTGTGCAGGCTTGCTTTTTGTTAAGTGTATAGATGTTCAGAAAAAAGAGTAAGAGTGCAAAAGTTATAGCAACTATGAATTTTTTATCCATCATCTTATACCCTCGGTCAAAAGTCGAAATTTAGGTAGCCGATAAACTGCTAAATACAAGTCTTCATTTTCATCAAATTCTAAAGTATATACCCTATCGTTTAATATGGTAAATTCCTGGGTGCGATAAGGAAAGGTAAATGAGTATTTATATTCACCGTCCGTTGAAGAGTAGACATCAATCATACCCAAATAGGCCTCCCCTGGTTTTTTTCCTGAAAAACCAACATATATCAAGCCATCCTGAACCACTACATCGCCGCTGGCTCTTCGAATATTTTCAATTCTAGTATACCATTTACCAAACAATCCTTCCTTTTCTTCCTTAATCAAATCTTTTGGATTGGGTTCAAAATCTACGACACTTCTTGAAAAAACTAAGTTTCCTTCGTAATCATATTTCCTAATATACTCCCTATATATACCTGCATGATATAAAGCTCCCTGTTGATCACAATCTAATTCACCGTCGGAGTAAGATGGAAATTGAAAAAAATGATTATCCACTTTTTTGAAGGATTTAAGATGTTTTCCATCTAAACCAATGTGCTGATAAAAGCCATCATTGGAATATTGCTCAGAAATAACAAATAATGTATTATTATCACAAACAGCCAGCCTTGCAGGTAATACATATTTTTTTGAAGGAGGAAATATTTGTAAAAGTTCACCCTCTTTGGACCATTGGCTTATACGTCCCTCACCAACATCAGTAAGCCAAATATTCTGATTCTTGTCAAACTTCAAGTCATAGGCATTCATAAATTCCCTCGGACCTCTCCCCTCACCGTCTCCATATTCTTTTATATTCATATAATCTGATTTTGGAAAGTAGAGGATTCGTTCTAAGCCAAAATCGTAAGCGCCAAGATTACCATTCCAGTCAACATCCAAAAAATTGACATCAAAATATCCTAAATCTAATAAATTGATACGTACACTATCATAAATCAAGGTATCCAAGCCCACTCGTGCTTGTACAGTCTGGGGAGTAGATTCCCAGTTCTTTTTAAACTCTTTGGGTACTTGCGCTACACTATGGTACACCATAAAGAAAGACAAAATTGTGAATAAAAATATTTTTGATGACATGATTTTCCCTCTAAAAGTTTAAAAGCGCCTGCCAAAACAGGCGCCTTTAATAGTTAATGTTTAGCGATTTGATTCGCTTATCCTTTTTTTCCTCTGCAGTATCTCATTAATTTTATGTTGCCTATTTCCCCAACAGCATAGGACTCTCCACAATCACCCGTTTTTCCTTCACATCCCCGTCTACCGCAAGGTCCAGCATAGGCTTCTGCAAGTTCTATAGAAAAATCTACATATTCTGCTCGCACATCGGCATTTGTATCAACACCAACTTTCACATTTACGAGCAATAGAGCACAAAAAAATGCCATTGCAATCATGCTTCCTAGATACATTTTTACTTTTCTCATTTACATACCTCGAAGTTTTGTTACTGTTTGTTTATAGCAAAAAATGCTTCAAACAATAAATATCAAGCCATACTTAAATCCTACAGGACATTCTATCCATCATGTAATATTTATATCCTATTTGTTCAAAATTTTTATAAAATTGTATATAAATAGTGGTCAATATTCAAATACGATGATTAATAATACAATATCTTAGCTCGGTAAAATTTGTACCGTATTTCCTTGACAAAAACTTATACATACCCTGTTCATCCCTTAAACCAACTTTATAAGCCGCATAACTACTCGTCATATCAGGATTCTCATAGAGCATAGTTATAATTCTTTTATACCTGGCACGGCTTATCATATTTGCAGGAGTTACACCATAGTAATTATTGATTATTTGATGAAGTTGTGTTCTTGAACACATGCATAGCCTTGCCCAATCAGATGTAGATCCGATGTCTGCAAGATTATTTTGTAGGCAGATCTTAGCCTTACGTGCCTTTACTTCGTTGACTTGGATACTATATTTCTTATTTATCTTTTTTTGTGTCATCCCCTTTTCTCCCCTATATCACTACTACTGTTTATTAAAGGAGCAATTGACATACAATATGTTACAACCGTTAATAAATCTTAATAATTATCATCTGTTTTACTAAAACACATAAAAAAAGCGAATAGCTTAATTATACATTAAACTATCCGCCAGTCATTATAATAATATTTGAGAGCTTAGTAGATGAATATATTTAGTCCATCACCAACACCGTTCTGAAACGAGCCTCATTTTTAATCATTCGATCATAGGCTTCGGCCGCTTTTTCAAGAGGATAGGTTTCAATCATGGGTGTAGATTTGGATAAGGCACTGAAGTTCAAGGTATCTTCAGAATCCATTGCCGTTCCGCTGGCATGACCAGTCAGGGTTTTCTTGCCGGTGATAAACTGCATGGTAGCCAACTCAACAGGCTGCATATCCGCACCTACCGCCACTACAGTACCATTCGGCCCAAGGCCTTCAAAAATGGCCGTAACTGCGTCACTGCTTGGAGCCGTTGCTAATATCACTTTAGCACCACCCATTTTCTGCAACTCTTCCACTACATCCTGATCTTTCATGCTGAGAAACGCATCGGCGCCAAGCTCTTTAGCCAGTTTCTCTTTATCGCGACTGCCTGAAATTGCAACAGTTTTAAATCCCATTTTATGAGCATATTGAATTCCAAGATGCCCCAATCCTCCGATTCCCTGGATGGCAACCAGATCGCCGGCCTGAGCTTCGGTATTTCGTAAGGCATTAAAAACGGTAACACCGGCACAAAGTAAAGGAGCTGCATCGGCTGATTCTAAATTTTCTGGAACCATAGCCAAGGCTTCTTGAGGAGCAGCCATATATTCCTGGTATCCACCGTCAAAAGAGATGCCGGTTATTTTGGCATTTTTGCAGTTGATGAAATCTCCTCTCCTGCAAGGTTCGCATTCAAAACAATGACCACCATGCCAGCCAACACCCACGCGTTGTCCTTCTTTCCAACTGCTTACATTCGCACCGGTTTTTTCGATAATTCCTACCACCTCATGACCGGGAACACGGGGATACTCTAATCCCGGGAAAACACCATCTTTCACAAATTGGTCGCTATGACATACCCCGCATGCTTGTACTTTTATTAACACCTGATCGTCATTTATTTGAGGAATATCCCGTTCAACTACTTCAAAATCTCCGCCTTTCTCGCTTACTTGTACTGCCTTCATATGGATTCTTTTTAGTTCAAATTCAATATGTCAACAGCATTGACGACCGTATCATTCTTTACCTTGTGATAAGCTGTTTTATCCGGGCACCTTTCGCCCTGAGAAATGACCTATTCGGTGAGCATAGGCTTGAGCCTTTCCCATATCGTTTCCGCAATCACCCGATGACCTTTAGGCGTTGGATGAATCCCATCCGATTGCATCAAATCCTCATCACCACCCAGTTTGTCCATAATCATTGGAATTAATGGCAGGTCATTTTCTTCCGCCAATTCGGGGTAGATGGTCTGAAATTCCCGGGTGTATTCTTGCCCTAAATTAGGCGGCACCTGCATCCCGGCCAGAATGATTTGAACCTCCGGATATTTGGCCTGCACTTTATCAATAATCTGCTGCAGGTTTTGTTTGGTAGATGATAGCTCGATACCCCGTAGCCCATCGTTACCGCCCAATTCAAGTACCATCACGTCAATTTCACGCTGCAACACCCAGTCGATGCGACGCAGGCCGCCGGCTGAGGTTTCTCCACTAAGCCCGCCGTTTATCACCTCATAATTCCATCCCAGTGAATCAATCTTTTTTTGAATGAGCGCCGGGAAGGCCTGACTTTTATTCACTCCCAAACCGGCCGTAATACTATCCCCGAAAAAGAGAATGGTTTTAGGTTCGGAATCCTGGGCCTGCACATTCCCGGCAAGCAGCATAGATAAAACTAAAAAAATAAACTTCATGAACAGATAATTGACTTTTTTGATTGGCAATGATAACAAGGAAGGTAATAAACTTATTTTGTTGATGATTCATTCTTTGAGAGATATCTAACTCCCCTCCCAGGTTTTTCAGCAGCACAAGGCTGCTCAAAAGCCGGTCTCTCCGAAGAGGCACAAGTATGGGGCTTTAACAAGATTTTGAACGTAGTTTAATGTGTAATAGCTGGCAGAAATTTGTCCCTCTCAAGGAGAGGGAATGCGTGTTGGCTTGTCCAACAAAGCGAGGGAGAGGGAAGCCAAGGACTCTAATGGTTATCAGTGATCCAAAGATATTTGCCACCCACAGATCTTTTCAGTTTGCAACTGAAAAGTTAAAGCCCTGAGTACCCAAGACATGGCATGTACCTTTAACCAGAGAAGTCTCTGACTTCTATACCAATTAGGATATTTGACATGCAGTGGTGGATGAAGCCTATTTGCTAAACACCAGTTGCTGTATGCAGTATCGACATCATGTTTCCCCTGGCGCCAACACCTCTCAAAATTCAAAAAGGAACAGTTTTTTAATTTATCTCTCCTCAAGGAGAGACTTTCCCTGGTGGCTTTACAGTTATGTAACATAATACAAAGCCTGGATACAGAATATCATATCCCAACGATCTTTTCAGTTTTCAACTGAAAAACGGAAGTCCTGAGTACGTATGACATGCACACAAGCTGAAACTTGAGAAGTCTTAGACTTCTATACCGTTAAGTTGTTTGACATGCTGAGGATTTCCCAAGCCTCCTACAGCAAATAATACCAACATCAGACCTTTACTTCGAAATTCAATGTTGAATATTCATTATTCGATATTCAAAACAACCTTTTCCCATTCTCTCCGTAATCTTTCTCAAAATTTAAAGGAATGTTTCTGGCAAAAACCGTTGTTTGAGACGGTATCACTTAAAACAATTTAGCAACGCAACGTGAGCAATATCCTCGAAGTACAACAGCTGTATCGCAAATTTCAAAGCGGCGACAAAACCCTGACCGTCGTCGATGACATCAATTTTTCCATTCCCGAAGGCATCTCCTGCGCCATTGTAGGCCCGTCCGGATCGGGTAAAACCACCTTGTTGGGCCTTTGTGCCGGACTGGATCGCCCCACTTCCGGCAGTGTCACCCTCAACGGCATCCCGCTAAATCCATTAAATGAAGACGAACGCGCCAAAGTTCGCAACCAGCATGTGGGATTTGTATTTCAAACTTTCCAACTGGTGCCAACCTTGACAGCACTTGAAAACGTGATGGTACCGCTCGAACTTCGGGGAGAAGCCACCAAAGAAGTGCGGCAGAGAGCAACCCAACTATTGGAAAGCGTGGGACTTGGCGACCGCACCCATCACTACCCCACCCAGCTTTCAGGCGGAGAGCAACAGCGCGTTGCCATTGCCCGTGCATTCATCAATCGACCCAAAATTTTGTTTGCGGATGAACCCACCGGCAACCTCGATACCGAAACCGGCGAGTATATCGAGAAACTCATCTTTGATTTAAATGAACAGCAAGGCACTACGCTGGTGATGGTCACGCACGATCTGGAGTTAGCCAAGAAATGTGATCGCATCATCAAGTTGAAAAACGGGCAGGTTTTTGAAGACTCCCACGCCGAAGTTCAACCTGAAACGGCCGCCGGGTAAGTCTATGAACAACCAAAAATCTCTGCTCTGGACCTTTAAAATGGCCTGGCGCGATTCCCGTTCCAATCGCTCCAAACTCTTTCTTTTCATGGCCGCCATTATCGTAGGCGTGGCCGCACAGGTGGCGATCACTTCTTTTCGGGCCAACCTAAATACCAGTATCGAAAGTCAGGCCAAGGAACTGCTTGGCGCTGATTTAGAAGTGGAACGCAATGCCCCTTTCCAGGAGGAACTCCAAGCCGTCCTCGATTCTCTTGGTGGAGAAGTTTCCACCGCACTGGAATTCAACTCCATGGCTTTTTTCCCAAAGACCGGAACTACTCGTCTCTCCCAAATTTCTGCTGTGGAAGGAGGATTTCCTTTTTATGGGGATTTGATTACCGAGCCGGCCTCTGCTGCCCAAACCTTTCAGCAGAATGGTGGGGCTTTGGTGGATGAACCGGTCATGCGGCTGTTTGACTTACAACCCGGAGATTCTGTCAAAATCGGGCAAATCACTTACAAAATTGAAGGAACCCTGATTGAGATTCCGGGTCAGCCTGTAGCAGCCAGCTTTTTTGGTCCGCGGATTTTTATCCCCAAAGAAAATGTGGAAGAAACCGGATTGCTGCAACGTGGGAGCCGGCTGGAGTACGTCTCCTGGCATAAATTCCCCGAAGGCACCGACATGGCTTACGTGGATGACCGCCTCGACCAACTTCGCGATCAACAAAACCTGCGCTTCGGCTACGATACCGTGGATGAACGCGAAGAAGAAGTAGGTGAAGCCATCCTCTATCTCTCCAACTTTTTGAATTTGATTGGCTTTATAGCATTGCTGCTGGGTGGAATTGGAGTAGCCAGCTCCATTTTTGTGTATATCCGGCAAAAAATAGATACAGTGGCCGTGTTGCGTTGCGTGGGTGTTTCCTCTAATCAGGCTTTGCTTATTTATTTGATTCAGGCTGCCGCCATGGGACTCACTGGCTCGGTATTGGGCGCTGCGTTGGGCTCCATCATTCAACTATATTTGCCAGTTCTAGTTCAGGATTTTCTACCGGTAGATATTGACCTGTACATCTCCTGGTTTTCTATTGCCATTGGGATAGGAACAGGATTGGCTATTTCCATCCTTTTTGCCCTCTTCCCGCTGCTGGCTGTGAAAAAGATCTCGCCTCTGTTTACCCTGCGCTCCATCAGCATTAACCTGATTGAGTTGCTGACCAACAACACTAAAGCCATTCTTTCTTTTATTCTGCTGATTTTTGTCACCGGCTATGCCTGGCTGATGATTGGCGAATTCCTGCCTGCCCTGTTCTTTACCCTGGGACTGGTAGCCTGCCTGGCACTCCTCACCGGCTTTGCCAAACTCATTATGAAAGGCTCACGCAAATTTCTGCGCGCTGGGTTCTCGTATGAACTGCGTCAGGGTTTGGCCAACCTCTACCGCCCCAATAACCAAACTACTACCCTCCTGCTCACTTTCGGGCTGGGCGTAACCATGATCAGCTCCCTCTATCTAACCCAGGATATGCTGCTGGACCAAATTGATTTTGGGGATCAGGAAGACCTGCCCAACCTGGCGTTGTATGATATTCAGTACGATCAAAATGAAGGCGTGAATGAAATTATTACCTCCAACGGACATGAAATTCTGCAGAATGTGCCTATTGTGACCATGCGTCTGCAAAGCATCAATGGAGAAACCACGGAGGAAATTGACGCCGATACCACCCGTGATGTTAGCGGCTGGGCCCTCAATCGCGAATACCGTTCCACCTATCGCGACAGCCTGCTGCCTACCGAAACTCTGGTAGAAGGCGAATGGATTGGTCAGGCCGGCATGAATGAAATTGTACCCGTTTCTATTGAAGCCGATCAAATGGACAATCTCGATGCTTCAATCGGCGACACACTCACCTGGGATGTGCAAGGTATTCCCATCCAAAGTTACATTGCCAGCACACGAACGGTTACCTGGGACCAGCCCTCCCCCAACTTCTTCGTGGTATTTCCCTCCGGCGTGCTTGAAAATGCCCCACAGTTTTTTGCTACCACCATCAAAACCCAAAGCAGGGAAGCTTCCCTGCGCCTGCAGCAGGAACTGGTTCAGGAGTATCCAAACGTGTCCGCTATTGACGTGGGACAAGTCCTTGATACCGTCCGTAACTTCCTGGATAAAGTTACATTTGTGATTCAGTTTATTGGGCTGTTCAGTATCATTACCGGCTTGATTGTATTGGCAGGCTCGGCGGCAACTTCCCGTTTTCAACGCATCCGCGAGGCGGTGTTATTGCGAACCCTCGGCGCTTCCAAACGTCAGGTTATCAAAATACAAGTGATAGAATACGTGCTGCTTGGGGTGATGGCCTCTTTGACCGGGTTGATATTATCCCTCGGCGCCAGCTACCTCATCGGGTATTTTTATTTTGATATACAGTTCGTCCCAGACTTTTTCATCATCGGGGCTGAAATCCTGATTCTTACAGCTCTTGTACTACTGATAGGTCTGCTCAACACCCGCGGAGTGCACAACAAGCCGCCACTGGAAGTACTCCGGGCTGAAGTGGTATAAAAGCTTAGGCCGGATAAGTTGTTCGGCCAAAAGCTCCTAAAATCGGAACAGAACGCGGATGACACGGATTAAGCGGATTATTGCGGTGTGTTATCCAGTAACCATTGTGCCATACTTACAATCTCACTCGTTCCGAACCTCCGGTTCGGAATGCCTGAGGGGACCTCTGGTCGAATAGTTTGGCTCGGCCATCTCAAACCCTTCAAGCCTTTCTGTACTTTAAGTTAAATCTGAGCGTGATAGCTGTAATTTTTTGACACACCTTGAGGCCCCTTCCCCCCTCGTTCCATACGCTCTGCGTTGGAACGAATTTTCACCAAAGCTTAGAATATTTTGTTACGCCCTCTGATTATTCTACAGTTTTCCCACCTGATTTATATGGTATTCCAGGCTAATTATTAAGCTTCCCATTCCCATCTTGGAAAAAATGAATTAGATAAAACAATAGCTTAAGTGATAACTAATAAAAGACGATAATGTCTTAAATAAAATTTTCAAGAGCTGATCGTGATTAAAACATCACCTCTTTGATGTTATGTCAACTAAACAGATCAAGAGATCCAGCATACATTCAAATAACAATAAGTATGGCTCTCTGGTCGGGATAAAATTAAATCTTATGAAAACACTACAAGCTAAAATAACCAGCATGCTGCTATTGTTGCTGGGCATTATCGTCATACTATCCGGGGTTCTCATTTATGATGCCAGGGGCATACAAAATGACGCCGACCACTTTATCCTGAAATCCTCTGCAGCCGGGTACCTGAATCAAGCGGCCGGTGTGCAAGCGGTAGAGCGGGGCGTTGGAAGTTTACTATTGGCGGGCGGAGATTCAAACCGTATCAACCAATACAATGAACTAGGTAAAAAAGGAGATGCTTTCTCCAGGCAAGCCACAGAAAAAGCAAAGAAACTGGCAGATGCAATGGACAGCAATGAATTACAAAGACTTGTTGATAATGTTGAGGATGCACGGGCTAAAGTTGCCTCATCCCGAAGTAGAGTTCTGCAAGGCACCATCGATGTATCAACCTGGATGACCACAGCCACCAACCTGATTTTTGCAGAATTCGCGTTGCGGGATGCACTCTTTCTTCCACAAACACCGAAGGAAAATATCATCCATTATAATAACGTAATCCGCAGCAATGTGGGATACCTTGCGGAATATGCCGGACGCGAGCGCGCAATTATTTCAACCATCATACCTGCGGGCGAACCCATACCTGAGAAATCACTTGAAACTTTAAACCAATACCGAACCATTGTAGAACAATCAGCCCAAAAAATACTGGCCCTGAAAAGTGCAACCGGTGTAGACCAGGATCTCCTGCAGGCTATTGAGGTCTTTGAGCATCAGTTTTTAAATGAATATGAAGGTATTCGTCAGGGAGTGTATCAAGCCAGTGCCAACGGAGCGGTCTACCCAGTCACCGCCGGTGAATGGATTGATGCCGCTACCAAAGCCATCAATACCGCACTACAATTATCGGAAAAAGTGGGTGATGTTTCTGGCAAAGAGCTTACGAAAATGGAGGCCGTTGCAAACCGCGAGTTTAGTGCCAGTATTCTGTTTTTCCTTCTGGCTTTGGGGATATTCTTTGCCATCTCCTATTATGTGAAGAATAAAATTGTAAAACCATTGGAAGCCGGTATTTATCAGCTCTCCAATGCTTCTGCAGAAGTGGGTTGTGCCTCGGAACAGGTCTCCTCATCCAGTCAGGAACTTGCCCAAAGCAGTAGCGAACAAGCTGCAGGAATACAACAGACTACGGCTTCTCTGGAGCAGATGTCTGCCCAGTTGAAACAAACAGCTGGCAACGCGGGACAGGCCGAGCAGCAAATGGATATCACCAAACCGCTGATTGAAGAGGGATTATCGGCCATCGAGCGTATGAACGAGACAATGCGCGAGATCAAGGAAAGTTCTCAAAAAACATCCAACATTATCAAAACCATTGATGACATTGCGTTTCAGACTAATTTGTTAGCCCTGAATGCCGCCGTAGAAGCTGCCCGAGCCGGGGAGGCCGGCAAAGGTTTTGCAGTAGTAGCCGACGAAGTACGCAAATTGGCCCAACGCAGTGCTATTGCTGCTCAGGATACTTCCGGACTCATTGCCGGATCGCAAGAGAGCACAGCCAAAGGCACTCAGGTTGCCGAAGATGTTTCAAAAGGTCTTGAAAAAATCTCTGCAAGCATCGATGAAATATTCACACTGATTGCGGAAATTTCCGGGGCCGCCAAGGAGCAATCCAAAGGCGTGGAGGAAATGAATACCGTGATGGCAGAAATGGATCGGGCCATTCAAGACAATGCTTCCAACTCTGAAGAAAGTGCCAGTGCCGCTGAAGAACTTTCCAGTCAGTCGGTTGAGCTCAAGGAATTGGTAAAAGAGTTAACCCATCTTTTAGGTGAAACCGATCAGGGACCATCCAGGCAACCGGTTCAACCCACTAAAAAAACGATGCCTCCAGCGAGACGAATACTTCATAAAGTTATGGGCAGAGATCCGGTTAACAAAAGAAATAAGTCCACCCAAAACCACAAATCAAACCGCGCCAAAAGAGCCTTTAGAGTTGCAGGATAATCTCTACCCCACAGAGCCAGCCTATGGTTCTGTGGGGTTTTATGCTGGCTTTTAGCATAATTTCTCTTCCATAAAAGCTGTATGCTTTTGCAGCAATTTCTTTCTGGAACATTCCTGCCCGATAGCTTTATAAGAAAGTGAATATCAATCAAACCGAACACTTTCTATGAAGACGTACAATTTTAAAATACTTGCTGTAATCGTGGCCTTGCTGATGCCTTTCACGGCCTGTAAAAACTGGAGCAAAACCGCTAAGGGTACAACGATTGGAGCCAGCGCCGGGGCATTAGCGGGCGCTGTGATAGGTAAAGCTGCCGGAAGCACCACTACAGGTGCTATTGTAGGTGCCGCTGTAGGTGGCGCAACGGGTGCAGCCATTGGTAATTACATGGACCGCCAGGCAGAAGAATTGGAAGAAGAACTCCAGAATGCTGAAGTAGAACGAGTTGGTGAAGGGATTAAAATCACCTTTGACGGCGGTATTCTTTTTGATACCGAATCCTACACTCTAAAGGATCCGGCCAAGAGAGATATTGAAGATCTGGCCCGTGTACTAAAAGATTATAAAGACACTAATATCATGTTTGCCGGACATACCGACAGCCGTGGCACCGAAGAATTCAACCAAAACCTTTCGGAACAACGTGCCCGTTCGGTAGCTGAATTTGCAGCCTTTACCGGCGTGGATGCTGAACGAATGACCATTGTTGGTTACGGAGAAAGCAAGCCGGTAGCCACCAACGAAACAGCTGAAGGTCGCCAGCAAAACCGACGCGTTGAAATTGCTATTTGGGCCAATGATGAGCTGAAAGAAGCCGCTGAAGAAGGCCGTATTGGCAATCAATAACCCATAGATTTTTTACCCAAACCCCGTAAATCCCGCATCTTGATCGATGCGGGATTTTTTTATTTGCCCTCCTCCCATTTCTGCGTTACTCTTGGGAAAAACAAACAGATTATGGTTAGAAAAATCACAAAACGCCTGCCGGTCCCTTCTTTCCTGAAACAGCGAAAGACGACCAAAAAACCGGGACAAGCCCCCGGCACCCTGCATTTTACCGGAGAACAACGGCTCGATCATGTTCTCATGAACCTGTATGATTACGATGCAGAGCAGCTTAGTGAGCACGATCTTTCCAAAATTGAGGACAGTAAACCTTATCTCGATTCTCCCTCAAAAACATGGATTAATGTGTGCGGATTACATGACATTGAAAAACTGAAGGAGATTTGGCAATACTTTGAGCTCCATCCGCTTATACAGGAAGATATCTTAAACACCAATCAGCGCTCTAAAATTGAAGAATATCCCGATCACATGTTTTTTGTGTTGCGGATGATGAGTTTTTCCGAAGATACTGGGGTGCTAAATGTTGAACAGGTTAGCATTGTATTATCTTCCAATTCAGTGCTTTCTTTTCAGGAAGATGATTTTCCAATTTATGAACCGGTTTTACACCGCCTGCGAAGCGGAGCACCCAGATTACGGAATCATGGACCAGATTACCTGGCCTATGCCCTCATCGATACCATCGTAGATCATTATTTTAAAGTACTCGAAAAGCTGGGAGATGAGATTGAAGATCTGGAAAATGAGATTCTGCAGGAATCAGATGAAGATATCCCCCAAAAAATCCATGCATTACGTCGAAAACTTATCTTTTTCAGGCGTTCCGTATGGCCTATGCGGGACAGCCTGAATTCCCTGCTCCGGGAGGAATCTCCTTTGATTGATGAGGAGAATAAAGTTTTTTTCCGGGATGTGTACGATCACTTGGTGCAAATCATTGACGGTGTTGAGAACTACCGCGATATGGCCCTTGGCATGCTGGATATGCATATGAGTCAGGTAAGCAACAAGATGAATGAGGTGATGAAAGTACTCACCATCATTGCCACTATTTTCATCCCGCTTACTTTTATTGCCGGTATCTACGGGATGAACTTTGAATACATGCCTGAACTATCCGTACCCTGGGCATACCCGGCCGTATGGGGAATCATGATAGTAGCAGCTGTGGTGATGTTGTTCTATTTCCGCAAGAAAAAATGGTTGTAGCCATGCAATATACCTATCAATATTTTTCTGATGCTTTAGAAGATGCCAAAAAACAAGCCCAAACCTTAGTTTCAGATTTAGATAAAGAGACCTTTCTCCGCCGTCCGGCAGAAGACAAATGGTGTATTGGTGAAATATTGAGCCACTTGGTACAGGCTGGCAATCAGTATTATGGGCAAATAAACGCTCGCCTTTCTGAACCTGACGCTTCTCTAATAAAAGGAAAACCGCCTTTTGAGCCCGGTTTTGTGTTTAGGTGGTTTATCCGGCAGGTTAGTCCTCAAAATAAACGTCCTCTCCCCACTGTACCCTCTTTTGAACCTGTAGATCAACCAGATCTGGATAAAGAGGTGGTACTTCAGGATTTTCTGGAATTACAGGATAAATTGCTGGCAAGTCTAAAGTCAGCAGAGCTACAGGCACTGGATTTGGATCGCATCAAAACGAAGAATCCTGTGGTTAAGTTTGTGCCCATGTCACTAACCTCCTGTTTTGGCATTACCGAAGCCCACCAGCGCCGGCACTTTGAACAAATACGGAATTTGCGGGAAGCGTATGAAGGCTGACTGAATCGGAGCTTTGGATGCAAGGGAATAGAACGCGGATGACGCTGATTTTAGCGGATAATCACGACAGGAAACTCAAACTCTCACAGTCACCATGCGTTCCGCTGGAACGCTACCCCGTTGTGCACCATCAAATTTCTACCCACCAATCGTTCCTACGGAGCGCCTTTTGAAGACGGTTTAAATAGCCTTTTTTTCTACCCACCGGACCTTCATTTCGGAAAGCAGCTCAATCTTTAGTTGAGCTACAAATTATAAATCAATTTTATACGGAATACCATTTCCCACGTCGTTCCAGCGGAACGCCTCGTGGGTAGAAAAGAATATGTGATATGTGCCATGTTCCATAGGAACATTTGGTGATGGGTACACAAGGACAATGCCTTTCCATCCCCGATATCTATCCTCAACCCTGCATTGTTGTCTCGTTAAAAAGCATCGGTTCCTATAACTTTTTCTACATCTATCCCCCTGATTTCTTAACCTCAATTTCGCTAAATAATTCTGCCCATCTTCTCAGAATTTTGGTTTACAATCTCCATTTATACATATATTTTACACATGTATTTTTTATGTGTAAGGAGGCTTTATGGAGGGACTAACAATTTATCAAGGCGGCTCAAGCAAGGAGCCTAAAAACCAGGTTTCGCTGTCACAGAAAGCGGAAACAGGCTTTGTTTCACCTGCAGCCGACCACCTGCAGAAACCGCTGGATTTGGAGGAACTGATCGTTAAGCGCCCAGCTGCTACTTTTTATGTACGCGCGGAAGGCGATGCCATGAAGCCTTCAGGTATCCATGACGGCGATATCCTGGTCGTTGACCGCTCGGTTCAAGCCCGGGACGGGCAAATTGTCATTGCTGCCATTAATGAGGATCCCACCATACGACGTCTGGTGAAACGCGGCTCTCGTCTTTTTCTCATTTCCGACGATCCAAAATTTGAGCCCATAACTATCCGAAGCGATACCAACTGGATGATTTGGGGCGTAGTAACCCACGTGATACACAGGTATAAACCCTAAGGCTAATGCACCATGAATCTTCCCCAATCTTTTGAAAGCCGACGCAGCATCGCATATGCCATGATTGACTGCAACAACTTCTACGCTTCTTGCGAGCGGGTATTCAATCCTGCGCTGGAAGGTAAACCGATCGTCATTTTGTCCAACAATGACGGCTGTGTGATTGCCCGTTCGGAAGAGGCTAAAGCACTTGAAATCCCCATGGGGGCTCCTGCTTTTAAATATCAGAACTACTTCAGGCAGAATCATGTGGTAATGCGTTCATCCAACTATCCTTTGTATGGGGATATGTCGCGCCGGGTAATGGATACCCTCCGAGACCTGACACACGATATTGAAGTGTACAGCATTGATGAGGCATTCGCAGAGCTTTCAACCAACACCTACCAAAACCTGGATGAATATGGCCGCATCATTAAGGAAACCATTTACAAATGGACCGGTCTCCCTGTTTCTGTAGGGATAGCCCCCAGCAAAACCCTGGCCAAAATTGCCAATGAAACGGCCAAGCGTAATGCTGAATTCAGAGGAGTGCTAAATTTATGTGATCATCCCGGCACCAATCACATCTTAAAAAAAATGCCTCTGAAAAAAATATGGGGAATTGGTCATGGGCTAACCGTTCGCTTAAACCGCCATCATATTGAAACCGCTCTGGACCTGAAACAAACCATCAATAATAAAAGATGGGTACGCAAGCACCTGAATGTGACCGGACTGCGAACTGTATTGGAGCTCAATGGTTTGCCCTGTATGAAAATCAGCGAGGCCCTGGAATCACGCAAAGGCATTTTAACCTCCCGCATGTTTGGGAAACCTCTTTTTGAGCTGGAACCTATTGAAGAAGCCGTAGCTACTTACATCAGCCGTGGAGCTGAAAAACTGCGAGCCCAGGGATCCGTTGCCTCTAACCTGCAAGTGACATTGATCGGCGACAAGTTTAAGAACCCGAAATCGAAATATAAGTACAGTGCTTATACCTCCTTTAAGGTGCCCACGGCTCACACCCCTACCTTGATTGAATCTGGCAAACGGATCACTCGCTCTCTTCATCTGCCAGATACCAAATACAAAAAGGCTGCTATTATGCTCACCGGTTTAGTTCCCCACAGCGAAGTACAAATGGACTTGTTTGACCCGGAGCTATATACTCAAAAACAGTTTCGCTTAATGGAATGCATGGACCAAATCAATACCCGCCATGGACGGAATACGGCGGCTTTTGCAGCTACTGGTCTTCATAAAAAGGAAGGACAACACAACAAATGGACTATGAAGCAGAATTACCTAAGTAAACAATACACTACCCGTTGGGAAGATATCATGACCGCTAAAGCCAAATAGAATAATACCTTTAATGGTTTTAAAAGGCGTTATCATTCTAGTATAAAATTTAAATTTTGAAGGCAATGTTACCTCATTAAAAAGATTTATTAGGATTAGCCTTTAAACTTTATCCCTACACCTAATCTTTTTAACTTTTAGTCCTAATTTTAATAAAATCAAAAAAAGTGATTGCAGAAGCCGACGTTCAAACCGACGTCAAAATTATAAAAGCAGACTTAAACAATACTAAACATGCTTCAGATATAGTCAAGATTGTAGACTTATTTGCCCGTGATCCCATGGGACAAGACCAACCACTGGACGAAGAAGTCCGCGTGGATATGATTGCCGAAATGAAAAAAATCCCAACCACCATGACCTATATCGCTTACCTTGGAGAGAAAGCGATGGGTATTGTTACCTGTTTTATAGGCTTCTCCACTTTTACCGCCAGCAAGGTATTTAAAATTCACGATGTAGCTGTTAAGCCAGAAGCTCGCGGCTACGGAGTAGGTACCAAGCTATTGGAAACGGTAAAGCAGGAAGCCAAAGATATGGGCTGTTCCAAAATTACCCTGGAAGTTCGGGAAGACAACCCGGCCCGCAACCTCTACGAAAAAGTGGGTTTTGAATATGGCGACCCAAAATGGTACTTCATGACCAAGGACCTTGCCTAAATAGCTGGTTACATATAAGATATTACAAAGCCCCTTCTTTTCAGACGGGGCTTTTTTTATGGCTTTTTATTATTCCCTGTCTTATTCTGAACGCAAGTACAAACATATCATTCTTACTTTATGAAATATCTTATAACTGTATTTGGGGTACTGTTATTCAGTTTTTCGGTAGTTGCACAGAATAACAGTAATAACTCTTTCCAGCTTGAACTTCCTCTTATCAAAAATACTGGGCAGGTACCACCGATTTTAGCTATTAGTATGGGTGGTGGTTACACTTTTGAACCGAAATATCCCGGCGAACCGGATAAGCTTCCAAAAAGCCTGAAAGAGGGAAAAGTCATCCACGGTATTATTGACTATTACCAATACATACAACAGGGCTTTACAAAAGGCTTTATTGATTCAGCAACCTGGCAACGGGCTATGGTAATGATCGATGAACAAACTGTTACCGATGAGTGGGTGGATGTGATTGTTACGGTAGCTGTTGGAGAAGATGAGAACGGCAATCCTACAGTTTATACAGAAGATGAAGATGGGAGTTTTGGTACCAAAAACCCGGTGTATTTCAAGCCAACGGTAGTGGTATTTCAAGATAATAACTTTGAAGTTATGGAAGCCAAAATCACAGCCCGCTTCAATTACTTTGATGGGGAAAAAATAGTAACCCACGAAGGCTTGGCCAGCTTAATGTATTTAAGAGACACTCCACCATCCGAAAGCCTTCAGTTATATTTTAACGAACTCCGGATTGGAACTTGGGAGGTTCACGGGCAGAGGTTCGATATAGCTCTCAGCAAAGAAAGCGCACCGCCCTACCGTAAAGAACCGTTCACTTATTTATATATCGATTTGGATGAAAATGGAATATTTGATGTAATGCCAGATGGAATGGAATCCTATGCAGTAACCGAGCCCTTTCACATCGCGGGTGAAAGCTGGGAAATCTCTGAAATTGCCATGGATGGAAGTTCGGTTACCATAGTCCCCTCAGCGGAAGAAGTAGATCCCAAAGTGGCTCTTCGGCCTGGAACAGAAGCACCTGATTTTACCGCAGAAACATTATCGGGATCTGAATTATCACTAAAAGATTTGCAGGAAAAATATGTACTGCTCGACTTTTGGGGAACCTGGTGCGGGCCTTGTATTGAAGCCCTTCCTACCATCAAAGAAGCGTATGAAAAATACGGGGGAGAACATTTTGAAATTGTGGGTATCGCCTATGAATCGAATCTTGAAAATTTTGGAGAATTCATAGCTGAGGAAAATATCAACTGGCCACAAATCCCGGAAATTTTTGACACGAATAATCCCATACAGGAAATGTACAGCGTGGATGGTTATCCCACCTATTACCTGCTTTCCCCGGACGGTGTAATTGTGGAATATGGGGTAGCTCTTTCTCACGAAAATTTAATGGGGACGCTGGCTAAATACTTGGAATAATGTGGTTTGGATAAGGCTTTAACTCATTTCAGCCGAAAGCATATGCAGAGATTGTAAATCAGTTTAACGGTTTCGCATTTTCCAACAAATCCTGAAGACACAAGCTCCCAAGGCCAAAAGTTGTATCAGATTTATATCTTTCAAAAGAAGCTTCTGTAATTGTTGGCCACATGACACAAGTACTGTCTGAACAATGTCCCCGGGCGTTACGGAAAGCATGTGGTTCTTGCATGGGTGAACCAATATCTACCAAACCTAATTTGTGTCCAAACTCATGTACTGTCACGTAAGATATCAGCTCATCCGCAGTGTAAGCACTCACTGTATCTGCTATTGTTGTTAAAAACTCTGGAAAAACTGCCATGGAAGTATTGTAAAAGGTTGAACCTCCAATAGAGGAAGCGGCAACCTTCCCATTCATATATAAAACATAAGTTGCAAGAGTTTTTCCCTCAGTAAACATATCCCGATGCCTGTTTTCGGCAATAGCCATTTCATTTCTTCCGTAAAAATCAGTAAGCGAGTCGATTTCATCATCCAGTATAATTTCTATGCCTTTAGGTTTGGCCAGAGCATATTCAAGAAAAGACTGCATCACTTCGATGTTGGCAGCCGATGGTTTGTTCCCGGTTACATAATCTATTTCCACTATAAGCCGATCAAACTCATCGGCCCTTAGGTAGTGCCCCGCTGAAGTACCTGGAGGATTGGTGGAAGAATAAGGATCAGATTTTGAATTACTGCTACACCCGATTAAAGTAATTACCCCGAATAACATTACAATAACTATAACTCTCTTTTCCATCTCTCAAATATTACATTCGAATTTTAATGAAGATAACCTATGTCAGTCTTGGTCCACCTGCCTTGCCTCTTCTGCTAAAGCAAGTACAGCCTGAGTATATAAACTGCTGGGATTGTACCGATAGATCGCTTTTTCGGTACTGCCTGTAATCTCTTTAAAATGGGCCAGGTAATTGGCCACTGAGGCGATATTGTTCTTCATATTATATAATTCACTGCCTACAAACCAACGGTTTAGTGAATATGGAATGAACTGCGCATACGACATGGCCCCCGCATAACTTGATTCCAGCGAAAGCACATCCAGATTATGTTCATTGGTAAAAATCAGGAGTTCTTCCAGCTGCGCTTTGGCAAAATCACTACGGTAGCCTTCGGCATACATAGAAACATAGGCATTAAACGGATTGTAGCTTCCTTTATATTTTCCAAATTCGGATTCAATACCAATGATGCCGGCAATCACGTATCGTGAAATGTCATATTCTTTTTCAGCAGCGATAAGCTCATCCCCGTATTCTTTCATAAAATCGGCTACAATCGTTTTCTTTCGATCAAAACCCACCGCTTTTTGATATTGCTCAAAGCCTTCAATTTTTACTTCTGCCGACCGCGTGAACTTCTCGGTAATGCCTTCAATCAACTTAAACCGATTGTCCTGCAACATCTGATTGATTGCATAGCCTTTGCCTTCAAAGTAATTGGCAAGCTCAGAAATATTCTGTTGCAACTGCACCGAGTCGGCCGGTGATGCATAGGCTGTAGTTGTTGCGACTGCACACAGAAGAATAATCAGTGCTCTAAATTTTCTCATCTCTTTCATTTTATTATCTATTACCGTAGCTGATATCTTTATTTAGTTGACCTTTTCAGTATAATAAAAATCGACCAAAAAGCATTTCAAATAACCCTTTTTTACGTTCGCTTTTTCCTATCTCCCACATTCTCCCCCAAAACCCTACCACTTTCTCCCACTTTCTTCACGATATCTGTTTTCCAGGAATATTCGACTTCTAAACCAAAAGTAACTTTAAAATTCTCGCTTGTTAATAGCCTTAACACAGTGTGTAGCGTGATATTTACCCTAAAATGGGCCTCTGATGCAAGACTAAGGCTTCTTCAATATCATTTCCCTTTCATTAGATTTTAAGATTTACCGGAAAGTTCTTGACACATAGTGGTACTTTGGGGTACATTGTGGGGTGAAGTGGGAGATAGTGGGGACTTCTTCTCTTCCTTCCATAATTAGCAATCTAAACCATCGCAGGGTTACCCGTGCCAAGCTTTAAAGGACAATACGAGCATAGTGTAGATGCCAAAGGGCGTGTGGCTTTCCCTGCAAAACTGCGAAAGTCCCTAAGTCCCTCCGCACAAGAACGCTTCACTATGGTGCGTGGACAAGAACCCTGCCTGTACCTTTACCCCGAAGATGAATGGGCAAAAGTTGAAGAGAAGTTATCCCGCATAAACAATTTCACAAAAAAAGGGCGGGTAGCCAAGAGAAATTTTTTACGCTATGCAGAAGATGTGTCCCTGGATAAACAAAACCGCATCGCGCTGCCTAATGATTTAACATCATACGCCAAAATAGATGGCAAAGCCGTATTCCTGGGAATGGGAGACTATATAGAAGTATGGGACCCCTCCATACTCGAGAAAATAGATGAGAGTTTAGACGATGAAGCTTACGAAGAGATTTTTGAACAAGTAATGGGAGATGAACCGGAAGACGATGGTGCATAATATGACGACCTATCACCCACATATCCCGGTATTATTGAACGAGTCGGTTGATGCCCTGATAACCGACACGGAAGGACTATATATAGACGGCACCCTTGGCGGTGGCGGACATTCCAAAGAAATTTTAAATAATCTTGGTGAAAACGGACGGCTATACGGCATCGACCAGGATGATGAGGCCCTTGAAGAGGCTTCATCCCGTATTGGCGATGACCCCCGTTTCACAACCATAAAAGGCAATTTTGGCTACTTGGCTACGCTAATTCCTCCCCAGGAACACGGTCAGGTAGCCGGAATCCTTTTGGATTTAGGCGTATCAACCCATCAAATTAAAGAAGCGGAACGAGGTTTTAGTTTTCAGGAAGACGGCCCGCTGGATATGCGCATGGGCAAGTTTTCCGGTATTTCAGCGTACCAGGTGGTAAATGAGTATTCCTACGAAAAACTTCGGGATATCATTTTCCACTACGGCGAAGAAAAACAAAGCCGTCCGATTGCACGAGCTATTATTGAGAACCGTCCCCTTGAAACCACCGGGGAATTGAGAAAAGTTGTTTCCTCGGTAGTAAATAACCGCTACGAGGTAAAGTCACTCGCTCGCGTGTTCCAGGGGATCCGTATTGAAGTAAACCGGGAGCTGGATATGCTGAAGAGCGTACTGCAAGAGTCGCTTGAAGTGCTAAAACCCGGAGGTCGCATTGTGGCAATATCATACCACTCTCTGGAAGACCGCTTGGTTAAACGATTTTTTAAAGCTGGTAATTTTGAAGGCAAGATAGAAAAAGACTTTTACGGTAACCCCTTGTCCCCCATTGAGCCTGTTAACAAGCAGGTGATCACCCCATCTGAAAAAGAGGTTTCCGATAACCCTGCGGCACGAAGTGCCAAACTTCGGATTGCTGAAAAAACAGAAGGAGGCGGCGAATGATTGTTAAATCCCCACTAAAGAAACATGATATTCGACCTAATCTCCGTAAAGTTCCCAAGCCGGATGCCCAAACTTCACCGGGTTCATCCCAAAAGAAAAAAAGAAAAGCGGGAAGAGAGAGTTCCAAGATAGGAATCCCAAAAGTAAAGCCCTGGAAAGTAATTGTAGGCAGTCTCATTATTAGTGCTTTGGGCCTGATGTACTTAACCCATGTATTCTCCACGCAACAATCGCTGCGTGAGGTTCAACAATTACAGGCGGAATATAACCGTGCAAGAGCCCAATACGATGAACTGAAACTGGAATATGACCGTATGGTTGGACCAGCCGAAATTTACCGCAAAGCCGAAGCACAAGGTTTCGTGAATGGCGGGCCGGCCGAACAAGTCATAATCATAGAGAGATAAGCCGATGGAGGACAGAAAAGCCATATTGAGCCGGATGTTTATCGTTTTTGGGTTGATATTGCTCATCCCATGTGCCCTTGGTTTCCAGTTGATACGCATCAACTATTTTGAGGGTGAAGCGCTTAGAGGCCTTTGGAGCCAACAAGCCATTGAGCAAATTCCCATTCCCTCCCAACGAGGTAACATCTACGATGCCAATGGTACGCTGCTGGCTACCAACTCGGTAAGCTATAAGCTGGCCTTTGATCCAAAGGTGAAAGGTGTTACCGGTGAAACCATCGCTCAATTAACCCAAAAGCTGGGAACCGTTACCGGACGGGGAGCTTCATATTACCGGGGTAAAATCAATGCAGCCCCCTCCCGCTCGCGATATATAGTACTGGCCAATAATTTATCGGTTATTGCCAAAGACCAGATTAAAGCACTGGATTTAAAAGGTGTGATACTGGAAGAAAATTACATGCGAAAGTACACTTTCGGTTCGCTGGCCGCCCATGCCCTGGGTTTTGTCAATCATCAGCTTAATGGGCGTACGGGCCTGGAAGCTTATTACAATACAGAACTTCGGGGCGAAGACGGTGTACGACAAGTACGGCGTGATTCCCGTAATCGCATTTTTGAATACGTAGGCGCCCCCAGAAAACTCCCTCAGAACGGTTATTCGCTGCATACCACCATTGATGCCTACATCCAGGCCATCCTGGAAGATGAATTGGAAGCCGGAGCCAAAAAGCATATGGCTAACTATGCAACCGGCATCATCATGAATCCGCGCACCGGTGCTATAAAAGCCTTGGCTAATTACCCAACCTACGATCCTAATAACCCGGGAAGTATCGATGAGGAGAACCGCCGTAATTTTGCTGTTTCTGATATGATTGAACCCGGCTCTACCTTTAAACTGGTAACTGCTTTAGCCGCCGTTGAACAGGGAGTAGTAAGTTTTGATGAAGTATTTGAGACCCCGGACAATGGCGAAGTCGTAATTCATGATCTCGTTTTGAGAGACCATGATCCATTGGGCGACTTAACTTTTCAGGAGGTAATACAAAAGTCCTCAAACGTAGCCACCGCTGAGATCGCCATGCGCCTTGAGCCTGAAGTGTTTTATCAATACGTACGCAACCTGGGTTTTGGCACCGAAACCAATGTGGATATTGCCGGAGAAGTTAGCGGTACCCTGGCCAAACCATTTGACTGGAGCCTGGTGACCTTGCCCTGGATGTCGCACGGTTACGAAATGCAGGCCACGCCATTACAGATTACGCAGGCTTATGCCGCCTTTGCCAATAATGGAGCGCTGATGCGGCCTTACCTCGTTTCAAAAATTGAAGATGGCAACGGCGAAATTGTAAAGGTAAATGAACCCGAAGAAATCCGTCGTGTTGCCCGTAAATCAACCATTGAAAAGTTGCTGCCTGTATTTGAAAGCGTAGTAGCAGATTCTGGTACGGGTGAATATGCTCAGGTTGAAGGATTGCGCATCGCCGGTAAAACAGGAACGGCTAAGAAAGTAGTAAACGGACGCTACACCAATCGTTATCGTGGTTCTTTTGTGGGCTTCTTTCCGGTAGAAAATCCAAAGTATGTATGCTTCATTTTGCTGGATGAACCCAAAACCAGCGGATACGGGGGATATACCGCAGGCCCTATCTTCCGAAAGGTAGCATTGCGCATTGCCGGGCTAGACAGTGAAATTCAGCACAACATGCGCAGCCAAGAGGATACTGCTGATACTCTTTTTGCTAAAGCGCCTTTGCTCCGCGGTTTACCTAAAACCCAGGCAAAAACCCTTTTGAAAACTTTGAATGTTCCCTTTTCGGCTGAAGGACAGGGCCAATATGTAGTACAACAGATTCCCGAAGCTGGAACCCCATTACAACAAGGTGAAGAAATTAAGCTGCAACTGGCAGAAACTTATACCCCTGAAGACGGTGAAAGTATTAAAGAAGGCTACGCTAAAGTGCCCGAATTGAGAGGGCTGAATATGCGCCGGGCCAATACAATGCTCACCGATATGGGATTGAAAACAGAAATTATTGGCTCTGGAACTATTTACGCACAATATCCCCAGGCCGGGGCGCTGTTGCGGCAAGGATACACGGTAACCATTCGTGGAAAAGCCAAATCACTGGAATCATTAACCCTTGCAAACAACTGATTAAGCTATAAGTGAAAATTGATACACTCATAGAAATTTGTAATCCGCTTCACGTCACGAATAAAGTAGACGGTGAGTTAAGTATGTGCGCCATTGATTCACGTAAGGTGGATCAAAACGGGGTTTTTATAGCTATTCCCGGTACTGAAGTTGACGGACATATCTTTATAGAAGATGCCATCAACCGTGGAGCAAAGGTGATTATCTGTGAGGAATCCTATTACACCGATCAGGATGTATGCATTATTGAAGTAGAAGATTCCAGGAAACTGGCTGGTCCCGTTGCCCAGGCTTTCGCAGGTTATCCTGCACAAAAAATGAAATTGATTGGTGTAACCGGGACCAACGGCAAGACAACGACCGCCACCCTGGTTTATCAGGTACTCACCGCACTTGGCAAAAAGACCTCATTACTGGGAACGGTACATAAGAGAATTCTGGACAAGGTGATGGAAAGTAAACTTACCACTGCCGACCCGGTAGAACTTGCCTCAGATATGAAGCAAATGGCTGAGGCCGGCTCTGAGTACCTGGTGATGGAAGTTTCATCCCATGCGCTGCACCAATATCGCGTACATGGCCTCACTTTCGAAGTGGCCGCATTTACCAACCTGAGTCACGATCACCTTGATTACCATCACACCCTGGAAGAATATGCAGCGGCAAAAAAGATGCTATTTGATCATTTGCCTGCATCATCAACAGCGGTGGTAAATATGGACGATGATTTTGGCGCCACCATGCTCAAGAATTGTAAAGCCAAAGTACTTCCTCTCAGTTTTGATGAAGAACAGGCGTATGTGTTAGAAAATACAGCAGACGGGCTTTCCGTGATTATAGACGGAGAAAAAATTGTAAGCCAGCTGGTAGGCAAGTTTAATGCCTATAACCTGGGGCAGACGTTCTTGATTTGCAAAGCCCTGGGTCTTTCTGATGCAGAAATTGCCAACGCACTTAGTAAGGCCAAAGGCGCAGCTGGCCGTATGGAACCTGTCACTGCTGAAGGCGACCTGCCTTTGGTAATAGTGGATTATGCCCACACCCCCGATGCACTACAAAATGTACTCTCTACCCTTTCTGCGGTAAAAGATGCATCCCAAAAATTAACGGTGGTATTTGGCGCCGGTGGCGATCGTGATACTACCAAGCGGCCCGAAATGGCCAAGGTGGCAGAAGAATTTGCAGACAAAATTTTTGTAACCAGTGACAATCCACGTACAGAAAATCCCGACCTGATTATCGCGGATATTTTGAATGGATTTGAGAAGCTGGAAAAAGTAACCAGCATCACCGATCGCAAGGAAGCTATTGAACGTGCTATTGATGATGCATCTACAAACGAAATTATCCTCATTGCCGGTAAGGGCCATGAGGACTACCAAGAGGTAAACGGCCAGCGCCACCACTTCGATGACCGGGAAATTGCCCGTGAATGCTTAACTAAAAAAGCCGGGAGGAGCACCTGATCTATGTTGCATGATCTCTTCACCTGGCTTGACACGGCATACGACGTCCCGGGTACCGGAGCGGTGGCCTTTATTTCCACAAGAACCGCCCTGGCCGCTATAACCTCTTTGCTAATCAGCTTATTCATTGGACGAAAAATGATCCAGTGGCTAAGCAAGTTGCAGCTAAAAGAGGTGATTCGGGACGATATTGGTCTCGATCACCATTTGGCTAAAGGTTCCACCCCTACTATGGGCGGGGTCATCATTATTCTTTCTATAGTGATCCCCACAATACTTTGGGCCCGCATGGATAGTATTTACAGCTGGCTCATAGTATTTGTAACCCTCACGCTTGGGGCCGTGGGTTTTATTGATGATTACATCAAAGTGGTGAAGAAGGATAAAAGCGGGCTTGCGGGCTGGTTTAAAGTGGCCGGACAGGTTTCCGTTGGTTTGGTCGTTGGCGCCATGCTGTACTTCCACCCGGAATTTGAAAGCTTCAATTCGTTAACAACCGTACCCTTTTTGAAGAATGTGAATATTGATTACGCCTATTTCGGTGACACCATTGGCTGGATGATCTATCTCGGCGTGGCTGTTTTTGTGATTACCGCCGTAAGTAATGCCACCAATCTCACCGATGGCCTGGACGGACTTGCCGCGGGCACCTCGGCTATTTGCGGGATTGTATTTGCGATTTTTGCATACATCTCTGGCCGAGTCGATTTCTCCGGTTTCCTCGACATTATGTACCTGCCCGGTGCCAGCGAACTCACCATTTTCAGCGCCTCATTGATTGGCGCATGTATTGGCTTCTTATGGTATAACACCAACCCGGCCTCTGTTTTTATGGGAGATACCGGTTCATTGGCCCTTGGCGGCGCATTTGGTGCGCTTGGATTAATGCTGCACAAGGAATTATTACTCCCCTTTATTTGTGGCGTCTTCTTTTTTGAAACACTTTCGGTGATCATACAAACCAGCTGGTTTAAATGGACCCGAAGAAAATATGGTAAAGGCCGCAGAGTCTTCCTGATGACACCCATCCATCATCACTATGAAAAAAAGGGATGGCCCGAACAAAAAATTGTGGTACGCTTTTGGATTATCGCCGTGCTGCTTGGCATTCTCAGCTTGTTAACGCTTAAAATCAGATGACAGAAGTACAAGAAAAACATATCGTTGTGATTGGCGCTGCCCGTAGTGGCGTAGCCGCCGCACTCCTTCTGCAAAAGAAAGGGGCTGATGTTTTTGTGTCTGATTATAACGCCATCGGCGATGAAGCAAAGCAAAAAATGGAAGCCGCTGGTATTCCTTTTGAAGAAAACGGTCATACCGAAAAAGCCCGTAAGGGAGATTTTGCGGTAGTGAGCCCCGGTGTACCCACCGAAGCCCCAATTGTTCAATATTATCTAAATGAAAGCAAACGGGTGTACTCGGAGATTGAAGTGGCCAGCTGGTTTACTTCACAGGATATCATCGCGGTAACCGGAAGTAACGGCAAAACCACGGTCGCCAATTGGCTGCACCATGTATGGAATACAGCAAAACGAGATCATGCGCTGGCCGGAAACATTGGTATGGCATTTTCAGACGAGATTGAATCCAACAAAGGTGATTTTCTGCTGGAAGTAAGCAGCTTTCAGCTGGATCACATCAACGATTTTAAACCGGCGATAAGCCTGATATTGAATATTACGCCGGATCATCTAAACCGCTATCAGAATAGTTTGGAGGCTTATGCCGCTGCCAAATTCAGGATAACGGAAAATCAGACGGCGGATGAGCGGTTCATCTTTAATTATGACGACCCGATCATCCAGAAGCATGTTGAACAGCTAACGCTAAAACAGAATGCTCCACAGTTGTGGGGATTCTCTTATGAGAGGGAAGTACCCCAGGGAGCTTTTGTTCGCGACCAACATATCATCTTTAAATTCAACGACAAGGAAGAACCTCTTATGCCTGTAGAAGAATTAGGATTACGCGGACGCCACAACCTTAGCAACGGGTTAGCCACCGCCCTGGCCGCCAGAGCGGCTGAAATCAAAAACGAAGCCATTCGTGAAAGTCTGCGGTCTTTTACCGGCGTTGAACATCGCCTGGAACTGGCTCGCGAGGTTGAAGGCGTGAAATACATCAACGACAGCAAGGCCACAAATGTAAATGCCGTTTGGTTTGCCCTGGATAGTTTCAATGTGCCGGTAACGCTGATTTTGGGCGGCCGTGACAAAGGAAATGACTACAGCGAACTGGAAGCTCAAATCCGGGAAAAAGTTCACACCATCATCGCCATTGGTGAGTCAAAAGAACGTGTGGAAGAGCAACTCGGAAAGACGGCTCCCAATTTTGTAAAAGTAGAAACAATGGGTGGCGCCGTACGGGCCGCTCAAAGAGGAGCAAAACGTGGTGAAGTGGTTCTTTTAAGTCCTGCATGCGCCTCTTTTGACATGTTTGACAGTTACGAACACCGCGGTAAGATTTTCAAAGATGAAGTAGATAAGCTGTAAGTAACAAGCACCAAATTTTAATGACCAAAATTCTAACAAAAATATCACCAAAGCCTGTCATTGCGAGGAGTCTCCCAGGACAAATTAGGTATGGTATGTTTTTCGACGAAGCAATCTCCCTGAAACGACATCAAGGATTCTTGAGAGAGATTGCCGCGTCGGTAAATAATTTTGTCCGAATCAAGCTTAGCCGGCTCCTCGCAATGACAGATTTGGAATTTGGTACTTGTAATTTGGGATTTAACTAAATCATGATATACACCAGTCCACATAGCAATATTTCCAATGTCATGGGCTCCCAGGCCGAAGATATTGACAACCGTGCACAAGGCAGCGACCGCTATCTGTTGATGGCAGTTGTCATCCTTATGACGTTCGGGATCCTTGCGGTGTATTCTTCCATTGCATTTTTTGCTGAATCAAAAGCTACCACCGCTGGTCAGCTCATTATCGGGCACCTGGTTAAGCTTGGAATTGCCTTTTTCGTGATGCTGATTTTCTCAAAGATCAACTATCACACCATTGCCAAGTTTAGCCGTCTGGGCATGGTAGCCAGCCTGTTCCTGCTTTTGGCAGTACTGGCTTTTGGAACGGAACAATTTGGTGCTAAACGCTGGCTGAATGTGGCTGGTTTCAGTTTTCAACCATCTATGGTGGCCTCTGTTGCCCTGCTTGTACACATTTGCGTGCTATTGAGTGAGAAGCAGGAATACATCAAGGATTTCAAAAAATCATTTTTGCCCATCATGTTTTGGGTAGTCGTCACTTGCGCCCTTATCGGCCTCGAAGACTTTAGTAGTGCAGGAATTCTCATGGCTATCTGTCTTATTGTGATGTTTGTAGGCCGCATTAGCATGGTGCAGTTAGGCACTTTGGTGGCCATTGGTATTATTGGTGGAGCTGCTCTTATCGGACAATCCGGCAACCGGCAGGATCGTATCCAGCAATACATTACCCAGGTTAAAGACATCCCCAGCGAACACATTATCCAAGGCAGCGGCTACCAGGCCCAACAGGCCCACATTGCCATTGCCCGGGGTGAACTAATTGGCGTAGGCATTGGGAAAAGCTCCCAGCGAGATTTCCTCCCCGCTCCTTACAACGATTTCATTTTTGCCATCATAGCAGAAGAGTACGGACTGCTGGGTGCTGCCTCACTCATTTTCATTTTTACACTGATCTTAATACGCGGGGTGGTATTTATCGCCCGTAATGCAGAAGATCAGCTTGGAGCCCTGCTGGCTGTTGGGTGTACCCTCACTATTGTTTTCTATGGATTTGTAAATGCCGGTGTGGCCAGTGGCCTTCTTCCGGTAACGGGTCTGCCCATGCCTTTTGTAAGCTACGGCGGTACCAGCATGTTATTTACCGGGTTGATGGTGGGGATTCTCCTCAACATCTCGAAACATAACCGGGGCCGGAGGACCATGTACTATGGATAAACCAAGAATTTTATTGGCGGCCGGCGGCACTGGTGGACATGTTTACCCTGCCATCTCTATTGCAGATGCACTCAAAGAGCAAAATCCGGAAACAGAAATCCTGTTTGTAGGCACCCGCGACCACATGGAATGGCGGGCTGTTCCCAAAGCCGGATACGATATTGAAAGTATCTGGATCAGTGGATTCCACCGGCGTTTCACCTTAAAAAACCTGGTATTCCCTTTTAAGTTGGTTACCAGTTTAGCTCAAAGCCTCAAAATACTGGCCGACTTCAGGCCCCAAGTGGTAGTGTCTTGCGGTGGCTATGCAGCAGGTCCCATTGGATGGACCGCAGGCAAAAAAGGCATTCCCGTGGTTATACAAGAGCAAAACAGTTTCCCGGGAGTAACCAACCGCTTGTTGGCGAAGTTTGCCACAAAAATATTCACTGCATTTAAAGAAGCTGACCGCTACCTGCCAGCATCAAAAACGCAGGTTACCGGCAATCCCACCCGCGCCACCTTAACAGGCGTGGATAAATCGGTGGCTTTGTCAGCTTTTGGATTTGATGATGACAAGCCTGTATTACTGGTAATGGGCGGCAGTGGTGGCGCAAAAACCATCAATGAAGCCATGAAAGCCAACATGAAGCGTCTGCATGACGAAGCAGGCCTACAGATTATCTGGCAATGTGGCTCTCGTTACTACGATCAGCTTAAAAACGAATTTAATGCCCATGATTACAAGAACCTTAGGCTCACGGCTTTCCTCGATAATATGGCGGAAGCCTACGCGGCCGCTGATCTTGTAATGAGCCGTGCCGGAGCCAGTTCTTGCTCTGAATTAATGCTAACGGGCAAACCCAGTGTGCTGGTGCCCTCCCCCAATGTAGCGGGCGATCACCAAACACAAAATGCCAAAGCAATGGCCGACGCCGGAGCTTCTAAAATTCTCGATGATAGCACCATGAAAGAAACAATGTCCGATTTGGTTGAAGAGCTAATTTATAATCAGGAACACTTAAAGAGCATGAACCAGGCAGCACTGGAACTGGCAAAACCGGAAGCGGCCCAACTGATTGCCAAAGAAATTTTAGAAATCGCAACCTCCAAGTTAGACCAATAGTGGAAAAACGCATTGAGACCCAACCCGTATTTGGCCGCACACAACATATCCACATGGTGGGTATAGGTGGCATTGGTATGAGCGGGATGGCCGAAATCTTATTGCAGCGCGGATACACCATTACCGGCTCGGACGGCGCGGAAACCGAAACTACACGCCGGCTGCAAGAACTGGGTGCCACCGTACACAAAGGCCACAAAGCCGAATATATGGAGGGTGCCGATGTGGTCGTGTACACCAGTGCTGTAAAGGCCGATGAGAATGTAGAAACCAAAGCGGCTATGGAGCAGCGCATTCCGACTATAAAACGTGCGGAGATGCTTGCCGAGCTGATGAAAATGAAATTCGGTATCGGTGTGGCCGGCACCCATGGCAAAACGACTACAACCACTATGGTCGGTCAGGTTACCCAGGATGGTAATTACGACCCAACCATCATTGTGGGCGGTAAAGTACACAGTTTCGATAAAACCAATGCCGTGGTGGGCAAAGGCGATCTGATTGTGGTAGAAGCCGATGAGTTTGACCGCACTTTTTTACGACTGTCACCTTCTATTGCCATCATCACCAACATTGAAGCCGAACACCTTGACATCTATGACGACCTCGATGATGTAAAACAGGCCTTTGTAGATTATGCCAACAAGGTGCCTTTCTACGGAGCCGTGATTGTGTGCCTGGATGATCCCAATGTGAGAAGCATCCTGCCAAAATTAGAGAAACGAGTCCTTACGTACGGACTTACCCCGCAAGCCCAGTTGCGCGCCACGGACATCCGTTCTGATGCATTAACCAGCACCTTCTCGGTAATACATGAAGGCAATAAGTTAGGGGTGATAACTTTGAAAGCCCCCGGTGATCATAATGTGAAAAATGCACTGGCTGCCGTTGCCACCGGCATTGAATTGGGCATAGACTTTAAACTGATCAAAAAAGGACTGGAACGCTTTGAAGGAGTCTTTAGAAGATTTCAACTCAAATATGATAACGGCTGTACGGTGATTGACGATTACGCCCATCACCCCACAGAAGTACAGGCCACCTTGCAGGCAGCCCGAAAAGGCTGGCCCGACCGCAGAATTGTGGCTGTATTTCAGCCTCACCTCTATTCACGTACGCAAGATTTATATAAAGAATTTGGCCTCTCCTTTTTTGATGCCGAAGTGATGTTGGTAACCGACGTCTATCCCTCACGCGAAAAACCTATTGAAGGAGTAACAGGGAAACTGATAACCGATACGGCCGAGCAATACGGTCATAACAATGTGAAGTATATAAAAGATAAGACCCAAATTACTGATGCGCTGAAACAGACGGTCCATGAGGGTGATATCATCATCACCATGGGAGCCGGCGACATCTATCGTTTTGGAGAAGAATTTATTGAAGAACTGGAATCTGGCACGTTTAAACCACCGGTACTTGATTGAGTAAAGAGAACTCAAATAAAACCCTGATGCCCTGGATAACCGCCATTTTGATGGTGGTCGGTCTTGCTGTGCTTGCGGCTATGTACTGGAACAGAAATGTGACTGTCCAAGATTTGGAAGTGAACGAGCTGAGGTATACCACCTACGAAGAGGTTAAACAGGCAGCAGCCATCCCCCCGGAAGTAAAGCCAGACAGCCTGGATCTTTCAGGAGTATCAATGCGGGTTGAAAAACTGAACTATGTAAAATCAGTGGTGCCTTATGTGGAGCCAAATGGGACATTGCGATTGAGTATTAAAGAACGTATTCCCGTTGCCCTTTTGGTACATGGCAAAGACCGCGCTTATGTGGATGCAGAGGGTGTTCGCTTGCCGATACTAGACAAGCCATCTCCAGATGTACCCTTATTGTATGGATACCGAACCTCTGGCTCTGATACTCTCAATGGAGAATCCTTTAAGCAACTGAGTCAGTTTTTAGTTCAAGCTCAAGCAGATCCATTTAGTTGGACCACACTCAGCGAGCTTGCATACGATAAAATGGATGGCGTAGTGGCTTTAAGCCATGAGAACGGTGTAAAACTGATTTTTGGACACAACAATTTTGAACTGAAACTCGAGAACTGGAAAGCATTTTATCATCAGGTGATAAAGACAAAAGGCATTGATGCCATGCGCCAGGTTGATCTCAGATTTACAAACCAGGTGGTGACCCGTGAGATTTGATTTGGATTACATAGCGGCCTTGAAGTTTGATGCGCCCCTTGGGCACGAAGCAGGGATTTTCTTTGCAAATAACTTAGATGCTTTGGCTCCAACACCTCTCCAGGCTAAAGCCGTACTCTCCTCAAGGAGAGACTTCATTGCCAGATGGAAAGCAATCTTGGATACGGGATTTTTACTGACAGCATCAAAAAAATACTTTAGCAATCAACAAAACACAGCGGATCGACATGGAAGAACATGAAAACATAATGGTTGGTCTGGATATAGGGACCACAAAAATTTGCGCAATTGTAGCTTCAATTGATGAACAGGAACGCATTAATATTCTTGGCGTTGGTAAAGCCCAGAGTGACGGGCTGAACCGTGGCGTTGTAGTGAATATTGACAAAACCGTGAACGCCATCAAAGATGCTATCGCACAGGCTGAACTGGCCTCGGGCATCCAGGTTAATTCCGTAAATGTTGGAATTGCCGGAGACCACATCCGCAGCATGCGAAGTAAAGGTGTTATCACCATAAATAACCGTGATAACGAGATCACAGCAAAAGATGTGGAACGCCTGCTTGAAGATTGCCAGCGTATCATGCTTCCTACCGATCAACAGATCCTGCACGTGATTCCACAGGAATTTGTAGTGGATGGACAGGATGGCATCAGTGACCCCGTTGGAATGAGTGGCATGCGCATGGAAGCTGAAGTACACATCATCACCGGTCTGGTTTCTGCGGCTAAAAACATGTACCGCTGTGTAGAACGCGCCGGTTACCAGGTGGCTGATTTGATCCTGGAACCTCTCGCCTCTTCCTACGCTGTACTTGATGAAGAAGAAAAAGAAGCCGGTGTAGTGCTGGTGGATATCGGCGGTGGAACTACCGATATGGCCATCTTTCAGGATAACACCATCCGTCATACGGCGGTAGTAGCTATTGCCGGACAGAAGGTAACGGACGATATCCGCTTAGGCCTCAGCGTACTTGATGACCAGGCTGAAACCCTGAAACGTAAACATGGCGAAAGCTATGCCGATCTTATTGAAGAAGATGAAACCATTACGGTGCCCGGCATCGCAGGACGTCCCCCAAAAGAAATCACCAAAAGCATTTTAGCAAAAATTGTACAGGCCCGCATGGAAGAGATCCTTGAGATTGTGGGCATTGAAATTAAACGAAGCGGCTATGCCGACTCTCTGAGTGCGGGTGTAGTCATTACCGGCGGCGGATCATTGATAAAGAACATCTGTCCGCTGGCCAACGAAATTTTAGGACTCGATGCCAAAGTGGGAATTCCACTGGGCATCACAGGCGGTTTAAAGGAGGAAGTGAACAGTCCCATTTACGCTACCGGCGTAGGTTTGGTGATGCATGCACTTCGCTCAGGCACCGCCAATAACCAAACGATGATACCCTCATCTTCCCAAGGAACCAACGTGGAACAGGTGATGCAGAAAATCACGGACCGCATGAAGAGTTGGTTTAAAGAACTTTGAACTAAAAAAAAGCAATCAAAGACAACGTATCAGAACCGTTTGATGCATTTGGCAGGCTTTAAGCTTCCACATCAACGGATATAGATTTGATAAGCAATCATCTACAAATAAAAATAATCCAGTAAACAACACACAAAACAGGAGTTATCATGGCTAACAATTCACGTTTCTTTTTTGACGAACAGAGCCAGGAAAACGCTAAAATTAAAGTCATTGGCGTAGGCGGTGGCGGCGGTAATGCCGTAAATAATATGATTAATATGGGCCTCGACAGCGTAGAGTACATTGCGCTGAACACGGATGCACAGGCTCTCAAAAACAGCATGGCGGATATTAAGATCCAGGTAGGCTCGGCGCTTACCAATGGACTTGGAGCCGGTGCCCGACCCGAAATTGGTCGTGAGGCCGTGGAGGAAAACCGGCACGAAATTGAAGAGTCCATCGAAAATGCTGACATGATATTTGTGACGGCAGGCATGGGCGGTGGAACCGGAACCGGAGGGGCACCCGTAGTTGCCGGCATTGCCAAGCGTCGCGGCATATTGACCGTGGGTATCGTAACCACCCCTTTCATGGCGGAAGGTAAAATCCGCATGCGTTATGCGCAGGAAGGGATCAACGAGCTTAAGAAAAATTGCGATACTGTTATAGTAATTCCAAACGAGCGTCTGCTTGATATTGCCGATGAGAATACTTCTCTGATGGAAGCTTTCGCGATGGGTAACGAGGTGCTTTACAACGCAACCCGCGGTATCAGCGACTTAATCCTGATGCCTGGTCTTATCAACCTTGACTTTGCCGACGTACGCACAACCATGAGTGACGGAGGAGCTGCCATTATGGGTTCTTCTACCGCAGACGGACAGGACCGTGCCGAGAAAGCTGCACGTGCTGCCATCAACTCACCGTTATTAGATGGCGTCAGTATTCGCGGAGCCCGCAACGTATTGGTCAACATTTCGGCTGGTTCTAACCTGGGGATGCGCGAAACCACTACGGCTACCAACATTATTCATGAAGAGGCTGGTGAGAATGCTGAAATTATTCTCGGTACAGTGCTCGATGAGACCTTCGGCGATGAAATCCGTGTAACGGTTATTGCTACCGGTTTTGATCTGGCTGAAGAGAAAAAAGCTGCGAAAGAGGCTGGCAAAGAGAAGGAATCGCTTAACAAAGCGGCCGAAAATGCTCAGGCTAATATGCAGCAAAGTAAAAACGACTCTAAAGTCCCCAATAAATTTTCCCGAAATACCGGCGATTATTACAAAGGCGAAAACAACCTCAAGAAGCTGGATACCCCCTCTTATTTGCGCCGCGACTTAAATGTTCGCAAGCAGCAAGAGAACATTGAGGTTCCTGAAGAGGAAGATCATCAGGATAATGACGCCAAAGACAATATCGCTCCTTTCCAAAGCCGCACCGAACGCATTCGTAAAGATGACACGGACCAACCGGCTTTTCTTCGGAAGATTATGGACTAATCGTCAATCATTATATCGGTTTCCCGGACGAACCCATGGGATTGGTATCTCCGGGAAGCACTGAGTTTACTGGATTATAGCTTCACAAAAGCTATAGATTGCTAACAACAGAAGAAGCCTCCTGATCGGGGCTTCTTCTTTTTTTGATCGTGGGTTAAGTGGATTGGAGGATTTCACGGATGATTCATCGATCAATGATCCAAGCCAGTTAGGGTGTATTGCCGTCCTTACTGGTTTTTAATTGTTGGGCCTCCTATTCAGAATATTTTACTACCTTCAGCGATCCTTAATAAATCATTCCATATGAACAAGCTTATATCTTCTTTGGTCCTCTGCTTTTGCACGATGGCTCCCGGTATTTCCTTCTCTCAAACAGCCGATACTTTGTATGCTGAACTGGATCTTAGGAGACCTGTTGAGGCTGGATGGCTTGATACGGGTTCCGAGCTGGTAGGATTGAGAGGTGATCAGCCGCCTTTGAGCTGGGGCACCACCTTTGAGGCATCAGATATGGATGGCGACGGAATTTATACTGTTCAGGTTCCCTTTTCTTTTCAAACCGACAGCTTGTTGGTGGCCCTAAAGATCAAGGTGGATGGTACGAATAACCCGGAAGATGGCTGGCAAAACGGACGAAATCACACCGTTGTCTTATACAAGAATAAGCCCAATGAACTCTCCTTAAGCTGGCAAGATCAAGCTCCTGAACCTGTTTCTACCTTGACCGGGCAGGTAGAAATCTTCCGGGACTTTCCAAGCAAACATCTGAAGAATCGGGATCTCTATATTTACCTGCCTCCGGGATATCAGGATAGCAACCGACGTTACCCGGTACTGTATATGCATGACGGACAAAATGCTTTTGATGCCTCTGCAGCCGGTCAAGAGTGGCAGGTAGATGAAGCTGCTGAAACCCTGATCAATAATGGCCAGATTGAACCTGTTATCATCGTGGGCATTGCCAATACCACCGACCGTTTTGACGAATACACCCCTACTCGTCAGCATTGGAAACATGAATTGTCCAGAATTTCTGCTCCAGTTGAGGCTGGTAAACTTTCTGGTTACACCGGTACTTTTCTAACAGGTTCAGGGGATACCCTTCGTTTTTCCTCCCGCAATGATACTCTCATGACATGGATCCCTGGCGGAACAGAATGGCAGCATCTTATACACGAATCGGATTCGGTGTACTATCAACCGCAAGCAGGCATCACTTTCCGGTTCTCTGGAACTCCTGACTCACCAGTCCAAACTATTGTTGCAAAAAAACCTTCCATGGGGGTGAAGGGCAATGTGTACGGCGATTTCATCCTGCAGGAAGTGAAACCCTTTGTGGATCAGAACCTACGCACAAAGCCTGAAAAAGAGTTTACCGCATTAGGAGGTTCTTCCCTGGGCGGACTCATTACCCTGCATCTGGGACTGCAACATCCGGATGTATTCGGGCAACTTTTGGTGGTATCTCCTTCGGTATGGTGGGATAACCTGTGGATCCTGCGACAAGTGGAACAGCTTGATCAACCCACCGGACAAAAAATTTGGCTGGACATAGGCACCGCAGAGGGATGGCAAATGACTGAACATACCCGGGCTTTAAGGGATGCGCTACGGGATACCGGTTGGGATGATCAAAACCTGAACTATATGGAAGCCGAAAACGCCGCTCATAACGAAAGAGCCTGGGCCGAGCGATTTCCCAATATGTTGCGTTTTTTGTATGGAAAGAAATGAGACTTTTATCAGTAAGGCGCATTGCAACGCACCCTTACTGATGCCTAAGTATAGAATGAGCTAAGCTCATAGTATTGACCACAGCAATCGGGCTGCCATGGCGATAGCCATAATAGCAAAGCCCCACTGCAGGTATTTTCTTTTGATCTTATGATTCAGGAAAGCCCCTCCAAAACCTCCAATCAAACCACCTAAGGACAGCGGAAGAGCGGCTCCGAAATCTACAAAGCCAATGCTGTACCCGGTTAATCCTGACACGGCACCAGGTTCGATAGCCAGTTGTACCCAGCCAGAGGTAACCATAATAATCATAGCAAGGTGTGAGACACTAACGGCCTTCCGGAAAGGCTGCTTGTAAAAAAGATTCATGATTGGAACCATAACTCCCCCTCCACCCACACCGGCAAGGGCAGCCACAAATCCACCAATACCGCCCGTTACAAAAGATTGTTTGAGTTTCATGGGCTGAAACTTGCGGTCGTATTCATCACTTTTATCCTTACCACGGCCAAACATCATGTACGCTGCATATAACAGAATGGCAGAAAAGAATATTACAAATTCCTTCCGGCTGTAATAAGAGGAAGTCACAACGAGTTTGCCCACAGATATCCCGATAGCCCCCATGAGGCCTAGTATTAATCCCTCCTTCCAGAATACATTCTTTTGAACATACTGCCGTACCAAACTCCCTGATGCTGCCACAAAAGTGCAAAACAAACCCGAAGCAATGGTCCAAATCACCGGATTTTCTACCCCTGCCCCTTCAAACAGAAAAAACAGTACAGGAGTAAAAATGATACCTCCACCAATGCCTAATAACCCAGCTAAAACCCCGGCAAACAGACCGAGTAACAGCAATAAAAATAGCTCAAGCAATCGTAATCTCCCCTTTCAGATACGTAACAGCCTGTCCCAATATCTCAACACGATCACCTTTCATTCTGCAAGTAAGTTCACCGGAGCGAGGTGAAATTTGCCGGGCTGTTAATACCTCTTTACTCAGTTTCTTACTCCAATAAGGGGTAGTTTTGGTATGAGCTGAACCCGTTACAGGATCTTCATCGATTCCAGACTGAGGGGCAAAAAAACGGGAGACAAAATCTACTGCATCGCCGGGAGCTGTTACAATGATTCCCCGCGCTTCTACTTCGTTCAGCATTCTAAAATCGGGGCTTAAACCAGCCACAGCCACTTCTGATTCCAACACCACCATGTAGTCATCGGTTCTATACACCTCGGGCACCGGCTCGATCCCTAATGCCTTAAAAAGTACGGATGGAGGTTTAACCTGGGGCATATCATCAGCGGGAAAATCCATCATCAGTAAATTGCCTTCGCGTTGTACTGTCAGTAATCCGCTTTTGGTTTTGAAGACGATTTCTTCCTGATCATAGCCTAGTTCTTCAAAGAGGATATGAGCGGTAGCAAGGGTGGCATGTCCGCATAAATCCACTTCAGTTACGGGCGTGAACCATCGCAAACGATAGCTCTCCCCCTCCTTCACAAAAAAGGCGGTTTCAGAGAGGTTGTTTTCGGCAGCAATGTGCTGCATTGCTTCGTCTGAAAGCCATTCTTCCAGCGGCACTACGGCTGCAGGATTCCCTTTAAATAATTGGTTCGTAAATGCGTCGGCTTGATAGATGGGTAATTTCATAATAGAAGATATCAATTTTCGGGGATTGAATTGAGTTGTTCTGTGGTTAAACTAAAGTAAAAGCCCGGGAGAAGGGCCAAGTTAGAACAATCAAAGCTTTGGTGCCAACACCTCTCCCGGCTAAAGCCGTACTCTACTCAAGGAGAGTCTTCTCAGCGACAGTGTTAATGACAAGAAACTATACTAAGCTACTTTATTGAATTAAAGCGCAGAGAAGTCCTCCCTTGGGGGAGGTGCCCGGTTTTTGATTTTTCAAAAACCGGCGGAGGGTGTTCGTCCCAAGACCTCCCTATCTTTCTAAACCAAACAAGCTTCCAAACATTTCCCTCAAAATAGATTCGATTCGCCTTCATGCTTCCCTTATCTTTCCACGGAAATGATTTGAACCAACCAATATTTATGAAATATCTATTACCGCTATTCATCATTTTTTCTACGCTTAGCTGGAATCACGCCCAGGCACAACTTAAAGCAGAATTGGATTCCATCGCCGTCACCGCTTCCCGCATAACCACTGCTATTTCTGAAAGCGGGAAAAATGTTTCCGTCATCACCGTAGATGATATCCGGGAAATGCCGGTACAATCGGTCGATGATTTACTTCGCAGTTTACCAGGTATTAACATCAATGCGCGGCAAGGTTTTGGCATGCAGGCTGATGTAGGCGTTCGGGGCAGTACTTTTTCTCAGGTTCTGTTTTTATTGGATAATGTTCCCCTTAATGACCCGCTGACAGCGCACTTTAACACGAATATTCCGGTTGCTCTTTCCGAAATTGCGCAGATTGAGCTGATTCGCGGCCCGGCCAGCACTTCCTTTGGAGCGGATGCCGTAGGTGGCGTGGTGCACATCAAAACTAAAAGTTACATGCGCCGTGAGATTGAGGGACCGGAAAAACTGCAAGCCCGTACTGAAGTAGATGCTTCGGTTGGCCAGCACAGCCTGCAAATTTTTGATGCTACTGCCGGTGTGTCTAAAAAGAACTGGCGGTTCAGCACTTCTGTTCGCACCGCTCAATCGGATGGAGAGGAACTTACAAATCCTGCTTTTAGTGAAGGGGTTTCAGAGAATCCAGACTACAATAACTACTTTGATATGATGAATGCATCGGCTGCTTTTTCAGTACGATGGAATGATAACTGGTCGTGGTACGTACGCTCAGGCATTGAGAGCCGTGATTTTAGTGCACGCTATTTTTATACACGCAGTATTTATGATGCATCCACTGAGGAAATCAACAGCAAATGGGCTTTGTCTGCTCTAACTTTTGAAGAAGGACGTCATCGCTCCGAGTTTAACGTTTCGTACCGGGATGTTGAAGACATTTTTGATTTTAACCCAGCGATTTCACCCGCTAACATCCATCAAACGGGACAGTTTTTTGTGAATGGCTCTCATCAATACAACGTGAATACCGAGTCTCTCGGCTCCCTGTCTCAGTTACGCTTTATGGTGGGCGCCCAGATGCTCAACAAATCGATTGAAAGTACCGACCGTGGAAATCATGACAACCTTTCCGGCGGCCTGTATGCTATCAACACCATGAAGTATAACTTTGGTTTGAGTGTGACTACCAGCCTGCGCTTTCAGTTTAATCCGGTTTCTGATTTGTCGGTATTGCCACAGATCAGTGCTTCTTTTGATGCCGGTCAGGTTATTCTAAGAGGGTCTGCCGGACGGGCCATCCGCGAAGGCGACTTCACCGAGCGCTATATCTCACACCAGCTCCCTAATTTAACGCCCGGACGTAATATCGGTAACCCTGATTTGGTGCCAGAGAAGTCCACAACCATTGATTTTGGATTTGATTGGGCTGCCTCGGATAACCTGAGACTATCACCCACTGTATTTTACAGAAGCTCCGAGAACCTGATTGATTACGTACCAACCAATTCCAACAACATTGATAATGCCGACAATCTCCAGGAAAATGAGGAGTACTTTTATGCTTCCAATATCTCGGAAACGGATGTAATCGGGGTGGAGTTTGCTTCTATACACCGGGCACGCATCAGCAGCCGCAGCAGCCTTAAAACCGAAGCCGGCTATACCTATATCAAAACCACCAGCGATGAGAACACCGTTTCACGGTATATCGCCAATCATCCTTCGCATCAGGCAAGTTTGGATTTATCTCTCAAAGCTGGACGCGTATCCCTGCAATCTCAGTCTACGTTCAACGTACGGTCTGAACAGGCGGCAGCATTGATCAATGCCGAAGTGCCTGATCAGTATTTCCTTACCAACCTGCGCATTGGCTACAAACCTTTTGGTTCAAAACTGCAGTTGTATTTTCAGGCATTAAACGTGACCGATACCCAGTACCAGGAGATTCTCGGCGCCCCCATGCCCGGCCGCTGGATGCTTGGCGGGGTTAAATACACCCTCTAAGCTCCTAAAAGCTTATTATGATTTTGCATAAATATGTTTATATGTAAAACCGTTTACTCATATTATTAATTTCTCGTTCAACCTCGTCCCCAAGCTCCTGCTTGGGAACGAGTACTTACTCACCCAATCACCATATTACTATATCACTCTCCCCCTTTATCCCCCTCTTTTTTACCGTTATCTTTGGGCGTTAGCACAATCACCCCAAAATTTTTGAATGAAACGTTACCCCGATTCTCTTTTAGATAAATTAGGCTTTGAACACATCCGCGAAGCGGCCCTTGAACTCACACAATCCGTGCGTTCTGAGGAAGTACTCGAAGCCCTGCAGCCCTCTTCTAACCCCAAACGTGTACAGCTACTTACCGAGCAAACCAAGGAAATGCTCGACATTCTGGCCGATGCCGATCCTTTTCCACTAACTGAATTCCCGGAAGTGAGGGATTACCTGTCTGCCTCACAAGCAGAAGGCAGCCTGATTCCACTCCCGGCTTTTGTAGACATTTTAAAAATTTGTGCTATTGCACGGAATGTGAAAAAGTACTTCAAGGCCAGGGCGGAAATTTATCCGCAACTCACGAGAGTTTCTGAAGGCCTGATCCCCATGAAAGAGCTGGAAAGCCATATCAAAGGGAAAGTTACCGAACACGGGGAATTGCGGGACGATGCCAGCACCGAACTCCAATCCATCCGCCGAAAACTAAATAAACGCAAAAGCGACCTGCGGACGACCATCAACCGGGCCATGAGCAAGGCATCCAAGGATGGCATGGCCTCCGATGAAGGAGCCACTATCCGCAACGGTCGCATGGTGATTCCAATCCAGGCTGAATTTAAGCGAAAATTTCAGGGCTTTGTGCATGATGTCTCGGCCAGTGGACAGACGGTTTATATTGAACCGGTGGAAGCGTTGAACATGAATAACGAAATCCGCCAGTTTGAAGCGGAAGAGCAGCGAGAAATTGAACGCATTCTTAGAGAACTCACCAAGCACATCCGCCAAAATGCTGAGTATATCGAACAAAATCTGGAGTGTTTGGCTGAAATTGATGTGATTGCCGCCAAAGGCAAACTCACCCGAAAGCTGGACGGGCTGATTCCCATCATCTCTGAGAAAAATTACCTGAGCATAAAAGAGGCGTATAATCCCATCCTCAGGCTGAAAAACCTCAATATTCGCAAAGAGGAAAACAGAGAGAAGATTGTACCACTGTTCCTGAAAATGGAAGAAGACGAGCGCTGCCTGATGATTACCGGTCCCAATGCCGGCGGTAAGTCGGTGGCCATGAAAACGGTAGGACTGTTGGCCCTGATGATGCAATCCGGCTTTGGAGTGCCTGCGGATCCTACCTCAGAAATCCCCATCTTTTCAGGAATCTTCGTGGATTTAGGTGATGATCAATCCATTGAGAATGATTTGAGTACCTTCTCCTCCCGCTTGCAGTGGATGCGGGAAACCATCAACCGTTTTGAAGCAGGCAGCCTGGTTCTCATTGATGAAGCCGCAGCAGGAACCGATCCGGAAGAAGGCGGCGCGCTCTTTCAGTCGTTCATCGAGCGCATGTTGGAAGATGATTGTAAGGTGATTGTCACTACCCACCACGGTTCGTTAAAGGTTTTTGCTCATGAGCATGAGATGGCGGTCAATGGCTCCATGGAATTTGATCAGGCCACGCTATCTCCCACCTATAAATTTAAAAAGGGCATCCCGGGCAGCAGTTATGCCTTTGAGATTGCTCAGCGAATGGAGCTCAATGAAGAAGTACTGAAACGGGCCCGCGTACTTTTGGGTGAAGCCAAAAACAAAATGGAATCGCTGATTACCGAGCTGGAAACCAAGTCTCAGCAGGCGGCCGAATTGAAAGAGAAATACACCAAGCTGCAGGAAAAGGCCGAATCCGAGCGCAAGAAGTTTGAGAATAAGATTCAGGCTATTGAAAAGGATAAGGAGAAAATCCGGGAGAAAGCACTGAAGGAAGCGAAGTCCATCATGGATTCGGCCAATCAACGGGTGGAACAAGCTGTACAACGGATAGTAGAGCAGAACAAAGCGGATAAAGATGAAATCAAGGAAATCCGCAAGGAAGTGGATGAGGAGAAAAAGGAAATTGACCGCTCTCTGCAGGAGATTGAGGAAAAGAAAGAAGAACGGGAGCAGGTTAGCGACGATCCCCCCAAAGAAGGCGATCAGGTGCGTTTTAAAGACGGAAATACCACAGGCGAACTGGTGGAGGTGAATGGCAAAAATGCCGTAGTACAAGCTGGCGGTTTGCGATTGAAGACCAAATACAAGAACCTTGTAAAAGTCGATCAACCCAAGAAAAAGAAGAAAAAGGCGAAGGCGCGCTCTTCTCTGATTGTTGGGGATAGCAATTTAACCAGTGGTCTGGTGAAGCCTTCCCTGGAAGTTCGAGGCTTGCGAACCGACGATGCCATTCATGAAGTGACCCAATACCTGGACCGGGCCGTCTTTCGAAATATGAACCAGGTGGAAATCATCCACGGCAAAGGCGATGGCATTTTACGATCCCAGATTCAGAAATACCTCGAGAAACGCGATGATGTGAAGCACTATGAAACGGCCCCTATTGAACGCGGAGGGGCAGGTTGTACGATTGTGGAGCTTAAGTGATCACAGATTTGAAGGATTTTGGGATTGCACTGATTTGTCAGTGAGTACTAGTTAATCCTCTCACTTATCAACTACTCTGAAACATCCCGCTTAGGTTCAGGCTTTTCATTTTTCCTTTTTGGGATGAGAGAGAAACATAGGTGACCGCCAGGGTTTCTTTGCCAAAGCCCAGCACCGTACTTACCATACCAAATGCCTGTGGATAATACTTCGGTTCTACTTTTTCGGTGATCTTGGTCCAAATTGCTTCCTCCAGAACATTGAAGGCTACATGTACTTCTTCCAGATCAAAATGCTGCCGATAGCGCTCTTCTCCTATTTTTTTGGAGTACTCCATCATGGGGATGAGGTTTTTGGTATGAATACAAGACTCGGCTAAATCAAACAGCCGGCTAAGCCGCTCTTTATTTTCTTCCGGATCGCTTTCCCGATAATGTTTCAGCGGGCATCGGGCTAAAGATTCAGAAGCCCAATCTATAATCTCTTGCCGGTCTGAACGCAGCAAATTGTTCAAATTCATGTTCAGCTCCATTTAATTATTTGATAGAGAATCTCTTAAATGAGTCCTATTTATGTGAACATCTAATGAAGCGGCCTTTTTAGGCATTTCTCAGGCCCTTCTTCACACAATCAACACCAACTTTTCGCATGATAAAGCGTAGTGGCTTTAATGGGTATCCCCACATAATGACGTCAACTTTAAATAAACCCTGAACTCATGAAACGCTCATACTCTCCCCTGCTCCGAAATTCGATCATTCTGCTATTCATTGTTATACTGTTTTCATCCTGCGCTAATGTAGTCCCAGTGGAAGAATGCCTTACCGGGCAAACCTACGGCTTTTGGTATGGATTGCTGCACGGTTTCATAGCTCCCTTCAGCTTCATCGTCAGCCTGTTTCAAGATGACGTTGCCGTTTATGCCATCAACAACAGCGGCCACTGGTACGACTTTGGCTTCCTCTTAGGCGCCATGATCATTTTTGGCGGTGGCGGAAAAGGCACAAAGGGCAAATAATAGCAGCAAACAATTTGCGAATCACCCTATTTCCAATTCTCACTTCAAGTGTGTATATTTAGGGCTCCCAATAATGGGAATAAAATTAAAAGAAAGGATGTGATACTTCATGTTAGGAGTAGAAGTAAAAGACAACGAAAGTGTTGACCGCGCGATTAATCGCTTTAAGAAACTGGTAACCCGATCACGTGTTCTCAACGAATACAAAGATCGTCAGCAGTACAAAAAGCCATCTTTTGAACGTCGCGAAGCTTTGAAAAAAGCCAAACGTGAGCAGCGTCGCCGACAGCGCGATAACTTCTAAACTACGAAGTCACTATTTTTGCAAGCCCTCAGGCCTTTAGCCGAGGGCTTTTTTTATGGCCTCATGTAAATACCGAATTCCCTTTTTTTGTTTGGATCCGGGTAACACAATCTGTTCATAACCCAATTTCCGCGCTTCCCGCTCACGCTGTTCAAGATGAGGTACCGAACGGATTTCTCCCCCCAGCCCCACTTCTCCGATAAAAGCCATTTTTGAAGATACGGCATCATCCATCAGGCTGGAAACTAGTGCACAGCACACGCCGAGATCTCCTGCAGGATCATTCAACCTAAAACCACCGGCGATATTCAGATACACATCGTGATTGGAAAAATTTCGCCCCACTCGCTTCTCTAGCACAGCCAGAAGCAGCGCCAGGCGATTGCGGTCAAATCCATTCGCCGTTCGTTGGGGAGAGCCGTAGGCCGAAGGGGTCACCAAGGCTTGTACTTCAATCAGCAAAGGACGTGTACCTTCCATCGTACAAACCACGGCATTGCCGCTTACTCCGGAGGTTTTGTCGGAGATAAATAGCTCGGATGGATTGGATACTTCGCTGAGGCCATCCGATTTCATCTCAAAAACACCAACTTCCTGGGCAGCTCCAAAGCGATTCTTCAGGCTTCGCAGTAATCGATAGGTATATTGCTTATCGCCCTCAAACTGAAGCACGGTGTCCACCATATGCTCCAGCACCCGAGGACCTGCAATGTCACCTTCTTTGGTCACATGCCCAATCACCAGCGTGGTGATATTCTTCTTTTTGGAAAGCTGCTGAAACAAAGCCGCACACTCCTTCACCTGCTGGATACTGCCCGGCATGCTCGACAATTCGGTTCGGTATACCGTTTGTATGGAATCCACTATCAGCAGGTCGGGCTGCATTTTTTGGGCTTCCGCGATGATGGTATCTACCTGCGTTTCGTTGTACACCAGCAGTTTATCGGAATCAACGCCCAAACGGGAAGCTCGCTGCTTTATCTGCCCGGCGGATTCTTCTCCGGCACAATACAAAATGGATAATTCGGGATTGGATTTAGCTATTTGCAAAGTAAGTGTACTCTTCCCCACGCCCGGTTCACCGCCAATTAGCACATAGGAGCCTGGTAAAAAACCGCCGCCTAATACGCGGTCCAGTTCAGAAATATTGCTCTTGAATCGTGTCTTCTCAGAGGTTTCAACATCATCCAGTTTTTGGGGTGATGTTGAAGTATCTAATCCTTCCACCTTGGCTTTATGACTGGAGGATGATTTTTTGGAGATCGTTTGCTCTTCAAAGGTATTCCATTTGCCACATTGAGGGCAGCTACCATTCCATTTTGGGGAGACATATCCGCAATTAGAACAAACGTACTGAGTTTTGGTTTTTGCCATAGATATTTAATCGATGTTCAATTAGCAGGCAAAGACCTGTAAGGTTTTTAGTAAATAATCCGGTTGATAAGACTGTACTTTACAAAACCTGACAGATCTGTGATCAAAATTAATCCTGTGCCTGTATTTCTACTACCTTTTGGTTTACATACCAGGTAGTGGCCATCATGCCTAAGCCAATACTAATGTAGTAGCTGATGATGCGCCAAACAAATACGGCCAGTCCAATAAATCCTTCTCGTGTAATCAAAGGACCCTGGAATAGTACAAACAAACCTTCCACCCCTCCACTTCCGCCAGGAGTAGGAACCACCAGAAAAGCCAGGTTCATCGCTAAACTACGCAGCACGGATAAAATCTCAGGAGCGGGGAGTAAACTTAACACCACAATGGTAGGTAAAGCAATACGGCATAACCAGGACATCGTGGAAAGGAAAAAGGCCTTCAATAAAAAACTGAGGGGTTTTCTTCGGAGCTGTTCAGCATATTGCTCCAGGTTCTCAGCCTCTACTTCAATCTTGTCACTCATACGGCGCAGCAGGGGCAACTTGAAAACTACTTTCACAATTTTTTTGATGGCCGCCGGATTTACCAACACGCCATACGCCAGCACGCTGGCATAACTTAACAAACCCACATACAACAGCCCCATCGACACATCGCCGACAAGGCCAATCTCAGCAGGTACTACTTCATAAAAAATCCCTGCAAATAATAGAATAGGAATGGCCATAGCGAACCACAATTGATCCAGCAAAACTCCGTATAAAATTATGGCGCCGGCATCCCCCAGCTTCAATCCTTCTTTGGTCATGGCATAAGTGGCCATGGGGGCGCCGCCAATGGTAGAGGGTGTGACAGCAGAGGTAAAATCCCAGGCTAAAACCACCCGTGTAGAGGCCATCCAATCCAGTTTCTTTTCAGATAAAAACCGAATTTTTGCGGCCAAAAACCATACTCGTAATAATGATACAACCAACGCGATCCCCAAGCCTGGCAACCGTTTTGGTTTTAGGTGATGCAGTACCCCCGGCGTGTACGTATAGTAAATAACCCCGGCCATAGTTAAAATACTAAGGGCGATGGAAATGAAGAGATACTTCTTGGAAAAAAAAGTTTGTGGCCGTCCGGTATTTTGGGGTTCAGAACTCAATAAATAGTGTTTCTAAGAAAAATGGAGTTATATAAAAAAAAGCCTTACAGGGAAATCCTGTAAGGCTTTTACTAATTAGGTGTATTAAGCCAACGTGATTTCGTCGTTAAGGTATACATCCTGAATCATATTCAGAAGTTTAACGCCTTCACCAATTGGACGCTGGAATGCTTTACGGCCACTAATCAGGCCCATTCCACCGGCACGTTTGTTGATAATGGCAGTTTTAACGGCATCGGCAAAATCATTATCACCGGATGCTCCACCAGAGTTAATCAAACCGGCACGTCCCATAAAGGTATTAGCTACCTGGTAACGGGTCAGATCGATTGGGTGGTCGCTGGTAAGCTCAGAGTAAATACGCTCGTCCAGTTTACCATAGCTGGAATCGCCGGCGTTCAATGCTTTGTAGCCACCGTTGTTGGTTGGCTGCTTTTGCTTGATAATATCAGCGCCAAGAGTAGTACCAATGTGGTTGGCTTGACCGGTAAGGTCAGCTGAAGAGTGGTAATCAACGCCATCTACTTTAAAAGCACTGTTTCGGGTGTAGCACCACAAAATAGTAGCCATGCCTAATTCATGTGCATATTCAAAGGCTTTGGCCACTTCAACAATCTGGCGATTGGATTCATCAGAACCAAAATAGATAGTAGCACCTACCGCAGCAGCTCCCATATCATAAGCCTGGTCAATAGTACCAAACATGATTTGGTCAAACGTATTTGGATAGGTCAATAACTCGTTGTGATTGATTTTTACCACAAATGGAATCTTGTGGGCATACTTACGAGAAACTGAAGCTAAGGCTCCAAAAGTAGATGCCACTGCATTACAACCAGCTTCGATGGCCAGCTTAACAATATTTTCTGGATCAAAGTAATCCGGGTTTTTAGCAAATGAAGCGCCTGCAGAGTGCTCAATGCCTTGATCCACAGGAAGAATAGACAAATATCCAGTTCCACCCAGTCGGCCATTGTTGAGCAAACGCTGCAAATTTTGAAGCACGCGGTTGTTTCGGTCAGAGTGGTACCAAACGTCATCTACATAATTGGCGGAAGGTTGTATCAGCCGGTCTTTGCTAATGGTTTTACATTCATGATCTAAAAGATCCGATGCTTCGTCTCCCAAAAGTTCTTCTATGCTACTAATTCCAAGTGCCATAATATTTTTCCTATTTAAAATTCAATTTTATGAGTGAGTAAGTAGGTTTAAAATATACGTCTAAAAGAGGGAAATGGCTAAAAGGAAGTCAAGGAAATTGCTAACTTCACTGCATCCCCCGTCAGTTCCGCCTCTGCTGTTTTAAACTACTTCTACTACTCGGTTTTATATTCAGCGACAAATATAAATCCTGGCAATGAAGAAGCCGTGAAGAACTGTACGTGTTCTTGCCCACTACGGAGCTTTATTAACAAAGTTATACTTAAAAAAAGTAAATAAATTACCTGTTGTCACCATCTCACACTGACGGTTTTTCATTTCCTGTTTGTCATTTTTTGATATGTATTTCAAAAATGACAGGTGCTTATCATTCTTTTCAGATTTGGCACAACCGTTGCATAATTACAAATGTCGATTAAAAAACGACAATGGGTTACACCCGATGATCTTTAAATAAAATCATTTAAAAGGAGGATAAACCTATGTTAATGCGAACAAAAACTGAAAACTTTCCAACACTTTGGAATGATAACCAGCAACCTGCTCCACTCAAGATTTCGAACTGGATTGACGAAATGTTTGAAAATGCTGCGGGCACTTCCGGTTTACGAAATGCTTCTTTCATTCCGGAACTCAATGTATACGAAACCGATAAAGAGTTTGAGGTTTCAGTTGCACTGCCCGGCATGAATAAAAATGATTTCGAGCTAAGCTATGAAAGCGGCTTGCTAACCATTAGTGGCGAACGTAAAATGGAGCGTAAAGAAAATGGACGACGATATCACCGGCTCGAAAGCCGATTTGGCAAATTCAGCCGTTCATTGCCCCTTCCTGGCGATATCATAGACCGGGATAAGATCAAGGCACATTACGAAAATGGTGTACTGCAAATCACGGTTCCCAAGATTAAAGAAAAAGCTGCCAGGAAAATCACGATTAGCTAAACTGCTACAGCTAAATCATACATGAAATGACAAAGGCCCGGCTACTCGGGCCTTTGCTCTATGAATGTATTTTAAATCTGAGCAGCAATAAAATATTACTCACTATCCCATTCAGGGGCAAAATCAGGATTGGTTAAGCGGGTAGATTTATCCAGATCATCGATGGCATAGAAGTCATCATCTTCCAGGGCAAAATCATAGATATCGATATTTTCTTTCAGGTGTTCTTCTGAAGAAGCTTTCGGAATAGCTACTACCTGTTCTTGTTCGATAAGCCATCTGAGCACAATCTGTGCTGGAGTTTTATCATATTTCTCGGCAAGTTCTTTAATAAGAGGAATGTCCAGTGCCTGACCCTGCGCCAGGGGTGAATAAGCGGTAAACATTATGTCATGCTCGGCAGTATAATCCAGCAGGTCAAACTGCCCAAGCATAGGATGGTATTCAACCTGGTTACAAAAAATTGGAGCCGCCAGCTCTTCATTCACTTCCCTTAAAAGCTTCAACGGGAAATTAGCTACACCAATATTCAATGCCTTGCCCTGATCCCGAAGGGATAAAAATGATTCCAGTGTTTTTTCGATATCAACCTCTTCGTTCGGCCAATGCACGAGCAACAGGTCAACATAGGGCGTATCAAGCTCACGCAAAGCACTTTCTGCTACTTTCAGCACTTCATCTTTCTCAAGACTGGTATGCCAAATCTTTGTAGTCAGAAAAATCTCTTCCCTGTCTATATGAGATCTCTTTATGGCCGTACCTACCTCCCGTTCATTTTTATAGCTCTGTGCGGTATCAATATGCCGGTACCCCATATTTAGAGCCTTCTTTACAATATCCTCGCACTCTTTTCCAATTAGCCGGTGAGTACCTAATCCTATTTCGGGTACTTCCACCCCTTGAATTGTTTTAAACTGCATGATGGTTTTAAACGTAAGTCCTTGTTTGATTTATTAAGGTTCTGTTGTATTAACTTTTTAAAATAAAAAATTGTTCACTTTCTATTTTATTTTACTAAAGTCATCTTTCGGGTCATTACTTTATTGCCTACTTCCAGCTGGTAAATATACATTCCACTGGGTTTATCTGCGGCATTCCACTCAAATTGATGTTCCCCGGCTGACAATGTTCCTTCCGTTATAATTGCTACCGGCTGGCCTACAATATTAAAAACAGACAACCGGACCCATTGCGTTTCGGGCAAATAAAAAGAAATTGCTGTAGCGGGATTAAATGGGTTTGGATAATTCTGATGCAGCTCTATCTCCCTGGGCACGTCCAGCTCTTCATTAACATTAGCTGCCTCGGCTTCAGCTTCAGGTGGAGTAATGGTCACCATAAAGCGCTGAACAAGTACCGGTGAAGTTTCCTCTTCATCACTACCCTGAACAGTTTCATGAACGCCGGTTTCAAAACGTAGATTAAAATTTTTCGTTAGATCATATTGCTTCTCTGTAAACTGATCCAACAGTGTGATGTTCCAGCCTTCAGGAATTTCTTCCCATTTCCCAATTTCAAGTGTAACCGTAGTTCCTTCTGCAGGAACTCTGAGCCATAATGGATAAGAACGCTGAGTATTTAAAGTATTGGAAATTGTTGCCTTACTATAATACTCGCCCGTGTGTCCAAATGCGATATCTAAATCCTGATGCCCTGAAAATAACAAAGCTTCATACATGTTTAAATTACGGGGTATATCCGGAATTTCATCCTCGTAAAGCTGCAAGTCTACTTTTTGCGTGATGGCTCCCGCCGTAAAACGAAACTGTATCCCTGCATTTTCCCTTGGCTGATCTGTAACCAACTCTCCCTCTCTCATCAATAGACGAACCGAGTACGTATCAAGCTCCAGGGGCGAGTTGACTTGTATCCAAAAAGCTTGTTCTGATGAAATAACATCTCCAGCTTTTAAAAGCTCATACACCAATTTTCCCTCTGCATTGTTTCGCACCAGGTAAAGGTTATTATCCAGTTCTATTTCGGGATAATCCTGTTTCCATCCTTCTAAAAAATCGGCAGCCGTAAACGTTTGGGATGTATTATTATATAATAAGTTGAGACCTTCCAATCCGTCAATTGCACCATTTTCATCTTTATCAATGGCTGCCATCTGTGCGGTCAACTCCATGGATTCTGCCGGTACTTTAGCCTGCAGTCCTTCAAAAATTCTCTTTTCGCCGGGTTCTATTGCACTAAATCCAATACCTGTAACATCATCTGAATTCACTTCCTGAAAGGTTTTGTCGATAGCATTCCAGTAATAAAATTCCTTATCAGGAAACTGCTCCTTTAATATCCTATTCAACGGAATAGCTTGCCATCTGGACTGTTTTTCAGCTGTGGTTGCTTCCATAGTTCCTAAACCGCTCTGTGTCAAAGCTGCAACATGTTCGGGCGTAGCGGTACTTCCGGAGGAGATTTTGTCTATCGCTGTATTTCTTTGAGCTAAATCCATGGAAACGGTCTGAGAACGGGTAATAATATTCTCATATTCATCCAACAAAAATAATGTTTTACCTGCCTGTAGTAATTCTTCGTTTAATTGGGCAGCAAAATAACGGGCTCCTTCTTCGGGTTGATGGTCTGGTTGGCTGTTGGATTGCCATAGTAAAGTTTCATTCGCCGCAAGACGGATATTCTCATTAAAATAGAAACGGTTTTTTCCCACTTTAAAACTCCACCCCTGCAAGGATATAGGATAATATTCTTCATTTCTAATCTCTACCTGTTCCACGCCATTGGCAAGCTTTTGCACACTGATTATTTCAACCTCTGGCACTTCATTATCTCTGATAATTAAGCTGTGGGTCAAAAAGTCCCCGAAGTTTCCTTGTGTGAGACCACCCAATTCGTAAATCGCGCTTTCAGTACCTTCATAAACCTGATCGTCGACTATTGGTACGTGCACTTCAAAAACGGCATCTCCAATTAAGCCCGTAAAATTTATTTGATGCAAAGTGTCTGGCGTTGAAAAATCAGCATATGAAGCAGTACTGCGCAGCGAATCAAAAAGAACATCTACGGTTAACCGGGAGCCATCATGCCCGTAAATGGCCACATTCAAGGTGGCCGTAGTATCACTTTCTTTTACGGTAGAAACACTGTTCTCAAAAAGAATAACCGGAGGCTTCAGCATGTTGAATGAAGTACCAAAGCGGGTAAAAGGCTGATCGGGGCGGGTACGCCAATTGGCTTCGTCGTACACAAATTTGCGGATCAATCGCGGGGTTCCGCTGGCCCCGTTTCGCAGGTAATATTGATAGTTTGGCAAGCTACCAAGATTTAAAACCGTATTTTCTTTTTGCTGAAGACTTTCCGGAAGATCTGAGGCATTATCTATTTCGTCATTGTTCCAAAGTGGTCCGGCTCCCCATCCTGCTGCGGTGATAAACCGGTACTTATGATTTTCTTTTTGATAGATAAAAATCCGGTGGGTATCGCCCTTAAAAGAGAAATCCCCGGTAACAGAAATGCGTTGTTCGTTATGTTTGGCTATGTGCAGATGTGAACCGGCTTCAACAGTCTCGTCAAAACGCACAAGAATCTCTTGCCCCTTAAGCGTGTGCGCAGTATCATCCCAGATGCCTTCCCCTATATACAACTCTGTGCCTTTCTCAATATCTAAAAGTGGGATAAAGTCAACCCATTGGCTGTCTGCACTTACAGACACCACCGCTACATCACCCGGCAGCAACACGGTTTGAGCTGCAACAGGCGTAATTGGCTGAAAAACCAAAACGAAAAGGGCGATATGTAGGAATTTAGCGTATGTACCGGATAGTAACTTTAAGGCCATAGGCACTTGGGCTACATTAATTGCTAACAACAATCTAATTAACAGATTTTCAGGGATAAAGGCATATTAAAAATCCTGGCTCAGGAAATTTTAATCATCCAGGTTGGGCTCCCCTAAACGTCCTTCTGTGGAAGCCACAGCCACAGATACCGCTGCATCCCCTGTCACGTTTACCATCGTCCGGAACATATCCAAAATACGATCCACCCCTAAAATGAGCGCAATACCTGCGGTTGGCACCTGTATGGCTTCCAGTACAATTACCAGCATTACGATGCCTGCGCCGGGTACACCGGCGGCACCAATAGAAGCGGCTGTAGCGGTTAATACAATGGTAAGTTGTTCCACAATAGTAAGATCCATCCCTAAGGCCTGGGCAATAAATACGGCAGCGATGGCCTGGTATAAACTGGTGCCATCCATATTTACCGTAGCACCAACCGGCAACACAAAACTGGCAACTTCATCTTCAACGCCCAGGTTCTTCTCTACCCTTTCCATGGTTACAGGCAAAGTCGCCGCACTGGAACTGGTACTAAAACCGAGCAACATAGCCGGCTGAATAGCTTTGAAAAACGTTGAAAGCTTCATATCACTGGTGGCTTTAAATAGGCTGGCATAAACCACAAATACATGAATGGTAAGCCCGATAAGTACAGCCAAGCAGTACCAGCCTAAGGCATAAAGCAGCTCAAGGGCCTCACTTAAATCATCCCCGGCTAAATCTATCAACAGGGAAGCCATCAGCGCAAAGACCCCGTAGGGTGCGGTGAGCATAATCAGCTCTACGATGCGTATAATCACATCGTTCAAAGCATCAAACCCCTTAGTTAATAACTCTGCTTTAGGCCCTCCTATCTGGATGATTCCTATTCCTAAAAGAATAGCTACAAATACCACCTGCAACATATTGGAGTTATCGGAGGCGGCATTAATCAGGTTCTCAGGTACGATATCAACGAAGAAATCCAGCGGACCACGGTCCATCACTTCCTGGGCACTCTGGCTGCGGTCTTCGATGGAAGCACTGTAGGTTGTCTGCAATTTATCCCTGGTTTCGGGCGGCAGGGTTTTTCCGGGTTGAATAACATTTACAGTGATAAGCCCAATGGTTATCGCACAAACGGTGGTAAGGGCATAGATCCCGATGGTTTTTCCGCCCATGCGTGAAAGCTGAGTGGTGTCGTTAAGACTGGTAACGCCGGTAACCAACGAAACCAACACCAAAGGCACTGCAATCAATACCAGCAGTTTGATGAAAATGGTACCGATAGGTTTGATGTAATCGGTGGTAAATTCGTTAAGACCGGCAAAGTTGGCTACTAAGCCCCATATCAATCCTAAAAATAAACCAATGATAATTTGCCAGTGTAACTTTCTATACCATTTCATAAGCCAGTAATTAAAATTAATATCAAACTAATCAGCGAAGCCAGGCCTGCTGATATCCAGTTTATTAAATTGTTGCTAATATATATTTCTGACCCCTCGTAGCCTCCGGGCAGTACCCGATATACTTTATGCTGGAAGCGGGCGCCAATGTAAGAATCTATTGTACAACCCAAAAATCCGGTTACAGCGATCACTCCGATAGTATGGATAGCCATTTGCTGCTGCATCCCCCAAAAAATAAAAGCGATCAATATAGCGCCCCCCAAAGCCGCCAGGCTTCCCCAAATACTTATTCCTCCATCGGTTCCGGGCTGAACTTTTTTGCGGCTGGTAATCAACCAGGTTTTTGCATTCAGTCTATTGGCCCCTATCTCGGTGGCCCAGGTATCGGCTGTAGCGGCTGCGATGGCTGCCACCGAGGCTATCAAAAAAACATCATAACCACTCAAATACCAAATAAAGAGCCAGAGTGTAAACCAAAACCCGTTAGCCCAGACTTGTATTCCATTGCGCCTGAATTTTTTATCAGCGCGAATGTCTTCGTGAGATTCGTTCTTGGATAGTACCGAGGCTGTCACAAAAAAGCCCAGTACCACAAGAGCAGCGGTAAGTCCGCCTATACCATAGGCAGCCGTTCCGAATATAAAAGCAGCGGAAGCCCCGTCAATGGTCAGCCAATTAAAGATGAAAGCGATAAAAGCAAAACATCCCGCTAAACAAAAGGCCAGCAAAATCTGCACCTGTGCTTCTGCATCGGCATTTAAAATAAATACAAACACCAATGCCAGGAAGAAAAAGATATTTACCAGGCGGTCAGACACCCGAATTAACTCGAGGTTTCTGTTTCGGTATTCTTGTCACGGTCGTGCTTCATAATGGCAAAAACAACCAGTATGTAACCGGCCATCACTAATATGGGCGAGATGTAGAGAGAGATAAAACCGTTCACGGCATTTTCCATATACATGGCGGTGAAGCCAACTACAATTAGAAGTATAGAAAGGCCAATCAGCTTGTAATTATAGGCCGAAAAAAACATCGGGGCCTTATCGTTGGTATCGCGTCCTCGTTTTGCCATTTTATTTGATTAAATTCTTTGACTGGTTCTCCGGTTATATGAACGCAAAGTTATCTAATTATCTGTTAATCCCAAAAAGCAGCTATTCATAAATGCATCGAATTATACTGGCTTCCAAAAGCCCGCGAAGGAAGAAACTCTTAGAACAAATCGGTTTTACTTTTGAAGTAATTCCCAGCCATGCCGAAGAAAATCCCACAAAATCTACCCCTGAGGAGGTAGTATGCGAACTCGCTGAACTTAAAGCTACCGAAGTTGCCGCTTCTCAGCCCGGGTGTTTCATCATTGGCTCTGATACTATTGTGGAGCATGAAGGGGAAATATTAGGTAAACCGGCTACTCCAGAAGAAGCCAAAACCACCCTGAAACGCCTGAGTGAGACCACCCACCGGGTGTACACAGGCGTCTCATTTGTTAAAACTGATAAAAACGCGGAGATTACCGGGTATCACAGTTTTTATGAGCAAACAAAAGTTACCTTTAGTGCGTTAGGGGAAGAGGAAATAGATGCCTATGTTAAGAAAGGTCATCCTATGGACAAAGCTGGGGCATATGGCATTCAAGACGACCTCGGAGCGATCTTTGTAGAAAAAATTGAAGGTGACTATTACAACGTGGTCGGTTTCCCCATAAATCGCTTTTTCCGCGAACTAAAACATTTTTATCCCGAACTTGCAACATTATCATAGCCCGATGGGCAACATCAAGCTACTTACTTTTTTAACGGCAGCTCTCCTACTCGCGTTATCTCTGCCGGCTCAGGCTCAGATTAACAGAGATTATCAGCTGGCTAACCGGTTGATGCAAAAGAATCAATACGAGAAAGCTCTCCCCATGCTGGAAGAGTTGCATCAAAACAATCCAGACAATTTTAATTATGCCAAAACACTGATTAATTGCCTGATTCAGCTGAAGCAGTATGAGCGTGGAATACCTGTGGCTGAGTCTTTTTCCGATCAACCCAACTTCAGCGGTGAAGCGAATATCATATTGGGTGAATTATATCACTACAAAGGATCTACCGAAAAAGCCCTTGAGATCTGGAAGGCTAACCTGGATGCACACTACAAAAAGCTTCAGGTCTATGTGGAAACAGCCCGTACCATGATCAACCGGAGAGAATATATGGAAGCGGTTGATGTGTACAAAAAGGCCCGAATTGATTTCAATAACGAGAGTTTCTTTTTTGGGGATATTGCAAATGCTTACATGCAAGCCGGTGAATATGAACTTGCTATACAAGAATGGCTGAAGTTACTGGAAGAGTCTCCCGGACAGATGTCGTACATACAACGAAGTTTGCTTCGCTATAACGATCCGCTCTTGTATGATATCACCATTGTGGAACTGGACGAACGGCTGGATAACTTATCTACCGCAGAGGATGAGTACGAAACCTTTTTCAAATTGCAGATATGGCTGCTACAGGAAAATAAGTTATTTCAGCGGGCACTTAGCACGGCTAAAACCTATGAGAACCGCTCCTCCTCACTGAATTATTCGTTGTTCAACCTGGGACGGCAGCTTACCGATAACAATGAATTTAAGCTGGCGGAAGAAGCTTTTTCCTACTACATCGAGAAATCTTTCGGTGAGATTAAATGGCGCAGTATGGAAGAACTGGCCAATACCTATTCCAAATGGGCCAAGTATTTAGAAGATTACAGCCTTGATTACACAAATAAAAAGGACAGCCTTTATCAACTGGCTTCGGTGATGCTGGATTCTATAGAAACGGAAACAAGCAATTATTCAAGGATGGGTAATGTTCATATAAAACAAGCAGAAATTGCCCTTGATCATGTGTTTGACCTGGATGAAGCCGAACAATCTCTGGAGAAATTACAGAATTTACCAAGCATGATTGAGTCTCCCGAACTGGCCTACCTGGAGGGACGAATCCAAATTGCCAAGAAAAATTACCCACAGGCACGCATTGCACTTACTAAGGCTAACAAGCTGGCTGATATTGGCGGACTGGCTGAAAAAACCCGCTACTTTTTAGCCCTCACTGATTTTTATGCCGGGGATTATGAATTTGCAACCATTCAGCTAAAATCCCTGGGGCGTCAAAATACTTCCTATTATGCCAATGATGCCCTTGAGCTCCGCCTTTGGCTGCAACAGGGTATTGCGGAAGATTCCACCGGAAGCAGTCTAGACAGGTTTGCTGATGCTGTATTCAAGTACAACAATGGAGAATCGGCAAAGAGCAATGACCAGTTTCTGGATATGATTGAAGATCCTGCATTCCGGGCGCTTAAAGACGACGCCATGCTTTTTTATGTGAACACTTATGATCAAAATGCACGGGAAAAACTGGCGAATCTCAGTCAGTTTTTATCTGAAAACAATTACAGTCCGGTCAAAGAAAAATTAATGTGGAAACAAGCTAACCTTGCCGAACAAACCGGTTTGAGTGTCCTCCCCGGAAATTGTTCCTCTACCGAAAATTGCTTTAGTTCTGAAAACCCTGACGAAACAAAAAATGCCCACGATATCTATGAAGAATTAATCATTCAATATCCCAAAGGGTTTTATGCCCCTTATGCACGCGAGCGATTAACTGAATTAACCAATGAAAATTCCTGATATGTTCAAGCGAATTCTCACGACTCTATTATTCACGCTACTACCCTTTTTAGCATTCGCCCAGCAGTATATCCTCATCCCTATGGATGAATCCCAAACCAATCACCTGAAAGCGTATGGGGTTATCTTTAACCACTTAACCGATGGAAATACTGCCCAATGGCTGTTGAATTACCGCGGCGGCAGCTTTTTGGCCGAAGTTGAAAACGACATTGTACGCAAAAGCCGGCTCCGCAATGTACAGGCGGATGTTATTTCAGCCTCACAAGCCAACAATATTGTAAATCAGGTTGAAAGTAATAGCAGTAATACCTCGGTTGTAAACCTGGAAAAGGCTCCCAAAATAGCTGTTTACACCCCCGATCAGGCTCTTCCCTGGGATGATGCCGTAACCCTTGCTCTCACTTATGCAGAAGTAGAGTACGACAAAGTTTGGGATGTAGAAGTACTGGAAGGCAAGCTTGATGAATACGACTGGCTGCACTTACACCACGAGGATTTTACCGGCCAATATGGAAAATTCTGGGCCAACTATCGCAATATGCCTTGGTATATCGCACAAGTTAAACAAATGGAAGCCATGGCTGAAGAACTTGGCTTTGCTTCGGTTAGTGAACAAAAAAAGAAAGTAGCCCGGACTATTAAAGATTATGTAGAGAAAGGCGGTTTTTTATTCGCGATGTGCTCCGGAACCGATACCTTTGATATCGCGCTGGCTGCCGAAGATGTGGACATTGCCCCCGAACAATTTGATGGAGATCCCGCCGATCCCAATGCACAATCCAAAATCGATTACAGTAAAACACTGGCTTTTGAGGATTTTGACATCGTTATCAATCCCTCAGAGTATGAACATGCTGACATCGATGTACCAGTGAGTATCAATGAAGTGGATCAATCGCTGGACTTCTTTACCTTGTTTGAGTTTTCAGCCAAATGGGATCCCGTACCAACGATGCTTACCCAAAATCATGTAAGCAGCGTCCGTGGTTTTTATGGACAAACTACTGCCTATCAAAAAGACAAAGTGAAATCATCCGTGGTGGTTTTAGGTGAGGCTCCGGGTCGTAACCAGGTGAAGTACTTGCACGGAAACCACGGCCGCGGCACTTTCACTTTCTACGCCGGCCACGATCCCGAGGATTACACCCATCGCGTAAACGATCCCCCCACGGATCTGGCCCTGCATCCCAACAGCCCCGGCTACCGGCTGATTTTGAATAATATCCTGTTTCCTGCAGCCAAGAAGAAGAAAAAGAAAACGTAGGGTTATTGAAGATTACAAATTGCAGATTGCAGATTTTTGCCTGCCACCTGATGATGGATGCTAAGGGAGAGATAAGAGACTTAGACTTCTCAAGAAGAGCTATTTAAAAGATTCAGCCTATAAAACCATCAATGCGTTCCAACGCAGAGCGTGTGGAACGAGGGTAAAGGAATTAAGGATTTAAGATTCAAAATTAAAGATGAAGGATTAATTTTTAATGCTGAATTTTGAATTGTGAGTCGCCTGATCTTTAAATTTCAGCAGTATTATAACTGTTACCGTTTTATTTAGATGAGTTTTTCTAATCCTTCAAAAATAAGATAGGGGCGTAATTTCGAATCCATGGATAAAAGCTGCTGGATAGTTTGTCTGTTGCCGCCGGTTATAAATAAGTCAAACTGCCCGAATTCTTTCTCATATTCATTCAGCATAGCTTGTAAAGCAAATTTATAGAAACCTGCCTGTCCCCATTGTAATGAATGAATGGTGGACTTTCCCGGCCAGCTTTGCGGGATTTCTACTTCAACATTGGGTAAAGCCGGTGCGTGTTTGGGTAGCAGCTCGGTAAAGGCCGTCAATCCCGGTGCAATTACTCCGCCCCTAAATATTTTATCCCGTCCCATATAATCGATGGTTGTGGCGGTGCCCGCATCAATAACCACTACCGCCTCTTTGGTTTGAAAGGTGGCTCCATAACAGGCCAAAAATCGATCGATACCCAGTGTATCCGGCGTTTCATAATCTAAAAGATCGCGGGGGATATCTTTATTAGTGACGGTCTTAATGTTAAAATCCGCTTGCTGAAGCTCTCCCACCAGTGCTTGCTGAACCTCCGTTCGAACACCGGCCAGTACGATTTCACTAAAATCATCGCGATGATTCTCTATCCACAGGATAAGTTGCTTTCCGGTTTGAGCCGAATGGGCGTCTACCTTTTTCCAGGCCATCCCCTCTTTGTAAACGGCTTTAACGGCCGTATTTCCCACATCAAGGAATAATTGTTTTTTTAGCGAAGCGGAATCGAATTTGCTCATCTTTTTGTAGTACTTTATGCACGGAGTTATGAACACAAAATACCATTTTTAGCATGAATCTTGATTCAAAAATTGCCATCGTCACAGGAGCAAGCAGCGGCATCGGCGCCGAATTCAGCCGTATGTTGGTAAAAAACGGCTCAGAAGTGTACGGACTGGCACGCAGCAAGGACAAACTTCAAGAATTACAGAAAGAATTGGGCGATGCTTTTCACCCGGTAACTATGGATGTGACGGAAGCTGATAAGCTGGAAAAATGGGTTGACCAAACCTTTGGGCGTAAGCATCAACCCGACATCCTGATTAATAACGCAGGCATTATGCGTTCTGCCAATGTAGAAGACCTCTCGCTGGATGAATGGCACAACATGATCAACGTAAACCTTAATGGCATTTTTTATCTCACCCGCCTTATCGTACCGCTGATGAAAGCCAATAAAAATACCTGCCACATTATTAACATTGCCTCCATTGCCGGCCTGTTAGGTAACCCAACCATTTCCGGTTACAATGCCAGCAAATTTGGCGTTCGAGGATTCAGTGAGGCTTTATTCAAAGAACTCCGCTACGACGCTATTAAAGTGACTTGCGTATTCCCGGGTTCTATCGATACCGAACTGTTCAGTAAGATTGAAGGCATTGAAAATCATCCCAACATGATGAAAACCACCGATATTTCAAGCACGGTGAAGTTTTTACTGGAAACGGATGATAACTACCTCATCAATGAGATCACCATGCGTCCGCTTAACCCCAAGAACCCCAACGAAAAAGAGTAGCACGCATGGCTCTCAAACGGATTATTAGTTATTCCACACTCGGCATTTTGTTTCTTTTTGCAGGATGCCGGGGCGTGGAAAAACCACAGCCTCCTGATAACTTACTTCCGGAACCGGTATACATGGATGTGATGATTGAACTGCAGCATATCCGCACCTATGCCAGCGCCCGCCCTGACAGTGTGAATGTGGATTCGCTCAAACAGCTGGTATTTGAAAAATATGAGATCGAGGAAGCTGCCTTTGCATCTTCCCATAAATTCTACCAAAGCGACGTGCAGGCACAGATTGAGCGTATTGAAGCCGCTACCGCCTGGCTGGAACACAAAGAAAAAAACCTGCAGGCTCACATCGATTCGATGAAAGCAGTGTATAGCAACCACCCGGATTCTGTAGCTCTTGCAGATTCTCTATCTGCAGCCGACTCCCTTTCCCCACAAGATTCTGTGGCCATCGCCGACTCACTTATCAACAGAGATACTTTGGGAAATTGAGTACTTGGACTGAGTGGGAATGAAGAGAGATAATCCCCTGAAATTGCCCAATCTTTAGTTACTATTGTACACCCTCCGCCTGTTTTTGATAAATCAAAAACCGAGCACCTCCCTTACCGAATGCTCGGCACAGGCGAAGGGAGGACTTTCTGGGAGTGAAATTCAACATCTTGTACCTAATCCACCAGCAAATCCTCTATACTACCTCGGAGAAGTCTCTCCTTGAGGAGAGATCAATCAGTGCAGTTAGTTCCTGCACTGATTGTGAGAGGTGTTTGTGAATACTACCCACCCAAGCCGAAACTCCCAAAAACCACTCCCACCACCATATCACCCAATCACCATATCACCTTAAACCAACAGCGTATAATATCCCGGCCGCTGAGGGTTTGTAGTGATCCGCTCTTCCCGAATTAAATATTGAACCGATTGCAGTACCGTTTTTTTGGGCAAACCGGTCTGGCTGCATAAATCTTCAATGGTTTGTTCATCTTGCTTGAGACAAGCATATACTGCCTTTAGCTCTTCATTATCCGGCGTTGAATTATCTCCCTTTGTAGTACGCAGACAATTGTCACAATGGCCGCAGGGTTTAGCCGAAGTATCCCCAAAATAATTGCGCAGATATACCTCACGGCAGGTTTCTGTGCGAACGTAGCCATGCATCAGTTCCAGCTTCCGGAAGATATTGTCCCGATGAGCTTCTACTTCTTTTTTTGATAAATGTAATTTGGATGACCGGGCCTCCAGCACTTTTACCAACGTACGTTCTTTGTGCATCTCGAAAGCCAGGATTTGATCGTTCTGCATCAGTACATTTAGCGCCTTTACTAAAGCATTGCGGCGAACCGAGAGTTTTTCCAGCACATACTTTTCATCCAATTGCACCATATCCCGAAAGGCCATGGTTCCGTAAAGTCGTTCCAGCTTATCTACAAATTCCGCTTTCTCATCGTTTTCACACTGCTCCCGAAAAGCCTTAAGTCCCGACTGACTTAACATGAACTGCACGCCTACGGCAGGCTCCACTTCCTGCTGCATGGCAATAATATCAAACTGATCAAGCAGCCGCATGGCAGAGCGGGCTTTCCCATACGACAATTTTCCCCGCTTGATAATCTGATTTATGTCAAACGAAGCCGATTCCTCCATTTCTGAGCCTATGGCCAGGTTAAAGCTGTCGCACAAAATACGGTAGGCATGTTCCAGCTCATCTCTGGTGGGATAGTTTTCATCCAATCGCCTCTCCGCCTTCGCGTAATCCGATTCCCTGTATAACAAAATAGGATAACTTTCTTTGCCATCACGGCCGGCCCGGCCGGCTTCCTGGTAATAAGCCTCCAGCGAGTACGGCATTTCTTCATGCACCACATACCGGCAATCCGGCTTGTCGATGCCCATCCCAAAAGCATTTGTAGCTACAACCAACGGGGTTTTCCCATCAATCCATCGCTTTTGAATGGCTTTGCGTTGATCGGATGCGATACCGGCATGATAAGGCTCCGACTTAATACCCAGAGAAGAAAACCGCTTGGCCAACCGCTCACAATTTTTCCGGGTACCTCCGTAAACAAGTCCGTCTCCGCGTTTGGCTGCCTTAGTGACTGATTCTTCCAGTTTTTTTGTTTTTTGGGGTGATGAAACGACCCACCATTTTAGATTTGGTCGGGAGAAACCACGAGAGATGACATTCGGTGTTTCAAAACCCAAAGAATCTGTTATATCCTTTTGAACCTCAGGTGTAGCGGTAGCGGTAAGCGCCAGCCAGCGTGTTTGATCGGCAATGGATTCCAATGAGCTTCGAATTTCGCGGTAGCTGGGACGAAAATCATGTCCCCATTGACTGATGCAGTGTGCTTCATCCACCGCCACAAGATCAATATTAAGATTTGGAAGTTCGGCCTCCCAGAGACTGGTCTTCAATCGTTCTGGTGCACAGTAGAGGAGCTTGTACATGCCGTTGCGGGCATTGACCAAACGTTGCTCAACTTCGTAAGATGGAATGGTACTGTTGATAAAAGTCGCCGAAATACCTTTGACTTTTAATGCCTGAACCTGGTCTTGCATCAGGGCAACGAGGGGAGAAATAACCAGCGTCATCCCTTCAAAAACCGTTGCAGGCACCTGGTAACAAAGTGATTTACCTCCGCCCGTTGGAAATAGCACTAACGTATTTTTACCCTCAAATACAGCCTGAACTACTTCATCCTGCCCGGGACGGAATGCTTTAAATCCCCAAATTTTCTGTAAATTGGCTTCAGCCTTTTTAAATAATTCCTGCAAATCAGAGCCTTAAATTCAATCTCGTTTATCATTCAAAATACAAAGCAATGCGCACACTTTTACCCTTTCTCTTATTTCTGTTTATTACCAGTTTTGCGTGTGGAATAATTGGCACCAATGATACTACAGACTACCGTGCAGAAATGCGTTCCTTTGTGCAGGAAATTGCGGATTATGCCCATGAACAAGACGAGGACTTCATTGTGATCCCACAGAATGGGCACGAGTTGCTCACTGTTGATGACAGCCCTGCTACCGAGTATTTAAATGCCATTGATGGACTTGGACAAGAGGATTTATTTTTTGGGTATGAAGAAGATAATCAACCCACGCCGGCCCGTGCAACCAACCGGCTGCTGGAACAACTGGCTGTTGGCAAAGATACGGGAAAAACTGTACTGGTAACTGATTATTGCCACACACCCTTCAAGGCCAATCAATCGTATTCACAAAACCAGGCGTTGGATTTTCTCTCTTTTGCTGCCCCGGAGCGTGACCTCACCGTAATTCCGGATTACCCCGAAAACTTGCCCGGTGAAAACGACCGTGATATCACACAGCTTTCTGAGGCAGAGAATTTTCTGTATTTGTTGAACATGCAGGAATTTGATACCAAAGCCGATTATATCTCTGCTATCCAAAACACCAATTACGATGTATTGATTATGGATGCTTTTTGGAATAAGAACCTGTTCACAGATGAAGATGTTGAGGCGCTCCGGCAAAAGGAAAATGGAGGCAAACGTTTGGTTATCAGTTATATGAGTATTGGGGAAGCCGAAGATTACCGTTTTTACTGGCAACCCGGCTGGCATACCGGCAACCCTAACTGGCTGGTGCGGGAGAACCCCAACTGGGAAGGTAATTATAAAGTGAAATACTGGGACCCTGAGTGGAAGAGGATCATATATAACGGCGAGGATTCGTACCTGCAGAAAATATTGAATTCCCGCTTCGATGGCGTTTACCTTGATATCATTGACGGTTTCTACTTTTTCGAAAATCGTTAAAATTTAACGTGAGCTCGAGATAAGAATACGTAAAACCGAGCTAATAGGAGGTTTTAAGGTCATTCCTGCGAAGGCAGGGATCTAATTGTTACTTTGAATCCAACTATTGATATTCGGCAAACAATAAGATTCCGGCCTACGCCGCGGAATGTCCACTAAACACTTCTATATCTATTCTTATTACAAACTGAGGGTGCATGTAGCGAAGTGAACCTCAAGGACGTATGGATTAATGATAGCTTATTCTTTTACCCTTAATTCACTTTAACCTATACCTTAATATGAGAAAGCTCTACCCCTTTACTCTTATCCTTTTCGTCCTGTTTTTATCTGCCTGCACTCAGGATGGCATTGTTTCTACCAACTACACCATAAAAGCGGGACAGTCATTTGGAATGTGTATAGGAAACTGTTTCCAGGAGCTTTCACTTAATAGTCGGGAGGCGGTGCTTAGGGTTGATGATCGTGGACTTCCTAATAATGAAGAGGCGGAAGTTTATGCCAAAACTGAAGTGAGTGCAGAGGAATGGAATCGCTGGACAAGTTCGGTGGATAAGGAGGTTTTTCTTGCCCTTGATGATGTTTACGGCTGCCCCGACTGCGCCGATGGCGGTGCCGAATGGCTGGAGATTCAATCCCCCGACATCAACAAAAAAGTGGTGTTTGAATACCATAATCCCCCCGCTGCCATTGCAGATTTGGTGGAAGAATTACGGGAAAAGAGAGATGAGATGTTTGAGCAGTGATGTTACACACAGTAAAGGCGCATTGCAATGCGCCCTTACTCACCTAAAGAGGCAGGATTAGCGAATCCGAAAACCCAAACCCTGTCCTGTCTTAAATTCGATACCGTAAGCCTTAGCACCAACATCCCTGGAAGCTGGAGCTTCCAATATGCATTACCAAGCCGGAGCTTGGTAACGAGTATCAAGGAGTAACCCGCAACTCGAACCACGCAAACCCGCAACACCTAAATAACCGGCAGTTTGCCTTCGAACATATTTTCAAAGCGGGCATTGGACACGGTTTTATCCAACAACAGGCTCAGCACATCCCCTACTTTGGAGCAGGTGATGAAATTGTGGTCATCCAAATCTTGTGTAACGAGACCTTTTTTAATCATGTGATCTACATTGGTATTGATCATCTCGGCTTCTTCATGCAGGCCAAAATGATCCAGCATCATAGCTACGGATAAGATTGCAGCTACCGGATTGGCAATATCTTTGCCGGCTGCCTGCGGGTAGCTTCCGTGAATGGGCTCAAATAATGAATTCTTTTCGCCTATAGAAGCAGAAGGCAACAAGCCGATGGAACCCGTTATTACACTGCTTTCATCGGAAATGATATCCCCAAACATGTTTTCGGTGAGGATTACATCAAACTGGTTGGGCCGCAGAATCAACTGCATGGCTGCATTGTCTACAAATAGGTATTCTACATCCACATCGGGATAGTTGGGCGCTTTGGCCTGAACAGTTTGGCGCCAAAGTCGGGAAGTTTCCAACACGTTTGCTTTATCAACCAAAGTCAGTTTTTTTCGGCGGTTTTGAGCCGCTTCAAAAGCCATGGTAGCAATGCGTTCAATTTCTTCCACAGAGTAATTACAATGATCGTAAGCCGATTCGCCATCCTCACTGCGTCCTTTTTCTCCAAAATAGATGCCACCGGTAAGTTCGCGATATACCACTAAATCAGTCCCTTCCACCCGCTCTTTTTTCAGAGGGGAATGATCAATCAACGACTTATAGGTTTTAACCGGACGAATGTTGGCATATAATCCCAGGCTTTTCCGCAGCTTCAGCAATCCCTGCTCAGGGCGTACTTTGGCTTTGGGATCATTGTCGTATTTGGGGTCGCCAATGGAGCCAAAAAGAATAGCGTCAGAATCCAAACATACCTGAAGTGTTTCATCCGGCAGCGGATCGCCTGTTTCGTCAATAGCGGCAGCGCCTACCAGCGCTTTCTCATATTCAAATTCATGGCCAAAACGGTGAGCCACTGCTTCCAGCACCTTTACGGCCTGTTTAGTGACTTCCGGGCCAATACCATCTCCGGGTAATACTGCTATCTTCTTTTTCATTCCTAAAACTCTACGTGTTGTTGTTCAAATGCTTTTATCTTGTCCTTCTGGCTCAACAGAAAGTCGATGTCATCATACCCGTTAAGCATGCACATCTTCTTATAATCGTTGATCTCAAAACTTTCCGTACTTCCATCCTCCAGCGATACCGTTTGCTCCGGCAGGTCTATTATTATCGGAGTGGATGGCTTTTTCTGAACCTCCGATAACACTTTTTTCAAAAACTCATCGCTCACCTGCACAGGAAGCAATCCGTTATTCAAGGCATTACCCTTAAAAATGTCGGCAAAATAACTGGATATCACAGCCTTAAACCCATAATCAGTAAGGGCCCAGGCCGCATGTTCACGACTTGAACCGCAACCAAAATTGCGTCCAGCCACCAAAATCTGACCGGAATATTTGTCGTTATTCAGTACAAAATCTTCTTTTGGATTCCCTTCTGAATCGTATCGCCAGTCACGGAACAGGTTTTCACCGAAGCCCTCTTTGTTCACGGCTTTCAGAAATCGCGCCGGGATAATTTGATCGGTATCCACATCCTCCTCAGGAAGGGGCACCGCTGTAGATTTTAAAACGTTAAACTTCTCCATAATAAACTCTTACACTGCTACTTTTTGCATGATAAATTCTCGTGGATCCACCACTTTGCCCTCAATGGCTATGGCAGCGGCGGTAAGCGGACTAACCAGCATGGTGCGGGCACCGGGGCCCTGGCGTCCTTCGAAATTCCGGTTGGAGGTAGACACACAGTACTCGCCTTTGGGAATTTTATCTTCATTCATCCCCAAACAAGCCGAACAGCCCGATTGCCGAAGCTCAAAACCTGCTTCCGCCAGAATCTTATCAATTCCTTCTTCCTGTGCTTGCTGCTGTACTTGTCGTGATCCGGGTACTATCATCGCATTTACGTGATCGGCCTTCTTCTTCCCTTTCACAAAATCAGCCACGATACGTAAATCTTCAATCCGGCTGTTGGTACAACTTCCGATGAAGACGTGGTCTATCTTTTTGCCCAATAAAGCTTCTCCTTGCTCTAACCCCATATAATCCAGGGACTTTTTGAGCCCGTCGGGATTCTCTACCTCTTCTTCGGTAGGTACATTTCCGGTTACCTTAATACCCGCTCCGGGATTAGTACCATAGGTAATCATCGGCTCAATATCGGAAGCAGGGAAGGTGTATTCCGTATCGAAAATGGCTTCATCATCGGAATAGAGGGTTTTCCAGTACTTAACGGCCTTTTCGTATTCCTCCCCTTTGGGAGCAAATTCGCGGCCTTTCACGTATTCAAAAGTGGTCTCGTCTGGAGCAATCATGCCACCACGGGCTCCCATCTCAATGCTCATATTACAGATCGTCATACGGGCTTCCATAGAAAGGCTTCGGATAGCACTGCCGGCATATTCTACAAAATGTCCGGTTCCGCCACCGGTTCCCAGCTTGGAGATGATATACAAAATGATGTCTTTTGCATAAATGCCTTCACCCAGCTCCCCGTCAATAGTGATGCGCATGGTTTTTGGACGTTCCACCAGCAAACATTGCGTGGCCATCACCTGTTCTACTTGCGAAGTTCCAATCCCAAATGCAATTGCACCAAATGCCCCGTGAGTTGAAGTATGGCTATCGCCACAAACAATGGTCATGCCCGGTTTGGTAACTCCCAGCTCGGGCCCAATCACATGAACGATCCCCTGGTAAGGGTGTCCTAGTCCATAGAGTTCAATCCCGAAATCTTCACAATTTTGTTCCAGCGCATCCACCTGCAGTTTAGAAAGTGCGTCTTTTATAGGCAGGTGCTGATTTTTGGTAGGCACATTATGATCCGCCGTAGCTACAATCTTTTCTTTACGGAAAATATCGATTCCACGTTCGCGAATACCGCTAAAAGCTTGCGGACTTGTAACCTCATGGATGAAATGCCGGTCGATATAGAGCACTTCCTGCCCTCCCTCGACCTCTGTAACAATATGACTATCCCAAACTTTATCAAATAACGTCTTAGGCATGTATGAATAAACTTCTTCTTACTTAATATTCTTTTTTAAAAAAGACCTGTCAGGTTTTAAAAACCCGACAGGTTTGGTATTAACTCCAACAAAATCGGAAATGGCTGTTTGCACTCCATCGCAAAGCGTCTGGAGCGAGTATAATAGATAACCAGCTAATTTTCGAACTCTGGATTCATCGACCCTCCCCTTGTTCCCCTCCCAAGAGGGGAAATTCGTTTACAGGAGCAAAGATTATTTAAACATCCGAACTTTCAAGATTTCCTTCTTCAATGTTCGATGTTGAATGTTCGATATTCCTCAGCCTGTGGCCGCAACGGTAAACATGTTGATCAAGTCCTGGTCCTGGATTACTTTTTGCTGATCGGCCAAGTTCAGGAATTCTTTATAATAGTGATCCAGTTCTTCACGGCTCAGTTCAAAACCAAGCTTTTGGGCGCGATAGTGAAGGGCGGCACGGCCACTGCGAGCGGTAAGTACGATGGATGACTCCAAAGCTCCTACTTCTTCAGGATCAATAATCTCATAGGTTTCGCGGGATTTAATCACACCGTCTTGGTGAATACCTGAGGAATGTGCAAAAGCATTTGAGCCTACAATGGCTTTGTTCGCTTGTACCGGCATATTCATTTTTGCGGATACCAGCGCACTTACTTCGCACAAGTATTTTGTGTTGATATTCGTGTCAAAGTTCAGATCATGGTGTTTACGCATGATCATCACTACTTCTTCCAGAGAAGCATTTCCGGCACGCTCACCAATACCATTGATGGTACATTCAATCTGCCGTGCTCCATTCTGCACACCGGAAATGGAGTTGGCCGTAGCCAGTCCCAAATCATTATGGCAGTGCGTAGAGATGATGGCCTTATCAATACCTTTCACATTTTCTTTAAGGTATTTGATTTTTTCGGCGTATTCAGAAGGCAGGCAGTAACCGGTGGTATCCGGAATGTTAACTACCGTTGCACCGGCTTTGATTGCCGCTTCAATTACTTTGGCCAGGTATTCGTTATCGGTACGTCCGGCATCTTCGGCATAAAACTCTACGTCTTCTACGTATTTCTTAGCCAGTTTAACCGCGTCTACCCCGCGTTCAATTACTTTTTCACGGGTAGTGCGTAATTTATTAAACACATGGCTGTCGGAGGTTCCGATACCGGTGTGTATACGAGGACGCTTCGCCCCCTCGAGGGCTTCAGCTGCTACTTCGATGTCATTTTGTACGGCGCGGGTGAGCCCGCACACCGTAGACTCAGTAATGATTTGTGAGATTTGCTTCACGGACTCAAAGTCGCCTGGACTGGAAACGGGGAACCCGACTTCCATCACGTCCACGCCTAGCCTTTCAAGCTCCCGGGCAATTTCAATTTTTTCCTCGGTGTTGAGCCTGCAGCCGGGAACTTGTTCGCCATCGCGAAGCGTAGTATCGAATATCTGTATTTGTGTATTTGGCATTAGTCTGAGGTTTTCTAACTTAAAGCCGTGTCAATTACTTTCTCTGGTCAAAGTTCAAGTAACTGGGCCGAATGTAGGCGCATATATATAAAGCATAAAACCACATTTGATAGTATTTACGACACCCAAGAATTCCGGCTATTTCAATAGATAGTTAATTTTCAGTAAGTTAGCACACTCACACTCACTTATTTTATACAATGGCCAACCAACCAAATGACTATCTTTATCAACTGATTAAATCGTTGACAAAGGCAGAAAAGCGTGCTTTCAAGATTTATGCCACCCGCAACAGCAGTCCCGATGCCAAATTTATTAAACTGTTTGATGCTATCGACAAGGTGGATGAATACGATGAGGACCATATCATCAAAAGCCTCAAAGGAGTCAAAAAACGTCAGTTTTCAAACCTCAAAGCACACTTATACAAACAAATACTTACCAGTCTCAGGCTTACCAACATCAACCATAATGTGGATATTTATTTGCGGGAACAGATTGACCACGCCCGTATCCTGTATAATAAAGGCTTATACATCCAAAGCCTGCGCCTGTTAGACAAAGCCAAATCCCTGGCAACTCAAAATCACCGGCATTCGCTGGAGTACGAGATTCTTACTTTTGAACGCATTATTGAATCTCAGTACATCACCCGCAGCCTAAAAAACCGTGCTGATGAGCTGATTGAACAAGCCGAACAAAAAATTGATACACTCAATAATTACAACCGCTTGGCCAATCTCTCGCTTCGCCTATACGGCATATACATAAAAGCAGGTCATGTGCGGGATGAACGTGACTACGAGAACATCAGCCGGTATTTTAAAAAAGAACTGAAGGACATTAGCCGGGAAGGACTTGGTTTTTTCGAACAGCTTTACCTGAATGTCTCTTATGCCTGGTACAGCCTCATTGTACAGGACTTCCTGCTCCAATACCGGTATTCCCAGAAATGGGTAGACTTATTTAACAACAACCCCGATATGCTGGAACTGGAACCCATCTGGTACTTAAAAGGGCAGCATGTTTTACTGGAAGCACTATTCATCTTGGGGCACTACGAAAAGCATGAAAAAGTGAAAAATAAGCTGGAAGCATTTCTCAAAGATCCCCCGACACGGTCTAATGAAAACCTGGAAACCCTGGGCTTTATGTATCTCTATACCTCCAAAATTAACAGTCACTTTATGGCTGGTACTTTTACTGAGGGTACGGAAATGGTACCTGAACTGAATCAAAAGATCGAGAAATATTCCCAGCAGATTGATCCACACCGTATCCTGGTGTTTTATTACAAAATAGCTTGCCTATACTTTGGCGCTGGGAAGAATGAAAAAGCCATCGAGTATCTCAATAAAATCATCAACTACCACGACCAGAAACTGCGGGAGGACCTGCATTGTTTTGCACGCATCCTAAACCTGATTGCCCATTATGAACTTGGAAATCAAAACCTTGTTGAGTATCAAATTCGCTCGGTATATCGCTTCCTTCGCAAGATGAATGATCTGAACCTGGTACAGCAGGAAATCCTTAAATTTCTGCAAGACTTGGGGAAAACAAATGGTTCAACACTCAAGGATCGGTTTATCAAACTGCGTGACCGATTGCTTGAAATAAACGAAATGCCCTATCAAAAAAGGCCATTTTTATATTTGGACATCATATCCTGGCTGGAGGCAAAAATCCATCAAAAACCCGTTCAGGAAGTCATTAAAGGCAAATTCACTCCACGAAATGCCAGCAACTAACGGTTTGGGCATCCCATTAATCAAAATCTTATACAAACAATAAAGTTGATACTGAATGTAAATCAGCTTTTCTTTGTGGTCGAAATAAACGTTTAATTATGCTGTCTGTCATTATTTCTCTGGTCATTATTCAAGTCATTGGTAGTTCATACCAATCAGGGAAAGCTTTGTGACGACATCACGATTATGATTACTGACAAAAAGCCTTCCCTAAACCGGAAGGCTTTTTTTTTGGATTAAGCTTTTTGACAAGAATCTCAGACTCACTCATTTACATGGCGGAATTAAATAAATTCAGTAAACAGGTAACTCAAGACGACTCCCAGCCTGCAGCCCAGGCGATGCTACATGCCATCGGGCTGGACGACGACGACCTGCAGAAACCTCTCATCGGAGTAGCAAGCACGGGATACGAGGGCAACCCCTGTAATATGCACCTCAACGATCTGGCCGTTCACGTGAAAAAAGGAATTGAGAATTCCGATATGAACGGGCTCATCTTTAACACCATCGGTATTAGCGATGGTATTTCGATGGGTACGCCGGGTATGCGCTATTCGCTCCCCTCTCGCGATATCATTGCCGATTCGATGGAAAGCGTGGTTAAAGGCATGGCTTACGACGGCTTTGCGGCAATCGTAGGTTGCGATAAAAACATGCCGGGCGCCCTGATGGCTATGATTCGCGTAAATCGTCCTTCTATATTGGTATATGGCGGTACGATTGCACCGGGACATCACAATGGAAAAAAACTAGACGTGGTATCCGCTTTTGAAGCCTGGGGCGAAAAAGTTAGCGGGAAGATGTTAGAAGAGGAGTTTAAGGATGTGATTCATCATGCGTGTCCCGGACCCGGTGCTTGCGGCGGAATGTACACTGCCAATACCATGTCATCTTCTATTGAAGCCCTGGGATTAGCTCTGCCCTATAATTCATCTAATCCCGCCAACGACAGCTCCAAAGTGTTGGAATGCGAAGAAGTAGGAAAACATCTGCGCTATTTGTTAGAAAATGATATTAAGCCTTCCGATATCCTCACGAAAAAATCTTTTGAAAATGCCATCCGATTGGTGATGGTTTTGGGCGGATCTACCAACGCAGTATTGCACCTGATTGCCATCGCAAAAACGGCGGATATTGATATCGGACTGGATGACTTCCAGCGACTCAGTGACTCCACTCCTTTCCTTGCCGACCTGAAACCCAGCGGGCAGTACGTAATGGAAGACCTGCACAAAGCAGGCGGTGTACCAGCGGTACTCAAGTTTATGTTGAACAATGACATGCTGCATGGAGACTGTCTCACCATCACCGGAAAAACACTGGCCGAGAATTTGGCTGAAGTAGCTCCCCTGGATGAAACACAGGACATTGTTTATCCGCTGGATAAGCCCATCAAGAAAACCGGGCACTTACAGATTTTATATGGCAATATTGCGCCGGAAGGCTCGGTAGCAAAAATCACTGGTAAAGAAGGCGAAGTTTTTGAAGGAACCGCCCGTGTATTTGAAAATGAAGTAGATGCCAATGAAGGCATTAGAAACGGTGAAGTGGAAGCCGGCGATGTCGTTGTTATTCGATACTGCGGGCCCAAGGGCGGCCCCGGAATGCCGGAGATGCTGAAACCTACTTCTGCCATCATGGGCGCCGGTTTAGGCAACGACGTTGCCCTGATCACCGACGGACGCTTTTCAGGAGGTACTCACGGTTTTGTAGTGGGGCATATCACCCCGGAAGCCCAGGTGGGCGGTGCCATTGGCTTGATACAAAACGGAGACACCATCCGCATTGATGCTATAGAACGAGAAATCAACGTGTTGATTTCAGACGAAGAACTTGCCGAACGCAAAGAGAACTGGACCGCCCCTCCCTTGAAGGAAAACCGCGGTACCCTTTATAAATACGCCCGAACCGTTTCATCGGCCTCCAATGGCTGTGTAACAGACGAGTTTTAACATTTAATCTCACTCATTATGGGAACTGTAGAGACCATCGAACAATCAACAAAACAAAAACCAAAGACGACTAAACGCATGACCGGGGCCGAAGCTATTGTCCAGATCCTGCTACAAGAGAATGTCGATATGGCTTTTGGGTATCCCGGCGGCGCTATTATGCCGGTGTATGATGCCCTTTATGACCATCAGGACAGCATTCATCACGTGCTTTCACGGCACGAACAGGGTGCTATTCACATGGCACAGGGTTATGCCCGCGCCAATGGTAAAGTCGGAGTCTGCCTCGCCACATCGGGTCCGGGTGCCACTAACCTGATTACAGGAATCGCCGACGCCCAAATCGATTCCACTCCCCTTGTGTGCATTACGGGGCAGGTGCCTTCTTCTCTATTGGGAAGCGATGCCTTCCAGGAATGCGATGTGCTGGGTATTTCCATGCCCGTAACAAAGTGGAATTTTCAAATCACGAAAGCGGAAGAAATCCCACAGGCATTGGCAAAAGCATTTTACCTAGCACGGTCCGGCCGACCTGGCCCCGTAGTGATTGATATCACCAAAGATGCCCAGTTTGAGGAGTTCGACTTTGCATACGAGCCTTGTACCTCGCTCAGAAGCTATAAACCCAAACCCAAGCTGGATATGTCTAAAGTGGCTGAAGCCGCCGAGTTGATTAACAATGCGGAGCGTCCCTATGTGCTTTTTGGGCAAGGAGTGATTCTTGCAAATGCCGAAAAGGAATTCAAGCAGTTTATTGAAAAAACAGGTATTCCCTCTGCATGGACCATCATGGGGCTTTCGGCCCTGGAAACCGATCACCCCTTAAATGTGGGGATGTTGGGGATGCACGGTAATTATGGACCCAACCTGCTTACTAACGAATGCGATGTATTGATTGCCGTGGGCATGCGGTTTGATGACCGGGTGACCGGAAATCTGGATAAATACGCCAAGCAGGCCAAGGTGATTCATCTGGAAATTGATCCCGCAGAAATTGACAAAAACGTTCCGGCTGATGTACCTGTGTTGGGCGATGCCAAGGAATCCCTCACCGAACTAAACAAGCTCGTAAAGCCCAACAGCCACGAAGAATGGCTGCAACGTTTCCGGGATTGCGATCAGGAAGAATGGGACAAAGTGATTGATGAAGAGCTTCATCCCAAATCGGATGTATTGAGTATGGGTGAAGTTATCCGCCATATCAATGATGTTACCGGTGGTGATCATATCCTGGTTACCGATGTAGGTCAACACCAGATGGTAGCTTGCCGATATACCAAATTCACCCAATCTAAAAGTAATATTACTTCCGGCGGACTCGGCACCATGGGCTTTGGCCTGCCGGCCGGAATTGGAGCAGCCCTTGGCGCCCCTGACCGAACCGTAGTTGCGGTTGTTGGCGATGGCGGATTACAAATGACCATTCAGGAACTGGCCACCATTTATCAAACCAAAGCCAAAGTAAAAGTACTGCTGCTGAATAATGAATTTTTAGGCATGGTACGCCAGTGGCAACAACTCTTTTTCGAAAAACGATATTCATCCACCGAACTCATCAACCCGGACTTCCAGCAGTTAGCCAAAGGATTTTATATCCCCACGGCTAAAGTAACCGAGCGTGAAAACCTCAAAGGAGCCATTGAAGAGTTCATCAACTATGACGGGTCTTATTTCCTTGAAGTAATGGTGGGTAAAGAAAACAATGTATTCCCAATGGTTCCGAGTGGATCGGGAGTCGCAGAAATTAGATTGGAGTGATCTTATGAATACATCAGACAAACAAGAATTTACGATAACCGCCTATACTGAAAATCATGTGGGTCTTTTACACAGGATCACCATCATTTTCACTAAGCGGAAAATAAACATCGAAAGCCTCACTACCTCTGAAAGCGAGACCGAAGGCATCCACCGGTTTACCATCGCGGTAACGGAAACGCTTGATCAGGTTATCAAAGTGGTGAAACAAATCGAGAAGCAGGTGGAGGTACTGAAAGCGGACTACTATACCAAGAAGGAAGTGGTTCAGCAGGAATTGGCTTTGTATAAGATTTCTACCAAATCATTAACCAATGGCCTGGAAATAGAGCGGATTGTACGAGAGCACAACGCCCGTTTCCTAACCATTGAAGAGCATTTTGTAGTGATCGAGAAATCAGGTTTCCGCAGAGAAACCAAGGCTCTTTTCGATGAATTGAAACCGTATGGCATCAACGAATTTGTACGCTCCGGACGCATTGCCGTATCACGGCAGCGAGACGGTATCGGTAAGGATGTTGAAAAGCTCTTAGCCGAAGCTGAAGCCTGATTATCATGCTTTTGAAAAACTTAGATTGGTGAACTCTCCCACTATTATCCTTAATGAGTTTCCCCCGGCAGGCTTGTCGGGGGATTAAGGGGTGGGTAAATGTCACCATCGTTTAAATTATCAACAAAACACCTATTTCACATTACTACTCGCACCAAACGCTTTGCGTCGGAGCGATCAACGAATATTAAATCACTCATAAAACAAACAACTAACATATCATGGCAACACTAAATTTTGGCGGAGTCGAAGAAGAAGTAGTAACGCGGGAAGAATTTCCGCTCGACAAAGCACGAGAAACCCTAAAAGATGAAACCATTGCGGTATTGGGCTATGGAGTTCAGGGACCGGGACAAGCACTGAACCTGAAAGACAATGGCTTTAATGTAATTGTAGGGCAGCGCAAAAACTCCAGCACATGGGACAAAGCCGTGGAAGACGGCTGGGTACCCGGCGAAAATCTTTTTGAAATTGAGGAAGCCGCTCAGAAAGGAACCATCGTGCAGTACCTGCTCTCCGACGCAGGCCAAATTGCTGTTTGGGATACCGTAAAAGGTGCACTCAATCCCGGCGATGCCCTTTATTTCTCTCACGGTTTTGGCATTACCTATAAAGACCGCACGGGTATCATCCCTCCTGACGATGTGGATGTAATCCTGGTTGCTCCTAAAGGTTCCGGTACATCTTTGCGCAGAATGTTTCTGGAAGGACGCGGACTGAACTCCAGTTACGCTATTTTCCAGGATGCTACCGGCCGAGCCAAAGAACGCGTTACCGCACTTGGTATTGGCGTAGGCTCAGGTTACCTGTTTGAAACTACATTTAAAGACGAAGTGTACAGTGATTTAACGGGTGAACGCGGAACCCTGATGGGCGCCATTCAAGGTATTTTTGCGGCGCAGTATGATGTACTCCGTGCCAATGGCCACTCTCCTTCTGAAGCTTTCAACGAAACGGTGGAAGAACTCACGCAATCGCTGATGCCGCTGGTAGCTGAAAACGGCATGGACTGGATGTACGCAAACTGCTCCACTACCGCCCAGCGCGGTGCTCTTGACTGGTGGAAGAAGTTCCGTGATGCCACCAAGCCCGTGTTTGAAAACCTTTATGAAGAAGTGGCTGCAGGTCGCGAGGCCCAGCGTTCTATCGACTCCAACTCGAAGGAAGATTATCGCGAGAAGCTGGAAGAAGAACTGGCTGAACTCCGCGAATCCGAAATGTGGAAAGCCGGGTCTACCGTGCGACAACTACGCCCGGAAAATACCCCCGTCGAAGAAGAAGCAGCTGAATAACCATGTAGGGCGGACAGATTTGTCCGCCTTTTTTTTGGTTTAGCCAACTTTGACTGGCTAAGTATTACTGATCCTTGTTCTTTGTTCCAAGCGGGACGCTTGAAACAGGCCTGCATGGATTTTATAAACAATAATTAGTCATTATCCACCTCTCAGTTTTTACATTTAGTTTCCTCGCTTGGCGGGGATAAAGGGGTGGGTAAATGGTGCAAAGGCCTCTATTTAAACTATTGGAACCAGAGGTTCCGGCAGGCATTCCGCAGCAGAGCAGCGGAACAAGAAATAATACTTTTACTGAAGCAGGAGCTTGAGAGCAAGTCAAAAAATTGGAACTGGCAAAAAATAAAATCCTCCCTTGAGGGAGGTGCCATCATTTTGGCTCGCCAAAATGTGCGGAGGGTGTAAGTGGCCAAGGAGTACATTACCTAAAACAAGCAATTACTCCCTGGCCCCAACACCTCTCCCGGCTAAAGCCGTACTCTCCTCAAGGAGAGACTATTCACGGCCTTGGTTAACACTAAAGCAGTATGTAACGCTTGTTTTTTAAACTCAAGCCATTCATCAATAAAAAATAATAAATCATCAATCAAAAAATGCCCGAGGCAACAACATCTAACACCGTATCGGTTCAAAACATACAGGAAGCAGCCCATGTGCTTAAAGATGTAGCCGTACGTACGCCCCTGATGTACAACCACCAGCTTTCCGAACAGACCGGAGCCAACATCTGGCTGAAAAGAGAAGATTTACAGGTAGTTCGCTCCTACAAAATTCGTGGAGCCTATCATAAAATTGAAAGTCTTTCGGATGAGGAATTACAGCATGGTATTGTATGCGCCAGTGCGGGAAATCACGCCCAGGGAGTTGCTTTTGCCTGTGCCAAAAAGCAAATCAAAGGCACCATTTTTATGCCGGTACCCACGCCTGAGCAAAAAGTTAAACAGGTGAAAATGTTCGGGAAAGAGTTTGTGGATGTAAAGCTCATCGGCGACACTTTTGACGATTCCTTTGAGGAAGCCATGAAGTTCTGTAAAGAACAAGAGGCCGCTTTCATCCCCCCTTTTGATGATCCCAAAATTATTGAAGGTCAGGGTACCGTAGGCAAGGAGATTTTGGAAGATACCGAAGAACCCATCGACTATATCATTGTACCCGTTGGCGGCGGCGGACTTTCCTCAGGTATCGGTTCGTATTTTAGTGTGCTCTCCCCTAATACCAAAATTATCGGGGTGGAACCTGCCGGAGCACCAGCTATGCAGAAATCTCTGGAAGCCGGCAAAATCGTATCCCTTGAAAAAATCGACAAATTTGTAGATGGAGCTTCTGTAAAACGCGTGGGCGACCATACCTTTAAGATTTGCCAGGAAGTATTGGAGAAAGTCGTAACCGTGCCCGAAGGCAAAGTCTGCAGTACCATCTTACAGCTTTATAACGAGCAAGCCATTGTAGCCGAACCTGCCGGAGCTCTTTCTGTAGCGGCTTTGGACTTTCTAAAGGATGAGCTGGCAGTCAAAAACGTAGTGTGCGTGGTAAGTGGCAGCAATAACGATATCACCCGAACGGCGGAAATTAAAGAGCGGTCCATGTTGTACGAAGGACTGAAACACTATTTCATTGTGGATTTCCCACAGCGTGCCGGAGCTTTGCGCGAGTTTTTAAACAAGGTATTAGGCCCTGATGATGACATTGCCCATTTCGAATATTCCAAGAAAACCAGTCGCGAACAAGGACCGGCCCTCATCGGTATTGAAATCAAGGATAAGGATGATTTTGAGCCATTATTGGAGCGTATGGAAAGGGCGAAAATTAATTATGAGTATGTGAATAACCAGCCGCACTTGTTTAGGTTTTTGATTTAGAGAGCCTATTTCTGCTTATTCATTTTGAACCATGATTTAAAGGATTAGTGGATTACCAGGATTTTTAATCTTGTTCGTCCAGTGAAATTCCTGAAAATCCAGATTCGTATTGACGGAGCTTTAACATGCTTTTCTTTACTGAAGCTTCACATTGACGCCTCCAAGCAGGAGCTTGGGAGCGAGTCAAAAAGTGCAGGGTTTTTAACCCTCGGCTGGGACCAATAAAAAAAGCCGAAGTCACAATGACTCCGGCTTGGATGGTCCTGTCTGGATCTATGACTACCAGCTCTTGTCTTTCTTTTCTTCGTCAGAAGAAGCTAATGCTTTTTCAATGCTTGGGGGCAAAATCACTTTGTCAATCACATGTACCACTCCATTTGAAGCATTGACATCAGCCATAGCTACTTTGGCACCGTCAACCCATGCCATTCCATCTTTCAGCTTGATGGTAGCTTTACTTCCTTGTACGGTTTCAGCCATCATTCCATCTTTTAAATCACCAGACATTACTTTGGCAGGCACTACGTGATAGGTAAGCACTGCAGTCAGTTTGTCTTTGTTTTCAGGCTTCAGCAACATTTCCAGCGTTCCTTCCGGAAGAGCTGCGAAAGCTTCATTGGTAGGAGCAAACACGGTGAACGGACCGTCGCTCTGTAGCGTCTCAACCAACCCGGCTTCCTGTACGGCAGTAACCAAGGTTGAAAGTTCTTCAGTTTCTACAGCGAGTTCTACGATATCGCTGTCTTGCGCTTGTAAATTGGTCGATAGAAGAAATGCCATTAAGGCAAAAACTCCGGTAATTTTTTTAAGTGTTCTCATGATGAATAGGGTTTGTTTATGATTAAATAGTCACCCAATACAAACACAAAACCATAACTTTCATTCCATTTTGAAAATAAAAATATGTGATTTACATCCTTTTAAAGGGTTTAAAAGTAGGATTTGGCGTTTCCAAGCGAGTATCTTGTTGCATCGCAGTTGGTTAAAGCACTCTCTTTTTTTGAACCGGGATTTTGCAGGATTGTATAGATTTTGAGGATTATGTGCTCCAATCCTAAGTCATAAATGTGATTTTGATTCGTGAGACTAATTCAGGCCAGGAAATTGTCCCTCTTTGGAGAGGGCATGCGAAATGAGCGTGCTCATGAAGCGAGGGAGAGGGAAGCCAAGGGCACGAACAGCGCCTTAAACCACGAAATAGCCACACTACCCTCTCTGGTTTTTAGCAGCGCGGTGGCTGCTTGCAAACCGGTCTCTCCAAAGAGACACAAGATATGGGGCGGTGGAAAACTAAGCTGTGACTAAGCTTAACGTTTCTTCAAAAGAACAGGAGAACGCTATTTGTTCCAAAACAAAAAAATACTACCCTCTTATACGATATAATCCCTTCCCCGGTAAAACCCTGCTCCAACATTAAATTCGATATTCACATCACGTAAAATTACCGGCAATTTCGTACCTTTGCCCACTTAACTTTTTGTCTAATCAAATTACAGTGCATTGAGCGATACAAAGATTATTTTTTCGATGGTTGGGGTTTCAAAAGTTTATAAACCTAACCGAACGGTTCTTAAAGACATTTATCTCTCCTTTTATTATGGAGCCAAGATTGGCGTACTGGGCCTGAACGGTGCCGGTAAATCTACCTTACTCCGAATTATTGCGGGCGAAGATCAGGAATACCAGGGCGACATTAGCGTACAAAAAGGCATCACCTTTGGTTACCTGCCTCAAGAGCCCAAACTGGATCCTTCCAAAACGGTAAAAGAGATTGTGCAGGAAGGCGTACAGGAAACCATCGACCTGCTGAATGAATACGAAGCGGTGAATGCGGCTTTTTCCGATCCCGATGCCGATTTTGAGAAACTCATCGAAAAACAGTCGAAGCTTCAGGAAAAAATAGACCAGACGGAAGCATGGGATATCGACAGCAAGCTGGAGCAGGCTATGGATGCCCTCCGCTGTCCTCCCGGTGACACTTCGGTAGAAGTATTATCTGGTGGTGAAGCCCGCCGTGTAGCCTTGTGTCGTCTATTATTGAAAGAGCCCGATGTACTGCTCCTCGATGAGCCTACCAACCACCTGGATGCCGAATCCGTGGGCTGGCTGGAACAACACCTTGCCCGTTACGAAGGTACCGTTATCGCTGTAACCCATGACCGCTACTTCCTTGATAATGTAGCCGGCTGGATCCTGGAACTTGACCGTGGTGAAGGTATTCCTTTTGAAGGCAACTACAGTGCCTGGTTAGATCAAAAATCAAAACGACTTGCACAGGAAGAGAAAGAAGAATCCAAACGACAAAAAACGCTGAAGCAAGAGCTGGAGTGGATTCAACAAAATCCCAAAGGACGAAGAGCCAAGAGCAAAGCACGTATCAACAAATACGAAGAGCTGCTTTCTGAAGAGAATGAAAAGCGCCGGGAAGATATGGAAATCTTCATCCCAGCAGGTCCTCGCCTCGGTGATAAAGTTATTGTAGCCGAAGATGTTAAAAAAGGATTCGGAGATCGCTTGCTGGTTGAAGATATGAACTTCCGCCTCCCTCCCGGCGGTATTGTTGGCATTATTGGTCCTAACGGTGCCGGTAAAACCACCTTATTTAAAATGATTACCGGAGAGGAAGAACCGGATAGCGGAAAACTGATTACCGGTGATACCGTGGACCTCGGTTATGTAGATCAAAAACGGCCACTTGATCCTTCCAAAACCATTTGGGAAGAGATTTCTGGCGGACATGAAACCATCAAACTCGGGAACCGGGAAGTAAATTCACGTGCGTATGTAGCTCGTTTTAACTTCAGCGGCAGCGATCAGCAGAAAAAAGTAACGGAGCTTTCCGGTGGAGAACGTAACCGTGTTCACCTGGCCAAGATGCTGAAAGAAGGCTCTAACGTACTGCTTTTGGATGAGCCTACCAATGACCTGGATGTAAACACACTACGCGCACTTGAAGAAGCGTTGTTAAACTTTGCCGGATGTGCCGTGGTAATTTCGCACGACAGGTGGTTTCTTGACCGTGTTGCTACTCACATTCTGGCCTTTGAAGGCAACAGCCAGGTGTATTGGTTTGAGGGTAACTTTGAAGAATACGAAGAGAACAAGAAGCAACGTCTTGGAATAACGGATGATCAACCACATCGTATCAAATACAAAAAGCTAACCCGCTAAATCAGTTTAGAGACAGAGAAACGATAGGTGAGGGATCCGAGTTCTTCGCCTATAAACCATTGAGAGTCTAAAAAAGAGAGTAAGACAATATTAGGAGTATGTAATATAATCTCCAATTTGAGGCAAAAATTATGGATGGAAAAGCCGGTAAATATCGACTGGATATTGATCGAAAGATTTATGCACTTATTTTTTTCGGGATAATTTGTGCCATTTCTTTGATCGTGCTGGTTAATGTATCCATCAACACTACCTCTGGGATACGTGCTATCATTACTGCAGAAAGCTATTGGGCCAAGGCACAAAAAGAAGCTGTTCTTCATCTTAATAATTATATTTTTTCGCAGGAAGAGGAACATTATGAGTACTATAAAGAACTTCTTCTTATTAATCTTGGAGATCAACAAGCCCGTAAGGAACTCATCAGGGAAGATTTCGATCCACAAAAAACCTACAATGGTTTATTGCAAGGCAAGAATCATCCAGATGATATTCCCCATATGATTTCCTTATTTCGCCGTTTCAGATGGACTACTTCTGTTCAACAAGCGCTTGATCTCTGGGAAAGAGGAGACGAAAAAGTATCTGAGTTGAATCAGATTGCCGATTCCATTCATACCACACTTCAGGCAGGCCCGGTTTCCGAAAACCAAAAGCAATTATGGGCACACCAACTCTTACAGCTTGATGCCGATATCAGTCAAATAAAAGAGTCTTTTTCGATTGCCATGGGGGATATGGCCCGAAGTGTAAACCGTTTTTTAAGATGGAGTACCATCATATTTGGACTTACCCTGATTAGTATTGGTGGTTGGCTTACACGCCGGTTTATAAAAAGCACCTCAGCCTGGGCAGAATCACTTCGCAAAAGTGAGGAGCGCTTTAAAGACATGCTCAATAATTCCCGCGACGTTCTTTACAAAATGAATCTCAAAACCAGGAAATATGAATACGTAAGCCCGGCCCTTAAAACCATGCTGGGCTATGAACCTGAGAAGCTTGAGAAAGAAGGTGTTGAGTTTATCTTCAACAATATGCATCCTGACGACCGCGAAGAGATGGAAAAAGTGGTTGAACGGTATGAACAACCAGATAGCGAAAACTTTATGCCGGCTGTTGAATTTCGGCTTAAGGATCGCTCGGGCAATTGGGTATGGGTCAGCAATGCGCGGTTGCTCGTTTACGGCCCAGACGGTAATCCCGAAGCGATAGTTGGCAGTGTACGGGATATATCAACCCGAAAAAAGCAGGAAGAACAAATCACAAAATCTCTGGAAGAAAAAGAGATACTCCTGAAAGAAATCCATCACCGCATAAAAAATAACCTTTCCATTATTTCAAGCATGCTGGAACTTCAGAAAGAAGGTATGTCTAAAGAGGTGCAGGATATGCTTGAAGCCAGCCAGTCCAGAATAAAATCCATCGCAAAGGTGCATGAAAAGCTCTATAAATCCACCACACTATCTGAGATTAGCATGGACGTATATATCTCAGAACTTACCGAGGAAATAACCCAAACCTACGCCTCCGATCAGCGGAATATTGAGGTAACCATTGATGTTGCTCCTTTTTCAATGAAGACTCGACAGGCTATCCCATTTGGACTTGTACTGAATGAGCTTATCAACAATGCTTACAAGCACGGTTTTAAAGATGTTGAAAAAGGAAAAATCAATATCTCCTTCAAGCAACAGGGAGAAAAAATGGAATTGAGAGTCGAAAATACGGGCAATGTGGCACCGGCTGAATTAAATTTAGAGGAAAGTGACTCACTCGGTATGACCTTGATTCATGTACTGGCTGAGCGCTTTAATGGGGACGTATCTGTTGTAACCGATGACTGGACCCGCTTCATCATTACTTTTGATGCAGATCAAATAAGCCAGAGTTCTAATTAGCGTGAGTTTAATATAAGAATAGGTGAAACAGGATAAATTGGATTTTTAAGGTCATCCCTGCGAAGGCAGAGATCTAATTGTTGCATTGAATTTAACTATTGATACCTGGCAAGCAATAAGATTCCGGGCCTCCGACGCGGAATGACCTCTAAACTTAATCTGACATCTATTTTTATATCTACTGCCGGTAATTAAGAGCATGTAACGACAGCTATAATGCCAACCTTTTAACCCACCAACACCACTTGTAAATCCATCAGGTTATTTCCTGTAGGACCTTTTTTAATGATAGTACCTGCCTTTTCATGAAAATGATAGGAATCGTTATCCTGAAGATATTTTTCTGGATCAAGCTTTTGCTTACGGGCAGCCAGTGTGGTTTGTGAGTCTACAATAGCCCCTGCTGCATCGGTCGGCCCGTCTACCCCATCAGTAGCCAGGCTAAGCACAGATACCGGGTGCTGACCCTCCAATGAAATAGCAGCATTTAGCGCCAACTCCAGGTTACGTCCCCCTTTCCCTGATCCTTGAACCTGAACGGTACTTTCCCCATAATAAATGAAAGCAGCCGGTTGTTCTTTTTTGGATTTATCTCTGAGTACAGAAATGGCATCCCCGCACATCTTCTTGGACACCTTACGAAGGGAATCATCATAGGCTTCGGGCTCAACCTGTACATGCCAGCCTTTGTCGCTTAAATAGGTCCCAATTTGTTGGGCATTTTCTTTGGGAGCAGAGATCACTTCTACTTTGTGATTTGGCCAGTCTACTTCACCCGGTTTGGGATTTTCGGGGATGTTGCCGTGCATCCCCTTACTGATATGAATACGTACGCTGTGCGGCATCTTTTCCCATAGTTGGTGATGCTTCAATTTCTGAAATGCTTCCTTAAAAGTCGTTGGGTCTGCCACGGTCGGTCCGCTGCCAATAATGTGAGGACCGTCGCCCGGAACATCGGAAAGTAAAAAGGAATGCAGGTTATGACTTGCAAGCAATTGACCTAATTTTCCACCGCCGGTTTTGGTGATATGACGGCGAACGGTGTTAATATCGTGAATAGAAGCCCCGGAGCGCAGTAAAACCCGGTAGGCTTCTCCTAAGTCTTCAGGCTCAATATTTCCGGCTGGTATGCTAAAAAGTGCAGAGGCCCCGCCAGACAAACAAAATATCACCTGATCTTCTTCAGGGATATGTGATGCCAGTTGCATCAATTCGTAAGAAGACGAAATAGAATCTTCGTCCGGATACGGATGCGTCCCTTTAAACACTTGTATGCGTGACAATCCCTTTTCAGCTTCGGGAGCAATCACCATCCCATCTACTATCTGTTCACCGTAAAAATCTTCTACCTGACGGGCCATATCTACCGAAGCTTTACCGGCACCCAGCAGCCAAACCTTTTTATCCTCAGGAACTTCAGGCAACATAGCTGCAAGGTTCACACTAAAAAAATCGCCCGCATAAAACCGGTCAACGATCTCATGCAAAATTTGCTGTTGCTCGTCTATTCTCTTTTTTGCGGATTCTTTCATGGTATGATATCAACCTCCGAACTTTTTGAAAAGCGCGGTTTATAAATCAGTATTACAAAGTTTCTGTGGGTAAATCAGCAGCGTTTATCAGGAATCGAGATACTCGCGCACGGAATCTCTGATCTGCCGGAAGGTTCTCTTTAACATCTCTTCGTCTTCTTCCAGCAAGGTAACGCGGAAGCCAAGCAAATCCGAACAAAAGGAGGAAATGGGCACCACACAAATACCGGTAGCTCCCAACAGGTAATAAACAAAGCGAAAATCCAGCGGGACATCTTTTACCCATTCTTCCACTTTTGCCTTGGCAGCGGGATTATCAATCTGTAATTCCTGATCGGGCTTTAACACGCCCTCTTTAAACACAATGGTATTATAAAAAGCGCCGTAGGTTTTGTTGATAATCAGTTCGGGTACTTCTGATAAAGTATCAGCAATAAAGCTGCTTCGCCACCCAATGTGTTCGTTCAGGTTTTGGCGGTATTCATCAAAACGGGCATCTCCCAAAATTTCAGGGATTGCCATTTGAGGCAATGTAGTGGAGCAAACCTCAATCATCTTGGCATCATCCAGGGCATTGCAAAGCTCATCAAAGTCTTTGCTCTTGTCACGGTTGTAGCATTCAATCCAGCCACACCGTGCTCCCGGCCAGGGCAATTCTTTAGAGATCCCTTTCATGGCAATGCCTGGCACATCATCAATAATCTCGGATAGCGCATAAGCACGGGCACCATTATAGGTTATCTGGTGATAGATCTCATCCGATATCAGGATCAACCCAAACTCTTTGGCCAGTTCCACAATTTGGTCCAAAATTTCTTTCGGATACACCATACCGGTTGGGTTATCCGGGTTGATGAGCAGTATCCCTACCACATTGGGATTGTACTGCACTTTCTTGCGCATATCCTCCATATCCGGGTACCAGTGATTGTCCGGGTCCAGTTTGTAGGTAAGAGGCTGATGATTGGCATGAGCCGCTTCGGCCGAAGAATGGGTTGAATAAGCCGGTGAGGGACCTATAATTCTGGATGTAGTATCCAGATAATGATACAGTGTGGATATGGCATCACCCAAACCATTGAAAAAGAGAATATCATCCGAAGTGATCTGAGCGCCACCCTTGGCATTGGTTCTTGCTGCTAAAAATTCCCGGGTTTTAGGATCACCCTTAGAGTCGCAATAGCCATAACTGAGATCATCGGCTGCCAGGCGCTGTACAATTTCTTTTACCCATGCCGGCACTTTCGCGTGCTTTTGAATGGGGTCGCCAATATTTTCCCACGTGATGTCCACGCCTTCTTTCTGGAGAATATTGGCTTTCTTTACGATTTCACGTATCTCGTAACTAAGTTCTTTAGCGCCTTCGCTTAGCAGCTTTTGTCTCATTGCCGGGGTAAATCTGTAGATGTTTAGATTGACCTGTTAAAATAATACAAATCTATCCAACCATACAGTGCTTTTCCGAGCGCTAACAGTATTTATTTTGGAGGGATATAAATTGGTTGATGGTAAATGGTTATTGGTTGTACCCACTGATAAAGTGAGTAATGAGTAGTACAAATAACCAATAACCCATTAACTAATACCTACACCCGTTTTACTCCTCAAATACCAGTGCATCCGGTTCAGCCCCAAGCTCTTTCAAGTAGTCCATAATGGCTTCGTTGAAAGGCTGCGGTCCGCATACGTAAAAAGGTTGGTCAAAATCGTCAATCTGAGATTCCAGAAAATCCTTATCAATGAAGCCATCCAAAAAGATATGATCACCTGACGGCTCTTCATCGGTGATCACGGGTATGAACTGATCTCCGAGCATTTCCTCAAACTCTTCTTTGAGGATGATGTCCTTTTCGGTCTTGTTAGAAAAGATAAGCTTGTTATTGCCAATTTTGCCCTTTTCGTACAGATCCCTGAAAATGGCGATAAATGGTGTTACTCCTGCTCCACCAGCTATAAATATGCCTTCCCCATCATACTGAATGGTTCCCCAGGCATCGTCAATAATCAGGGAATCACCTTCTTCCAGTTTTCCCAGCTGCTCAGTCACTCCATCATGATCAGGATAAATTTTAATTACAAACTGCAGGAAATCATCATCTGTTAGAGAAGTAAATGTAAATGGACGTTTCTCATCTCTCCACCCGTCTTTATCAATAGCAACCTCTGTGGCTTGGCCGGGCTCGAACTCAAAGCCATCGGGTTTTTCAAAGGTGAATTTTCGTACATCATGTGTTACTTCTTCAATGTCAGTTATTTCGAGTGTATAAGCCATAATCTGTTTTCTTTTAGTTTCTGTTTTAAATACAACTACAGCACCGATATCATTCCGGTAAATTTGGTGCTGATTAAGGGCTTTTGCTGTACCATCATCCTCTTTTAACCGGATTTAGTCTTTATTGTTCGGCAAATCCTGGAAGGATTACAAATTTTTGAATGCTTTCTTGGCCCTTGCGAAAAACCCACCCTGACTTTAGCCCGAATTCAGGGCTGCAGAGGGCGATTTCTTATCCAATAATCACTACATACTTCCGCCAACATCACTTCAAACTTTTCATTGCTTGTTTCTGAACTTTGCTTCTCAGAAAAGAGCTCCACCCCAACAAGTACCCTGTTAGCCCGAGTGCCTGCCTGCTCCACTTCCAAAAGTCAAAACTGTCGATGTGTTCTATGATCAATCCATCCTTATATCGAAATTCAGCATTAATGCTATTGGTTACCATTCGGTTTGTTTTCGAAAACAGGTAGGTAGCTTCCCAATGGGCTAATCCAGTAGATTCATTGGCTTTTACCTGATCAAAATTAAGTTCGAATTTCTTTGCCCGTTTACAAAGTCCGTTCCACATTTTAGCGATTTCTTCTTTGGAATGAAGTTCAAATACCGGGTCTTTAAAGCTGGCATCGGGATGATAACAGTTCACCATGGTATCGGCATCCAGCTGCTGAAAAGCCGTATAAAATGTATAGATGAGTTCTTCATGTTTATTCATATCCCAATAAACAGAATTGCCTGCTAAAATTCTGAGAATTGTCGAAGGTGTTTTCAATGACCAGTGACCAAATGTATGCTTTACCGAAGGACAAGGGAGAGGGATTGGGTCCTATTTGAACGGGGCAAGATTTGAACCCCACCTACTACTTATCAGATTTCAAAAACTCCACAAACTTTTGAATAGCTCTTCCCCTGTGAGATATTTCATTCTTTATGGCTGATGATAGTTCAGCAAAGGTTTCCTGATAACCCTCCGGCTTAAAAACCGGGTCGTAGCCAAAGCCTTTATCTCCGCGTTCTTCTTTGAGTATTTCTCCTTTGCATACTCCTTCAAAAGTAAATTCGTGTTCTCCTTTTACAAGAGCGGCTACCGTTCGGAATTGAGCGGCCCGGTTGGCTACGCCTCCCAGCTCTTTAAGCAATTTATCCACGTTATCCTGGTAACTGGCACCTTCTCCCGCATAACGTGCAGAATACACTCCGGGGGCACCATCCAAAGCTTCTACTTCCAGTCCGGTATCATCGGATAACGCCGGCAAGCCGGTTGCTTCAGCCACATAACGTGCTTTCTTCAGGGCATTGCCTTCAAGCGTTTCCTTGTCCTCCACCACTTCTTCCAGCTCTGGAAAATCCTGGGTAGAAAGCACTTCAATACCCATTGGGTTCAGCAATTGCTGAAGTTCTTCAATCTTGTGCGGGTTTTGGGAGGCAATAACCAGTTTTTCAAGCTTCATAAACTACGATAATTGACAGGGTTTGAAATTAATCAGGCAGGACGTACGGTACGGGGAAAGAACTTGTAATACATATTGATACCACTTCCAATTGCTAGCAAGGCATTCAATGCTGTAAACACAGTATCATCAATCAGCACAGAATACACCGTCAACATCAGGCTGGATGAAAAGTACATGATGATGAACGCAATGTTCATGGACGTACTTCCCTGCTTTATCGTTTCCCAGGTTTGGGGAATCCAGGCCGCAACCAGTATACCAAAGCCCAGCCATCCCAATAATTCTATTCCACTCATAAATCTATTAAATCTCTTTATTTAAGTTCGTGCAGTAACTCTTGTACTTCGTGCCATTTCAATCTTGGACCGTATTGAGATACGATTTTGGAACCCGCAAGACTGGCTAATTTACCAGAGTTGGCGATCCCCAGATTGTTAGTTATGCCATATAAAAAGGCCCCGGCAAACATATCTCCCGCCCCATTTGTATCCACCGCTTTCACTTTGTAGGGCTCGATGTCGATAAAGGTATCTCCGTCATAAATCATGGCCCCGTTTTTTCCCTGGGTGATCACAAACCTACGGGCGTCTTGTTTCAGGGCTTCCCGGGCTTCCAAGAGGTCTTCTTTTTGCGTGAAGGTTTTCGCTTCTTCCTCGTTGCAAAACAACAGGTCAACCGAAGCGCCAATCACTTCCCGGAACTGAGCCCCAAAGGCTTCCGCTATCGAAGGATCCGACAAAGTAATAGCCGTCTTCACATCGTTGTCTTCTGCAATTTTTTTGGCAAGCTTCATCGCCTCTAAACCACCTTCTGAGGCTGCCAGGTATCCCTCAAGATACACGTACTCAGAATCTTTGATGGCTTGTTCATCTACTTCATTGGTTGAAAGTCCAGCGGAAATTCCGAGATAAGTATTCATGGTACGATCGGCATCATCCGTAATCATTACCAGACATTTGCCGGTTACCCCGTCTTCCCGATCCTGCCGGTCAAAGTTGGTGGGGATACCGGCATCTTCCATATCCTTAAGGTAAAAATCACCAAACTCATCGTCTGCTACTTTGCAGGAGTAAAAAGCTTTCCCACCAAACTGACTTACGGCAATCACAGTATTGGCTGCAGATCCGCCTGATTTCTTTTCCGTGTTATTGTGATCAATGGCTGAAATGAGTCGGTGCTGCGTATCTTCGTCCACCAGCGTCATCAATCCTTTTTTAACTTCATGCTCCTCTAAAAAGTCGGGAGTTACACTGAATTCCAGGTCTACCAGAGCATTTCCAATGCCGTATACGTTGTATTTTTTACTCATATGATATGTTCACTAAAAATCGATTACAGCAGAAAGCTTATAATGAGACTGGCTCTGCTGAAATGATGAATATTTTTTTGCGGCTTGAAAAGTACGGACAGATGCGGAGCTTTAAAAATGCTTTGGCGCGTGGCTGAAAAGAGTTGGGAGGTTTTTATTTTAAGGCGCTGCCAGAAAAAGTTATAGACCGTGGACATATTCTTTCAAGATTCATTCGTCAGGTACTGTGTTAAAAATCAAGAGAAACTTCTATTTTATGTCTTCAAAGAACATCATGATGCCTTTGCATGTGATGTATCTACAGTAGCCTTGCCTTTGGCAGGGCTACTTTTTTTATGGGTGGCTTGGTGGGCTT
>NZ_FXTP01000009.1 GCF_900182705.1 Gracilimonas mengyeensis | reverse complement strand
AAGCCCACCAAGCCACCCATAAAAAAAGTAGCCCTGCCAAAGGCAAGGCTACTGTAGATACATCACATGCAAAGGCATCATGATGTTCTTTGAAGACATAAAATAGAAGTTTCTCTTGATTTTTAACACAGTACCTGACGGCTTCAAGTCCGTCTGACCGTTTTAACTAATTAAGCCTCTCAAGCTTTATATCAAACTCACATTGAGCATCTTTTGGATTCAGGATATAGAACTTTTTTGGAGAATAACTTCCAACCATTCCACATTTATTTTTTCCTGATTGAATGGAAATACCTAGATTCCGGGGAGAGAAAATTTAATTGAATAGTCTTCCTTAAGACTTTTAGTCAAGATACAGCATGGTCAGGATTTTATTGGTAATGTCACTATTACTTTCACCCGGTTTGGTCTTCGCACAGAATTCTTCTGAGCCAACTCATTCAGCCGGTTGGGTTAATACAGGCCTTGGCTTTGGCACCGGTGGAGTAACACTAATAGGCGGGGCATCCCGACAAATAGATCACCACATTTTCTCCGTTCGTGGAACCACAAGTACAGAATTATTTAATTACAACGGTGACAATATATGGGACCTCGGTATTTTATATGGATGGGCCACCACCAGCCAAACATTTCACCTTTCAGCCTCTGCTGGTTTCGGAATGATTGGAGGCGTATATAGAAAAGGCGGGTTATTTTCCGGAGAACCTGACGAAAACATACCTCTCACGCCTGGATTGCCTCTCGAATTCAATGTGTCTTGGCGCTCAAATCGCCAAGTCGGCTTCGGTTGGCATTATTTTGCCAACCTCAACCAAGAACGATCTTTTATAGGTATGGCCTTCACTCTTCAAATTGGAAGACTCTGGTAATAAGTTATTACTTACTCGTCCCGGAATTTGTAAATCGTCCAAGCTGCGGCTCCAAGCAGTGCAGCAGATCCTCCAAGGATCACGGCAAGATTTAAATCACGCTGCAACCGTTCTGCTCTGGACAAATAACCGGATCCAATTCCTTTCTTGTTGATGAGTCTTTCCAGATCTTCAATTTTAGTTTCCAGTTCCTTGCGGGTTTTATTCTTCAAATCCATAATAAGCTCTGTTGATTTAATTTTTCACGTTATCTTTGCTATCTGTTTTTCTAACAGTATGTTAAGCATTTTTGTTTCATACTAATTTCAGCTTCCTTTTATCATATGATTCCTCTTAAAAGCGCCGCCTTATATTTTACTGTTCTCCTTCTTATTGGTGCGGCATGCAATCCTGAAAAGACCAGAACAAATCCATCCCCTGATTTGGCACATACCAGCCAGAATGCCCTGGATTGGTCGGGCACCTACAGCGGAACTTTGCCTTGCGCTTCCTGCCCCGGCATCCAAACCACGCTTGTGTTGAATGAAGATGGCACCTACCAGCTCACCACGCATTACCGTGATGAAGCCAAACCCAATACCGTAAAAAATGTCGGTACGTTTAGTTGGGATGATAACGGGCAGGTCATCACCCTAAACAACCAAGAAGCACCTAATCAATATTTTCTGGGAGAAAACTATTTGGCCAAACTGGATATGGAGGGCCAGCGCATTACGGGAGAGTTAGCGGAGCAGTATGTATTGAGAAAGGAATAAATCTAAACAAACACCAAGTTCTTTAGAGCCTTGAAATACCAGCAACAACAAACATAATAGCGATGCAGAGCATCAGATAGATGAGATAAGTTGCTATAGAGCGCAGGATAATCAATAGGCGACTTCCTTCCTTAAAAAATCGATAAAATACCCATAGGGTATAACCCATAGATAACCCATAGATAACCCAAAGGCAAAAAACTCCATGTATTCAAACTCCACCAGGTAACTCAAAAAGACAAAGAAGGAGTAGAAGATAGCCTGCTGACCGGTTATGTAGCTATTGAGAACAAGGTGCTCTGCATAATTCCTGCCTGATTTTAAAAATGAGATTCGGGAAGCCACAGAAAATACAGGAAGCAGAAGCAAGGTAGTGTACGCATAATTCTTTGCAAACCAATCCAGCATTGATACAATTTCTGTGGCTCTTTCTGAGTGGGATCCTCCATGTGAAAAGCCAGTCAGGAAATCATCCAGCCAGGTACTTTCGCCCACTATCTTGGTAACCAGGAAATAAAAGGTAGAGAAAAAAATTATATAGGAAAACGGGCGAAAGTATGGCTTCCTCTTCCCTTCCAAATATTCATGGATCATATTTCCGGGCCGTACAAAAAGTGATTTTACTGTATAGAAAAATCCTCTTTCGACTTGAAATATGTTGCTGGACAGATCCTGCAATACTACCGGCAAGGAGAGCTTTCCGGTGTCAGTACGCTGACCACAGTTACTGCAATAATTTCCCTCACCAGGCGTACCGCAATTCTTACACTTCATATTAAATATAACCGTTTAATTACCGGCTAAAATGATGAAATAAGGGGTAACATCAAATAGAAGAGCTGATTGTCTTTGGGTAAATATTTCGTAGTAGTCCGTAAAGACTTGCCTAAATACCATGATAATTACAAAGTGTACTAAAGAAAAGTTTGCCCTCATACCAAACTCTGGCTTGATAATGCATGCTGAGAAGATCGAGCTTCCTGTGTTTAACTGTTATTTGGTTGATGTATAAGATATTGCTCATTGTCGCCTTACCATCATGGTTCATCAACAAATCATCACAGCTATCACCGTTTAATACAAAACTGCCCGCCGCCCGATTACCTAACGTACATAGAAAACATCCGGGCAGAGGTTCTTTCTCATTTCACCATTCACCCCAGGCTATTCATGTTTAACCCCTTTCGGGGTTTTTCAGAGCCATACCTAACATCTGTCCGCTCCGCGAGAATCTCCCAATCCGTGTCATTCGCGTTCTATTCATCATTCAAAATTACTTCAGTGTTCGATATTCAATGTTCCTTGTTCGATATTCATTCCACTACTTTGGTGGCATAAACACCCACAGGGACGATGGGTTAATCTGCAGAGATAACGACTCCGCCGTATAGTTTTCGCCATCCACTACGTACTCAATAGGTTCATCGCTGGTAATCTCCAGTTTCTTGGCTTGGGCATATTTAAACATACTTGCCTTTTCTTTTAGGCCTAAACCCGACATGGCCAGGTCCGATAAAGCAAACAAACGCTCCCCAACGGAAGCAGACTTCTCCAGGTACGTAACATGTAACTTATGATCATTGACTTTTGGCTCCTCCCCACCCTGGGCCAGCAAGGTGCTAAAAGGGGCCGCATTGGCAATCACGAAACTGTGCACGTCCAGCTTTTCCGGGGATTTCCCATCAAAACTGACCTGGAGTATTTGCGTTTCTTCTGAGACCATCGCATCAAAAAACCCATCCAGATAAGCCCACTGCCCTTGCTTATTTTTCTCTTCACGATTCGCGTGCTCAACCATCTGTTGTTCAAGGCCTATGCCCAGCGCCATCAATAGTAGCTGATCGTTACAGTATGCTGTGTCCATCTTCTTAGGCTCCCCGTCGCAAATCGCAGCACATGCACTTTCTACCGGCGAAACTTTAGATTCAATCCCATACATAGCATGACAAAGGGAATTAGCGGTCCCCAGCGGCACCATGCCCAAGGGTATATCGGTATCCACAAGTTCACCCGCCACCTCTGTTAAAGTGCCATCGCCGCCTCCGGCAATAATATACTTAGCACCCTTGCTTATCGCCTCTTGTGCATGCCGGGCTGCAGAAATGGATTCCGTCGTCAAAAGCACCTTCAGTCGGTATTTTTTACTGAGTTCGCGCAGAAGTTCGGATTCAAATTGTTCCCACTTACCTCCACCTGAAACCGGGTTGATAATCATCCAGGTCTGGTCTTCCGGCACCAGTTGTTGATCCTGATGAATACGTTCCAGGGTTCTTAACTGTGATTTATTGAGATTCGCAGTCGCGCGAATATCGTTAATGTCTTTCAGAGCATCCCGAACACTTAAGGAGGCATCCTTCATCAGCAAGTAAGCCGCCATCACAAATACGGAACGTCCCCGGCCTAAGGCACAATGGACCACCACGGTACGCCCCAGGGATCGATGGGCATCAATCCAGTTCAAAGCATGACGCAATTTATCCAGGGACGGCGTCTTATGATCTAATACGGGGATAGTGAGATAGTGAAAATCCCCGCTGTTGATGGCGCCTTCCAGCCCTGCAAATTCAGCGGTAACATCCACAATGCACGTGATATCATTGGCCTTAAGCTCCTCCACATCATTGGGAAGCAGGCGACGTGATAAAAACAAACCAGGGCCAATTTTCTGGATGGGCGGTACCGTATCATTTCGGCGGACCCAGAGATTGTACAGCTTCGCCCCGAATAAAAAAGGGATAAAGGCCCAGCGAATCCAGCGAGCAATTTGTCCATTCTCTGTTTTTCGAAAAATGGTGGGTATATCATAATAATATGCCCAACACACTAAAAACAGCGATGCGGCTGTCCACAATAACAAGCCACTAATGAACCATTGATCAATTGACAAGGCAAGCAGCACAGCTGCCACCGCCCCCAGTAAATAATACTTTATAATAAACATCTACCCTCACGGTATGTATGAAATGATTAATAAGCATGTAAGTATAGCACAAAAAAAGCTAAACATATAAAGTCAGATCCGCCTGCTAACCACCCAAAAGCTGGTAATGGTTGCCCGATCCGAGCTTTACCTCAAACCACGAATTGCGCGTGATTCAGCCAACACTGCTGTATAGCGTTTATTTTGTTCTCTGTTCCGCATTTGTTTACCAAAAGATGCTTATCGGTTTTCATACTTCTTCCAAATATCGAGGTATTGTTCCTTGAATGAGACCCAGGTATCCCGTTCGATTTGAGCATCATTTAACCGGGCAATGTTCATCGTGATCTGAAGGTTCTTTAAAGCCGTATCAAACTGACTCTTGGTACAGCCAACCTCCTGTATAGTCGCCTTTCGCAGGGAGGTGGTATCCCAAGGCTCGATCACAACTTTGCTGTAGATATGCTGTGCAAGTTGATCGTGGGTTTGAATATCTTTATGGGCTTGGGGAAAGTGATCATGGGTCAAATAATTCATTTCCATGAGTGCCGCCACACCGCCTTTAATTTTACCGTAGAATATTTCGTTTGGATACTGAGCGGGAAGCTGCGTTTTCCATGTCCACACAGCCGTCATCTTCTCTCCCCATCCTTTTTCTCCCAGTTGTTTGTCAGGAAAATCAACCTGTTCCCAAAGCGAGGGATACTCCACTTTATCACTTTCGAAGATGGTACAAATCTTCACTTTTTTGACAAATTGATATGCCTGTTCGATGGTTTTAATCATAGTATGTATCCCCCCTTTTTTAGGATATAATATGAAGCTTTTTGCACATAACCACTAAGGGTTTAAAGGTTGACGCAGAGCCTCAGGAGGGCATTCCGCAGCGGGGCAGCGGAACGACTACACCCAGGAGCCGTAGAGCTTAGCCCGAATAAATAACCGGGAATTTCTTTTAACCACCAAATTATAAACGGCAAATGGCGGCAAAGTCCACGTTAAAACGTTTACTTCCTTCAATCTACAAGTTCAATTCTTAGTTTTTTTCCAAACGCTTTGGCATACTTCTCAAGGGTGGACAGGCGAATATCCTCCGCATGATTTTCAATTCGGGAAACAGCGGTCTTTTTTGTATTCAACTTTTTGGCCACTTCATCCTGAGTAAGACCAGCATTCTCCCGGGCTTGTTTCAGAAGCACCCCAATTTTAAAATTATGAAATCCTTCTTCATATCCTTCCGCAAATTCAGGGTCTGATTTCTTTCTTTCACTGATATAGGCTTGAAGATCACTCATGTTATATTCCTCCTTTTCGAGATAGGTAATCAGCTTTTCGTTGCTCGGCCAATTCGATTTCCTGTTTAGATGTTTTCTGTGATTTCTTTGAAAATCCATTCGTTAATACCACGAACTCATCATTATCTATAAAACCCAGTAAACGAAAACTGTTTGAACCAATCCTTGCTCTGACTTCCCAAATATCATCGGTACTTTTGAGCTTCTTGAAATATTGAACCGGAACCTGGTCTAATTTTTCCACTAACTCCAGTACCCAAGTGACCTTTTGGGCATGCTTGGATGGCAATGAGTCCAAAAAATCCTTAACCGGAATTTTGCCTCATTGAGTTTTATAAAACTTAATTTCTTTCACAAAAGAAATGTTAACAATTATGTTAACTTAGTCAAGTATCATTTGTTGTGGGGAGAGGGAGGTAACGACCCGGCGTTAAACGGCGCGGTGATTATGAGTTATTTGAAGTAGCAAAATTAATTGCTTGCAAACAAGTTTCATCGCACCCCGTCCGCGTCCGATTTGAAACGCATTGTTATACCTATTTTCCTTTTTGGATTGCTTCTTTCCTTAGTTTTGCTGCTTCCTTGATTTTTCCGGGTCTAGTATATAGTTGATAAGTGAGATCCTGTAATAAGGATATCAAAACTGATGCTCTTTTCAGGTTTACTTCAGGTAATTGTGGATGAGCACCATCGTGACCAGTTAACATTATCTGTTTTGCCATATCTTCCCATTCTTTGTCTAATCCCATCATCTCAAGCAATTCAGTTATTTGATTTTGCACCTTAGTTGAACCGTCTGCACCTAAATTATCGCAAATAGCTTGGACCGATCTTCTACAAAGTGCAGCAAATCCATGATATGCGTTCACAGAGAGACAATCTAATGCTTCATCAATTTCAGATTTAATTGAATCCGGAACATTTTCAAAGTCAAAATCTTCCTTCACAGTCATAATCATTTCAGGATTATTGACAACAGGTACATTTTGGCCAGTCCAACCATCAATATCCCAATAAATCGGAATGATCCTTAAACATGCATCACAACTGTAGCTAGAAATAATTTCGGCAATACCATCCCTTTTTAACTCATTTCCCATTGGTTTGGATCTTAAAGAGAATCGTGAACTATCTTTACAATGAGGACACTTACCACCAATTATGACTTTTGTTATTTGCTCGGGAAGATTTGTTCCATAAAGTTTTAGCATAATCACTCAAATATATTGATAGAATTTAGTTGAATAGATATAACGACTCTGCGCATAACGGGCGCGGGGATTATGAGTTAATTAACGGTTAAAATTTTAACACAAGCAATCCTGGAAACCGAAGCTTCGTCCGCGTCCCCAGTTGATGCGCCTTGTTAGGTGGATTATTTTTTAAGAAATTTGTTTTTCAATCTTTGTTCTTAGCAATCGGATTGCCAAAGCAAAAATTTTTTCAGCGTTTTTATTCACTTCTTCTTTTAACCGTCTTAAATCAGCTGAAGGTCCATTGTAAAAAACTTCTTTTGTAGGAACAACCTTTTCATGAGATTCTGTTTGAAGTCGTATCGATACCATAGAACGATTTTCTCCCTCTAGTAAAGCATATAGGCCGACAAAGACATATGGTTCTGTACTATCACTCCGACAAACTTTCCATAACACCTTGGCTTCTTTTCCTGGTTTAATAATCTTAGAACTAGGGTGTACTGGCTGAAAATTGTGTAAAAGACAAAGACTTTTAATCGAAGTTGTAAGTAGATTAAGAGAATCGATCAATGATTGCTCAACTTCATCAATAGTAGCATCTATACTCTTACGAAGTGCTTCTAATTCATCAAGTTCAGTAAGGTATGATGGTTGTGACGTTTCATTTTCAGGTGAATAGGATATCGCTTCATCAATATACTTTATTAATTTAGATGCATCCTGAAACCTAAAATCGATAGGCACTACAAAACCAACATCAAAGATTGATAGCACTCGTTTCCATCGATGGTCCTTTTTAGTATTAGTAGGAACAAAAAAGCTAGGCTTCTTGTGTGGTGGTCGGTTTTCTTCATCAATTAATGAATTAGGAGCCATACCAGTTAAAAGGAAAAATAAGATGCCAACAATAAAAGTTATATCTGATCTTGGATCTCTTTTTGATTGTCCTGCGCCTAATTCTGGTAAACGCAAAAATCTATTTCCTAATTCTTGTCTACCTATAGTCGAAAGCTCGTCATCTGGATCATTAAAATAGGATAATCCAAAATCAACAAGATATATTGACGACTCATTATCAATAATAATATTGTTAGGCTTTATATCACGGTGTAATATTCCATTACTGTGACACCTAATGACTATCTCAGCTAGCCTACGAACAATATTTAATGAATAATCTATTTTTTGTGGTTTACCTCCAGCAATATTCTGCAATGTATTACCATCAATCCATTCCATGACAAGATACATTTCAACTGACTTGTTGGAAGCATCCTCAATATTATGATCTAAAACTTTAGGAATTCCTGAACCCGCCAGTTGTTCCAGTGAACTTACTTCTCTTACCATTCTTTGTCGTCTCTCAGAATTTTTTGAATGATTTTGGTGAAGAATTTTGAGAGCCCCAAGAACTCCATCAGATTTTCTACGCACTCTTCTTACATGTCCCTGACCACCAGTCTGAGGAGATGTTGATTCATCAAGTACCCATTTAGTTTTCCATTTCATAAAATAGCTATACCTAGTCGATCCACCTAACATATTATTGATGAACATTTCATCTTCCATAAATGTATATCATTCAGCCCACAATATCATAAATATGTTCAAGTTATCGGCATATAATTCCAGAAAAGTTCAATAAACACGTTCATATAAATCGGCTGAATAAAACTTTATCGAACTTTTATTGGAATGGATGAGCCTTTCTATTTCCTTATCTTTCATTTGTCTTGTCATTCCCAAAAACTGATACTAACCCATGGACCCCGTCACCCACGGACTTATTGGTGCTACCGCATCACAATCTTTTGCAAAGAAAAACTCGTTTCGGGCTGCGGCCTTGGTGGGATTGGCCTCGGCTATGCTGGCGGATGTGGATGTGTTTATTTCCAGCGCCTCCGACCCACTGCTTAACCTGGAAATGCACCGGCAGTTTACCCATTCCCTGTTTTTCATTCCGGTTGGAGCCTTGGTGGCTTCGCTGCTGTGCTATTGGTTGGTGAAAAAATATCTCAGTTTTCCACAAACCTACCTCTACAGTTTGGCCGGTTATGCCACGGCAGGACTCATGGATTATTTCACCAGCTACGGCGTACAGCTTTTTTGGCCCTTCACAGATACACGTTACTCACTGGATATCATCTCGGTATTTGATCCCCTTTTCACACTTGGGGTCATTCTGTTAGCGGGAATATCCTTCTACAAAAAAGAAAAAATCTATTCCTGGTTAGCTCTAGCTTGGGCCATGTTGTACCTGATCTTTGGATTTACTCAAAAGCAAAAAGCTGTAGAAATAGCTCAACGAATAGCGAATAATAAAAACCATGAAATCCAAGAGCTCGTGGCTAAACCAACCATCGCCAATCAAATCGTGTGGGGCATTCGGTATGTAGCCGATGACACCTTGCATGCCTCAGGGGTTCGGTTGGCACCTTTCTCTGACTCCATCATCTATGAAGGGGAAAGAACAAAGCTTCTGAACTGGCAAGAGGAATTCAGCGAATATAAGGGCATTACTTTATACAACGACATCCAGCGATTTTCGGAGCTCTCCGGTAGTATTCTGATCAAACATCCCGATTATGAAAACGTACTTGGCGACGGACGCTACTCCATGCTCCCAACCACCCTCTCTCCCCTTTGGGGCATCAAAATTGATACCACCCGCCCCGCCCAACATGTTGACTTTGGTACGTACCGTGATGCCAATCCACAGGTACGGCAGCGTTTCATGGATATGCTGTTGGGAAGAAAGCTGAAATAGACCTCAGGCTTGGAAATTTAGTATCACATTGCCCACTTTCTCTCCCTGCAACACGTAGCGATAGGCCTCCCTGATATCATCAAAAGCATATTCACGATCGATAAGCGGCTTGAACGAGCCATCCTTTAACCGATCCATGATATAATTTAGACTTCTTTTTGTGTCCGTTGGCACCGGGAATTTCACTTGTTGTCCCTTGCCCAATGGAGTGATCAATGCCAACAGCGGATTCTGAACTTTGGGGCCTAATTCTGAAGAAATATACAATCCTTGTTGGGTGAGTACTCTCCGGCATTTACCAAAGGTGCTCTTTCCTACCGCATCAAAAACCACATCAAACTTCGAGTCGGTTTGGGTGAAATCTACACGGTCATAGGCAATCACCGCATCGACTCCCATATCTCGAACAATGTCTTCATGTTCAGCCCTGCAAACAGCCGTAACCAAAGCCCCGTGATACTTGAGGAATTGCAGTCCAGCCGAACCAATAGCGCCGGTTGCCCCGTTTACCAGCACCTTTTTTCCAGGCAAGTCAGGAATCCGCTTGATGAAGTTATAGGCGTAATGGGCGCCTTCCAGGGAAGCCGCTGCAACTGAAAAGGAAAGCTCATCTGGTATTTTGACCACCGCTTCATCCTCCCCAATAACAATATATTCGCAATGCGAAGAAAGCTGATCGGTATTCAACCCCATAACGCGATCTCCGGGCTTGAACTGGCTCACCTCATTTCCTACCGATTCCACAATGCCAGCAAAGTCAGAGCCGGTGATGGGATTTCTTGGCTTCCCCATCCCCGCTACTCAATGCATGATGACCGGCTTGCCAGTAAGGTAGGCGCAATCGGTTCGGTTTACGGTAACTGCGACTACTTTTATCAACAGTTCGTTTTCGGCGGGCAATAAATTTGGCAGGTCTTCAAACTGAAGGACCTTTTCATCTCCATAGGTGTAATGGACAGCGGCTTTCATATTTGTTTTGTTAAGCTAAAAGATGCCGCTCTACACGGGGTAAAGCTGGATATGTTTCGGTCATTCTTTTTTAGATTTATAATTTTGCCCTCGTTCCGCCGCTCCGCTGCGGAATGCCCTACTGAGGCTCCGCCTCATACAAATTAACCAGGGAAAAGCGTAATGGGAATAACCCCCATTCCTCCCTGATAATTAATCGCTGATGAAAGTCGCCAATGAGTTGGATTTTCTACAAAGCCTACATTTACCGGATTCAAATGGATGTATTGCATCTTTTGTGTCATCATTTTAGAAGAAAAAATTTGCTTGGGATGAAGCCCTTCCTGCCAAACTTGGTAATCACTGTCCCGATGGTTTTTGAGTTTCTTTGATCTGAGTTGCCTCAATATGCTTTTGGAATTCTTTTCCAGAAGATAATCGACAATTGTTCTTCCCGTAAATGATTTGAATGCACGGAGTTTCCCTGATAATTCTTCATCTTCTGCAATTATATGCAAATGATTTGGCATGATCACGTATCCATATAAACTTACCCTATTCTCGGTTTGTAGATAGCATAATGCATCCAGAACTATCTTCGATATGAAGGGATTCATGAATAGTGGAAGACCTCCTATTATGGAGCTTGTAATAAAATAAGGGTAATAGTTTTGGTGAAATTTGTAGCGGCTTCGTCCCATAGTTCGTGGCTTTTAGATAGTTAGAGCTGTTTGAGAGTCATTCCTTACAAAATATTTCGCCTTCATTTACTCATAGAATGAGGCAGAGCCTCAATGGGGCATTCCGCAGCAGAGCAACGGAACGAGGTAAATAACTCGATAATTTCCGCGATTTGATCTTTTCGAAAGCTAAAGTGCAGGTTTAAAACCTGCCATAATGAATAAAAAATCCCGCCCGGCATCTCGCCAAACGGGATTTTTTGTAATGATGTCTAAAAGCCGTAAGAAGTTACTCTTCAGATGGCTCGGTACGGTCTGTATCCTGGAAGTCTACCATCCAGAAGGGATAGCGGTCGAGCGTGGCCGACACTTCATCCAACTGCTCCATCTCCTCTGCTGTTAAATCAACATCGGCAGAGTTGATGTTGGAAGTCAGTTGCTTCATGTTTTTGGCCCCGATAATAGTGCTGGTGACACCTTCTTTGAGACGTACCCAAGCCAAGGCTACTTCAGCCACTGACGCATCGTGATCTTCGGCAATGCCTTCCATCACTTCTACAATATCATAGGCCTGTTCTTTGTCGATGGGCGGAAAGTCGAATTCATCGCGTCGAGATCCGTCTCCGGCTTCCTGCTTATCGCGGGTGTACTTACCAGACAGAAATCCACCGGCCAGCGGACTCCACGGCATAAAGCCTAATTCTTCGGATTGGCTTAGCGGGATGAGTGCATCCTCGGCATCACGGCCAGAAAGGGAGTAAAAATACTGCATGGCCTTAAATTCGTGCCAGCCTTCTTGCCGTGCAATGCCTTGCGCTTTCATCACCATCCAGGCCGGCCAGTTGCAAACGCCAATATATCTCACCTTGCCGGATTCAACGATATCATTCAGGCTGCGCATGATTTCACGGATTGGCGTGACCGAGTCAACCCCGTGTACATACAGTATATCCAGATGATCTAACTGCAGCCGTTCCAGGCTCTTATTTACGGAGTTAAAAATGTGAAAGCGCGAAAGTCCCTGATTGTTGGGATCGTCTCCCATCGCCCCGCGTACCTTAGAGGCTATCACAAGTTCATCCCGGTTCAGTTCCAGGTTTTTGATGCTGTTGCCCAAAATGGCCTCGGATTGACCGAAAGAATAGACATTGGCGGTGTCAATAAAATTAATGCCCGAATCCACGGCTTTCTTAATGAGTTCATCAGCCTGTTCCTGCTTTTGCTGCCCGATGGCTTCCCACATTCCTTCTCCGCCAAAAGTCATGGTACCAAAGCAAAGTTCTGATACTACCAGTCCGGTGTTTCCTAATACATTGTATTTCATAATAATTTTTTGATACTAATATTTAAAAATCTAGTGATGTAATAATATTGGGATTGAAAAATGTTCAATCTTTCAACCACTACATGTATCAACAGATCATTTGGTGAATTCATTTACCAGCCATTCTCGTTCCGCTGCTCTGCTGCGGAATGCCCCATTGAGGCTCCGCCTCAATCTATGAATAACGGAAGATGAAAAAAATTTTGTGAGGAATGACTCTCAAACAGCTCTAACTAATATAAAAGCCACGAAGTATGGGACGAAGCCGCTACAAATTTCACCAAAACTATTATCCTTATTTTATTACAAGCTCCACAGTAGGAGGTCTTCCACTATTCATGAATCCCTTCATATCGAAGATAATTCTGGATGCATTATGCTATCTACAAAATGAAAATGGGGTAAGTTTATATGGATACGTCATCATGCCAAATCATTTGCACTTGATTGCAGAGGATAAAGAGTTGTCTGGCAAACTTCGTGCATTCAAATCATTCACAGGAAGAACAATTGTCGATTATCTTCTGGAAAAGGATTCCAAAAGCATATTGAGGCAACTCGATTCAAATAAACTCAAAAACCATCGGGACAGTGATCACCAAGTTTGGCAGGAAGGGCTTCATCCCAAACAAATATTCTCTTCAAAGATGTTTAATCAAAAGATGCAATACATCCACTTGAATCCGGTAAATGCTGGTTTTGTAGAAAATCCGGCTCATTGGCGACTTTCATCAGCAATTAATTATCAGGGAGATAGGGGAGTTATTCCGATCACTTTATTCCAAGGTTAATTTGTGTAAGTATGCCTTTCATTGGCTGCTCTGTACAGGAGTGTTTTGGTATGCATAGTATGAGGCAGAGCCTCTATACCGCATTCCGCAGCAGAGCAGCGGAACGAGGTAAATACACTTTAGTTCAGGTTATCAAATAGACAAACCCAAAAACCACTCACCAAAAGCTCGCCAGGCTGGGATCATGTGAAAAGTGAATACGGAAATATGATACAACACCAGCATCCCCAGAATAGCCGGGAATACATCTGTTCGTTTATTGGATTTCCAATCCCAGAAAGCTAAGCCTCCAACTAAAATTAGAGCCAACAAAAATCCCCAGAAGGGGACTATAGGACTTCCGTCAATGGTAGGAGCCGCTTCGACTAACGGACGAATATTTCGATAGATGAGGCGGTCGGTAATGGGGGTAAACATCGGGAAGATGGTACAAAACATGTACCGGGCATGGGTGAGCGGGTCTTTACGATAATAGATAGCTATTCCATAAATAATCCCAAAAAGCACCGTGGCATTAATCATCAAAGCCAAATCAGAAAAGACAACAGCAGTATAGGGCTCGTTGTCTTTCAGGCTTAGATGAGTAAGGTTCAACGTAGATAAGATGATAAATGGCACCAGCAGATAAGAAGCCTTGCCACGATTTTGTGAATGTCCCTTCGCTTGGCGCGGATCAGATACGCCTGCCCGATGAGCATCAGGCACCAAAGCGTCATGGCGATACCATGAAGATGCGTTCCAGCCGGCATGGATGCCGTCACATCCGCATAATAACTGGGCCAAAAAGCGATCAGGGCGAAGCCGAAAAAAACGACAAACCAAAGCCAGCTTCTTTGAAAGAGGAACTTGTTCATGTACAGTGAGCGATGTGCAGTTATCAGTGACCAGTGATCAATTCACAGGTATAGAAGCCAGAAACTTGGTTATTTCGTTCCTCGGTTAATCCTGATAGGGATGATTACCATGATTTACTGTGATGAATATTTTATTAGAACTATCTCAGCCTATCAATTCCATCACAAGTATCACAGTTAAAGCTCAAGGCACCAACTAAAAACTAACACCTCAAAATTAACAACTAAAACCTCACCCCTACTTGTTCATCGAAATAAGGAAATCCTCGTTATTCTTGGTTCCTTTGATTTTATCAAGCAGGAAGTCCATGGCTTCGTAGGGACTCATGTTGGTGAGATAACGTCGAAGCAATACTACTTTTTCACGCTCAGCCTCATCCACCAGCAGTTCTTCGCGACGGGTTCCGCTACGGAATATGTCGATAGCCGGATATACACGACGTTCTGAAATGCGACGGTCCAGGTAAATTTCCATGTTACCGGTTCCCTTGAATTCCTCAAAAATCACATCATCCATGCGTGAGCCGGTATCAATCAGGGCGGTAGCAAGAATAGTAAGCGAGCCGCCGTTCTCGATGTTTCGGGCTGAACTAAACAGTTGGCGTGGAGCTTTTAACGCTTCGGAATCAACCCCACCAGTCATGGTACGGCCTTTATTGGAAGCCACTACGTTATAAGCACGCGCCAGACGAGTAATGGAATCCATCAGCAGGAGAACATCATGGCCACTTTCTACCAGGCGTTTAGCCTTTTCAAATACAATCTCAGCCAGACCAATATGGTTTTCAGGTTTCTCGTCAAAAGTAGAAGCCACAACTTCGGCGCCTTCTACCGTACGTTCCATCTCGGTCACTTCTTCCGGACGCTCGTCAATCAACACAATCAAAATCTTGGTATCAGGAGAGTTGGCAGAAACGGCATTAGCAATATTCCGCAGAATGGTGGTTTTACCGGTCTTGGGCTGAGCTACAATCAAACCACGCTGCCCTTTTCCAACTGGGGCAAAAAGATCGATTAAACGCGTTGTGTGTTCCTTAGCATCATACTCCAGGCGGTAACGCTGATCGGGGTGGATTGGCAGCAGATCTTCAAAATCCTGGCGATTATCCATGTCGTGCGGAATACGACCGTTTACGCCTTCAATACGAAGCAGGGCAAAATACCGCTCTCCCACTTTTGGGGGACGAATCACACCAATCACACAGTCACCTTGTTTTAAACGGAATCGCTTAATCTGCGAAGGCGACACATAAATATCATCCGGGCTGGCTTTGTAATTGTAGTTCACCGAACGGAGAAAACCATAGCCATCGGGCAGAATTTCCAGCGTACCCTCATTAAACAAGTACGGTCCTAAATCAGGTTCCAGCTCCTCAATACGTTCCTGAAGCGTGGGTGCATCCGACTCGGGCAGCTTATTGTGCTCATGCCCTTTGCGTTTGTTGCTGTGCGGACGCTTTTTATTAGATTTCTTCTTGTCGTCCTTTTCTTCCTTCTTATTATACGACACGATATGGCTTTGGCCGCCATAGTTTTTCAGCTCTTCATCTTTCTGGGCCGAATCATTTTTTTGGCGGTCGTCTGCCTCGTCGTCTTTATCTTTATCTTCGGCTTGGTCAAAAAGATCCTGCTCTGAAGCTTTTTTTCTAATTTCTTCAATGAGCTGGGCTTTGCGAATACCGGTTACTCTGCTGATTCCGATCGATTTCGCAAGTTTCTGTAATTCGTGAAGCTTTTTCCCCTCTAAGGATTCTAACTCCCCGGCCGTTAGTCCGGCGGTTTCATTATCTGACATAAAATATGGCTGTTATGAATATATGATTCTTACTGAAGTTTGGGGTGAACATCATGCTACAACTTATTGGCAGCGAAAAAGGATATTCAATCAGGTAAGGATAAAAACGTGCGGTGCTTAGTGTTGATGATTTGTGATCCACCGCTTAACTGTGGGATAAAAGTAAAAACTTCCCATAAAAATTACTAACTCTGTCTGCAATTCCTTTAAAATTATTCCAGCATTCGCTTCATCCATTCTTTTTACGGGCATCAGTGCCTTAATTTCCTTCCATTTCATGGCCCGATCGCCTTCCTGTTCGGCAAACCAGCTTTCCTTAAAGCCGCTAAAATAATCAGCCATTTCAGGGTTCCATTTATCCTGCATCACCGAAAACACCAACACAGCTTCTTTGCGTGGTTTAATCCCTTCAATGGCCTCCAAAGAGGCTTCCAGCGCCTGTGCGTTGTGCGAGCCGCTGAAGTACCAATCGAAATCCGGGTGCAATTTCTCGAAACGTCCCGGGGCCCCGCTAAAGTCTGCTATGCTTTTCAGACGCTGCTTTTTTTCTAAAGGATAGTGGGAATCCAGCACCTCAGCCACCAACCACGCCACGGCAATATTCCACCTGTTTACCTTTTCTAATAGCTTGGTTTGCACCTTATAATTTTCACTTCCGGCACTGAACTCAACTACGCCATCCGTCCATCTTGGGTGTAATTCAGTAGCTAAATAAAGTTCGCTTTTATGCTGTTCTGCTACTTTTTTGATTTCTTTCAGAGCCGCTCCTTCCACATTTCCCACGACCACCGGTTTCCCATTTTTGATAATACCAGCCTTTTCGCGGGCAATCTCCGGCAGGGTATCCCCCAAAATACTTTGATGATCCAGTCCCACGCTGGTAATCACCGATACTTCGGGCTTGATGATATTGGTGGAATCCAGTCGCCCGCCCAAACCTGTTTCAATAATGGCAATGTCCACTTTCTCTTCTGCAAAATACCAGAAAGCCAGTGCGGTACTAATCTCAAAGTAGCTCAGGCGAATTTCATCGAATAATGGCTCTGCCCTTTGAAAAAACCGGACCAACTGACCGTCGCTGATTTCTTCGCCGGCCACCCGCACCCGTTCGTTATAGCGTAATAAATGCGGAGAGGTAAACAAGCCCGTTTTATAACCGGCATCCCCATACATCTTTTCCAAAAGATGGCATGTGGTTCCTTTCCCATTGGTGCCCGCCACATGAATCGTTGGATATGTATTTTGGGGATCTCCCAATCGGGCACAAAATTCACGAATGTTATCCAGAGAGAAATTAGCCGCAGCCGCTCCCTTCTTCTGAAACATCGGGATGGCATCCAAAAAAGCCCACACATCATCAATGGTTGTAAACCGACTCATGCCTGCAATTCCTCTTCCTTCAGCTGTTCAAAGCCGGCCTTAATTTCTTTTACCATCATATGCTGGGGAGTAAACTCTATACCATCCAACGAGCTTACCTCTCTTATTTCAACCAGGGAATTGGTACAAAACATAGCCTCTGCATTTTGTACCGACATCAACCCGAAAGCACCGGTTTCTAATGGAATCCCTAATTTCTCCGCCACATCCAGTACCATTTTTCGGGTTACTCCCGGCAGCAAGTCGCAAGACACATCCGGCGTAAATAAGGTCCCGTCTTTCACCCAAAAAATATTGGCGCTGGTCGTTTCACTTATTTTATCCTGCATCGTCAACATCAAGGCGTCATCCGCCTCAACCTGCTGGGCTTCCTGGGTCGCTTTTATATAATTCAAACCATTACTAAGCTTATATCTACGCTCCAGTGCCTCGGATGGAATGCACCGGGTTTTGGCGGTTATAAGTTTCGATGGCGGATACATTTTATTTGCTTCTGAAACTTGCACCATCCAGGAAGACTGTCTAGAATCAGGGGCATACCCGCGACCTCCTTCCCGCCAGCACTGCAGGCGTACCATGGCATCTGATACAAACAGTTGGTTCTCCCGTAAAAGCTCTGATATTTTTGATTTAAGCCCCGCTGAATCAAACGGCAGGTTCATACCCAAATAATTCATCCCGGCTTCCAAGCGGGCGTAATGTGCTTCCCATCGCAAGAATTGACCGGCATACGCCCGCAGGGTTTCAAAGCAACCGTCGCCGTACATCATGCCCCGGTTAAGGGGTGATACTTTTGCCTCTGATTCGGCTATCAGCTCTCCGTTAAGAATTATTTTTGGTGATTTTTTCAATGGTTAAAACCTCCAAGGTTTAAAACAGGGATATTCGAAATAAATTAAATAGTTGAAAACCTTGGAGGTTTGTTTTTGCTTAATCATTCTAAATACACCTTCAATGAATCGTAGCCCACGCCTTTTTCATAGCCGATATTGCTTGTCAGAGGCTCCGAGTTTTCATCAAATAAAATATAGCTTGGAAAACCGGGTACTTTAAGGTGATTGTATAAATGCGCGCCATCCGTATAGATAAAATTGGGATAACGCCTACCATTAGCCAGCGATTCTTCCGCATCTTTAACCAAAGCTGCCAGCACGGCAAGTGAATCTCTTTCAGCCTGAAGCAACTCAATTTCGTCGAGCATAGCCGTTGATTTATCCGACCAGCTGGCCCAGAACACAAGTAATACATGCTGACCTGCATAATCTGTCACACGCGTAGAATCCTCAGTACCCACTATCCCCATCGGCATGATATTCAGCGAATCTGACTTAGCGATGTTCTCCCGAAATCGGGTATGCTGCTTTCGGTTAAAATTGAAGGAAGAAAAAACAATTACCGCCATGGTGATAATAGCCACCACGACCATAAAAGGCACAAACTGCTCTTGTTTAAGGCGCATATTTTTTGACTAAAGATAGAGAAGATTCTACTTCAAAATGAGTCCGTTTATCGCAGGAACCTGCACCTGTGAAGCTACCAAAGTAGCACCGGAAAATACATCCTTTATTTCTTGCTGATTGGTCCATTGGGTCACGTCAAGCTCCTGAACCTGCTCCGACCGGTTTAAAATCACCCAAACCGTTTGCTCTTTATACTGCCGGCTAAACATCACCATTTTACGTTCGGGATCATGGAACACAATATCTGTCTCTCCTTTTTGCAAGGCCGGCTGGGTATTTCGGATTTGGGCCAGCTTTTGGTAGTAGCTATAGAGTTCGGAGTCGAAATTGTTGTCGTCCACCGGTCGCTCTTCTCCAAAGGGGTGATGGGTTTCCGGCTCGTAATTCATGTCTTCCCATACCATCGGCTTGCGGTCGTCGGGATCATCGGGCCCCCACATACCCGCTTCGGTTCCATAGTACAACATCGGGGCACCTTGCCAGCTAAACTGGAACAGTGCCACAAGCTTCTGCAACTGACGTTCTTCTTCATTGGGTTTCCGTATCAAAAAACCATCGCGCGGATGACTTTCGCCTTCGTACTCCACGCCCTGATTCACCGTAAAGGAAGCTAGGCGTGCCGTGTCATGGCTGTCCATGAGATTTTGCAATACATGACCGGCTCCCTCCGGGTAATCTTCTTGTACCTGTTCCAGCCGGCGTACAAACTCTTCCGTATCAATTTTGTCATCAATCAGAAAATCCTTTGCAGCATAGGCAAAACGGTAGTTCATCACGGATGTAAACATCTCCTCGTTAATGAATTCCTTGGCTTTATCCGTCCAGATTTCTGCCACGGTAATGGCTTCGGGATTCAATTCTCGCACCAACCCATGCCACTCCTTCCAAAAGCCTTTGCCCACTTCTTCCGCAACATCAAGCCGCCAGCCGTCCACGCCATCGGAAGGATCGCCGTCTCCATTGGGATCCATCCATCGGCGCGTAACCGCAAAAATGTGTTCCCGAATTGGTTGCACCAGCGTGCTGTCTTTTTCCCTAAAAACCGGCAAGCCTTTGAAGCCCCACCAGCCTTCATAATCAAATTCGTTTTCGGGCGTATCAGGATCATCGAATTCGGTAACGATGTACCAATCTTTGTAGGGCGACTCCTGCTGGTTCTCCATCAAACCCTGAAATGCCCAAAACTCTGTGCCCGTGTGATTCCAAACACCGTCTATTATCACCTTGAGATTACGGGCATGAGCTTCTTCAATCAGTTCGAGAAAAAGCGAGTCTGCCGAGGTCCATTCCCAGCTTTCAGGATTTCCCAGATCTTCAGCCTCAAACTGTATCACATCGCCCTGGGGATCCGGACCAAAATTACGATCAATATGGTGATAATAGGAAGCATCATATTTATGCATAGATTGCGCATCAAACACCGGATTGAAATAAATGGCACCCACGCCCAAATCCGCCAGGTAATCCAGCTTATCGATCACTCCCTGCAAATCACCGCCGTACCTGCGCTCCCGAACGATGGCATAAAAATCATCGGTGTGATCGGTTTCCCATGCATCGCGCTTGTACCAATCCTGCGTCCATTCGGTGGGATGCCAGCCTTCCGGCCCCCGCGCCCGTTCCCGGTCCGGCTGATTCGTGGGATCCCCATCCCTGAAACGCTCCGGGAATATTTGGTACCAAACAATCCCTTTTGCCCACTCCGGTGCATGATAACCCTCTTCAGTCTTTTGAGATTCTTGAGTGGTGCAGGAAAACATACTTCCCACTATAAGTAAGAGTAAAGAGTGAATTAAAAAGCGTTTCATAAACCTTAATTAAGATTTGTAAGGGGAAATCAATGGAAGAGGATTACCATCAGAATCTTTATAGATAAGAAAGTCAGAGTCGATGGTGAAGATTTCGCAACTTGGAAATTCCTCCGCCATCACAACTAAACACAAGTCAGCGATAGAACCTGAAATATTCTGATATTTCAGAATGCTTCTGTGAATGGTTTCCTTTTTCTTCGGATATGGATTTTGCACTTCTACAATTCCTTCATCAATGAAGGAAAGGAGGTTTTCCAATCCATTATAAGTCCTTTTTAAAAGAAAAGCGGCCTCTACAATGACAGCAGTACAAGTAATCATTGGCGATGTGAAAGTATCCATCTTGGCACTCGCCCAGGCATGCCTGGAATCGCGCCGATCAATTAATGCTACAAGTGGACCCGTATCAACTAAGACTGTCTTTGCCAAAATCTTCCATATATTTAGGATTTGTTGAAAGATCCCCAGGCCCTTCAACTGAGCCAACTAAGTGCTTTGCTCTATCCAACAAAGAACCAGGCGTAGGTTCGATTTTATACTCCACCACTTCTTCATTCACCAGGTTCATGATGGCTTCTTTTTGAGATACTCCTTTCCGCTCAGCCAGCAGCTTGATCTTGGCTTTCTCTTCGGGCGTCAGCTTCATCCCAAACCAGACAATGTCTTTTTTATTTTTGTCTTTTTTACCCATGATGTTCTCTTCTTTTTGATGGGTTGCAACAAATTTACGCATTTGTTGCAACCCGGTCAATAGCTGGCCTGGTAATGCTCAGGAGGCCAATTCATATTAGTCCGAAGTTTCGTCTACATCATCTACAAAATACATGGTAGCAGCGGCAATAATGAGTACCGCGCCTCCTAACATTAGGGCGTATACCGCATGACCTTCAAAAAAGGTCCGGGTTACATAACCCAACACAGTAGCTGCAATCAACTGGGGAAGCACGATAAAGAAATTGAATATGCCCATGTACAAGCCCATTTTCTGGGAAGGAATAGAACCGGCCAGAATGGCATAGGGCATCGCTAAAATAGAGGCCCAGGCAATACCAACCCCGATCATGGAAATAATAAGCATGTATGGATTGGAGAAAAAGTAAATGGAAATCAGTCCAAGTCCACCCAGGATCAGGGACAAGGCATGCACCCATTTTCGGCTCAACAGCTTAGCCATAGGCGCTAATCCGAAGGCCACAATAGCTGCCACCCCGTTGTATACGCCAAACATTACGCCTACCCAATCCGCTCCCTGGTTGTAGAGGGCTGAGGTGGTATCACTGGTTCCATAGATATGAGCAGTTACGCCGGCCGTGGTGTAAATCCACATGGCAAACAAGGCAAACCAGGAGAAAAACTGTACAATCGCCAGCTGCTTCATGGTCTTGGGCATGTGGATAAAATCGTGCATCACCACTACCAAACCATGCTCGGTTTTACCGCTTTTTTGCAGTATACCGGCTATCATCATCACCAAACCAACCACTGTTAAACCACCGGTTGCCACATACACTTCCTTATCGAGCGCATACTCATAAGTCATCCAGGTGGTGAAAGCTCCAATCAGCGCAAATACGATCCCAAGGGTGATTTTTTTCTGCCCATCCCCGGCTTCAATAGGCACTTCCCGAAGGGCATTTTTATCCTCAATTTCTTCCTTTTCGGCTTCCTCAAAAGCTTTAAGCTGTTCGGGAGAATATTCTTTAGACTTGAAAACAGTCCACGCTACCGCCCCGATAAAAGCCACGGCCCCCAGGTAAAACGACCATCGCACGGAAGGCGGAATAATGCCCTCAGGTGCCGTATTTGCCACGCCAAACCAGTTGGTCATTATCCACGGCAAAGCAGAGGCCACCACGGCCCCGGTGCCAATAAAAAAGCTCTGCATGGCAAAACCTTTGGTGCGTTGTTCGGAGGGCAACATGTCCCCCACAAAGGCGCGGAAAGGCTCCATGGAAATATTAATGGAGGCATCCATAATCCACAGCATGCCCGCTGCAATCCAGAGTACCGGCGAGTTTGGCATGATGACCAGCGCAATAGAGGCTGCTATCGCCCCAAACAAGAAATACGGACGCCTTCTTCCCAAACGGGTCCACGTGCGGTCACTGAAATAGCCGATGATGGGCTGCACCACCAGTCCGGTGAGTGGAGCGGCAATCCAGAGTATGGGGATGTCGTCCACATTGGCGCCGAGGGTTTCAAAAATCCGGCTCACGTTGGCATTTTGCAGCGCAAAGCCAAACTGTATGCCCAGGAATCCGAAACTCATGTTCCAGATTTCCCAAAAGCTAAGGCGGGGACGTTTTGTCAATTTTTCCATGTCTTTATTCTGAACCGCAAAGGACGCGAAGGGCGCAAAGGGTGATTTTATTCTTGGCGCTCTTTGCCTCTTGTCGGTTAATTAATTATTTGTTTACAAAAATTACCCATTGATTAGGGCCAAAACTGATTTCGCTGTTTGTTACCATCAGGCTGTTTGAATTGTAGGTAACATAAGAATCATCAACTCCTACATCGGCTAGAGGAATGCGTTTGGGCTCCGAACTGAAATTAAGAACCACTACTACTTCGCTATCTCCTTTCTCCCGTTTGTATGCGTAGATTTCTTCCGGCATATCCAGGATCTCTAAATCACCGCCAAAATCTCCGTTCCAAAGAGCGGGTGTATCTCTTTTAAGCCCAATCAAAGTGGTATAAAAATCCTGATATTTGTAATTGCCCCAATTGATGGTGTCCTTCTCAAAAAACTCGAGCTGCTTATCCAGTCCGGACTCTTGTCCGTTATAGATCAATGGCATCCCATCGATGGTGGCTGAGAGCACTGCAAAGTTTTCAAAATTATCAGCGTACATGGCCGTATCAGAGCCGGTCCAGGAATTCTCATCGTGGTTAGAAGTGAAATACATGCGATATGAAGAAGACGGGAAATTGGCCTCGGTTTCTTCCATCAGGGCGGTAAGGTCATCCAGAGATTGCTCTTCTTTTGCTATTTCACGAATTGTATGCGCATATTGCCAGGCATAATTCATCTGAAAAGCCTCAATCAGCAATTCAGGCTCCCCATCTTCAGCCAGCATAAATACCGGCTTAATTTGATTTAAACTGTCAATGGCTTCCACCCAAAAATCAGTAGGCACCATTCCGGCCACATCACACCGGTAGCCGTCGATATTGAAATCGCGCACCCAGTATTCCAGGGCATCAATCATCGCGGCGCGCATCTCTTCATTTTCATAATTGAGCTGAATCACATCGGTCCAGTCGGTACCGGTAGGCGGGGTGAAATTGCCGTCCTCATCCAGGGCGTACCATTCGGGATTTTCTGTCCATGGATGGCCCCAGGCGGTGTGATTAGCCACCCAATCAATGATCACCTTAAAACCCAGCTGATGCGCTTCATCCACAAAACGGGCAAAATCGGCTTTATCACCAAACTCAGGGTTGATACCTTTATAATCTTTCACCGAATAATAGCTCCCTAAAGGACCTTTCCGGTTTTTTTCTCCAATGGGATGGATGGGCATCAGCCATAAAATTCGCACGCCCATTTCACGAAGTCTCGGTAAATCTTCGCGTACGGCATCAAAGGTTCCCTCTTCCGAATATTGACGGACATTGATCTCGTAAATGCTGGCATTTTTACTCCACTCCAGCTGCTCCACCTTACTTTCGGGTGCCTGGGTCGTGGCATTATCCACCTCGGGAGCTGCACATGAGGACAGCAGCACCGCCGATACGGTGACTAAAGCTAATAACAGATGTTTAATTCGTTGCATGGATTTTTTGGTGATGTTTGTGTTTATAAATTTCGTTTTGTTGAAAGTCTTGGGATTAAGGATGTTGAATTCGAGTGACTGTGCTTATCCCAGCATCTCACATCTCCCTGCAAATGATCACAGATCATTTGCTGTCCCTCTTCAAAGAGGGAATCACCCTTATCCATATTCAGATATAGTTTCAAATTCTGAGTCTTAAACTATTCTTGATTTCATTTTGGATAATTCTCCCTTGGAAGGGAGACCCGTTTAGAGCTTCAGCTCTGAACGAGAGGGATGTACGATGTTGGATTCGAGTGACAACTCTTTCCAGCATCCCATCTCACAACGTCAATATTTCAAATTGGTTGGGTTGAAGGGTGACAAACAACCGTCCCTCATCTACCCTGAAGTCATGCCCAAACTGCGCTTGCAGCTGGCTGTAATCAAATTCTTCGCGGAGTTCTACTTCAATCTCTTCGCTTTGACCGCCTTTATTAAACACCACAATCACCTGATTCTCAAAATAAGCACGAGAATATGCCAGGGTATTTTCGGTAGTGGTGTGGAACTGGAAATCACCATACAAAAGTGGCATTTCTGAGGTCCGCAATTCGGTCAGCTTCGTGTATATATTTCGATTTCGAAGCTCATGTTCACTCAGTTCATCTTTCTCAAATTCCATCCAGCGGCGGTTGTCGGGATCATTCGCTCCAGGTTGCCCGTATTCATCACCCTGATAAGTGACCGGAATGCCTGGGATGGTTTGATTGAAAGCATGAAACATGCTCAGGCGATCGTAGGCAAAAGCCTCTGGGTCTTCGATTTCACGGGTCCAGCCGGCCAGCTTGCCGTCTTCATCCCAGCGCACTTCCCCGCTGGTGAGGGTAATAAATCTTGTTTTATCATGATTGCCAGAGATATAGCCCATCAAATTGTGGTAGCCGTAGTAATTGAAGCTTTCCTGCAACTGTGTTCGGAGATTTTCAAAAGAATTCCCCTGCCCAAAAGTGTTCAGCCCGGCATCGTAGATATTGAAATCAAACTGTGAATCCAGCATACCGGAATTGATGTAACTGGCAATAAGCTCCCGGCTGCCATAGGTCTCCCCAATCTGAAATACACGCTTGCCCGTGGGAATGGTCACAGAATCTTTGATTTTTCGGGTGAGCGTTCGCCAGAATTCCAGCTGAATATGTTTGGTGGCATCGTGACGGAAACCGTCAAGTTCAAATTCTTTCACCCAGAACAAAGCGGAGTCCGTCATAGTCTCTATCACTTCCTGTTTGGAAAAATCCAGTGTAGGCATGAAGGTATCGAACCAGGTGGTGAGACGGTGTTCATCCCATTTTTCGGTATTTAGGGTGCCATCCGGCAGGTACAAATCCGTGGCCCATTCTGGATTTCGCTGATACACAGGGTGCTCTTCATGCACGTGGTTCGCCACATAATCGAGAATCACGCTCATGTTGTTTTGGTGCGCCACATCCAGCAACTCGCGGAATTCCTCTTCGGTACCAAATCGATCATCCAGCTTAGAAGAAGATACTGGCCAGTAGCCGTGATAGCCTGAAAAAGTGGTGGTCACTCCACCTTTGTCCCACAGGCCATAAGCGCCTTCCGGGTTTTGGGTGATGGGTGAAAGCCACAGTGTATTCACGCCAATTTCTTCGAAGTAACCGTCTTGTATTTTTTGGGTGATGCCGGCAAAATCACCACCGTAGTAATTGGCTTTGGGATGAATGTTGGGATCGTCGACTTTTCGCGTATTAGCCGAATTGCCATCCTTGAAACGGTCAATCAGCACAAAATACATGTTCCAGCCCTGGTAATCGTGTCGCGTTAGCTGACCGGTATCGGTTATAACTTGTCCGTTTTGCAGGGGAATCAATACGTCATTGGAAAGCTGTCCGTTTTCCGCAAAAGTCCAGGCTCGTATTTCTGATCGTTCAAAATCATCGGCATTGGCCGGAATTTCTACACTTACAATTTGATCCTGATGACGCGTACTGAGCTGATAATTTTCCCAAAAGACAATGGTATTCTCGGGAAATGCTGTTTTCAGATACAGGGACGGACCGGAATGATCGTAGGTTTGCAGAGCGGGTTTTTTGGCTTCCATATTGCCCACGGTAAGTACAGAATTTGTACCGCCCATTCCGTTGGACACGGTGTTTGGATTGGCAGGGTCGGTCATTTCCTGTCCATCTACCACCAACACGTATTGATACACACCCTTATTCACCAGCATGGTAGTTTCCCAAGTTTCGCCTTTTTTCTCAAAAACTGCCGCATTGGGATTCCAGTTATTCATTTCCCCTTTCAGCTTAACTGAAGAAACACTCTGCTCTGGCTCGTAAGTAATCGTAATTTCTTCTTTGTTGGATTGTTTCAGCAGAAAGTCATAGGCAAAACCATCGGCCCAAATCTCCAGAACATCCAATGGTTTTTCCAGGGAACCGGAAATGGTGATCGCAAGTTTATCCTCCGACAAATTCACCTTTAATTCCTCAGGAGCAGCTACAGAATCAATCAAAACGGGATCAATGAAATAATCGGCGGTTACCAGTTCAGTCTCACCAAACTCCAGCTGCACCGGCGTAGCTAGCCCAAAAACCTGCGATTCCTGCGGAGCCTTAATTGGTGAAGAACATCCAATTGACAAAAGTACTAATAAAGTGGCCGTAAACTTTAGAACCTTATTCATCTTTTGATTTATTATTTATGATTGATGATGGATGATTTAAAATCATAAATCACTATTCATCAATCGTCAATTACTTAATGAGCATCATCTTTTGGGTGAACACTTTGCTTCCTGCTTTCAGGCGATAGATGTACATACCGCTGCTAAGCTGTGATGCATCAAAACTGACTTCGTATGAACCTGCTGTTTTTCGTCCATTCACCAACTCTGCTACTTCGCGACCTAGCATATCATACACTTTCAGGCTTACCTCGCTGTTCCCTGCCAACTGATAACTGATTACCGTACTCGGGTTGAAGGGATTTGGATAATTTTGGTTGAGCCGGAATGCTTCCGGTAGCTGTTGGCCGTTTTCATCCTTCGAAGTCAGCAAGTCTTGCTCAGGACTTTCAAATTCTTTAGTGGTGTAGATCTTGAATTCTCCTGGTCCCAGAAACACATCCTGTTCAGTTTCTGTCACATCTATCGATGTTCCTTCAAAAAAGTCGTACCAGGTACCGGTTGTCGTAAATTCTGCAGGGAAATCGAAATTGTTTACACTGAAGTTACCGATAATCACCACGTCGGTATCTTCGTGTTGCAGGGTGATGCTTTTAATGGTGCCTTCCAGATCGTATTCAAACGATTGGGGATCGGTAAAAGCAGGGCTGCTGTTCCGCAGATTGATCAACGCGCTCCAGCTTTGATACAGCTTGTACCGGCCTGCATCTTCGTAATAATCCCATCGGATGGGTTTAGCGGATGTCCTTCCAGGAGCTGAAGATGGACAATCGGGATCTTCCCGTAAACATTGTTCGCCGTTTTCGCCGTAACCGTAACCGAGCTCGCCAAACTGCCATATCATTTTTGGTCCAGGCAGTGTGAAGAAAAACGCCCCGGCCAGTTTTTGCCTGTTCAGTGCCGTCCCCAACTTGGTAATATCGTAATCCAGTTCATCGTTGGAATTCCCAAACATCAGGTTCTTAAACATCAGCCATTGCTCATCGTGGCTTTCCATATATCCCACACGATGGCGCCTCTCAAAACTGCTTCGGGATTCAGACAGCACGCCCGTCAAATTCGAGCTGTATCCCATGGCAGCCTCACTGTATTGGTGATTTTCATTGCCCCACAGCATTACCCCTTTTCCTTCATCGATGCGGTAATTGGCCCACTCTTTTTCCTCATTTTCGCCACCCAGATGTTCAAAAATCACAATAAAAGTGGAATCTGCGGCCCACTGCCAGTCGGCGTATTTCTTCAGTAAATCAACGCGGTCCTGTTGGTATGAATTGGTACAGCCTCCATCATTAGCGGAGCAGCTTTGGGTAAAGCCTTTGGTTAAATCCCAGCGAAAACCATCCACCTTGTATTCCTCAACCCAGTGCTCAATCATTCGTTTGGTGTAGTATTGGGTACCGGAGTAGGAATGATCGAAATCATTAAACACACTGTAGCTGTGTCGGGCGGAGGAATTGAAATAGTAACTGTCGTCATTGCCGTACATTTGGTAGAACGGGTTGGCATCGGTGGCGTGATTCATCACCACATCCAAAATTACGGCCATTCCTCGCTTATGGGCTTCATCCACAAAACGCTTGAAGGCTTCAGGGGTGCCGTAATATTTATCCAGGGCCAGATGGAAGCTCGGATTATATCCCCAGGAAAGATTGCCGTCAAACTCGCTCACCGGCATCAGCTCAATGGCGTTCACCCCTAAATGTTCAAGGTAATCGAGACTATCGGTGAGGGTTTGGAAATTGCTGGTTTCCAGGAAATCACGAAGCAGTAACTCGTAAATCACCATCTCTTCTTTAGCCGGCTTTGCGAAATCAGTGATTTCCCATTCGTAGGCTTCTTTGCCAGGCTGAAGTAAGGTTGCATATCCCGTGGTTTTACCTTCGGGATAGGCTTTTAAATCCGGAAAAGTTTGGTTGGAAATATACTGATCATTATTTGGATCCAGTACCAACGCTGAATACGGATCAGCTATGCGTTGCTCGCCTTCCACTAAATATTGAAAAGCATATTCCTGCCCGGGGCTCAACCCCTCAATTTCGATCCAATGCCAAACGCTGTCGGCTTTAAGAGAGTCTTTCTTCATGAGGTAGTTCTCACCGGGCGTCCAGTTGTTAAAATCTCCAATCACAAACACATAATCTTTAGCGGGTGCAAACAGCGAGAGACGAACCGGATCGGTTACACTTTCTCCGTAAGTGATGCCATCTTCCAAACCTGCCGGTCTGGCTACTAACTCCGGTTCCACTTCTGGCAGGTACAAAAATTCCACCGTGTATGATGTAGTTTCACCAGATTCCGTTATGGCAATCAGCTCCATCTCATTCTCTCCCACTACGGGGTTTAGACTGGTGATATCTTTCACAAAAAACAGTTGACGCTCTTTCTCATAATGTCCTTCAAAAGTAGCTACCGCTTCCCCGTTCATATAAATCTCAGAAGCATTCACATCAATAGAATCGGAGGCTAAAGCCGCTACCGTGGCCCAGATTTCTGCAGTTTCATCAAGGATATCCCCTGTGGATGGCTGCACCTGGAAAATGAGCGGGTGGGTTACTTCAATAAAAGAATCGTTGTTCTGCCCAATCGCGATGGGATTCAGCGGATCGGTGAACCAATTCCAGTCGCTGCCACTGCTATTGTATTGTTCGTGAAATTTGTACGCATAGCCTGATGTGCCGTTATTGGAGGAGCCACCGCCTCCTACCGTTAGCGAGATGGTTTTATACCAAAAACCATTTTTTTCGTCTTCCTGCATCAGGGAAACATTATCCACGGCAATACGGCCGCTTTCATTGCTGCCCCACTCGTTAAAACCGCCAGGCACAAAAGCACGCACGGCATTTTCATTGGCGTGATAACGAAAGGTAACATCGATGCTGTTTTGAGCTAACGCATCAACAGAAAAGAATACAAGAGATAAAAAAAATATGGACGACAAAAACTTCATAGGAAATATCTGTAATTAGGAACCGGTCTTTTTGTTTTTAACCTCGGTAGATGAGCGGGCAACCAGCTCGGGCGAATAGATGGTTTGGGAGATGGCTTTCTCGGGATTGTTCATCCGGTCGATAAGATTTTGGGTAGCAAAAAAGCCCATATCCCGCATGGGCTGACGGATGGTGGAGAGTCCCATATATTCGGCCAATTCGATATCATCATAGCCAATAATGGGGATACGTTTGCCCGTATCTTGCATAGCTTTCAGAGCGCCCACGGCCTGAATATCGGAAGCACAAAAACAGGCCTCCGGCATGGGCTTCATGTCCAGGATTTTCGTCATGGCTTCATAGCCTGCCCGCTCGGTAAAACCGTCGCGCTGCATGCTATCACCTTTCACAACCAGCTTTTCATCAAAGCTCAAGTTAAATTCATTGAGAGCCTTCTTATAACCTTTCATCCGGTCGCGTATAGGCTTCGAAGTTTCCAGGGCAGATAGCATTGCCACTCGTTTATAGCCTTGTTCAAAAAAGCTTTTTGCTGCCCGGTATGCTCCCTGGGCGTTATCCACACTCACCGAGTCGAAGCCTTCGTAGTGCTCGTCAATAAGTGTGATGGGCACGTTGTAGCGTTTCAGGTTCTCCCACTGACTGTCTTCCAGATGAATGGAAATGAACAGATAGCCTTCCGCCCAGCGGCGTTTTAGCACATGCTCCACCTGTTCTTCTATATCCTTGTTTGGGGAGATATTGAAGATACTTAGTTCGTAATTCAGCTGGCTTAATTTATCCTGTACGCCACTCAACACTTCCATAAAGAAATAGTTGGAGATAACAGGCACCACAATCATTACCGTGTTGTTTTTACGGCTGGCCAATCCCTGGGCATAAGCCTGGGGATGATATCCCATCTCGTCCGCCACCTTCATGACTTTGGTGCGGGCTTTGTCGGATACTTTGGCGCTGTTGTTAAACACACGCGATACAGTGGCGATGCTTACACCGGCTTTTTTGGCGATATCGTATATAGTTGCTGGCAAAATATGAGTGAGTTAAGTGAAAACGCAGGCACCGGTCAAAGTGCCTGCGAAAAGACTTATTAAAGGGTATCTATTACTTAATCAAAGTCATTTTGCGCTGCTGTACGAAGTTTCCGGCTTTCAGTTCGTAGAAATAAATTCCGGATGAAAGTGCAGACGCATCAAACGCTACGGTATGAGAACCAGCGTTCATTCTCTGACCAGAAACCAGGCTGGTCACTTTTTGTCCCAACAGGTTGTAAACGGTGAGGTTCACTTCAGAAACTGAAGGAAGCACAAAGTTTATCTTGGTAGTTGGGTTGAATGGGTTCGGATAGTTCTGAGACAACTCATAACCTGTAATTTCCTGAGAAGGCTCTTCTGTACTGGTGGCCAGTGCAGCGTAATCCGGCTGAACATCAAACTCAAGATCTTCAGCTGCCCATGTTACGGTAGGCATAGTGTATGTTGTAGGCCATTGAGATACATACAGCTCTCCAAGGAATGGATCTTCGCCGTTGTAATCTACCGAAGTAGGCTCAATGAACTGGTAATAACGACGTCCGGCATCAAAGCCAGAACCGTTGGTAACCATGCTTTCAAACTCAGTGAAAGGCTGACCGTACTTCACAACAAAGCCAAAGTCATTGAGAGTAGGCAGTTGTAGTTCCATCGTCAGTTCATAGATATTGGCTTCACCTTCAACCGGAGTAAAGCGCAGGGGCTCCAAGTCTTCAGGAGTTCCGTTATTCACAACATCCTCAAAATAACCGTTACCAGAGCGTACACCTTGGGTTAGTGCGGTATATTTTGATTCAAACTGGAAGTACAGTGAATCTTCTTCAGGACGGAAAGGCACTTCATGCTCTAGTGCAGCCGACATATCAATGCGGAAGGTTACTGCAACCGTACCGTCAGGAGTATTAGCTGGATCAATCAAACCACCAATGTTTACACCGTTGTAGTACTGAACGCCAGTGCCTTGTGATTCCATATCTTGTACTTCAAACATGCGGTCGGCACCACCGGTAGTTACCGGCTCTTCGTATCCAAAGTCCACATTTTCAGCAATAGCTTCAATGTAGTTATCGGACGTCTCGTCGGTACGGGAATCGTCATATTCAATGTAATATTTGTATGCGAATTCGCTACCCACAGCTTTTGTGAAGGTGTTGGTCAAGCGCCATACGATATCCTGGTCATCAAAGCTGGCGGTGTTAAAGTCGCTGGTTCCCCAATCCAATGGTGGTTCACCGCGTACTACAACCTGGTCGCCTACACCTGAATCAAAGTATCCGAGTACCTCAAGAATTGCCACGTTCACTTCAAAAGTGATATCGGTGGTTACAATCTCAGCAGAAGTAGGTGCTTTTTCCTGGAAGTATACCCAGTGGATGGTAGAGTCGGCAGATGGAACATCAATGAAGCGGTTACCATCGGTATTACCGTCTACATTATCCCAAAGGGTTCCGGTCTCGGTTTCCAATACAAACTTGTATGGTAGAGATCCCAGAGTATCAGCAGCTGCCTGGTCTACACGAACTGAACCCGAATAGAACAGGTTGTCAGAAGTTTCAACGCCTTTTTCTTCTCTTTCAAGATAGATAGCAGTAGAGCTCCAGTCAGATGGGTTTTGGAATACATCCGGATTACCACGGAGGCCCACACTGTCCGTTTCAGGGTTGAAAGACTCATCCTGAACAAAGGCACCAACGTTTACACGGAAGAACATAGTTACACTGTCTTCCACGCTTTCGTATGGAGCAGTCTGGCTGTCAGCATACAAAGTTACAGACGTATCAGACATAGCGCTGAAGGTACGAGTGCTTCTGTTTTCGTCAATGATTTCCCATCCGCCGTCACCGTTCTCGGTTCCGGAAGTGGCATCAAAACCAGACCATACTTTAAATACAAACTCATCGCCTTCGGCCATTATGAAATCTATGGTCCAGTAGTCACCGCCTTGATTTTCAGCAACCAGGTCAGACTGGTCGTTCCAGTCAATCATTTGACCAAGATAATCGCCACCGGCTCCATTAACGGCACCACGAAGCTGAATAAAGTCTTCTTCGCTGAGTGTGTCAGGAATGGTGGAGGTGTTAATAGTGAAAGAAACATCGTAAATGTTTTTGATGTCTGTTTCATAGAAAGGAAATACCTGCGGTGAATAGAATGCACCAAGGTTTCCAATCAGCTGGAATTTTTCGCCCGGGGCTTCTGCACCGTCAAAGTAAGATTCGTCACGGTCAATGCGCAGGGTGAAAGTAGAATCACCAGCTACTACATCTACGTTTACGCCTGAACCTGATTGTGCATCTTCCGGCCATTCTTCACCTTCAGCCAAAGATACCGGTGCAATGCTAACACGCATGCCCTGGTATTCGCTTTCAGTTTTAATGTCGGCAGGAGAAATAGCAACAGGAGCAGGCAATTCATTATCACTGCTGATAATGGTGTAATTGCCAGCGGCTGATTCAAGCTGAACCAGTCCGTTGTAGCTGCCAGTGGTACCAGTAATAGTGATACTGTCGCCAGCTGCAAAAGGAGAATTTCCATCTGCGTTATTGCCTTCTGTATCACTGTTAAAAATAATAATAGCAATACCGGCAGTACTGTCTTGCATGAAGAACTGATTATTATCGAAACCATAATCCGGGGTTGTTAAAATCCCTTCTATAGTAACTTCAGTGCCTTCTTCAAGCTGTCGGGCGTCACGGATTTTCGTAACGTCCTGTGCCCATACACTTGTTGAGCCAATTAAGATGGCCAACAAGACGGTAAGCATCGTTGTAACTTTGTTCATAGTTACCCTCATTTTAGTTGTTAGTGTTATTGTTTAGTGAAAAAATCATTTCAATTCTTTTAAAACATGATCTGCAATGAAATGCGATTTACAGAACCAAGATATTTGTAGGATTCATAGGCGTAGTCAAACTTCAGCCCTAAACTGTTGTTATTGAATCCTCGGTTAATCCCAATACCAAAATTGTATTCCTGAGTACGATCGCGCTGCCCTAAGTATGGCACTCCTCCACGCACCAGGAATAAGTCGTCCAACAACCCAACTTCGGCGCCAAAACTTACACTTTGAACGTTGTCAGACGGGTTAGCGCCATCTACTGAAATGGTTGCACGGAGGTCTTCGGTGTCCACCGCATCGTAGGCAAATCCTACTTTTAGCATCAGGGGTAAATCGAAACGCCCGGTCGCCAGTTTGGAGTCGGCGATGTAGTTTCCTTCATTTTGATCGTCGATATCTACCGGAGTGATGAGACCGTCGCCATCCAGCTGCATCTTGGTACCAATGTTGGTTACACTTACGCCAAAACGGATTCCATAAAAAGGCAGCTCATACAGCGTCCCGATATCCAGGGCCATAGCTGTAGAGGATGTCTGAAAAATCTTCTCATGTACAAACTTCAGGTTCCCCCCTATTCTGAATTTGTCAAACAGGTAGGTGGCATAGGTTACCCCACCGGAAAGCATATAAGCTTCAAAAGTACGGCCGGTTCCTTCAGGGAAATCGAAAGTGGTTTCTTCAAACTCCCCCATGGTAAGGGCGGTTACATTTACCCCAAAAACACCTTTTTTGGAAGGGATGGCCAGGCCAAAATAATTGTGATTGATATCCACAAACCAATCGGCATATTCTACCATCAATTCGTTTTGTTCGAGGTCAGCCAATCCGGCTGGATTCCAGAACATAGCCGATACATCGCCTACATCAGCGGTTACAGCACCGCCCATGCCCGAAGCCCTGGCTCCTACCGGTATGCGTAAAAACTGGCCTGCGGTAGTACCGGTTTTACTTACCGATTGGGCCACTATCGTTTCCGATATGCCCATACTGACGATGAGCGTAAAAATGAGGAGTATTACTTTTTTGTTATTCATGAAAATTCCTATTTAATAACTGCAAATTTTCCGGTTCTCTCACCTACACCCGGTGCTTTTACGTGATACAGGTACACCCCGTATGAAATTTCGAGATTGTCTTTTGTCAGCATATCCCACACATAGGTTCCGCTGAATTCACCGCCTACACGGCGCACATTCGAACCGGTGATATCGATCTCACGAACCAACGTGCCTGCCACGGTAAATATCCTTAAGGTGGATGGTACCGGCAGATGCGTAAAGTGTAATTCACGCTGCTGTTGGCGGTTAGTGCTGGTAGCCCTGCGTTCGTACGGGTTGGTTACGATATAGGGGTTAGGCACTACTTTGATTTCTTTCATATCCTGCTTGGCTTCTTCCTCGTCAACACGTGCGGTATTGTCTTCTCCAATGCGGAAACGATACTCATCGCCTTCAATGAAGGGTTTGTTCAGGAAGATCTTGAGGGTATCTCCGCCTGCAGGATTCTCAGAAAGGGTTACGGTTGAACCGTCTTCATTACCGGTGATCACGCTCATGCGTACCCGGTAGGTGGCTACATCCTGTTCGCCCCTGAAGTCCTCAATGAAGTAAATATTGTCGGATAAGGCACCAGCACAGGTAAATCCTCCGGTTCGTCGGAATGCAGAGAAGGCTCCCACAGGACCAGCTTCAGGCTCAAAATTACATAAGCCTGTAGTTCGTGTGACCGGTGCATAAGCAAATTCAATTTCCTCGTCATCACTCAGGTTATACACCTTAAAGTTAGTGGGAACCGAAGGATAACTCTGGAAATCGCCAGGGGCACGTTCGATCTGGCGATTACTGGATTGCCCGAAGCCAACCGTATCGCTGAATACGATCATATAATCAGCCACATTCTGGCGGGTGTTGGCTGGAACAAACTCAAAATTATTAATGAGTACGTCCCGTGTGGTGTACCAGTCTGACAAATTCCGGTTGATACCAAAATCCGTTTCATTGGTTATTTCAAGACCAAAGCCGTCAATGACAGGAATATCTTCGCCATTGAAATAGGTAGACCTTGCAAGCAGCGTATCGCTGCGACCATCGGTTACATCCCGAAGCGTAAAGTTCTTGGTTTTTACCGTGTCGGGCTGATTTTCTTTACCAGCTACCAAAGTGTCTTCAAAAGTGACGCTATACACATTGTCTTTTTTCACTTTGATGGGATCTACCACCTCTACGGTTACCGAACCTGCCGGCGAACCATTTACCAAAGTAGCGGATGGGTTTTCCGGAGAGATAAAGCCGGCTTGTTCTGCAGCCGGACGTACTTCCACAACATTCTGTCCCAACACGATGCTGCCATCGGGATTACGACTGATTTGAATGCGTGATTCGGAAGGAGCAATACCGGCGACTTCGGCGCCATAATCAAAAGAAGTAATGGCATAGAAATAGCGGCGACCATTAGTTACCGTGCTGTCTACAAAGCTGTATCGCAGCCCGGAATCACTACCCATATTGTATTGAACACCATTTACAGGTACCGGGTGCAAGCCACTGATTCCATTTTCCCGGTCGTAAATAACAATGGGATTGTTAAACTGGCGGTTTCCGTAAGCATCCGTGATGGTGAGGGCATCTTCAAAAGCCTCATCGGTGGCACGGTACACTCGGTATCCTTCAAAGTCATAACCATTGCCGGTAATCCGCTCAACGTAGCGGTCAAACGACTCCTCGGCACTGTCATCCCAATACAACGTCACTTTACCGTCACTGGCCACAGCTGTTACTACCGGTGGATCCGGAGCTACGGCAAACTGGTAATCATTATCATAAGCGTTGAAGGCCTGGCGCAGGTTGGCGTTGGTTTGATCCCGGTCATCCTGGCGGTTCTGGCTAAAGGTCTGTACACCGGTGATTGCTACTGCAAATCGCTCGGTTTGTCCTCGTTCCAGCGGGAATAATGAGGATGAAACAAAGATGTCATCATCTCTTCCGGCCTCACCCTGACGCTCAAAGTCGCCGGGTACCAAGAAGTTGTTCCAAACGGATACATCCTGGTTCATCGGGAAAGAACCGGCCGCAAAAATACGGGCCCGGGATACCCCCAGCTGATCACTTTCGGATACATCGGTTACATCAATATTTGGCTCACCAGGAAAGGCGGTGTTGGCACCGGAGGTCGGGTAGCCATCGCCTTGTCCACGGCTTGGGTTATCACGGTCTCCTTCAATCCCAACATCATCCTGCCCAATCAGCCAGTCTTGATCATTATCAAAATAATCTGAACGACTTTCGTCAATCATTGGAGCTGCCGTATGCGGAGTATAAAAGTAGTTACTAATGAACTCGTTGCTCAGTGAATTGCCATGCACATTTCGTATCTGCGCTTGGTAATCTTCCACAAGTTGGCGGAAGCTATCGTCACTATTTAATTTCTCACGAATAGCACGGTTTGGTACGGCCATTCCGCGCTTAAGGGTATCACCTACTTCAAAATTGAGGTAGTTGATGTACCGCACGGCAATAACCGTTTCCTGATTGTTGATGAAGGTTGCCTTATTCAAATGGTTGGGCTTATTCTCATCAATCAACCCGTCAAAGTCATTATCTATCTGATCAACATGAGCGCCGAAGTTTTCATCTTCCTCTGGCAGCAAATCTTCCACAACTGTAACACAGCTTCCGTCAGAAGTAATGGTTTGGCCGCGGCTATATACACTTTCACCGGCTTCAGGATAGGTAGAAATAATACGATCGCCATTGTCCTGAATGAGCACAATCTTGTCACCGGGACAAATCGTTTTTTCGTTGAAGTCCAGAATGGTGAAATTCGGTAGCACACTGCTTACCAGAGAATCACGGGAATAGAAACCTCCGCCGGTTTCTGTCAAGGGGGCAAACAGGTCATCATTATCCGGATCATATAACAGGCCATTTCCGGGATTATAGGAATCGCTGTCCCCATCGTTATCAATACCGTCAATGGAGTTACCCGGCGTTTCAAGGAACTGAATGCCCATCTCCCCAATGGGGCCGTTAAATTCTTCAGGCGCCGGAGAGCGAATTTCGGTTGAGAGGAAAGCGATAGAACGCAAATCATCAAATTCAGGCGTATCTGTTTCGCCTACGATCAGATCGGCAATCCACAAGCCAAAGGCTACTTTGCTGTAGTCATAAGAGCCATCGTTGGTGATTTCAAAGATGTTGAAATGGGTAGAGTTGATAAGTGTCTGAGACCAGGCCAAAATCCGGGTATCCAACAGAATGCCCAAACCACCTCGGGTAGGATCGGTTTTGTCAGGCTGGAATTGCTCGCCCCGAGAAGTTCCTTCCACAAAGCGGGTATACAAATCATCCCCGGCTTTATAATAGAATTCCAGGTCGGCATTAAACTGGTCACGTCCAAAATAACCATTCCAGGAACCGGCCCAGCCGTCTCCTCCCTCTTCCAGCTTATCCGGCCAGTAATCAGGCCAGGTATTTCCAAGGGGTGAACCGGGACCGCGATCACTACGCGCGATTTCAGAGGATTCCTCTACCGGTCGTGAATAGCCGGTGATGGGGTTCATCGTCCAGGATTGTCCGGAACCCGAAGTGCGACCTTCCGCAACGTTGATAATTGGGAAACGGTCAGGTCCGCCATCGTTTTGATTTTCTACTTCGGCTCCCACAACGGCTGACACAAAGTAAATGTACGTCCGGTCAGTGTTGATGGGAAATTCGAAAAGAATTTCATCGGTGTTCTGTCCGTCATAACGCCCGGCATGCCCACTATTGTGATAGGTGGCCCGCAGGCGGTTACCGTCCATAATCGACTTTTTGCGCTGCTGGAAAGATGAGCGTTCTTCACTAGGCTCATAATCTCCGTTCTGCGCCATCGCCGGACTTAACAGAGAAAGAAATACTAAAACTGATATTAGGTGTTTAATGATGGTCATAACTGATCAAAATGAGAATTGAATACCAAGTTGGATACGTCGTGGTTCGTCGTAACGAGACGGATCTTCGAAATAGGTTTGGTCGTAAGTAGTAGGCATCAGCAGCGGCCGGTCCGGAGAGCCGGAATCGGTGTACAAGCTATTCACAACCTCATTATCCAATAGGTTGTAAATATTGAGGAATACCCTTAGCTGCTCCCCTGCTATATCAAAGTTATAGTAGGTGTTAAGGTCGATGGTAAAGCGGCTTGGATACCGTGCGGTGTTGCGCAAATCTTGTACGGAAGCATTGGGGCCGGTACGGATACGAAAAGGCGCTGATGGTGTGTAGGGAGTTCCTGTGAGAAAGCGGCCTACTACGTTAGCGCCAAAGTTGCTTTCAGAAAAAAAGAGGGTTCCGTTGATAACGTGCGAACGGTCCCAGTCTAAAGGCTGGATGATCTTGGTAAGTGACTGCCCCGTCAGGTTATTGGCTGCTACAGCCTGGTTAAATTCGGCAGCAGGATCAGAATTACTTCCTTCTACCAGGTTGTAGGTATAATCCAGTCCGAAATTAAATCTTCGGCTGATGGTTTGGTTTAGGGCCACCGTTAATCCACGCGAGATTGAATAGTCACGGTTAATCCAGGTGGCATAACGCACGTTACTCAGGTAAGTAGGCTCAACCACACCGGAAGAAACGTAATCTCGGGTATCTTTATAGAATCCGGTCACTTCCAGCCCGGTACCGTCTAAAATTTCAAACTTGGCACCCAGCTCATACTGTGTCGATCGCTCCGGTTTCAGGTCGGGATTGCCAAAGATTCCAAATACTCCTGAACTCTCGGAAAGAAGAATCTGACTGTTTGTGAACAGGTATTCATAAGAGGGCATCTGGAAGAAATATCCATAAGAGAAATAGATAACACCGCGGTCAGACACCGGGTAGGAAACCCCGATACGCGGGCTCACCTGGTATTTAGCATCTACTTCTTCCCACCAAACTTTCTCACGCTCAGCACGGGTCATTTCCCTGTTTGAGTCCAAAATGGGATTACTGATATCCGGGTCCATGGGATCGGCAGGAACCTGAGCATTGGGCTTGAAGTAATCAAAGCGCAATCCCACGTTCACTATCAATTTTTCATATTCGATTTTATCCTGCAGGTAAGCGGCAATGGTTACCGGCTTGCGGGTGTATTTACTGTGATTTGGAGTATCCAGCGGGGGAACACCCAGTTCTACATATGGTCGTTGATCTTCAGGAAAGTCGTCTGGTAACTCTGTTCCACCGTTACCCAAAGGCTGCAAGCTGATATTCTCAAGATCAACCACATCTGCCTGTACGCTTACACCGGCTTTCACAAAATGCTGGTCGTTAACCTGGTTGGAGAGCTCAATTTTATTTATGAATGACGTTGTAGAACGCTCAAATAAGTTATTATCGGTTCCCACTTCATCAAACTGATAAGGCTGACCGGGATTGTCGATATCATACTGTTCTAACTGGGCAAGCCTGTCATAATTGAAATACCTTGGATCATAGGGGTTTTCATAGAGATAGCTCTCATATGCGTTTTGAGTCACGGCATTGTTAATCGTGATGAACGTATTAGAGGTTGGAGTGATAGTCGTCTTCAGGTTAACAGAAAAGTTCTCCCGCTTAAAGCTGCTCAACCCCTCAGGAACGAGTTTACGCTGATGATTGTAGTTTCTGCCGTCTTCATTCCCATAACTACCAATCAGGTTAAACTTGAGATAGGATTGAGGGCGGAACTGCAGATTTCCCTGAAAACTGTAGGTCTCAAAGTCATTCATGTACACCAGTGAACTGTCCCGCTCACCATTATCAAATAACCTCAGATAATCACGACCTTGAATAGTTACGGTATCTGAAGAGAACCAGGGCTTATTCATATCGGGATACTCACCGTATTGGGTTCGATAGTTGCCCAAATCGGTTCCCAAATCACTAATCAATTCCTCGTAGGCACCTTGGGCAGAATAAGCATTTCGGCCAGTAAGCCATCCTTTATTTCTAAAATGTCGGCCGGTTACAAAAAAGGTTAGTTTATCTTTTATGATTGGACCGGAAACACTTCCGCTCACATTATACATGTTGGATGGATCCAGCTCCATCACATTGGAGGAAAGACCGTCATACAAGTCGGAGCTGGACACCAGGTAACTGCCGCTCCAGGCTCTGAAACTGGCCTCGTAATTATTGTCTCCTGCCTTGGTTACCACATTTACAATCCCAGACATGGCTTGGCCATACTCAGCGTTAAAGGTACCGGATATCACCTGCAGCTCCTGTATCGATTCGTTTTCAATACGAAGCCCCTGGCTGCGGTCATAATCATCGGTTGCACGAATACCATTCACCACATAAGCCACTTCCGAAGCACGACCGCCACGGATATGAATCTGTCCGTCGTTACCTACGTTTACACCGGCCTGCAACTGCACCACATCGGTTACTTCCTGCACCGGCAATGCTTCAATTTCGTCACTGCTCACCCGAGATTCCGAGCTGGTCATGTCCCGGATAATCACCTGGCGCTCGGCCTGAACCGTCACCTCTTCTCCTTCAAAAACCTGTTCCCGCAATTCAAAATCCTGAACGGTGGTCAAGTCGGTTCGTACCACTACATCTTCAATCACTACACTGGCATATCCCAGGAAACGTGCCTCCAGGGTGTAGGTTCCCGGAGCAACGTTCAAAATACGATATTCACCGTCAATATCTACCAGGGCCCCTTTCGTGGTTCCCTGAATAACTACTGTCGCTCCTGTGAGGGGTTCACCCGAACCGCTTTCCATTACTTTTCCACGTATGGTACCCGACTGTGCATGCGCCAACATCGGTAGCATAACGATGACCAACAATAATACAGCGGATGTAACTCTGCTTTTCATGTGCAATAATCTTACAGTTTAATATTTAATGCCCTTAGTTTGTCGTAGTTCAGCACCGCATTGTATCGGTCCTTCACTTCTTCAATAAGTTCTTCTTTTCGTTGCTTCACTTTTTTCTGAAGCAATACTCTGCCCACCAAATCTGATACTTCTTCAAACGCAGCTTCGCGTGGCTCTTTCACTTCAAGTACTTTATAAATCATGAGTTTACCGGTTTGATAGGCAAATGGGCCGGCAACTTCTCCTTCTTCTAAATCCTTTACATGTAAAGCATGAGTTCCTAATTCCTGAATCGGTTGCATGCCCATTTCTCCATCCACCATAATATCCCGGGTATCAATAGAATAGCTACGTAGTACTTCCTCCCAAGACTGTCCGTTTTCAAGAGCTTGCATGGCTTCTTCGCCACGCTTCTCTGATTCTACTACGATGCGGGCTAAATTCATACGGAGGGGAAAATCATACATCGGTTTGTTTTGCTGAAACTCTTCCCGCAATTCCGTATCGCTAAGCTCAATTTCTTCTCTTAATACTTCATCAATCCGGTTGCTTAGGTAATTCAGAAAAGTTTGCTGGATGGATGACTGCACGGCATTTGATTCTGAAGCGGCCATCTGCCCAAACTGCTTGGTTACAAAATCCCGGTAGATGAGCCCTTTTACATAGTTTCTGAATCGGTAATCGCGATCCAGCCGGTTTAGATTTTCCTGGGGTGAATAGAATCCTTCTTTCTTCAGATCAGCCACTGTAAATTGATAATCATCAACTTTGGCAATGATAGCATCCTCAGCCTCATTGGTTTGTAAGCGCAGTTGGTTTTGCTCCGGACTCAGTTCCACTACTCCACCCTGGTTTTGCTGAATATCTTTCCAGAGATCATTAATCAGTGTTTCGTTTACATTGAGTTCGGCAAGCACTTCTTCCAGGTGGTTTCTGGTAGCCATTTCTTTTTTGCGGCGTTCGGCAAAAATGGCAAACTGATCTTTTCGGGAAGCATATTGAAACTCGGTAACAATAGGAGTGGTAAAACGGTCTGTTACCTTAATAATGCTGTAGCCTTGCTTGGTTTTCACCGGCTCAGAAATCTCGCCCTCTTCAAGCCCAAAGGCTGCATTTTCAAAAGCGAGATCCATTTCATCAATGGTAAATTCGCCAAGATCTCCCCCATTTCGGGCCAGATAGGGATTTTGGAAAGTTTCAGCAGCCAGCTTGTCAAAAGACTCGCCATTTTGAAGGCGCTGATACAGTTCGTTTGCACCTGCTTCATCGGGCGCATACAGATGTGAAGCTTTGATCTTGGTATTAAACCGGAGGTATAGCTCCCGAATGTCTTCTTCGGTCACTTCTACCTTTTGTAATACTTCCCGCTCCAGGTACTCTTCAGCAAATACTTTACGCTGAATGATGCCGTACTGCCGAAGTCCCTCCCGGTCACTGTCTAAACCAAGTTCTTTCGCGTAGGTGGCCAGTACGTAAGGGTTAAATTCAGCATCCAGTACGGAGGTTTTAACATTTTGGGAGGGCTGAATGGCCTGACCGGTTTTGTAGTAATATTTCTTAAAGGCCGATACAAAATGGTCTTTTGTTACCTCCAGATTTTCGATCCTGGCCAGTACTTCTTCATCGTCTTCTTTGGGCTGAGTATCACATGACGCAAACAGCAACACCACAGGAAGAACAATTAGAAATAGAAAGTAAGATTTATATCCGGTATCCACTCGAATCTTACGTTTTTGGAACTGCGATTTCCTGTAAGTTAATGTAAGCGCTTACATATTTTCAACTAAAATTTGCTCTTTTTTTTGTTCAGGTAAGAAGTTTAACTGACTCTGAAGGCTTACACTTATCCACTTATATAAAACACTGTAATAAATAATCTTACGCAGATAATTTATTGCACTAAATAATTACCCTAAAAAATGGATGAATTTTTCATGAATTTAATTTTTTTCATTTTCATGAAATTCCTGAGAATTCATGTAAGTGCTTACAGTAAGTGTTTGTTATACACTTACAGTGTTTCCTCTGGCCCTTACATTCGCCAAAAAAGCATATGAAATGTTCGCGCAGATTGTAATAGCGTAAGAAAAGGTCCCTGCGAGACTGAAAAGAAGGTTTACTGCTGCCAGTAAGGTTTGTCAAGTAACGTCAGTTCGATACAAAAACTCCTCATTGCTGTAGATGTTGAATAATTTGCAGACAGTTTTAGTCATTATGAAGACCCTTTCAAGGTCTTTCTATCCAATTTTGTTACCAAATTACCTGACCACTACAGCGATGAATAGCCATTTTTAGGTCATTCTTATATCAAACTCACGTTAAGTAGCATTAATATTAGAATAGCTGGTCTTTTACCTGTCTTGATAAATATATTCTACCCTTCCTTAACAAGCTTCTGATCTTTTGAGATTCTACCCCAAAAGTACAAGCCCTGCAAAGCTGTACTTTACATTGTCATCAACTGCCCTTTATCTAATAATTGGCGCACCATTACGACAAATCGGTGAGTTCTCTCAAATAACCAAAAACAGTTAGCCATTTACCAAATCAGGCTTCCACCGATTCCTTCTTCTTCCCGTAGTTCTTCTGCACGTAATTATCCAGAATACTGCGGAATTCTTCCCCGATGTTATCACCTCGCAGTGTGGTAGAGTGTTCGCCATCAACATATACGGGGGCTTTGGGTTCTTCAAAAGTTCCTGGCAGAGAAATACCAATGTTGGCATTACGTGATTCACCAGGACCGTTTACCACACAACCCATCACCGCAACATCCATCTCTTCCACTCCTGGATAGACTTTACGCCAAACCGGCATAGACTCTACAATGTATTCTTGGATTTCTTCCGCCAATTCTTGGAAATAGGTACTCTTGGTACGTCCACAACCAGGGCAGGAAGTAACCTGTGGAATAAAACTGCGGATATTCAATGACTGCAAAATCTGCTGGGCTACCTGTACCTCCAGGGCACGGTCGGCGCCGGGTTGTGGGGTTAGAGATACACGAATGGTATCGCCGATGCCCTGTTGCAAAATAACGGAAAGCGCAGAAGCGCTCGCCACCATTCCTTTCATACCCATACCGGCTTCAGTAAGCCCCACATGGAGCGGATAGTCCAATTCATCAGCGAGACGTTCATATACTTTCACCACATCCTGAACACCCGACATTTTGCCGCTGATAATAATTTTGTTGGAAGGGAGTCCTACATCTTCAGCCAGTTTGGAAGACCGCTTGGCGCTTTCCACCATGGTGTCCAGCATCACTTCTTTGGCGGTTTTGGGTTTCTCAAGCTTATTGTTGGCATCCATTTTGTCAGCCAGCAATTGCTGATCCAGCGATCCCCAATTCACCCCGATACGCACGGGTTTGTCGTATTTAATGGCTTGCTCTACGATAGTGGTAAAATTCTCGTCGCGGGCTTTGGTACCTGTATTACCCGGGTTGATGCGGAACTTAGCCAGCGCCTTCGCCATCTCGGGATATTTGGTAAGTAATTTATGTCCGTTGTAATGGAAGTCACCAATCACCGGCACCGGCACGCCCCGGTTTAATAGCTTCTCTTTGATATGAGGTACGGCTTTAGCAGCTTCATCATTATTTACGGTGATCCGTACGAGTTCAGAGCCAGACCGGTACAAGTGTTCAATCTGATCGGCCGTCTCGTCAATATCGGCTGTATCCGTATTCGTCATGGATTGTACTACAATGGGGGCACCGCCGCCTACGGGCACATTGCCCACCATTACCTGTATTGAGTTGCGTCTCTTAATAGCTGCCATATTACTTAAATCTTTCTTATAAAATTTTTTACCGGTTTAGGTAGAGGTCCTAACACTATTGTTTCTTACTCAATTCAAACAATTTGCGTTTTTCTTCTTTTGTCAAAGAATCATAGCCTTTCTTTGAGATCTTTTCGAGAATAGCATCCAGTTCATCCTGGTCAATCTCCTCCACAATTTCAGCATCTTGTACAATGCTCATGTTTTTATTGCGGGGACGTTTTTTGGATGAAGATTTGGAAGAAGTTGAGGACTTCATCCGGCCAAATAAATATTCCAGATAGCGCACCGGTAAACTTAAATCCTTGCCATCCTGATGGGCTTTAATCAATAAATAGCCTCCTAAAGCTCCGCCAAGGTGAACCAATCGGGCTACTCCGTCTCCACTTCCCAGGAACAAGATATCAATAGCAATCCAGCCGGCTACAAAAAAGCGGGCTTGGATGGGCGGAAACAGAAACAGCATGATGGGTGCCGTGGGAAACAGCATGGCAAAGGCTACCAAAATACCGGTTACCGCACCGGAAGCTCCAATCACCAGGGCTGAGCCAAATACCATAGCAATAGCTGCATCAAGGACGGCTCCTAAAATACCTGCACCAAAATAAATTACTGTGAAGGTCCGGGGACCTAGCGTTTCTTCCACGGAACGCCCCATCCACCAGAGCCACAGCATATTAAATAGAAAGTGGAGAAAACCTCCATGCAAAAACATGTAGGTAACCAGGCGCCAAGGCTGAGTTAAAAAAGTGGGAAAAGATGGATCAAAACCAAGCGTGGGAACCAGCCAGCCATTAAGCGTTTGTCCGCCCAGCATCTGGATCACAAAAACAACCGCATTGATCAGAATAATGGTCCGAATGGCTACAGGCATCCCCATGAAGCCTCTTTTCAGGGCCCCGCCAAAAGAGTCATATGGCATATTATCTCTCATACGTCCACCGCCTTGAAAATAGGAATTGTTCATCAAATATAATTGGTTGGTTTTTTCAATCCCCAGTACTTAATCAAAATAAATCCAACAATAATACCGCCTAAGTGGGCAAAGTGAGCGATGCCTCCAAATGGATTGGAGATACCTGCAAATAACTCAAATGCTCCGTAAATGGCTACAAAATATTTAGCTTTGATGGGAATCGGGGGAATCAGCAGCATGATGTATTTGTCAGGAAACATCATACCAAATGCCAAAAGAATTCCAAATACCGCACCGGATGCTCCAATGGTAGGGGCGCCTCCGCCGCCTATCCACATGTGAATGAGCGCTGCCCCAATACCCGTTAACAGGTAATAAATCAAAAATCGTTTAGATCCCCAAAGCTGTTCAATGGCCTGGCCAAAGATCCATAACGCAAACAGGTTAAAGAATATATGACCAATGCCGGCATGTAAAAACATGTAGGTAACCAGCTGCCAGGGAAAAAAGTTGCCGCTGCCAATTGGAAACAATGCGAGATAGGGAAATACCATTTCGCCAAAACCAGTGAAGCCGCCACCAAAAATACTGACGGTAGCCAAAAAGACTAAACCGTTAATTATCAGCAGGTTTTTTATTACAGGAGGGAATACGGAAAATTGGGTATTGGGAGAATAATTATCCAAAAAATTCTGATTTAATGATTCTTAATGACGCGTGAATATACGTTTATTCCACTCAAAGTTACGCCCGGAATGCCTTGCCCGGGATAAGTAGTGTCTCCGACAAGATACAAACCTTTGAACGGAGTTTCGTGGGGTATCCAATTCAGCAAGCTTCGTGCCATGCTTTGGGGGATTCCACCCACTCTGCCTTTTTTGCGGTACACCCAGTTTTGCCAGCTTACCGGCGTGGCTGTGTGGAGCACTTCTATATTGTTGCGACTAAAGCCTGGCAGTTTTTGTTCCAGCAAGTTCACAATAAAATTTTCTACTTCTTGCTTCGCCGCATCATACTTTTCGTGCAAAGAAAACCAGTATTCCGGTAACGCATGGGTAGAAATATTAAGCGTTCGCTTTCCTTCTTTGGCCCGCTCAGTATCTCCACGTTTCGACATCGATACAAAAACAGACCCTGAAGAAGCATGGGGTATCATCTCTCCTTCCGGCAAGTGAATCTGGTGATGCAGAGGCATTTCATCCGGGAACTCGTCCTTTATTCCAATGCCCATCGTGATAGCGCCCCAGACCTCTTCAAATCCCAAAGCCTTTTCCCGGAAATACTGTTTCATATTTCCCGCGGTGATGTCCTGCATATTCCAAACCGGCAGGTTTGATATTACAATTGGGGCACGGTACTGTTCATTTTTTTTTTGTGTGAATGATAAACTCCCCTTCTTTCCCTGAAATAAGCTGCACGGCTTCTTTGGTGTGCAACGCCCCGCCCCTGTTTTGAATGTAGAGACGAATGGCATTCACCATTTCCAGCAACCCGCCCGGCACATAATAATTGGAATAATTAGTGTAGGTGAGTCCGGCAGCACCAAATAAAAAAGGAGTTTCTTCCGATTGGGCCTGGGCCGTAATCATCAGCTGCTCATCCACAAATCGGCGAAATTCGGGCGTATCTACATCAAATTGTTGCATCACCTGCCGTACCGACTGAAAAGCATATTTCAGCACCCAAACATCCAAAGGGGAATTTTGAGTGATAAGACGAAGCCACTCCGAAGGTTTTTGGGGAGGAAAGAGGTTATTCTTCAACGACAGCTTCCAGATCAAATCCGAGACTTTCAGGGCCTCTTCCCAAAAAGCTCTTTGTGCCGTTTCATTGCCAAACACTCGTCCGGCTTCGGCAATCCAGCGCTCCCGATTTTTATAGCGGGTAATTTGCTTTCCGTTCAACCAAACCGACATCGGCGGGGTGATTTCTTCTTTGGGAATTTCAATACCCGTTTCCTCTTCCAGCCTGCGCAAAGGCTGATTTTCATCAAAGCCCATCAGCGTAGTTGCCCCGGATTCAAATACAAAGCCCTTTCGATAATAAGAGGAGGAACAGCCACCCGGAGCATGAGCCGCTTCAAGAATCAATACTTTATAACCGTTCTTGGCGAGCATCGCTCCGGCACTCATTCCTCCCATGCCCGAGCCCACAATAATAGCGTCGTAGTTTTGATGAATTTTCATACCCGTCCAACAGTTTCCAACAGGAAAAAGTTTTGGCTGGGAATTAAAGATTGAAAATTGAAAGATGGAAGATTCCAGATTCCAGATTTCCAAAAAATCACCACTAAAACCTAAAACCTCGCACCTTGCACCTTGCACCTTGCCACTAAAAACTAAAACCTCGCCAAAAACGCAACCGCTGCCGTTTCTGCCCGCAGGCGATATTCCCCAAGTGAAACCAACTCAGCCCCTTTATTCTCTGCCAGCTCAACTTCCCGGTCCGAGAAGCCCCCTTCTGGTCCTACAAGTAGTAAAAACTTCTGCCCCTTCAAAATGTCTTGTTCGGTGTCGAATGTTTGATGCTCAGCATCCACTTTTTCATGGGCCATTAAAACAGTGTAATTCTCAAATTCATCCAGCACTTCATCTACAGAGTCCAGCAATTGCACCTCAGGCAACCAATATCTCATGCTTTGCTTCATAGCGCTTTGTATGATGTTCTCCACGCGGTCCATGCGCACATTGGTTTTTACGGTATGATCGGAATTGAATAGCACAATTTTGCTCGCCCCCAGCTCCACGGCTTTTTCCACAGCAAACTCCAAGCGGTCTCTTTTTTTGATGATGCCCATGGCCAACACCAGCTCAGGATCAGGCGCCGGCTTTTCTTCTTTTTGGGTGATGTGCGCCACTACCGAATCTTTTCCCGTTGATTGCACCGTGCCGGTATAGCGGGTGCCTTGTCCGTCAGTAGCAAATATTTCATCACCTTCCCGAAGCCTGAGCACCTTGATTGCATGGCGGGCTTCCTGCCCCGACAGCTCGAACTGGGGACCTGCTACCCGTTTCGGTTCAACATAAAATACGTTCATGGTTTAGCTTATTTTTGTGCTTTTACTTACTCCAGTACTGAAGCAGGAGCTTCATATGGTCGATCCCACGCAGAGCGTGGGGACGAGGGGTTTTGGAATTTGTTGGGGTTTATAAACCTTTTGGTCCTTGGTGGCATCTACCCACCCTTCAATCCCCCGACACGCTTGTCGGGAGAAGCTCCTTGATAAAGAAGGTTATAGGTAATTCAAAACTCAACATTCAAAATTTAAAATTAACCCTAAACCTTTAATCTTTTAATTTTCAATCTTCAATTTGAAATCTGTACTCTGCAATTTCCCACTTTCATCACTCCGTACTGGCTTTATAATACTCTCCCGGTTCAAACTCCGTCCGACCGGTTTCGAACATCATTTCTATATAGGGAATGCAAAGGCCGCAGCCACAACTGCAAAACTGTTCAGCTTGTAGTTCTTCCACTGATGAAAAACTTTGTTGCTCCGCAAATTCTTTGATCTCTTCAAAATTACGTTTGTGGCAAATACAGCGGGTTACCGAATAAGAACTCATGCCTGCTTAAAATGCTTTCCAAGTCGGAGCCCCTGCCCCTGGTAGTTGCTTTCGATTTCATCCCCATACACAAAATCAGGACGCTCGGCATTGGGCTCAAACTGCATACTGAACAGCGTCTGTCCGTCTTCAATCATAAACGGGACATCATGGGAGCGGACTTCCAGTACGGCCCGGGCTCCTTTATCTTCCACCGATCCGCCAAAACCGCTATCAAAAAAGCCCGCATAATGGGTGCGAAGTTCTCCGGAGCCGGTATCGTAGGCCATCATCTCACAGGCCAGATGCGCCGGTACGCGGATTCGTTCTTTGGAAGCAAAAATATAAAAAGCCTCGGGCTCCAGGATCATTTGCTTATCCTGACTGGCATAAATGGGCTCCCAAAAGTCATCTACATTGTAATGACCAATATTATTAAGGTCGATATAATCATTGTGTTTCTTGGCTTTGTAGCCAATCACTTCGCCCTTTTTGCCCTCCAGCTGCACACTCATGAACAGCCCCTGATTCACTTTGATTTTTTCCATAGAAACCGGCTTACTCTTCTCATCAAACAAGAGCGGTTCTGCAGCATGTACGCGTAAAATGTCTTGGTCCGACATCACTTCCAGTCCATGCCGGATACGGAGCTGGTTGAGCCGGTCACCGGTGCGCACTTTTACAGAAAATGATTTGGGTACCACTTCCAGGTACAAATTGCCTTTGTAACCGGGATTAATTTCCTCAAACCGGTGCGAGTAATCGGTAATCACACGGGTAAACACATCCAAACGGCCGGTAGAACTCTTGGGATTAGCCTTGGCGGAGAGGTTTTCAACGCTATTTAGTTTCACATCGCCCGTTTCTTCTTCCCCGTTAAACAAAGCTTTCTGTACGGTATTATTTGATTCGGGAAGATTCAGCTTTTCCAGCAATGGGATGATGTACACACAATTTTGCTCCAGCACGGCGCCGTCTGTGATGGGAATTTCATACATTTTCAGCCGTTTCAGTTTCTGCTCAACGGTCTCATTCTCAGGCAAAAAGCTGCAGCGTACGCGATAGGCCACCTCTCCAAGGCGAAGGTCAATGGAATTAGGTTGAAACTGATCGTCCTGCATGGGGTAATCCGCATGAGAGTAGATCAGCCCTAAGTCTTTAAGTAATTTAAGTTTTTGGACCGGTAGAATTCCTTTGGTACGCAATTGAACTTCTTTCAGTAAATCCGACATGTTTGGGTGTGATAGGATACGTGCTAATTTTTACCCGAAGATAACGAGCACGGGGCAATATTCAATATGGAATTGGAGGAAGGATTTTTTACTGCTTTCATCTGTCCGGTATGCTGCCTTAGCTTAGATTTCTTCCAAGATAAGAACAGCAAGAACTTTAAACAGATTGGTGCCATTATAGCGCATCAGATTCTTTACAAATAACACCCTCCGGCCCGAATTCTCGGGAGCAAGCCAAAATCAGGCACCTCCCTTAAGGGAGGACTTTCTTAAAATTTTAGGCTAAGTATTCATTGGGATACAGTAGTTATTCAGTGCCCTACTCAACGAGAAGCATTCCCACAGCAAGACCACTTAAAAATTCCTATACTCGGGCTGTATTTCAGGCGATTTTTATTCAAACTTTGATCATGAACTCAGATTCACCGGCCATTTTTACAGCCAGCGGTATTCATTTTTCATATGAAAATGAAAAGGTCTTTAGTGATTTTTCTCTGCAAATCAATCAAGGAGAAAAAGTAGCTATCAAAGGAGAATCCGGTTCAGGCAAAACAACATTATTTCGTTTGTTGCTGGGTTTTGAATATCCTGATGAAGGAGATATGCGCTATAAAGAGGAGCCTTACACTACCCAACTTATCCAACAAATGCGCAGGGAGCTGGCTTGGTTGCCCCAGGATTTGAATCTTGGGGAAGGCACCGTGCAAGAGTTATCTGATTTTTTGTTTGGATTTGAGGCCAACAAAAGTCAAAAACCTTCATCAAAGAGGCTGGGCGAAACCTTGACTAAATTGGGGCTCGAAAAAAGTATGCTCAATCAAAAATATGCCGAACTATCAACTGGTCAGCGCCAACGGATTGGGCTTGCTTGTTGCTACCTCATGAATCGTGACATCCTGCTGCTGGATGAACCCACCTCTGCCCTGGATGCACAATCCAAACAAAAAGTGGCCGATTTGTTGCTCCAAGACGGCCGAACTATTATCTCTACCTCGCATGATGAATGGTGGCTGGAACGCTGCGATCGTATCATTGATCTTCAACCCGAACAATAAAAAAGTACTTTTATGGACATTATTGATCTTAGCTGGTGGCAATTGAGTATCGGGTTTTTAATTCTCATCATCCCCGCCTGGATATTATGGCGCTACAAAACCGGGCTTAATAAAAAGCTTGGCATAGCCACCGTTCGGATGACCTTGCAGCTACTCTTCGTAGGCTACTACCTGGAGTACTTGTTTGAACTGGACAATGCGTGGCTAAACGCTGCCTGGATAATGGTTATGGTACTGGTTGCTGATTTTGCCACCATCGATCGCAGTGAGCTCAGACGTAAAAAATCTCTCCTCATCCCTATTTTTGCTGCCACTTTTTTCGGGATTATTGTGATTGACATCTTCTTCCTGGAGCTGGTCATTCAACTGCCCACCTTTCTGGCTGCCCAGTACACGATTCCCATCACCGGCATGGTACTGGGAAATTGCCTGCGCAGTAACGTAATTGGCATTAATGCCTTTTACTACAGTCTGAATGAACATCAGGAACGATACCGGTTCTACCTAACCTGTGGCGCCACTCGTAGCGAAGCCGTCTTTCCGTTCTTCAGGGATGCGCTAAAAAAATCAGCTAACCCCACCCTTGCCTCCATGGCAACCATTGGGTTGGTTTCTCTCCCCGGGATGATGACGGGACAAATTTTAAGCGGCAGCTCGCCTCTCATTGCCATCAAATATCAGATCATGATTATGCTGGCCATCTTCTCGGGCACGGTGCTCTCGGTATACCTGGGAATCAAGCTCAGCAACCGCTTTGTGTTTTTTGATAATGACGTGCTGGATTCTTCGATCTTAAAAGATTAAGACGTACTCAACCTTCGTCATTTTATATAACTGAATACCCGGAAAAGCTTCTAACCTTTGATTCAGGCAAACCAAGGTACTTTTGTTTAAAATTTATTTTTTTAATACGTAAGTATTTAATATCGAACAGTTTACAAAGGTTAGAAAATAGAACAAAATCCAGAGGCTTGAGTGTACATCTGTAACAAAGCACAATGCTTAGTACTTACAGAGAGATATAAAACTAACAAAATGAGGTTAACAACGATGAAAACACTCAAAAGCATCATTCCTGGATTATTCTTAGTAGCATTTGGTTTTATGGTAGTTGCCATGACCAACTCGACAGCTGTAGATAACAATCAACCCAACGAGGTTGTACAACTTGAGCTTGACCTGAATGGTACCGTAGTTGACAGTACCGACGGTACACCCCTTAATAAAGTTGCTGTAAATCTTGAACGGCTGGAAGAGCCCGTGATTACTGATAAAGAAGGTGAGTTCGTTGTAGAAGACATCGCCGAAGGTGAAACTTATACGATAAGTGTAGATCATGAGGGATATCAGCCTTATGAACGTTCCTTCGAAGCCGTTTCTATAGAAGAGGCAGCTGCGATGGAAATTACCATTGCTCTGAAACCAACTCAATAATCCCTTTTCCTTCCTAAAAGCAAACACCTGAAAAAAGGCTCTAACTGATAGTTAGAGCCTTTTTTTATTTATGGCTCTTATTCCCGAAACTAAAATAACTGCCTTTAATCCACGGTAAATGTAGCAAAAGGTGATATGCTACAAGCACAGTAAAAACTACTGCTATCCAGAAGTGAATATCTCCCCAATCGTGACGGGAAAGTGAAAGAAAGTTTTCGCCATGACTTCCCGGAGGTAATACCCAATACATAATAACTCCGGTCCCTATCAAAAGAATCATACTTATAAAAGATACTAAGTCAATGATTTTATTTTGCGTGTGTTTTCTAACGGTATTCATTAAACCCCAATTTTGATTAGTTAACCAATGGGAAGCCTATACATTTATCGTGAATAGTTTGTGAAGCCACCTGTTTAAAAGGCTAAAATTATCGGCATTTAACAAAAATCAGCTACCTTTTATTTAAGGGTTTTAGTAGGTTTGAAGACCTGTGAGTCTTAAAAGTACATATCACCAATTAATCAGCAGTATTGTACTTGTTACAATGCTATGGAATATCTTCGGTTGGTTGGGCACAGGGCTTGTAATAAAAGCCTTCCACGCCCATGACAAGGAAGATCATTGTGCTGTATCATTTTGCTATTGTGAAATAGAAGACGGCCGTAAAATATGTACTTGCCACCATCCTGAACTGCAACCACAAAATACTTCTGATTCTGTAGCTAAAACTCATGGCAGTGATCATTTGGATGATAAAACCGTTGAACACGACTACTGCTTTTACTCAGCTCCTCATCCCCCCAATTCAAGTAACAGCAACGACATGGGGTTGATCTATGCCAAGTTTGATGCCACCTGCAAACAAGACTTTAGATTTATAACTACTCCCCGGGATATTGAATCCCCTTCTCATCTTAGTTATGCAATACTTGACGGTTTTGCCGCTGATTTGCTGCGCCCGCCCCGCGGTTAGTTTTGTACTCCCTTCTTACTAACAGATCTCCGGTTTGATATCCGGAAATCACCCTTTTTATACAAAACTAACTAAGAACCATTTTATCATGAACATGCTAAAACTATGGGGCTATGCCGCTTTGCTTGCCATTTTGGCTATAGCTGCCACCTCCTGTGACACCACCGATAACAATAAACCGGAATTAGAACTCATACCCGTTAATCAGGTAACCGTTGATGGTTACACTATTTCTCTCGAAGCAGAAAAAGAGCCTGAAACCGGTGCCAATACCCTCTATTGGAAATTAGAACAAAACGGCAACATCATCACTCCCCAATCTATCTCCATCCAACCCATGATGGATATGGGTGATATGATGCATTCCGCTCCCTACAATCAACCCAAAACCGCAGAAGAAGACGATCGATATTTCAAAAACATGGCCGTTTTTATCATGCCAAGTGGTAGTATGGGCAGCTGGACTATTAACTTTGAAATCACGACACCTACCGATGAGATGATTTCCGGAGAAATACCTGTTGAAGTCGCTTCCTCCTGGAAACTCACCAGCGTGCGCGATGATAACGATAAGGTGTATTTCATTACCTGGTATGCACCTCAAAAGCCGGTAACGGGACAAAATGATCTCACTTTTCTGATCCACACCCGCGAATCCATGATGAACTTTCCTGCGGTGGAGGATCTCGTCCTGGATGTATATCCGTACATGGATATGGGCGGCGGAAGCGGACACTCCACCGACTTTACGAACCCCGTTGCGACTGGTGATGGCTTTTACGAAGGCGATATCAACTATAGCATGAGCGGCACATGGACTACTTCGGTAGTACTTGTGGCAGCTAACGACACCCTGCCTGAAGTGGTGTTTGAATACAGCGTGCAAGCGCAGTAATCCCTAATAAGAGAGTTGTATTTGGCCGGGCACCTATAGTCCGGCCATATACTCAAAATTTTACGGACATGAGATATCTAACCTTTTTTATTCTAACCCTTTTTTGGGTTGAACCCGCCCTGGCCCAGGATTTGAGCATCCAACTGCTGGACCGCAATAATCAGCAACCTGTCATTCAGGCTCACATTAAAGATGATACCGGCACGGTGATTACGGTTTCTGATGTGAATGGCTTTTTTTCCATTAATCCTAAAAAGTACCCGCATATTGTTGTTTCGGCTGTTGGCTATGCATCCAAAGAAGTACACTTGCACCCGGGGCTGAAATCCATTTATCTAAAGCCACAGGTTTTTCGGGATGATACTGAATTGCTTGTGGTTGCCACCGGAGAAGATCAAAACAATGTACATGCCTATCATCAGCGGGCAAATACACAAAACATGGATCAGTTTCTGGATAATATAGACGGCTTATCCACCAACAAGCGTGGCGCATTTGCCTGGGAACCGGTGATTCGTGGACAGGCTGACCAACGGATGAACCTGACCATTGATGGCATGCAGGTGTTTAAAGCCTGCGTGGATAAGATGGACCCCATCACCTCTTATGTGGAAACCAGCAACCTCTCCAAGCTGCATATTGATAAAAGCGGATCAGGCGTAGCTGAAAACGGCAGCGGAAACAGTACGCTGGATCTGGTGACGCAACGCGCTGAACACCATCCCTTCAGCCTGCAGATTCAATCAGCCTACAGAGTGCCCGATAATTACCGGCATTTAAACCTTACTACCAATATCTCTGATCCTTCCGGGCGTAATGCGGTTCGGTTTTCCGGTAGCTATAAAAAAGCCAATGATTTTACCGCTGGAAACGACCGAACCATCAACAACACGCAATATGAGAAGCTAAACCTGAATGCAAGCTACAAGCATACCTTTAGGTCCGGGCATTCCATTGAGGGAAATTATATTACCGACAAAGCCTATGATGTAGGCTACCCCGCCCTCCTCATGGATGCAACCAAAGCCCTGGCTGATATCGGTCAAGTACAATTTAACTTTGCTTCTTCAGATGCCAATTTTCAACTGGATAAGGTGCAGCTTTATGCCAACACCATCCGCCACTGGATGGACGATTACGACCGTGATGTTGCCAACCGTGCGGTAATGAGAGGGATGTATATGCCCATGTATGGGGAAACCGTCACCTACGGAACCCGCATGAATGGAAAAGCAGCATTATTGGGACATTCCTTTAACTGGTTTCTGGATGGTTATGCTTCCCATGCTTACGGCGATATGGAAATGAATAGCCTGGATCCCGAGATTGAAGACATGTTCATCTACAACCTCAGAGATGTGCAAACCCGGAATGTGGGCCTGGGATTAAAACATCAGTTCAGGGCATCAGATAAAATCTTACTTAAACTGGAAGAAAATATCCGGTACAAAAGCCTTGATACCGGAAATGAGAGTTTTGCTTCGTTCTTTGAAGGATTATACGACCGGGAATTGGATACCCGGCAAAAGATCTTGCTATCTGCATCGGGTAGTGCTTTATGGATGCTAAATGACCGTTGGAGCCTTACCGGAAACTTGGTGTACTCCGAACGCATGGGTAACCATATGGAGCTTTTCGGTCATTACATCTATAACTACACCGATGGTTTCTTTTATGATGGCAATCCCTGGCTAAAAACGGAGCGCACGTTCAATACCGATGTGAATGTGACTTGGGAGACCGACCGGAATTCCTTTTCTATTTCCCTGTTTCACAAACAATACTTCACTTATATAGACGGCATTTTGGCTGAGGATGTGAGCAGCAACGACTTCAAATTCAAGCAATATGCCAATGTTGGTGATGCGGTGATCATGGGCGGCGAATTCCGTAGCCTGAATAACATCAACCATGTGATTAGCCTGGAAAATCGAATTTCTTACCTGTATGCTCAAAACCAAAGTCTGAATGAACCACTGCCGCTCATCCCTCCGCTCAAAGGAAACAGCTTGATCCATCTTCATCATGGAAAAAATATGCTCATGGGCGAAGTGGAATGGGCCGCTGCTCAAAATCGGGTAGCTGAAACAACCTCCATTGAAGATCAAACTGAGGCTTTTGCTGTCATAAACCTGTCCTTTGAACGTAAATGGATGGGCAGTTCCCTGTCTTCCATCTTGGAAGTCAACAACCTGCTTGACCATTACTATCATACGCATACCAGTATAGGAAATATCCCCGAGGCCGGACGTAATCTTATGCTCTCCTTACGGTATAATTTTTAATATCTTGGGGAAAAATACTCCATACTTAGCTTGCTTATGAAGCCCAACATTCCCTCAACGGAAGTACTTAAGAAAAACGGCATCATCAAAATTTTTGAAACCGGTGATGTGATTGTAAATGAAGACGCCCCGGTTCAGTCTATTCCTTTTGTGATAAGAGGCAGCCTTAAAGTGATGCAATCAGATGATGATTACCGCGAGATGGTAATGTATTATCTGCAGCCGGGAGAAACCTGTGTGATGTCTTTTCTTGCTGCGCTCTATAATGACACCAGCAAAGTAAAAGCCATTGCTGAAGAAGAGACTGAAGTAGTCTTTGTCCCCATCAATAAGATTCGTGAATTAATGGGGAATGATCCTGAATGGCTGAATTATGTATTCCGCATTTACCACAAACGGTTTGAAGAATTACTGGGCGTAGTCAATGCTATTGCGTTTAAAAAAATGGATGAACGTCTGTTGCAGTTTCTAAGAAAAAAGGCTGAAGTATCCGGATCAAACCAAATTAATATCACCCACAGCCAGCTTGGACAGGAACTTGGTACCGCCCGGGAAGTCGTCTCCCGTTTGCTTAAACAATTGGAAAGTGAAGAAATAGTTCAGCTGGGTCGAAACCGAATCACCCTGCTTTAGTGCTCTCTGAGGCATTATTTACACCCAGATTCTTGCAAATTCCAAAAAAATGCTTTTATTAATAGGAACCAACTAAAAGCAAACAGGGGAAAATATGCAAGTGAAAGAGCTTTTAAACCAAAAAGGCAGCGATGTCTATTCTGTGGCGCCTAACGAAACTGTTTTTATTGCCATTTCTAAGATGGCCGAATTAAACATCGGTGCATTGCTGGTGATGGAACACGGAAATTTGTTGGGCATTGTATCTGAGAGAGATTACCGCAATAAAGTAATTCTGAAAGGACGGACTTCTAAAGAAACCGAGGTTCATGAAATCATGACGGATGAAGTGATTCGCGTTGAGCCTACTGACACCCTGAACCTCTGCATGCAGCTGATGACCGAGAAAAAAATCCGTCACTTGCCTGTGGTAAACCAGGGAAAAGTTGTGGGCGTTATTTCAATTGGTGATGTAGTTAAAACTATCATCGCCCGTCAAAAAAGTGAGATCGACACCCTCCGAGATTACATTGGCGGAGGATATCCTGCTTAGATTGAGTAATCACTTTACATCACAGTAATGCGTTGGGGCTGCAGACCTCGCACCCACTTATTTACAAGACGTTCGTGATCATCCATCCAATTTTTAACAGCCTGTTTTTCATTTCCAGACATAGACTCCATTTCGTCCATCAGGGTCTCCAATTGGGTTTCTGTAAGCTTAAACCGCTCAAAGAACAAGGAAACCTGGGGATGATCAGAAGTAAAACCTGAGCGGGCTATGGTATGTATTTTTTCAGAAGCCCCGTATACATTTTTAGGGTCTTCCAGAAATTTGAGATCATACCGATTGAACAACCAATGAGGAATCCAGCCAGTAATCACGATGGGGGCTCTGCGTTTGATAGCATCATCCAGTGCCTCAGTCATCGCTTCTTCCGAGCCATCTTCTAAGGTGAGGGAGAGCTCATAACTTTGCAGGGCGTCGTGAGTGGCTTGCATAACACCGGCACCGCTGCCAATGCCTTTGATTACATCCACCTGACCATTCAAGTCACTTATGCTTTCTACATCCATATAGGCAGGCACTACCAGTCCGGTTCTAACTTCTTCAATCACTACGCTTAAATCTTCCAGTGAACTGCCATATTGTTGCATGTAATTTCCATGGGTTTCCGGCAGCCATGCATCCACAAAAACATCGTATTCGCTGGTATTTAGTAACTCAAAAACCTGTTCAATATCGGTCATTTTGGTAACCACATTATAGCCCATCTTTTCATCCAAAATAACTGAAGCCAGGTTAGTCATGGCCACCCCTTCCGACCAATTGGCATACACCAAACGTACTGTGCTATCCTCCTTTTGCTGATCTCCTTTTTGACAAGCTGTAAATCCAGCAAACAGTACCATTATCATTCCAATTAAAACCCCAACACCTATTCTGTTTCTAATACCCATGATCTTGAATTTATATTCAAATTAGTATCAAAAAACTCTTCAGTAAAAATATACAAATAAGGTAAAAAGTAAAGGTTTTACCCATAGTACATCATTTTATAACAACAACAGTTTTTCAGTCCATAATGTTCTTCTAACTGCCTTCTATCAGAGAAGTTAAGGCTCTCTTTTTTGGTTATATTAAGCAGATATTTTTATTCAAAAATCAGGCAAATGTCATCAACAAAACAAAAAGTACATTTGGTGTTGGGCAGTGGTGGAGCCCGTGGGCTTGCCCATATTGGTGTTATTGAAAAGCTGGAAGAGGAAGGCTATGAAATCGTTGAAGTCATTGGATGCTCAATGGGCGCCGTAGTTGGTGGTATCTACTGCGCCGGTCACTTAAAAGAATACAAAGAGTGGCTGCTTGGCCTGAACCGTTCTGCAGTATTTGATTTGATGGATTTCACATTAACCAGTCATGGTTTTTTGAAGGGAGAGAAAATCTTTAGCAGGATATTGGAGATGACCGGCGAACAAAATATAGAGGACTTCGATCTTCCGTTTACTGCCGTGGCTACCGACCTGCAAAATATGGAAGAGGTTCACTATACCTCCGGCAACTTGTTTAAAGCACTGAGGGCCTCTATCTCTATTCCCGGTATTTTTGTACCCATTTATGAGAATAACGACATACTGGTAGACGGTGGAGTACTAAATCCCTTGCCTCTCGATCTTGTCAAAAAGGAAGATCCTGACGCATTGGTAGTGGCTGTTAATGTAAATGGAATTACCTTACCGGTCCTGACCCGGGATAATGCCAAGCCTGAAGACAAGGGATCAGAAAGCTGGTTGGAAAAAGCCTTTCATCTTTCAGGTATCGGGTCAAGTCAAAAACAAGCCCGTCTCTCCTTATTTGAACTTATGGATACCTCCTACAATTATACCCAAGACCGTTTAACACAAATGATTATAAACTTGCACCAACCGGATCTGGTTGTTGAAATTCCCAGAAATTCGGCTGCTACTTTTGATTTCCATCGCACCAGTGAACTTGTTGAATTGGGGCGTAAGCAATTTGAATTGGCGTATGAGCAGCAACTTACTGCGCACCAGTCCCACTAAGAAGCCGAATGATTCGGACACTCCGCCGGTTATACCTCTGACTTCAATCCTAACGAAATTTATGCCCTATGTATCGTTTTCTACTGTCTGTTCTCTTTTTTATATGCTTTAGCATATCGCCCGTTCTAGCACAATCCAACCTCACCAACACCCCGGATACCGTAGCTACTTCTGAAGGTGAACTGGTCATCCACCCAATTGTACATGGAACAGTGGCCTTTGAATGGAACAATCAAACCATTTTTGTTGACCCTTATGGAGGGGCCACTCGCTTTGAACAGTTTGACAGCCCCGATCTCATTTTAATCACTCACGCTCATGGCGATCACTTGAATCCAGAAACACTAAGTGCCCTGGACACAAATAATGCCACATTTATAGTTCCTCAGTCTGTTGCAGAACAAATGGATGACAAATATCAGGAGCAGCTTATCATTCTCGATAATGGAGACTCTACTGAAGAACTCGGGATTAATGTGCTGGCTTTTCCTATGTATAACCTGCCTGAGGAAGGAGCCCGACATGCCAAAGGCTGGGGTAACGGATATGTGCTTACCATGGGAGGTACAACGGTGTATCTCTCTGGCGATACCGAAGGAATCCCGGAAATGCGTGCTCTAACTGGAATTGACATTGCTTTTATATGCATGAACCTACCCTACACCATGGATGTGAAACAAGCCGCCAGCGCCGTTTTGGATTTTGAACCAACCACGGTGTATCCCTATCACCATCGGGGACAAGATATTCAGGAATTCAAAGGTTTGGTTGATGCCGGACAAAAAGACATCGAAGTACAGCTTAAAAACTGGTATGCTGACCCCTGATGTATTGTAATTATTTGCGGATGAGCTTTTGATCCCCTACCATCCGCATCATTGCTAATTGACCATTCATACATCAACATCTTTTTATGAAATGTACCCTCTGTTCCTCATCCACTGAACCCTTTTATTTTTATGAGAAAGAGGACCGGCACTATCACCGCTGTACCAATTGCCGTGCGGTACTTATGGATCCCGAAGATTATCCTACCCCCAATGAAGAAGTAGAACGATATGAAAGCCACGACAATGATGTGGAAGATCCACGTTACCAGGCTTTTGTTTCGCCACTGGTTGAACGTATCACTCAGCATTTTGAACCTGACAGTTTGGGCCTGGATTACGGTTCTGGCACCGGCCCGGTCATCACAAAGTTACTCACCGATCAGGGCTATTCTGTCAATACTTTTGATCCCTTTTTTGATAACACCCCCGAAGTGCTGGAACTTAAATACGATTACATTGTGAGCTGCGAAGTAATGGAGCATTTTCATGAGCCCTACCAAGAGTTTGAACAACTCAAGAAAATGCTGAAACCCGAAGGTGCTTTATTCTTGAAAACAGATCCTTACACCGATGATAAAGATTTCCATGCCTGGTATTATAAGAGCGATGAGACGCACGTCATCTTCTATCATCCCGTTACGATGCAATGGATTAAAGAGGAATTTTGCTTCTCCAAATTAGATATGGATGATCGGCACATTAGTCTTTTTCTATAAGCCACTCTTCTGATATCTCGGGAAAACCCGGAATCCTGCTCAGCTTCACACATTCTTCATTTTTAGCATTTAGGTTCCCAACACTATGACAAATGTCGGTACGTTTTGTAAAACGTGTGGAGTCATTTTAAACTTTTTGACTTAAATTTTTGTCAGCGTTTTACTATATTCGATGCCCTTCTCGCAGGAGAATAAAAACTTGAGCCACTGTAAACGGAGATCATGCGAATTTAGTTATCCATTGCGCAGTGCAATCCTTTCGAGGTTTTTTATCATTAACTAAAAATTTGGAGTACTAGATGTCAGAAGGCATTCATACAGGCTTTGACGAGCAAAAATATCCCTACATCAACAGAGGGCTTGAAGGTATTGTAGCTTTTTCTACAACCAAGAGTTTTATTGACGGACAGAAAGGCGAACTTATTTATTCAGGTTACCTGATTGATACTTTAGCTGAAAATGCGACTTTTGAAGAAGTTTGTTTTCTGCTCTGGAATGATCGTCTTCCCAACGCCGAAGAACTTGAAGACCTAAAGAAATTATTAATAGAACAGCGGGAATTACCTCAAACGGTGCTCAATTACATTCAAAGTGCCGATAAAGATGCTGAGCCTATGGCAGTATTGCGTACGGCCGTATCTATGCTGGCTGATTCTGACGATACCAAAGGCAAGTTTGATGATGCTTTGTTTGAAGGTCAGGCCATTGCTATTACAGCTAAAATTCCGAGCATTATTGCTGCATTCGACCGGGCCCGCAAAGGTGAAGACATTGTAGCTCCTCTAAAAGAAGGCAGCACTGCATTTAACTTCCTGTATATGTTAAACGGCGAGAAGCCCGGGAAGCAAGCCGAAAAAACAATGGACCTCTGCCTGATCTTGCATGCTGAGCACGGCATGAATGCTTCCACCTTTACTGCACGTACAATTTGTGCTACCCAGTCTGATATGTATTCTGCTATCACCGGTGCTATTGGCGCCCTGAAAGGACCATTGCACGGAGGAGCTAATACAGCCGTCATGAATACCCTGCTTAAACTTCAAGAGCAAGGTGACGACGCTGATGCGGTGGAATTCACTAAAAAGCGACTGGCTAATAAAGAAAAGATTTCTGGCTTTGGTCACCGCGTGTATAAAACCTTTGATCCACGTGCTCGACTGTTACAAAATATGTCCAAAGATTTGTCTGAGGAAACCGGACATCAAAAGCTTTATGAATGGTCGATGGATATGCTGGAAACCATGAAAAGTGAAAAAGACATCGATCCCAATGTGGATTTCTTTTCTGCCACTGTGTATTACTCCATCGGTATTCAGCCCGATTTATTTACTTGTATTTTCACCATGAGCCGTGTTTCAGGCTGGACCGGGCATTTCATCGAGCAAGCCGCTAATAACCGCCTTGTTCGTCCCCGTGCTCTATATGTTGGTGAAAAACACCTTGATTGGGTTCCTGTTGAAGAACGCTAATCACTCCTGAATTTTACAGGGATATTATTAAAAAAGCTCCGATGCATTGCATCGGAGCTTTTTTTATGAACTTAATTTAACGTGAGTTCAATATAAAACCCGTCATCTTAAGCCGTTAATTTTGCCCAAAGCCGGAGCAATATCATTGAAGAGATGACAGAATCTGTGATGGGTAGTCATCCCCGCGATCTCCTTACCACCGGTAACGATAGGCAATAACGAGATAATGGTGAATACTACGCCATGTGCCGGGGGGATCCCGGTTCTGCGATTCCGCTGCGCTACATCTTGACCGGGGCTGACAGGCCTATTTTCGTGCCGTTCTTATCTCGAACTCACGTTAATTTAAAATACAGCCTGCAGTATTATTCCGGCTTTTGTACGTACGTTTGAACCCTGCCCACCGACATACTCCCAAATAAGCCTATTCCGCCATCAATATGATCAATGGCATTGTAAATTTGACCTGGCGTTGGCGTGCTGCCGCTGAACTGGGCATTGGCGGTACGAAGGTGATCATAGAGGTTTTCGTCTATACTTTGAATGAATATGGAGTATGGGCCAAAATAAGGGAACTCCTTCCAGGGAAAATGAATAGTTATACTTTGATCTGAATTTTTGGGGAAGCTTATTTCGCTAACCAAATCCTGTGTATGATTAAAATTGTTATAATAGGTACTCATTGTATCTTCTTCCGCCTGGCTGGCATAATACGGAGTTAGGTTTTTGAGATAAGGCTTACCAGCTTTATACGTATTCATAAAAATTGAATTTTGATCTTCGTCATTGTAGTCCATTATATCTACTTCCAACAAAGATTCGGATTGATAGTAGATAGTGTCTTTGGGAGTTGATACAATACTTATTTCTCCAGGAATTTCTGTTCTTCCCCTTATCTGATGATTATTATCATCTGGTATGATGACCAAAATGTCATATACTCTTGAAGCTTTGACTAAATCAATCGTTTCAGCTATGTATTTTCCTTTACTTCTGCTTTGGTAAGAGTACTTTTTCTCAATATTACCATTACTATCTATGAGATGAATTTCAATAATAGCATCATCTACCATCGCATCACCCCAATTAAAATCTTCGTCTTCTTTTGAAGATTTAAAAAGATGTATTTCAGGTAAAGGAGCATTGGCCACTAAAACGGACTCCACCACATACTCAGGTTGATACGGCTCAGGTTCCAGGTCTTCACAAGCAGACAGGAAAAGTATTAGGAAAAGAACCAATAATAGTTTTATAGAGCGTTTCATAGTTCCGCGATTTAAAAACTGATAGTGTAACTTATAGCCGGAAGTACAGGGAGCATCTTTGTCTGGCTAGTAACAATTCTTCCTCCTCTTTCAGTGCCGTACTGCTGGTGCCAAACATTTCTTCGTGAGTAAGCATTAACTACCTGGAAAGAGAGCTTCGAATCTGCTCCCATGAAACTTCCATATTTCGTAATACCTACGTCCATTCTGTGATAGTCGGGCAGGCGAGCTCCATTAATTTCATTTACAATAAGAACTACGGTATTGCCATATGCAGGAATACTGCCACTGCGACGTCTGTGCCCGGCAGGTTCAGTGTACGGCTGTCCGGTTGCATAATTGAAAGTACTGGTAACGGTCCAGCTATCACTCAATTTATAGTTTAGCACTATATTTATTTCATGATCTCTGTTATAAGAGGTTGGGTAGAACCTTCCTCCATTAATGTCAGGATACCTGCGGTTCGATTTACTCCAGTTATAACCAATGTATCCATTCAAACGCCCGGCCTGTTTTTCTAACATTACTTCTATTCCATAGGCACGTCCATCACCAACCTTAAATAATTCATGATATTCCAAACCGGCCATATCGGGTATAAAGGGATCCAATTCAAATAGGTTTTCCATGGTTCGGTAATAGGCCTCAACATTAAAGCCAATGCTCGTGAATGGATTGGTTTTCACCCCAAATAAATACTGTGTACCCGATGCCGGTTGAACACTTTCTCCAGACGAAAGCCAAATATTAAATCCCGAAATCTGGTTTGAAGTCTGTGACAAGAATTGATCATACTTGCCATAGGCCAATTCAAATTGAAGCTTTGTGTTTACATGATAATTGACCTTAATTCTGGGGTTTAACTTGAGATAGTTTGCATGAGAAAATCCGTTAAGTCTAACTCCTGAAGTGAATGTCCAATGTTCGGTCGCTTCCCATTTATGCTGCAAATACCACGCGCCATAGAGCCTATTGGTATTTCTTTCGAAAAGAATCTCATCATTTAGCTTATTGCCAAATCCAACTTCCAATACCCCACCTTTGATACCGGTCTCCAATTGATGAGTACCGGATATATAGTATACTTTCTGGCTTACCGAATAGTCACGGATGTAATTTTGAAGCCCCTGATTTGTTCCCGCCACACTATTAACCGGGCGATTATAATAGCGGGAAAAGGACATATGTAATTCAGAAAACGTTTTGTTATTGAAAAGATGTGTCCACTTTCCTGATGCTGTTTGATTTCCATAATCTAATTCTAAGGAAGCCTCAGTAGCTAACGGAAAACGAACCTGGTCTTTACCGGAATAAATGGAAAAAGTTAATTTGTCCTCTGGAGATATATCATGAGTAAGCTTTCCATTAACATCGTAGAAATAGAATGCATCCGGAATTTGTTCAACATTCTCTCGCATTGCAGCAAGCATAGGTTCAAGAGTTGAGCGACGTATGGCCAGCATCCAACTACCCTTACTATAAGGGCTACTTACCGATAATCTGGTAGCCAACATTCCTATAGAAAGCTTGCCACCAAACTCATCCCGAGCCCCTCTCTTATTCTCTACGGCTAAAACAGAACCAAGCCTGCCTCCATATTTAGTAGGATAATTTCCTTTGTATAATTGCACTCCCCCCACAACGTCCGGGTTAAAAGTTGAATAGAATCCAAAAAAGTGTGAGGGACTATAAACCGGGGTCTCATCCAGCAGAATAAGTGTTTGATCCGGGCTTCCTCCCCTGATGTGCAATCCACTTGAAAAATCGGATGCTGCTTTTACACCCGGAAGATGCTGTAATGAGCGGAATAAATCAGCCTCAAAAGCTGACGGCAAACGGTTAATCATTTCGGCATCCATGCGGGCCATGCCAATATCCGCAATAGTTTTTTGGGCCTGAGACCGTATCACCACTTCCTCCATCATGGATGATGAAGGCTGTAATTCGATATATATTCGTTGGGTTTGATCAGGATAAAGCGTTACCTCTAACTGCTCTTCCTTATATCCTACATAGGAACAGATAAAGGTGTACGTACCAGGCTCAAGCTGACTTATTGAAAAAGAGCCGGATGGATCGGTTGCCGTTCCACGATATCCCCGGTTTATTTTAATATGCGCGCCTATAAGGGTTTCTCCGGTTAGCGCATCTCGTACCACTCCATCCACCGATGCTGTGTCTTCTACTCCCGGGGAATGAGCCCATTGCGTTTGGGCCTGGATTTCGGAGACCCCCAAAAGGGGTAAGACGATAAAAAGGGCATATAAAATACGGTGCATGGTGAAAGCTGAATTGAGTTACACTTCACTTCTATGCCCTGTTATCGGAAATATTAGAATTTTCTTAAGTTTTAGGTGAGGATAAAAATTCTATCAAATTCCCATTTATTCTTCGACTTGAAGATCTCTCATCGTCTTTCTCTTGGGTGCCTTTTATTTATCGGCACCAGCCTTTCAATTATAAAAAAAGGGACAATGAAGCATTGTCCCTTTGGTTCGTCAGTTAGTTCTGTTCGTCATGATCCTTCTTTTTCTTCATTTGATCGTACGTGATTGGTACTACAAAAAAAGCGATCGCAATCAAGGATATGACGATGGTTGCAAAATCAATTTCCATCGTAATAATATTTAATGTTGACAAGAATATTCCTGCTTATACAGGAATATGTTTTTGCATATTTGGTTTTAAAGCAGTTCTAAGCTGCTTTTTGATGGATTACAAAAAGTGATGGAAAGGATAGAGTAACTCTTTTGAAGTGAAATGCCTTTCTATCAGCTGGGTATAACCGAGCTGTTGATTCAGCTGTTTGCGAAAACAAGAGTCGGCTTTGAGAGCTGTTTCCTCATCCTGCTCCGATGTAGTTTCAGAAACAGACCGCGGCATTTGGTTTGAGTGGGCAAAAATGACCTCCGCCGAAGAGGAGCCATTCAGAATAATAGCTGTGGGTGGGTAAGAATCGGAATCATCCGCTGCATCCGTTGGCTGTATGGTAGCCTGTACTTCTGCTAAGGAAGCAAAGCTGATGCTGGCTGCATGCAAACTCTGTCCGGCAGAAAACAAAATCAACCAAACAGTTAAGATGGAACGCAAGTTCTTCATATCATCAATATAACAAATGCAGTGCCGGATTAGAATATGCTGCCAACATTTCTAATTTGATACCATACAAATCTTAAATGTCACAGATACAAAATATTGGATCTCACCAAATATTAGTCAGTGAGATCCAATTCGTATATTTACTTTACAACCAGGTTAATGATTTTGCCCGGAACAAAGATTTCTTTCACCAGATTACCTTCTTCCAGGTATTTGGCTACATTTTCTTCTGATTTAGCCAGTCCCAGAACAAAATCTTTGTCTTTAGCTTTCTCTGCGTCTACTTCGATGTTGGCGCGTACTTTGCCATTTACCTGAACCGGGTAGGTTATTTGGTCATCTTTCAGGTATTCTTCTTTGAATTCCGGCCAGTCTTCATAAGCCAAAGTCTGCTCATTACCCAGCATACGCCATAATTCTTCGGTGATGTGCGGGGCAAAAGGATTCAATATTTGAATAAACTCCTTAGCTACCGACCGCGGAATTTCATCCCAGCCGTTGGCCTCATTCACAAAAATCATCAGCGCCGAAATGGCTGTATTGAACCGTAGGCTTTCAATATCCTCTGAAACCTTCTTGATGGCTTCATGCAATGGCTTCAAATGCTCTTTTTGAGGCTCAATATCTTTGACCTTGTCGGAAACTTCTCCGGAATCTTCATCCACCAGCAGGCGCCAAACACGGTTCAGGAAGCGATTTACTCCCTCCACCCCTTTGGTGCTCCACGGCTTCACTTGTTCCAGCGGCCCCATAAACATTTCATACAATCGCAGCGAATCGGCCCCATATTCATCAATAATATGGTCTGGGTTGATGACGTTGCCTCGGCTTTTGGACATTTTATGCGCCCGGGCTTCAATCTTGGTATCCGTGCCCTTCAGCACAAAACCCTCCCCTTTTTTCTCAACTTCGTTCTCCGAAAGCTTCTCGCCTTCCGGTCCGGTGAATTCCATTTCACCCAAAATCATCCCCTGATTTACCAGCTTTTGGAAAGGCTCTTTGGTAGAAACCACCCCAATATCATACAACACCTTGTGCCAGAAGCGGGCATACAACAAGTGCAATACCGCATGCTCGGCTCCGCCTACATACAAGTCTACCGGCATCCAGTATTTTTCGTAATCGGGGTCAACGGGACCGCCGTCAAACTCGGGACTGATGTATCGCAGGTAATACCAGCATGAACCGGCCCACTGTGGCATAGTATTGGTTTCACGCTTTGCCGACTTGCCGGTTTCGGGATCGGTGGTGTTCACCCAATCTTCGGCATTAGCCAGTGGAGGTTCACCGTCTCCGGTGGGTTGATATTTATCTACTTCAGGCAGTGTTAATGGCAATTCGGACTCAGGTAAAGCTTTATGTTCGCCATCCACATGAATAATTGGAAACGGCTCTCCCCAGTAGCGTTGACGTGAGAACAGCCAGTCGCGCAATTTATAATTCACGGATTTCTTACCGGCTCCTTTGCCTTCCAGCCAAAGAATAATTTTCTTCTTGGCCTCTTCAATATCCAGTCCGTTCAAAAACTCGCTGTTAATGGCCGGACCTTCTCCTGTATAAGCTTTGCCATCAAAATCTTCAGGTGGTTCTACCGTGCGGATGATTTCCAGGTCAAACTTCTCAGCAAATTCCCAGTCACGCTCATCCTGTCCGGGTACGGCCATAATAGCGCCGGTTCCGTAGCTTGCCAGCACATAATCGGCAATCCAGATGGGTATTTTCTTTCCATTCGCCGGGTTGATGGCATAGGCGCCTGTAAAGGCTCCGGTCTTCTCTTTACTGAGCTCCTGTCGCTCCAGATCTGATTTTTTGGCAGCCTCTTCCTGATAGTTTTCTATGGCTTCTTTTTGCTCATCCGTAGTAATTTTATCTACCAGATGGTGTTCAGGAGCCAGCACCATGTAGGTAGCACCAAAAATCGTATCCGGTCGAGTGGTGAACACACGCAGTTTTTCATCATACTCATCGATTTCAAAATCAATTTCAGCCCCAATGGATTTGCCAATCCAGTTGCGCTGCATTTCTTTCAGGGATTCGGGCCAGTCCAGATCTTCCAGATCCTGCAGTAATTCTTCCGCATATTCGGTGATTTTAAGCACCCACTGCCGCATAGGCTTGCGAACTACCGGGTGGCCGCCTACTTCACTTTTGCCATCAATGACTTCCTCATTGGCCAGCACGGTTCCCAGCTCGGGGCACCAGTTTACCGCCACTTCATCTTCATAAGCCAGCCCTTTTTTATAGAGCTGCAAGAAAATCCACTGGGTCCATTTGTAATAATCCGGATCGGTGGTATTCACTTCGCGATCCCAGTCATAACTAAAGCCAATAGCCTGCAGCTGCTCACGGAATTTGTTGATATTCTTCTCGGTGGTTTCCCGGGGATGTGTTCCCGTCCGAACTGCATACTGCTCGGCAGGCAAGCCAAAAGCATCCCAACCAATCGGATGCAACACGTTGAAACCGTTCATTCGCTTGTAACGGGAAATGATATCCGTAGCCGTGTATCCTTCCGGGTGCCCCACATGTAGCCCGGCACCGCTTGGGTATGGAAACATATCCAGTACGTAATATTTCGGCTTGTCGGTGTCGGTGGGCGTTTCAAAGGTTTTATTCTCGAGCCAGTACTTTTGCCATTTGGTCTCGATTTGATCCGGATTGTAGGAGTGCATTGATAATTTTTTGGATTCTAAATTTCTGGAATCCTAAAGATAAGACAATCTCGTTAAACCATTGAAATGGTTTTGCGTCCATTTTTAATTATTCCCCGGCATGGTTCAAAGATATTGGCATGACCTCAAACCCCATAGCCCACGGTTTCAACCGTGGGTGAATGATTCTGTATTACGAGTAAACGGTTTTAACCGTTTGAAAACTGGTGTAACTTGATAAATTCTTCGTATTCTTCCTGAAATGATTTGTGTTCATGGTGCTTCTTCTGATTGGCAATATATTTATACACCTTTTCTTTTACTGATTCACTGACTGAATACGATGCTCCTCCAACCTGCCAACTAAATTTCTGCGGTATCATATCTTGCTGATTAATCCAATGCGAGGTACTACCCTTCACTTGTTTGATTACGTCGGTAAGTGCTTTTTGAGGATTTAGCAAAAAAAGACAATGCACGTGATCCGGCATACCGTTGATAATCCTAACGGGACATCCTGAATCTTTAAATTGATTTTTCATGTAGTGATAAATTTTCTCTTCTACATTAGATTGGATGAAGGACTTCCTGTTTTTTGTAGACCAAATGGCATGTACCCAAATTGTGTGGAATGAATGTGGCATAATATTCCCCGATAGTTATTGATTTAATTCGTGGAATATACTCAAACCATTGAAATGGTTCTACGTGGTGTACCCCCTCTCAACCCACGGTTAAAACCGTGGGCTATGGGTTTGAAAAAGAAACTGGTCTGCATCGCCTCTAATCCCATAAATCACGGTTCACCCCCACCTTTTCAAAAAAATTTACTAATTCCTAACATCCGCACTGTTATCTTTTCCAACCAAAATTCAATTTCAATAACTCTCTTACTGTCGTGACTAAACTCCTTACTCTCCTTTCCATCTTCCTTATTGGATTTACCTCAACCACTAACGAATCCATGCGTTGGGGACAGATTGGGCACCGTACTACCGGCCTGGTGGCTGAACATTATCTAACCGAAACCGCCGCCGAAGAAGTGAAACGCGTATTAGGACCTGAATCGCTGGCACAAGTTTCTACGTGGATGGATGAAGTGCGCTCAGATGATGCGTACGATTTTATGGCTCCCTGGCACTATGTAACTATCCCCGAAGGTGAGACTTATGAGACTGCAGAAAAGAATCCCGACGGTGATATTCTCTGGGCTATAAATAAAGTAGTGGGTGAACTCAAGGAAGGCGGGTTATCCCCTAAACAAGAAGCCGAAAACTTGAAGATACTGGTACATTTGGTGGGAGATCTGCATCAGCCGCTTCACGTGGGCAGTCAGCCTGATCGGGGCGGAAACGATGTACGGCTGCAATGGTTCTGGGAAAATTCAAACCTGCACCGTGTTTGGGACAGCGAAATGATTGACGACAAGCAGCTCAGTTTTACCGAACTCGCCCAGTTCATCAATCACCCCACTGAAAAAGAAATTGAGCAATGGCAAAGCACTTCGGTGCTGGACTGGGCATACGAATCTCAGGCACTGCTTCCCCAGGTGTATGATATCCCGGAAGACAAAGAACTCAGCTACGAATATTCCTACAAAAACTGGGATACGGTTCAACAAAGGTTATTGAAAGCCGGTGTGCGTCTTGCGGGACTGATTAATGAAATTTATGGGTAATGATGTAGTGATATGGTGATAGAGTGATATAGTGGTGGGGACTTTCGTGGGAATGTTGCCATCAAATCAACAACGAGTGTTAAAGGATTTTTGTAATCTTCTCAACCCCACTAAATTACTATATCACTCAATCACTAAATCACCGGTTCACCAAATCACTCATAAATCAGATTTGGTATTGGTCGAAATAACCGAGACCTTTGAAGTGCAAATTAATTAAAGGCGACATCGGTAATTTTTAGTACAGTTTTATTTCCCTTCTCTGGTTTGTATAACTAACACTTAATTCTCGCAGCCGATTTTAGAAATGAAGTATGTCCGTATTGGGCATACAAGACACTGTGCCTGCGAAACAATAACACTTATTTATATTATGGAATACGGTAAAGTAAAATGGTTTGATGCTCAAAAAGGATTTGGGTTTATCAAGCCTGACAATGGCGGAAATGATATCTTTCTGCACCGCAACAATGTTGAAAACCTTGGTTTTAACGAAGGTATTGAAGACGGTGAAGAAGTAGAATATTCCGTGGAAGAAACTCCTAAAGGCCTTAGCGCTACAGAAGTTTACATCCTCGAATAATTTCTCCACTGTTTGAAATTATTAAGCCCGGCTTCGGAAGAAGTCGGGCTTTTTTTATGGAAGCAATTTCTGTTGATCCACTCTAATACTTTGCAGGAAGGTCTTCTTCGGGGATGGATGCCTCAATAAATGTCCGGATGTCTTCATTTGAGCTTTCCAGGTCTTCTGCACGGAGGTACATCATGTGCCCGCTTCGGTATCCTTTAAATGATAACCTATCGGTTAACTTTCCGGATGGATCGAGATTCCACATGGTATATTTGGCATCGAAATAATTGGTTCCCCCATCATAATAACCAGATTGAATCATCACCTGCAGAAAGGGATTCTGAGCCATGGCTTCCCGAAGCTCTTCACCGGTGTTATTTCGCGTGCGATCCCAGGGATGCACCGGGCCAAAGGTCCAGTACTGTAAATCTGTTTCATAACCCAACTCACTTCTTAAATAATGGTTGATAGCGGGTGTAAACGCATGGTTCCAGGCACTTAAAGCGGGATCAAAATCATAACGCTCTCCCCCGTTCTCTCGATCAACCCCACGGTAGCGGGAATCTAGTCGGCCTACTGTCAATCCTTCATCCCGAAGCAATTCCTTCCAGAAAAAGGATGTTGATATGCGAAGATTTCGGTCCAGAATTGCCTGCTTATCAATACCTGAATACTCCGATACCTGCTCTGCAATCCGCTGCTTCTCAGCTTCTTCAATGAATCCACCTTTTGCCAGCGCCGGGATGTACTCGTTAATGGTAAATGCTTCTACTTCCGGCAAAATGTCATCTAAATCCTGCTGTTGGAAGCTGTTGTCCAAGGCCTCGTGATACCATGCCGTAGCTGTAAAATAAGGTAGCGGCAAAGCATCTTCTACGGGACCTTCGCGGTCAATACCCAATCCGGTTGGAGATACCAAAATCACCCCGTTCAGGTACATCCAATGGGAAGATTGCAGCCTGTTAGCCAGCCCTGATACCCGGGTAGTTCCATAACTCTCGCCAATCAAATATTTAGGTGAAGGCCATCGATTCTGGCGGGATACAAAAGTATCAATCCAATCGGCCAGGTATTCCACATCTGCATTCACTCCAAAAAAAGTCTCCCGTTTTGTTTCTTCATCCAGTATTCGGGAAAAAGCAACATTCACAGGATTAACGAATACGATGTCGGCTACATCCAGGATAGAATGCGGATTGTCTTTGACGCCATAGGGCTGCAAAGGGAACCCTTCTTCATCAATATTCAGCATTTTGGGGCCAGTGTAGCCAATGTGCATCCAAACCGAAGCAGAACCAGGTCCGCCATTAAACGAAATTACCAACGGGCGCCGGCTATGGTCATCCACATCCGACCGCTCGTAATACGTGTAAAACAAACTCGCTATGGGCTTGCCGTCTTCATTCCAAACCGGCTGGTTACCTACGGTAGTAGTATATGGAACACGCTGACCTTTAATGCGGGTCTCATGCTCCGTAGTTTTTGACCAATCGACTTTGGATGAGCGCAGGCTTATCGGTTCTTCTGTTTCTTGTTGAGCCAGCAACTGGCTGGGATGTCCCATCAACATCATCCCGAGTATAATTCCTGTAATAAGAGCTTTTACTGCATTCATACCGCGATAGTTTTTCGAGTATTAGAAATTGTGAGTGCAGTAATTAGCAATTTTGATCAATAATTACCTGTCAAAATCAGTAAAACCTGATTTTAATTATCCATTTGCAGCTGCAATTCATCTTTCATTCTGAAATTAAACTCCAGTCTGGCAGTATCATCCCTTAATACCGTCATGCGAATTCTGCTTCCTTCTTTGTTGTAAAACCGATTGTGAACTTCATTCAACGTATAGGATTCAACCGGCCGTCTGTTTAAATATTGAATTACATCTCCAACCTTTACGCCAGCTTCTTCTGCCGGAGACCCTTTTCTGACATCCGAAATCACGTAGTACGGCAGATTTGCAATGGGCGTATGCACTTCAATACCACTGGCGTTGTAATGGAACTCATCCCCAAAATCACTGTTCTTCCTCATATACATAGCCTCATTTTGATAGTGAAATATCACTTTGAACCGCCGGAATGCTTCTCCCCCAATACTTCCCTGCCGTTTGCCAATTTTAAATGCGCGCCGGATTGAAATACTGTCCGGATAAGCTACCACGGGTTCTTCAAAAGTGAACTCATCTAATTGTATGGATGGGATTCGGCCAAGCTCTCCCGTTACGTCTCCGCTTAACCCCGTTCCTAAAAAGGTATCGATGGTATTCTCAGGAACCTTGATGGCGGGATGTGCCAGTTCGTACAAAGAAAAGGCATTGCTGGAACCGGTATCTACCAGTAACCGCAAGGGTACGGTAGAGTCAGTAACCGGACTATGATAATCAACATTTACGTATGACTTACGCTCATCGAGAAACAGGGAAACTTCATGCCATTTACGATGTCGGGGTAATTTTTCAAATTTTTCTTCGAACTCCTCCGGTTTATATAAGTAGATGTGCTTTCTTTTATAGTTGATCTCTACCACAAAATTTTTAAACAGATCGTAGCCTATAAGTCCATGAACTTCGGTTCCCATAAAGGAGGCCAGCTTAAAAATATCTTCCTGTAATATCACTACCTCCATATTCCGGCCGCTAACACGATCTATATCCAGGATGTTACCTTCTGAGAAATAAGCCTGTAGCACCTCCCCCTCTCCCAATCCGGCAAGGTTAATGATACGTGTACTGTTCAGATACACTTCCCTGTTATACAACGAGGTAATGAGCGTATATCTAACCCCGGTATCTACAATGAACTTAAGGGGCGTTGAACCATTAATTTGTGCTTCTATAACCACCAGGTTGTTGATAAGCTCAAAAGGAATGGTAACGCGTCGGTCTTCTCTGCCATTTATTTCAAAATAGCTGCTATCGGCTTGCTGAGTTTGTGCAAAAGCTGACCCGCTCAACAACCCCAAAAGACAGAGTAAACTCCCAAGAAACCGATATGTATGCTTCGATATAGTCAATAAGATGCTAGTGATTTATTCCGTCTTGATAACGTGATCTTCCAAACTAAGTTTCTATTCCGCATTAAAGTTGGATTTTTAAAATCCAATACCGTGTCTTATAACAGCCTATCTACCAAGATTATTCCAATGGTACAAGCCTGTTGTCGAAAAAATTGCAGCTAAAAGCCATAGGTAGACATATCTATTTGGTATTAATTGTAATAAAGCAGATATTACGAATCGCAAATGTATGGTAAGAATCAGTATTAGCCTTCCGAGTTTAGTATTTGTTTCCCCTCTATAGTTTGTACAACTAACATTTAATACCGCTGTTGCAGCAGGCTTATACACAACGGATAACCTGAGGTAATAGCACCAATACAACAATAAAATTATGGAATACGGTAAAATAAAATGGTTTGATGCACAAAAAGGTTTTGGATTCATCGAACCTGAAAACGGTGGAAAAGATATCTTTGTGCACCGCAACAACATTGAAAATCTTGGCTTCGAAGAAGGCTTAGCTGATGGCGAAGAAGTTGAGTTTGACGTGGAAGAAACCCCTAAAGGACTGAGTGCCACTAACGTTTCCCGTTTAGCTTAATCTCATTTTTCTTTATGTAAACCCGGTACTGATCTTCAGACCGGGTTTTTTTATGTGTTTTAGTTTTTAGCTTATTTTGATATGGAGCAAAAACCTTTTGACATTATTCTTATCGGGGCTACCGGTTTTACGGGGAAGCAAGCCGCGCAGTATTTTCTTGATCGTGCCCCCTCATCCGTGCGTTGGGGAATTGCAGCACGTAATCCCAAAAAATTAAAAAAGCTGGCCGAGAAGCTGGACCTTCCCGCGTCTGCAACTTTTCTGGTTGATACCCTGAATTACGAGCAGGTAGAAAAAGTAGTACAACAGGCGCATATCATTGTAACTACTGCAGGACCTTTTTCTCTATATGGAGAACAGGTGATCAAAGCCTGCGCACACTACGGTACTCATTATCTCGATATCACCGGAGAAACTGAATTTATCCGTGACATGATGGATCAATATGGAGACACAGCTCGTGAAAACGGGGCTGCTCTCATCCCTTTTTCAGGATTTGACAGTGTTCCCGCCGACCTCACCACCATGCTTCTCAGCCAAAAATTTGATCAGCCCAAACGGCTTTCTATAACCAGCTTTTACAGCATTAAAGGTGGTTTCAATGGTGGCACCATCGCTACCATGCTCAACAAGTTTGAGACTGGTGCCTATAAAAAAATGAATACGCCGGATGTACTGCTTGAACATCACGAGCAAAAGATTCATCAAAAAGAAGATGCTCATTATTTCGGTTTTCGGAAAAAAATGGGACGATGGACCACGCCCTTCATCATGGGCCCCATCAATACTAAAGTTGTATACAGATCTGCAGAACTAATGCGCAGGAAAAACACACCCTATGCAGACAGTATCTCTTACAGTGAGCACTCGCTTTTGGGTAAACGATATAATCCACTACCCTACATCGGGACTACTCTTTTGCTCGCGGCCCTACAAACACTGGGACCAAAAGCCTGGTTTCGAAACCTGCTGAAAAAAATAATGCCCGCTCCCGGAGAAGGTCCTTCTAAGGAGACTATCGAAAATGGGTTTTTCAAGCTGAAAGCTATTGCAGAGGATGAGAAAGGCAATCAAGCCGGGTTGCAAATGTTTTATCCGGGAGATCCTGGTAATAAAAGTACCGTATTTTTTCTATGTGAATCTGCTCTGCTATTGGCAGATCTTTTGGAAACGGATACTCTAAAAGCGGGGTTCTTGACACCCGCTTCGGCTTTTGGGAAAAAGTTGGCCAACCGGCTGCAGGCCAAAGGGCTGGAAATTTCCGACTGGCTTTCTTCCTGAAATTTCGCCTATTGCTTTCTCTGAATTTTATTTTCTTTTACAGAGGTTTACGCTCTTATATCATTTTTTTTCAAATACACTATTTCAGGTTGCTTAAAATAGCAATTCGTTAAAATAAATCGCCTGACCTTTACCAACAATGAATCGCACTTTTTTCTGGTTAATCATACCGGTTGTAATCGTTCTGTCGCAGATATCTTGCACTTCACAAGATGCAAAAATATCGGAAAGCCATGTGGCCCGTGTTATCAAAACACTCAGCTCAGATTCGCTGAAGGGGCGCCATGCGTTTAGTCCGGAAATCAAAGAAGCAGCGAAAATTATTTCTTCTGAATTTGAAAAAATCGGCTTAAGCTATTTGCCAGGCGAAGATGATTTTCTTCAGGAATTTACTATCCATACTATCCTCCCTGAATCAACTGCCGTAATGCTAAATGGCGAGATCATTGAACCCAAACATTATTTTGGCGTTTTAAATGGAGAAACTATTCATTGGAAAACAGGAGATGTTCAAGTAGAGGCCATAAGTCAGGACGAGGACTTCAGGAAGGAGTTCAGGAAGTTAACCGACGATGAGCAATCGGCTCTGGTTCTCATCAGTAAAAATCACAAAAACTGGTTTCACCGCTATCGCAATTGGTTTGCAAGCCGGAATCGAACGTTTAAACTGAATCAGGGACCAAGCGATATTTTTATCTTTTCAAATGCTACGGCTAACCGCTTTGAAATTTATTTTCAAAATGAGGTTTCTGCTACCGAGCTGGCTAATGTAATTGGTGTGCTCGAAGGAAAACGAAAAGACGAGGTTGTGATATTTTCAGGACACTATGATCATATTGGGATAGCGGCACCAACCGGGAGGGATTCTATTGCGAATGGTGCCAATGACAATGCATCGGGAGTGGCTGCAATTATTGAGCTGGCCCGTTATTACAGCCAGCTTCCCAAACAAGAACGCAGCCTTTATTTTACCGCCTTTACTGCCGAGGAAAACGGAGGTCTTGGCTCAAAATATTTTTCTGAGAGGATAAATCCAGAAGAAATCATCGCTATGATTAACATGGAAATGATTGGGAAGCCCTCTTCTGAAGGTCCAAACTCTGCCTGGATCACCGGTTTTGAATTATCAGACCTCGGCTCTATTCTTCAGTCTTCACAAACCGACAGCAGCTTTACCTTTTACCCCGACCCGTATCCCGCACAAAATCTGTTTTACCGTTCGGACAATGCTTCTTTAGCCCGTCTTGGTGTTCCAGCTCACACTATCAGTACCACACCCATTGATCTGGATCGAGACTATCATACCGTGAGCGATGAATTTCATACCATCAACATTGAACACGTAAGCAAAACAATAGACGCAATCGCCAAAAGCTGCAAGCCAATTATACGAGGAACAAAAACACCAAGCCGAATCAACCCGGATTCCTTGCGTTAAAGAGTGCATCCGATGATGTATGGACATTGACTAATCCACGCATACGAATAACGAGAAGAAGTTGAGCACCAACAGCTTATTTATATTTAAGCCGAGATAAGCATCCGCGGTTCAAATTCCATATCTTTTTAAAAACTCACCAAATCCCCGCGGAATATGGATATCAACCCACTGGATACGGAGCAAATCGGATTAAAAACCTTGGAGAAACATTTAATTCGATCCAAAAGTGAGGTCTCCCTCAAAATTGGCTTACCAAAAGAAATCTCCAATGACGAACGCCGCATTTCACTTACCCCTGGTGGCGTATCTATTCTAAAAGCCAACGGACATGAGATTTTTATTGAACAGGGTGCCGGCGAAAATGCCAATTTCCCGGATCAACAATATGCGGATGCCGGAGCAGAAATCGCACTCAGCAGCGAAGATGTATTCAAAAAATCAGAGCTGGTTTTGAAAATTGCTCCGCTAAGTGATGATGAGCTGGAACTCCTGCAACCTGAGCAGGCTCTTATTTCAGCCCTTCATATCGGCAGTCAGACCAAAGAGTACATGAAAGCTTTCATGGACAAATCCATCACGGGTATTGGCTATGAGTACATCCGCGGGCAAGATAAAGAGTTTCCGATTGTTCGAATGATGCATGAAATCACCGGTTCAATGGCAATGCAAATTGCCGCCCACTACCTGGAAAGCATGAGTGGTGGACAGGGCATTATGCTGGGAGGAATTTCAGGGGTTCCGCCGGCAACAGTCGTTATTTTGGGAGCCGGCATCACCGGTGAGTATGCCGCCCGTACCGCCCTGGGTTATGGAGCCCAGGTTTTTGTAATGGATACCGACCTTGCCGCCCTTCGTAGATTGGAAAATGCATTGGACCGCCGGATTATTACGGCTGTGGCCAACCACCAGTACCTGAGTTCAGCCTTAAAATTTGCTGATGTGATTATTGGAGCCGCCATGGCCGAAGGTGAACGCTCGCCCTGCTGGGTTACCGAAGATATGGTAGCTGGAATGAAAGCAGGCAGCGTAATTGTAGACACGGTGATAGATCATGGCGGATGTGTGGCTACCAGCCGGCCTACCTCCCACTCGGAGCCATCATATGTTGAGCATGATATCATTCACCACTGTGTCCCCAATATTCCATCCGGAGTGGCACGAACGGCTACTTATGCCCTCAACAACGTGTTGGTGCCGTACGTGCTGGCCATTGGCGATGCCGGTGGAGTAAAACAGTGCCTGTGGGAAAATGTGGCTTTGCGCAACGGAACCTATTCCTACAAAAAGCATCTCACCAAAAAGTCGCTGGCTGAAATGTTCGACATGCCCTACCGTGAAATCGAAATGCTGATTGCTTCTCAAATATGAAATGCTAAATTCGGAATGTTGAATTTTAAATTTATTATTTCCTGAAAACTCATTCACAATCCAAAATTCAACGTTTCCAATTACTACAGATGTCAGAACTTAATGAATCCAACTACCGGCGTATCGCCCTTATCAACTGGGCCCTTAGCGTGCCCCTGATGGTGCTGTTCGCCTGGCCCTATTTTTATGTGGCTCGTTTATTGGAAATCAATGAGTTTTTTGCCTATTTCGGGGCCTTCATTTTTGCCATTCCCTTTATGATGACGATTCTACACGGACACGTTACCATGGCCCTTGGCTCAGTACACCGGCATTTTTATTACGAATGGATGACGGAGGAAAAGCCCCTCACCTATGGTATCTTTTTTCATCCCATATTTGTAAAAACCCGCTTTCGCCTGATTTTGTTGATTGTAAGTCTGCTTTTACTGCCTGTTGGATATCTGGTGTTTATTTAGGAATAGGTTATAGTTGTGAGTTTTTAGGTGTTAGTTTTGAGCCGTATGCTGATTGAACTCATAACTAAAACCTAACAACTCAACACTCTTTCTCCTCACAATTCATTCAAAAAGAGCGTATCTTTGAGGTCTTTGAAACGCAATATTTTTACACCGCGAATCGCTATTTATGAGCATTTCTTTTATCAAGGAGCAACTTGAGAAAACAAAAGTCTTTGACCGGATTTTTGAACAGGTAAAGGAACAGCAATCCCTGAATGTGAAGAAGAGCATCGGGGCTTTAAACAGTTTCCTTCTGGAGAATCTTTCCAGAAAAAAAGATACCCTGTTGGTTATTTCAGAAAATGATGAAGGCGCCCGGTTTTTGAAATCCGACCTGGATATCATCACCCCTGAAAATCCCGTCATCCTCTTCCCCGCTTCCAACAAAAAACCCTACGACCGACAGCAGCTTACCGATACCGCCCTGCTGGTGCAGCGTTCTGAAGCCTTGCAGGCTATCAAGGATCATGAAAAAAAGATTGTGATTACTTCGGTGGAAGCCATTGGGGAGAAAATTGCCCCGCCGGCCGCCCTGGATGAAGTCAGCATTGTGCTTAAAAAAGGCGACGAAGTGGATATGGAACAGCTTCGGGAGCAGTTGGTGGATCAGGGTTACGATCCCGTGCGCTTTGTGGATGAACCCGGTGAATTTGCCGTCCGTGGCGGTATCCTGGATATATTTCCGTATTCCGGCGAGTACCCCGTTCGACTCGAATTTTTTGGGGATGAACTGGATACCATCCGGGAATTTGATGCTGGAACCCAGCGATCCATTGCCTTCTTGAACCAGACGCGTATCATCCCGGATCTAACCAATTTACCCCAGGCAGGCAAATCCAGCTTTCTATCCTATTTTGATGAAGAGGCGCTGATGGTCACCTCCAGCCGCGAAGTAGTGCTGGCCGAGATCGCCAAACAGTACGAAAAAGCCGAAGAAGCTTTTGGGGAATATGATGGCGAAGAAGAGCCGGAAGAACCCGAAAAGCTGTATTTATCCGAGGAGGTTTTCCAGGAAGAACTGGCCAAATTTAAGCATCAGTTGTTTGTGGGGAATGTAGGAGCATCAGAAAGCGGCGACGACACCGTTTCACTGGATGCGCGTCCCCAGCCCGATTTTCATGGCAACTTTAAGCTGTTGCGCGAAGCCATCACCAAAAACACCAAGAATAAGCTCACTACGGTTATTTTGTGTGATAATGACGGGCAGCATGATCGCTTTGAGGAACTGCTGGGCGAGGCCAACCACGAGTTCAATTACCGGCTGGTGGTAGAATCCTTGCACGAAGGCTTCATCTACGAACCGGGCGGATTGGCCGTGTACACCGATCACCAGATATTTAACCGCTATCATCGTCCCAAAACCAAACGGCGACGTTTCCATGGCGGTATTTCCTTTAAAGAACTGAAGGATTTGAGTATCGGAGACTTTGTGGTGCACGTGGATTACGGCATCGGAAAGTTCATGGGCTTCAAGAAAATCAATGTAAAAAACACCGAACAGGAAGTGGTGGTGCTACAGTACCAGGAAGATTCCACCCTGTACGTAAACGTGACCAGCCTGAATAAACTGCAGAAATATTCAGGCAAAGAGGGCACGGCTCCGAGGATCACCAAACTGGGATCAGGCGAATGGGCCCGCAAGAAGGCACAAACGAAGAAAAAAGTTAAGGATATTGCGCGTGAGCTCATCAAGCTGTATGCCAAGCGGAAGGCTGAAACGGCCCATGCTTTCTCTGAAGACAACGAATGGCAAACAGAGCTGGAAGCCAATTTTGAGTTTGAGGAAACGCCGGATCAACATGATGCAATCGTGTCGGTTAAAGAAGACATGGAAAATGAACACCCCATGGACCGCCTTATTTGCGGGGATGTGGGCTTTGGAAAAACCGAGGTTGCCGTACGAGCGGCCTTCAAAGCAGTGCTGGATCACAAGCAAGTAGCCGTACTGGTTCCCACCACCATTCTGGCGGAGCAGCATTCCAAAACCTTTATCAAACGGATGGAAAAATTCCCGGTGAAGATTGAGGCGCTCTCAAGATTTCGGACTTCTAAAGAACAGAAGAAAGTGATTGAGAAACTTGAAGATGGTGAGGTAGATATTGTTATCGGCACCCACCGGCTGCTTTCCAAGGATGTGAAGTTTAAGGACCTTGGCCTGATTATCGTGGATGAAGAGCAGCGTTTTGGGGTATCTGCCAAGGAAAAATTAAAAAGCTTCCGCGCATCAGTTGACGTTCTTACCCTTACCGCTACCCCTATCCCCCGTACGCTGCAGTTCTCCCTGATGGGCGCCCGCGACCTGAGTGTAATCAACACGCCGCCACCCAATCGTCAACCGGTGTACACCGAAATTCACAGCTTTGACGAAGAACTCATCCGGGATGCCATCCTTCAGGAAATATCACGGGGCGGACAGGTTTTCTTCATCCATAACCGGGTAAAGAATATCGAGGAAATAGCGGAAATGATTCGCCGCCTCGTCCCCGAAATACGCGTTCGTTTTGGACACGGACAGATGAGCGGAGCCCAGCTTGAGAAGATTATCAATGACTTTTACCAGCACAAATTTGACGTACTGGTTTCTACCAACATTGTAGAGAACGGCATTGATATCGCCAATGCCAATACTATTATCATCAACCAGGCCAACAACTTTGGGCTTGCAGAGCTGCACCAGCTGCGCGGACGTGTAGGCCGGTCGGACCGGAAGGCCTTTTGCTATTTGGTAACCAGCCCCATTCGAACACTAAGCCCCGAGGCCCGCAAACGATTGCTGGCACTGGAAGAGTTTTCGGACCTGGGTTCCGGCTTCAACATTGCCATGCGTGATCTGGACATCCGCGGAGCCGGTGATATCCTTGGCGCCGAACAAAGTGGATTTATCAATGATATTGGCTTTGACTTGTACACCAAAATCCTGAACGATGCGGTGAAAGAACTCAAGCAATCCGAATTCAGTGATACCTTTGAAGATGTGGAAGTGGAAGTAGAACTGCCCGAGACTATTGTTGAATTCGATGAAACTGCCCTGCTGCCTAAAGATTATGTTTCTGATAATGTGGAACGCCTCAACCTCTATCGGAAGCTGGCTCAGGCTAAAACCGAACAAGAAATTGAAGACTGGCAGGAAGAAATCAAAGACCGTTTTGGTCCGCTGCCCAAAGAAGCTAAATATTTGCTTCTGGCCAGCAAAGTGAAGCTGTTTGCTTCTCGCTGCTATTTTACCAAAGTAACGATCCGCGCCGAGCGCATGTGGACGATTTGTCCAAAACAGGATTCCGAGTTGGGTCATGCCTTTTACGATTCCGGGAAATTCCAGGACATCCTTGAGAAGTTAGAAATGACCCGAAAAAATAAATTCCAGGTGGTTCAGAAAAAAGATACCGTACGCTTTGCCATACAGGACATTCCCGATATGGAAGCGGCGGTTGAATACCTGAAGGAACTTTCGGGAGAAGAGGTAGCAGCCTGATGTTTTCATCCCAAGCAATATTTATTGTTCCAAGCGAGACGCTTGAAACAGATACTTTAGAAAGTATAATGGATGAATGAATCACCTATGGATATAATTGAGGAAAAAATCAAAGAATTTGGAAATGATTAAAAATTCGGACTAAGCAAAATCCCTCTTTGAAGAGGGACCGTAAATGAGCTTGCCCCCGACAATTCGGGACAGGGGGATGTGAGATGTAGCAATGACCACAGTGGTGGTTTGCTACCCGTTTCGGACATCACCTTCTCTTGGAAAAAATTTTTCCTTTATAACTACTCAACAATGAAGAACAACCTGAAACCATACATTCAGCTCATACAATCTGGCGAAGTAGTGGCCTTCCCGACGGAGACGGTATATGGTTTAGGAGCCGATGCCTGGAATCCTTCAGCCATACGCAAAGTATTTGAAACCAAAGGCCGTCCTTCTGACAACCCGCTGATTGTTCACATCTCAGATGAGAGACAGCTTGAGCAATTTGCTGCTCATATCTCCCAAAATGCTCAAAAATTGATGGATGCTTTTTGGCCCGGACCGCTTACCCTGGTTTTAAATAAAAAGTCGGAAGTTTTGGATCTCATTACAGCTGGCCTGGATACCGTAGCACTTCGAATGCCTAATCATGGATTGGCGTTGGAGTTTATTGGAAAAGCTGGGCCCTTGGTTGCTCCCAGTGCGAATACTTCAGGTCGGCCCAGTCCTACGAAAGCTGAACATGTTCATGAAGATTTTGGCAAAGATTTCCCCGTAATTGATGGCGGCCCTACCGAGGTGGGATTGGAATCCACCGTGCTGGATCTGACTTCGGAAGTACCGGCCATTCTTCGTCCTGGTAAAATCGGGGCAGAAGAAATTAGCCAAGTTCTGGGTATTGGCATCAAATTCGGTTCACCCCAAAACAAAAAAGAAGAAGCTCCGAAAAGTCCCGGACAGAAATATTCACATTACAAACCAAAGGCTTCGGTTTTCTATGACAAAATCACCGTCAGAAAACCTGAGAACTTATACTTATTGCAGGATGGTGATGAATCCCCGGCTTCAAAAAATGTAATCAACTACCGGGGCAATTTGGAGTTGTTGTCGCGGGAGTTGTACGATCGTTTTCGTCAGGCAGACCTGGAAAGTTATCAGGCTGTTTTTATTGAACCCATCGAAGCTTTTAAGGATGATTTCCCTGCCTACTATGCTGCTTTAATAAACCGCATAGAGAAGGCTGCATCAAGTTGATCTATAAAATTGGCACAATTTACAGAGAGTTTAATAAAAGAAATCAACTGGACCAATTTATCAATTTGAGGGATTATCGTTTCCGATAAATCGTTTGTATGCTTTAATTAAACCAGGGCTGGCATTCTTGAATCCACCTTGGCGTTCAATTTCGTTAAGGAAGTTTTCTTTTCGTCGTTCATAGGTGTATTTATCGAATTCCTCCCATGTTTTAACATGATCGGGAATACCTTCCCATTTAGTGAAAGGTAGCGCTGATCCTTCACCCAGACCTTTAGGTGCGGGTTCGTTGATTTTGGCTTCAAGGCGCAAAAGTACTTTCTTTTTTAAAGAATCGAAATGTGGTTCCAAAGTGGTTAACAACAGAGAATCCAAATCAAATGACTGAACTTCTTGAATGATTTTGGTTTCTTCTACTTTTGATAAGTCATCATCACATCCTATAATGCTAATTAGAAAAACTAAGAAAGCGGCTGTTTTGAGTAATGATTTCATGATAGCTAATTTTAATTATTAAAATTTAAACCTTTCAATAAGTATTCACCTCGACACTGATGGCTTTTAAGCTTAACCTGTATTGAAATCAGCCTCAAAACCGGTTTTATTTTTTTTTGGTAGAGAATGTCTTATAAGTCTTTGATTTTTTGAAGTATTTCATATCTATGCAGCCTGATCATCCGCATTGTTCACCCAAAAAGATTCCAGGTTAAGAATTTGAATAGGCTGATCCTTCGTCATACAGATGGCTTCAACCACCTCATTTTCACGGCTCAGTTCCTGTAGCTCATCAATTTCTACTGTGGTATTAATGGCATCTACCGTAATGCCAAACTGAAAATCACCTTTCTTGACGACAACAATTACATCTCTGCGCTGCTGTTCATCAATAGCTTCATAGAACCGGTTAAACAAGTCCAGCATTTGTTTTAATGTGGTATCGCGAGCATGACTTATTAGCTTTTTTGCAGCTTCAGTGTTTCCCTTTCTCATTAATGTATCTGCCTTATCCGCCAGGCCGTGAATTTCCCGGTGCGGTTCATCAAACTGCTTAAGAATTCCCAGGAATACATTGTCAACATTGCCTTGTTGCTTCTGCCTCTCGATCAAATTGTTTAAATAAGGCTTATACCACTTTCCGAAATTACACAAAGCAGGATCTCGCTGTACAGAAATTTTCTTCTCCTGCTCCACTTCATTCTCGAGCGTTTTCAACCAATTGATATGTTCCTGTTCCCGGGCTTTTAAAAGTTCCTTTAATTCCTGCCGGATTTCATAATTCGATTTTACCCCCATCCGTAAACGGGTATCATAAACCGGAACTATTTTTCCACGCAAATTCATCACCCCTAATACGTGGTTTGGCATTTTTGGAATGCGGGTAATGGCTGTTGATTGAATGGTCTCCTCTATGAAACTAACAGGTACTGCGTATTTACTTCCTGATATAGTAAATGACAAGTACAACATCTCACTGATATTTTTAATGAATAATTGTTTACTGGATTTATCGGTGTAATTCTAAAAATCTAAAACTGTTTTTCTGGAAAATAGAATCACTAATGATTTAGACTCATTGTAAAAATTTAGTGCAGTCATTGTGAGCAGGAACTTATTTGCCGTCCAATTTTTTGAGTAGTCAACTATTCATTTTCAAAAACGAGAGACCTATGAAATACCTAAAAACATCAAAATTATTTTCTGTACTAACTTTATTACTCATTTCTGCCTTTACATTTACGGCTTGTGATGATAATGGTGCCGGATCTGATTCAGGCTTAACCGTGGTGGAGACCGCCCAGGAAAGTGATAATTTCACCATCTTAGTAGAAGCACTTTACGATACCGAACTTGACGCCGCATTAAGTGGTCCGGGGCCGTTTACCGTCTTTGCCCCTACCAACGATGCCTTCAATGCTTTACCCAGCGGACTGCTCGAAAGTTTAACCAATGAGCAGCTTGCACAAGTACTTCAATATCATGTGCTGGCAGGAGAAATTGCGGCCGGTGATCTTGAGTCTTCCCAAGCCGTGCAAACGCTTACTGAAGAAACCATTTATGTAACGGTATCCAGCGAAGGTGAAGTAATGGTGAATAATACTGCAGAAGTGATAAATCCAAATATCGAAGCCTCTAATGGTATTATACATGCTATTGATGGTGTGATATTGCCTAACGAGTTCCAGAACATTGTTGAGATCGCATCAAAAAATTATGAGCTCAGCACCTTGGTATCTTTGGTAGCAGAAGCCGGACTGGTGGAAACCTTGCAAGGTGATGGACCATTTACCGTGTTTGCCCCTACCAATGAAGCTTTTGAAGAAGTGAGCTCCACGCTTGAGGGATTATCAGCGGAACAAGTGCGTGAAGTTCTGACGTATCACGTAGCTACCGTTGAAGCCCTTTCAACCGAAATTGCCTCAAATGATCTGACGGAATTACCCACCGTACAGGGAGAAAACATCACAATAACCTTATCTGGCGCTGAAGTAGTCATTAACGGTTCAGCCGGTGTAAATGAGGTAGACCTGCAAGGCACAAATGGAGTCGTTCATATCATTGACAGTGTATTGTTACCTCCAAGTTATACCGAATAAATTTTAATTCTTTCCATAAAATTAGAAAAGCCCGCAGCTTCAACACTGCGGGCTTTTTTTTGGAACTATTTTCTTTTCAGATTAGTCCTCAAACACTCCAAATGTTTGATCGGGACGCATCGCCATCACCGATTCCACCATGATGTCAATTAGTGTATTCACATCCTTTAGAGAAACGATTTCCACCGGCGAGTGCATATAGCGCAGCGGTGTTGAAAGCAGTGCGCTTGGAATTCCGGTCTGCTGGTAAAAGATACTGTCGGTATCGGTACCGGTACGTACGCTGGTGGCCTCGTGCTGGATCTCGATTTCGTTATTCTTACACACTTCTTCGATGAACTCCACCACTTTGGGATGATTAGCTCCGCCATGTTGTACCGTAGGACCTTTGCCTAACTCCACAGTTCCATGTTCTTTTTGATCGATGCCCGGCGTATCGGTGGCGTGGGTTACATCCGTAACTAAGGCCACATCCGGCATAAAACGATAACTCATCATGCGGGCACCAAAACCGCCTACTTCCTCCTGTACGGAATTGAGGGCAATCACATTTACTTTTAAATCTTTCTTTCGCTCGCGAATTTTTCGCATGGCTTCGGCAATCACATACCCGCCAATTCGGTTATCCAGTGCACGAGCAGAAAGCATATCGTCATTCAAAAATTCCGTATCGGTAGCATAGGTGATAGGGTCTCCAATCTGCACCAATTCCAGTGCTTCTTCTTTAGAAGAAACCCCGATATCTACGTAAATATCCTTCCAGGCTGGTTCCTTTCCTCCGCCATTCTTCTTGTCTTGCAGGTGGATGGCCGTGTTGCCCGTCACTCCTACCACACGACCACGTTTGTTATGAATGAATACCTTTTTGGCACGGGCAATAGTTGAGTCACTTCCACCCAGTTTGTTGATATAAATAAAACCTTGTTCAGTGATGTGCTGTACCACCATCCCGATCTCATCACAATGTGCTTCCAGCATCACCGTAGCCACATCGCCACTCATGTTGATCTTGGCTGCCGCAGAGCCGTAAGCATCGGTTACCACCTCATCGGCAAACTGTTCCACATACTTTTTCCAGACTTTCACGCCCTCTTTTTCATATCCGGTCGGGCTTGGGGTGATGAGTAATTCTTCTAAAAAATCGCGCTCGTTCTGCTTGGCCATAAATGTATTTTTTGGGTTGATTATTAGAGGGCTAAATATACAAAAATAAGCTCGGGGTTTGGGGAAATAGATAAGGGTTTTACCCTGCATTTTACTCATTACGAGTCCTGCGTATACCAGCCACGACAATTGCAATCTCAGCTACCATCCAGACTCTGAGATCAGTATTTGCCTTACAACACGACGTTCGTATCGACAACAAACACCTAATCCCGGTAATCCACCAAATCTTTTAAACCCTGTTTCATAACGATATATCGTCCATAACCTTTATGGTGTTATCAATTTTATATCAGCTATTCTATATCAACTATCTTAGAACCGGAGGTTCAGGCAGGCATTCCCAACGGGACGTTGGGAACGAGGAAAATTCAGGCAGAAATTATCCCGAACCTTTTATTTGTATGAGTTCTCGGGAAGTTCTACCATTATTCCCCCCCCTGAAGACCAAATTATATATCTAATATATTGTGTTCGCAGACCTGTCAGGTTTTATGGCTTTTTCATACGTTCAAAACAAGTTTTTATCAAACCTGACAGGTCTTAACCCAACATTTTAGACTTCACATGACACTAACCCGTACATTCCACTATGACCTTATTGAAAAAGATTTTCCTGCTTTTATTGCCTGCGCTCATTTTTGGTATCTCATGTTCCCAACAGGAAAAGCCGGATGAGTGGCGATCTCTTTTTAACGGGAAGAACCTGGACAACTGGACCGTAAAAATTCACCATCATGAAACCGGTGATAATTATGCCAATACCTTTCGGGTAGTAGACGGGATTATTCAGGTAAATTATGATGATTATGATACTTTTGGCGAACGATTTGGCCATATTTTCTACGATGAATCTTTCTCGTCCTATCACCTTAAATTTGAATACCGGTTTACTGATCAGTGGATGGAAGATGCGCCAAGTTATGCCTTTCGTAACAGCGGGGTCATGTTTCATAGCCAAGACCCGCAGACTATCCTTAAAGATCAAAACTGGCCCATTTCGGTAGAATTTCAAATGCTTGCGGAGGCAGAGGAAGGGGAACCGCGTCCTACCGGCAATATGTGTTCTCCCGGTACGGATGTCTTTTATGATGGAGCATTGGATCCCCGGCATTGTATTGAGTCCTCTTCAGCTACCCATAAGTTGGATGAATGGGTAGAAGCCGACCTGATTGTTTACGGTGATTCGCTGGTAATCCACAAAATTAATGGAGAAAAGGTACTGGAATATACCAAACCACAGATTGGGGGCGGCGTGGTTGACGGCTTTGATCCGCAGCTCAAAGTAGATGGTACTCCGCTTACGGAGGGGTACATTGCTTTACAGGCCGAAGGACAGGGTGTGGAATTCCGTAACATCCGCATTAAAGAATTGGAGTGATAAACGGACCCGGTGCTTCAGGCAAAAAGCATTACGCAGCGGAAAGGGAACAAATCCGATCAATATTCGATATTCACTTTTCCTTGTTCAATATTCTTCTCGGCTTGTCATTTGCCACTAACTCCCGCATCTTCAGGTAAAAATAATTACCGCAGATGTTTAGACCCGAATACGACCCCGACTTTTTCTTTCACTGGACCGAAATTCCCGTACGCTTCCGGGATCTGGATCCGCTCAATCACGTAAACAATGCCCTTTTCAACACCTACCTGGAAGAAGCCCGGATTAAGTTCCTGGCCGAAGTTGGGCAAATGCAAAGTGAATTCACCGATGGAAAAACCTTTGTGCTGGTCAAATCTACTATCGAATACCTGAAACAAATCAAATATCCTGCTACGGTTTTAGTGGGCACAGGCATCGGTGAAGTGGGCAATACTAGCATCACAGCAAAACAGGGATTATATCACAAAGAAAGCAAAGACTTACTGGGCGTCGCCGAAACAACAGGCGTATGGTTTGATATGAAAAATCAGCGCCCTACACGGTTGCCTGATATCAAAAACCTGGAGGAGATGTTGATTGATTAGTGTGGTGATATAGTAATATGTTGATTTAGTGATTTCTGGCTCTATGCCCCACAATCATAGTCTGAAGTAACTTTGCTATTGAAGTAAGCATACTTATCCTTTTTTGAACCACACTATTGCCAAGTATATGCCTGCTTTTAAAATACCAGTCCCTTGCTTCTCTGGTTGAGCCTAATGCAATTTCGCAGAATCGCGCTTTTTCCTTATCTGAAATCCTGGAATAACCTTCTGCTATATTTGCACTTATGGAACCGACAGAACGGTAAAGCTGATCTGCTAAACTGAATCTCCTAATTGCCATTATTTTCTCAGAATCATTCCAACAAATATCATACAAATAGAGTGCAAACTTATAAGCCTCTATTTTCCAGATAATATCACTTCTTATCTCATTTGGTACTACTTCTACCCATTCTTCATATTTTTGCATAGATATTTTTTGATTTATTATTCAAAAGTAAGAGCAAATAAACAGCACTTCCTTACGAAGAATTTTTGAAAATCATTATCACTACCATATCACTAAATCACCATATCACTATATCATCCATTTTTAATATCTTCCGGCGTTCTTTCCTCATAAATCGATACAGCCGGCATGGATAAAAGCACGCGCTATAAAATATTTAATGATCCCATACACGGATTTATCACCGTTCCCAAGGGACCAATTCTACGACTCATTGATCATCCTTATGTACAGCGATTGCGCAGAATCCGTCAGCTGGGTTTGGGATACCTGGTATTTCCGGCGGCCGAGCATTCCCGGTTTTCACATGCTTTGGGCGCCTTGGAGCTGGCTCAGAGAGTTTTGAACAATCTTCGGGAAAAAGACACCACAATCAGTCAGCCTGAATATGATGGCACACTCATGGCCATTTTGCTGCACGATGTAGGCCACGGACCGCTCTCCCATACGCTGGAGCACTCACTCATACAAGACTTCAACCACGAGATGATGAGCCTGTCTATCATGAAGGAACTGAACCGCGAGTTCGAGGGCGAGCTGGATACCGCTATTTCCATATTTACCAATCAATACAAAAAGAAATTCCTGCACCAGCTTATATCCTCCCAATTGGATTTGGACCGGCTGGATTACCTGCGTCGTGACAGCTTTTTTACGGGCGTTTCGGAAGGGACTGTGGGTATTAACCGCATTTTAAAAACCATGCGGGTGTTTAAGGGCAACATCGTAATTGAAAAAAAAGGCATTTATGCGATTGAGAACTATATTATTGCCCGGCGGTTGATGTATATGCAGGTCTATCAGCATAAAACCGTATTAAGTGCGGATTTTCTGCTACGTAGCATTTTTAAGCGTGTTAGAAAACTAATTGATGAAGGCCAGTCCTTACAATTTCCTTCGCCTCCGCTGGAATATTTTCTCAGGGAGCAGCCCTCAGCCAAGAAGCAAATCAGCCCCAAAATGATTGACCTTTATGCCAGGCTCGATGATTACGATGTATATGTTTGCATCAAACAATGGGCCGATGCTGACGATAAAATACTGGCTGATTTATGTTTTAGGTTTTTAAACCGTGATCTTTTCCGCACTACGTTTTTGGATAAGAAACCCGGTAAGGCTTTTCAGGAAGAGATGAAGCAAAAGACGGCCAAGGCATTGAAAAGAAAAAGGCTACCTGACGACGACCAATCCATATCACACTATTTAAGCTTTGAACGAAGCTATTCGGAGGCTTATAAATATAAAAATGAAAGCATCTGGATTTTAGAAGATGAACAAGCTGTAGAATTTTCCAAAGCTGCAGAAACAAAAAATATTATTGCGCTTACCGAGCCTGTTGTGAAGCATTATTGTATTCATTTAAAAAGCATCACACCTGATAAGTCACATTAGTTGTACCATTACCGTTTTCTCTGTTTAAAGGAAGAAACAAGCTAATCTTGTCGAACAGCTCCTTTTCTTTATAGGGTTTTTGAATGTACTCCGAAAAACCCAAATTCATCAGATCACTGGGTGTACCGTTATGACCGCCGGCAGTGATGGCAATAATGGGCGTCTTTTGGCCTTCCCCGTTTATACTTCTGATTTTCTCCATCGCCTCAATGCCGTCCATCTCCGGCATAGATATATCCATAAGTATTACATCCGGTTGATGCACTAAATAATGATCCAGGGCTTCAACCCCGTTGGATGCCTCAATGGTGGAAAAGTTGTTCATCTGCAGCATAATGCGAGCCAGCGTCCTGTTGATCGCCATATCATCTACAATCAAAGCTTTTAGGGATGATATATTTCTCGTATATCGCTTTGGTTCTTCTAAGATATTCCCGGCAGGTCTGTCTCTCATTTCTTCTTCAGTCAAAGGTGTTACAGGCAGGCTTACTTTAAATGTTGATCCTTTCAGGTGTTTACTTTTCACATTGATAGTACCACCCAGCACATTTACCAGTTTCCATACGGTAGTTAAACCCAAGCCCGTACCTTCTCGCTCTTCCACATTTGCCTGCCAAAAAGGTTCAAAAATATGCTCAAGTTCCTTATTGGTCAACCCTGTACCCGTATCGGTGACTTCTATAACCAACTTAGAATTTGCAGCACTTTTTAATCTCAGATCCATATTCACTTGTACAGAACCGCTATCGGTAAACTTTAATGCGTTGTTTAATAGTGAATAGAGAATCGTTTTGAGTTTCTTAACATCCAATAAAAAATGGGCCTTTGGATGGTCAGTTGTCAATACCTCAAACGAAAGTTCTTTCCTTCGAAACAGGGGGGCAAACTTTTCATTCAATTGGTCAGTCAACTCAAAACAGGTAATTGCTTGCTCTGTAATCTTTGTTTGTCCCGCTTCAATATTTGAAATCTCAATAATATCATTAATTACATCAACCAGACGGTTGCCACTTGTTGAAATCTTCTCCAAATGTGCTTTTTGCTCATCATTCAGGTTATCCCCCTTTTTAAGCAACTCAGAATATCCCAAAATGGCATTCAATGGAGTTCTAAGCTCGTGGGAAAGTTGCTCAACGAGATTTGTGATTTTTAAAGTCCTCTTATTTTTCATTCTGATATGCTCCAATGCTACAGATATCACCTTTACGGCTTTTTATTAAACGCGCTTCCTGGCTATATCCTGACAAATAGATTTTAGCGGATTTATTTAACTCTGTGGACGGAACAATAATACCGACTCAAGGTTGCTACAACTGTCTTATTATTACGTACTAAACTTATTAAATCGCGGAGGCTAATACAGGTTAATCTTTCTTAATTAAAACCTGCTCATAAACCTCAGGAACGCATATATGTAACAAAAGAAAGCTCTCCTTTGTCTTCTCTTGAAACCTCTTTCCAAGTGCTCCCAATCTCATCTCTGTACTCCGGAAAAAAGGTGTCTCCGTCATACTCTTTGTGAATCTCGGTAATGATTAGCTTATCGGCTTTTTCAATGGCTTCCCGATATAACACCCCTCCTCCAATTATATAGATCTCTTCATTGTCGCAGGTACCCAGAGCTTCTTCGAGCGAAGAATAGGTATCTACATTGTCATAATTGCGCGTGGAGCTGAGCACAATATTGCGGCGTTTAGGAAGAGGAATCTCATTCAGTTCCTCAAACACTCCGCGCCCCATAATAATAGTGCCGCCCGTTGTGGTTTTTTTAAAATGTTTGAGGTCTTCTGGATATCGCCAGGGAAGTCCGCCGTCTTTACCAATTACCAGGTTTGGGTCATGAGCTACAACCAGGGTCAGGATCATACAGCTACCTCGAACTTAATAGCTGGATCTGGATTGTAATTTTCAAGGGTGAAGTCATCAAAAGTGAGCTCGTCAACAGGTTTGTTGGCAATTTTTAAGGTAGGAAGCTCCTTAGGCTCTCGTTTCAATTGTTCTTTTAGTCCCTCAACGTGGTTCTCGTAAATGTGTGCATCTACTATGGTGTGAGCAAAGGTACCGGGTTTAAGGCCTACTTCCTGAGCTATGGCCATCGTCAGGGCCGAATAGCAAGCCAGGTTAAAGGGAATTCCTAAAGCAATATCACCGGAACGCTGTGTAAGGTGACAGTTCAGCTTACCGTCACTCACATTAAACACATACATGATATGGCAAGGCGGCAGAGCCATTTCTTCCAACAATCCCGGGTGCCAGGCACTTACTACAATACGCCGGCTATTAGGGTTCTCTTTTAACATGGTGATAGCCCGCTGCACCTGATCAAACTCTTTTTGCATCCATACCTCTTTATCCAGGGCAGAACCATTTCCTTCAAAACGTACAGACTCTTTTTCGAAATACGGAAAACGTCTCCAAAGCACTGGATAAATCGGCCCAACATGACCATCTTCATCGGCCCAGGCATCCCATATGTGGCAATCGTTTTCATCCCGTAACCAGCGGATATGGTCTTCGCCTCTCAGGTACCACAACAGTTCCAAAATCACCGATCTGAAATACACTTTTTTGGTGGTCAACAGCGGAAAGCCCTCCGACAAATCCACCTTATAGAATTCCGAAAAGCTGGAGATGGTATCGGTCCCGGTGCGGTTTTCTTTCCGGACACCATTTTCAAGTACATTTTTTACAAGCTGATGATACTGTTTCATGAGAGTATAGGATGCTTAAAGTAAAGTTCCGCTAAGCAATAAGATAGCGATTGAAAAATAAATGATTATTCCTGTAACATCTACCAAAGTTGCAACAAAAGGAGCTGATGTAACAGCTGGATCAAGATTAAACTTTGTCAAAATAAATGGTAGCATTGACCCGCTTAAATTTCCAAATAAAATAACTCCCAGCAAACTCAGGCCTATTGTCAGCGAGGTTAAAAACAATGCCTGGTCCATCATTTCTCCCTGGAACACCCCCCAGGCAAAGGTGATAACAACCCCAATAATCCCAATCAAGCTGCCTAGCATTAAACCTGACATGACTTCCCTTTTCAGGATTTTTGGCCAATCTGATGAATCGATGTCATCGGTAGCAAGAGCGCGGATTATCAAAGTGGCGGCCTGTGAGCCGGAGTTACCGCCGCTTGAAATAATCATAGGAATAAAAACGGATAATAATACCGCACTTGCCAATACCGATTCGTAGCTACTCATGGCTGTTACCGTCAACATTTGGCCAACAAAAAGTAAAATAAGCCAACGTACTCTTTTTTTGACCATGCCAAATACTGTTGTCTGGGAGTAATAATCATCCAACACTTCCATACCGGCCATTTTCTGCATATCCTCGGTGGTCTCTTCTTCGGCCACGTCAATCACATCATCAGCCGTTACAATACCAACCAACACGCCGTCTGAATCAACTACCGGCAAGGCCACACGGTCATACTTGGCCAGCATTTTCACCGCCTCCTCCTGGTCATCATATACCGAAAGTGCCTCAAAAGAACGGTCCATCAGGCTTTCAATATGGTCATCGGGATCGGCTAAAATTAAATGCGTAATACGGAGGTCATCAATCAGATGCTCCGTTTCATCCACCACATAAATCACGTTGATGGTCTCGGCCGTTTCTCCAAAGTTGCGGATGTGCGCCATGCTGCGGGAGATGGTCCAATCCGACTTCACCTTCACATAACGGGGCGTCATCAAACGCCCTACACTTTCCTCGGGATATCCCAACAGCTTCTTTAATTGTCGCTGATCTTCCGGACGGATCGAATTCATCACCCGCTGGGTAAGATGCCCTGGTAGCTCCTCTAAAATCGAAACCTGTTCGTCAGGCTCCAGGTTTACCATCACATCGCTCAACTGCTGCTTGTTGAACAGCTCCAACAACTCTACTCCTTTTGAGGAAGGCATTTCGGCAAAAACATCAGCAGCGATCGGCTTTTTGAGCAACCGAAAGACTACCACGGCAATATCACCGGGTAATTCCAGCAGCATATCGGCAATATCGGCAGAGGGCACATCGTTGAGCACCTCTTTGAGTGCTACCCAATCCTTGGCCTCTATGAGCTCCTCGAATTCCGGTTTAATAAGTTGAACGAACATCGGTTTTTGCATAAAATAAGCCTGTGGTTGTCGGGCTAAGAATCGGGGTTAATCCCGCAAAAAACAAGTTTTGATATATTGCTATCGTATTCCGTTTTGCTTGTTGACACACAACCATTTGTAGTGATAAATGTATTGTTTTTAGTATAGTTATAATGTCTTCTATCGAAGGTGAAATGTGTATCCAAAAAAATTACTCCCAAAAATATGAAGTTCAATCACATTGGCATCCCCACTAAAGATTCCTTCGAAAATGAAATTGATCTGCCTCATCTCCAAATGACCGTTTCTGATCATACCAACAATAAATATGGTATACAATGGCAACGCTATTGGAAAGATGCGCCTTATCCTGACTTGGTGCAATCAGTGCCACATGTAGCTTTTGAAGTTGACGATTTGGATAAAGCTTTAGAGGGTGAGCATATTCTCATTGAACCTAACTCCCCCAGCGAAGGACTTATAGTAGCATTTATAGAAGTAAATGGGGCTCCCGTCGAGCTCATGGAGTTCACAGACTAAATATAATCTTCAAATCCATTTACTTATTTGCTGGTACTTGTTCGATATAGCAAGCTAAATTGCAGGAACTAAAAAGTCGGGTTCGCAATGATGAAGATTTTCTTTCACTTTAAATTATGGTGGTTGCTGCTTGTTGCAGGTACTTTCGTTGTTTCCCTGCTCACTTCTTCAAACATTGCGTTTATGAGCCTGTTGATCAGTGTAGCTGGCCACCTTCTCTTTTCAATAATTGTGGCACTGATACCCATGCTTTTTTATTGGATAATCAGGCGTCCGCTCAACAATGAGCAAATGATGTGCACAATTACAGCAGGATGGCTAATACTGGCTATTGCGAACTTATCAGTATAAGCTCACTAATTGAATATGATTGAAATAAGTAAGATCAATGGGTAATGCTATTTACCCCTTTATTAGTACTTTTAGCGTCTCGTCCGTCCGTGGTTTATTTATCGTGTCGGATCAAACTCGGTGGTGGCCCGGCAGGACTTTTTTGGTTCATAATTGTCATTACTTGGATATGTATTATTCTAAATGAAAATCCATCAGGTACATTTCTTCTTTAATATTTTCCGGATCGCCTTCTGATGTTGCAATTTGTGCTATTAACCCTACTCCTGAGCTGTAGTACATAAAATAATCCCATCTTGGTACATCGTCCCCATTTGAGATAGTAAATTTATACACATAACACTCAAATTTTCCTGCCGGGGTATCAATCTCCCGGCTTTTATCTACTAAGGTAATACTGAGCGTATCAGAGACATAAAATTTCAGGCTGTCCCTGGAAAAAGCCAATCGTGGGATATTCCAATTCTCCCCTTCTTCCGCAGGCCAGGGTTTGTCCACATACTGAGTGAACAGGGTATCCGTATTGGCTATGCCGCCCATTTGATATAACCCTGCTTCCCCGTTCCGGTACAGCCAATAATACTCTGGAACATCAGAGGGAAAAGGAACCAAGTTAAAAGCGTAAGCCGTGTATTTTTCCCCACCAAAAGGTACTTGAACTTCTTTTACCACTTCATATCGGAGGGTGTCTTTCCAAATATATGTGAATTCATATTCCCAATAATTCCCTACCGAAAGAGGCATTAGATCTCCCGAGACCTCTTTTTTATCTTTCCCACCTAATAATCCACATCCGCTTCCAGTAAGGAGAACAAGGATTATCGTACTGACAATAACCGGGAATAGTAATTGATTCTCTTTCATACCTTAACCCTCTTTTTTAATAATCCTAAATATTATAGTGAATGGGGGAGATAAATCGACACACTATTGTATCAATGCCCCGGACATTTGACTTGTATTAAATAAGAGTATTTATTTAACAAAATGTTATAAAAATAACTTAGATGGGAAATAACCTCTTTAGAAATAACTACGAACCAACGTCACTCTTTCTTCAACATTTTTAGCGCCTCTTTAGCCGCTTTCTGCTCGGCTTTCTTCTTGCTCTTGCCTTTGCCGGTTCCCAGCTCCCGTTTGTCTATTAGCACTTTCACCTCGAAGGTTCGATTATGACCGGGGCCGTATTCTGCAATCATTTCATAGTAGGGAATGCTCATCTTTTTGGCCTGGGCATATTCGAGAAGGGCACTTTTGTAATTATCGACCGTATCGATGAGATCTTTCAATACCAGGTTTTCACGTATCACACGATCTACGAATTCGTAAGCATGTTCATAGCCCTGGGTTATATAAATAGCTGCAATGATAGACTCAAAGGCATCCGCCAGAATACTTTTTGATATGCCGCCTCCATTGCGTTCTCCCAGCTCCATAAGGTCTTCAATACCCAATGCCCTGGAAAACCCACTTAAGGTTTCACCTCGTACCAGCTTTGCCCGTACTTTGGTGAGAAAGCCTTCATCTTTTTCGGGATATTTGTTGAAAAGAATCTCGGCGGCTATAAGGTCCAATACCGCATCCCCAAGAAACTCGAGGCGTTCGTACGAGTCATATGTTTCATACTGCTCCTGCGACAAGGTAGAGCGGTGTCGCAGGGCTTTTAGAAATAAAGAAGGATCGTCGATTGAAAAACCAACGATCCCTTCAATTTTCTTTATTCGGTTTATTAATTCAGGACTTAACTCAGAAGTACTCTGCTTTGGCTTACTAAAAAGCGACCTGAACCATTTGGGCATAACGTCTTAGTCTTTGTACTTCTTTAAAACCAAAGTAGAGTTGTGCCCTCCGAAACCAAAAGCATTATTCAGTGCGTACTCAACATCACGCACTGCTGCTTCATTGGCCGTGTAATTCAGATCACATTCAGGATCCTGATTTTCAAGGTTGATAGTAGGCGGCACCATGCCATGGTAAATTGAAAGCAGGGACGCAATAGACTCAATAGCTCCGGCAGCACCGAGGGTATGTCCGTGCATGCTTTTGGTGGAGTTGCAATTGATCTTTTCGGCATGCTCTCCAAATACCTTCTTGATGGTATTGCTTTCGGCTACATCACCCAATGGTGTAGAAGTTCCATGCATATTGATATGATCTACATCTTCTGGCTTGATGCCGGCCGCTTCCATGGCTTTGGTCATCGCCAAAATCACGCCGTTACCGTCTGGATCGGGTGCGGTGATATGGTACGCATCGGCAGAAAAACCGTAACCGGCTATCTCACCATAAATACGTGCACCACGTTCCAGGGCTGATTCCAATTCTTCCAGCACAAAAATACCAGCGCCTTCACCCAGCACAAAGCCGTCCCGGTCTTTATCGAACGGACGGGAAGCTGTTTCCGGGGAATCGTTACGCGTGGACATCGCCTTCATGGAGTTGAAACCAGATATCCCAATACGGGTAACCGGGGCTTCGGTACCTCCGGCGATGGCATAAGTCGACTGCCCGTGACGGATAGCGTCATACGCGAGGCCAATATTATGCGAGCCGGTAGCACATGCAGATACCGCACAGAAATTTGGACCTCTAAATCCATGTCGGATGGAAATCTGCCCTGATACGATATCAGGAATCAGCATCGGAATGAAGAAAGGGGAAACGCCTCGCGGCCCGTGTTCGTGGAACGAGACGGACTGATTATAGAAGGTTTCCATCCCCCCAATTCCGGTACCCACCAGAACAGCTACTTCATCCTTGTTAATTTTATCCAGATCAAGTTTACTGTCTTCAATCGCTTCGTCGGAGGCAATGATCCCGTATTGGGCCACTTTGTCCAGCCTCCGGGCTTCTTTGCGATCGAAATAGTCAGTAGGTTCGTAATCCTCAATCTGAGCAGCAAATTTAGTGGCAAAGTCGGACGTATCGAAATGCTCCACATGGCGCACACCATTCTTTCCCGAAACCAATCCGTTCCAGAAATCAGGTGCGGTTTTGCCAATGGGTGTAAGAGCCCCAATACCCGTTACTACTACTCTGCGAGTGCTCATAATTTATTTTTAAAGAAATTGGAAAATTAAGAAGTGAGTTTACTTAGGAGAGTTTACCTGACAGGTAAGTTGTAGCATCTCCTACTGTAGCAATATTCTCAGCATCTTCGTCAGGAATGCTCAAGTCGAATTCTTTTTCGAATTCCATAATCAATTCTACCGTATCCAGAGAGTCAGCTCCAAGATCGTTGGTGAAGTTGGCGTCAGCAGTTACTTCTGATTCGTCCACGCCAAGTTTATCTACAATGATAGCTTTTACTTTTGATTCTACGTCTTGTGACATTTTGTGTCCTTTTTCAGTGATTAGTTGGTAATTATAATTTTGATAAAATAAGTGTTTTCAACTTAAAAATTCAGCAGAGCATCTGCAATATACACACAATTACATTGCCATCCCGCCATCCACACGAATCACCTCTCCGGTGACGTATGAACTCATGTCAGAGGCAAGAAAGACTACCGCATCGGCCACTTCTTCAGCATTGCCGGCGCGCCCCAAAGGGGTTTCGTCTTTAATACCCTGTAAAACCTTCTCATCCAGCTGGTCGGTCATGTCGGTTAGAATATATCCCGGAGCAACTACATTTGCACGGATATTTCGTGAGGCTAATTCTTTGGCGTACGACTTGGTAAAGCCAATAATACCTGCTTTAGAAGCCGCATAGTTACTCTGTCCGGCGTTACCGGAAATACCTACCACTGAACTAATGTTGATGATAGAACCACCGCGATTGCGCATCATAGGCTTGGCGGCAGCTTTTGAATAATTGAAAATACTCTTCAAATTTGTGTTGATGACATCGTCCCACTGTTCTTCATTCATGCGAAGGATCAGGTTATCTTTGGTGATGCCGGCATTGTTTACAATAATATCAATTTTACCCCAGTCGTCCACCAATTCAGCGATCACTTCTTCTGTGCGAGCTAAATCAACGGCATCCGCTTGTAAAGCTTTGGCTTTTCTGCCCAGCTTCTCAATTTCTTCTTTTACCTCTTCAGCTGCATCTGCAGAACGAGCATAGGTAATGGCCACATCGGCTCCAAATTCTGCCAGTCTGAGTGCGATGGCTTTTCCAATCCCTCGACTACCGCCGGTTACCAGACAGGTTTTTCCTTCTAATGATAAACTCATGGTTCTTTCTTTATTGATGTCCTGAAATTTCTACGTCTTTAAGCGTTCGTTTCACTAACCCTTGCAATACTTTGCCCGGGCCTACTTCAACAAACTCTTGTGCACCATCGGCATGCATGTTCTTCAGCGTTTGTGTCCAAAGAACCGGATTTAGGAGTTGCTTCAACAAGTTCTCCCGGATTTTCTCGGTATCTGTGGTAGCTTTAGCTGTGTAATTACTATAAATCGGACAATTTGGAGTATGAATATTCAGATCTTCCAATTGATTTTTTAGCCCATCATAAGCAGGCTGCATCAGTGAAGAGTGAAATGCGCCACTTACCGGCAGTAATTTTGCCATGCGGGCACCTTTCTCTTTAGCAATTTCAACGGCTTTTTCCACTGCTTCCTGATAACCGGAAATCACCAGCTGTCCGGGGCAGTTATAATTAGCTGCGATCACTTCTTTGCCGGTAGCCTTGGTTGCTTCAGTACTTACGACTTCAACCTCGCTATCATCCATACCGATTATTGCAGCCATAGTTCCGGGGTTATCGGTACCAGCTTGCTGCATCAGTTCGCCACGTCGGCGTACTATTTTTAATGCTTCTTCAAAAGAAATGGCGCCACAGGCTACCAGGGCTGAAAATTCGCCCAAGCTGTGCCCGGCTACCATATCCGGATTGGCATCCAGTGTTTTAAATAAAGCGATGGAATGAAGAAAGATAGCGGGCTGAGTAAACTCAGTCTGCTTCAAGGTTTCTTCAGGTCCCTCAAACATAATCCCTTTCAGGTCGATGCCTAAAATTTCATTGGCTTTATCAAAATAAGCCGCTGCATCGGGGTTGGAGCCGTATAACTCTTTTCCCATCCCAACAAATTGCGATCCCTGTCCGGGAAACAAATAGGCTGTACTCATAATTACTTAATCCCCCAGGTTAAATAGATAGCGCCCCATGTAAAGCCACCACCAAAGGCAGACAATACAATGTTTTCGCCATGATTCAATTGATCTTTCCAGTCGTACAGGCAAAGCGGAATAGTGGCCGCAGTAGTGTTGCCGTACTTGTTGATATTTATCATAACCTTTTCACTCGAAAGTCCCATTCGGCGCGCGGTGGCGTCAATGATTCTTAAATTAGCCTGATGCGGCACCAGCCATGCTACTTCATCCGGCTCAAGATCGTTGCGCTCCATGATTTCCAGTGAAACATCGGCCATCCCCATGGTTGCCTTTTTAAACACCGCACGACCATCCTGCCGTACGTAATGCTGCTTGGCTTCCACGGTTTCTTTGGTTGCAGGATTTTTACTACCACCTGCGTGTTGATACAAACTACAATTGGTATCGCCGTCTGTGTAATGCTTGTGGTCGATGATCCCAGTGCCGTCTTCCGATTCTTCCAGGATAACAGCGCCGGCACCATCTCCAAACAAAATACAGGTAGTACGGTCGGTAAAATCGAGGATTGAACTCATCTTATCCGCCCCGATCACCAATACTTTTTTGGCCCGGCCAGATTCAATATACATAGAGCCGGTAGTTAGTGCATACAAAAAGCCAGAGCACGCTGCGGATAGATCAAAAGCGAAGGCATTTTCAGCGCCAATTTCTTTTTGCACCAAACATGCGGTGGCCGGAAAGAGATAATCCGGGGTTACCGTACCCACGATAATCAAATCAATTTCTTCGGCTTTCATGCCTCTTTCGTCCAAGGCCTCCTGGGCTGCTTTGGCCGCCATATAAGAAGTAGCTTTTTCGGGGTCTCTTAAAATTCGGCGTTCTTCAATTCCTGTTCGGGTGCGGATCCACTCATCGTTGGTATCCACCATTTTTTCAAGGTCGTGATTCGTAATCCGCTCATCAGGCAGATAATGCCCTACTGCGGTTATTTTTGCTCGTTTAACGTCCATTTAAGAGAGTTTAGCTCAGTTTAGAGATGCTACAATTTTGCCGTTCACATCTTGTTCAACAGTTTGTACGGCACTTTTAATCATGTTTTTAATGGCTAAAGGCGAGCTGCCTCCGTGCCCAACAACACTTACGCCATTGACGCCCAGGAAAGGAATTCCGCCAACATTTTCGTAATTGAATGACGAAAGGGCAGTTTTTAATATTTTTTGGGTTCTTTGTACTTCTTCAGAAGAGAGTTCCATTTTCTGAACCGCCATGCCAATCATTTTTTCAAGCATATCGGGTATGGATTCACCGAATTTGAGTACAATATTGCCCACCATCCCGTCACAAACGTAAACATCGGCTTTACCGGGAAAGATATCTTTACCTTCCAGGTTACCAACGAAACTGTCCAGGGATTTGAGCTCCTTATGCACTTCTTTCAATAACTCAGTGCCTTTAGCCTCTTCTTCTCCAACATTCAGCAAGCCAACTTTAGGATTGGAAATATCCAGAATTTGCTCACAGAAAACACTTCCCATTTTGGCGAACTGCAGGGCTGTTTCCGGCTTAATCTCCAGATTTGCACCTGCATCAACCAATAATCTAAACCCTTTAAATGTAGGGTAATAAGCTGCGATGGTTGGGCGTAATACGCCGGGAAGTTTACCCAGTATGAACATAGAAGCCGCTAATAAAGCCCCGGTATTGCCCGCACTCACAAATGCATCACATTTACCGGCTTTATGCAAGCCTACGCCTACAACTATGGATGATTGTTGTTTGGTTTTAACGGCCTGGCCAGGAGACTCATCCATCCCAATAACCTGAGGTGCATCATGTATCAGAACCCGCTTCTTATCATACTCATGGTTAGCGAGTTCTTCTTTAATGATATCCTCCGGCCCTACAAGGATGACGGTGAGCTCGTTATTTTCTTCAACGGCCTCTATCGCTCCTTTTACGGGATTTTGCGGATAATAATCTCCACCAGCTGCGTCTACGGCAACAATCATGTTTTATTGATATTTAGTTAGCTGCTTTCATTACCTGACGGCCACGGTAGTAGCCACACTCGGAGCACGCATGGTGGTAGCGGTGCAGGGCTCCACAGTTTGAGCATTTAGCTAATGTTACATCAGAGATTGCATGGTGTGCGCGACGTTTGTTTTTGCGCGCATTCGAAGTTCTTCGTTTAGGATGTGCCATTAATCTATGGTATAGTCGTTAATCTTTTAATTCTTTTAGTTTCTCCCAGCGCGGATCGATGCGATCTTCTTCCTCATCAGGAATATCGCCAAACTGTTCGTCCAGCATCTCCTTCGGGTTCCCGTCATCGTCCAAAAAGCGGGGATGTAATTTCTTTGTAGGGATGTTGAGCAAAATCGTATCTCGTACGTCTTGCTCCAAATCTATTTGATTGCCTCCGTGATCATAATTGCGAACTGCGCCACTCTCGTCAGCGGTTTCTTCTACCTCTTCGGCTTTAAACAAGACTTCGTAATCCTGTTGAACCTCATAGTCAAAGGCATCCAGCGAACGGTCGCAAATTAATTCAACCTTTGCATCAACCGAAAACGTAGTCCGGATGAAATGGAGTGTACGGTAGAACTTTATATCTATAGTTCCCCCGTTAAAAGTGAGTTCTCCTAAATCTAACTCTTGTGAAGCTAAATCAAGGGTTTTTTCACTTTCTCCTTCAGGTATTTCAAAGATCTTAAATGTAAGCATAGAACATCTCCACAATAGCTACCCAAAATAAGCATTATAGTTGTGTGGTTCAATCAATTAAATAAGCCAAACATCCGCTGTTCAATCAGCTCAATTACCTTTCCTAAATCCTCTTTGTTATTTACAAAATCGAGGTCATCGGTATCAATAATCAGCTTCTCGTGCGGATAACGGCCTATCCAGTCTTCATACAAGTTGTTCAGGCGTTCAAGGTATTCAATCCGAATAGTGTTCTCATAGTCGCGGCCGCGCTGCTGAATTTGACGCACAAGTGTAGGAACTTGTGCCCGCAAATAGATCAGTAAGTCGGGCGGACGCAGATAGTAGCTCATCTCATGAAACAGCGCCTCATAATTGGTAAAATCGCGGTCACTCATGAGGTTCATCTGATGCAGGTTTTTCGCAAATATCTCCACATCTTCGTAGATCGTGCGATCCTGTATCAGGTTTACATCATCATTGAGCATCTCCTTTTGATGCCGGAACCGACTGGAGAGGAAATAAATCTGCAGGTTAAAACTCCATCGGCGCATGTCCTCATAAAAATCTGATAAATAAGGATTATCATCCACCGATTCATAAAAAGCTTCCCAACCAAAATGTTTGGCCAATAAACCTGTTAATGAAGATTTTCCAGCTCCAATATTGCCGGCTACCGCTATATACTTCGACGCTTTCTCTTTTTCGATCATAGAACTATTTAGTGTTTACCCAGCAGGCGGTACATGGCTTTCTTGTAATCTTCCACTCCCGGCTGGTTAAAGGGATTAACCCCTAAACTGTAAACAAAGATACCTGTTAACAACTCAAAGAAATATATAAGCTCGCCAATGTTTTCAGCATTTAATGCAGACAAGCATATTTTAACAATAGGCACATCGCCTTCGCTGTGCGCCTCAATGGTACCTTCCCGGGCTTTAGTGTTAATCTCATGAAATGACTTACCGGCCAGGTAGTTTAGTTCATCATCATTCCCTTCCAGCTCATTTACTTCAAGATCTGAGAATGGTTTCTCTACAATGATGAAAGTTTCCATCAAACTGCGCTGACCTTGCTGTATAAACTGCCCTAAACTGTGCAGATCGGTAGAATAGGTGGCAACGGTTGGGAAAATACCCTGCCCTTCTTTTCCTTCACTCTCTCCAAGCAGCTGCTGTATCCATCCGCCAAAGGAACTGAGCTCCGGCTCAAAGGTTGCAAAAACATCAATCGTTTTGCCGGTTTCATGAATGGCATTACGGAGAGCAGCATATTCCAGGATGTCTTCCGTGTTTTCTTTATATCGGTTATAAGCAGAAACCGCACCATATAATAAAGTTCGCACATCGATACCGGCCACTGCGATAGGCAGAAGTCCAACCGGTGTAAGGACCGAGTAACGCCCGCCCACATCGTCTGGAATGATAAACTTTCGGTAGCCTTTTTCTTTAATCACTTTATTGAGCAAACCACCTTCTTTGCTGGTAGTACAAATAATGTGTTCAGAGGCATCATCTCCATACAGGTCTTCAATCAATTCTCTTAACAGACGGAATGAAAGAGCCGTCTCGAGCGTGGAACCTGATTTTGAAATAACATTTACATAAATATTTTTTGGGGAACCGTCTTCTTTGGGCTCTTTAAGATAAGCCATCAATTCTTCCAGGTATTTACCCCCAATGTGATGTCCGGCAAAAAGAATTTCCGGGCCTTTACTTCCGAAGTGAGGAGTCAGGGCTTCAATTACAGCCTTGGCTCCCAAGTAAGATCCCCCAATGCCACACACAATAAATATGTCAGCTTTTTCGCGTACTTCTTCTCCCAGCGAGCTGATTTCTTCAATTTCGGCATCATTAGGATCAGCGAGCAAATCCCGCCAACCTAACCATTCAGACCCCGGTCCGGTTTTATTTTTAAGTTGATCCAAAGCCATGTCGGCTTTTCGCCGGGCTTTAAGGTATTCATCATCCTTAATAAATTTTCGAGCAAACCCAATATCACATGTAATCATAATATATGTTGTGTTATTATTTTATCTAAGTACTCTTGCTAAGTCTATTAGTGTGTGATCTAATGCTTTTTTCTTGGAAATAGCAACACGCAACGGAGTGATTTTCAGCGCGTTGTTGACTACCCCAACCATAACTTCGCTATGGCCTTCCATCAGCACGTTCACTGCGGCTGCTCCCAAACGGCTAGCCAATACGCGATCCCGGGCAGTTGGTGCCCCGCCGCGCTGCACGTGCCCCAAAATACATACACGCACATCGTACTGAGAAAAATCGTCTTTAATATTATCTGCCAGTTTCATGGCGCCACCGGTTTCATCCCCTTCGGCAACTACCACAAGACTACTTCTGCGCTGTTGCTTCAGCATATCGTGCAGTTGCTCTTTCACCTCATCTACATGAGTGAGTTCTTCAGGGAGAAGTGCGAGCTCTGCCCCACTGGCAATGCCGGTTTCGAGCGCGATAAAGCCGGTATCACGGCCCATTACCTCTACCAAAAACATACGCTCGTGCGCATCGGCAGTATCCCGGATTTTATCGATAGCATCCAGGGCGGTGTTTAGAGCGGTATCGTATCCGATGGTTTCATCGGTTCCGATTATATCATTATCAATGGTAGCCGGCACCCCAACTACATTGATTCCGTGCTCTTTACTGAGTTTATTTGCCCCAGTGAATGTTCCATCACCACCGATGGTAACCAATGCGTCTATCTCATATTTTTTGAGGTTTTCGGCGGCTTTAGCACGTCCTTCTTCTGTTCTGAACTCTTCGGAGCGGGCAGATTTTAATGTGGTACCGCCACGCTGGATGATATTTGAAACGGAATGTGTATCCAGTTTTTCAAATTCATCGTTGATAAGTCCATAATAACCGTGCTTAATTCCAATTACATTTATGTTGGAGTGAAAAGCAGCGCGGGCAACTGCGCGGATAGCTGCATTCATACCCGGTGAATCGCCGCCACTGGTTAAAACTCCTATGGTCTTAATTTTTACAATATCGTCAGCCATAAATTTTCAGTGAGTGAGTGATTGAGAGTAAATAATTGTTCTTTATAATGAGTAAATTATTTCACCGGCAAGTTTAAGAAAATTTCAGCACAATTGATGATTGATAACTCAGAGTTAGAACCAATAAATTCAGAAACGGTTACCCACAAAACATTAAAGGAAATAACCGCCCCTGTTTCAGAGAATTTATCGGAATTTCGCCGGTTTTTTAAGGACACTATTCGTTCTGATGTTTTTCTTTTAGATCAAATTGTGCGTTATCTTATCCGCCAAAAAGGAAAAGAGCTTCGCCCTACCCTGGTGTTCATGAGCGCACGCCTGTTCGGAGATATCAATGAGCGCACTTACGTGGGCGCCACCATGATTGAGCTGCTACATACGGCCACCCTCATTCACGATGATGTGGTAGATGAAGCCGATACCCGCCGGGGGCTCCTAAGTATCAATAAAATATGGAATAACAAAGCCGGAGTTTTACTGGGTGATTTTCTACTGTCTAAAGGATTGCTAATTGCCCTGGAGCATGAGGAATTCCAATTACTGAAAGTGCAGTCGCGAGCGGTGCAGAGTATGAGTGAAGGGGAGTTGCGGCAATTGAAAACAGCCGGGCTTTTTAATATGACGGAAGAGCGATACTTCCAGATCATCTCTGAAAAAACCGCCAGTCTTATTTCTACTTGTTGTGAGTGCGGAGCCGTATCAACCACCGACGACGAAGAGATTCATGAGCTAATGCGCGAAATCGGGATGAATATTGGTATCGCCTTTCAAATCCGGGATGATTTATTTGATTATGGAGCCTACGATGTAGGAAAGCCTACGCGTAATGACATTCAGGAACGGAAGGTAACCCTGCCACTGATCAAAGCCTTTGAGCAAGCCCCTAAAAGGAAATCAGCCCATATCCGCGCACTGATGAAAAAACGCAAGAAGACCTCCTCAAATGTTGAAGACATTGTAGATTTTGTTCATCAAAACGGGGGGATGGAATCGGCCCGCGAGAGTATGTATGAGTATGCGAATAAAGCCATCGACGGGCTCAATACATTGCCAGCTTCGGATGCCAAACAAGATTTGGCCGACCTGATTCATTATGTTATCACCCGCAAAAAGTAGCCGGTTGAATGAATCCTGAACAGCATGTTTTCTTATCAGATGTACATCTCGGCGCTTTTTCACAGGCTACCAATCAGCATATTGAAGACGATTTGATAGCATTGATACATCATTGCGCCCGGCACAAAATTGCTTTGTATGTTTTGGGAGATTTATTTGATTACTGGATGGAATATCCGGATCAAAACTACGTACCATCACTTGGCAAAAATGTACTGGATGCTTTTGAAGAATATAATAAGTCAGTGGCCCCCGCACTGTATGTAACCGGCAATCACGACAACTGGACCTTCGGCCATTTTAAAGACCGCGGCTTTGATGTAGAGCCCAACTTCCGGCTTTTAGAATTAGAAGATAAGCGAATGTTACTGATGCACGGAGACGGCGTAGCCAGCTCCAGAATTGATTTTCCCAGAGCAGGCTTTCATAAACTTCTGCGCAGTCGTTATTTTGTTGATGTCTATCAAAAAGTATTTCCACCGCAAACAGGTGTTAAGCTGATGAAGTGGTTTTCATCCATGACCCGGAAAAGAAATTATATCAACCCAAAACCACTAAATCGTCAGGCTGAAAAGATGTTTAACCGGCATCAGCTAGATTATATTTTAAGCGGCCACGATCATATTCCGAGGAAGGAAACTTTTGGGAGCGGAGAGTATATAAATCTTGGAACCTTTTTTAATCACCGGAGCCTTGCTTTATATAACAATAGTGGCATGCAGCTCGTTAGGTGGGAGGCCGGTTCACAAAAATTCACTACCTTTACAGGGAATTAAAAACGTATTATGAGCGACGAGAATAAAGAACCTATTGATCACGAGCGGTATTTTAACGATCCCGAATACCGGAAAAAGATACTACAAGAGCGCCGCGAAAACGAAAAGAGTGCCAATACAGAAGAAGTACCCAACCAAAACAAAGAAGGCATCTTTAGTGCGTACAGAAAAGTTTGGATAGGTCTGGGCAGTGTGGCTGCTGTATTCTTACTATTAATCGGTGCCTATGTCATCTATCTATTTACGGGATTACCTTCTGCTGATGAGTTTGAAAACCCCGAGACTGCTATTGCCTCGGAAGTTCGCAGTCGCGACGGTGTAACGCTCGACAAGTATTTCACCGAAAACCGCAAATGGGTCAACTACGAAGACATTTCTCCTCATGTAATTGATGCCCTGGTTGCTACGGAAGATCACCGGTTTTACAACCACTGGGGTATGGATATGTTCCGCACACTGGCTATTCCCTGGCACATACTGAATGGCCGCTGGCAGGGAGCCTCTACTATTAGCCAGCAGTTGGCGCGTAACCTGTATAAAAAAATCGGGCAAAAATTTTCCGTGACCCGAAAGTTCCGGGAGATGATCACGGCAGTTCAATTGGAGCGCCGCTACACTAAACGTGAGATTGCGGAGATGTATCTCAACACTGTGGAATATCCCAACTCCACCTTTGGCATTGAAGCAGCTGCACAAACCCATTTCGGAAAACCGGCCAAAGAGCTTACCATTCCCGAGGCTGCTGTCATGATTGGTTCACTGAAGGCCATTTACGCTTACAATCCCCGCATTTATCCTGAGCGCTCTCAAGACCGTCGGAATATCGTATTGCAACTCATGAACAACCGTGGATTTATTACCGATCAGGAATATGACGCGATGCGGGAGCAGCCTATTGAATTGGACTACCATCCACCCTTCAAAACCGGACGTCAAAGTCGCTACTTTGGCGAATATGTGCGCCAAAAAATCAATCCCTGGCTCGAGGAAAACGGATATGACCTGTATAAAGATGGGTTGGTAATTTATACAACTATAGATTCTCGCATTCAGCATCACGCCGAAAGGGCCGTTAAAACCAAACTGGACTCTCTACAAAATATCTTTGTAAATGAATGGACGTCACGCGGAAGCGATGAGTATATGGATCTATTTTGGGACGAATATCCATTATTTCTAAAAAGTTTTATCCGGGAAACCGATCGCTATAAAAACGGTTTTTCCAACTACAACACCAATCTTGAGAAAGTGGTGTTTGATTCGCTTTTTGCCGATAGTGCATTTGTAGATTCTGTGAAACGAGCCCGCACGCAGCTTGAAGCAGGTTTTGTAGCCATCGAACCTTCGAACGGCAACATCCTGGCCTGGGTTGGAGGTACCGACTATGGCAACATTCAGTTTGATCATGTGTATCAATCGCGCAGACAAGCGGGTTCAACTTTTAAGCCTTTTGTATATGCCGTAGCTATTGACAACGGATATAAACCCTATCATAAATTTTCTAAGTATCCCGTCACTTTTCGGGACCGTGCCGGAAATATTTGGAATCCCAAAGATCAATCGGTCCATGACGGTCCAACGATGGTTCCTCTCCGGGAAGCTTTAGCCCGCAGTATGAATAATGTAACCGTCCGGCTTTTACCAGAAATTGCCGGTGCCCCGGAAACCAATAAACTGTGGGAGCTGGATCCTGCCGCCCGAAAAATTAAGGCTATGGCCTCGAACCTGGGTATCGATATGAGTAATACCCCGGCTTATCCCTCCATTGCCCTGGGAACCGCTGAAGTCTCTCTACTTGAATTAACGAGTGCATACACCACATTTGCCAACAAAGGCGTACATATTGAGCCTCTTGCCATTACACGAATTGAAGACAAACAAGGCAACATCCTGAAGGAGTTTAATCCGGATTATAAATCAGAATCCATCAGCCCGGAAACGGCTTATATCATTACTGATATGCTACGCGGGGTGATCCGAGGTGGAGATGGTTACCATGGTACGGGAGTTCGTTTGCGTAATGTATATGGAGTTCGCCAAGATATTGCCGGTAAAACAGGTACCACAAACAACGCTGCCGATAACTGGTTCATAGCCATGACGCCCCACATGGTAATGGGTGCCTGGGTGGGCGGTAAAGATCGTCGTGTAAGATTTAACCAGGACATCGGCTACAGTATTGGTCAGGGTGCCCGTTCCGCCCTTCCCATTGTAGGACAGTTCATTAACTATGTCACAGCCGATGAAGAAGCTTATTGGAAATATGATGGGTTTGAACCACCTGCCGGCTTTGTGATGCCTGAAGATCCGGAAGAAAATCAGGACGAGCTGCTTAAAGATCAGGACAAAGGAAAGATTGGCTGGTAGTTAACTGCCAGCTAATACAGTGCTATTTGGGGAGTGACCTAAAACTTGTCTAAGCTTTAATTCTGATCTTGTAAAAGGAAGAGTATAGCTTATCATTTCGCAGAAGAGGCAAGCATCTTCTTGCCAGAGATAGTATAGAAGGCCGCCTCATAATCTTACTTAATTTACCCTTCCTTTGGTTGTTCAGAGATGAATGACTTCAATCTTAGAAGCACCGAAACAAAACTTTTACTTTCTTATACCTCACCTGCTTTATACTTACTATCGGTGAAGCTTATGCAGTATCTCAAACCTAATACAATAAAACACTTATAATTCTGACGAGAGAGCAGTTGTAGCTCCTTAATACTTTTAGGATAGCATAAATATACAAACCGTCTTAGAGGTCGGAATAGTCGTTGGTGGTTCTTCTTTTATCACTACTCTATATAACCATGCGTCCCCTGCTAATCTGCCAAAAATACAAGCCATAAAAAACCCCTTGCCCAATACAATTGAACAAGGGGTAATTCTTTAAACAGAATGTTAGAAGGAGATTTTACTCTTCTTCGTCAGAGGAATCTTCCTCTTCTTCTGCTTCTTCAGCCTTTTTGGCTTTAGCAGCATCTGCTTTTTTCTGAGCTTCAGCTTTTTCTTTCTTCTCCATATCAGCTTTGAGTGCAGCCAATCCAGACATTTCACCCAGTGTTGGAGCACCGGTTTCAACGTTAGACTGTTCCACTCGCTTCTTGGATTCTTTAGCCTGACCTTTGTCAGAATCAAGCTGGCTCAGCTCAATATTTTTGCTGTTTTCGTCAAAGTTCAGCACAAAAGCGTCTTCCACTTTGTCGCCTACTTTGTATTCACCTTCAACAGACTTGCTGTAGTTCAGGAATGCTTCAGCGCCCAGTGGCAGCTTCACAAATACGCCTTTATCAGTAGTCTTAACTACTTCCCCTTCAACTTTGTTGCCGGGTGCGTATTCTTCAGCATATTTCTTCCAAGGGTTGTCTTCCACTTGTTTGTGGCCGAGAGTAATTCGGCGGTTGTCAAAGTCAACGCCCAGAATTACAACCTCGATTTCCTGATCTTTGTCAACCACTTCGTTTGGATGATCTACTTTCTCAGTCCAGCTGAGGTCAGAAACGTGGATCAAGCCGTCAATACCAGGCTCGAGCTCAACGAATACTCCAAAGTTGGTAAGGTTGCGAACAACACCGGTGTGCTTGGAACCAACGGGGAAGCGCTCCAGGATATCTGCCCATGGATCTTCTTCCAGTTGCTTAACACCAAGCGAAATTTTCTTCTCATCTTCGTTGATGTTCAGAACGATACATTCTACGATGTCGTCCTTCTCAACCAATTGAGATGGGTGTTTAATGTGTTGTGTCCACGACATTTCAGAAATGTGGATCAGACCTTCAACACCTTTTTCAAGTTCAATAAACGCACCGTAATCTGCGATAGACACTACGCGGCCCTGAACTTTGTTTCCTTCAGGATACTTCTCATTGATAGCTTCCCAAGGGTGTGGTTGCAGTTGCTTGAGACCGAGAGAAACGCGCTTGCTCTTCTCATCAAAGTCGATAACAGCAACGTTCATGCGTTGATCCAGAGATACGATCTCGTGGGGATCATCCACACGGCCCCAGGATAGGTCGGTAATGTGCAGCAGTCCGTCAACGCCACCAAGGTCGATGAATACACCGAAGTCGGTAATGTTTTTAACGGAACCTTCAAGTACCTGACCAGCTTCAATCGTTTCGAGAATTTCTTCACGCTGATCTTCAAGGTCAGACTCGATAAGAGCACGGTGAGAAACAACCACGTTTTCGGCAGCCATGTTTAGCTTCACTACCTGGAACTCCATGGTTTTTCCTACATAAGCGTCAAAGTCGCGAACGGGACGCACATCAATTTGCGAACCAGGCAGGAAGGCATCGATGCCCATGACATCCACAACCATACCACCTTTAATACGACGTTTAATATATCCTTCAAGGATCTCGCCATCTTCGTGAGAGGCTTCAATTTTCTCCCAGGCTTGCAGAATATCTGCTTTACGGCGAGAAAGGATTAATTGTCCTTCTTTGTCTTCAACACGATCAAGGAATACTTCTACTTCATCACCAGGTTCCATTTCTTCCAGAGCCTCATTTGAGAACTCATTTACCTGGATAATACCTTCTGACTTAAAGCCGATGTCTACTACAACGTATTTTTCATCAACAGAAACAACACGTCCGTGTACAATTTCCTTTTCTTCAATTTCATTGAGGGTATCTTCATACATACCCACCATCTCATCAAATTCTTCATCAGTATATTCTTCTGATGAGCGCTGTAAATCTTCCAGCTTGTATGTTTCTCCTTCTACATCTCCGGAGTACACATGGGTCAGGGCTTCTTCTTTTTCCTGTTCTCCATTCTCTTGGGCTTCGGCCGTAGTTTCTTCAGAAGTTTCAGCTGTTTCTTCCGTTTCTTCTTCTACAGATTCAGCTTCGGCTTCAGCTACCTCAGTAGTTGCTTCAGCTTGTTCTTCGGCTGCTTCGGCTTGTTCTTTTTCTTTGTTTATATCTTCAGTCATTATATGTGGTTATTGGTTTACCTCACAATTGACTTTCAACTGTGGGATAAGTTAAAATTAATTATTTGCTCTGTGATGAAATTAGTTCTTCAACTTTTTTACTGATGAAAGCGACCTGGTCATCAAAGCTCATTTCTGAAGTATCTACCTCAATAGCATCATCAGCTTTTCTCAGTGGATCAGAACTGCGGTTGGCATCGGTTTGATCCCGCTGGGCTATATTTTGTTTCACTTCTTCGAGCGTAACATTACTTCCTTTGTCTTTTTCTTCTTTAAAACGGCGCCGGGCTCGTGTTTCCAAATCAGCCACCATAAAAAATTTAAGGTCGGCATCCGGGAAAACGGCGGTACCTAAATCCCTGCCATCCGCTATGTAAGCATCATGCTTAACAACTTCGCGCATCAAATCATTGACATATGCACGAACTTTTGGGTTTGAGGCAACTTCACTCACATGTTGGGAAACCTTCATGCTCCTAATTTCGTCGCTAACCTCTTGTCCATCCAAAAAGGCGTGGAATTTTTCATTTTTGAAATAAAAGGAAATCTCGCTTTCTTTCAGCTTGTCAAAGAACGTAGTAAATTCTTGCTGGGCGTCAATATATAACAAGGTTGCTACACGATATAACGCTCCTGAATCCAAAAATTGGATTTGAAGGTTAGCCGCTACGGCTCTTGCTGTTGAACTTTTACCCGATCCTGCGGGCCCATCAATTACTACTATCATAACAGAACAGATAAATTAAGTTTATCTTTGTAATTATTCAATCATTTCTTGTTTAATATTTTCATAACTCTTAATTTTGGTTTCTCGAAAAGAATCGGGCAATAATTAACTTTACAAAGCATATTAACAATGCCAATTACTAAACAAGCCATTAAGCGCGTTCGCCAGGCCGAGAAAAACCGAAAGCACAACCGTAGCCGGCGTTCTAAAATGCGCGAACTTATCAAAGAAGTTTACGACCAAAATGATAAGGCCGAAGCCGAAAAGGCTCTCAAAGAAGCTGTATCTTACATCGATCGCATGACTGTGAAAGGGATTATCCATAAAAACAATGCAGCTCGCAAAAAATCTCAGTTAACTAATTACGTTAACAACCTCTAAGCTCACGCTCATAACTGAGCACCCACTCGCCATCCTCTCAAGAGATTCTTATGGACAGTTCCAAAGCATTACTCGTAATTTTAGACGGTTTCGGGTTAGCTGAAAACCCGGAAGTTAGCGCTGTTAACAAAGCTAACACACCTTTTATAGATTCACTCTTTAAGAACAGTCCAAATTCCAGGCTTTCGGCCAGCGGCGAGAATGTTGGATTGCCTGACGGGCAATTTGGCAACTCAGAAGTAGGTCACCTTAATATTGGTGCCGGCCGTATTGTCTGGCAAGAACTCTCCCGTATTAATAAAGCAATCAACGATGGCTCTTTCTTTGAGAACCCTGAGTTGCTGAAAGCGGTGGAAAACGCCAAGCCCAAAAATAAGATTCACATTATGGGGCTGTTTTCCGATGGCGGCGTGCATAGCCACAACGAGCATCTTTTTGCATTGCTCAAATTGTGTAAGAAGCATGACATTGATGACGTGTTTGTGCACGCATTTACAGACGGACGCGACACTTCCCCTAACGGAGGAATTGAATACGCCCGTGAGTTTGAGGAAAAAGCAAAAGAGATTGGAAAGGGTGAGTTAGCCTCTATTATTGGTCGCTATTATGCGATGGATAGAGATCACCGTTGGGAGCGCACACAGCTGGCTTACGATTTGCTGGTGCACGGCAAAGGCACTAAAATGGATTCCGCAGAGCAAGCTTTCCAAGCCTCTTACGATGACGATGTAACCGACGAATTCATCAAACCAGTGCTTCTCAATGATTCCGACCGATCCCGTATTGAAGAAGGCGATACGGTTATTTATTACAATATTCGCGGTGACCGCGCACGACAAATTTCTCGTGCTCTGAATGATCCTGCTTTCGATGAGTTTGAAACAGAAGAACTGGATCTGCACTACACTACCTTCACTTCCTATGATGAGACTTTTGATTTTGCACGGGTAGCCTATCCCCCACAAGAGCTCGTCAATACTATAGGAGAATGGGTCAGCAAACAAGGTCTAAAGCAATTCCGCATTGCCGAAACCGAAAAATACCCACATGTTACCTATTTCTTTAACGGTGGAGTGGAAACTCCCAATGAAGGAGAAGAACGTACGGTAATTCCCAGCCCCAAAGTAGCTACCTATGACCTTCAGCCAGAAATGAGCGCTAAAGAAGTAGCCGACACACTTTGTGAAAAACTGTCTACTGAGGAATGCAGCTTTGTAGTACTCAACTTCGCCAATCCTGACATGGTTGGCCATACCGGCGATATGGATGCAGCCATCAAGGCCGTAGAAACCGTTGATACTCAGCTCAAAAGGGTTATCGACACTGCAAACGCGCACGGCTATCGCTCACTTATCATTGCAGACCACGGTAATGCTGACTGCATGGTTAAAGAAGATGGCAGTGCTCACACCGCGCACACAACTGCTCTGGTTCCAGCTATTATCGTCAATTATCCTGAGTCCATATCTATGAAAAACGGGATTTTGGCCGATGTTTCTCCTACCCTGTTAAAGCTAATGGGATTAGAAAAACCTGAGGAAATGACCGGCTCCGCTTTATTTTAATTCGGAGTCACTGCATTTAGTTTGCATTTACTTTACCGCGCTACTACCTTCATACCTGTAATGAACTAAAGCGACGTTTTACTCGTTTTTTTATCCGAATATCCACCAAATTATTTAAGACAAGCAAATAAGGTATACGTCAGATGGAGGGAAATTTTTCAAGCAAAGTTCGCGATGTGATTCAGTTCAGCCGAGAGGAAGCTCTGCGGTTAGGGCACGATTACATTGGAACCGAGCATCTAATATTAGGTATTGTTCGATTAGGAGATGGCGTGGCAGTGCGCATACTTAAAAATCTGGACTGTGATCTCTTTAAACTTAAGAAGACGATCGAAGACACTGTGCGAGGCACAGGTGGTTCAGTTCAGGTTGGCAACATTCCACTAACCAAGCAAGCTGAGAAGGTTCTCAGAATTACTTATCTGGAAGCTAAGCTTTACAAGAGTGATACTATTGGAACCGAGCATCTTTTATTATCTCTGCTTCGGGATGATGAAAATATTGCGGCCCAAATTTTACAACAATTTAGTGTTTCCTACGATGCCGTTCGTGAAGAGCTGGACATGATCATTTCCGGAAAATCACGCGATGACCAATCTTCGGATTCATCATCCATGACCGCAAGTGCTTCTGCATCCAAAGGCTCTTCTTCCGGCTCTGGAAGTTCAAGGGAAAAGAAAATGGAAAAATCTAAAACACCCGTACTGGATAACTTTGGACGGGATCTAACTGAGATGGCCGAAGAGGGTAGCCTTGATCCCATTATCGGCCGTGAAAAAGAAATTGAGCGTGTAGCTCAGGTTTTGAGCCGACGTAAAAAGAATAATCCTGTACTTATAGGTGAACCAGGCGTAGGTAAAACAGCTATCGCTGAAGGCCTGGCTACTCGCATTGTTGAGCGCAAAGTATCACGAGTGCTTTATGATAAACGTGTGATTGCTCTTGACCTTGCAGCCCTGGTCGCTGGAACCAAATACCGTGGACAGTTTGAAGAACGCATGAAAGCGGTGATGACTGAGCTGGAAAAAACAGATGATGTTATCCTGTTTATTGATGAGCTCCACACTATCGTTGGTGCCGGCGGAGCAAGTGGTTCACTGGACGCTTCCAATATGCTTAAGCCAGCTTTAGCGCGTGGCGAAGTACAAGCAATTGGAGCAACCACTTTGAACGAATACCGTCAATTCATTGAAAAAGATGGTGCTCTGGAACGCAGGTTCCAAAAAATCATGGTGGATCCTACCACACCTGAAGAAACCCAGGAAATTCTTAACCAAATTAAACCTAAGTACGAGAAGCATCACAGCGTACGGTATACCGAAGAAGCCCTTGAGGCCTGCGTGAAACTTACCGACCGCTATGTTACTGATCATTTTCTCCCGGATAAAGCCATTGACGCTCTGGATGAAGCCGGAGCCCGGGTGCACTTGTCTAATATCACCGTTCCTCAAAATATTATTGATCTTGAAGAGGAAATTGAAGAGACCAGTGCTGAAAAGAATTCTATGGTCAAAAAGCAGCGCTTTGAAGAAGCAGCCCGTCTGCGTGATACGGAGAAGCGCCTGATCGAAGAACTTGAAATGGCTCAGAAAGAATGGGAAAAAGAATCCGAAAACATCGTGTATGATGTTGAGGAAGAAGATGTCGCCTCCGTAGTCGCTATGATGAGCGGCGTTCCTGTGAATAAGATCAGCCAGAACGAAGGCATGAAACTGCTGAAGATGAAAGAAAGCTTGTCTGGGCAAGTAATTGGACAGAATGAAGCTATCGTTAAGCTTACAAAAGCTATACAGCGTACTCGTGCCGGTCTTAAAGATCCTTCCCGTCCCATCGGCTCCTTTATCTTCCTTGGTCCTACCGGGGTTGGTAAAACCGAAATGGCTAAAGTTCTTTCCAAGTATTTATTTGATAAAGAAGATTCCCTTATTCGTATCGATATGAGTGAGTATATGGAGAAATTCTCCGTCTCACGTCTTGTGGGAGCACCTCCGGGATATGTTGGATATGAAGAAGGTGGAATCCTTACAGAAAAAGTACGTCGTAAGCCTTACAGCGTAGTGCTGCTTGATGAAATTGAAAAAGCACACCCCGACGTATTTAACATCCTGCTCCAGGTATTAGATGATGGTATTCTTACCGACAGCCTGGGACGTAAAGTTGACTTCAGAAATACAATTATCATTATGACCTCAAATATCGGGGCACGTGATATTCGCAACATGGGTAAAGGCATTGGCTTTGATACCGATGATTCTGCCTTCGACTATGCGAAAATGAAGTCTACCATTCAGGATGCTCTGAAAAAGGTATTCAATCCAGAGTTCTTAAACCGTATTGATGACGTAATCACCTTTAAGCCACTCGAGAAAGAGGATATCTACCAAATCATCGACTTGATGAACGAAGACTTGTTTGCTCGTATTAAAGAACTCGGCTTTAAAGTGGAAGTCACCAAGGCGGCCAAAGAGTTTATCACGGACAAAGGTTTTGACCAGAAATATGGTGCTCGTCCTCTCAAGCGCGCAATTCAAAAATATATTGAAGACCCGCTTGCTGAAGAATTGCTTGAAAATAAGCATGAGCCCGGCTCTGTAATCAAAATCAAGATGAATAAATCTCGTGACGATTTAGACTTTGATTGGGACGAAGCTGAACCTGTAGAAGAGAACGCTAAGAACGAAGATAGTTCTGAGCAGGAAAACACTTCAGAGGAAGCTAAAGAAGCTTAACCAAACCCAAGAAAACTTCACCAAATTAAAAGCCCCGCCAGCATTCAGCTACGGGGCTTTTTTATTGGATCCAAAAATTCTAAAATCTAAATCAGAAGTGCGTTACCAGCTAACGTTCAGTGCTAACGTAGTGCTCAAACCTGTAAGTACGTAGTTACCGGCGTTACTTCGATTGAGACGCAATGGCACCGCATCACTGATTCCAAGTGCCAGTCCATATTCTTTACGCTCCAGAGAACGTTCTTCAAGATTAATCGCATGAAATTGAACATCATTTAAAAAGTCCCCACTTCGCTCTGCACTTAAAGCAATGATCGTAGCTTCTTCCGGCACGTAATCAGCAAAATAAATACTGCCAGACCGTATGCTGGTGCTGCCCATTCGTTCCCCGCTCGTCACAGAGAAAACGGCTACCCGACTATCTGAGCGTAAGGTTAGATAACGGCCATCCTTAGAAACCCGGAAGTCACTGATATCCTGATTCAGGCTAAAAGAATTGAGCTCATTTCCATTGCGATCCAGCAGTGTGATTATATCATCGGTACCGGAAAGATAGGTTACCACACCAATAAATTGTCCGTCTTCGCTCACTTCCACAAAACGAATGGCACGGTCCTGGCTGTTAAAAATGTTTTGGGTGATGCCATTTGGTTTGACCACGCTTGCCCTGGATCCTTCTACCCCATCACGCACAATCACCGGGTTATAAAGTACAATGGTTTCGAACATGGGGTCCGCTGCTAGCTCGGATATAGCCTCGCCTTCCGTACTCTGTGAACTATTGGAAATGGAATTGCTGATCTCGCCGAAAGAATCAAAAAACAGGAAATTGGCGATGTTCTCTCTGAGAACAAATCCACCATCCGGCTTGGCATATACTTCAATCGACGAGTCATCAGGCTGAAAATCATAATCTCTACTTTGAAGTACTGTACCATTGGTTCCGTATAGTTGAATGTTACCAGTACCCAACGCCGCAATTGACAAGCCTGATGCTACATTAATATCAGCCGAATAAGAACCTCCCGCCACGAAAGAAGGTGCTCCCCTCTCTAAAGTAAAGCTGGCGTCAGCAAGCTCAAATTGATTACCGGCATCAGCTGTTTGTTGTACCTCACTGATTTGAACTGATTGGGCAAAGCCCTGAAACCATGCAAATGAAATAAATAAGCTGAACACAAGTGTTTTCATAAATAATAAATAGTCGTTTGATTTAGCCCTGCAAAGAAATGGATTTTGCATGAAAATAGCATAATATTTACAAGGTATTATGTTTGTTTTTGCTGACGCTAACCTGTACCATCTTTTTAAAAATCCGTGATTTCTATATTAAGTGTTTTTCCTCCTTACCGGGGAGGCATTGCCACCTTTAGTGATTATTTGTATCGGAATTTAGACGATATCACTGATGTGAATGCCTACAATTTTAGTTATCTGTACCCTTCGTTTTTGTTCCCGGGGAAATCCCAGTTTACAGAGGATGATGCAGCCGGTAATTATGCCAAACGGATTTTCCATTCCTGTAATCCTTTTAACTGGAAGAAAACAGCCCGGCAGATCCTTGAGGATAACCCGGATCATGTAATCTTATGTTACTGGCATCCTTTTTTTGCCCTGGCTCTGCTAAAGGTTATGAATGAAATAAAAAAGCAGCGACCTAAGTTACCCGTTCATGTTCTTGCACATAATGTAGTCCCTCATGAATCTTTCCCCTTAGGTCACCGCTTATCTAAAGCGCTTTTGGATAAAGCAGACACACTGATTCTTTTATCCGAAAAAAGTTGTGATGAAGCCAAAAAGATTGGGGTATCGTCAACCATTATTAAACTTTTTCATCCGGTATACGAGCAAAAGAAACCCATTCAGTCCCGAAATAGCCTTCGTAATGCTTTTGGCTACTCCAATAAGGATAAGGTGTTTTTGTTTTTTGGATTGGTTCGCCCTTACAAAGGCCTCGATTTATTTATCGAAGCGCTAAATACTCTTGATCTTGAGAAGCATCATATCCGTCCTTTAATTGTTGGGGAATTTTATACGGATAAAGAACCGATACTTTCAAAGATTAAGGATACACACCGGGGTTTTTATACCATTGACGACCGTTTTGTAAGTGAGGAAGAGATGGCTGAGTTGTTTACACTCTCAGATGCGTTAGTCATGCCCTATCGTTCAGCCAGCCAAAGTGGGATCTTGGCTAATGCCATCAATTTTCACCTTCCATCTATTGTCACGAACTTAAAGGGACTCACCGAGCACATAGAACACCAGAAAACAGCATGGGTTGTAGAGAAAGAAGATGTAAAAGATCTGTCAAAAGCGATATTATCCTTAACTGACCCCAACCAGCTAAAGGAGATAAAAGCCGCTTTAATCCCTTTAAAGGAACAACTGAGCTGGAAGATGTTCACCAAGCAGTTGATTACAGAAATAAGTGAAGAAATTTCTTAATTATATTTGCCTCAAAATGTTCAACTCCGTATTTTTGGAATCTGTCCTGTTAACGGATTACGGGGAGTGGCGCAGTCCGGTAGCGCATTCGCTTTGGGAGCGAAGGGCCGCAGGTTCAAATCCTGTCTCCCCGACTAAAAAAGCAGTTACTGCTTTTTGTTTTTTGAAATGTTTGTACAAGTTGAGCGCCCGTAGCTCAACTGGATAGAGCAATTGCCTTCTAAGCAATAGGTTACAGGTTCGAGTCCTGTCGGGCGTACAAACTCGATTGCTTTTATTAAGGCGACATGGCCGAGTGGTTAGGCAGAGGTCTGCAAAACCTCGTACGGCGGTTCGAGTCCGCCTGTCGCCTCTTTGGCTTATTCTTGTTCTAAGCTTTTTGAAAATTTGATTTATATATGATGCCGCGTTCGTCTAGGGGTCTAGGACGCCGCCCTTTCACGGCGGTAGCACGGGTTCAAATCCCGTACGCGGTACATTATTTATACACGGAGCTCGTAGCTCAGTTGGTTAGAGCGCTAGGTTGTGGCCCTAGAGGCCGTGGGTTCAAATCCCATCGGGCTCCCAATACCATATCAAGTGACCAGTAGACAGTAATCTAACTTTTGATGCTGCTTGTTGGTCACTATTTTTCTGATTATTGTTTTTTTAACGCCGCGTTCGTCTAGGGGTCCAGGACGCCGCCCTTTCACGGCGGTAGCACGGGTTCAAATCCCGTACGCGGTACCATAAAAAAGCCTCTCTTGCATAAAGAGAGGCTTTTTTGTTATTGGTGTATTTTCGGGTTTATTCAGATAATTTGTCAGACAGGTATTGATCTAAAGCAATTTTTCCGGCACCTGATACCATCAGGGCCGCGGCCATACCTAATACAAGCAGATGAAACTCAAAACCTTCTCTTGCTGGTTTCCATACCAATTCATGAAAAACCCGTACTGGATGTGGGAGGTAAATATGATACCCACAAATAATCCAAAAATTGCTATGGCATTCAGGCGGACCAATAATCCGGCTATCAGTAATAGCGGAACGAAGAATTCTATCAATATCACTAAAAAACCTACCGACCACGGGAGGCCTGCAGTAGCAGTAAAGAATTCCATAGTGCCCGTAAAACCGTACCCGCCAAACCATCCAAATAGCTTTTGCGCCCCATGAGGGAAAATAACAAGGGCAAGCGTATAGCGAATAATAACCGGACTCCATTCTTCCTGGCTTTCTAAAAATTTGTATAACATAGCCTGCTCCCTAATTTGCGTAGTAAAACTTCTCTTTGACGATTTTGCCATCCTTCCACTCTTGAACCGATACCTGCCGGTAGTTTCGAACGCCCCATTCTTTATGTGTATAATCGAAGTGCCATTCCACCATAGTACAATGCACCCCTACCGCTACCTTAAGCGGTTCTGCCTTTCTTAGCTCCGTTACATTGGCTAAAAACTCCTGTTCTCTTTCTCGGTTGGCAGCTTTCCCAATGGTTGGTTCGTCTTCATTTTCCTGCATTACTACCTCGTCGGCATAGAATGTGTCGAACGCTTCAAGCACTTTTCCACGGCTGAACAAATCGTTTAATCGGTGGATATTTTCTGATAATGATTGCATTACTTATTTCTTTTTGATTGTGGTTTAATTCCAGAAATAAGCTATGCAGAAGGTAACAGTAAGCCAATGAAGTAGGTTATTTAATTTGCTTAAACCAGTTTAAGATTTGCCCTAATCTTCCCCAAAACGGCTACGAATTTTACTTAAAAATTCTGGTGTGATACCCAGGTATGAAGCAATCATATACTGGGGCACCCGCTGCTCTATGGTTGGATACCGATTCCTGAATTCGATGTACCTTTTGCCCGCATCCTGACTATAAGAAGCAACTACTCTGTTTTGGGAAGCAATGAATGCCTTTTGAATAATCAACCGAAAAAAGCGTTCCAGTTTAGGAATTTTTCTATAAAGAGCTTGCAGATCTTCATGTTCGAACTGTATGAGTACGGAAGGCTCTAATGCATCCACACTGAAATTAGCTGGTGTTTGACTCAGAAAGCTCTGCAAGTCTGCAATCCACCAGTCCTCAATGGCAAATTGCACCACGTGTTCTTTTCCCTCTTCATCGGTGTGATAACAGCGCAAACAGCCTTCAACCACAAAACTCTCATACCGGCAGACTTCCCCCTGCTCAGCTACAAACTGATGTTTGCGAACTTTTTTTATGCGGGTAGATGATTTAATCTGCTCTTTGTCCTCTTCCGTCAGAGAAATATGTTGCCCGATGTATGTAAATAATTTCTTGTAAGCCAATGTTTTAGTAAGCTGTTGAAAATTTTATAATGAAAGTCCTATAAGTGAACTTTTACTGTTTCAGTTCCTGTACCATGTTGGTCGCGATCTCTGCCAGTTTCCGCGAAGCTTTACTTCTGTATCCTTGTGCTCTCCAAAGGATTCCTGCCGTTCTTGTGGGAGATGGATGTACGATTCGTATGGCACTGAGGCCGTGAGCCGCTTTCATTTTCATGGTTAGCGCAGGTAAAATAGTACCGGCTTTGGGATGATCTTCCAATGCGGAGAGCAAACTGCTGATTGTATTCATTTCTATTAATACTTTTGGACTGATATCTGCCATTTTAGCCGCTTCATCCCAAATACGCCGGGTGCAGTAACCTTCCGAAAGTAACATCAACTGTTCACTTTCAAGCGCTTTAGCTTCTACCTCTTCACGCCTTGCAAACGGATGCTGGGGATTTACTATTAACATCAGCTCTTCTTCAAAAAGCGGATCAAAAGTCAGTTTTGGATAATCAGTGGGTTTAAAACTGAGCCCCAAATCCAGTTCGTGTTCGCTCAGCTGACGTTCAATTTCGGGGGCTGATAGTTCATGCACTCTCAGCTGCACCTCAGGATAGCGGGAAGAAAAATGTGCTACAATTTTGGGGATCAAGTAAGCATTAATGGTTTGAACCACCCCTATACGAAGCGTTCCCCGGTACAATTGCTCCAGCTCATGGATGGCCTTTTTGGCCTCTTCAACCTCACGTACAATATGTTTGGCTCTTTGATGCAGCAATGCCCCAGCCTCCGTAAAATGAAGCCTGTTTCTGGAACGGTCAAATAAAGGCACGCCCAACTCTTCCTCCATGCTTTTCACCTGTTGAGACAAAGCCGATTGTGAGATAAACAGTTTTTCGGCCGCTGCCGTAAACGTTCCCTCACGACCTATTGAAAGCAAATATTTTAGCTGTCGAACTTCCATACCTTTTTAAACTATAAGTTTTACTTATATCTATCAGAAGTAAATATCGATAGACTTATAATGACAATCCAGCTACTTTTTGATTCCAATTTCAATCAAGTCAAAACATCATGACCAACATTAAAACTCACTCAACTTTTTTCTTAGTATTTGTACTAATCACATGGCTGGGAACCGAATTTTCATACGCTCAAAGACTTTCTAAAAAACAGATCAGCCGGTTGAATACCGCAGATATGAACCTTACCAAAGCCAAAGTAAGCTACCAGGAAGACCTGGATCTTCTGGTATTTGAAATGCGGGTGGAAAGTAAAGCCGGGAATACCACTCCAACTGCGGCAGGACAATTAAACGGAGCGCCGGTTCTGGGATATGTGTTCCCTACCAGCTTAAGTCCGGCCGATGTAGGATTTGGAGATACAGAAGGTATTCTGGCCTTTGCTATCACCTCTCATCCCGATTTTGACGATACCCCGCTTTGGGATGAAAACAACGATCGCAATTATGAAAACGACGGCAAACAGTTTCATACGCACTGGGTGGTACTTGTGGAAGATCAACGCGTAGCTGGCGGACTTTCCGTTAAAGCTTTTAAGCCTGAAGACCAAAGCGTAGTGCTACCGGCCACCAATCCCGGCATGCCCATATACCTTGACTCACCCGGTTTTTCTGTAGTATTCAGAGATCAGGCTGTACGGGTAGCCGTTCCGGCCCAACGGGTGCACCACAAAACCTCGTTCAACTATGATGGAGTAACGGCTTACATGGAAGTGTCCACGGAAGAAAACATGCCGATGCTTGGTGTATACGCGGTATATGAGGTACTTTCCGGTGATTTGAGCCTGCCCTATAAAGTGCAGAAGTAGCAATGTGAATGCCTTCAGGGGTTCAGAAGCTCCTGAAGGTTAACTTTAAGCCACCTCAAACGGATGATATACTTTAGCTGCTTAATAAATGCTTTTGTCATCTGTAGGTTTTTTCGGCTACATTAATTCCTTTTCCTATAACCTCTTAATGCTTCTATTTTGCGTATCCATTACATCCAACACGTTTCCTTCGAAAACCCCGGATACATCAAAACCTGGGCGGAGGAGAATGGCCATATATTGACAGGCACTTTTTTATTTGATGGCCAAGAGCTGCCCTCACCTCAAGAAATTGATGCACTGGTCGTTATGGGTGGTCCCATGGGCGTAGCGGATGAGGAAGCATATCTATGGCTGCGCCGGGAAAAAGCATTCATCAAAGAATGCATTACACTCAACAAAAAAGTGCTGGGTATTTGCCTGGGCGCTCAACTTATTGCTGATGTGCTGGATGCAGAAGTAACACCAATGCCTCAAAAAGAAATCGGCTGGTTTCCATTGAAGTGGACAGAAAAGGCCATAGAACATCCTCTGTTCCACTCTTTTCCAAAACAACAAACCGTGCTGCACTGGCATGGCGACCGTTTTGAAATACCAAAAGGCGCGTTGCCGCTGGCTGCCAGTAAAGGATGTAATAAACAGGGATTTTTATGGAATGAGCGGGTGCTGGGCCTGCAATTTCATATGGAAATGACCCAAGAAGGACTGGCCGCCCTGATCAAAAACAGTACCGATGAACTGGCTAAGGCTAAAGGACCGTTTATTCAGCATGCCAACACCATGTTAAACAAGCAACTTTATACAGATAATCACCAGATGATGGAACAGTTATTGGACCGGTTTTTAGGTTCAGAGTAAGTAGAAATGGATGCCTCACTAAGAATCAAAACTTTGGATTTCAAAAATAATTAGCCCCCCTGCCCTATATGTCCCGATCGGATTATCAACAAATGCTGACTCAAAAACTCAATGGATTGGTGGAGATTGGTGAGGAATTAACCAATGCCATCCTTCAGTTATTTACCGTTAAACATTTTGAAAAAGGACATCACTTTGCACGGGCCGGAGAGCATTCTCAAAACATGGGCTTTGTAGTGGATGGTATTCTCCGTGCTTATCATCAAACCCCAAGCGGAGACACCTACAACAAGCATTTTTTCACCCAGGGGAATTTTACAGGTGCTTATTCTTCCCTGGTTACCGGGCAAAAGAATCTCATTGATATAGAATGCCTTACTGATGTAACCCTGCTCCAATGCCACTATGCGGATTTTACTGCTTTGTATGATGAGCACCGGGAAGTGGAGCGAATGGCCCGCATCATTGCCGAACAGTATTTTGTCAACAAAGAAACCCGGGAAATTCAGTTGGTTACGCTGGACGCTTCCGAACGCTATAGACTATTCCGGGAGCACTATCCTGATATGGAACAGCGTATCCCCCAATATCATATCGCCTCTTACCTTGGTATTACCCCTACACAACTCAGCCGCATCCGGGCCAAGCAATAAATCCTGATTTATTTACCTATGTAAATGGATTAGCACTTCCCTTCCCATAGTTTTTCAGTCCTGATTAACCACAACCCAATAAGGTTTGACCTATGGAACTGGAAAACAACAAAATATTAATCACCGGGGCCACCGCTGGCATTGGCAAAGCCCTTACCAAGGCATTCATCCAACAAAATAACACGATAATAGCCGTGGGACGGGATGAAAAGAAATTTAAGGATCTTAGGTCCCTATCTGATGATATTATTCCTTTTAGGTGTGATTTAGCTGACAAGGACGAGCTCGAGAAGCTGGTCGTGTTCATTGAGAAAAAGCATCCCGACACCAATATACTGGTTAACAATGCCGCCATTCAGTACAATTATTCTTTTTGGGATGAACAGCACATCACCGAAAAAATCCAGCAGGAGCTTCAGGTAAACCTGTATGCTCCTTTGGCACTCACCGGCTTACTGCTGCCTGTGTTATCCATGAATCGTCAACCGGCTATTGTTAATATTTCTTCTGGTCTTGCCCTTTCCCCGAAAAAGCAGGCCCCGGTATACTGCGGTACCAAAGCAGCCATCCACATCTTTAGCAAGTCCCTGCGCTATCAGCTCGAAGGTCACGGCATTCGTGTATTCGAAATTATTCCACCCATCGTAGATACCAATATGACAAAAGGCCGTGGTAAGAATAAAATATCTACCGAGCAGCTGGTACAGGAATTCCTCACAAAGTTCAGAAGAAACCGCTATGAAATTGCCATTGGGAAAGTAAAACTGCTGAAGCTGTTACACCGACTTAGTCCCGCCCTGGCCGACCGTATTCTCAAGAACGGCGGCGAAAACTAAAAACTCAATAAATCAAAATATACCTATGAAAGATCTGGCTAAACTCATACTTGTGCTGGCTACGGCCTTTGCCTCTACCTTCTTAATCGCTAATCTAACCGGAGTGTTAACCATTGAACAAAGTAAACTCTGGCTACAGAGTGCACAGGACTTATCCCCGCTATTAGTAGGTAGCCTGGTTATACTGCTACTTTTTTCTGATTTATTTGTAGCCGTACCCACGCTCACCATCACCATTCTATCCGGATATTTTCTCGGGTTTCCCTATGGAGGAATCAGTGCCATCGCCGGGATGTTTTTGGCTGGTATTGCAGGCTATGCAATCAGCAGCAGATACGGAGATGTATTGTTTTCCTTCATTGTTCGGGATGAACAACGCAGAATTGAAGCTAAAGAAACCTTTCAACAATACGGTTTTGTGATGATCCTGATGAGCCGGGCTGTACCTATCTTCCCGGAAGTATCCGCTTGCCTGGCAGGTATCACGGGAATGTCTTTTTCACGATTCTTAACGGCCTGGCTGTTAAGCAGCGTGCCCTATGCCCTGATAGCTTCTTATGCCGGATCAGTAAGTTCACTGGATAATCCCATGCCGGCTATTTATACTACCATCGGGTTAACTGCAGTGCTATGGGGTTCCTGGTTCGTGTTTCGGAGGTACCATCAAACACAGCAAGCCTGATCCAATGAAGAAAATCCGAAATCACTCACTTTCACATGTCCATCTCATTAGAAAATAAATCCACCACAGAAGAAATCAGGAACCGATTTGACGGGGACGTTGAACGCTTTTCTAAATTAGACACTGGTCAGCAGACCACTATTGATGCCCCGCTGGCTATGGAGCTTATCACCCAGGCGGCTACGGCGCATAATCCCAATGCACAAAACCTGCTGGATATTGGCTGTGGAGCCGGCAACAACACGCTGAAGCTACTTGTACATATCAACCCTTTGAATTGTGATTTGGTAGATTTAAGTGAACCCATGCTGAAACACGCTAAAGAACGCATTGGTAAAGTAAACAAAGGAACCATCCGAACTTTTCAGGAAGACTTTAGAGGTGCTGATTTACCAGCCGAACGCTATGATGTGATTATCGCGGCGGCCGTACTTCATCATTTGCGAGATGAACGGGACTGGGAGGAAGCTTTCGCTAAGATCTTTGAACTTACGGCACCCGGCGGCAGCGTTTGGATTACCGATTTAGTGACGCATGAAAATGATGAAGTGCATCAGATGATGTGGGACCGCTATGGAGCATACTTGGAATCATTAGGCGGAGCCGAATACCGGGACAAAGTATTTGCATATATCGACAAAGAAGATTCGCCGCGGCCGGTTACCTTTCAACTGGATTTACTCCGGAAAGTGGGGTTTGTGCAAGTGGATATCCTGCACAAGAATTCTTGCTTTGCAGCTTTTGGGGCGGTGAAAGAGTGACTTGGCGCTCTTTTCAAGCTTTGACCTTAAAAATGAAGCAGGAGCTTGGTAGCGAGTAAAAAGGCATTATAGCTCAACCTCCGGCAAACAGACTTCCCTAAATCTCATGCGGGCGGAAGTTTCTTTAATTTTCTGAGTTTCCCCGGACTGAAGTCCGGGCTATGTTATACCGTCCCTACGGGACTTTTTAAATATCATCACTCCAAAAATGAATTAAACTATGTCTACCTACTCAGCAACTATTTCATGGTCTCGCCAAGAGGGTGAGAAATTCACCAATAACCGCTATTCACGAGCCCATAGCTGGAAGTTCGACGGCGGGGAAACTATAAACGCATCTTCCTCGCCCCAGGTCGTGCCTCTGCCCTATTCCGATGAATCTGCCGTTGATCCCGAAGAGGCTTTCATTGCTTCTCTTTCCAGCTGCCACATGCTTTGGTTTCTCTCCATTGTGGCCAAGCGTGGGTTTGTGGTGGAAGCGTACGAAGATGAGGTAGAAGGCATTATGGAAAAGAACGCGGAGGGGAAACTGGCCATGACTGAAGTGACGCTGCATCCCAAAGTAACATATGCTGAAGAACATCAACCCACCGAACAACGGAATGACGAAATGCACCATGAAGCACACGAAGTCTGTTTTATAGCCAATTCAGTGAAGACAAAAATCAGTATTAAATCAGTTATGAAATGAGGAACAGGAAATGAAATTAAGAGATAAGAAACCGGCATTGATCCTCATAGACATCCAACAGGGGCTTTCAGTTAACCATGAGAAATATTGGGGAGGCAACAGGAATAATCAAAATGCGGAAGTTCTCTGTGGTAAGCTCTTGGATAAATGGCGAACATTGAGCTTACCCCTATTTCATGTAAGGCACAGTTCAACCAATCCTGAATCTAAGCTACATCCATCCAACAAAGGAATAGCATTTAACAAACACGTGCTGCCTGCGGAGAACGAGCCTGTGATCACAAAACACGTCAACAGCGGCTTTATTGGAACCGACCTGCAAGAACAATTGGATCAGCTGCACATAAAAACGCTGGTACTGGTAGGCTTGACCACAAACCACTGTGTATCTGCTACCACACGGATGGCAAGCGATCTTGGCTTCGAAACCTATGTCATAGCGGATGCCACTGCCACTTTTGATCGGGAGGGAGTCAATGGAGAAACGTTTGATGCAGAGCTCGTTCATTCTGTCACCCTGGCTAGCCTAAACGAAGAGTTTGCGACTGTTTGGGACTCCCATAAACTATTGGCCGAATTATAATCACCATTACCCTATGAATACTGAAAATTTGAAATCAACCCTTAGAACCTGGGAAACAGGCAGGAAATTGTTTCTGGAATTTTTTGATAACTATTCCCTGGATCAATTAAATAAAGTCCCCGACGGTTTTAATAACAACCTGATCTGGAACATTGGGCACGTAATTGTAGCACAACAAGCTCTTATTTATTTGCAGTCGGGCCTGGATGGCTACCTCCCCTCCCAATTGTATAAGCTATATAAACCAGGTACCAAGCCAGCTAAACCTGTAACGCAAGAAGAAGCCAACGAGCTAAAAAAGCTGTTAATCGATTTGGTCAATAAGACTACCGATGATCTTGACCAGGGACTTTTCAAAACTTACAAGGAGCGCATGACCGGTACAGGCTTTTACCTTTCTTCTCTGGAGGATGCTTTTGAGTTCAACAACTATCATGAAGGTTTACATCTTGGTTATATGAAGAGTATTGAGAAGTTTGTGTAAGCTGCCACGTATCTTTTTCCTCTGAAGGATTAAACCCTAGTTAAAAATTCCTCCTCATTTTCCCTCCTGCTCTATGCAAATTTAAATTGGAACAATCATTCCAATATTGTAAGTTCTAAATGGAATGAACGTTCCAATTAATCTCACTCATAACACAAAGAATTATTAAGACATGAACACATTACATGAAAAAGTAGCTGTGGTTACCGGAGGTAACAGCGGCATTGGCTATGCAACCGCAGAGAAATTAAAACAACAAGGCGCCAAGGTAGTTATCACCGGTAGGTCAACAGAACGGGTACAACAAGCAGCTGAGGAATTAGGCGTAAAGGGCATTGTAGCCGACGTAAGTGATCTGTCGGCTATTGACAGCCTTGCGGAACAGGTGAAAAAAGAGTTTGGCATGGTAGATATCCTGTTTATTAATGCGGGTGTTTTTCATCCCGCTCCCTTGGGTCATGTAAGCGAAGAGATGTTCGACCAACAAATGGACATCAACTTTAAGGGCGCATTCTTCTCCATCCAAAAGTTTTTACCGGTTTTAAATGACGGGGCATCCATCATCAACCTGTCTTCGATTAACGCATACACGGGTATGCCAAACACGGCTGTGTATGCAGCATCCAAAGCTGCGCTTAACGCTTTTACCAGGACAGCTGCCACAGAACTGGCACCCAGAAAAATTCGAATCAATTCTGTAAACCCGGGTCCGGTAGAAACCCCGATATTTGGCAAAACGGATCTAGAGGAAGAACAAATAAAAGGGTTGGGTGAGGCTATGCAAAACAGAATCCCCCTGAAACGATACGGCCAACCTGTAGAAATTGCGAACCTGGTAGCATTCTTGTCTTCTGAAGAAGCTTCTTTCATAACAGGAAGTGAATACAATATTGACGGAGGTGTAAATATCAATCCGGTACTTGGATGATTTTTCACCGCATTTTGGAACGAAAATTCCAATAAGTTATATTTGTGGGGGCATCAACAGTTCCCACAAATATTTTATTATGGCAAGGACAAAAGAATTTGACGAGCAGGAAGTACTAACCAAAGCGATGACTCTGTTCTGGAAACAGGGGTATGCTGCCACTTCTGTACAGGATTTGGTGAGCCATTTAGGGATCAACCGCGCCAGCTTGTACAGTACTTTTGGTGATAAGGAAAAACTGTTTAAAAAAGCTTTTGAGCATTATCACAGAAGCAACTTTGAACGGGTGAACCAATTTTTTCAGAATCATCCCGACCCAAAAGAAGGCTTTAACAAGCTTTTTGAAATGGCCGTTGATGAATCTGTTAACGACCAGGATATGAAAGGTTGTTTTGCCGTCAATACCACTACCGAGCTTGTTCCCGGTAATAAAGAAATGCAGATGGTGCTAAAAGGGAACCGGAAACAAGTGGAAAACCTTTTTTATGACTATCTAAAAAAAGGTCAGGAAGCCGGTCATATTACTACCGACAAAAACCTGAAATCTCTTGCCTTCCTCTTATTCACCTTTTATAACGGGCTCAGGGTAGTCTGTAAAACTGAACCTGACAGAGAAGAACTGATGCAATCGGTATATACGGAATTATCATTACTGGATTAATCAGAGTAGGTGAAAATCTTTAACTCTTACTATTTACCTACGCATTCTTGGCAATCTAAATATATGGGCGCCAATTTTTTTGAATATGATATACCGATCAGTATATTTGCTTCATGATTCGTTCAGAGAAAACCCGACAATTCATCATAGAAAAAACCGCTCCTATCTTTAACAAGAAAGGTTACACAGGAACCTATCTCTCTGATTTAACGGAAGCTACCGGTTTAACGAAAGGCAGCATCTATGGTAATTTTCAAAATAAAAACGAAGTAGCCTTAGAAGCATTCCGGTATAACTATCAACAAGTAATAGGTCAAATCAACAAAAAACTGCAAAGCCTGGAACGGGCGGATCAGAAACTGCTGGCCTTTTTGATTTTCTACAAGGAACAGCACCAGGATATTTTTGAACGAGGCGGATGCGCCATACTTAATACAGCCATTGATGCCGATGACGGCAATGACTTGTTAAGAGAAGAAGTAGTGCAAGCCATTTCAAATTGGAAGAAAAAACTGGAGACCATTTTAAAAACGGGAATCAGTAACAATGAAATTCAACCTGTTGATACAGCCAAGTTTTCCAACGAAATGATTGCACTTATTGAAGGCAGTGTTATGATGGCCAAAACATTGCAGGAACCTGATATTCTAATTGATAACATCACCAGATTAGAGTCAAAAATTCACGAGATAACTATCTAAAAAATTTTACCCTTTAATATACCGAACGGTATATAACCTAAAAAAAGCATAATCATTATGAAAAGAGTCGTCATTACAGGGGTAGGTGCCCTCACCCCAATTGGAGAAACAAAAGAAGCATACTGGAACGCTTTACAAAATGGGACATCGGGAGCCGATAAAATCACCCGGTTTGATACTACAAAATTTAAAACGGATTTCGCCTGTGAATTGAAAAACTATGATCCTGCCAACCATTTTGATCGTAAGGAAATACGCAGGTTAGACCGGTTCAGCCAGTATGGGTTGGTTGCGGCTGAAGAAGCTATTCAAGATGCCAATCTACAGTTCAACAAGCTCAATAAAAACCGGTCTGGCGTTATCTTTTCCAGCGGTATCGGCGGTTTCGAAACTTTTGAAAAAGAAACACTGAATTACGCGGTAAATGATTTTAATCCAAGGTTTAGTCCGTTCTTTATTACAAAAATTATAGCCAATGGGATAGCCGGACAGCTATCCATAAAATATGGATTACGAGGTGTTAACTACGCTCCGGTAACGGCTTGTGCTTCTTCCACAAATGGGATTATCCAAGCCTTTAATTACATAAAATGGGGCAAGGCAGACCTCATTATTACGGGAGGCTCTGAAGCTCCCATCACAGAAACATCCATCGGTGGGTTCAATACCATGAAGGCGCTTTCCACCAATAACGAAAATTACGCCTCGGCTTCCAGGCCTTTTGATAAAAGCAGAGACGGATTTGTAGTGGGCGAAGGTGCTGGCGCTTTGGTTATAGAAAGTCTTGAAAGTGCTTTACGAAGAGACGCCCATATTTATGCTGAAATTGTAGGAGGCGGCGAAAGCTCCGACGCCCACCACATTGTAGGTACTCATCCAAACGGCGAGGGAGCTTACCTAGCTATGAGCCAGGCGATTGAGGAAGCCGGCATATCTTCTTCTGATATCGATCATATCAATGCTCACGCCACCTCTACAGGTCCGGGAGATTTATCTGAAATCAGGGCCATTGAAAGGGTCATGGAAGAAAATATAAATCGCGTCCATATAAGTGCTCCAAAGTCCATGACCGGACACCTGCTTGGAGCTGCAGGTGCTGTCGAAGCTATTGCCACCTGCCTGGCTTTAGAATCAAACATTATTCCTCCTACCATCAACACGGAAGAGATTGATGAACAAATTCCTAAGACAATAGACCTTACTCTCAAGGAGAAAAAACAAAAAGATATCCGTCTTGCATTAAGCAACAGCTTTGGATTTGGCGGGCACTGTGCAGCTATCATAATGAAAAAATATGAGAAGTAGTGCCTTGCAAAATTGGTTGCAAAATCAACTTCCCGTATTCAAACTATAGCAGCTCCTTCCTGATTCTACTCAATGACTGTGGCGTGATTTGTAAATACGAAGCGATGTATTTTTGCGGCACCTTAACTGCTAAATCCGGGTATCTTTTGATAAACTCCAAGTATTTATCCTTAGCTGAGCCAAAGTCCAAAAACTCATTGTCCTTGATTTTATTCAGCAATCCGGCTTCAGTCAGACTTTTGGTGAGAATGTAGAGCTTAGGTATTTCCTCATAGAGACGATTCCATTTTTTGCGACTTATGGACAGTATCTTGCTCTTTACAACTGCTTGAATAGCTGACCGGCTGGGAGAATCTTCATAGAAACTTTCAATATCCAGGGCAAACTGCCCTTTACGTACAAAATACTTGGTTGTCTCTTCAGCTTCTCCGCCTACTATAAATACTCTTAGTATGCCTTCATCCACAAAGCCGATATGGTTAGAATATCCACCTAACTTTAGAAAATTGTCCCCGGAATCCAGCCATTCTACTTCAAATGAACTAGCGACATGTTCTACCTCCTTCTCAGATAATATACCTCCGAAGGTCAAGGCATTTTTTAAACTTTCCATGATTAGCTTATTTAAACAATTTCTAATTTCAGTACACTTTCTGCACAAGCCCGCACAGCCTCTTCTTTGGGGATGGGCGTCCAGTTCAATAATCTTTTTGCTTTGGAGTGGTCAACTTTTCGTTCTACCCCAAGATCTATCAATATCGGCTTTAGAGAGGCATCAACATAAGAAAATAGACGAACCATAAAATCCGGTGCTACCCTTCTGGGGATTTTTTTGGAAGGATAGGCTTCCCTTAGAATATCTGCAACATCTTTAAATTTGAGGTATCCTGCTGAACCAATAAAGCGTTGACCGGCCGCTTCCGGTTGCTCCATGGCCCTGATTAACAGATCTGCTACAGAACGTACATCAACGATATCAAATCCAATATCAGGTAGCACAGGTGTACTTCCGTCCAGCATTTTGATGACAATATTGGCCGAAGTACCAAAATCTTTTTCCAAAACCGGACCTAATATCGCTCCCGGACAAACCACCGCTAATTCCATGTCTCTTCTTTCTTTTTCCATAAACTCCCATGCGGCTTGTTCTGCTATGGTTTTACTGCGGAAATAAGGGGTTGTATCTTTTTTGTTCTGTACATTCGTCCAGTCTTCCTCAGAAAAAGTGCCACTCCTATGGCCCTTTTGTTTACCATAAACTATAGATCCTGTTGATGATGTAATCACAACACGCTTTACATTATGAGCTTCTGCTGCTTGGAGAATGTTCAGCGTGCCACCCCGTGCCGGCTTGATAAGTTCTTCTTCATTATCCGGAAGCTTTCGGGGAAAAGGAGAAGCGATGTGTTGTACAAAGTCAATGCCTTCCACTAATCCTCTCCAAACTTTGTCATCCAACAGGTCGGCCTCGGCAAATTGAAGCCGGTCTACCCTATCAGTCCGTTCTCCTATTATTTTCTTGATATGATTAGCGCGCTCCATATTCCGGAGGCTGCCAATAACTTTATATCCTTTTTCAAGAAGTTTAATAGCCGTGTGAGATCCCAGAAAACCGGTGATCCCGGTAAGCAGTACTTTTTTATTTGTATCCATGATAGTTGATTTGGTTCTATATCGCAGCTGAATAATAGAAAACCGATATCAGGATCCATTTACCATTTGGTAAAAAAGATGCGCTACTTGATGACTAAGCTTTAAATAGCTACAGCATGTCGACAAGTTCTTGCAGCTTACTTTGTTCTTTTTGAATCATTTGCTTGGCCAGCAGTTGCAGTACCCGCAAGTTGGTGTTGCTGGTATCATCCATATCATCATTTCCTTCAGTTAATCGAATCTGGAACTTAAAAAAGCGGTCTTCCGGAAGAATGCTTTGTAGCTGATAATTGGTCGTATCTGTGATGCCATCAAAAACAACATCCAGCACTGGTTTTGCCCACTGCGCCAACCCCCACTCGATGGCTTCTTCGTGAGGAATTCTTCGGGTAAGCTCACCGGTTCCCAGCGACACGACCAAGATATCATCCTCGGGAAACAGATTTTTCGCTTCCACATAAGCACACATCGCAGGGTTATTCGCAAAAACGCCACCATCCACTAACGAATAGTAATCCATTCCATCTGTGCTTTTCACCTTAACCGGGTCAAAATAGGTGGGAGCCGCTGAGGTAGCGCGCGCTGCAATTTCCATAGGAAAATCGTATTCCGGATCTTGCTTAGCTTTTTCACTTCTGAAGAACCAGGGCGACCGCATTTCAATATCATAACTGGTAATGAGCAGTGGAGTTAGTGCCTCTCGCAACATGATTGCGTCTTCAGCACTATCCCGAAAATAGGTTTTCAGCACTTCTTCGATACCATCGGCTGGATATTTTGCATCAAACAGGCTTCCCATCGTCTTGACCTTGTACCACTTTGACCGATTGAATATATCTGGCCCTTTTTGCCTGTATAAGCCAATAAGCTCCTCTGCGGTATATCTGGGCTGTCCTTCAGAGTCAGGACAAGTTAGTGCCAGCGCAAGGATTCCTCCCGTTGATGTTCCGGCAATTAAATCAAATAATTTGGATGTGGATTTTCCTGTCTTTTCTTCAATTTCGGATAGCACCATAGTTGGAATAATACCCCGAATGCCTCCGCCTGAAATGGAAAGTACTTTTCGAATGGCCATAATAGTCTTGATTTATGATTACAGATAATCTCCATGATCTAAGGAAGGAATTCTGGGCAATCATGGCATGGAATTCTCATAGTTTCATGCTGATGTGTATCCACAAATAGACTTGCACATGTACCCGCGCTATATTTTCCGTCCCCGAAACTGATAGTAAGTTATTAGAATAAACTTAAAATCAAAATCTCACCGCTGGTAAATAGCTCTCTTCCAGATACCCTTCTGTCTTAAAGAGCTTAATCTTTCTCTAACTCCAGTGACAAATTGTAGTGAGGTTCGCTTGTACCTCCATTTTCTTCCAGAACGCTAAGCACATAGGTGTATCTGCCGGATTTAAGTAAACTTTCCCCCATATAATCAATGGGTTGAAGTACGCTTAATTCGCTATTGATTTTCGTTTCGATATAGGCATAACGATAGGCTTTGGTAACAGTTTGATAGGAACTAGCCTCACCAGCAGGGATCAAACCGTATAAAATTTCATCTTCCGGATAAATCGCCAGGACGCTGTCCATAGCAAACTCTGAATTATTCTCAATTCTGATTTTTACTTCCTCATCAGAGAATGATAAAACACAACTAGCAAAAAGAACTATAGGGAGCAGAGCAAAAATGATTTTCTTCATAATCAGAATAGGTAATTGGTGAGTTTGAGAGCTGTTACTTACCGTTACGAAGCTCAATGCCCTATCGCTACATAAGTCGGTTTTAGACCCTCTCTCGAACGCTTGGCTTCTGTTTCTCTACATGGTTTTTGTTGATAAGCTCACCAATCAATCCGGTTGAAAATAACTGAACGCCCAGCACCATTAGCAGAATTCCTAAGAACAGTAACGGACGATCGCCGATTCCTTTTCCATAGAAAAATTTTATAAAGGCCAGGTAAAAGTTGATCCCGCCACCTGCCAGCAATAAAAGCACCCCAATTGTCCCAAAAAAGTGCATGGGTTTTTGCAAATACCGCTGTACAAAGGTGATGGTTATCAAATCAAGAAAACCGTTCATAAACCGGGATAACCCGAACTTTGTTTTACCATACTTTCGGGGATGATGCTTCACGACTTTCTCCCCTATCCTGGTAAACCCTTCACGTTTGGCCAGCATGGGGATATACCGGTGCAGTTCCCCATACAAATAAATATTCTTGACCACTTCAGATTTATACGCTTTCAACCCACAGTTAAAATCATTGAGTTCAATTCTGGCCACTTTGCGGGTCACATAATTAAAAAACTTGGAGGGTATGGTTTTAGAAACGGGATCATGGCGTTCTTTTTTCCAGCCGCTCACCAAATCATAGCCATTCTCAAGCATCTCTACCATAGCCGGTACTTCCTGTGGATCATCCTGTAAGTCGGCATCCATGGTAACCACATAGCGGCCTTTTGCGGCTTCAAAACCAGATTGCAGGGCCACACTTTTACCGTAATTACGGCTAAAACCGATACCAGATACTTCCGCTTTTTCATTAGCCAGATTTTTGATCACCTGCCAGGAAGTATCCGAGGAACCATCATCTACAAAAATTACCTCATAACTAAAATCTGCCGCTAACGCCTCCCGGATGGCAGCCTCCAGTTCGGGCAGTGATTCTTCTTCATTAAAAACCGGTACCACAATACTGATATCCAATTGGTCGGTTGATTTCGATACGTCCACAATAGCTTCTTTTAATATGTTCAGAAATGGTTTACTTTCAAGCCACTAAAACGACCTAAAATACACTTTCTGTCTGCTATGAAAAAATTGTATTACTCAATGGGAGAAGTTAGCAAACTAACCGGGCTTGAACCGCATGTGTTGCGTAACTGGGAAAAGACCTACACCCAGCTAAGTCCCAAAAAAAACAGTGCCGGGAACCGGGTTTACAAAGAGCAGGAGCTGTCTTTGCTTTTTAGGATTAAAGAGTTGTTGCACGAGAAAAAATACAGCGCCGAGGGCGTACAGGAAATTCTAAATGGGGATAAGGAAGAAACAAAATCACAGTTAAGCCCCCAGGCCAAGCGAGATCTTACAGAAGTTCGGGTATTTCTGAAGGATCTGTTAGAACGGATTTAGTATCAATTCAAGATTGAAAATTAAAGATTAAAGATTGTTCTGGTCTTTTTCTAAACTTCAATGGGGCAACGTCATGAATAAAGCTACTTTATACAATTCAAAATTCAACATTTAGCATTCAACATTAATCTTCCATTTTTAATCTTGAATCTTTAATCCCCTCATTCCCCGACCTCAGCACCATAATCATCAGGAACTGAGCACAAATCATAAAGGCCATTCCCACCAGGTGTAGTACCTGGAGAATCCGGGCCATATCCAGATAAAGTAATCCCACACCCACTGCAATCTGGAAAATAATCAGCAACAGATTAACCTGCCCAAGCCACAGCAAAATACCCTCAGCTTCATTTTTGCGGAGCAGGTAGAACATATAAACCCCGGCAATCAACACAACCCAGGACGAACTGCGGTGAACCTCAAAGATATTACCAACCATATTGAGCCACTCACTTCGGGCGGGGATTTCTGCCGCATTTTTAATGACGTCAATGGCCTCCCGAACCTGCGTACCCAGCACCAGCTGTATCATTGAAACGGTGAGCAGAATCCATACCGACCAAAGCAGTTTTTTCCTAAAGCTTTCTTCAATCTTGATCGAAAAGAATCCGCTGGTAGCTTTGAAAGTGGCGTACACCAAGACCATCACTATCAGCATGGCAACCAGCATGTGAGCGGTAATCATACCGCTGTGGAGGCCGGTTCTTACAACCACGCCACCCAGCCATCCCTGGAATAAAACCAAAACAAATGCAGCAAATGAGCTGTAAAAAACCGCTGGCTTATCTTTTCGGTACTTAAAAGAAAGCACGAAAGTGGCTGTAATCAGCAATCCAATAACCACCCCCACCAACCGGTTTACATACTCAATCCAGGTTTTGTATACGTTAAACTGCTCGGGAGAAAACCCGGCGGGTAAATCAGCCAAGCTTGTAGGCGGTATCCACAGACCAAAACATTTAGGCCAATCGGGGCAGCCTAAACCGGCACCGGCCGCACGAACCAGTCCGCCAATTAAAATCAGAAATAAAGTAGCCGCCACGGTTACTATGGCGGTTTTTTGGAAAGCATTTAATTTCATGTTAAAAAGCTGTCAAATATGGGGAATAATGGTTAAATTAAATTCTGCCTAAGCAATTCTACGATATCAAATTTACATGAAATCAGCAGAAGATAACATTCTCATCAAGAGAACTTTTTCTAGCGTTGTTGCCGATTACTACCAACTAACCAAACCGGGAATTACCATGTCGGTTCTGGTGAGTATGTTGGTAGGTTTTATTTTAGGCAGTGGTGCTAACATAAATTTTATTACGCTCATTCACGCACTCCTTGGCACCTGGATGATTGCGGCCGGAACCGGAGCCCATAACCAGTTTATGGAACGCAAGCTGGACGGCATGATGAAACGCACATCCAAGCGTCCGCTCCCCGATCAACGTATCGGCTCCAGAAACGGAATGATTTTTTCGCTAACGCTGATTTTCTCCGGCTTGTTTTATCTGATCCTGATGGTTAATCCAGTAGCAGGAGCGGTTTCTTTTTTCACTACTCTGATATACCTGGCTGCATATACCCCAATGAAACGGGTATCGGCTGCTAACATAGCCATCGGTGCCATTCCTGGTGCTTTGCCTCCGGTAGGCGGCTGGGCTGCGGCTACGGGTAATGTATCTGATCCCGGCATGTGGCTGCTGTTTGGCATCATGTTTTTATGGCAAGTTCCACACGTGCTTTCTATCGCGTGGCTTTGTAAGGATGATTACTCCAGTGCCGGCTTTAAGATGCTTCCTAAACGTGATGAAAAGGGTTACAAAACCACCCTCTTTTCATTGATCTGTGTATTGGGCTTATTTCCTGTAAGCTTGGCTTTATATCAGCTTGAAATTTCCGGATTAACCTTTCTGATTGGTGGTTTCTTAGTAGCTGGTGGATTTTTAGCCTACACTATCAAGTTTGGATTGAACCGAACCAAACAAAATGCCAAGGAAATGATGTTTGCCTCCATTGCCTACCTCCCGCTGGTTTGGATTGCGGTATTCATTGACCGGTTTATCTCTTTTTGATTTTTTTAACTGCTACTAATCACGAGTAGAGTGATTTCGTCCCACTAGGGCTTAAACTCATCTCGGCTTATTTTCACAGGGCTTTATCTTATGCTGATGATAGCGCTTATCCAGAGCTTATCCCTTTATAGCACATAGCACATAGCACAAAAAATATCACCAATAAAAAACCCCGGCCATTTAGACACGGGGTTTTGTTTTCTGGAGAAATTGTGATTGCAGATTAATTAATACGCTTTCCCATTCTTGATATCCTCTACTACACTTGGATCTAACAAGGTAGAGGTATCACCAAGATTATCGAGGTCTTCAGCAGCAACTTTGCGAAGAATACGACGCATAATTTTTCCTGACCTGGTTTTGGGCAATCCACTTACAATCTGGATTTTGTCCGGCTTGGCAATCGGACTGATAATCTTCGTCACCAAATTCAGCAGTTCCTTTTTGAACTCTTCTGGATCTTTGATTTCTTCATCACAAATCATAAAAGCGTAAACACCCTGTCCTTTCACATCGTGTGGATAGCCCACTACAGCAGTCTCCACTACTTTGGGATGCTCATCAAGTGCGTTTTCAATCTCCGCCGTACCCAGTCGGTGGCCGGAAACATTAAGCACATCATCTACTCTACCCGTAATACGATAGTAGCCGTCTTCATCCCGCTTACAGCCGTCACCGGTAAAATAGTATCCTTCATAGGTACTCAGATAGGTTTGAATGTACCGGTCATGATCTCCATACACGGTTCTGGCAATACCGGGCCACGGATGCTTAATACAAAGGTTCCCCTCCACGGCATTGCCTTCAATTTCATCTCCATTCTCATCCATCAGTGTTGGAAACACGCCAGGCAACGGTAAGGTAGCATAACCGGGTTTGGTTGGGGTGATACCCGCCATTGGGGATATCATAATGCCGCCCGTTTCCGTCTGCCACCAAGTATCCACAATAGGACATTTGCCTCCGCCGATGTGATCGTGATACCAGTGCCAAGCCTCTTCGTTAATGGGCTCCCCCACCGTACCTAGCACTTTCAGCGAGCTTAAATCATACTTTTTCACATAGTCCAGATCATAAGACATGAGCGCTCTAATGGCCGTTGGTGCGGTATAGAAGTGCGTTACTTTATATTTCTCTACTACCTCCCAAAGTCTGCCGGCATCCGGATAGGTTGGCGTTCCTTCAAAGATGATACCGGTAGCGCCGTTGAATAATGGACCATAGATGATATAACTGTGCCCGGTAATCCATCCGGCATCGGCCGTACACCAGTAGACATCATCGGCTCCTACCTGGAACACCTGTCTGAATGAATAGCTCGTATACACCATGTACCCTCCACAGGTGTGCACAACGCCTTTGGGTTTGCCTGTTGAACCGGACGTATAAAGAATGAACAACGGATCTTCCGCATCCATCTCTACCGCCTCGTGATCTTTGGACGCATTCCGAATGAGCATATGCCACCATTCATCACGCCCTTCTTTCCAGTCGATATCACGGTTGGTGCGCTGGCAAACAATAACGCTTTCTACTGAAGGGCTGCTTTCCAGAGCTTCATCTGAAATATCTTTTAAGGGAACGTGCTTGTCGCCACGACGGAGTCCGTCATTGGTAATCAACATTTTGGCATCGCAATCATTGATACGTTCAGAAAGTGCCTGGGCTGAAAATCCTGCAAAAACAATAGAATGCACCGCTCCAATTCGAGCGCATGCCAGAGCTGAGATGACCAGTTCAGGCGTCATGGCCATATAAATAACCACGCGATCGCCTTTTTTGATGCCTTTACTTTCCAAGACATTAGCAAAGCGGCATACGTCTTCGTGCAATTGTTTATAGGTGATAGTCCGGCGAAATGAATCCGGGTGATTAGGTTCAAAAATAAAAGCGGTCTTGTTCCCAATGGTATTCAGATGGCGGTCCAAAGCATTTTCGGTGATATTGAGTTTGCCGCCTTCAAACCACTTTATGTTCGCATCTTCGAAACTGCCGGATTGGGTATTCTCCCATCGTTTGCGCCAATAAAATGTTCCCGCTTCATGTTCCCAAAACCGTAAGCGATCTTTTTCGCTTTCCCTGAATGTCTGCTGGTATTCCTCAAAGGATTTAATATTTAACCACATAGTTGATTTTTAAATGATTAGAAATTTTAGGTGATGTTGGGATTTTTTTAGCGGAGAATCAAGTGGAAACGCTTTTTTATGCGATTAATGCTGTAAAAGGTTTTTGCCGAGGTTCAATCTCTCACTTATTCCATACCTGAATTGCACAACTCTATTTTTCTGGCACGCTCTTTAAATACATCAGATATTTCATTTGATGAGGGAACTCTACCTAATTCTTTGAACTTTTTAGCCGGCAATTTTTTTACCATTGCTGAACAACTTATCACCCCGAATTTTTTGCACTTGTCTACCAAAGGTCATCAACGTATTTCAGAATGGTTTGCCTCTAAAGACTGGGACATCTTTCCTTTTCAACAGGAGGTTTGGGATGCTTTTTTGTCGGGGAAAAACGGGCTTTTGAATGCTCCTACCGGTAGCGGAAAAACATTTGCGCTCTGGATGCCCAACCTGATAAAATGGATAAATAAGCATCCCGACAACTACCAGGAAACGACAAAAAACGGGTTAAAAGTTCTTTGGATAACTCCGCTAAGGGCCTTGGCAAAAGATATCCAAAAGGCACTACAGCAATCGGTAGATGAGATGGATATTCCATGGGAGATCGGCCGAAGAACCGGCGATGTCTCTCAATCCATCAAACAAAAGCAGAACCGGAAGATGCCGGAAGTGCTCATCACTACGCCGGAAAGCGTCCATATTTTGTTTGCTCAAAAAAACTATGAACGGCACTTCAAAAATCTGGATGCTGTAATTGTTGATGAATGGCATGAACTGTTGGGCTCTAAACGGGGGATACAAACAGAGCTGGCTCTTTCACGGTTGAGGGGATTACGACCCGATTTAGCAGTTTGGGGAATTTCAGCCACCATTGGAAATCTGGATGAGGCTCTGGATGTTTTGACCGGGCCTGAGCCACAGAAAAACCGAAAAATCATCAAAGCTAATGTAAAAAAGAACATTAAAGCTGAATCCATTCTCCCTGATGAAATGGAAAACTTTCCCTGGCATGGTCACTTGGGGCTGAAATTACTACCCAAAATTTTACCTATAATTGAGAAAAGCCGATCTACGCTTATCTTTACCAATACCCGTGCCCAATCTGAAATCTGGTTCCAAAACCTGCTGGAAGCCAATCCTGATTTAGCGGGCACTATCGCTATTCATCATGGTTCATTGGATCGGAAAGTACGCGACTGGGTGGAAGCTTCGCTGCATGATGGAATACTAAAAGCCGTAGTATGTACCTCCAGCCTGGATTTGGGAGTAGACTTTACCCCTGTAGAAACCGTGATCCAAATTGGAAGTCCTAAAGGAGTAGCCCGTTTCATGCAGCGGGCCGGTCGTAGCGGTCATCAACCCGGCTCTACGAGCTCTATTTACTTTGTACCCACCCATGCCCTGGAATTGGTAGAGGCCGCCGCTCTGCGTTCAGCTATAGAGGTTTCTGAAGAAGAAATGGAAAGCCGGGATCCTATCCTAAAACCCTATGATGTTCTGATCCAGTATTTGGTGACACTTGCCGTCTCAGATGGTTTTCTTCCGGATGAAATTTTTGAAGAAGTAAAAAACACTTTTGCCTATCAAACACTTTCACAAAAAGAATGGAAGCAAATCCTTCAGTTCATTACTTCAGGCGGAAAATCGCTGAGCAGTTACAATGAATATTCCAAAGTGGAGATGGATGAGGACGGACTTCATAAAGTCACCAGCCGTAAAATTGCCCGTCGCCATCGAATGAGTATTGGCACCATTTCCAGTGACGCTATGCTACGGGTGAAATATATGAGTGGAAAGTCTTTAGGAAGTGTAGAAGAGTGGTTTATCGCGCAACTGAATACCGGCGATACCTTTTGGTTTGCGGGGCGCAACCTTGAACTGGTTAAGATCAAAGATATGACGGTGTATGTTCGCCGGGCAAAAGGAGCCTCTTCCATAGTACCGGCGTATATGGGCGGACGGATGTCCCTATCTTCGAATATGACGCACATCTTACGCAAGAAGATGCACCAAGCCGTAGCCGGCAATGCTGAAGACATTGAGCTGAAAACGCTTGAACCTCTGTTTAGTATCCAGCGCGATTGGTCTATCTTACCGGATGAAAATCAATTCTTGATTGAAAAATCATTTTCCCGGGAAGGATGTCACGTTTTCTTTTTTCCCTTTGAAGGTCGTTATGTGCATGAGGGGATGTCTGCGTTGATTGCACACAGAATCTCTGAAATGACGCCCATAACCTTCTCCATTGCTATGAATGATTATGGCTTTGAATTACTCTCTGATAAAGATATCCCCATTAAAGAAGCCTTGGGTAATGATTTATTTTCCTCAAAAAACCTGGTTGAGGATATTATGGCCAGCATCAACAGTGCAGAGTTAGCAAAACGCCGGTTTCGGGAAATTTGCCAAATCGCAGGCTTGGTATTCCAGGGCTTTCCCGGTCAGGCCAAAACCAACCGGCACCTGCAGATGTCAAGCGGTTTATTCTTCGAAGTGTTTATGGAATATGAACCCGACCATTTACTACTTCAACAAGCTTTTGATGAAGTATTAAGTTATCAGCTGGATGAAGTCCGTTTGAGTAAAGCTTTAAAAAAGATCTCAGAACAGGATATTATCTTTAAGGAAACCGAACGGTTCACGCCCTATGCTTTCCCAATTATGGTAGACCGTCTTCGGGAAAAGCTAAGCTCAGAAAAATTGATTGATCGCATCAAAAAGATGCAGGTTCAATTAGAGAAACACGTCAAATGACTCAAAATCAAAGCCAAAAAATACGTATTCAGGATCAAACTCTGCTGCTTCTGCCACAAAAGGCTATGTTTTGGAAAGAACAGGATATGCTGATCGTCTCTGATGTTCATTGGGGTAAATCCGCTCATTTCCGCAAAAACGGAATTGCCATACCTGATACCGTAAATCAATCCAATATTAAAAGGCTCAATGGACTAGTAGAAGAACTTCGTCCAAAAACCATTTTATTTCTTGGTGATCTTTTTCACAGCGATCCCAATGAAGAAATAGAACGATTTGGTGACTGGAGAAAATCGCATGCCTCCATTTCAATGATATTAACCATTGGCAATCATGACCTGTTAACACGGTTTGAGTACGAGAAGATGGAACTTGAATGTGTAAACCGTTATCAATGCGGCCCTTTTCTTTTTTTACACGATGAAGCCGAAAAACAAGATAAAGGTAGTTACACCATCTCGGGCCATATTCATCCAGCTGTTCAATTAAAAAGCAAAGGCCGGCAAAGTTTGCATGTCCCCTGTTTCTTTTTTGGAAACCAACAAGCCATCCTTCCTGCCTTTGGAGCCTTTACCGGAACATATCACATTTCCCCCGCACAGAATGATACCGTGTTTGCCATTGTTGAAGATAGCATAGTAAAAATATCTCCAAAATTTAGATAAGGCTAAAAGTGTGTTACACTCCTTTTCAAAACCTCTCAATTGCTTTTTTAATCTTCTTATTGGCCTTATTACCGACGCTGTTACACGCTCAAAACATGCCTTTTGAGGCCGATTTTTACGCACAAAAATCACAACAAGTTCAAAAAAAGGGTATGATTTTACTGGGTAGTTGGGCTACGTTGAATATTTTATCGGGATCAACAGGGTATTTTTTGAGCGAGAAAAGTCCCAGATATTTCCACCAAATGAATGCCGCATGGAATCTTGTTAATCTTGGAATTGCTGGTTTTGCTTACTATCAAATCGCACAAAACGATGTATTATCCTGGAATTATTCTGAGTCTTTACAACAGCTTCAAAGCTTAGATAAGATTCTGCTTTTTAATGCCGGCCTGGATATCGGTTACATGGCAACGGGAGCCTGGCTCTGGGAAAGAGGTTTGCGAAAAGATTCCAATCGACTGATAGGGTATGGAAAATCTTTGCTTTTGCAAGGTGGCTTTTTATTTGCATTCGATGTGGTCTTATATCTGTTGCACAGCCCTTTAACCAACGGCCTAATAAATATATCGGATCAGCTTGAAATTACCGCCAGCGGCCTACGTATTCACTTCTAGGAAGGAATAACCCTACTGATTTGACTTTCGCTTGTAGCAATGATGCAAACGGCTCAAAATACGATGTTTACGGGTGCGTACGTTCGCATTTGAGATGTCAAATTTCTCGACAGCCTCTTGCGTACTTGCATATGGCTTGTCAATAAAGTACTCGATAAATTCACGTGACTCATCCCTTAATTCATCCAGACACTCTTCTAATATCCGCTGACGCTCTTTATCCAGCAAATTTTCATACTGCTCTTCGGGGTCATAGATATCTGTAAAAGCACTGTCATCGTAATCAAACCGATGCTGTCGCTTTTTATATCGGTAGAACTCGTGTTTGCATGATTTGATCAAATAGCTGTAGATATATTGGCTGTTCTTGATATTATTCTTCCGTATCTGCTCAAATACATCCAGGAAAGCTTGTTGCACACATTCCTTTGCTGCATTACGATCAGCCTTGAGAGAAACCCGTAAATAATCCTCTAAACGTGGTATTACTTCCGATAACAGCTCGCTGGCTTTCTCATCATCTCCCTTTTGGAGTGCCTCTACGAGTTCTGAATAATCAACTCTATTTGCCAAACTAACCAACTATAGTTTTTGAAAATTTCAATTCCTTAATTGTATTCTCCTTATACGAATACAGACAAGGTATACTAACGAACTATTTAGTTCTGATTCATTTTACCTGTTAATAATAAGTTATTTTTTTTGAATTGTTAATGCTTTTTGGAAAGGAAGTGGCAGCTATGAATATTAAAATTTAGATTAAATGTGTAACAAATAGGAGTTTCAATACTCTTATGCTTAAGTATAACTGTGTTTTTGCCAGATTATAAAATTTTAGAAAAAATTGTAACAAAACGGCATTGAAATACTCTTGTACTTAACTATCACTACATTTTAAAATTAGTGATTTACGAAAATTATCAATAAGTAGAACTAATACGTTGGCTTTGGTTATGGGACTTTTGGGCTTTGAGCCTTTCGAATTTAATGGCATTACAGTATTGAAGGACACTATAAATGCCACAACCACTTTAAATCTTTATGACAATTATCAGGGATATCATAATTATGATGCACCCTTTATCCAACACCATATACCTGCCAAATTTCTTCTTGATACCATCATTTTAATTACAACACATATAACCATTTCAAACTTAAACACCATGAAATCACTTAAATCTATCTTCGCTATCCTCGCCATCGCAACCCTGTCTTTCGGATGTGCTTCCGTTACCGACGCTTCCCTGAACGACGCCGACCAGCCTGACACCGAAATCACTGCCGACGACGCTGTTTTTAACGGTGGAAACGAAATGGATCCCGTTATCGAAAAACCCTGGTAGTCAACAACAACTCACGCTCATTACATCACACTCTTTTAATCAAACCCTTGTATCACCATGAAAGCTCTCAAGTCTATCTTCGCTATCCTCGTCATCGCAACCCTGTCTTTCGGATGTGCTTCCGTTACCGATGCTTCCCTGAACGACGCCGACCAGCCTGACACCGAAATCACTGCCGATGACGCTGTATTTAACGGTGGAAACGAAATGGATCCCGTTATCGAAAAACCCTGGTAATAAGATCAAATACCTATCTAATCTAAATTGAATTCGATAAAATTTTAAGTAAATTTAAATCTAATTTGGATTAATTGTCTCCTCCTTTGCTATACATTATCATTGTTATATTTTCATTTTCATCTTTTTCTTCTGTAGACAAAGACTCTACTAACCTTGATAATGAAATTAAAAAACAACTTAACGGGTTTATTGAGAATGTCGAGAGAAATGATCTGTCTATTCTAAATTTTTGGGCGATCAATGAAATTGCACAGACAAACTGTCAGGCATTAAGAATTGTCAAATCTTCTATTGATGATCATACCAGCTTTGATGATTACAAGAGTAAATTGTCTTGCAATAATGATAAAAATACTTTTGACAGTCTCACTATAAAGCATTTTTGGCCTAAGTCTCATCAGCAATTGTACTATGACATAATTGACAATAAAACTGATATTACTGAAAGAGAATTGGGGTTTCTAGAAGCTCCTTACCTTCACCTCAAATTACTAATGAACAGAAATCATAGTAATTATTATACAGAGGAATATTTATTGAAAGCATTGGAAACGTGGGACAATTATATCGAAAATAATAAGACCAAAAAGGATTTAGAGTATTACTTGATCGTTTCAGAAGCTACTTGGGTTGCTTTTATGTTGGATGAATACAACTTGGTTAACAAATATTCCCAAGACATAATAAACTCAGATATATTACCTATCTCCAACTTTTTATACAGAGTATATAGTGCCATTGATTATTCATATTTTTTTCTTGACAGATATGACAAATCTTTGGACATCCAAAGAAATTATTCTCTTCCACTTGCAGAGTACATTGGAGATAAAGACGAAATAAAGCAGATTAAAAAGCGCCAAGGAGTATATCTATATTCTTTAGGAAAATATGAAGAATCTAAAAATATCTATGAAGACATTTACAGAAACAATGGGCAAAGTGATTTTTATATTTTCACCAACCTTGGAATCAATTACTATCGATTAGGATATTCGAATAAATATATTTCATTTCAACTAAAAGCATTGGAACACGATGCTGCAAATTATAAGAATTTACTAAATGTCTATAGAAACCTTTTTCTTTACTATACAAATGCCAAAGATATTGCTTCTGCTCTGACTTATATTGAAAAAGCAAAAAATTTAGCTTTAGAAAATGCTGATACAACAGAATTAGCACTTATTGATTCATATTTAGGGACTTTTTACTGGTCTACATACAAAGATCAAGAAAAAGCTATTCAGCATTTAGAATCTGCAGAAGAGATTTTAAACGTTGATAATAATTATTCCAAGTACATACAGTTGCTTGTCCAGAAAGGGTTAATTTATATAAAAACGGATTCTTTAGAAAAAGCAGAACTCGTTTTTGATAAAGTTGTAAAGTTATCGTTATCTAAGTCGGATACTCAAAAATATCTACAGGGAATCATTAACAAAGCTTTAATAAACCTTCAGCAAAACGAAATAGAACAAGCATCCGAGAAACTCAATGAAATAGAACTATACTCATTAGACATCTTAGATTTCCCTACTCTCACTACTTATTTCAGAATTAAATCTGAATATCTTCTTAAGGAGAATAACTACAGAGGTGCAATTAGCACACTAGCCCCTGTAATCCAGCAGATTATAAGTTTGTCAAAAAATAATACCGATTCTCAAGAAGGGTATTGGTCCGTTGAAGAAGAATATCTTGATGCTTTCGAATTGATGGTAGATTTATACTTAGAGAGCGGAAATCCGGAGCAGGCGCTAATTGTGTTGGATGAATTGAAAACCATTAACGATGCCTCTTTATATAACAGTCCTTTGGTAAAGGCCGCCAAATTAACTGAACAGGAACTTGCAAAAGAGAAACGATTAAACAATCAATTACAGAATCTTAGAAAGAAATATCTTAATGCTCCTGAGTCAAATCGTTTTGCTATAAAAACTGAAATCGAACGTGTTTCTGCAGAACGTGAAGAGATCTTGGCAAAGATTAATGTAGCGGCGGAAGAATCCTTACCTCCGCTTTGGAAAATACAACGGGCTATTGAAGAAGATGAATTAGCTCTTCATTTCACTGAATTGGGCGAACATTTCTATGTCACCATGATTACTTCTGATGACGTAAAGGTTCGCAAACACGATTATCCTTTCAGTCTTCAACAGAGGTTCTCTTCCATCGGAGACGAAATTGCTTCAGGTAAAACCAATTTGCAACATCTGTATGATCTGTATCAAAAATTAGACCTTGATGAAGTTCCAGCATCTATTTCAAAGATTTCAATCATCCCTGATCAATTTATTTACCGTATACCTTTAGAAATTCTGCCAACTCATAAACCTGACTCAGATTATAGTTTTGGAAGTACCAAATACTTGATCGAGGATTATCATATAAGCTACTTTAATTCATTAGCAGAGTTAGATGCTAACCGACGGATTTTTGATATCAATACAAAGCAGGATTTTACCGCTTTCGCCATTTCTGATTTTAGTGAATTTGAATCAGCTGACCTTCCCTCGTTACCTTATGCTACAGAAGAAACTAAAGATATTTACGGTGCATTAAATTCTTTAAAAAGTAAAAAAATTCACATTGGTGACGCAGCAACTAAAGAAACTTTTAAAGAGGAAATATCTTCTTCCCGAATTGTTCATGTGGCCACTCACAGTGAAATCTCAGAACAAGATCCGCTTTTCTCTACCATCTACCTCAAAGGAAGAGATAACGCTGATTCGTTAGAATCTGAACAGGCACTCTATGCTTATGAGCTTTTCGATACTCCGCTGAACAGTGAATTTATAATGCTGAACTCCTGTAGTTCGGGTTCTGGCAATTATATGCAGGGCACCGGAATTCTCGGTATTAGCCGCGCATTAAGATATGCCGGTGTCAAAGGTATGGCTCTTAATTTGTGGTCTGTTAATGATAAAGTTGCTGCGCAGATTTCAACGGATTTCTATCAGTACCTGGATGAAGGGCTACCTAAACATGAGGCCATGCGTAATGCAAAACTAAATCAACTAAAGTCGGCAAACGCAAATCCTCACTTCTGGGGAGCTTACATGATGATTGGCAATCCGGCCCCCATTACTTCCAGAAATAATCATCCCATGTTTCTTTATAGCTTGCTTGCCGCCACCATCCTGCTCTCCGGTTATATCTCATACAAGAGAGAACGCAGAGGAAAATCCTGGTTTTAAGACAGGGCAGTTTAATATCTATATACAATCCAATTAATTCTGTATAATTATTTATCGCCTGTTCTAACAACATCCTAAAAAAGATTCCCATCATTATAGCTTTCTCTCGGTGTTTCGATCTAGCCATGTGGACATTAATCATATACATCATAAACATAAAAAAGCTGAAAATCACTTTCGTGAATTCAGCCTTTAATAATAGTATCGGTAATTTGCAGGTCTCTCTTTTAAAGTTATGTTTTGGGTGATTTAATTTACTATCGAATTTCTTCAGGTATTATTCAGAAACGCTACCCAAAGCGTCTACGTAGGTTTTAGCAACTCGGCTGTATGCACCGTTCAGCTCATAAGCTCTCTGAAAAGCCTGTTCTGCATCTTCCAGCCTGTCTAACTGAAAATAAGTATTACCTAAAAGCCAATAGCCTTTTTCAAGTGTCAAGGCCTCAACATCCTGTTGCTGTACAACTAACTCAAAACTATTAACTGAGGCAAGATAATCACCTTTATTATATTGAATAGAACCTAAACTTAGCGCAATTTCTGCTTTGGTTTGAGAATCTGAGGTTTCGCCCAACTCGTTTTCCAATAAGCCAATCGCTTGCTCCACTTGTCCATCTGTGGCAAGCCGAATTGCTTTACGAACTACTTCATTTGTTACCGACTCAGATACGCCTTCTGTATTTCGTATAACCTCAAGTCCAATATCAGATAATGGGCTTACCGTTAAATTTCCAGAAGAATCCATATTCAATACCCCTAAAGTGGCAGTAATTAATATAACAGCGGCAGCTGCAGCATACTGCATTGCTCTTTTGATCGAATAGATGTCTGATTCAGGTTTTTCAGATCTTCTCTGTTCAACAATAGCTTTTACATTAGCTGCACTTTTCATGTAATCTAGATAATAGTCGTCCTGAATCAGTTCAGCCCATAAATCATCGGCAGCCTCAGCATCCAACTCACCGTTTATGTAGAGATCTATTTTCCTCTCGAGGTCTTTATTTGCTTTATTTTCAATCATTTTCGTTCATTTATATTTACCAACAGTGCCACAATAGCCATCATGTCACCGGGCTTGCTTTCAAGCAACAATTTTATAAACCCAATAGCACTATAAATTTGTTTAGCCCATGTTGCGGCTCATTTAGTAACAAGAGTAAGCAAACCGCTGATTGTTACAAATTTTTTTCATTTTTTTTTGAATCTACCCGCATAAGTCATCTTATATTAGTAAACACCATTATTTAGTACTTAAATATTAAACCTTTCTTCAGAATTATGCGTTTATATGTTGATTTAAAAAATAGGACTATATGAAAAATATCAGACTAAGTGCCCTGCTTATATTTACCTCTATCCTATCTATTGGTTGTGGGGAGGATTCAGCCAGTATTGATGGTAACATCGATTATATGGGAGATACACCATTAATAATTGAAGAAAGCCCCATTCACTATAAGTATGCCCCACTTCAGCAGGATACCATCAACGTTGATGCAAATGGTGACTTTCAATACCAGGTTATAGCTGAAAACCAAACCCTCCGATACATACTTATTGAAGATAATTCGTATCCGGTAGTAATAAATGACAATCAGGAACTAAACATTCAGATTAGGCGGGCAGATTTTCCTCAAGGCGTAACTGTAGAAGGCTATGAACAAGCATGGGATCAAAATTACCAGCAGTATCTGCAATCTATAGATGGTTTATCTTCTCGGATTTCAGAAGAAGTGGAAAAGAGTAAAAATGGAACCTCAAATAATTTGACCGATCTCAGCCAGCAAAAGGTTGACGCTGCTCATCAATACCTTTTTGATACTCCGTTAAAAGAATATTACTGGAAAGCACTCGGTGAACACTTGGTTTATAAAATTCGCACTATCGAATACAACGGACGTCATCTGGATAATTTTGACTCAGATTCCGCTCGAAAGGCTGTTTTTGCTGAGGCTAAAACCCACAACTTTTTCACCATCGAATCCCTTAAAGCTCAACGCGCCGGTATCCGGGACTTTGCGCATTATTATGCACGTACTTTTGGTATTTATGATAGCGTGAAGGCAGCCTATGGAATGGACCTTTCTGAATATGACATCAAGCAATTGGCCTATGAAGAACTAAATGAGAAGCGCCTGCAGGTGCTGGATTATATTGAGAGCCGCGATGCCCTGGCCCATGCCCGCATGTACCTGGTAGCTGAACGAATCGGCGAGCAAGGTATTGAAATTGCCAAACCCAGTTACGAAGACTATTTAGAGGAATTCCAGGATTATCCCGAATACACTGAACTTTTGACCTGGTTCTATAATGAAATCAAATCTGTTTCTCCGGGTCAGCCTGCCGTACCTTTTGCTTTGCCTGATCGTGAGGGAGACATGCACACCATGGAAGACTACCGCGGTAAGTTTGTATTGCTTGATTTTTGGGCGGGATGGTGTCAGCCCTGCCTGGATGAGTTTCCTCATATGAAAGATATCTACCAGGAATATTCACGGGATGAGCTGGAAATCATCGGGATCTCCAACGAAGCCGATAGCTTGGTATGGCTGCAGGATATCAACCGGCTGGATTTACCCTGGCCACAACTTTATGGGGGCGATGGCTTCCAGGAAGAAACTTTTAAAGCGTACAAAGGCGGAGGCATCCCTTTTTATGTTTTAGTTGATCCGGATGGAAATATTGCCCGCTATAACGATATCCGCCCCTCTTTTAACTTCCGCACGGTACTTGACAGTCTCTTATCAACCCGACAACATATGAACCAATGATTCGAATAATCGCTGTTTTACTATGGCTGGCTGCCTTTTCCTTTTTGGGATGCGCCCAGGAAAATCCCAAGGCTGATCATGAGGATGAAATCATCCCGGCAGAACGCCTGGGGCAACTTATTTTGGTTGGTTTTAGAGGCACCGAGCTGACCGAAGACAGTCCCGTTTATGAAGACCTTACCGAGCGAAACATAGCCGGAGTGGTTCTCTTTGACCGTGATGTGATCACAGGTAATCGTAGCCGGAATATTGAAGATCCCTCGCAACTGATGCAGCTTACTAACGACATCATTGCTTCTGCTCCGACCTCTCCTATTATTGCCGTGGACCAGGAAGGTGGACTGGTGAGCCGCCTAAAGGAAAGCAAAGGCTTTCCGGAGTCCGTATCGGCAGAGTATTTGGGAAATTTGGATAATGAAGATTCAACACGGCATTATGCCCGCATCATGGCGCAGGAATTTATGGTAGTGGGAACAAACACCAATTTTGCGCCGGTGTTGGATGTAAACACCAATCCCGATAACCCGGTTATTGGCAAATTGGAACGCAGTTACTCTTCCAATCCCATAAAAGTGGCCGAACATGCCGGCTACACTATCGATGAGTACTCCAAGGAAGGCATGTTAAGCGTATTGAAGCATTTTCCCGGACATGGCAGCTCTACCACCGATAGTCACCTTGGCTTTACCGATGTAACAGATACCTGGTCAAAAGAGGAGCTAATTCCCTACCGGGAACTGTTTGCCCAAGATACTATCCGGGCGGTAATGACAGCCCACATTTTCAACGCCAAGATTGATTCGGTTTGGCCGGCTACGCTGTCAGATAAAACCATTAATGGCCTACTAAGAGATTCGCTTGGTTTTGAAGGCGTAGTGTTTTCGGATGATATGCAGATGGATGCCATCCGGGAAGAATATGGGTTGGAGACCGCAATCCAGCAGGCGCTGAATGCCGGCGTGGATATCCTGATATTTGGAAACAACCTGGTGTATGAAGAGGATATTGCCGAGCGGGCCATCGGCATCATCCAAAAATTACTCCGTGAAGGCAAGGTAGAAAAAGAAACCGTTGAAAAAGCCTTAGCCCGGGTTGATGCACTCAAGGAAGAAGTCATTGCCCCGCTGTGTTCCTGCATGGATTTTCTGAATGATCCGGAGAATTAATTGGGATGAGTTGGGTATCCTTTTATAAGGCTACATTTGAATGGAATGCGGATGACACGGATTGGGCGGATAAGTGAAGAAAAATTATAGAAAAGCTTCGCCCAGTGGCATTTGTTGACATTTGTTAATCAGATGTTGGGTATTGTATTATTCGTGTAAACCTGTGATATCAATAATAATTTTTAATACGGTAATGAAAAATATCACAATGCATCAATAATCATCACAACTATCACAGTTCAAATCAGTTTCAATCCGCAAGATCAGCGTCAACCGCGTCCTCATTCCAATGTTGAATGCAGGCATAGAACGCAGATTAAGCTAATAATCACAGATTTTTTGTGCCTATATCCAACGTAGGTCGGGCAGATTTGCCCGACCATTGTAGAAAGCAACCTACCTGCTATATTTTGTAAGGACGGATAAATCTATCCGTCCTACTGTTTACCACCAACCGTTGACGTTCATCTCAAGGGTGTAGATGCCAGTCGGGCTGGTCATAAATAAGGTTTGATTTCCTTCACGTCCCCAGTCCAGATTGGTTACAGTTTCCGGGGTTTCGATATGGGTAAGCTTGTTTCCTTCTGCATCAAAGATATGAATGCCTCCGGGTCCTGTTGAATAAAGATTGCCGTTTTCATCTACTACCATGCCGTCAGCAGCACCGTTATTGGTGGCCGGACCAACTTCGGCAAATAGACTCCCTTCTGATACCGTGCCATCATCATCTATATCAAACACATAGATTTGTCCTGTTTGCGTATCGTTTACATAAAAGCGGCTTTCATCAGGGGCAAAAACTAATCCGTTAGGAGTTTCAAATTCATCAAATAAAAGTTCAGCTTCTTCCATACCATCCTTCCAGCGATATACCCCGCAGAAGTCAAGTTCCCGATCTTCAGGCTGCACTCCGTAGGGAGGATCGGTGAAATAGAGGGTTCCATCCGAAGTGACCATCAGATCATTTGGGCTATTAAACCGCTTGCCTTGATAGGAATCAAGCAATAAGGTTGTATTTCCTTCCGCATCCAATTGAGAAACTTTACCCGCGTGTTGTGCAATCACCATCCCCCCATGGAGATCGTCAGTAATGCCATTAGAATTCCCTGAAGGGTCCAAAAATATGGTTTTCTGCTCTTCTGGAGTCCACTTAAAAATTTTGTTTGCAGGAATATCGCTATACAATAAAAACCCATCTTCATGCCAAAATGGTCCTTCCGTGAATTGATGCCCTGCTGTAATTTGTTGAATTTCAGCTCCTTCTTTAACAAGATCTTGTGCTTGAACAAATCCTCCAAATGAAACCAACCCAATAATTAGTAAACTCCGATATACAACCTTTTTCATAACCCTTTATTTAGTTTATTGTTGATTGTGAATGTAATTAAAACATTTCGGTTCCAAAACCTATAATACAAAGAGATGAAAGAAACTGAAATTATTTCAAAAACTGAAGAATATGTACGCAAAACACTGGAAGGCGAAGGCACCGGGCATGACTGGTGGCACATCCACCGGGTACGAAATATGGCCCTGAAGCTTGGAGAAAAAGAATCGGCTAATCTCTTTGTGGCAGAGCTGGCTGCTCTCCTTCATGATATTGCTGATCATAAATTTCATGAAGGTGATGAAGATATTGGTCCCGCTACCGCGCGAAAGTGGCTAAAAAGTTTGGAAGTCGATGATCGGGTCATCGATCAGGTTTGTGATATCATACGAGGTGTCTCCTTTAAAGGATCTGAGGTGGAAACACCTATGAAAACCATAGAAGGTAAAGTAGTGCAAGATGCTGACCGCCTGGATGCTATCGGGGCCATAGGTATAGCCCGGGCTTTTGCTTACGGCGGCCACAAAGGGCGCGCTCTTTATAATCCCAACATCAACCCGGAAAAGCATACTTCGTTTGAGGCCTACAAAAAGAGCAACGGCCCAACCATCAATCACTTTTATGAAAAATTATTTTTGCTAAAGGATCGAATGAATACCGAATCTGCCAGAGAAATCGCGGAAGAACGTCACCGGTTTATGGAAGAGTTTTTCAACCGCTTTCTTAAAGAATGGTCACAACAGAAGTAAGCTAATACAGAACGACTGTAATAACCAAACTCTGGATCCAAATTACATCTTATTTAGCGTGAGTTCGAGATAAGAAATAAGTTGCTCCGGCCTTCAGGCCGGTGAAAGCGTATCTATTTTGTAAAGAACCCGAATTGTGACGGTATTAAAGTCCATACGTTGGTCGAGGGTTGGCGGCAAGAATTGTAAAGGGTCATACAGCCAAAGCTTTGAAGAACGTGTATGCTCGTACATCCATTGGGGCAAAGCTTTATTTTTCTTGTTTTCTTCACCTGAAGGCCGGAGCAATTACTGTAAAAGTTGAGATGTTATTTCGAACTCAGGTTATTTAGCTTCTATTACGGTTACTCCACCGTACCACCTTTTAAAGTATTCATTCTTATAGGCTTGCTTAAGGCTACTACTGGTTTTCCGAGCAAAGGAGTGGTTTAAAGAAGCACCTATTAATCCCCCAACAACGGGTATTAACCTACCTGCACTTCGGCTTGAAATATTCTTACCCAATAATTTGGCAGTTTGTACGATTAGTTTCAAAAGAAGACTTTGAGAAGCTTGCTTGGTTCCTGCCACAGCACTGGCTTTTAAAAAGTGTGGTTTTAAAGTGGCTTGAGCAACAGCATTCAGTCCGAGTGCCTCAAAATATATATCCAACATTTGCTCCTTTTCAGCCGGGTCCTCCCCTTCGAAACCATTCAGTATGGCACATTGCTGAGCAAGCCTGTATAAACGGATAGAAAAGGAGATCAAATCCATTCCGGATAGCGCAGCAGAAGTGGCAACGCCCCCAATACCTGCGGTTAAACCACTAAGGGAACTTTCAGTGATATATGATTCCTGATAATCTTCCACCACCTGCTCAATCAAATGATACTGATTATTCATGTTGCGAAAGTCTTCTACCTTATGTACCTCTAAATGGTGTTCGCTCCGGGCATGATTAATTACATCCTCAGGGTTCACAAATAACATAGAATCTCTTATTGATTTGAACATGTAGCTCCTCTTCAATGCTCTTTCACTTTTAAATGTCAGTTTTTCGGACCATTTTAACCGTTTATGAGTTAGAATAAGAGAAGTTGCACAATACTATAAACTTACTTCAATACCACGACTTATGGACTTTTCCTGGATCAATACTTCCCCAACCTCATTGCTAATGGTTCTCATTTCCTGCATAGGGATCTATGTCGCACTTATCATTTATACACGGATTGCCGGACTTCGTTCCTTTTCCAAAATGTCCAGCTTCGACTTTGCCATAACCGTAGCTATCGGTTCCATCATTGCGAGCACTATTTTGACTAAAAGTCCGCCTTTATTGCAGGCAATGATTGCGCTTGGGATACTCTACGCTTTGCAAATGTCGGTAGCCTCCCTCCGAAATCATTCCAGTTTTATAAGTGACCTCGTTGACAATAAGCCTCTTTTGTTAATGAACGGTACCCACATCATCGAGAAAAACATGCAGAAGGCTAAAGTTACTCACGATGATCTACGGGCGAAATTAAGGGAAGCCAATATCACCCAACTGAGCCAGGTAAAAGCCGTCGTTATGGAGGCTACCGGGGATGTTTCTGTACTCCATCACCACGATTCGGAACATCAGCTGGATTCTGAGTTATTAAAAGAAGTAGAAGGATATTCTAATTAACCTGCGTTCGAGAAAGAAGTTAGTAGAAATCGGACAAATCAGAGCTTTAAGGGCATCCCCGAAAAAGCCGAGAGCTAATAGTTGTTTTGAGGTCAACTTTTGATATTTAACAAAAAAAGATTCCAGGTCTGCGCCATGGAATAACCACAGAGAGAATTATCCTTAAAAAAATCACATACACAAACTTCTAAACGACACATAACAGCGTATTAATGGATCAAGAGCAAGAGAGAGCTAACCACACGTATTCTTTCCTGAAAAAGGTTTTAATTGTTGTGCTAATCGTAGTGTCAATAACGCTGCTATTGATGTTTGTAGGCCGTGCTATAGATACTCTGTTAGTCATTTTTGCAGGTATTCTACTCGGTGTTATTTTTCGTGCCGCCCGTGATTTTATCTACAAAAAAACCGGGTTACCTAAAAGCCTTTCGTTAACCGGCGTTGTCCTATTCGTGGTTTCTTTGTTTATGGGGATGGCGTACCTGTTGGGGCCCAGGGTGTATCAACAGGGACAAATGCTGTACGAAGAAGTACCCGAAAAATGGGAGGAAATAAAAGTACAAATCCGTCCATACGGATGGGGCAAAGAACTGGCCCAGGAGAATCCGCACTTCCGTGATTTCTTTGAGGATGAAACCGATCAAACCGGTGAGGATTATGACATGACCAAAAGCATCCTCAATTTCTTTGGCAACCTCACCACTATAACTGCCGCCTTTTTCCTCATTTTCATTACTGCCATCTACATTGCGGCAGAGCCTAAATTATATACCGAAGGCTTTATTCGGCTCTTCCCTCCCGGCCGCAGACAACGCGTGAATGAAATTATTGATGAAATTTCGCTAACCATCCAACGCTGGCTGGTGGGACAGGTATTTTCAATGTTAATTCTGGGTACGCTAACTACCTTGGGACTCTGGTTGTTAGGCATGCCCTACCCGCTGTTATTGGGAATATTTACAGCGCTAATGACTTTCATCCCAAACTTAGGCCCCATTATTGCCGCAATCCCTACCCTGCTGCTTGCCATAACCGAGGGGATTGAGCTAACCATTTACGTGGCTATTTTTTACACCTTTGTACAGTGCGTTGAAGGCTATTTTATCACCCCGATGATTCACCGGAGAGCCATATCAGTCCCGCCGGTGCTCATCATAACCTGCCAGTTTTTATTCTACTATCTACTTGGATTTTTGGGCGTGCTCTTAGCCATGCCCCTTGTAGCCTGCGGTATGATCATTGTAAAACGTCTGTACATCCAGGACATCCTCAAAGATCCTATTAATATGCCCGCTTCTACAAATCTCGAAGGGAAGAACATTTTCTGACTACTGTGACAGAGGCTTACTCGCCGCTATAAGCCTCTCCTTCCAAAATCCAATCTGGTTGGCCTACACCCTTCAGGTAATAATCGAAATACTCCTTCATTCGAATGGCATAGTCCAATTTATTCGGAAATTTTTGGGGATGATGCGGTTCATCATGATACTGCAGAAATACCACATCTTTATTGTAACGGCGCATAGCCAGATACAATTCAATGCTTTGGTACCACGGCACGGCCCCATCGGCATCCCCGTGCATAATCAACATGGGCGTTTTGATGCGATCGGCATAAAATACCGGAGAATTTTCGATGTATTTGAGCGGAGCGTCCACCAGCGTTTCTCCAATACGGCTTTGTGTTTTTTCATACTGAAACTGACGGGCCAGCCCAGATCCCCAGCGAATGCCACTGTAGGCACTCGTCATATTACTGACCGGGGCGCCGGATACCGCTGCATCAAAAATATCCGTTTGGGTAACCATAAAGGCCGTCTGATAGCCACTCCAGGAATGTCCGTGCAGCCCCAGTTTATCCTCATCGGCAATCCCCATTTCAATTAGTTTTTGAATGCCCGGCACCAAACTCTTGGTAGCCGCAAAACCGGGTCTACCGATTTCAAACCGAATATCCGGAAGAAATACTACATAACCGTCGCTCACGTATTGGGCAAACACCGGGCGATGGTTTGTTTTTGGCTCGTTAAAATCATGCAAGCGATTAGTGAAAAACCGGTAATAATAGGTCATGATGGGGTAGCGTTTCTCAGGATCGTAATTATCCGGCTTGATGACAATCCCCTGGATAAAAGTTCCATCCACGCTTCGCCAATCGATCAGCTCGGCACTACCCCAATTCCATTTTTCTTTGAGATCGTCATGCAGGATTGTCAGCTGCTCGGTTTGCTTAAACTCCCAGTTATTAGCCACCCAGATGTTTGGAAATTCGTCATACGCCTCCCGTTTATATAGCACTGCATTGGCATCCTTGGCTTTCTCCACAAAGGTGAATTTCTTGTCTTCTTCCAATAACCGGCTTGCTCCAGAGCGATTGGCATGGGCAGAGTAAAAGCCAAAGTTTTTGTTCAAATCATGATAAGAAGTCAACAGCAGCTCTTCGTTGTTAGCAAAGGCTTCGTCCCATTTCTTATTCATCCGCTCAATGCGAAAGATTCGTTTGTTTTCCCGACCTTCCCCACCGGTAATGTTTTTGGGTTCCCCTCCATTGGTTTCAAAGCGCCAGACGTCATACTTGTCATAAATCAGCACGGCCCGGTCGTCTTCAATCCAGCCCGCTAATCCATAATCAGGTACTCTGGATGGATAATCATGGTCTTCATCATAAAATGGCACCTCAAGATCACCAGTCAGGTTCCTGCTTTCTCCAGAGCCGATATCGAGCAAGTGCCAGTCTTTGTCAGCGTAGTACACAACGAACTTCCCTCCCGGCGACAGATACGCTCCTTCCGATAATTTTTCGGCAATCAGCTTACGCTCGCCGGTTTCCAAATCCACGTGATACCAATCATTGAAAAAGCCTTCCCAAGTCATTTCCTTTAAGTAAGGTTCTTGAGAACTGCCAAGTACGACGTCGGGATTATGAGCCACTCGAAGGTCCGGCATCTCGTGATCAGCCAATTGCACCCACTCGTTTTTATCTAAGAGATACACCGCGGTGTATAAATGATTTTTGCGCGACTCCCAGCTTTTCTTTTCATGAGGTTTGATTCGGGAATCATCGCCGTGCCAGATGTCCAAACCGCGTTCTTCCACAATATCATTAACATCATACACCGCCGGAGTTTCATTCTCTTCCTCTTTTTGGGCATTTATCGCAGCCATTTCGGCATCCATCAAACCAAAAAACAGACGGTTGCCATCGTTAGTAAATGTGAGCTCATTGTTGGATCGAAGGACAAATTCATCACTCGCATCTCCCTCAGAAAATAGTGTCGTTAGTGATTCATTTTCGGCATTCCACACATGCAGCGAGGCATCACTTTCTACATACGAAGTATCATAGCTTGCCTTGGTAAACGCCAGTTTTTGTTGATCATAATCCCAGGTCAGATTGGTGTAATAGCCGCTTGCACTGGCATCTACGGGTATGGTTTCTTCGGTATTCAAATCAAATAAGAATAGCCCGTTTTCTTCATCCGTGGTGTCTACCACTGAATACGCCAAGTAATTGGAAAGACTATCAAACGCCACTTCATGCACAAAAGGAAAGCTAAATTCCGTACCCGATTCTAACTCACGAAGCACCAGCTCCGAGCCAAGCTTCTTATTCTCAGATTTTAACTCTTCCACTTCTTTGCTTTGCAGGTGATGGATAGCCAACCACTTACCATCTTCCGAAAACTGAAATGCTTTTACGCTGTCAAACTGCACTATTCCTCCATCAGCCGTAGACAAAACAGAGAGTCCGGGCTGAGGCTTATCCTTACTATCTTTTAGCTGATCGGCCAAGGGCACTTTACGCTCGGCAGCCACCCATTTTCCTTTCGGGGTGATTTTAGGGGAAGCTCCCAGGTTAATGGTAAAAGTCTGGCGGCCATCAGTGCTCTTCACTTCTACCACCCCATCGCCGCGGTCGGGCCATACTTCATAAGCCACCCAACTACCATCAGCCGAAAGCTCAATATCCCCGATATCCTCAAATTTCATTACATCCTGGAAGGTAAGTACGCCTTGTGCCTTCAAAGAAGTTGAAAAAATAAAGCCAAGTACTATCAGCAAAAAGCTGACATTTTTAAAAAATCGCATAAAAATCCCGTTGATTGAAGTTTCTGCTCAAATAACGGGCATTCAGCTCTTAGTTGAAACCACCGATAGATATATTTTGAATTATTTTACCCAAAAAAAGAAAACTGCGAGCTATCAGAAAAGCATCTAAAAAGAAAAAAAGGCCTTAATCAAAAGACCTTTTTTCAGCTACATGGGTTGGAACTATAAAATCAGTGAGGCTAAAAAATAAATTTTATGCCTGCGTGAATATTCAACCGTGAATTTTCATGAGACATTGTTTCAGACTGTTGGAATCCATCAAAATCATAGTAATTGTAGAGCTCAGACCGGTCTTGCCAGAATTGATACTGAGTTGTTAAATTCAGTTCCACATTTTCAAAAATTCTGGCTTTAATACCTGCTGATACTACATTTTTATCAGCTTCATATCTTTTACTTTGACCTGGGAGAAAGGCGTATCCGGCCATAACTTTTACGTCATCGTTAAAGTTATAACCCGCGCCGAGTTTAATATTTACTACCTTTTTGTAATCAGCATTCATCACACTGTCTAAGGCTGCCTGTTGCTCTCTTAAAACTACTTCACCAGAAAAATCGGTATCTGAATCAGAGATAAAATCAAGACTTAAATTTGCATAATCCGTGTATTCAGCGGAGGCTGCAAATTCAAAACCATTCAAATCGGTGGCCGCAATTCCTACATTAAACTGCGCCGGTTTTCTTATGCGGTAATTAAAATCCTGTTCATTGGATATATCGTAGAAAAAAGGAGTTGAATTATCATCCAGTTCTGTTTCAATAGAAGCGTAATAGTCTTCCTCTACCCTCAGGATAGAAGGTAACAACACACCTACCCCCGCACTGAACGAAGGAGTTAATTTATAAATTGCTCCTACACGAAAATCGAAACCGGTAATATCTGCATCAATTTCATCATGGGTTAAGATTTGATAAATATCCGTTCCTTCTTCCGATACATCAGATGGGATAAAATTTCCTGCATAGTCGTTCTGAGAATCGGTCTCCAGAAAATCACGACGATACTTGTAGGAACCTGTGACCAATCCACCTGATATTCCAATGAATAAGTTTTTCTGAAATTCAGTCCCCAGGAAGAAAGAATACTCTCCTAAATCAGTTTCGTACGAAATTTTCGCTTCCTGATTAATCCCCGGATACTGGTTTGGTGTAAATCCAATCCGAAATATTGACTCAAAGTAGGTAGAATCAACATCTCCATAATCAATCGCATAGGTTTCGAAAGCGAGATCAAAATAATCACTCCCCGGGTTTTTAAATGCATCGGTAATCGTACTCTGATTGTTACGCCCGCTTACCCGAAAGTTTCCGCTTTGGTTATTCACCCGGTTGTAACCGGCTCCAATCACCAAACTACCCTGGCTAACAGGAAACTGATAGACAAAACCAATATTTCCCAGTTTCGTCTCTTGCTCACTGGTATTCAGGCTATTACCCAAATAGGAGTTTTCGTAATCGGACTGTTGATGGTATAAGCTAAAACTCATGAAATCCTGCTTCATCAGTGCAGCGCTGGCCGAGTTTTGAAGATAGCTTCCATAGCCGTTGGCATTAGCCACCGTGGGATACATGTTAGAACTCCCACTGCCATCAAGGTTATAGCTGCTGTATTGTAATGCGAGATTTGAATATGAGAATTGGTTATGCCCGTCTTGGGCTAAAGCGGTGTTGAACACAAACACCAAGGGCATTAAAAGGAAAAATATCCTCTTCATTTTGTTCTAGGCTAAGTGAAAATTAATGGGTGCAGGTATTTTTAGTTACCGCCTCTGCTTCTCTTCTTTTTTGAAGAAGATGAGGAAGAACTGGAACCCCGGCTGCGAGAATTAGAGCTAGAGGAGCTTCTTTTAATCTTAGGCGAACTGGAGCGACTGCTACTTCGGTTAATTTTTGGACGGCTCGTATTCGATCTGTTTGAACGAATATCCGTACTTCTTGAAGTGTTTCTGCTTCTGGAATCCATAAATGAAGATCGATCCAATTGTCTTCTTTTACTTTCAAAGTAATCATCTATTGAAAATGAGGACCTGCTGGGAGTCACATCCCTGCTACGCATTTTAATCTTACGGGTGGGAATGCTATATCGAACGTCGCTAACTGACGGAGTCACATCTCTGTTCACTCGTAGTGAGCGATTATTGTTTACAGAAGAACCGGAACGGCCATTATAACCACTTCTTGAATTGATGCTACGGCCTGTAGTTCTGCTTCTGCTGTCGATAGTTGATGTACCTCTGCTTCTGACATTTGTACCAGTGGTAGATCGGTCTCGGCTTCGGGTTATACCGGTTGAATTAATTGTACGACCGGTTGAACGAGTACGGGTTGAGCCATTTAATAAGCTTCGTGAACGTTCCGTCAAATCACTTCTTGAGCGTAACGTATTTCGATTTGTATTAGTGGCTGAACCCGATCGCGTTCTTATTTGGGACTCTCTATTGACCAGCCCGTTACCTCTTGGACCTTTTCTGTATAAGTCTGAAGATCTGCTATATCTTTTTGATCGGTGATAATTATTGTACACGCTTACACTGGTGTAATAAGGATGCGCCCAGTATCCCCAGGAATATCCTGGCATGCGGTAACCATAATTAAATCCCCAGTAATAACCTGCATTCCAGCGATAACCATATCCGTGATAAAAACCTACTCCTAAATAAGGTCCGTAGTCATAAAAGTTTGGATTGAAGAAATTGGAGTAGTAAATATTATGTCGGTACCAACGGTGATAGCTCCAGGGAGTGTAACCATATACGTAATAATCAAGGTAGTCGTCTACTGCATGGGTGTATCCTTTATTGTAGCCACGGTCGTATCCGTCATCGTACCCCATCCAGTAATATTTATCAGCGTAATGATCCTTGTACCACTGTGCGGTTTCAAAATCTTTGTAGTAGATACCTTCCTGTTCGAGTGCCAATTCCTGATCCACATAAACATCTTCATCATAATAGCCCGTTTCCTGCTGTGGATTGGTGTATGTATAAGGCTGAGCAGTAGTTTCCTGATTTCTGGTATCAGCTCGTGCTTGCTCCGAACCATCCCAGGCATAGTAATCAGTGTAACGATCTTCCTCTACGGGAAACCGATCTGCAGTTTGTAATTGCGTGTAGCAGCCTGTAAATAATAAGGGCAGTAAGGCTATCGTCAGGAAGTTGGGAAGTATCGAACGTTTCATAATATGCTCCATTTACTACTTTGGCTCAGGTTTCTGTATCTAAAATACAAGTACACAATCTCACATTGTATAACATGTTAATGTGAAATCAGATCTCGCCACGCAAAGATTTGGTTATAACTTCGGCCTTAGAATTAACGTGTAATTTTTTGTAGATGTTCCGGATATGCGCTCTCACCGTATCAATAGAAATATCGTAGCGATCAGCAATCATTTTATAACTGAGACCATCCACCAATCCATTTACGATGTCTTGTTCACGATTGGTAAGTGCACTGTTCTCATTTTTCTTGGGCGTCTCTTCATTGAAATGTGAGATCACTTTACGGGCGATTTGTGGTGACATCGGGGCACCACCTTTCAACAGGCTTTCAATTGATTCCTTAATTTCAGGTAAAGAAGTATGCTTCAACAGATAACCGGATGCGCCTGCTTTCAGGGAATCAAAGATTTTGTGAGAATCATGGTAAACCGTCAGCATGATGATTTCGATTTCAGGGTATTTTTCTTTGATGATTTCCATCCCTTTTATACCCGACATCCCCGGCAGCTGAATATCCATCAAAATAACATCAGGCTTTTGATGCTCTTTCAGATGCTCCAGCATTTCCTCAACGGAATCAACCGCAACCGGACAGTCCATTTTATCCTGCATATCAAGATAACGCTGTATTAGATCTCTGATTTTTTTGTTGTCTTCAACAATTCCTATAACTGCCATCTTATCCGGTTTTTAGTTTGAGTGTAATTTTCCTTTTACCTGTATGGTAAAACCGTCATTAGTATCAATAGTAATATTTGCGCCAATTCTTTTTGCCCGCATTTCCATGTTACGTAAACCGTGACCGGTTTTCTTCGTGCTTTTACCAGTATCTCCATTATCGGTGATAAAAAACTCGAAACTACCATTTTGGTTTTCCATCTTAATGTCCACTTTATCACCGTTAGAGTACTTAGCAATATTGTTTACTGCCTCTTTAAATATCAAATACAGATTCTCTTTAACCTCAACGGGTAGTTTATTATCCATATTGAGATTATCAAAATCGTAGTGAACCACCATATTCTTGGGTTCCAGTGTGTGTAAGATGTAATCCTGCATACGATCGGTTAAATCCCCAAGGGTATCGTTTCGGGCATCTATAGACCAAACAATATCATCCAAACTAGATACAATTTTGCGACACTGTTTACCAATTTGCTCCAACGATTGTTTGAACTCAGAATCTGCATCGCCAGCCTGTAGAAAATCGGACTGCAAGGCAATTTCTGTTAAACTAGCTCCTACGTCATCATGTAAGTCGCTCGCAATCCGGACCCGCATACGTTCAATATCAACCATCTTGCGGGCTCTGTAATAGTTATAAAACAAATAAATAATCCCCAGTATCATCAAAGTAACTATTAGCCAAAACCACCACTGCATCCAAAAAGGGGCTGTGATATGAAAATTGACCTCTTCAATTTCCGGACTCCAGCTTCCGTTTAAACTTCTGGCATGTACCTTGAACGTGTACTCTCCAGGCGGCAATGACGGATATTTAATACTCCGTGATGAAGTCTGCTGCCACTCCGGATCAATTCCGCTGAGTTTATACTCATACAAAATCTGGTTAGGCGAAGTGAAGTTTATTCCGGTATAAAATATTTCAATGTAATTTTCCTGGTGAGATAAGGTGAATTCTTTTCCGGGTTGATACTCTCTACCCGAGGCATTAATCCCACGAATATGAACAATGGGAGGAGCTGGATTTTGTTTGTACAAATCCGGGTTAAAACGGCTAAAGCCTTCTACGGTTCCAAACCAAAGCCGGCCTTCTGAGTCTTCATACACCGCGCCCAGATTTAATTCATCTGCAACCAGCCCGATTTCCTTATTGATAACTTGAAAGACAGGCTGGTCCTGTTCATTTACTTCATCATTGAGATAAGCCTGTCCGTCGAAACGGACTACTCCATTTGTGGTTCCAATCCAGTAGTAACCGTCCTCGCTTTGCTCAATAAAGTAGCACACCCGGTCCGGTAATCCGTCATCAGTGGTAATACTTCTAAAACGTTGGCCATCAAACCAAGCAATACCCCCAAATGTTGAAGCCCATATCCGGCCCTCTTCATCTTTTAGAAGGTTCATTACCCCGTTATTTGGCAAACCATCCTGCAACGAAAAATTTTGAAACTCACCGTTGAAATATCTACTCACTCCCCCGTAAGTAGCTATCCAGATGGCACCTTCGTTATCTTCCACAGCAGCCAAAACCGTGTTATTAGGCAGCCCATTTTCCGTAGTAATCTGCTCAAAATTGCCTTCCTTGTACCGTACTATACCATCATCATAGGTACTAATCCAGAATGAGCTATCAGATGCTTCCAGAATATGACGTACTTTTCTGAAGGGAAACTCTTCATCACTAAAAACGCTAATTTCGTCATCTTCTAATCTGGCAAGCCCCTCTCTCATACCAATCCACATACGTTGCTTTGAATCTGTAAACAACTTGTATATTTGATCATCCGGCAACTGACGATTTTTGCCATAATCCTCAAAAGATTCTGATTCAAGAGCTACAATCCCGCCACCATACATTCCAATCCACTGCCGACCTTCTCCATCTTCAGCAAAAGTGGTAACCAGGTTATTGGGGAGGCCGTTTTCTTCATCGTAACTTGCTATATAATTTCCCAAAAACAAACTTACGCCTCCTCCATAGGTTCCAAGCCATATATTCCCTTCCCGGTCGATAATTGAGGAGTATATCATATTGTTTGACAAGCCTGAAGAGGTGTTAAACCGGCTAAACTTACTGCCATCGTAATTACTCAATCCACCTTCTGTGCCAATCCAAAGTTCCCCCCTGTCTGTTATAGAAATAGAACGTATTAAATTATCTACCAATCCATCGGTGGTATTGAATACCTGAAGTGAGTCATCCTTAAATTTCACTAAACCATTACGGCTTCCAATCCACACCGTACCACTATTGTCTATTTCAATATCGCGAATACGGTTTGCAGGCAGACCATTTTCAATGGTGTATGTTCTAAAGTTGCCGTTACTTAAAACCGTTACTCCTCCCCGTGTTGCGAACCATAAATCTCCAGCTGGCGATTCTGCTATTGCCCGTACCCTGTTATTAGCCAGCCCATTGCTGGTTGAATATTGGGTTAATATGGATCCATCTCTTAATTGCCATACTCCGCTTCCATCGGTACCAAACCACATATCTCCCAATCGGTCCTGAAAAATACTTATCACTGTAGTGTTTTCCAGTGGAGCCAATACATCTATTGAATAGATACTATCAGCCTGCCAATAGTTAACACCTGCTTCCGAGCCAATCCAAATTCGACCGTCGTTTCCTTTGTGTAGAGAGCGAATCCGGCTGCTGTTCAAACCCTGTTCTTCAAAGTAATTCTGAAAGCGAACCCCATCAAACTGGTTCAGCCCATAACCAGTAGCCAGCCATATAAACCCCTCATCATCCTGTGCAATATCATACACTACCGATTCACTCAATCCTTCTTCAATGGAATAGGTGCGAAAAGGATAGCGCTGTGCCTCCGCTAATTGAGAAAGCGCAATTAATATGAATATAATGGCAAGTATTTTTCTCATAACCTAAATGTAACGCAATCAATTGGACTATAATAAGTCCTCTTTAGATTTTTTTGATGCTATTCAGCTTTATGTTTGCTCTAAGAGTCCTAAGCTATAGTGTTGATCTTTTGGAATCTAAATCAATAAAAAAAGCCCTGTGCAATCGATATTACACAGGGCTGAAAACAGTAAATATGTAAGTGGCTATTACCCGAGATATGCTCTCAGTGCTGCACTGCGGTTGTGATGACGCAGCTTACGGAGTGCTTTTTCTTTAATCTGACGAACACGTTCGCGAGTCAGATCAAAGCGTTCGCCAATTTCCTCAAGTGTAAGCGAGTGCTCTCGTCCAATTCCAAAATACAGACGAATCACTTCGGCCTCACGAGTTGTCAACTTAGATAATGCCCGCTCGATTTCCACTTTTAGGGACTCACCCATCAGATCGAAATCGGGATTAGGAATTTCTTCGTTCTCGAGCACATCCAGCAGACGGTTATCCTCGCCCTGGGCAAAAGGTGCGTCCATAGAGAGGTGACGACCTGATATCTTAAGAGTATCAGCAACTTCACCAACGCTCATCTCAAGACTTTCAGCAAGCTCGTGAGCAGAAGGAACACGTTCGTATTCCTGCTCCAGCTTAGAAAGCTCTTTACCAATTTTGTTAAGAGCACCAACACGGTTTAGCGGCAGGCGTACAATACGGCTTTGCTCTGCAAGTGCCTGCAAAATAGACTGACGAATCCACCAAACGGCGTATGAAATAAATTTGAAACCACGGGTTTCGTCAAAACGCTTGGCAGCCTTAATCAAGCCGAGGTTTCCTTCGTTAATCAAATCACCGAGGGAGAGTCCCTGGTTTTGATATTGCTTAGCAACCGAAACCACAAAGCGTAAGTTAGCTTTGGTGAGGTCTTCTAATGCTCTCTGACTACCTTTTTGAATTTCTTTGGCTAACCGGACTTCATCATCCGGGGTAATTAGTTTCTCTTTGCCTATTTCGTGCAGATAGCGATCTAATGACTCTGACTCGCGGGTAGAGATTCCAGAACTTTTTGCCACTGTTTAATCTGATTTAATGAATGTTTGCGAATGCGCTTGCGCAGATGATATGTCCTTCAAGCTTTACTAAACTGACGTACGGAAAGCTTAGATATTGCGTCTGCGGCTTAATGAATTTTACAATTGGCTAATATACGCAATTATTCCAACAATTTTAAATAAAGCAAGCATTTGATTTGGTAACCGATATAAATATCTAATTAGCTTTAGATGGACAGCTCAAAAATATTTCAGTATCTGAAAGGCTCCAACCGAACCTTTCTATTATTGGGAGGGCAAATTGACAACTTACATATCAATATTGTCATCCATTTTCTTGCGGTCACGTAGTTTTTTAAGGGCATATCCTCCCCCCGCAGCAGCAAGTAATGCCAGGCCTCCATCGATGGGGGCTTGTGAGGGAGTTTGAGGCAACCCTGGCGGCTGGGCCATTAACAATTGTATTAACAGCAGCGAAAAAACAAAACTTAGTACGATGTAAATTGTAGTTTTCATAATCTTGATATTAGGAAATCAACTATTAATTAGTAATCCTGAATTATTTAATGAGTGTCATCTGACGAGTAAGCACTTCTGCATTGGTCTGCAGACGATAATAATAAACGCCACTTGCCATGTTTGAGGCATCCCAGCTTACCTGATAAGTTCCCGGGTTCATATCTTCAGCTACTAAATCAGTAACTTTTTGTCCCATAACGTTGAATATTGATAGTTGAACGGGACCAGACTCTGCAATAGAGTATTTGATATTCGTAACCGGGTTGAATGGGTTCGGATAATTTTGATCAAGTGCAAACTTTTGGGGTTCAGCTACTTCTTCGTTTGACACGGATGTTCCAGAAATCACAGAAATGCCAAAGCGGCCGGCCTCTTCTGTTTTCGCTTTTTGGATACGGGCTACAGGCCGCTCAGAAAAACTTTGAGCAATTTGCTTGGGCATGGTCGTTGCTTCGGCCTCAAACACGTACTCGCTGTAATCACGCATATTCAGTGTTTCGCCGGTTTCATAATCATGCAACAGCACTTCGAAATCCTGAGGTACAGTTTCCAATCCTTCCCAGCTAAATGTATAGGTGCCTTTTTCAATCCCCACAATCGACTCTCTAAGACTGATCTCATAGGATTCATCAATATCCATTGGAAGTGATAATACAGATTGAGGCTTATCATCCGTTCCTACAAAAGCCATAGTCGCATAATTAGCAACCATCGGAATGAATTTAGAAGCATCATCCACGTCCCATCCCTCCAGTGCTTGTTCTCTGAAACTAAGTCGAATAGCTTTATCGAGTGATTGGTCGGAGCTTAACGTAAAGTGAATATCTGCTTTCTGCTGTTTTGCTTTTGCAAAGTAACTTTGAGTAGCAGAATCAGAAGTCTTACCCGAAGTGGGGAACGTAATGCTTTCAGCTCCGTCCTGAGATTCTACCCAGAAACCCTGCCAGTCACTTACGATAAATGGTGTGGTGCGATCCTGCTCTACATAGGTATTGTTGTTATCATCCCAGAAATGAATCACATTCTGAATGGTTCCTCCTGCAGCAGAAACCTGAGATAAATCATAATTGGAAGCATATGGATTACCCACCAGGGTATAGTCATCCGCATCGTTCAAATCAACGGTAACATCACTTGACGGTTCACTCCCAAAAGCATCCAGCGTGATAGGCAAAGGAGAACTTCCTGCTACAGAATTATTGTAGAAATAAACAGCAAACCCATACCCATCACCGATGGCTGTACTCGCGTTAGTAGGAGTTCCAAAGTCAGTACCTGATTTATATAAGATAATGTTAGCGTCATTATCAGGATTATCACCGCCGGTAATGCCTTGTATGGCTGTATTATCAGAAATGTCTTCTACCGTGCCACCCGTTACAGGGAATGAAAGTAGGCGCCAACCGGCATCGCCGGAGATGGTTACAGAGGGCTGAAAAGTAGAACCATCAATACGTGTACCGGGGGAAAAGGCAGTGCCGTCCTCGGTATCAGCAGTGGTATGCTTTTCAAAGTTCCCAGATAAATCCGGATTTCTAGTTAAAGACTGATTATCCTCGCCCTCACTACCGTACGTATAATTTATGATTTCTATTCCTGAATCATTTTTAAGGACGATGTCATCTCCCGTATTTGAAAGACTTAAAGAACCTGTTGTTTGAACTAAAGCTCCACCGAATTCTCCGGAAGGACTTCCTCCACCAAAAACTACCACAGCCTGTAAAGGTTTTAGAATGGTTGGATCACTAAAAGTGTGCGTAGTTCCTCCGGCATCTTCAATGATCCAGTTACTAATATCGAGATCTGAATTCCCGGTATTTACAAATTCTATAAACTCATCGTCATCCGAGCTTCTACTTCCGTCATTATTTGCATCACCTTCCAAATCACCTTCACTGCCTCCCGGTGGATCTGCCAAAAATTCATTTAAAACTATATCAGGAGTATCCAATGTGGTTGCCTGGGCTTCAGGTACGGTTCCATCTGTTTTATAATCTATATCACTTCCAGAATTTGTATATGGATAGATTTTAAAATAGTAGGTGGTTGTTTCTGTTATCCTGAAAAGGAAACCTCTTCAGCCCCCTGCAATACATTAAGTGCAGCTATTCCATCTGAAATATCCGTATCCTCTGCTTCCGGATTTGTATCTGCGGGATCTGTAATAGTCCCAAAACCTGTATCACTGGCTTTAATTAAATACCCATCTGGAGTGGGTGAGCTTGAGGCATCGGTCCAGCTCAAGTTTACAGACTTGATTGAACCAGTTGCTGATAAGGTCGAAGGGTAATCGGCAGGCTCCCCCTTAACAGTCTCATCGTTTTGCTGAATCAATATATCATCAATCCAAAGTTCCCCTGCTCTTGTACTTGTATAATCGAAGAAAATGGAAGAATATAAAAATGTAGAATGATCAGTGTCTGTTGCAGAACCACCTAACGTTAGGTTATCAAAATCACCATCATTATCATAAAATAGTTGCCAGTCTCCAGAACTACTTCGCTCTACTTTGATACCTACTAAATCGCCACTACCCCAATCAAATTCAGTAGTAATTAACGAGCTAGCACTCCCACCTGTAATTTTCCATAAAGTTAAAAGATCATCAGTTCCACTAAAATTAATACCAACTACGTAACCATTTAGCGTTTCACTGCTTGGATCAGACTCATCTGCCATCAAAACAAAACTAAAATCATTGCCTCCTGATGGGTCCCAGCTTCCGTTCTTCAAATTTAATTGCCATATAGTAACTTTTGTAGATAAATCGCTGGCTGTTATAGATGTATAAATAGTACTCTCAGACTCAACTCTATCCAGAGCATGTTTTAATGAATATGTTCCATTGAGCGGACTTGTAGTAGAAGCTTCCCAATCTGACGCGGCATCTGTCCAATTATTTAGATTGCCAGATTCGAAATCATCATCTAATAATATATCCTGCCCCATCACCCCCATCGAAAAACCCAGAAGCATTACAATTGAAAAAAGAAAATTCGTAAACGTTTTCATAATCATGATTAAGTGTTTAAAGTCCCTTAGTTGATAAAATCCCTAAAACCAGTTCCTTAAAATGTTAAGCTTTGTAGAATTGTGCTGTTAAATTAGTGTTGTCATTTAAAGCCTGCTCATAAAAAAAAGCCATTTAAAACAAATAATCCTTTCTCTATTCAAATATTAGGAAATACTAATTACGCCCGGTGGTTTGAGAATCTTCGACATAAAAAAACCCCACGGTTTATATCGCAGGGTTAATCAAACTTTTTAAAGAAAAAAAGCTGGAAGCTATTAGGCCTGATTAGCTACCACTTCAGACTCAGCAAAAAAGTAAGAGGCTTCAATTTTGCCGTTTTCAACAGAATCGGATCCGTGGATGATATTTTCGCCCACGCTATCGGCAAAGTCCGCACGGATGGTTCCTTCGTCCGCTTCATCAGGATTGGTAGCGCCAATAAGCTCGCGGAAATCAGCAATGGCATTTTCCTTTTCAAGGATCATAGGCACGCAAGCACCGCTGCTCATGAACTCACAGAGTTCATCATAAAAAGGACGCTCTTTGTGCACCGCGTAAAATCCACCTGCGGTATCTTTAGTAAGTCGGGTCATTTTCATCGCAAGGATGTCAAATCCAGCTTCCTGAATGCGTTTGGTTACTTCTCCAATGAGTCCTTTGCGTACACAATCGGGTTTCAGAATGGTGAGTGTTCGTTCTTTAGCCATTAATTATAATCGTTTATTAAAATTTTTGTAACATTTAGGGTGTCAGTAACTCTTTACTTGTAGAAACCTAAGATAAGGGTTCAAATATCAACATTCGAACCTTTTGTAATAGAGTTACAGGATTAGATAGAATGAAAGAAGGACAACAGCAATTTTACCAATGGCAATACTCTCTCCAGGCCACACCTGAGAAGCTATGGCCGTATCTATCTGATACTAACCGTCTGTTTAAAAAATTAGGCGCCACCCCGGTTCAACAGACTTCCCTCTCTCGCAATACCACCAAAGGTTTTTTAGAGCTGAGCCACAACAATCTCAAATCTTACGTAAGCTGGCTGCAAGAGCCTTATACCTGGGAATATCCTTACCGATACGGGATGAAAAGGTATTACAAGATGGGGATTATGAAAGACCTCGATATCTTTTGCGAACTCACCGGCACCCAGAATGGCACTAAGATTGTCTTTAAAATCAAGGTAACTCCATCCAGCCTGTATCTTTCTCTGCTGGTGAAATTTTATATCGAGTCTTTTGTAAAGAGAAAGCTTACCCAGTATATGAATACACTGGAGGAGAGTCTTTCTCAAGACTTAAGACCTTACGAACTAAGCAATAAGTCTAAACTGCAGCGGGGCGTTGACCGCAAGCTGGGTTTCCTCAAAGAAAAATTGATCGACGTTTGTAAACGCAAACGTATCGCTGACCGACTGGTTGATCTGTTACGATATGCTGAGGATGACGATTTAGAACGAATTCACCCCTACACCCTTGCTGAGTATTGGGGAGAAAAGAAATACTCGGTCCTGAACGTGTTTCTGCATGCGGCTAAACTGGATATCCTCGATTTTAGCTGGGATGTATGCTGCCCACATTGTAAATCACCCAAGCATAATTTCAGGAAGATGAAAGATGTTCGGGTGCATTTGTATTGTGATGATTGTGAAGCGGATTACGCCCTGGATTTCAACCGCAACATGCATCTCGTTTTTACTCCCCATCCGCTTATCAGAAAAGTAGCTGACAAGAAATATTGCCTGGGCGGGCCGGGTTCCAAGCCGCACCGTAAGGTTCAGCAATATCTGGAAATTGGAGATGAACGTTACCCTCAGGTTAAATTATCTGAAGGCACCTATGTATTCCGTTCCATGCAACATGATGGCCATCTGAAATTCCACGTGCGGGATGATGGCGCCGAAAACATTACGATCCACCTGACCGATGATGAGCTGAATGGCCAGGAAATCACATTATCTTGCAAACCCAACCTGATTATCAAAAACAAATCCTCCAAGAAGGTGGTTTGTTATCTTGAAAAACTGAATTGGAAGGAAGAAGCCATTTACGCCAGCGAAGTCAGTTCTTCAGTCGACTTTATTTCCCTGTTTGCCAAAGAAACCCTGAAAGACACCAGCAAGGTTAAAGCCTCTGAGGTGACCATGCTGTTTACCGACCTGATGAACTCCACCGAATTGTATGTTCAGGAAGGGGACGAATCCGCAATTGGTCGCGTGATGGGGCACTTTAAGATTATCCAGCATATTGTAGCCGAAGAACGGGGTGGTATTGTAAAAACCATCGGTGATTCGGTAATGGCTGTGTTTTCCGAACCGGTATCAGCCCTTAAAGCGGTTCAGCGTATTCAACAAATTTTCACAACCTCTACCCCGGTCGGCGAAGCTTTCAAAATTAAAGCCGGAGTCCATTTTGGCGATTGCACGGCCGTAAACCTTAATGGTCGCATCGACTATTTTGGCACTACCGTTAATATTGCATCCCGGATGGTAGACCTGGCCTCTGAGAAAGAAATTATGGTTTCTGAAGCTGTTTTCAATCATCCTGATGTGCAGCTTTATCTCGAGAAAAACTCCAAAACCTTTTTCGTTAAAGAAAGCATGAAAGAGCTCAAGGGTTTTGATGATGAGGAATTTAAAGTAAAACAGATTCGCCTTGAGCGCCCACCTATGCGTCTGGTTATTTAGGAGCTGGGATTACGGGTTACAGGTTGCGTGATTCGGGCTGAGTGCTGAGTGCTGAGTGCTGAGTGCTGAGTGCTGAGTGCTGAGTGCTGAGTGCTGAGTGCTGAGTGCTGAGTGCTGAGTGCTGAACATGAAAATCCTACTCTATAACTCAAAACTCACCGCTAAAAACTTATCACTATATCACCCCCCAATCTTCCATAAAAAACAAAAAGCGTTACCACCTCAAATTATTGCTAAATATGCTTTTATAATTGCCTCAGGCTTTGCATCTTTGCCCTGAATATCATCCTAAACCAACGAAAAGATTATGTCAGCAAAGAAATCGAATCCAATGATCAAGGATTCCATACAGGCCATGAAACCCAAAAAAAATATTGCGCTGATTGCTCACGATCACCGCAAAGCTGATCTGCTGGACTGGGCCGAATATAACCGGGAACATCTCTCTGAACACAACCTCTTTGGAACAGGTACTACCGGATCTCTGGTTTCCAAGAAATTAGACTTGCCCGTTTTTGCCTTCAAAAGTGGTCCTTTGGGCGGAGACCTCCAAATTGGTACGGCTATTGTTCAAAATGAAATTGACGTAATGATTTTTTTCTGGGATCCCCTGCAAGCCCAGCCACACGATGTAGATGTGAAAGCCCTGCAGCGAATTAGTATTGTGTACAATATTCCTATGGCCTGTAACCGCTCATCAGCTGATTTTCTTATCACCTCCCCTTTAATGAAAACTAAATACGACCGCTTCATTGTAGATTATAGTCAGCGGTTCAAAAAAGATTTCGATGCCCAATAAACTCGCTAGCGAGAAAAGTCCTTACCTGCAACAACATGCCGATAACCCCGTGGATTGGTATCCATGGGGTGATGAGGCCTTTGAAAAGGCCAAGGCGGAAAACAAGCCTGTATTCCTATCCATTGGCTATGCTACCTGCCACTGGTGCCATGTGATGGCCCATGAAAGTTTTGAAGATCCCGAAATTGCGGACCTCATGAATGAAGCTTTCGTAAATATAAAAGTAGATCGTGAAGAACGGCCTGATATCGACAGTACCTACATGACGGTGTGCCAAATGCTTACGGGGCAAGGCGGCTGGCCGTTGAATATCATCATGACACCGGACAAGGAGCCTTTTTTTGCAGGTACGTATATTCCCAAAGAAGCCCGGGCCAACCGAATCGGGCTTCGACAGTTGATTCCAGGCGTGCAGGGCATGTGGCAAAATCAACCCGAACGGGTACAGAAAGCCACTGATAAAATCAGGGAAGGCTTTGGTCGCTCCCAAGAGTTTGAAAGCGGCTCTTTTCCCGGAATCGAAGCCACCGATTTTGCGGCTGAGCAATTTGCCCAGCGTTTTGATGAACAGCATGGTGGTTTTGGCGAAGCTCCGAAATTTCCCAGCCCTCATAACCTGATGTTTCTGCTCCGGCAATGGAAGCTTACCGGTGAAACCCGTTTTCTCGAGATGGTTACCACCACGTTAGAAAAAATGCGCTTAGGCGGACTTTGGGATCATATCGGGTTTGGTTTTCACCGCTATTCCACCGATGCCCAGTGGCTATTGCCTCATTTTGAGAAAATGCTGTACGATCAGGCACTGCTGATGATGGCCTATATCGAAGCCTGGCAAGCCACACAGAATCCACTATTCAAACAAACGGTGTATGAAATTGCGGAATATGTACTTCGTGATTTAACCCATACCGAGGGCGCTTTCTATTCTGCCGAAGATGCCGACAGCGAAGGCGAAGAAGGTAAGTTTTATGTGTGGAAAGAAGGAGAGCTTGCCGACATCCTATCGCTTGAAGAGGCTGGAAACTTTGCTGCCCTTTTCAACTTTGAGGAAGATGGAAACTTTGCAGAAGAAGCTACCGGAAAGCGAACCGGAGCCAATATCCCACATCTTCAAAAACCATTGAACTCCGAACAAGAGCAATGGTTTGCAAACATCCGCTCTCAGCTATTTCAGGAACGCGAAAAACGAGAGCGTCCATTTTTGGACGATAAGATTTTGACGGACTGGAATGCGTTGATGATTGCCGCTTTAGCAAAAGCGGGTTTTGCTTTTAATGAGGAACGGTTTATTGAAGCTGCAGAGAAAGCCATTGGTTTTATCGAAGAGAATTTAGTTGATGAAGAAAATCTTCTGCACCGGTATAAAGACGGCGATGCCGCCATTCCAGCTATGGCCGATGATTATGCTTTTCTTATCCGGGCCTACCTCGAGTTATATGAAAGCACATGGAATCCTGAGTACCTGAAAAAAGCATCTGACTGGAATCAGCAGTTTATTGATCTCTTTTGGGATGAAGACAAAGGCGGTTTCTATGCAAGTATCTCCGATGAAGACCAGGTGTACGGCCGGCAGAAACAAATTTTTGACGGGGCCCTGCCCTCAGCCAATTCAACTGCTATGCTAAACCTGATTCGCCTTAGCCGTTTGACGTGTAATACCGAGCTTGAAGAATATGCTGATAAAACCGGTCGGGCTTTCTCCGCCGATTTAATTCGATCAGGCGCCAGCATCACCCAGTCTATGCAGGCTGTTCAATTCTTACATGCGGATGCGCGGGAAATCACACTCTGTGCAACACCGGAAGAAGCAGCCCCGATACTGAATGAGTTTAGGAAGAGCCTTTCCCCTTTCTCCGTCTTTCATCTTATCCATAACGAAAACCGGGATGCTCTTGCCGGTATAGCCAGCTATACTTCATCCCAAAAGAAAAATGAGGGACAGCCTACGGTATACATTTGCCAGGATTTCAGTTGTAAAGCACCAATTTCAGGAAAAACAGCAATACAGAAGGCATTGGGTTAATCCGGTTTTTTTCTTTTTCTTAGGATAATAATCATTCAGGATGTCAATCCGGTTTTGGCTTGCCTGCGTATAATAACTCACAGAACCTATGCTTTTTTTCATATTATCGGCGATTGGCAAAATCCTGACGAAGGACGAGGAAAGAGACCGCGAGCTAATGGCACGTATTAAAATGCGTGATGCTTCCGCCCTTTCCGAATTATATGACCATTATAATCGCCTGCTTTTTGGGTTGATTCGCACCATCCTAAAAAAACAAGAAGAGGCTGAAGACACCCTTCAGGAAGTATTCATCAACGTATGGCAAAAAGCAGACAGTTATGATCTGGAACGCGGAACCGTGTATACATGGATTGTTTCGTTGGCAAGAAATAAATCCATCGACCGGCTGCGCTCCAAAGTATACAAAGAACAAAAAAAGCAATCTACAAGCCTTGATGATGAAGATGTCTATCACCCGCTATACACCGAGGAAGCCAATCCCATGGAAAAAACCATTTTCCGGGACCGGGCAAAACGGGTGCGTGATGCATTGGATAAACTAACGGATAAGCAGCGAAAAATGTTAGAAATAGCATATTTTGGAGGAATGAGCCAACGTGAAATTTCTGACAAATTTGAAATACCGCTGGGAACGGTTAAATCCAGGATTCGAGATGGAATGATGAAATTAAAGGAGATTTTGTCAAAGGAGTTGGAACTATGAGCACAGAAAACGAAAGATTTGAGGAGTTATGTTCCGGTTATGTGCTCAATATCCTGTCAGAAGAAGAAAAACAGGAATTTGAGCAATTGTTGGCCAGTGCCAGTGAGGAACAACTGGCACTATTTGAAGATATGAAAGCAGCTGCCGCAGAGATGGCGCTGTTAACTAAACTGGAAACCCCACCTGAGGAGCTAAAGACTTCCTTACTAAATAAGATTGAAGAATCCGGAGCCACACGTGCCCCTGTGCACAAAATGCGCTGGTACCGTGTTGCGGTTGCGGCATCCTTTATCCTGGTAGCAGCTACACTTGGATTGTTTTACTATTCCCAATCCCTGCAGGATCAGCTACAATCCAGTGAGCAACTAATCTCACAACAGCGATCTGCCATCCAGCGCCTTGAAACCGAAGTGCAACAGAAGGAAGAATTGTTAACCATTCTGGAAGCCCGCGATGTTGACCTGGTAATGATGGACGGCACCGAAGAAATGAGTCCTAATGGGTATGGTAAAGTCGTTTGGGATAAAGAGGGCGGACGGGCACTGCTGCAGGTTGCTAATATTCCATCCGTGCCCAGTGATAAGGATTATCAGTTGTGGTTTATATTGGATGGGCAGCCTATAAGTGCCGGTGTTTTTTCTGTTGATGATCCCGAACGTGATAATTTCTTTAAAATTGAACAGCTGAGCAGTTCCGCTAACCAAGGTGCTTTTGCCATTACGATGGAACCCAAAGGCGGCATGCCCCAACCCACCGGCGACATGTACCTGCTTGGCAATATGTAAGAGCATATAGTCTCATTCTTCAAATACTAAATCACCCTGCACTAAAAATGTATGGATTTGGATTGACATTCTACTCTCCACACGGTCATGCTTGTAGATGTTAGATTTTGCAGAGCATCAGTAATGCATTCCTAAATCACTTTTCCAGTAGTCCAAGCGCTGTTGCCAATGGTAGGTTGGTAATCATTTTCTGGCTAAGGTTCTTCGGGAGTACCCTCTGAATGACTCCATGATTTTAGCATTAGATTTCTTCACAATACTAAAGTGCAGGGTTTTAAACCCTCGGTTGGAACCAATAAATAACTAAGTTTCTAGCTTTTCTTTTTGCAGGACAAATATGAGCCTGTTATGTCGGGTGCACACTACCTATCCACTGATTCCCAAAAAACTAAATTAATTCCCCATCCGCTTTGTTTTAATCTTCGTAGTCAAGAGTGAAATCACCTCCCTATGAGGACAGAATAAATATTAACCAAACCTAAAATCGATATGAATTTATCAAAAGAGATACTACTTAGTATGGTGGTAGGAATAGCTATGATGTTCGGAGTCAACTCTTCGGCATCGGCCCAAACCACTTTTGAAGCGCAACTAAGCGGAAGCAATGAAGCCACGCCCATCACCTCGATGGCCACTGGCTCAGTAACCGCTACCCTAACCGGTAACGAATTAACCGTTCAGGGAAATTTTGAGGGACTTAGCAGCGACCTTGCAACCGATATTGCAGGTGGAGCGCACATCCACACTGCAATGGCTGGTTCAAACGGCGGTGTACTATTTCCGCTTACCGTTTCAGCGGATGCCGACAACCGTGGAGGCAGCTTTCTTGCCAGCGAAAACACCTTTGAACTCACAGCCGGTCAGGTTGATACCTTAATGGCTCGTGGCTTTTATGTAAACATCCATTCGGAAAATTACACCGGTGGAGAGTTACGCGGCCAGCTGCAACCCGAAGCTGACGCTTACTATCGCGCTAATCTTTCAGGTGCATTTGAAGTACCCTCTGTACGCACGATGGCCAGCGGCTCCGTAATATTCGAATTGGTCGGAGATTCCCTGTTTGTATCCGGATCGTTCTCCAATCTGGGCAGTTCTTTTAACGCTGATGTAGCCGGAGGCTCACATCTACACATTGCTCCTGCGGGAACCAATGGCAGCGTAGCTATTTCTTTAAATGCAGATGTTGCCGAAGACGGACTATCAGGAAGCTATCATGCATCTGAGAACCGTTTTGAACTGACAAGCGAGCAACGCACAGCGTTGATGAACCGTGAGTTTTACGTAAACATCCACAGCACGGAATATGCTTCCGGAGAATTGCGCGGCCAGGTAGTGCCAGCCGGCGCAACCACCTTTTTTGCACAACTTTCAGGCAGTGCAGAGCAACCTTCTGTAGCTACAGACGCCATGGGAGCCGCTGTACTTGAAGTTCATGAAGAGACCCTTGTGGTAACCGGTTCCTTTGCAGGATTAGAATCTGATTTCAACAGTAATGTAGGTTCACATCTGCATCTTGGGCATGCCGGACAAAATGGTGGCGTTGAAGTTACCCTGTCCGTTGATCTGGATGCTGAGATGAGAGCCGGTGTTTATGCTGCCGAAAATAACATGTATACCTTATCCACCGATCAAAAAGCTGAATTATTTGCACGTAACATGTATGTAAATGTACATAGCGTGGATATTGGAAGCGGCGAAATCCGGGGACAAGTTTTAGGTGATGCAGCTGCATATTTTCACACCAATCTGGCAGGTATTCATGAAGTACAGCCCATCATGAGTTCTGCTTCTGGTGCAGCAACCGTTGAGTATATGAGCAATGGTAACATTATGCTTAGCGGTGGCTTTCAAGGCCTGAGCAGTGCCGTAGCTACCAGTATTGCCGGCGGTGGACATCTCCACATCGGCTCGGTTGCTGAAAACGGCGATGTTGCATTACCTATTGAAATCACCCTTGGAGAAAGTGATACTTCCGGCGTATTTGTAGCCTCAAATAATATGTTTGAGTTGGAGTCCAATCAGGAAGATGCGCTTTTCGAAGAGCAAATGTATGTGAATATCCATAGTGAAAACTACAACGGTGGAGAGCTTCGCGGGCAAGTTTTGCTTGCAGCCAATGCCGCACCGGGCATGACTGAAATTACTGCACCGGCTGATGGTGCTAACCTGATGCTGGAAGGTGAAAGCAGCACCATGTTTGAAGCTACCTGGGATGCTGCCAGTGACACCAACAGTAACGAGCTGGCTTACATCTGGCAACTATCTACGGATGCCGATTTCGAAAATATCGTAGTTAATGCCAATGTAGGAATGGAAACATCATTCCAGACTACCTTTGAAACTCTTGATGGCCTGCTTGGAGATCTTGGAATTACGGTCGGAGGTTCTGCAACCGTTTATCACCGCGTTGTGGTAACCGATGGAAGTGAGGAGACAGCAAGTGAACCAAAAACCGCTAATATTGAACGCGGTATGGTTACTTCTAATGAAACCATCGACTCTAATCCTGCCGAGTTTGGACTTGAGCAAAATTATCCGAACCCTTTCAACCCAACCACTGAGATCACGTTCTCACTGGCTGAAGCGGGGCAGGCAACACTGACCGTATATAACATGCTTGGACAAGAGGTTTCTGTCATTACCAATCAGCGCTTAAATGCAGGTCAGCATACCGTTAACTTTGACGCAAGCAACTTGTCATCAGGTATCTACTTATACCGGCTTACCGCTGAAAATCAGACCATCAGCAAGAAAATGACACTAATCAAGTAACATTGATTTAGAAAAATCTCGGTAACAAAGAAAAGGTGCTGTTCTTAATTGAGCAGCACCTTTTTTATTTAGATGGATGAATTTAAAAAACTACCAGCGAATTAAATCGGCAGGTTATCGTGCTTTTTCTTGGGAATACTGTCTACCTTGTTGTGCGATAATTCAAGCGCTTTAATTAGTTTTTCCCGCGTTTCATGTGGATGAATCACATCATCAATAAATCCGCGTCCTGCAGCTAAATAAGGATGAGCAAAGTTTTCGCTGTATTCATCTTCCAGCTCTTTTTGCTTCGCTTCAGGATCGTCGGCTTTCGCAATTTCCTTGCGGAAGATAATCTCAACAGCTCCCTTGGTTCCCATCACGGCAATTTCGGAGGTTGGCCACGCTACGTTATAATCCGCGCGGATGTGCTTGGAGTTCATTACATCATAAGCGCCACCGTAGGCTTTACGGGTGATTACCGTCATCTTGGGAACAGTAGCTTCACAGAAAGCATATAGCAGCTTCGCGCCGTGTTTTATGATTCCGCCCCATTCCTGGTCCGTTCCCGGCAGGAATCCGGGCACATCTTCAAAAACCACCAGCGGGATGTTGAAAGCATCACAGAAGCGAACAAAACGTGCGCCCTTCAGCGAAGCATCAATATCAAGCACACCAGCCAGTGATAACGGCTGATTGGCTACAACACCTACACTCCTGCCGTCGAGTCGGGCAAAACCTACTACAATATTATCCGCATAATCCTTGTGTACTTCATAAAAAGAATCTTTGTCCATGATACCGTCTATCACATCGTGGATATCGTAGGGCTTGTTGGGATTCAGGGGTACCAAATCATCCAGGGCTTTGGCTTTAGCCGCATCCGGTTCCCTGGATTCAATTTCCGGTACTTTTTCCTCGCAATTTTGGGGAATGTATTTCATCAGTTCCCGGATATCATTCAGACAAACGGCATCATTTGGACTGGAAAAATGGGAGACTCCTGACTTAGTATTATGTGCAGACGCCCCACCTAGTTCTTCGGAAGTCACTTCTTCGTGCGTCACCGTTTTCACCACATTGGGTCCGGTCACAAACATATAGCTGGTATTTTCAACCATAAACACAAAATCGGTCAAAGCCGGGCTGTACACGGCTCCACCGGCACAGGGTCCCATCACTGCAGAAATCTGAGGTATCACGCCCGAAGCCATACTGTTGCGCCAAAATACCTCGGCATAACCACCCAAAGACGAAACGCCCTCCTGTATACGAGCCCCTCCTGAGTCATTCAACCCAATTAGTGGTACACCATTTTTCATGGCCAGGTCCATAATTTTGCAAATTTTCTCGGCATGGGTCTCGGATAGGGAACCGCCAAAAACGGTAAAATCCTGGCTAAATACATACACAGGCCGGCCATGAATTTTACCATGTCCGGTTACAACCCCATCTCCATAAATTTTCTTTTTATCCAACCCAAAAGCCGTGCTGCGATGGGTTACAAACTTGTCAATTTCTTCAAAACTGCCTTTATCCAGCAGCAAATCGATGCGTTCACGGGCGGTTAATTTCCCTTTGTCGTGTTGTTTTTCAATGCGCGCTTCACCACCGCCCTTCAGTGCTTCTTTCCGTAGTTCTTGCAGACGTTCTGCCTTTGGATTAGATGCCATAAGAATTCTCTGATCTGGTTTGGTTAGGTTTTAAATTTTTTAAAGTAGGATTGGAGGCCATCCGTAAATTCAACGGCCTTATCCGAAAACATATCGATGTTGTGAGCGGTAAATACTTTTTTGTGAATATAAGGCGCAGCTTCCTTCCATTGGTCAAATTTCTGGATTTTTTTTAGCGCTTTGTTATACTTTTTTTCAGAGCCATTAAATAATTCGTGCACATAAAGTGTCTCATTCTCTGAAAGATACTTTTTCAAGCCTGGAGAATTGCCTGGGGTTTCACGACCGTTTGAAGAAAGCTCCGTTTCCTCTGACTCTTCTTCATCAATTAAGTCGTCTACAAAATCATCTTCCCCTACAATGATTTCCTCCTCTTCATCCTTGTCTTTTAACTCCTGAAGCTGATCCGGGCTCAAAAATTGCTGCCACATGGGTGTTTCTTCCTCATCATCAGCGGCCTCTTCCACTGAGTAAAGGCTAAGGCCCTCTTCTTCAAACCCAGGGCCATCCTCTTCCCCAAAAATATCAACCTCATCTTCCTCAAGTTCAGGCTCTTCGTCAAACTCTTCATCCTCTTGATCTTCTTCATCAAAAAGTTGACTGTAAGAATCGGCGGCTTCATCCAATAATGAAGTCATGTCATTTTCCGAAGATTCAGCCTCAGTTTCTTCCGTTTCTTCTACCTGTTCTGTATATACTTCCTCTTGATTACCCTCTTCTTCCTCGTCAAACTCCTCAAAGAAAGATCGACCGGCCTCTTCGGTTTTAAAAAGTGCGTTAAAAGAATCCTCTTCATCAGGCTCAGGCTCTTCATTTTCTTCTTCAGTGGATTCTAAAAAGTTATCTACCAGCCGTTCATCTTTTGGAGGCGTGCCTGCAGCAATGTTATTCCCATCATCAGACTTATTGGACTTTCCTTTCAGAACTTTACCCTGCTCAATTTGTGTACTGGCATCCGGTAAATCTGCATTTTTTAGTTTATCCACGAAATCATTAGGAGTAAGCTTCTTATCCAACGACTTGAATACTGCAGCTGTTTGATACAACTCTTTCCCTTCAAAAAACTCACAAAGTAAATCTGCGTGTACCGTCCCATTTCCGATCTTAAAAAGAGGATCTAAAATAGTACACCAGTCGTTTTCAGAATAGGTCTTGGCAAGATTCGCATCCAGTTTTTGAATGAGCAATTGGCAGCGTTCTTTGTCCAATGTGCCCAAACCTCTTTTATCCATATAGAGGGGAATGGCTTGTGCAAAATGCTTGTAGACCGTCAGACGTGCCGATCTCGCCCGTACTTCCTGCAGGGTCAGGCTGTCGTCATCCCGATAAATATATTCGGCCAGAAAAGAACGGGGATCAATCAATACCTGTACAATCTCTGAAATAATTCCACTTACTACCTCCTTCAGCCGCCTTTGGGGAATCCGGATATTAGCCTGTAGCGCATTTTGGAAATCTTTCCAGGAAGCTTTCACCCGGGTTGATTGAACATTGGTCCAGGGATTATCAGTGAGCTGAAATTCATTTTCCAGTTTATCGGCTATTTCTAAACGAATCCTCTCCGTGATAAAAGTAGGAAAACCTGCAGATTGTAAATCCTGAGGTAAATAGTATTCTTTATTGGCTGGAACCAAATCAAGAAATCGCTGAATATTTTTTTCTGTAGTATGATGCATATCTGAAGGAGTAATTTTATTGAAAATAACGTCTCCGGTCTGTCTATACAATTAAGGTTTTCATCAATAGGATATTGTTTTCATTTTTTAAGATTAACGGGGTTTGCGGCATAAACTTTATTTCAAACTTACTACCTTTGGTCCATGATTACTGTCAGCGCGCAAGATGTAACCAAAAAATTCAATCAACACCTGATATTCTCTGAAATGAGTTTTCAGCATAGCCGCGGAATATTGGGGATATCCGGGGCAAACGGTAGTGGAAAGTCAACACTCATGAAATGCCTCGCAGGTCTGTTGCGGCCTAATTCCGGCTCAATTGAATGGCAAGATGACGGAAAGCAGCTTAGCTCTTCTGAAGTAAAAGCTGCTATCGGCTATGCAGCGCCCTACATTAATTTATATGCCGAACTTTCCGTGATAGAGAACCTTCGGTTTTTACTCGAGGCTGGAGGACATCCTGCAAAAGAAAGCAAGTTGATACAATTGTTGGAACGCGTTCAAATTCCGGAGCTTAGGGATCAACTTTTTGGAAGCTTATCAACAGGACAACAGCAGCGAACAAAGCTGGCAGCTGCGCTTGTGCGCAGTCCCAGGGTGCTTATGCTGGACGAACCGGGATCGAATTTGGATGAAAAGGGAGTAGCCCTTGTGAAAAGCATAGTGCAAGAATCGGCAGAATCAGGAACCATGGTCATACTTGCATCCAACGATGAGCGTGAAATAGCATTATGCGATGAAGTTCTGGAATTAAGCTAATCTGGTTTAGACCGTTCTTTAGTCCAAATTAGGACGCACCACAAATAAGCCCGTCTCGATATCACTTAGCACCACCAACCCGCTTTCATAAAACGGGTAGTTACTCCAGGTACCTGTAAAATTGGGAGCATCCGTTTGTGGTTGAGTATCAAAATACGCTATTCGTTCGAGCTGGGCATCAGCTACTCCGGATAAATCCAGTATTTGCAGGCCTGCATTGTAATTGGTTTCGTAGGCATACTGCCCCTTCACATACAGATTGTGATCAATGGATGGAGTTTCATGTGAATAGTATCCTATAAATTTTGGATCCTCCAGATCCCTGACATCCCACACATAGGTCTTGGTTTCACGGCCCAGGTTTCTCTCATCAAGTTCATCATTCATCAAAAAGAAGGAATGATCTTCCGTCAGCCATCCCTGGTGAGAGTATTGCATATCAACCTGACGCTTGTACCCAAGAGTTTGGGGATTGGCTTTATCAGAAACATCCGCAATTACCACATTGCCTTCTGATGAGTTGAAGCAAATTTCTTTGCCGCTATATTCCGTATCCGGGCCGTCATAAATCACGCACTGGGCATCATGGATATATCCCTTGGCAATACGGTAATTGCCCGGAGAACCATCAATGTAGCATCCGGCGAATTCAGGGTTCTTCGGATTTTGGATATTTACCATGTGCAAACCAGTGCTATCACGGCTTCCGCAAATTTCTCCCTGAGTGATACCCACACCGTAAGCATATCCCGTGGCTTCATTGATAACAATATTATGGGCACTGCCAAAGCGGTCATAAAGTGCATCCTGTTCCAAAGTCATCACTTCGCCGCTATAATTGCGCAATTTGGTTAAATCAAATACCTGCATGCCATGCGGCTGGGCATCGCTTACTACAAAGGCATGATTATCATAGACCTTTACATCCCGCCAGGTAGAGCCCTCAGTCAGGCTTCTGGAAAATTCTGTGTTGCCAATACTTAGATTACAGGATGGATACTGATCAAAGCTTAAACGCTTGTATTTGGCCCGTAAATTCGATTCGGGCAAACGTCCTACTACCAAAGGCTGCGCGGGATCTGATATATCAACGAAAGAAACTCCGGTAGTGTAGCCTACCAGTGCATATTCTTTTTGGGTTTGGGGATCAGTCCAGCCCCAGATATCATTCAAGCGGGTATCGACACTATCACCCGTCAATTCATATAAGGATAGATGAGCAAACATATCCACGTTTTCACAAGGATACCCATCGGCCATGCCATCCTCACAAGGAAAAGGAACCGAAGCTTTGCGGTCATTATCGAATAGTGAACACGATACCGCAAAAAATCCAATTAAGAGAAAAGCCAACACTCTATGCATACGCTGTCTTATAACCATAATATCTTTTATAAATTACCTAAACTATATCTGCCCTAATGTAACCATCCTGACTTTAAAAAAAATTCCAACGGTTAATCAACTGTCCAAACGAAACAGTGAAAACTATATTTTTCGGTTGATTGAAAATCAGCTTTCATAGGAAAGATTCAGAGATAATCCCGGCCTATCTTTACCATCATGATCCGAAATACTAAGCTCTGCCAGTTTTCTTCCAGCCTCACTCACCGGCAGGCAGACCGATGTGGCACCGGCTTCACGTAATTCTATGGTCTCATCTTCCCTGATGGTAAGCACCATTACATCCCTGGTAAAACCATACTTGCGAATAAGCTTGGTGGCTTCAAGCTTGGTATCATGATTGGGGATGGCCAGGATGATAGCATTGATTTTTGTGAGGTTGATATTTTCCCACAGCTCAGGATCCTGGGCATCACCATACACTACTTTCCGTTTTTTCTGCCGATTTTCTTCCAGCTTCGCAGGGTCAGCCTCCAGTCCTATCACAGGGTATTCTCTTTCTTTGAGATATTCGTAAGCGGAGGAACCGGCTTGCCCCATGCCAACGATGAGATATTGGGCACCTCCCAATGAAACCACCTGATCGCCCGGATGCTTGATATTCCGTTCCCAATACAAAGCCGAATGTTCAAAGGAATCCCAAAAAGCGTTGATATTTGCGGTAAATGGCGCATTGATAGCATAGGAAATGGCTACCAACAGGGCGAAACTGGTAACTATGGATTCAGGTATAAACCCACCCGATACAGCAACGACCCCGGCAATCAGGGTGAATTCACTATATGAAGAAAGGGTCCCCATCACCATAAAAGCATTCCGGGCCCGCAATTTGAAACCTGTGAGCATGTAATAATAAAGGGCTGATTTCAAAGGCAGCAGAGCCAGGATCACCAAACAAAATACAATGGCTTCATAGTCCGGTAAGCCGTAAAGTCCCACTTCCAGGAAAAATCCAACAAGAAAGGCTTCTTTGAGTCCCCATAATTTTTCAGAGAGTTCATCGGCCAGTTTGTGCCCTGACAATAGCGCTCCGAAAGCAAGAGCGCCAAGTTCTGAAGAAAAGCCCATGACCTCGAATAAACTTCCGCCCCCAATAGCCAGAATCAAAGCATACAAGAGCTGTAGCTCTTCATGGCCGCTGGCTATCAGCGTGCGGATAAGTAAGGGCCTTAGGAGTGGCAATCCCAATAAAATCAATCCCCACACCGAAGGAGTACTGCCGCCTGTTAATGCCAGTACCACAATGGCTACAATATCCTGCAGAATAAGTATACCTATGGAGACCCTGGCATGAAATGCACCAAGCTCTCCCCTGCTCTCTAATGCCTTGGCTGCCAGAACGGTACTGGAAAAACCCAGTAAGACACCTATAATCAACGCCTGTAGCCAGCTGAAGCCAAAGAATGAGGCAACCAGCATGAAGATGCCGGTATTCACAACTAAGTGAAGTCCGCCGGCCCCCAGAACTTCCAGCCTCAAAATACTTTTGATACGGAGATGCAAACCCACCGTAAAAAGAAGCAATAATACTCCAAGATGCCCAATCTGATGGAGCGTATCAGTGGCTTCAAATCCGAAAAATGAAAGTAAAATTCCTGCTCCAAGAAAGCCTACCAAAGGAGGTACTTTTACTTTGGAAACCGCCATACCTAAAACATAAGCGGCAATAAGCCACAAAATTTCCATACTATAATTGGTTTTGATGCGGAGATGGAAGGAATAAGACTACCTGATACTGTCCCCGAATTTAAGAATTGATCATGCTATTAATATGATCAATCTCATCCTGGTTTACAAGATGCCCCATACCTGGATATAATTTTTTGGTAACCTGTGCTCCAAGACCACTGAGCACTTCTTCCGAAGTATTTACACGTTCTTTCGGAATATGCGGGTCAACATCGCTACAGCCCATAAAAACGGGTGTGCCTTTTAAATCGCCTTCATATTGATCAGGATTTACGGAATCACCAATCAAACCACCGCTCAAGGCAATTAAACCTGCATATTTTGCGGGATGACGTGCCACATATTCTGAAGCCAGACAAGCTCCTTGAGAAAAGCCCAATAAATAAATTTTATTCTTGGGTATTTCTGCTTCCTCTAATTCCACGATCAAATCATGAATACGCTGTAGACCTGATGAAAGACCGGGTTCATTCTTCTCGATTGGCTCCATAAAAGAGTAGGGATACCACGTATTACTGTTTGCTTGTGGAGCTCTGTATGCCAGTTTCTGTTGGATTTCAAACTCACTGGATAGCCCCACAATGCTTTGTGCCGTGGCCCCGCGTCCGTGAATCATGATCATAGCGGCATCGGCTTCATTTAAAGATACTCCACCCTCTGCGGTTGGAGTACCTTGGTGAGGACCTGAAAAGTTGGTGTCTTTTTCTACTCTAAATAAACTCATAGCTGATAAAACTTATATGCTGGAAAATCTATTATTCCCCAGCATAGGGTTAAATTTTAATGTGATTTAGGGTGTATCAGGAAGCTGCACCGGCTTTGATCTTCAGTGCGGGTAACACTTCCTCAATTCGATCACGTTTGTTTTCCAGCCAGGGCGGAAGGATCAGCTGCTCGCCAAGATGTTCAAACTCTTCATCTACGGTATAGCCCGGATCATCGCTTGCCATTTCAAAAAGCACTCCGGCTGGAATCCGGTAATACACCGAGTTAAACCAGTGCCGATCTATGATTTGGGTAGGTTGTAATCCTTTAGAACCTACTTTTTGCCGGAGCTCACCCAGTTCCTCTTTGTTTTCAGCGCGGTATGCTATGTGGTGTACAATACCGCGACCGTTTGTACCATGCTCATGCTGCTCAGCAACTTCAATAATAACGTTGCGACCAATAGTTGCATCAGTCTGGTATAACGTTTGGCTTCCTTCTTCAGCTACTTTCTCAAAGCCAAATAATTCCTGAATTAATTTTTGGGTATGATCTTTTTCAGCAAGCAACATTTTCGCTCCCCAGAATCCCTGAACGGTGTATTCAGCTGGCACTATGTAATCTACATTTTCTACTTTTTCTTTTGCGCCACCTTCAAATACCAGATCAAGCTCCAGTCCATCAGGATCTTCAAAACGAAGTGCTTTTTTCCCGAAAACTTCAACAACTTCATAATTGACATCATACTCGCTCAGACGTACTTGCCAATATTCTTCTGATGCTTCCGGTACTTGTAATCCTACATTTACTACTTCCCCTACGCCGGGCTTTCCCTTTACTGCATTCGGCCAAGGGAAAAAAGTTAAACTGGAACCAGGTTCAGCCGATTGATTGCCATAAAATAGGTGATATGTACCTGGGTCGTCTTGGTTTACTGATTTTTTGACCAGTCTCATGCCTAAAAGCTCAGTGTAAAAATCCGCATTTCTCTGGGCATCCCCAGCCAAAACCGTTATGTGGTGTATACCTTTATGATGTGCCATGATAAGTTTGGGTTTAGTATTATTTGTTGTTCACCTTAGACAACACTCAAAAATAAAAATTCGTTTAATATTAAACTATTTTCTATTCTATTAGACTGATAGATGAGAATATTTATAATATAGCCCTCAAAAACTTACCTAAAGGTTATAAAAATACACGTACTTGTTCATAGGTATATGTATTCAGTTCTAAGTCTTTATCCAAGGTGAGCAATTTTCCCGTACCGTCTATTCCCAAAAACTTGTGTTTGCCATCCAGCATTTCGCCATTTACACTGAGTCGTGTCCACTTGCCAAATCCAATCATATGCTTGTTGATACTTCTTGGCAATCGTGGATTATAATTTTCCCATTGATGAAATCGCTTTTCCAATTTAAGAAAAATGTTGGCCAGCAAAGTTTCCCGATCTAAAGGAGAGCCTTTTTCCAGAGCTATTGAAGTTGCGTAATCATCCAGGGAGGCCGGAAACTTTGACTGATTTACATTTAAACCAATCCCGATGATAATTTTCTCCAGCTGATTTCCGGTAAATTGAGTTTCCGTAAGAATACCGCATAACTTCTTCGAATCGACCAACACATCATTTGGCCATTTCAATTTAGCTTGTAATCCTTCTAAATCATTTATTGCTTCAAGTACCGCAAGGGCGCATGCGAGCGTGAGTAAGATGAATCCATCTTTTCTTTGAGGACAGAAAACCAAGCTAAAAGTGAGATTCTGTTTCTTACTTGTCTCCCATTTTCTCTTATGCTGTCCTCGGCCCCCGGTTTGATAGTCGGTAAGAAAAGCTGCTCCATGCAACCCTTCCTCCATCTTTATAGTCTTGCAGTAAGAGTTCGTTGAGGGAATTTCTTCAAAAAAATAAAAGCTACGCCCTAACCATGACGTAGCTAATTTTTGCTTATATAAATGCTGATCAAACAAAGGGGCGCATATTAAAGGATGGTTGTTAACTAACTTAACGCCCCAATATAGGTTATGGGATGAAAACCTGACAGCCTAATTGACGTTATTCGCCAATTACAAGTACTGAGTCTTCTGTACCAAATTCATTGGCTTCGTATTCATCGGCGTCATCATCATTTTCCCATCGTTCACCATCTACAAAGTACTTAAACCGGTACGTGTTCTCAGGCTTCAGGCGAAGTGTTGTTTCCCAGCTTCCATCTTTCTTCTCGAGCTCATCGGCACTGGTATCCCAATCGTTAAAATCGCCGGCAATGGCTACTTTCTCATTAGCCCATTCTTCAGGAAGGGAAAAAGTTACCTTACAAACTGTTCTTTTAGGAGTATAATTTTTGCTAATCATGATAATTGTGTTTTTAAGAGTGAAATTCCTTTAATCAAGCTATTCAGTTTTTTACTCATTATCAACAATTGGCAAAATTATTATAGTTGAATTAATTTTTTTATTAAATTATTAAATAAATAAATAATTATTTCCTTATTAATTTAGTTGTAAAATCGTTTCCATAACTTACATATCTAACAGAAACTCACTTCCATTTTAAAAAAGAAAAGGTTATCAAACCGCTTACATCGTGCCTGAACCGAGATTAAAAACAGTTAATCAATAGCAGGAACGTGCCACTCGTCGAATACTTCTTTGACCCCTCTGGCCGAACATTGATCCAGCGCAGCTTTTGCCAATTCTGCAAAGTCATCCATGGATCTTGAACTCAACAAAGATTTTACTTTAGGTATAGCTCTGGGAACCATACTTAAATCGGTGATTCCCATTCCTAACACACAAGCTGCTCCAATTTTATCGGCAGCCAGCTCTCCACATACACTTACGGTTATCCCCGCCTTTTTAGCCCCTTCGATGGTAGTTTTTATAAGTTGAAGGACCGAGGGATGGTAATGCTGGAATAAATTATAAATACGTTCATTACCACGGTCCACAGCCATGGTATATTGGGTAAGATCATTGGTTCCAATACTAAAAAAGTCAACTTCCTGGGCAAATTTAAAGGCGGAAACAGCCACACTGGGTACCTCTACCATCACACCAATTGGAATATCCTTATCTACTTTCTCCCCTTCTTCTTCCAATTGCTGCTGAATGCCTCCAATAATAGCTTTTATCTCCTGTACTTCTTCCATTACTGATACCATAGGTACCAGAATTTTAACCCTCCCCGGATACTTGCCTGCTGTTTTTAAAATAGCTGTAAGTTGATTTCTGAGCAGTTTATCCTCATCCAATAAAAGACGTATGCCCCTCCAACCTAAAAAGGGATTCGCTTCTTTATTAGAAAAACTATTGTTCTTATCTCCCCCGATATCAAATAACCGAATAATCACTTCCCCGGAAGAATCCTCTAAAATATGTCCGTAAAACACTTCTTGCTCTTCTGAGCTTTTTCTAATTCTATGACCAAAAAGCAAACTTTCCGTTCTGAGTAATCCAATACCGGCAGCACCGTTATTCTTTACTTCCGGCAATTCAGCCTCAAATTCAATGTTAGCCATCAGGTGGAAGCTCTTGCCGTCTTTTGTCTCACTTACAAGATTTTCTACTTTCGCCTCACCGGCACGTATTTTGGCGATTTTATCACGGTACTTCTTAACCAGTTTTTTGGATGGATCTACATATACTTTTTCTACCGTACCATCCAGAATAATTTCTTTTTGATTGGGTATTGAATCAGTGGCAGATTTCACACTTACCATGCATGGAATACCCAAGGATTTGGCAATAATAGCTGCATGGGAGGTAATTCCACCTTTCTCCATTATCAAACCCTGGATGCCATCCTCATAATAAGACACCAATTCTGTGGGACTTATATCCTTAGTAACAATAATCGATTTTTTTGTTACGGCGTTATTCTTGGGTTTATTTTTGATAATCGAAACAAAACGATCCCGTAAATCTTCGAGATCTACAATTCGTTGCCTGAAAAGTGCTGAACCACTTTCCTTAAGCCGTTCTATGAAAAGGTCGTAAGTTTGATAGACCGCAAAATCTACTGTTAACAGTTTACCATCTATAATACTATACACATTTCGTTCGATCTCAGGATCTGAAGCAATCTGTTTCTGAGTCTCAATGATATCTCTCGTGCTCGTGTCACTTACTTGGTTAGATAAAGTTTCCAGGTCTTCTAATAGTAATTGCTGAGCCGTTTTATACCTTTTTTTATGCTTCTCAACCTGATTTTTTGCAATTTTTTGTGGAGTGACAGGCTCTAACGAATCGGTACTAAAAATGACAGCCTTACCTATTGCAATGTTGTCATCTATCCCTATGCCTTCAAGTACTTTTTGCTCCACGTCTACATCCATTTTTTCTATTCGTCTTCCATCCCGAATTTGGCATCAATCAGTTCTACAATAGCTTCCATCGCTTCCTTTTCATCAGGCCCGTCAACTTCTAATTCAAGTTCAGCACCAGATTCAGCTGCCAAAGTCATTACACCCAAAATGCTTTTTCCATTAACCCTGTAACCGAAGCTATGTATAAAAAAATCAGATTTAAATTTACCAGCTAATTTAACCAAAGCTGCTGAAGGGCGCGCATGAAGCCCGGAAGAATTCTTGATTGTTACTTTCTTTTTGATCATAAAGATAAAGTGGATTCAAAATATGCCAATAAATCAGTGAATATAGCAAATACCAAATTTACATCCTCTTGTAATTTAAATGTAAAGGTACACCGAAAAGAAGACTTCATCATAGTTAAAAAAAAAGCCCCGGATGTTGATCCGGGGCTTGTGGGGTACAAAAAGGAAGGAGGCGACGACCTACTCTACCGCGTAAGCAGTACCATCGGCGCTG
>NZ_FXTP01000008.1 GCF_900182705.1 Gracilimonas mengyeensis | reverse complement strand
AGGTCTTCACCCGCAAGCTGACCCTGATTAAGTAAATCCATTCCCACAAACCAAAAAGAACCTGCACAGCCGCCGGCACCCCCGGCGGCTTTTTTATGTGTGGAATTATCAATGATCAGAAATAGAAATAGTATTTAAAAACTGTTAGTTAGTCAGGTTTAAGAGAGAGGGTGGAATGCTTTCGGTATCTATTTTCTTCGAAATCATAACTTAAAACGGTGAGTTCATTTACTTCAAAGGTGTTGTAATAAGACCGTGGCATCCAAAGTTCTTTTGCTTGTCTAAGAGTTTGCTTTGGTAAACCTCTTGCGATGGTAATATGAGGAACAGAGCTGGAGATGTAATTCTTTCGAATACGGAGGTGTTTTCTGCACAGGTTTAGCTGCTGGCTCACTTCAGTGAAAGACTCGGAAAGTTTGATTTGTAGATAGATCACTCCGTTTTCAAAGTAATTAAACCCATCGATTGCCAATTGAAATGGAGCTATATCCTGAAGAGATTGTTGGAATAATGAAAATACTTCGGATGAGCGATTATTCATCAATAAAAAACTGCAAACTGTAATATGCGGTACGGAGTGCTCAGAAGGAAAACTGCCAAATTCTTCCCTGAATAATTCTTTCATGCTAACTACGTCGTTGGTGATTTCCTCAGGTAGTGATATGAGAACCAAGTACTGGGAAAGCATATCTGAAGTATGAAAAAGGGAAATTTGCTTGGAAGCAGGTGTTGATTTCATATCATTAGTTTCTATTTCTATGAAGTGTAAAAATAATTGAACATATATAACACATATAATTTATTAATATTTTCCTTGGCAAGACCTTCTTTGAAAGAAATAAAGTGTCTGAGACTCTTTAAAAAAGCATAATGTACTTTTTGAGATGAATAATTCAGAAAACTGGAAAAAGAACTTTGAAGATGTGATAGTTAAACCCGTATATTTGGCGTCTACCAAAAAAATGTTGCCTCGGTGGTGGAATTGGTAGACACGTTGGACTTAAAATCCAATGGGTATTAAAATGCCCGTGCCGGTTCGAGTCCGGCCCGAGGTACCAACCCGATATCTTTTCGAAGGTATCGGGTTTTTTTATGGCCGGGTTTTAAACCTTCCAGTCCCGTGTAAGAGGCCTATCACAAAATTTCCCTATCTTCGGCGAATTATAAAACAGTTGATACCTGTGAGGGGAATAGCAAATGAGTTTCGTTATCAAAAGCATCTTTAACAAAGTGGTAGAACAGGCTGAAAGGGAAGGCCTGGCTGCTGATACTGTTGAGCATTTAGGGATTCCTTCTATTCTTCAAAATGATTCCAGGTATGTACCCACAAAAGCGCTCTTTGATTTATACGAAATCATTGATCAACACCTGGAACCCGGGTTTTCGATACGTGTGGGACAACTCATGGTGCTGGACGACTATGACGTTTTAGGTCTGGCATGGAAGACCTGTCTGTCTCCCAGAGATATGTTCAAAAGATGCGAGCGGTTTTTTGGGTTGATGACGGATACCCAGATTTACAAAGTTGAGGATGAGGGAGAAACCGGAAGTATTTATATGTTCAGGGAGGCGACGAGAAGAGGAATTGAAATATCTAATGAGGGCTCCCTGGTAGCCACCTTAACGGTGATCCAGAAAATTACCGGTGTGAAAATTCAGCCCATCAAAGTGACGTATTCTCATTCAGCCCCGGATGATATTACACCCTATGAAGATTTTTTCTCTTGCGAGGTTCAGTTCAGCCAGGAGTTTAACCGAATTATTTTTCGATCTGAAGATTTAGATACGAAATCCCTGAAGGCTGATAAAAGTATCAATCAATTTATGATGGAGCGTCTGCAGGAGAAAGCGGAAGGTGCTGAGGTTAATGCGGATAAATTGCTGAATGACAGCAGCATTCTTATCCAAGATGCCTTGCCCAGTGGTATCCCCTTTGCAGCAGAAATTGGGAAGCATTTGGGGATGAGTACCCGAACCCTCAGCCGAAGACTTTCAGAAAAAGGATACACGTACCGGCAGCTGGTACAAGATACACAGCAACAGGTTAGTACCGATTTACTCAGTAATACATCAGAAACCGTAAGTGAAATTGCGTTCCAGGTCGGCTTCTCCGAGCAAAGTGCATTCAACCGAGCCTTTAAGCGCTGGACAGGACAATCTCCTTTGGAGTATAGAAAAGGCTCCCAATCCTCCTCTTTTGGCTTAAAGGGTTAAACCTTTGGCAGCTTCTGTCAAGTAGCTACGAGCGGATACCCCGATGTTTCCTTTGAACTAAAACAGAGGAATATGGAATTCACTTTAAATCAAACCGTCCTATACCTTACGGTACTTTTAACCGGCTTGTCAGCAGGGCTATTCTATGCGTGGCAGGTCTCAGTGATCCCGGGCACCAAGCGTATTAAGGATGCGACATACATCGAAACGATGCAGAAAATAAACCGGGCCATCATCAACCCGTTTTTTATGCTGATCTTTTTGGGATCATTAGCTGGACAGATTCTTAGCTTTCTGCTGTATTGGAATACTACATTACCATTCATGCTCATCCTTGTTAGCACGATACTGTATGGTGTGGGAACCGTAATCGTGACCGGATTGGGAAATGTACCCCTTAATGATGCCCTTGATAAGTTATTCCTGGATGATTTAAGTGAAGAACAGCTTTCCCAGGAACGCCAAAATTACGAAGCATCTTGGAATAAGCTACATCTGATCCGTACGGTCTTTTCAGTCCTTGCCTTTACGCTGCTTTTGGCCGCCGCATTCCTGACCTCTTAAGTCATAATCACATTTTATCATCAACCCAAATTCGCAAAAAATGGAAACCAACTATCTCATTATTGGGGGAACCGGAAAAACCGGCCGTAAAGTAGTATCAAATCTCAAATAACTAGGGTGTAACATCCTTTGAAAGGAAGTGATCTTCGGTTGGTAGAATATCAGTCAAAAATAAACAGAACACGAAGCCACTTACCAACACCAAAATGTGTAGAAACAGTTTTTCCGATATATGTAGAGGGGTCCTTCATAGTGAGGGCTAGTATTGTGAAAAATGCGGTAACTGTCGGATATTTCTAAGTATCGTATACTGTTTTGGGAAAGTAAGGGTAATCAAGAATAGGAGAATTGTAACCAAACGAACACGGAAGCCGTACTTTCTGCCTGCTTAATAACGCCCGAAACCATCTTCCAACATGAATTCATTCGACCACCTCGTGCAGAAACTACAAGTATGGATCCGCTCAAAGCCGCTTTTGTATCGACTTACTCTTGGTACCCGGGCGCTGTTAGCCATTGGTTTCATCCCAACAGGAATGGTGAAATTGCTTGGATACCGTTTTACCACCATGAGTCCTGAAACGGATATCGGCGCTTTTTTTGAGGTGTTGTACCAGTCGGGGATTTACTGGCACTTTATTGGATTAAGCCAGGTGGTAGCCGGGGTGATGGTGCTTATCCCCGCTCTGGCAGCCTTGGGCGGAGCCATGTTCTTTGGCATTATGGTGAATATCTTTTTCATAACTATTTCCTACGATTTTGCCTTTACTCCCGTGATTACGTTCATGATGTTAATGGCTACTATATGGCTGATCTTGTGGGACTATCACCGGTTTCGGGCCATTATATTTGAAAGCGAGTCAATATTTACCAGGAAGCGAAATGACAGCTCCTCTCCCGTTTCCTTACCACAACCGTCCCTTTCTAATTCCTTTGAACGGGCGGTTTATCTAACAGGAACCGTTTCTGGTTTGTTACTTTTCGGTATGTTGCGTGGACTTAGCTTGCCAGCAGGAGCCAAATTGGCTTTGATCATAATTTGTCTGGTCTGTTTCGTGATGGCTATAATATTTGGCTTTCGTACCGCTAAAAAATAGAGCCATGCTGTTGTGACGTTCAAGCGACTTAAAGTGAAATGGTGCGGCAACGAAAACTTGTTCTCACAACTCCAAAGTTGTCACTGAATCCTCATATATTGGCAGTATGAAAAATCTACTCTCTATATTTTTGTTGTTTGTGATGGTTGCGTGCAATTCAGGTCCTGAAGTGATTGATGATATGGGCGATGCTTCTTTCAATCTGGTAGATCAGGATAGCAATGCCGTTGTTTTCCCAGACGATTTTGAAGGGCAGTATGTGGTGATGGGCTTTATTTATACCAATTGCCCGGATATATGCTCTTTAATCACCCAAAACCTGGTGAAAATTCAGGAAAGCCTGAATAACCCGGAAGATGTTCAGTTTGTGGCAGCTACGTTTGATCCGGAACGAGATATGCCATCAGTCCTTAAAAAGTATGGTGAAGCATTTGGCGTAGATGAAAACTTTACATTTTTGACGGGCGATTCCACCGAGGTGTTTGCATTGATGGACAGTGCCCGGGTCCGAAGCCAGGTTTCTATGCGGCAGGATACGGAAGATGGTGGTGAAATATATTTCATCAATCATTCCGATAAAATTATGGTACTAGATAAACAGTCCCGTTTGATCCTGGAATACGGAGGCAGTCAGCCTATGATTCCATCGGTAGTAAAAGAAGATCTGGAGCGCATACGATGAGCATTTCTTTAAGGCACTTTTTTATGATTGTAGGTTTGACAATAGGCTATACTTTTGTGGCCTGCAGCCAGGAGGAGAAATTGCCGGATGTAATGCCTACACTTTCAGGGCCGGAGGAGTGGGTGCGGCCAGCCGTAAAGGCAGGTACCAGTGCGGCTTATTTCAACTACATCAATGAACTCACTATAGCTGATACCCTACTTGGTGTTGAAAGTATGATGGCCGGTATAACGCAGGTGCATGAATCCTTTAAGGATGCGGACGGCATGATGGCTATGAAGCATAAAGAGAATGTAAGGGTGCCTGCGGGCGATACCCTCCGGTTTACACAAGGAGGCTTGCATATTATGCTAATGCAATTAAACGAGGATTTAACAGAGGGGGATAGCGTAGAAGTTCAGCTACAGTTTAGACAAGCGGGAACGTTTACAAAGCGTCTGCCTGTCACCAGTGGCTCACAATAGAAGATGAGTTACGATCTCAAAGCGACTTCATACGAAGAAAAATGGGAGCAATACCTGGAAGTAACTCACAATCGGCTTCTTTCATGGTACGAAGGGTCTAAGGGTGATCGGGTTCTGGATATAAGTGCGGGAACAGGCTTACTGGCACATCAACTTATCAGAGAGGGAGCAGAATTTGAGTCGCTTGTGCTAAATGATGTGTCGGGGAAGATGCTCGATATTGCTAAACAACGCTTAAGCTCAGAGCAAAAGGTATCATTCACACAGTCATCTGCTCAGGAGCTCGTGCATCCTTCCGGTGAATTTGATACTGTGATCTGTTTGAATGCTTTTCACCACTATAAAGAACAGAACAAAGTTATAGACGAGATTGGTAGGGTCCTAAAGCCAGGGGGCAGCGTTTATTTTTTAGACTGGAACCGGACCGGCTGGTTTAGAATAGTGAATTGGATTATTAAAAAGTGGGTAAGGGATCCTATTCATACCAGATCACTTCAAGAGACGAGTGCCTTATTGCAAAATCAGGGATTTAAGGTAGATAAATCAGAAGAGTGGCAATACCGATACTGGAAACTTTTTACCATCAAGGCTGAGAAAGTCTCCTGAAGGTATACTTTTACAGATATTCGATAACGGCAGTAAGTTGCCCGGAGTACTGTCCTTTTGGGGTGGATTCTGAATTTAAAAGACCCTTCATAATAATATGGTGCTTACCCGTTTCAGCGTCAGTATTGTGAATAAGGGATGGCTTAAAAGTTACGTGATGCCCCTGATTATTCACCATTTTAGAGACCTTTGAGATGCTTACCGAAACCTCTGCACCGGGAGAGGCAACAAATGAGAACCTTCCGGCTTCGATTCTTTCTGTTCCAAAAGAGTTCTCAGATAATTCAATATTGGGTTGGGTAAGTGAGGTAAGGCCCGCACCGCTGATGATATTTACCTTTGCCTGCATTACCGCAGTAACTTGTGCTTCGGCAACAGATGTTAACAATACCAAAATTAGGAAAAATATGTATTTGATTATTTCTCTCATTCTCTCACGGATTTTTTTCTCCACTCACTATAATTAATAAAAATTAATTCAGATTAAAAAATTCTAATATTAAATAATGTTTAAAATTCTGGTTTTTCTATTTGATGCTGGGGCTTTACAAATGATTTACAGTGGTTGTTCTAAATTCTGAAAAAGCGTTTAAGCTTAATTTTTCTGGCTTTTTTCCTTAAAAAATTGAACTCATCAGGGCTTGGGATATCTTCTATTTGGTCTGCCGTTTGTATCTCATCTAGGTTCTTCTGGGGATCTAGCACTCCCAGATGTTCCAGAAATATATTGAGGTTATTCCGTGGGTATTCTTTACGGTTGGTGTCTACCAAATCTAATATAAAAGACCATTCCTGAGGTTCTGCAGACCATTCAATACCAAGCCCGGCTGCATCGGAGTCATCATCGCTATTCAGGCATATATTCAGCTGTTGCTCTATGTTTTCTGGTAATGGATCTGGTCGTAGTAACTTGGGCCCTTTATGTTTGTTAAAGCCCTTGGGGAAAAAGCTTTTCCAGAGTTTGCCCGAGGAGGGTTCGTGATAGTACACTTCGAAGGTTTCCATGTTCTTCCGAACTACGGTCATGCTCTTAGTGTATTCCAGCTGTTGCCGGTTGTTGATGATGTACATAGTGATATAGGTTTAATAGTTCTACGGCCCGGAAAGCCGTAGTCACCTATGAGTATTTCTAAAACAGGCTACTTATGAGCGTACACCTTGTTAAGCTACAGATGCTTTCAGCGTGGTTTTCGCCGGTATCTGTACATTCGTTATCGACCAAAAGTAAAATCCCTAAAGCCCTTTATTAAGATTTCTTAAACTTTAAATATTGTCTGTTGGCATCTGGCATAAGAGGGGCGTGTAGAAGGGCGTGCCATGTTTTTTTAGATGAGGGTACATAAAGCTGGCCAAGGGCTCGTCATTCCCTAAAAGGGGCACCGACGTACTCGTTGTGTAACAATAGTGCAACAGTCGGTCGGTTTTTAACCCAAATATAGAGTAGAAGTAGAAATTGGGTAAAAATAAAAAAGCTCTAAAACAGCCTTTAAAAGCTATTTGAGAGCGTGTAATTGTCGGGACGACTGGATTTGAACCAGCGACCCTCCCGACAGGCTTTCGGGATGCTCTACCTGACTGAGCCGTTCTTTTTAAGCCATTGAAAAGCGCGGTTGGGATTCTTCATGCTTTTAAGCTTTTGTTCTGCTTTCATGGCCTCCGCTTTAGTCTCACATTCTTTATATCCTAACAACTTCCATGGCTCTTTACCTCTGGTATACCGATTTTGCGTTGAGTTATGACTTTTGATGCGCTCTCTAATATCAGAAGTGTGTCCGTAGTAATGACGACCAGAGGATTTTGATTTAATCATGTAAGCACAATATTTCATAATAAACCCAAATAAAAAAAGGACACTGACTTATTGGTCAATGTCCTTCTTAGTGTTGTCGGGACGACTGGATTTGAACCAGCGACCCCTCGACCCCCAGCCGAGTGCTCTACCTGACTGAGCCACGTCCCGATCTAAAATCAAAGTTAAAACAATTTTTCAAAAAGCATAGTACGGGACGACTGGATTTGAACTGCGGCCCTCCCGACACGCCTGTCGGGATGCTCTACCTGACTGAGCCACGTCCCGATCAATAGGCCCCAAAGATACGCATCCTTTTCAGCAAAACTCAATTACTTATTGGCTTTTACCCCATTTTCTGAAAAAGCGGATTCATGGGCTTATCACCTAAAATAAAAAAGGCAGACCGGAAGGCCTGCCTTTCTTCTGGGGTTGCCAGAAATTAAGTGTGTGATCTACAGATGTAGTTAGTTAGAGATTACGATATCAATGATCGCGGTTCGGTTATAGTACCGTTGCTCAGGATGTGTGTTTTCGAATGATGCTTCGGTTGTTTCTTCTCCGTAAGCTACCACATCAATCTGAACATTAGATGCATCTACATTTTGGTCGATGTAATCTCGGACCACGGCTGCTCGTCGTTCAGACAATTCTTGATTGTATTCAGTCTGACCGATGATATCAGTATGACCGAATATCTCAACAGTTGCTCCGGATTCGATGTACGGAATCACAACTTCATCAAGGTAGTCCTTGTATTCAGGTCTCAGCTCGGAGCTGTCAAAGCCAAATAATACACTGTATCTGGATGCTACTTCAACTAAGGTCGGAGTCCAGAGAACCACATTGGTTGTAGTACGGCGGCGTACGGTAGTGCCATTTTCAGCTTCTCCAATCATAACCATACTGAAATTGCCTTCAGGGCTGTCGCCAAGTAAATCTTCTCCCGGTATGCGAACTTCATTACTGGTGTATGGCCCAAAGGTTTGAGTTTCTCCAGTTTCATCATTTGTTGCTTCAACGGTCCAGGATTCAACATCCTCTGTTTCACCGTCAAGCGTAAGAGTTATGAAACTGTCATCAGGAGCTTCCTGATCGGTAATCTCAGAGAAATTTTTAGGTTTGGTCATATACTCTCTAAGTAGTTTCGGAGAAGAGGATTGCAACGTAACATGTCGCATTTCTTCTCGGCGCAGATCCAGATCGGTTTCCGCTTTAGGCATTTCAGTATTGAGGTTGCCTTCTGTGCTGATTCTGGAAGCATCAATACCAAAGGTGTCAACCAGGTATCCTTTTACGGATTCAGCCATTTGCACGGCGTCGTCTTGGCTTTCCATAGACGATCCAATTAAGTTAATAGTGGTTGAAGGATTATTTCTCATTCGGTCTCCCAGAATGTTCAGGATGTTATAATACACCTGCATTTGACGGGTTGAACGCGAATAAGGCGCTACGGAATCAAATGGACCAATTTTTTCCTGATCAAAGGTCTCTGCTTCTTCTGCGCTTAAACTAATATATCTTTCCGGGATGGAAGTTGATCCATCATTAAAGAACACGAGAGTATGCAGTGGAAATGTTTCCAGGTACACACGTTGTACTTCTGTATTCTTCGGAGAATCAACCATAAAGTCTACATTAGGTACAACAGGTGCCGGTGCTGGCGGCGGAGGAGTAGATCCGGGTATCTTCTTTCCGCTACCTACTTTGAAGGAAAGACCGGTTCGCAAGGTCGTAATATTCCAGGTTTCTATGGAACGCGGTTCCTGACCGAAATAGGGTTGAAAACTCACAAATGGTGAGAGGATAAACCGGGTTTTATTAGTATTGTCGTTCAGCGGAATATCCCATCCTGCACCTACCTGAAAAGAAAACTGTGTGCTTTCCATTTCATCGAAGTCACCTTCTACGTTTTCAGCTTGCGTAGCATTTGGGAAGTCAGGGTTGACGTCCTTGTTGTATTCAAACGACTCGTCGTATAGAAAGGCAAGTCGAGGTCCGGTGAATAAGAAGAAGTTGGACCGGAATGGGGCAATGCGGAGGCTTGGTTCCACGGTGATGTAACTCAGGTCCGTAGATAAATCCAGCGGGCAGCCACATGGCGACATCTGGTCGTCAAATTCACCTTGGCGGCTATCATAACCGGCTTTGAAGTTAAAGCCGAATAAAGAGCCATCCGGGTGATATTCAATTACCGGCGCGGCGAATAAGCCTACGCCCTGACCATGCCCGAAGGGGGCATGCGTCATGTAATCGTCATAGAGGTTTTGAGTGGTTCCTCTGTAGAAGTTAAAGTTAGCGCCACCTGATACTCCAAATCTCCAGGCAGGCATTGTGTATTCGGTTTCCTGTTCTATTTGCGCTTCGCCCTGCTGGGCAAGTGCCGGGGAAAATAAACCGGCACACAGCAACAGCACGGAGCCCATCACGGTATATCTAATTAAGTTGTTTATTGACCACATAATGTTCGTTCCTTTATAAATTTCTATTGTAGTGTTTTTCGGATTGATTCCACTGTCCATCATTATTGAGTGGTGAAGGTCCATTCTTCATCATCACCATATATCTCAGTATCCGAGGCGTTGTTGTCTCCAATCACTGAGGTGATTACGCGGCCTTCATAGGTGGTTCCTGGCTCCAGGTCCTCGTCGGGATCAAAATAGGCCATCAGCTCATCCACATCATAGAAGACATTACCAGTGATGGTTTCGCCTGTGGATTGGTTCGTGATGACAAATTCAGCGGAGATTAACGATAGCTCCAGCATGCGAGGATCGGTATCCGGAGTGAAAGTGGCAGAAATGGTCTTATCTGTTGCCACATTGGTTTCTCCATTAACTGGATCCGTGAAGTCTACAATAGGGGCTTGTAACCCGTTAGTTGCAAAGACCCATTCTTCATCATCCCCATATATCTCAGTATCTGTAGCGTTATTATCGCCCTTAACAGAGGTGATGATTTGTCCTTCGTAAATGACGCCTTCCTCAAGCTCTTCATCAGGATCAAAATAGGCCATTAGGTTATCCACGTCATAGAAGACATCTCCGGTTATGGTCTCGCCGTTAGATTGATTCGTAATGACGAATTCAACGGAGATTAATGACAACTCCAGCGCACGTGGATCAGTATCGGGAGTGAAAGTGGCAGAAATGGTTTTATCTAATGCCACATTGGTTTCTCCATTAACCGGATCGGTGAAGTCTACAACAGGAGCTTGCAATCCTTCAATAGAAGCAGTGGTGAAGCTCCATTCATACACTTCCATGTCTTCTTCATTGGATTCACCTTTTACGCCGGTAGTAACGGTGGCGTTATAGGTAGTTCCGGGAGCCAGATCTTCATTTGGCTCAAATTCCGCGGTAAGTCCATCATAAGTTACAACGCCATCCACTTGTTCGCCGCCACCTTCAACGGTGAAGTCTACAGTAAACAAGTCGGCTTCGATATCGCGCGGATCAGTGGCATTGGTGAATGTAGCGGAAATGTTTGTATTCAATGCTACAGATGTTTCCCCGTCAGCAGGATCCGTGAAGTCAACAATAGGTGCCTGGAGTCCTTCATCTACAGTAGTGAAGCTCCATTCATACACTTCCATGTCTTCTTCATTGGATTCACCTTTCACGCTGGTAGTAACGGTGGCGTTATAGGTGGTTCCGGGAACCAGATCTTCATTTGGCTCAAACTCAGCAGTAAGTCCGTCATAAGTAATGACACCTTCAACTTCCTGTCCTCCGCCCTCTATGGTAAACGTGACATTAAATAAGTCGGCCTCAATATCACGCGGATCGGTGGCTTCGGTGAAAGTTGCTGAGATGTTTGAACTCAGGGCTACACCGGTATCGCCGTCAGCGGGATCCGTAAAGTCTACAATAGGTGCTTGCAGGCCGGCTTCAACGGTAGTGAAGCTCCAGGTGTAATTATCTTCAATAGCTGTTCCTTCATCACTTGTAACATCGGTTGTGATAGAAGCGGTATATGTTGTGCCATTTTCAAGACTGGCAGCGGGCGTGAATACTGCGGTAGAATCGGAATATTCAACGGTACCGTCTACTGCATTATCGTTGCCGTCAGTCAGCGTAAAGGATGATTCTGAAATGGTTGAAGCATCCATCATCATATTAAAGTCGGCACTTACTTCGGTATTTAGAGCAATACCGGTATCCCCATTACCAGGTGTAGTAGACACTATTATTGGTGTGCCGGGATCAGGAGTTTCTGTAGTGAAATTCCACACATACTCTTCAAGCATCTGATTCCCCAGCGGGTCTTCTACCGTATTATCAACAGTACCGGTGTAATTGGTACCTGTTGCCAGGGGTGAATCAGGGGTGAAATTTACTGTTTGTGTTTCTTCGTTATAAGATATGGTTCCGCTTACTTCCCCATTTGGGCTTGTTAGAGAAAAAGCCTCCTGATCAAATGTCTCAGGATTAATTTCCTCTTCAAAAGTAACGGTAACCATTGCATCCGTTTGTACATCCGAGGCTCCATCACTTGGGCTCGTCGATTCTACAATCGGACAATACCCCTCTACTCCCACGCTTCTGTCTTTACAGCCAGAAACAAGAGTAAGCAGAGCGATTGCTATCAGTCCACTTATCTTTCTAACCTTCTCGTATCTATTATTCATAATTGCTCTTTATTTATTGGTTTTACCGGGAACAACATCTCCTCGCCCCCAGCTCTCATTTTACATTTGTTGTATTCATTCAAACTATTCATAGTCTTTAGGCGTTCGAATGTTCCCTATCTCTTTAGTTATATATAATTAAGTACAAAACAAAGGTGATGATAATTATTTAAAGTAAGCGGTGTGTCTACTTAATTTTTGTAGGTATAGCCCTGAAATTTTGGAAGGGAGTTATAGCATCATGAAAGGAAGGTGCATGCTATGTGTGGCGACGGTGAGTAAATACGAGTGAATGAATTTAACGCTTGGTATAAGCTAAAGAAGGATTATGTTTATTGAGCTGTCAGTAAGGAAAGGGAGAAATAGCAAGGTATCACTTTGTATTCCGGGTGATTGGAAGGCGGATTTCTCCAAGAAACACAAGAAGCCTGAATTCCCTGATCTGTAAAACAGGATAAGCTCCGCTTTTATAATCTTATAAATATTGGATGTCCGGGGATAACCGATGTTGTGGTTATCCCCGGGCCAAGCACGGGGAATTTTTAAGTCTTAAACCCCACTGAGCTGAAAAGAGCTCTTACTTTTTAGTTTGACATAGTTCAACCAGTACACCGTGGTTGTTTTTGGGATGAACGAAGGCTACCAGTTTATTATCGGCGCCGTTTTTGGGTTTTTCATTCAGGATGGTGAAGCCCTCTTCACGCAGCCGGTCCAGTTCGGCATGGATGTCGTCCACTTCAAAGGCCACATGATGCAATCCCTCTCCCTTCTTGTCTACATATTTGGCGATCACAGAATCGGGATCAGTAGCGCCAAGCAGTTCAACTTTAGATTCTCCGGTTTGGAAAAACACCGTTTCTACTTTTTCACTTTCTACCACTTCTGTTTTGGTAGGCGAGGCATTTAAGATTTTTGAATAGGTTTCAGTGGCTTTTTTAATATCGCCAACGGCAATTCCGATATGATCGATGTGCATGATTTGCTCCGGTTAATTTTATTTCTAAAAAGTCTTCTGATATGTAACAAAAACAGGTTTTGTTCGTGCGCCATATCTTTCTGTGGCTTATGATAGAAATGAAATATGAATTAGTTTTGAAAACAATCAAAAAAGCGGTTGATTGTATCACTGTTTTAAAAAAGGGATAACCAAATACTACTATGAACCATCACCCATTAAAAGATTCGGGTAGCTACCCCTTCTGGTTTAAATCTACGATGATACTGGCTGGTCTTTGCCTGCTGTTTGTTGTAATGAGCTACGGCAAGTTTATTCTGATGCCGCTGGCATTTTCAGCCTTTTTTGCCATGTTGCTTAATCCGGTGGTGCGGCTTTTTGAGCGCTGGAACCTGGGGCGGGCCTTTAGCATAATCCTGACGATACTGGCCGTTTTAATTGTAGTGGCAGGTATTTTATCTCTTATATCAGCCCAGTTTATACAGTTTTCCGAACGGGTGCCGGAAGTAACTGAAAAGCTGAAGAGTTTGTCTGGTAATGCCATCGAGTTTTTGGAAGAAAATGCCGGGGTATCACAGGAGAAACAAACCGAGTACCTGGAACAGGGCATTAATAACCTGATTGACCGGAGTGGCAACTATGTGAGTTCTATCCTGAGTGCCACCACCAATGTTTTCACCACAGCTACCTTGCTGCCCATTTTCCTGTTTTTTATGCTGTACTACCGGGAGATGTACCAAACCTTTTTTCACAAACTTATCACCTCCAGGCATGGCAATGCCGGTATTGATGATATGCTGAACCGCGTACAGAACGTGACACAAAATTACCTGGTGGGTATGCTTTCTGTGATAGGCATACTGGCGGTGCTTAACACCATAGGACTTCTTATAATTGGCCTGGAACATGCTCTTTTCTTTGGCGCATTTGCTTCTCTGCTCGCTATTATTCCCTACATAGGTATCATTATAGGGGCTCTGCCGCCTGTTTTATATGCATTGCTGCTAACGGATTCCCTGCTGACTCCTGTTTTGGTGGTAGCCGTATTTGCCACGGTACAATTTTTGGAAGGTAATTTTATCACCCCGCGCATCGTCGGCTCAAAAGTATCCATTAACCCCTTCGTGGCCATGATTGCCCTGATTGTAGGTGGAGAGTTATGGGGAATTTCCGGGATGATTCTATTTGTGCCCCTTATTGGTATCCTGAAAGTAATGTTTGACCAAATACCGGCACTAAAACCATACGGATATTTGCTGGGCAATAATGTTCAATACCAGGATTAATCAACCCAAAAGAAAAACAGCCATGCGGTTAGCGGTTTGTTTGTGTGTTGGGTTGATGATGTTTGTGGCTTGCGAGAATCAACAGAGCTACGATAGAACACATTATTTTTTACGGGGATATGATGATCTGGAATTTCGGGATTCCTTAGGCACAACGGTTCCGCCCTCCGATTTTATAAGAGCTGTTTTAATTAACGGGGTGAGCACTTATGAAATAGCCGACACCAGCCTGGTGCTCTGGAATCATCGTGCCGGGGAGCCTTATACCGGCTACATCCGCACCTTTCATAAATACCTGTTCAATATTGAGGCCAGGTTTCAGTCTGGAAAAATTCAACGGATGCGTTTTTGGTATGGCGACCGCACGCTGGGCATGGATGCTGACTACGAGAAAGACACGGGAGCCCTTTGGAATCAGCAAGGACAAATAGCGGTGAGCTGGAATGCAAGGGAAAGGTACTATTTGGATGCAGCCAGCCAGGTGATCCGCCGAATTATATCTGATACCCTTACCAGTTATTTTGATGCATCTGGTGAATTAACGCGGTATACCGTCCGTACTGATACCGCCCTGATACAATATTACGCCAACGGGAATCCCCGCTTTCAGTTTCCAATAAGCCGAAATGAACTACGAAGCGGTGAGGTTAAACGCTGGCACCCTATGGACAGCTACAAGTGACCGGCCAATATAAAAATGGTGAGCAGCATGGCAGCTGGATTGAATACGACAGCTTGGGCAATGAAATCAAGAGAGAGGAATGGTAGAGGCTGAGGTCGAACTGGATCGGTTTCTACGATTCGCTAGCTGTTTTTATTGGTCCCAGCCCAGGGTTTAAAACCCTGCACTTTAAGTGCAGAACTTTAGTATTTCGAAAGAATCTAAACGCTGATTGCATGGGGTCATTCAGAAGCTACCGCTGAAGAACCTTAGCCAGAAAACATTTGCCAACCTGCCATCAGCAACAGCGCTTGAGCCGAAGGAAATATAGTTCAGGGAATTGGTTAAAGAAGCTGCTCCGCAAAATGCAAGGTCCATCGGGGGTACCCTCTGGATGACTGGGAGGATGGAGAGACCGGGACTTTCAGTCCCCAACCAAACCCCTGAACTTTCAGTGAAGGGTGATTTAGTGACTAACGATATTAGAAAAGGCCGATCTTTAAGGGAATTACTCCGCCCATCTTTTTGACAGTATTGTTCCGCTCAGTTTATTACCATATATTAATATTAAAATTTTCTAATATTTAGCGGGAATACTATGCTCAGCATTTACAAAAATATCCTGACCAGGGGAATAGGCCTGGCTATTTTTTCTTTATTCATATCAGTGGCAGCCTTTGCGCAAAATCCGAATTCTGAAAACAAAGTGCGCATTAACATTCAGCCATCGGATACTACGGTAGCTGTGGGTGCTTCATTCACTTTCCAGGCAGAACTTCAGAATGATACAAGTGACACCGTTAACACATTTACGTGGAGCGTGTCTGATTCCTCAATCGCCAGCATTGATCAAAATGGGTTATTCACAGCCCTGACCGAAGGTGAGATAGAAGTGATTGCTACCCTTGATTCATTAACCGCAGAAGTGGAAGTGGAAGTGGAAAATGAAGAGGATGAGCCGGAGGAGTTTGAAGAAGACCGGCTAAGGATTCTCCCCTCTGATACCACTTTGGCCACAGGCGACAGTTTATACCTGAGAGCACAATTTAACGATGGTGTTGTATGGACTGATACCTCTGTGACCTGGCAACTGTCTGATTCAACCCTTGCCACTTTAAACGGAGACACGCTGTATGCCGTGCAGGAAGGTGAACTTAAATTAATTGCCGTATTAGACTCACTGACAGCCGAAGCAGAAATTGAGATTGAGGAGGAAGAAAAAGAAGAGGAAGAAGAAAACGAGTCTGAGTACTCCATCTCCATACTTCCTGCAGATACCTTGGTTCAGGTAGATTCTGAAGTTGCCTACAAAGTATTCAATACGGAGTTATCCGAATATATCACAGACTCGCTGAGCTGGAGCCTGTCATCTGACTTAGGCACCATCGACTCAAATGGAGTGGCACAATTTACAAGCCGCGGTTTTGGCTTTGTAGAGGTTAGATATGGCGATTCAAAAGCAAGAACGTCTGTTCGTGTACAAGACCTGACGGCAGACAGTAGCGGAGCGAATTCTATTGTAGTAAACATTCCAAAAAATAATCCCAAGGCTCCTCCGGCGGTTCAAAATCTAACGGAGGGAGAAGTTCTGCGATTGAAAGGATTTGCCTCGCCGCTGAATTACCTTAACGGAGGAACCATCTATTTTCCTCATGGCTCATTAACTGAAGACATTCGGATTGATGTTCTTCGCGAAGATGTGACCGATACGACCAATCATCCCGGCAATAAAAATCACAAGATTGTGGGCGGAATAAGTTTTGACGTATTTATTTCGGATTCCCTGATATCCCCATACTACTTTGAAGAGCCGGTTGAAATCTCCATCCCCTACAAGCGAGGGCTTCTAAGAAATCTTGGCATTGATGTACAAAATCTAAGCATGTTTTCTCTTGAAAACGACGGAACCCTGGATTCCACTGCTGTTAGTTCTGTGGTGATAGATACCGTTAGCGGACGGATTTTTGGCCAGGTATCTCACTTCTCAACCTATGTTTTAGCTTCAGCTAACGGTGACGGCGTGGCAACGCATGTGGAAGAGCGGGAATCCAGAGAACCCAACCAGATTGCACTGAGCCAAAATTATCCGAACCCCTTTAACCCAACTACCACCATTGCCCTGGAATTACCCAGCAGTGCGGCTGTGGATCTGTCAGTATATGATGTGCTGGGAAGGAAGGTTGCTACCATTACCAATGACAGGCTGAATGCCGGCACGCATACGTTGCGGTTTGATGGCTCCTCCCTGTCTTCCGGATTGTATATTTACCGGCTTAGCGTGGATGGCGCTATTGTTGAAACCAAAATGATGACCTTGCTGAAATAGAGAAGCAACGTCAATTATTACAACTACTGTTTAGGGGAGCTATATGCTCCCCTTTTTTGTGGCTATAAGATAATTCGATTTCCAACTTCTCATAGTCCCCGAACGGGGACAAAAAATAATAGCCCAGGGTAAATCCACGTAAGTGGATACAGCCCTGAGATAGCGATTCCCCAAAAAAGAAGCCGAGGTGTGTGTGGTGTTCAGTCTTATTATGCTTACCGAGGGTTGGTCTACCATGGCTTTGGGGAATGGATTGCCAAAGCTTCGGTTGAAATTATTACCCCTCCACCTTCGGGGCGAAGCTTGAAGTTCTTGTTTTCGAAACCCCGGGGCTATTATTGTTTAACCCCATTCGGGGTATTTCTGCTCGGGCTTGTCATCGAAATATCTAACAGGCACAGGAACGACGTATTTTATATCGAATCGAAGTTAGTTACGAATTCTCAATTAGAGATCTGACCTGGTCAGGATTAATCGATGGAGTAGCTCCTTCTTTACCCGCCACAAGAGCCCCCATGGCATTGGCAAAAGTCAGAATCTCGGGTGGTGGTTTCCCTTCGAGATAAGCATGAATAGCTCCGGCCAGGAAGGCATCGCCGGCGCCCACCGTATCGGCTACTTGTATGGAGAAAGCATCCTGTTCAGTGTACTGTCTATCATAGAAAATGGCCGAGCCCTCTACCCCACGGCTCAACAAAATCAGCTCCAGTTCATACAGGTCAGTTAAAAACTCCAGGAGCTGTTTATGGTTGAAGTCTTTCTGTTTCCAGATAAGAATCTGTTTCAACTCTTCCTCATTTATTTTGGCGATATCAGCGCGGGTCAGCACTTCATCCAACAGGAGTTCATCGTAAAACGGCTTGCGAAAATTAACATCTACCACGGCTTTGCCTTCGCAGATCTGTAAAGCTTTTAGCAGCGTATTCCGGGTGATTTCGTTCCGAAAGGCCAATGTACCAAACACTAGAATCTCAGCCTGCCTGATCGGTTCTTTCAAGACCTGATACCAACTGATATCATCCCAGGCAGCGGGCATATGGATAGTGTAGTCGGCATTTCCTTCTTGATCGATGTCCACATCTACCGTTCCTGTGGGAAGTGAAGAGTATGCAATAAAATCAGTGCTAACCCCTTTTGAGCGTATAGCCTGCAATGCTTTTTCTCCCAGCTCATCATCTCCCACCGCACTGATAATTTCAGCCTGCATTCCAAGTTGATGTGCATGCACTGCCACATTTAGAGGCGCCCCGCCCAGATGTATGCCCGAGGGCAGGCGATCCCATAAAATCTCACCAAAACAAATAATCTGATGCGCGTCATTATTCATAGTGGTCATTTAGATTGGTTCATGAAAAAGTTTTCGCAGAGCTTAAGGTGTCATTGAGGTCGCTGAAAGATAGTTCCCGGGCGGGATGGTAGCCTTTAATCCTCTCTTATTCAATCCGGCATCTGCAGCTACTATCTTCAGGAGGATCAAGGGCCAAATTTGTTTTGGAATGAAAGGTGGCCTCTGTAAGCTGTAAACAGGAGTTTTGCAAACGTTTGAGGGCACGAATTTGTTTAAAAAAGCTGAAAACAACATGCTGATTTTGGCTGAGTAAATAGTATTTTATAAAGGAAATGAGAACGCATTACTAAGAATGCGTTGGCGAGCCGGCCTGACCGCCGATCAGCCTCTATGAATAAAAACAAAAAGAAAACCAATCATGTCATTCCGCTGGGTTTACGCGCAGCCGGAGGAGGACGAGTCTGTCTCCAGTTTAGGAGAGAAACTCGGAATTCCGGGCAAAATAGCCCGTTTGCTGGCTATCCGCGGTATACAAACATATGATGATGCAAAGTACTTTTTCAGGCCAAAGATAGAACTTCTCCACGATCCTTTTTTGATGAAGGACATGGAGGCCGGAGCAGAACGTCTGGCGCTGGCCATCCGTAAAAGTGAACGTGTACTGGTGTACGGTGATTACGATGTAGACGGAACTACGGCTACATCCTGCCTGTACACTTTTCTAAAAGAATTTGGCGTTGATGCCGATTACTACATTCCTCACCGCTTCAAAGAGGGATACGGTATCAACCCGGAAGGCATAAGCTATGCCGAAGAAATAAATGCGTCGCTGATCGTTTCTGTGGATTGTGGGATTACGGCCATTGAAGAAGCTAAATCGGCCAAAGAGAAAGGCATCGACCTTATTGTCTGCGATCACCATACCGTAGGCAGTGAGATCCCCGAGGCCGTAGCTGTACTCGATCCCAAACGCCCGGATTGCAACTATCCCTTTGATGGACTTTCCGGCGCAGGTGTGGGCTTCAAGCTGATACAGGCGACCATCAAGAAGCTGGGACTGCCGCAAACGGTATCCCATCAGTTCCTGGATTTAGTAGCTATCTCCATTGCATCCGATATCGTACCTATCATTGATGAAAACCGGGTGCTTATGAAAGCCGGACTGAGTATGATTCATCGGAATCCCCGGGTGGGTATTAAGGCATTGCTGGAGCTCATCAAAGTGAAGAAAGAAGAGGTAAACACCTCCAAGATAGTGTTTTCCATCGGTCCCCGCATCAACGCGGCAGGACGTATGGGCGATGCCAGCACGGCGGTGAAGCTGATGATCTCTGAGACGATGGCCGAGGCTAAGTCGCACGCTTACGAGCTGGAGTCGGTGAATATGAAACGCCGCGACACCGACAGCAAAACCATGAAGCAAGCCATGGCACAGCTCGATAAAGAATTTGATATGGACGAGACGTCTACCATTGTGCTGTATGGCGAAGACTGGCACCTCGGGGTGATCGGAATTGTAGCCTCTCGTTTGGTGGATTTGTATCACCGTCCGGCCATTATGCTCAGTAATGTAGACGGCAAAGTGAAAGGCTCGGCCCGAAGCGTGAAGGGATTCAATATCTACGATGCCATTAAAAAATGCGAAGACCTGCTGGAGCAATTTGGAGGCCATGAGTTTGCAGCCGGACTGACCCTGGAGGAAGATAACCTCACGGAATTCCGCCGCCGCATGAATGAGCTGGCGTACACGGATCTCTCCGAAAACTCTTTTGAGCCCGAATTAACCATCGACGCCAAGATCGATCTCGGCGAAGTGGACATGAAGTTCTGGAAGCTGTTGAGTCAGTTTGAACCCTTTGGTCCCGGTAACCTCCGCCCTATTTTTGTGAGCGAAGGCGTGCGAGTGGAAGGCATTCCTACCATTGTGGGCAACGGTCACCTGAAGATGAAAGTACGACAGGGCGACTCCGGGGTGTTTGACACCATCGGCTTTAACATGCACGAATACCTGCCGGGTGTCCGCGGCGGCAACACTTTTGATATTGCCTACGTGCTGGAGGAAAACAACTGGAACGGCCGGCGCACCCTGCAGTTGCGACTGAAGGATATTCATATCCCGGATTAGGGTGTTGGTTTATTGGTTATTGGTGTAATGGTTAAGCACAGCCCGTGGCTATCTCTATAATCTTAGCAATTCCTTTTCAAACGCCCCGTTAATAAATATCCCAAGTGGTATTACAGAGATTGCCGCGTCGATACGCCTCCCAAACTTTCCTTTGCCGTCACAGGCTCCTCGCAATGACATTTCCCTTGGTAAGAATGGGATTAGAATAATTTTCTTGGCTTGAACCGAATTCTTTATTGTATAAAGATGAGAAACCTATTATCTTTGCCGTCCTTGACAAAAGGGACTGTAGCTCAGTAGGTAGAGCAACGGACTGAAAATCCGTGTGTCGGCGGTTCAAATCCGCCCGGTCCCACACTCAAGTAAAAGCCCCGTTTTGCAATAGCAGATCGGGGCTTTTTTAGTTAATAGGTTCTGGGTACAACTTTCGCCCTAATCTCTGAATATCTGTTGCTCCCAAATTAGGGTTATGATATAGCTCCTCAAATTCTGTGTTTATTTTTCTAATGGCTTCAGCATCTGTTACTTTTACGCGGGTTTCATGATTATACTTAAATCCGCTTTGGGTAAAATTTAGGGAGCCCACGTAAGCGACTTTATCATCTATGATGAATATCTTACTGTGGATTTTAAAGTTATCTCCGTTTTTGTTTGAACCCTCATGATCAGGCTGGCAAATTTTAATAGGAAACAATGTTTCATATCTATAGCTGAAAATCCTAGTGTTTTTGGCTTTGTTAACAAACATTCGATGCACTAAAATCAGTATTAGAAAGGGAATTAAAGCTAAACTCAGACGCTCGTCAAGAAACACAATATACGATGCAATTAAGAACGCCAAATAACCAAACAGGACGTAGAACAAAACTTGGGCAGTATTTTGATATTGCTCTTTTTTTTCAACTGCATCATGATGTGTAGTTCTTATTTGCCTGATTAGGGTATAGATATTTTTGTCCTTTCGGTGTGAATAATCTTCTATTCTGTCGTTGGTTATAAGAGTAACGCTCTTATTTGTAGCCCATAGAGTTATTAACTGCTTTACCAAGCTAGGAGATAAGAAAGGTGATACAATTTTGACTGATTTTTCAGCATTTTTTAGATCCTTGTCTACCATAGTACCGGCGCCTTGACCTATATAGATATCTGCTGATACTCCATTTTGATACATATACTTCGTATAATAAAATTAAACAGATGGCTGTAGGTGAGACTTATCGGTAGTTAAGAGAATTACTTTAGGGATAATGAAGAAAGGGTCGGATCTATCTTAGAAAAGATTTGACACTCAGCTGAAAAAAAGTCCCACACGGATTTTCAGTCGGTATGTATCAATCCACTTCCTACACAAAAGCACTCTTTCCGGTCAACGCGCGACCTACAATCAGCGAGTTCACCTGCTTGGTTCCTTCGTAGGTGTAGATGGCTTCGGCATCGGCCACGAAGCGGGCGACGTTGTATTTGAGCAGGATTCCATTTCCGCCTAAAATTTCGCGCGCTTTCTCGACCACGCTTCGGGTGTGGGTGGTACAGCTTACTTTGGCGAGGGAAGCTTGTTCGTCCGTCATCTTGCCTTCGTCCTGAAGTTGGGACAGGCGGAAGGCCATGGTTTGCATGGCGGTCAGGTCGCTGAGCATTTCCACCAGCAGGTCCTGAATCAGCTGAAAAGAACCGATGGTTTTGCCAAATTGTTCTCGTTTGTGGGTGTAATCCACGGCGTACTCGTAGGCGCCTTGCGCACACCCCACGGCTTGCCAGGCAACGCCGGCGCGGGTGGCTTTTAATACTTTGGCGGTATCTTTAAAAGAGTTGCCGTTTTCGAGTTTATACTCGGCAGGTACTTTCACATCCTCCAAATACAAACGGGCATTTTGGACCGTCCGCAGTGCCATTTTATCTTTTTGTTTCTCAGCTCTGAAGCCGGGTGTGTCGTTTTCAACGATAAAGCCTTTGACCTGGCCGTCGTCCACATCCTGTGCCCAGATGATGGTGATATCAGAAAAGGTGCCGTTGCCAATCCATTTCTTTTGCCCGTTCAGTATCCAATGGTCGTCTTCTTTTTTGGCTTTGGTGGTGAGTCCGCCCGCCACGGAGGAACCCACTTTGGGCTCGGTAAGACCAAAAGCCCCGATGAGCTCCATGGTTCTGAGTTTGGGCAGCCATTTTTGCTTTTGCTCTTCCGATCCACAGAAATAAATCGAGCCCATAACCAAACCGCTTTGAACCCCAAAGAAGGTGCTAATGGAGGCGTCCACCCGCGACATCTCCAGCGAGATGATACCTTCCATCAGGTAGGAATGGTCCATGGATCCATACCCCTTTAAAGGCAGTCCGCAGATGTCCAGTTCTGCCATCTTGGGGATGAGATGATGGGGGAATTCTCCCTTTAGCCAGTACTCGTTAGCAATGGGACGGACTTCATCTTCCATAAACTGCCGGACCCGCTGCTGTAGCGCTCGTTCTTCCTCACTCAACTGATCATACAGCTGATAAAAATCACTTTTAATTTCCGGCGGATCGTATTCTTCACTACCAGCCTCCAGTGCTCGCTTTAGATTCAACAGCTGCGCCTTGTTCATATTCGACAGGGATTTCAACACGTCTCCCAAATCAATATGCTTGGTGATGCTTTTTAGTTTCTCAGAATCAAAGTTTTTGATGAACTCAAGAATATCACTTTCATTATTGGCCATGGCTGCACCGGATGATTTTTGTTGATGTTAACCTGAGTTAAACTAACAAAGTAAGCCCGGAGGTCATTTCGCGGCGCAGGCCCGAAATCCAGTTGCCTTATAGTATCAACCTTTAAGCACTAGTGACAATGAGATTCCTGCCTGCGCAGGAATGACTTCGATAGGCTTTTGGGGATATACTCACTCATTTTAAATCGAACTCAGATATACTCGGAATTGCTATTTCAACAAAAATCAATGAATTAACGATCAATGGGAGTTTGAGTATGGCTTCTTATTCTGCTCCGCAAGCAGTAAATAAATCCTGAAAATCCTCTAATCCTGCGTAATCCTGGTTCAAACACTCGCATGCTGAACCAGGATTTAAAGGATTTTCAGGATGGGCAGGATTTTTTAATATCCGGCCGCTTGTCCATCCACCCTGGATTCGGAAGCGCCATAATACACTCCGGTTTCCAGATCACGCATGATGGCCTGGAATCTCCCGAAGAAGCTGTGTCCGATTTGTACGTCATGTCCCATCGCTTCTAAATCACGGACCACTTGGTAGTCGATAGAAGATTCTATGCTTACTAATCCCACATCGGTCAGGTGGTCATCCACATCATCGGTGGGCTGGGTGGATCCGGAGTGCTCCCAACGCAGGGCGTCGCCGGCCTGCTGCATATTCATTCCGAAATCAATGACGTTGGTGATCAGGCTCACGTGGCCCATGGGCTGATAGGCGCCGCCCATATTTCCGAGCGTCATAAAGGGTTCGCCGTCTTTCATCACAAAACCGGGGATGATGGTATGGAAAGGCCGTTTGCCTGGCGCGTATACGTTGGGGTGATTGGGATCGAGAGAAAAGAGCTCACCGCGGTTTTGAAAGCTGAATCCGGTTCCGGGAACTACAAAGCCAGTGCCCATGCCGCGGAAGTTACTCTGGATCAGGGAGACCATGTTGCCGTTTTTATCAGCCGTGGTGAGGTAGATGGTGTCCCCGTCTTCGAGCACGTCTACGCCGGTGGTCAGATCTTCGCGGGCGGTGTCGCCGATGAGTTTACGTCGCTCGGTGGCATATTCTTTGGAGAGCAATACGTCATACGGCACCTCATGAAAAGTGGGATCGGCGTAGTGTTTGGCGCGGTCTTCGAAGGCTAGTTTCTTAGCTTCAATGAAAAGGTGATAGGTCTCGGCGGTGGCAAAGCCGGTTTCGCTCAGGTCAAAGCCTTCCAGGATATTCAGCATCTGGAGTACCGCTGTTCCCTGCACATTTCCGCCCATCTGGTACACATCGTACCCGCGATAGTTTATCGTTTGCGGTTCAACCCATTCGGATTCATGCTGGTCAAAATCTTCATAGCGAAGGTAGCCTCCGTTTTCCTTCATCCAGGTATCGATCTTTTCGGCGATCTCCCCGCGGTAAAAAGCGTCCCGCCCCTCACTGGCCAGCAGGCGGAAGGTATTGCCTAAATCGGGATTCTTGAAAATCTCTCCTTTCTCCGGACCTTCCCCGTCAATGGCAAAAGTTTCTTCAAAAGCCCCGGGCTGATCTTTCAGAAAGGGCACGCTTCTTCTCCAGGAAGCAGAAATGGCCTCACTGACCGGAAATCCGTTTTCAGCATACCAAATAGGTTCCGCCAGAATATCTTCCATGTCGGCCGAACCAAATCGCTCGTGCATGGTAAACCAGCCATCTACAGCACCGGGCACAGAAACGGACAATAGATCATAAGGCGGAATATCGTCCTCTCCTTTTTCTTCAAGGATGTCCATCAGTTCATCATAAGAAAGACCACGCGGCGAACGACCGCTGGCATTCAAGGCGTACACCTGTTCACTTTCCTCGTGCCAGATGATGGCAAAAAGATCCCCGCCGATGCCGTTGCCGGTGGGTTCCATGAGTCCCATGGCCGCATTGGCCCCGATGGCGGCATCAATAGCATTGCCGCCGTTCTTAAGAATCTGCAGTCCAACTTGTGTGGCCAGTGGCTGACTGGTAGCTACCATCCCCCGCTGGGCAATCACTTCAGAGCGGGTGGAGATCATATTACCAGCCTCGCGATCGATTTGGGCAAGAGAAGCTTCGGGAATCAATAGAACAGACAGTAAAACAGGCAGGACGGAAAAAAAGGAAGCGCAATGTTTCATAGAAAGCGAGGTTTATTATGGGAAAGTGGATTATACAATCCGATGCTGCATAAACCAAGAAATGTGCGAGTAACGTTTCTTTTGAGTGAACTGGGATTGGTCAGGATTTGGGGGATTCTCAGGATTTCTTTTCTAATTTAATCCTGTAAATCTTGGTTCATCCTTAAAATCCTGGTTCAGCATTGGAAAATTGAACCAAGATTATGCAGGATTTAGAGGATTAACGGGATTATATTATTCAAGCCAAATTTTATAAAACAGCGGGGGAATAAATGAAACATGAGGCATTGACTCATCAAATTATAGGATTGGCGATGAAAGTGCATTCTACCCTGGGGATGGGATTTCAGGAAGTAATCTATCAGCGATGTTTAAAAATTGAGTTTGATAAGGATGAGGTACCTTATGTGCTGAGGGTACGCAGGTGGGAACACGTCGCGTGGATTTTCTTATCGATCGGCAAATTATGGTGGAGATAAAGGCAGTTTCGGAACTAATGGATGTCCATTTGGCGCAGGCTAAAAATTACCTGGAAGCTTATGAGCTACAAACAGGGCTTTTGATCAATTTTGGTGGGTCAAGCTTAGAGTTTAAACGGCTGTTTAATAATTAATTTATTGGGTTTTGAACCAAGATTTTTCAGGATTTTGAGGATTCTCAGGATTTACTTTCTAATCCTGTAAATCTTGTTTAATCCTAAAAAATCCTGGTTCAATCTATCTTCCTCACTGCACGCCCCTATACCCTTCCAACTCAATATAATCCGGATTGGTGGGCGATGTATCCGGGCTGGGCTCGTAGATTTTCATCTCAAATCGTTCACCTTCCTGCTGGGTATCCTGATAGGTCCAGTAGTAAAAGTGATGGGCCTCGTAAGGTGTTAAGGCGTATGGTTGATCGTCTTCCAAATAGATAAAGCCGGAGATGGTCACGGCCTCCCCGTAGCTTCTCTCGTCCAGCTCTATGGTGAAGTCAAGATCAGGGAAGGTAGATGAAAGAGAGCCCTCAAAGTGAAGAGTAAACAAGGATTCATTTTTGGTGATCTGAAACGTCGTTTCACCGGCAAATTCACAGGGCTCAAAAGAACAGCCAATAGTGCCTTCGTATGTCCCGGGCACACGACTCTCATCAAATTCCGGGGCTTCTTTATTCATAAGCATGCACGAAGTGACGCTTACACTAAGGAAAAATATCAGTAAAAAAAGTAAAGAGCGTTTTACCAGCATAGTTTGTGTTCGTCTATAATATAAAAGTGTATAGCTAACCTAAGGATTTACCACCCTCACTCACAAGTGATAGTGGGTATTTCCAGCCAGTATTGTAATATCAGAGCTGGTAAGTCTATAGATGATAAATGAAATGCCAGTAACCGGTCTTGTGTTATAAAAGCAGACTAATTCAAACCAAAAACCAATAGAGACTTATTATGAGTAGCACAACAGAGATTGTCGAAGGTAAATTAGCTGAAGGTGACGACGTTAAAGAAATCATGGCATCCGGTAAAGATGTGGGGCTCCGCATGTGGAAAGATGAAGAGCCTACTTCCGATAAAGAAAGTCATAGCAGTCCGTACGAAACGGTGGGCTATGTGTTGAAAGGCAAAGCCGAATTGCATGTACAAGATGAAGTGATGGAGCTTGAAGAAGGTGATTCCTACCTGGTTCCCAAAGATGCGGAGCATCACTATAACATCATCGAAACTTTCTCTGCCGTAGAAGCAACCTCACCACCTGCGCATTTGATTGACTAAACAGCGATGATTTGTATAAAATGTTTAAAGCCCGAAAAGTGCTGCTTTTCGGGCTTTTCTGTGTTTGAAAGGGATTAGTAACTAAGGGGCAATCCAACGGGAATTAGTTTGCCCCTCTACGAACTCCTGCACACCACGCAAATGCCGTTTGCCGTCTAATTGAAGGAAAGTCATTTTATAAGCCTGTATACGCACCACACAAAAATGTTTGTTCTCCTCTTGGAGCCACTCGTAGGCATCTTCCGGTTCATCAATGATAGCTCCGGGTGCTTTTGCTGAGGTGTAAGAATGTGGACTTTTGGAGCCTGCTTCTTTCCAGTAACGCTCCCATTTCTCTCCGTTGGTTAAAAGGGTGGCTTTGCCCTGAACGCTCAGTTGCAGCTTGGTGTCGTCATCATAAAAAAGCAAACTCACCTGATCATTTCCCTGGATGTGTTTCACTTTTCGGGATCGTGCATCAGTAAATATGCTGAAGGTTTTTTTTCCGTCAAAATCCCGCAGTACTACGGTGCGCTGTACGGGTTGGTTTTCAGCATCAACGGTCGCTAAATCCATATACCGAAAGGAATGGCCGGGATCTTCATTGGCGGTTTGCACCTGTTGAAGGACTTTTTTCCATGCTGCATCAAGATTCATATCTCGGGTGATTAATGGCATGGTCTACTGTCCGATGGGTTGAGCATTAAAGAAAGCAAGATTCTCGCCTTCAAATTTGTAGTGAATTTGAATGGGATTACAGCAGACTTCACAATCTTCAATGTATTCCTGTTCAGGATAGTATGATTCCAGTATCATGTTGATCTGCGCTCCGCAATGGAGACACATGAAGGTATGTTCGTACGTTCCTTCCATAATAGGTTCTCCTTTTTTTGGAAAAACAGCAGAACAGGTAGTTACATTCAGCTTGGAAGTAGACTCCTAAAAGAAAAACCGGGCAGAGAGCCCGGTTTTAAAATACATTTTGGTGGTTTAAGGGGAAACAAATATTAGGGCGTAACAATCAGTTTGCCGCGGGTGTGCAGCGACTCAATGTCCTTAAGCGCATCAGCAGCTTCATCCAGATTGTAAGTTTTTGATACATGCACTTCGAGTTTTCCATCATCGGCAATCTCTGTAAGCTTATCCAGTTGTGCTGCATTGGGCTCTACAAATACGTACTGGAAGTTAATGTCATCACTGATATCCGGTTTACTTTTGGTGATGGACACGATGTGGCCACCGTCCTTCAGTACGCCGGTCTCCATGACCTGGCTAAAGGCATCTCCGCGGGAGCAATGGAAGATAAGATCAACGCCATCGGGCTCGATTTCAGCGAGGGCTTCCCCTACGTGATTATCCTTATAGTCAATGGTTTCGTCAGCGCCCAATTCTTTCATGTATTCATGATTCTTCTCACTGGCAACGCCAATCACGTTGGCCCCGGCTGATTTTGCCAGCTGAATGCCTGATGTGCCTACCCCACCGGACGCACCAAGTATCAGCACGGTTTGTCCTTCTTCCAATTTTCCGGCATCAAAAAGAGATTGATAAGCCGTTAATCCAACCAGCGGAATACCTCCGGCTTCTTCCATAGAAATCTTTTGGGGTCGTTTGGCAACGTAGGCTTCAGGCAGCGCCACATATTCGGCAAAGGTGCCGTGTTGTACTTTGGGGCGACGCGCATAGGCATACACCTCATCGCCTTCTTCGAACCGACGTGCGGCGTGCCCTCGTCCTTCAATCACACCTGCTACGTCCCAACCCGGTATGGCAGGAAATTCCCCGGGAATGGCACTATCCAGCATGCCCCGGGCTACGGCGGCATCTACGGGATTTACACCAGCGGCCTTTACGCGAATCAGTACTTCTCCCTCGCCCGCTTCGGGTTTATCCAATTCGCCAGTTTTCACCTGGTCCAATTCTCCATATTCATCATAATAAGCAGCTTTCATTTGTTCACTCATATCAAAAAAGGTTTTTAAAATTGATAGTTCTTTATTTCTGATTGGTTAACAGGAGTGAAAAGTGTTGCGTTTCGAATGATCGCAAAACTTAACATAGTACAAGCTTGTTGATTTTGCAGGAGGGCAGTCGTGATATATCTTAATCCGAAAAAACCTCGGTATCCTGCGAGGGCTCATACCACTCGGGTTTCATGAAGAAAAAGGCAGTTATCACAAATAAAGCCCCGGCAATAGCGGCGGCGTAAAAGGTGCCTTGTAGGCTCACTAACGAATATACAAGTCCCAATACATACGGACCAATAGCTTGCCCCGTACGCATGACCACCCAGTTCACGGAAAGAAAGGCAGCGCGATACTCCTTATCGGCATAGCCAGTGAGTAAATTCAGGAGACTGGGAAGATTGATGCCTTGAGCCGCCCCAAAAACAGCCACGGGAAGAATGAACCACCAAATATTATCAACCACCGGAATGTATAAGAACATGGCTAAATAAAGAATGGCAGCCACACGGATAAGAGTAACTTCAGAGAAGCGCTGTGTAAGGTTTCCTAATTGGGAGGCCGCATAAGCAGTAACAAAAGAAGAACCTGACAAGATGATGCCGATGCGGAAAGAATTCTGTCCAAATTTTTCATCCAGTAAAATGGTGAAGTAGGTGATGTATCCTCCATAAAGCATAATGAATGTGAAGAAGATACCGGCAAACAACGGCAATACTTTCTTCGACACCAGAGAGGAGGCTACATTGCTGAAGATTTCTTTAACGTTGAGACTTTGAGTAGAATTGGTTTTTTCCAGCCCAAATAGCACGAAGATTCCCACAGGGATCGCTATTAAACTTAAATAAAAAGGATAATGCCATCCCAAAATCGCTAAAGCGCCTCCGATAGCTGGATAAAATGCCGTGCCTATACTCAGCACACTGCCGTTGTAGCCCATGGCGGTAGCCCGGTCGTTGCTGGAATATAGGTCGCCAATAAGGGTGAGGTTTAGTGCACCAAGCGAGGCACTTCCTGCTCCCTGCAGGGCACGAAACAGAAGCATCTGCTCAAAAGAGGCGGCGAATGCACAGGCTGTACCCGCCACGCCAAATAAAAGTAAAGATGGAACCAGGACTACTTTGCGTCCAAACCGGTCGGCGAGTAACCCAAGCACGGGAGTAATCACAATGCCTGGAATAGTGAAGAAGGTAATGAGCAAGCCAATGCGGGTAGCAGAAACATCCAATGCATCGCTGATGGAAGGAAAGGCCGGCGCGATGGAAGAAACACCCATTACGGCTGTGAGGGTGATACCAAAGATGATGTAAAGGTTGAGGTCTTTAAGTAATCCGGCTTTCTGGTTTTGGGGAGATTGTGTCAAAATATGGAGTGAAAGAAATTTGAGTTAGATTACAAAATATGCTCGACTACCAGCAGGTTTTTTGAAGGATCAATGATAAGGATAAATCAGGGCGTGTACCACTGCGGTATAAGCTGTAAATTCTATTGAAATGATCTAAGGTTTTAGTGATATTTTCGCGATATGTTTTATAAGGGCATTACGGAAGATATTCAGGCATCCAGAACTTCTTATCTGAGATAGTGTTCTTAAAGGTGTAGCATTTATCCAAAAGTGTTACAACCGGCATAAAACGGGATTTTTTAAAAGACAAAATTTGTTGGCAGGTAGAGTACCTGGTACGGAGTTTCTAAAAGCAAAGGTGTAGTACATAATTGAAAGCTGAAAAAAAGATTTTACCTGATATATCCAATCATCGTTATTCGGTTAGTATTGCTCAAACCGATGAAGAGATTGAAGATGCATTAACACTCAGGTATGACATATTCTACAAAGAGTTAAACCGGGAATTTAATTCCAATCAATCTATAGACCGTGATGAGTACGATGATCAGTGCCATCATTTGATTGTGAAAGAGAATCAAACAGAAAGAGTTATCGGTACCTACCGGTTGCAAACCTATGAACAGGCAGCGGTAGGTAACGGTTTTTATTCCGAGAGCTTGTTTAATTTGACGGACTTGCCCCAGCATGTTTTGGAGCAAAGTTTTGAAGTGGGTCGTGCTTGTATTGAGGAAGAACACCGCAGTGGTCGTGTTTTGTTTTTACTCTGGAAAGGTTTTGCCGGGTATCTGAAAGCCTTCAACAAAAGATACTTGCTGGGTAGTCTGGGAATTCCTGCAGAGACCGCCGAAGAAGGACTGGCGATTTATCAGAATTTCCGGGAAAACGGAGATTTGGACGAAACGTATCGTGTAAGCGCTAAAGAAGTATATCGTCAAAAAGAAGGCGATAAACAGCTTGCCTCTAAAGAACACTTTGAAGCGCCACAGCTCCTGCAAAATTACCTGGATATCGGGTGCACCATCATCAGCAAGCCGGCCTATCACCCTAAGCTTAAGCTTATGTATGTGATGATATTTCTGGATGTAGAAGAAATATCCGACCGCACGCGCAGAATGTTTTTTGGGTGATTGCTGAACTAAAAAGAAGATTTATGCAGCCATGAGAAAAATCCGGGCCACTTTACGACTCATTGGGCTGCTGATTTTTACCCTTACTTCGTTTAGCATTTACGCTATCGGTTTAGTAGTGCCTAAGCTTTTTCGTTTACCCTACGAACCTTGGAGAAATCAGTTTATGCGTAGCTGGTCGCGCGGCGTGGCCATTATTTTTAATATGAAGATGACGGTAAAGGGAACGCCGCCGCAATCACCTTTCTTCCTGGTTTCCAATCATCTCAGCTACCTGGATATTGTACCATTGTTTTTGAATCTGCGTTGTACCTTCGTGGCTAAAAAAGCGGTGCGCAGCTGGCCCATGCTCGGTTTTATGGTAAATGCGGTTGGGGTGATATTTGTGGACCGTGGTCGGCGCGGCGATGTGAAGAGAGTGAACGAAGTGCTTTCCCAATCCATGAATAAATACCAGGGATTAATTGTGTTTCCGGAGGGAACGTCGTCTGGTGGCGAGGAAGTGTTGCCCTTTCATGCCTCCCTGCTGAAATATCCCGCCAGTGCTGAAATTCCGGTGCACACGGCCGCTATCTCTTATCGGACAAAAGAGGGCGATGAGCCTGCCCGCGACAGCGTCTGCTTTTTTGGCGCCCGCCATAGTTTTCCACAACACGTGTGGAAATTGGCCCAAACCCGCCGGGTGTATTGCACCATTCGTTTTGGAGAACAAACCGTGCAATCTGCAAACCGTAAAGAACTGGCAGCGAAATTGCGAGATAAGGTGCAGGATATTTTTGAGCCTACGTCGCCGGCGCTACAATAGGCGAACAGGACCAATCTTTCCGGTAAAGTGTCATCCCTGCAAAAGCAGGGATCTTATTGTATAAAAAGTGTTGGAGTTTACGGTTGGCTTTTAAACGATACCAGCGCTTTGAACCATGATTAATCAGGATTAAAGGGTTGCCAGGATTCTTTAGTTGTCTCTTACTTTCCCAGCTCAAATTCTTTCTCAACCTCCCAGCGCTCACCGTCATGTTTTAGCAGGCTTAGTTTGTCCACTTTAAAACTTTCATCAAACTCACGGTCTTTGAATTCCTTCCAAGCGCGGTGGAAGTTGGCTTTGGTTAGATCCTTAAAGGCCAATGTCATGTGCGGGTGATAGGGCCGTTCTTTATATCCATAGCTGAAGAGTTCTTCTTTTGATCGGGCCAGTTCTTCCAGCTTTTCCTGCAAGGTCATTAAAGGCTCGCTTTTATCTACATCAATAAAAATAACCCGAGGCGGGAAGGTCGCAAATCCATCCAGCGAAACTTCAAAGGGTTCATAAGCCTGCGCAAAAACTTCAAGTAGCAAATGCAGCTCTTGTGTATGGTCGGCATCGGTCCGAAAGGGACTTAACAGCGTGATATGCGGCGGAGCATTCAGGGAATGGGAGCTGTGGTAGGTATCCTTTACGTAATGCTTTAATTCCTGGATTTTGTTTTGCAGGGTTTCATCCGGTATCACCCCAACAAAAAATAATGGTTTATTGAAATTGCTACTCATGCTTGAATATGATTTATGATCATCCCAAAAGTAACAATGAAACAATAAAGCGCGTAATCTGTTTTATATAGTAACTTGCCCTGCCCAATTAACCGGATGCCATATGAAACCTTTCTATTCTGTTGTTAAAGCTTGCACGCTCTTTTTGTTTGGTGTGATGATGATCTCCAAGGGAGTCCTTGCACAAGCTCCGGCTAACAAATCCATCGAAACACAAATAACCAAAGCGGATTCACTTTTTAACGAGGCCGAGGAAGAAGAGGCGCTTGAGATATACAAAGCTGTTCTAAAAAGAGATTCCACGCATTACAAAGCGCTATGGAGAACTGCCTTGTTGTTTGCCCGGGAAGGCTATCGTCAGCCTAATAAAAAAGCCATGGAGCCGTACTACCGGGAGGCTATGAATTATGCCGAAAGGGTGCTGGAACATCACCCCGAAAAAGGATATACCCATTTTGTATATGCGGTAGCCAGCGGCAGAATATCGGATATCTCCGGTAATGAGAAGCGGATTGAGCTTTCCCACGTGGTGAAAGAGCATGCGGAAAAAGCAGTGGAGTTGCTACCCGAATATGCCCCGGCCTGGCATTTATTGGGTTTGTGGCACAGTAAAGTGGCGAACACCGGAGGAGGTAAAAAACTGGTGGCCGGATTGTTTTCAAAAGGACTCCCGGAAGGCGCAAGCAATCAAAAAGCTGAAGAGTATATTCTGAAAGCCATCAAACTGGATCCGGAGCAAAGCATCCGCTACCAGCTGGATTTAGGCCGGCATTATCAGCGAGCCGGCGAGACGGAGAAAGCAAGGCAGGCTTTACAAAAAGTGCTGGATGAAGAAGCAAAAACAAAATTCGACCGCGAAAACCAACAGCAAGCCCGCCAAATTCTGGATGATTTAGGTTAATATGGTTACATATAAAACACGTCATTGCGAAGGCTGCAGTGACCGCAGGGAGCACAGCCTGTGGCAATCTCTCGGATAATGCTCTTAAGTCACCGCTCGAATGACAGGAGTACCTTGGCTACTTTTGCCTCGCTAAAGACTTAAGAGATCTATGGAGGTCCCGGTTCTGCGATTCCGCTGCGCTACATCTTGACCGGGATGACAGGCCTATTTTCGTGTCATTCTTATCTCACTCACGTTATATATAGAAAAGTTAAAACAGGATCCATAAAAAAAGCCTGCCCCTTTCATGAGGCAGGCTTTCAAAGTAAATAAAAAGTTTGAGGCGCGATTAAGCCAGCACCTTGGATACTTCCTCGGCGGCTTCTTTCAGCAGCACAGCTGAAATCACATTCAGGTCGCTGTTGTCAATAATCTCTTTGGCCTCTTCGGCATTGGTGCCTTGCAGACGTACGATGATGGGTACACCTTCAACCTTCTCTGCAATTTCAGGATCTTTAACGGCTTCGATAACGCCGTTAGCTACACGGTCGCATCGTACAATACCGCCAAAAATATTGATCAGGATAGCTTTCACATTTTGATCTTCCAGGATAATGCGGAAGCCATTTTTCACGGTTTCAACATTAGCGCCACCGCCTACATCCAAAAAGTTTGCGGGATCACCACCGGAAAGCTTGATGATATCCATAGTGGCCATAGCGAGTCCGGCACCGTTTACCATACAACCTACGTTGCCATCCAGTTTGATGTAATTCAGGTCGTACTTTTGGGCTTCAAGTTCTGCAGGGTTTTCTTCGGATTCGTCTTTGAGTTCAGCCAGGTCCGGATGACGGTATAAGGCGTTGTCATCAAAAGTCACTTTGGCATCCAGGGCGTACACGTCGTTATCTGGTGTCACAATCAGCGGGTTGATCTCGAACATGTTGGCATCGGTTTCTTCGTAAGCTTTGTACAAGGCTTGCACAAACTTGATGCCTTTTTTGAGTGCGTCGCCTTCCAGTCCCAGTGCAAATGCAATACGTCGTGCCTGGTTGGGCTGCAGGTCCATGCCTGGCTCTACCCATTCTTTCACAATCTTCTCGGGTGTTTCTTCCGCCACCTTCTCAATTTCCACGCCACCTTCAGTGGATGCCATGATCACATTCTTGCTTACCGCGCGGTCCATCAGGATACCCAGATAAAACTCCGATTTGATATCCACTCCGTCGGTCACATACAGGCGCTGCACCAGCTGACCTTCTTCACCGGTTTGTACCGTCACCAGCACATCACCCAGCAGGTTTTCGGCAGCTTCCTTCACCTCATCGATGCTTTTACAGAGTACCACACCCTTGGCGTTATTCTTCTTGGTTCGGCCTTTACCACGTCCGCCGGCATGAATCTGGGCTTTTACCACAAATAACGTGGCGCCCTCTTCTTTTAATTTTTTAGCAGCTTCCACGGTTTCTTCCACCGTAGTGGTAGCAATTCCGGCCGGAACAGCCACGTTATATTTCTCAAGAATTTCTTTAGCTTGATACTCGTGTATTTTCATAGGAGTTTTTTTACGAATTAAAAGCAATTTTCGGGATGGCAATAATACCGAGATTGGGAGCTAAAAGAAAGGGAAGTTAGCTGGATATAGTTTCCAATGACTAAACTTTACATTTTGATTTCTAAAAATGGGTTCTTAGAATTTAATGTATTCAATCAATTCCGGTCAAGCTGCAAGAAAGTAAAAGTCATGATCTCCAAATTAAAATGAGGGACTCAGAAAAGATAAGATATGTTTAAACCCTCGGATATTTTCATTTTTCTAATAGTGATCGCTTTTACTTTTGTCAACTCATGCCATCATTCTGTAGATGAAGAACCACAGATAAAAATACTGGGTATAACTAAGTGGTATAATAATTACAAGTCTGCTCTTTCCGTTACTCACGACTCTGGTTATCCTATCTCAAACGATATAGAAAATAGCTGGCTTTATGAGCATCAAATGTTTATGGATTATGAAATAATATCAGATCGTTATGTTTCAAACCCTAAGTTAGTTGAGTATTTAAAGGAGAAGTTGATTCCTAATGGTTTTGGGTATTTTGGCCATGGACATACCCATATTAACCATGATCAGCTGAGCTATGAAGAGGCTTACAAATCATTCAGAAAAGATGCGGAGCATATAAAAGCCTTTGGCTTGAATCCTATTGCTTACGCTTATCCTGGTGGTTATGGGTTTGAAGACAGTACACAGTTTGCCTTAAAAAAGAGTGGCTACCTTTCAGGGAGATTGTTTCAAAAAGAGTTTGAAGGGAGGGGGCCATATATAATGTCTGGAGATCAAATGGCTCCTGAAAACTGGTATGCATTGCCATCTTTGCCTATGCAAGACTTCAATTTCGATCAATGTGAGAGGTGTATTAATAATCACGATGAGTTTTTAAGTTATCTTAATGAAAGTGTGGGTCTTGAATCTTGGCTAATAAGCACCTACCATTCTATAGGTTTTGATGGAAAAACAGATGGAAGACCTGAAGGATGGGGATATTACACCAGGGAAAATTTTTATAAAGATATGCTTGCTATTAAGGAATTGAGGGAAAAAGGAAAAGTCTGGCTTGCAAACATGAGTGATGTGACTATTTATACCTACTTGAGAAATCAAACAACTTATGAGCTGAAAATGGTTAATGAGAGTCAGTACAAATTGATGCTGGAGACAGAACTTCCAATAGAAAGGTTTAATCATGATTTATCATTAGAAATATCTATTGCTGAAAACTCTCTGGGGAAAACTTTAACTATAGAACAAGCTGAAAAGCAGATTACACAAAAAAAATTAACTAAAAGCAAAGTTTACATAAACCTAAGACCATCAAAAGACTATTTTTCAATATATGTTGAATGATAGTATGATTTATTTGAAGAAGTGTGATAAGTCTTGGCATTTACTCCCCACAAATACTAACTTTATCCATCAAAATTAAAAAGGTGACACCGCTTGAAGAAAGCCAAAATCATGACTGCTGAGGACTTGGACCGCACCTACCGGCGGTTTGCTCATCAATTCGTGGAGCCTTATGACGATTTCTCCCGCTTGGCTGTAGTGGGCATGCAAACAAGAGGCGTTTATATAGGCAAGCGTATCATACATGAAATCAAAGAATCTTTTGACACCGATGTCGACTTTGGGGTGCTGGATGTTACCTTTTATCGGGATGATTATCGCTCTAAGCTGAAGATGCCGGAAGTTAAAATCACGGAGATTCCTTTCGATTTGTATGAACGTGATATCGTTTTGGTAGATGATGTGCTGTACACCGGTCGTACTGTTCGTTCAGCCATGGATGCGCTGATGGCTTACGGACGTCCACGTAGTATAAAGTTTTGCTGTATGGTAGATCGAGGCCACCGGGAGCTCCCCATTTCAGCAGATTATAAAGGATTGTATTTGCCTACCTATGAAGACGAAGAAGTGCGGGTAAAAGTAAAAGAAATTGATGATGAAGACGCAGTGTACGTGGTAGAACTGGAGGGCGAGGATGAGTAAAACAGATGGGGAATATCAGTTTAATCAAAAACATCTGCTTGGGCTGGCCGACTATTCCCGTGAAGATATTTTATTTGTATTGGAACAGGCCAAGTACTTTCGGGAAATTCTGGACCGAGCCGTTCCCAAGGTCCCTACCCTGCGCGACAAGACCATTGTAAACCTTTTTTATGAGAACAGTACCCGAACCCGGCTTTCATTTGAATTAGCCCAGAAACGGATGGGAGCCGATGTAGTGAATTTCTCGGCCGGCTCATCCAGTACCAAGAAGGGCGAGTCGTTGAAGGATACCATCCGCAACATCAGTTCCATGAAAATTGACATGGTGGTAGTGCGGCACGAGAGTCCGGGTGTACCCCATTTCTTAACCAATTGCGTGGATGCAGCCATCTTGAATGCCGGTGATGGAGCACACGAGCATCCTACCCAGGCTCTGCTGGATATGTTCACCATGCAGACTATTCATGAAGATTTAAAAGGTAAAAAGATTGCCATCATCGGAGATATTGCGCACAGTCGGGTGGTTCGCTCCAATATCATCGGCTTGACTAAGCTTGGGGCAAAAGTGGTTTTATGCGGGCCTAAAACTCTCATGCCAGTTTATGTGAATGAAATGGGCGTAGAGGTTTCTTATAATTTGGAAGAGACCTTGGAGTGGTGCGATATTGCGATGGCATTGCGCATTCAGTTGGAGCGGCAAGAAAAAGGAACCGAATATTTCCCATCATTAAGAGAATATCATCAGCGATTTGGAATAAAACTTTCACACCTCGAAAAATATCCTGATTTTAAAATAATGCACCCCGGTCCTATCAACCGTGGTGTAGAAATGGAAAGTGAAGTTGCAGACAGCGACCGGGCCGTAATTCTAAGCCAGGTAACCAACGGAGTAGCCGTGAGAATGGCTGTTTTGTATTTGCTAAGCGGAGGTAAGAGAGTTTAAAATTTGAGATAAAGTGAGGTCATGAGAGAGACACTAGTACTGATATGCCTTTTCTTTTCAGCTTTTCCAGCGTACGCCCAAAATGAAGATACTGTGGCTGTTTTTGGACAGTTTGAGACCTCATTTAAGTCTGATGTTAAGTATGATAATTTTATTACTGATGTGAGGTTAAGAGTTACTTTTAGCGGACCAGAAGGTGAAAAAATAACTCAGGATGCTTTTTGGGATGGTGGGGATAATTTAAAGGTCCGGTTTGCTCCTCCAAGCAAGGGGCAGTGGGAATACAGTGCAACGTGTTCAGATGCTGATAATGCGAGTCTTCAGAATATATCCGGTCAGTTTTTGGTGGAAGAGTATACTGGAAGCAATCCCTTTCAGAATCATGGCTGGTTACGTGTTTCGGACAATAAAAGATACTTGTCTTATCAGGATGGAACACCTTTTTTCTATTTAGGTGATACGGCGTGGGAAATTGGGTGGAAGTCCACTCGGGAAGAGCTTGTGGAATACATAAAGGATAGGAAATCAAAAAAATTCTCGGCGGTACAGTTTGTACCCATGTCTCATCAGGTAATAGGACCAAATGGGGTTAAAAATCAGTATGGAGAAACCTATTATCTAGACGATGACTTCTCAATGCCTAACCCACGGTATTTTGATTACATTGATGAAATAGCGGATTCGTTAAATAAGGCGGAAATGGTGGCTGTTATCGTACCTCTTTGGGCTGGTATGAATGAATTGCATTACGACGATCGCTACAATGATTACTACTTAAGTAAGGAAGAGTCAATATATATCGCCAGATACATTGGAGCCAGGTATGCAGCGCATAATGTTATTTGGATAGTGGGCGGGGATAATTATTATGATACACCTGAGAAGATGGAGTTTTGGGAAGATTTTGCATTGAATTTGAAAGAAGCATCAGGTGACAGAAGTTTGACAACTTTGCACCCGGCTGGGTTGCGTGCTTCTTTTGATTATTTTGATAATAATACTTTATGGATGGATTTTAACATGTATCAGTCTTCACATATTGCCAGAGGAGATTATCCAATGTCGGCAGCTTTAAGAGGATATAACCTGAATCCTGTGAAACCGGTACTAAATGGGGAGACAACATATGAAGATATATATCATAATTTATGGCTCCCGGGTAATAGTGAACATCCTGAAACCTTCAGGATAAGACCCGAACACCTCAGGCAAGCCTCGTATGAAAGTATTTTGTCGGGAGGACTAGTAGGGATAACTTATGGTGCTAATGGGGTGTGGCAATGGCACAAAGAGGGGCTTTGGGCAGATTTTTTGCCAAGATATAAGGTGTTGGAAGCAATAGATCTTCCTGGTTCCAGCCAAATGAAAGTTTTGAAGAATATTATGGAGGAATACGGATGGAATAATTTATGGCCAGCCCCTGGTATAATTGGTATATCAGGGGGGCAAGACAGTATTTCTGTAGCTAGATCTTCAGAACTCATGATTTCTTACTTGCCCACAGGCACGGATTTTGTTGAATACCATCTGTCTGGCAATGAAAATTTTGGGGAAATAAGGTATATAAATGTAATAACCGGAGAAAAAATGTTAGCCGAAAAGAACTTAGAATCCTCAGTCTATAAAAGTATCCCACCAGATACGATGGATTGGGTTTTAGTAGCTAACATCAATAGTGAAGAAATAGAAAGAATGGATGATTTTAGGCTTTATCAGAATTATCCGAATCCGTTTAACCCAAATACGAATATTGAGTATTATATACCTGAAAGGAGTAAAGTTACACTAAAAGTTTATGATAGTTTAGGGAGATTGGTGCAGACATTGGTTTCAGAAGAACAAGAAGAAGGCTTACATTCAGCCGTATTTTATGGCAATGAACTTGGTTCTGGTATTTACTTCTATGAATTGAGAACAGGTTCTTCAATTCAAATAAAAAAAATGCTTTTTTTAAAATGAGTGTTGAAAGCCTTATATATGGCTGTAAAAATTTCACAAATAATTTATCCCTGTTGCCTATATTATTTGTTGTTAAATAGATTTTAGAAAATTGATTAAATTTCATTCAAAACCAGCCAAAGCTACGTTTAAGGATATCAACACGGATAACTCAGATTCAATATCATCTTCACAGCCTACAGTCACTATTGCTATACCAGTTTTTAATGAAGAGGAGCACATAGAACGTGTTGTTACCGGATTTCTCAATGCAGGTTATCCAGCTCTTGAAGAAATTCTGATTGCAGATGGTGGTAGTACAGATGCTACCCGAGAAATTGTTCAGAAACTGAGAGAAAAAGATTCGCGGGTAAAACTCATTGAAAATCCAGATAAATTCCAATCTTTTGGCTTAAATAGGATGATTGAAGCTGCAAGTGGTGAGCTTTTTCTAAGAGCCGATGGACATTGTATCTACTCAGATAATTATATACAAGAAAGTGTTAAAGCAATTCTGGATACAGGGGCCAAAAATGTAGGTGGTTCACAGAGATATATTGCAAAAACCTGGGCTCAAAGTGCAATAGCACTTGCCTCAAAAAGCATTTTTGGGACTGGTGGAGCTAAATACATGGAAGAAAACTTTGAAGGATATTCCGATACGGTGTTTCTGGGTTGTTTTCGGCTAAAAGATTTGAAAAAGTTGGGAGGCTTTTCTGAAGTTAACAGGACAAATGAGGATGCCGAAATAAACTTCAGAATATCTGAGCTGCTGGATGGTAAAGTATACATTACTCCTAAAATTAAAATCTGGTATTACCCTCGCGACAGTATTCTGAAATTATTTAAACAGTATTTGCGCTATGGCCGTGGAAGGTACCTTACAAGTAACATACATAAAGGGCGCATCCCATTTCGTAGTAAAGCTCCTTTTTTGGCAATCAGTTTTCTTATCCTTTTTACTCTTGTTGACCAGATGTTTTTAAATGGTTCACTTGGTTCTTTTTATATAATGGCTGCCAGTTTTTCCCTGTTGGTGTTCGAAGCATTTCGGGTAAGCATTGATAAACGGAAGGAATTCAAGGAAGATATCTGGAAAGGAGATTTGGATAAAATACCGGGAACTTTTTTAAACGGTGCGATGTGTACCCTGGTTTTCACAACAATGCATCTGGGGCACTTTTTGGGTTATGGATATCAGATGCTAAGGGTTAAGTTATTAGGGCTCAAGTGGTAGAATTTTATTAAGAATGGTCTTATCCGGCCGCTGTGATAACTTCTCAACCTGTTTTTAACTGTAGATCTTTTGGTTCAAAATTTGGTCCTCTAAAATATTTTTCCATTGATACTGTTCTTTTATCTGCCTCAGTCGATTCAGATATGAATTCGGATCCATATTTTTGTTTAGTATAGCATCTACAATTGCTGAAAGGTGATCTTTTTGTTCGAAGTTAAAAGTATATCCAAGGTTATTACTCTCCACTATTAAACCTCTTTCCCCATAATTACTGACAATGGGAATACAGCCATACTGTATTGCCTGAATAAGCGGACCACTGTTGCTTTGGTTTGAAGCGCTGTAAGGTAAAACAAGATAACGATTGGAAGCAAGATATTGCAGATACTTGTCTTCTTCTATAAAACCTAAGTCTATATGCAGAGACTCTTCAGGTATTCCTGATTTTTGAGTAAGTCTCAAAAGTTCCTCTTCACTATAATCAAAAGGAACACCGGCAATTGTAAGCTTAAAAGGAGTATCTACTTTGGAAAACTGTTCCAATAGATATTCAAGGTTTTTATCCTTTCTTATTATACCAAGATATAAAAAGGAATTCGGTGGAGACTTAAATTCGTTTGAAAAACTCAAGGGTGGATGGGCCCCCCAGGTGGAAGTTACAAAGCGGGTATTGTCAGAGGAATAAAAACCTTGAAGTGAACGGGTAATCCATTTCCCATTGGTTACGATTGTGAGATCAAAGTTCCTATCCAGAAATTCATAAGCTTTCTGAGCCATCTTCCGATAGCCTGTCAATAAAAGGCTGGAATTAATATTTGCCGTTAGAAAGTTAACAGAGTGTTGGGTGAGAATGATTTTTGTTTTCTGAAACGGTTCTGGATGTACCATAAGATGTGAGGCTAACGACAGGATTTCATAATCCAGAAAATGCACTGCATCAATCTTCCTTTGATTTAACAGCTCTTCAACTTCATGGAAACCAGCGTAGTTAGCCAGAATACGTTTAAATTTATTATCTGTATACGATTTAAAAGCTTGGATGCATCCCTTTTGATTCAATCCTGAGGACTCTCCACTAAGTGTGCCTATAATGCCACAGGTATTGAAGCCCTTTTTAGTTAGGTAATCCTCATACAGATGGAAAAAATCTTTAAAGTGGCCCATAAAATCATAGTATGGCTGGTACAGAATAATGGTGGAACTCTGTTGTTGACTGTTCACGAATTCGGGCTATTTATGACTTTTTGAATAAATGATTCCAATTTTTGAGATTGGGCTTTATAGCTGAAGTTTCTTTTAACGAGAGTTCTACCCTGTGTAGATAACGTCTTTTGTAAACTGCAATCATTTAGCAACTTATTAATTTTCTGTAGAAAATCTTCCGCATTGTTTGCTTTCAGGTAATGTGCATTTTCTTTTAGGCCTGGAATTCCTTCTGCCCCGGAGTTTGTTGTTATAACGGGCAAACCGCTGGCCAAGCTTTCCATTATTTTTAATTTTATTCCGGATCCTGAGAATAAGGGGGCTAACATAACTCCGCAGCGCTGTTTGAATTCTTCAAGATCTTCAACAAAACCTTTGTAGTGAAGCTGTGTATCATTATTAAAAATAGACAAAAGTGAATCCGGCATTCCTTTCCCACAAACTGTAAGAGAAACTTTAGGTTGAGCTTTTTTAAGGGGAGGCCAGACTTCTTTCAGGAACCATTCGAGCCCTTGTATATTTGGTTGCCAATTCCAGTCAGCAAACATCAGCATCTTGTAAGGGTCTCGTTCTAATCCCCGTATTTCAGGTATCTCGATGGATGGATATATAGCAGCTGATTTTTTTTTAGGCACCAAAGCGGAAAGGAGTTGACGGTCATATTCAGATATGGCCGTGAATGCGTCAACTTTCTGAAGAGCTTCGGCTTCAAATTTCTTCATCATCGTAGCCTGGTGATATAATAGGACTTTTTTAACTGGATTTGCTTCGCGTTTTGCATTGCGTTTTAATAGAAGGTATTCCACATTTGATTCCCTGAGGATGATTTTTTTTTCGGGGAATTTGTTTCTAAGCAATTCTATAAACCAAGCCGTGTGAATGCCTTCCAATAAAATTACATCCAAGTTTTCAAGATTCGATTTATCCAGAATTTCTGACATGACCGAACGATCCATCCGGTGTACAATTTGTACTGGTTTGCCACTAATAAGGGACTTTATAAAAGCTGCAAGCCCGTAACTCTTGAAATTAATGTCAAGATGATTAACGGATGCGTAGGTTTCCAGTTGGTCGGGGGCTTGTGTATGTAGGTTAGAATTAAAAGATGCCAGTTCTATGTAATGACCTCGTTGATGAAGCCCTTTTATAGTATTGTAAACATACAGAGCCCCACCGTCCTGAGGAGGGGCGGGGATGCGTGGTGAAATCATGAGTATAGTCATATCCAATGATAAAGAATATTCCCGAGAGTAGATGAAAGTGTATTCCAAAACTTAAAAAAGAATCTACATCGTGTCAGTCGACATATCAATAATTACTTAACTTGGGTGTTTTGAAAACCAAAGGACTTCTAAATACTGAAAAGAAAGATGAGCAGGAAGTCGTGGAGGCTTTGAATCACCTGTAGATCCAGATTATAAAAACTAAACTCCCTTTTTGAGGGATAATTCTGTTTGCAGGTGTTTTCGTCATTCAGCAGAAAGAAGACATTTTTTGGGGTATAACTTGATAAGCATGACTTAGTAATATGAGCTTTTGTAAAGCAGATAAGATTATTTCTGAAATAAAAAGCTACGAGTACTATCTATGGGAAATAGAAGAAATAATACAAAACCCAGATTTATATAAATGTCTTTCCCAAAATGCTTTACATTATTAATGATATAAACTGAATTGAAACCGCTGGAGTAATTGAAAAGATGATATTATCTGCCGGGTATTGGACTGCTAAACCATAAATGGAAGACAAAGAAAAACTACGCTATAAAAACCTGACTAGTAATGCCACATTAGCCAGAAATACAGTTATTGACATCGGCTCTAAGATAGTTCCTCTACTGGTTGGCTTGTATTCCATTCCTATATTAATTGAGGTTTTGACAGAGCAAGGCTTTGGAATACTGGCTTTGGTGTGGCTTATTATTAGTTATTTTTCCGTTTTTGATATGGGGCTTGGCCCGGCTGTAACAAAACGTTTGTCTGAGAAGATTGGGGAGGAGAAATACGAGGATATTGGCAAGACAGCATGGACCGGAATTATTTCCTCTGTATTTTTAGGCTTAGCTGCGGCTGTTATTTTATATCTCTTCAGTGATATTCTTGTCATTTCATTATTTAAAGTATCTGAAGATTTCCAGACGCAAGCTATAGTGGCGTTTCAGTATACGGCCTATGCACTACCCTTTATTACCAGCTCATCCTGTTTTAAATCAATACTCAATACCCTGCAACGGTTCGATATAACCAGCACGTTACAAAGTATAAACTCCTTTTTTAATTATTTGCTGCCTTTGCTGGTAGTGAGCTATATAGCCAATGATTTGAGCTATGTAGTAATGGCTTTACTGGGCCTTAAAGTGATTCTTTTCTTTGTATACTTATTTTTTAGTCTTCGTATCGAAAAAGAATTAGTAAGAGGTATTAAGTATGATTTTCAAGAATTTAAAGACTTACTTCATTTTGGTAAATGGATAACACTTTCTAATGCAATAGGTCCTTTTATGGACCAGATGGATCGTTACTTCATTGCTTCATTTATTTCTATGTCCGCAGTAACTTTCTATACTACTCCAATGGATATTCTTTCAAAGGTTCTCATCTTGCCGATGTCTTTTGTATCTGTACTATTTCCGGCTTTTTCCTCTCTGGCTACTTCCAATTCAACCACTAAAGATCGCTTGCTGCTTCAAAGCCTTAGTCTGGTAATGATAAGTTTGTTTCCTGCATTGTTAATGATATCCTTTTTTGCAGAAGAAGGGCTGACGCTATGGTTAGGAAACGCCAGTTCCGATTTCATTACCCAAAGCGCAACTGTAGCTCATGTATTCTGCATTACTTTTTTTATCAGAGGGATCGCCTATATTCCTTCCATTTATCTGCAAGGTATCAATCGACCTGACCTTACCGCCAAATTCCATATGGCAGAAATAATCATAGGTGCTGCAATCTTTTATTTTGCAGGGCAGTCTGGTGAGATTCTTTATGTAGCTTATGCTGGATTAGGCGTTACGGTTCTTGACTTCTTGCTTCTGATATATGCTACCCTAAAGTTGCAGTCCCACTTTCAAAAAGAGCTTTTTAGAAAAGTAGCTTTAATATTGCCATTAGCTTTGATTTTGCTAATTCCAATGTTGTCACTTAGTCTATTGTATGAAATGCTTTTGTTGGGAATACTACTTTTACTCTTTGCCATAGTAAGCTGGAAATGGCTGTTAGATGAGTATATGATCAGTAAAATAAGGTCTGTTATTGGTAACTAAACAGGTACCATTTAAGCAATGCATAATATTGCTGTATTTTGTTTTTTTTAAAGATTAGCAAAGCAACCAAAAGCCGTTGTATATAGCCTATTATATGAGCACTTCGGTTCCATTTGATACCACTCGGATAATGTTTTTTGAGGAATTTTTTTTTGGACTGGTGCTTTACTATTTCCATAGGTACAAAATAGCGACTGGTAGTGCTGCCTTTAGCATGATACAGTTCTGCTTTAGCACAAAAATAGACTTTTCCTCCGGATTTTCGGGTTCTCAAGCATAGGTCATTTTCTTCATAATACATGAAGAAATTTTCATCCATACCACCGAGGGATTTGTAGATTTCTTTTTCCACAAATAAAGCGTGGCCATTTACAATAGGCACAGACATACTCTGCTTAACCTTGAAATGATCCTTCTTTTTTTCTGCAGGGATCAGAGGTTTTAAGAGTGGAAAGGCTAATGCCAGTAATGAGACCGAATTAAAATCATGCTTAATGGTTGCACTCTGGGTTCCTTTATCAGGGTTTAAAGTCTTTGGGCCTATTATCCAGGCATCCGGGTGGGCAAGCTGAAATTCAAGCAAATGATCAATAACATTGTTTTTAAAAGAGGTATCCGGGTTTAGAAAAAAAAGGAAAGAACCGCGAGCCTTTGAAGCCCCGAAATTGCAAGCTTTGGCAAAGCCTGTATTCTCATTTTGTTCAAAAATGCGAATTTGGTGGTGTTTGCTTTCGAGTGAGGAAAGGTTTTTTTGTGTGATGGTAGAGTTTGATACAATCAGAATCTCAAAGTTGGAATGTATGCTTTGCTCCACAATAGATGCAATAGAAGCTTTTATGTCATCTTCTGAAAAATAGTTTACGAAGATAATCGAAACCTTGGGGTTTGTTGACATAGCTACTAACCTCCGTCAGATTCTGATTGGATCTGAGAATACTGTGTGCTGCAAAAACAGCCCATTATCACAGTGATAAGCATACTATCATAAGCAAGAATCTGAGGGCTGGTTATGTTAACCAGAAGCATGCCTATAGTAACACTAAAAATAGTAAGGGCCGACACCCTGTGCATTTGGTGTTTGGATGTTGAATATATGACATAAGCATAACGGATAATGTAAAACCACACAGACAGGATGATTCCAAGACCGAAAATTCCAAATTTATACCATCCAGCTAAATATCCATTATGAACATAACTGGTTTGGAAAAAAAAGTCTTGGAAAATATTGTTTTTGGTATAAGTGGTTGCCCATCCGTGGCCAACAATAGGATTGTCTGATATTTTTTCAAAAACACTTTGGGATTCAAGCACCCTTTCTCTTAATGAGAGGTCAAGCTTACCTGAAAATGTGGAGCCGATTGAACTAACCCGGTCGATCAGGGCCTGACTTATAAAATCATATAAATCTCCGAAAAAGATTTTGGCAATAAGTATAGATATAGCGGAAAGCACTAAAAAGCTTATCAGTAGCCTGAGCTTTCCTTTATTATTCAAATAAATGAAAATCACTACAGCAGCTAAAAAGAAAGCCAGCCAATAGCCCCTGCTTTGCGTTAATATAAGTCCGCCTACAAAAGCAATGAAAGTGCCTGTGTATATAAGCTGCAGCCAGCGGGATTTGGTGGTTGCTGTTGCTGCGAGAAAGAAGCTGGCACCAAGTACGATAAACAGTTCATTAGCTGCAGAACGTGCCAATTCAAGTTCCCAAGGTGCCACAGCCTGTATGAGTAAGGCTTGATAGTTCAAAGCATTTCGGATTAAAATATAAGTGAGAATTAATCCTACTATAAAGAAGACCTTTTTCTGGAAACCTTCATCATGCATATATTTTCTAAGAATGAAATAGATGAAGAGGCCAAAAAAATAGGTTACTTCTCCAACCACTTTAAATGGGGCCGCACCATGGAGAATGCCTAGTGAAATACCATAGGGAATGAGTAGCAGATACAATAAGAAGAGATAGTCAAGGGTAGTTTTAAGCTTTAGGTTACCCCTTACAATATCAAAACATAAGTAAGCAGCAGCAATTATATTGAGGGCATAAAAGGGAAGTTCCAAAGGTTGTATGCCCGGTTCATTCTCAAGGAACAAAATACTGCCAAGTAAATAGAGTAATGGGAACCAAGAAGGATTGATAATAAGCAAATAGCCGAGGAATACTACCCCGGTAACGCCAGGGATGATATAGAGTATATAATCTCCCGATAATGCAGACAGCCCGATAAAGCTGGCCGAGACAAGTGTGACCAGGATCAGCCACTCATTAAGTTCATATCGGATTCGCTCTGCAATCAAACCTATTTGTTTTGAAGATATTCTATGTAGTCCTGATTTTTAATCCAAGAAAACTTCATTATGAAATATAATAACACTAAGAAGAAAGCAGATATCCCGGAAATAATAACAATGATAGACCTCGAAGGATAGCTTTTTTTCTCTGCTACATGTGGTTCATCTACAACACTGACGATCGGAAGGGATTTAGCCTCCTCCATTTTTGCCTGTTCGTAGATAGGCAGCAAAAATTTCTGAATTTCGGTCTGAATTTCCCGGCTTAACTCAAGTTCATAATAACGGGCTCCAAGCTCTGACAAATTATCGAAATTGAGTATCAGGTTTTGGCTGCTGGTATCTGAATATACTTCATCAAGTTTTTCCCGGATTGTTTCTAATTGAAAACGGGCATTCTGATAAGTGTTACTCTGTTGTTGAACGGTTTTATCCAACAAATTTAATTTAATTTCAGCTTCAAGTTGTTTTACAGTAAGTCCACTGATTAAAGAAAAGTATTCCGAAACCTGATCCGGTAGTTGAAAAACCCCGTTTTCTTGCTGGAAATCAATAATTTCTGTTTTAAGGCTATCGATATCCTGAAGAGACTTATTATATCTTTTCTCAATAAACTGCCGGTATTGGCGGGCGTCTTTAGATACTATTTCGGTATTTAGTTCATTAAGTATATCAACATAATATTCCGCCATTTCTTTGGCTTGCTCAGGACTTTCATCCTGTACGCTGATGATGAAATTACCTTCCTCCATACTTTCAAATGTAGTCCTTTCTGCAAGTATATCTATGGCGTCCTTAACAAGCTCCACATCGTATTGTTGCATTAGATCAAACCGGTCAATGACTTTTTTACTGGTAGAATAGCTACTAAGAAGAATGATGTACCGGTTAGATTCTTCGGATTCACCTCCTAAAACAGAACTGGCCAGAGACTGCAGACCGCCCTCTTCAGAGAATAAGTCAAAGCCAAGAGAAGGGCGCTGACTTGGAAGTAAATTAGCAGTTGAAGTAAACCGGTTGGGGATGAAAAGAGTGTATATTGCTATAACAACAGCAATAGCGAATGGTATACCAAAAAGTTTAATTTTATTGGCATACAGATAACGAAATGTATCAGCCCAATCAGGCGTATTAAAAGTTGGTTTCATCAGTTGTTAAAATTTTCTGGCTTAATTTCTCTGTATGGCTAGGTAGGTGGTTATTATACCAGTTATGGTAGATAAACCAGTCATAATAAGCTGAATACGGGTGTTTTTGATCTGTTGTCTTTGAACTTCATAAGTCCGCTGAGCATTCAATTCATCATAAGGAACCCTGTCAATGAAGATACGGTCGCCAGATGCCAATTCCGTTTCATCCGGACGATACCATGTTCCACTGCCTGCTTTAATGATAAAAATTCTATCTTTGTTTGCAGATAAAGCGAATCCGCCGGCACGTTGAATATAATCCATCGGGTCTTGCTCTATGCCGGTAAAGGGATAATAACCGGGATTGTTGACTTGGCCAAAAACAAATATTGTGGCCTCGTCGCGGGGCACGTATAGTCGATCACCATCGTAAATTTTAACCTTAGACAACTGCTCTTCATCTGTTAAGTCAATATGAACTTTATTTTGGCTTAAGCGGGTCTCCAGGTCCAGGTACTCAAACCCTTGCGCCAGTTGATCGGAAGTTCTTTTCAGTATATCAGTATTAAACTGGTTGGGAATCTCATTTTCGATGGAACCCCTGCTTAAATATGCTGCCGAAGGCAACGCTCTGTCCGTTAGATCACCTGAAATTTGTATTAATTGCAAAGCAGAGGTTTCTCCATTTCTGATGGGATAATTTCCGGGATTTGATACCTCCCCATGTACCCAGGCGGATGCTGAGTTATTATTAGATTTATTGGTTGGAACTATCAGACGATCATTGGGCATTAATTCAAATTCTGGCCATTCACTTCTTGGTACTTCTATTTTGTTAGTGCTGCCGTTTTGATATCTGAATACAAAAACTTTGGATGTATCTGCGTCAGGCCTGAACCCACCTGTCATTTCGAGTAATAAAGCGGGGGTGTCAGAGTCAGTATACTCCAATTCATATGCATTCATTACTGCTCCCGAAACACCAATACGTGGGGTGTCGCGGGTAACGTTATTTACGATAATCCGATCACCATTTTGCACCACGGGGTTTGCGGAAAGCTTTCCGGCTTTGAAATAAGCATAGAGGTCGGCTTGGGAGGTACTGCCATCCGAATGAATGATCCTGATATTACGCAAAGAAAGGTTGTCTGCCTCTAAAAGCCGCACGGTGTTAGTAATGGGCCGAAGAGCTATAACATTATCTGATTCGGTTGAAGAGCCGGCCTCTTGAATATCATAAACACCGCTAAAAACAGCAGCATCAACCCTTGAGAAGGGGGCTATGATATGTTTTCCGGGTTGAGGTACTGCGCCATTTACATGTACTTTTAAGGCTTTTGCTTTTTCAAGTGTTACAGTAGCTGTGGGGTCTTTAAAAACATCTTTTGCGGCGTCACTTATTGTTTTTTGAGCCTCTGCAATCGTTTGATTATCAACATGTATAGAGCCAAGCATCGGTAATACAATATCACCCTGTGGATTAACTAACAAAGCCCTTAATACTACGGTCTGGTTTCCTTGGATAGTTACCGTAATAAGGTCATCGGGACCTAACGTGTAGCTGTTGATGTTAATCTCTTCGGAAAATGATAATGGGTTAGCCCCCAAAAATGGGCTTAATGCATCTTGATAGTATTGAATATCAATTGCCGGGCCAAAGTCAAGATCATAATTGGTAGGAGTTTGCCGGCTTCCTCCATCGTCCTGTGCGGATACTTGAAAAGGGGTACACAAAAAAGCAATTACTAACAAAAATGGAAATAATGCCTTATAACTATTCATTCTCATTCACTTAAAATTAACTTTGAGTTCGCGGGCCGTTTTTTTGCGGGCTAATATGATGCCGGCTATCACTAAAGAAGCCCCAATATATTGAAGTGTGGCAAGTTCTTCACCTAATAATATCACTCCAAACAAAAGACCGAGCACCGGCACCAGGTTTTGGTAGGCGGCGGTGCGTACGGCGCCTATCTTTTTTACGCCGTTGTTCCACATGATGTAGGCTAAACCTACCGAAAGTGCTCCACTATAGAAAATGCCTCCATAGCCAAGCAGCGAAACGCCGGACCAATCCAGTTGTACTAAAAATGGCAGGCCTACTGCTAGCAAACCCGCCAGCCCAATAACCGACATAAAAGCCGAATATTGCAAAGGGCTGTATACTTTTAAATACCGGCGGGATAATATCGTATATATCGCCCAGCATAAAGCGGCCACCAAGGTAATGATATTTCCAAGGAATGTTTCAGATTCAAAAGATAATTTATCGCTGCTGCCAAGGATAATGAGCGTGACCCCGGCAAAGGCAAAAAGTACACCCAGACCTTTATACAGGGTAAGCTTCTCGTCGGTGAAAAACTGCGAGAGCAAAGCCACCCAGATGGGGATGGTGCCAAGCATTACGGCTGCGTTAGCCGCATAAGTGTAGTTGATCCCGATAATAAAGAGCAGCTGGTAGAACATGTTGCCGACAATACCAATCCCTACCAGTTGCCAGAAGTGTTCTTTCTTTATGCGAAGAGAATATCCCTTCCTTCGAGCAGCGTACCATAATAACGAAGAAGAAAATATAAACCGAAGGGCATTGAAGCTATACGGATCCATTTCTTCCAGTGAAACTTTGACGACACTGAAGTTTAACGCCCAGATGATGGCTACCAGAATAAGGCTTAAGTCAATTAAATATTTTCGTAGCAATGGGGTGATTTTAAGTGAGGCCAAAGGTAAGGGGAATTCCCGTTTAAACCGAATTTGAGGTTCATGGTACTAGGTGCAAGTTGCAAGTAAAATGGGATACATAAAGAGCTGCAGCCCGTAGTTTCGAGTCTTGAACCTTGTGACTTGCACCTTAAACCTCATTCCAATAGAAAAGATTTAACATCGGCCCATATAAGCTTCTATTACACCCTGCCTATATTTTCCTTATCTTAAATGCTCTAAAATTACACTCACTCACAGTTAAACGGTATATCATTCATGTTTCCATCGGAAGTAACCGACTATTTTCGTAACCAAAAAACGCCTTTTTATTTTTATGATCTGGATGTGTTGAATGCCACTTTGGATCAGATTAAAAAACACGGGCTCTCAAAAGGATATCACATCCATTTTGCGCTGAAGGCCAACAATCAATTGCGGATGCTGGAAACTATTCGAGATGCGGGTTTGGGTGCGGATTGCGTGAGTGGTGGAGAAATCAATCGGGCCCTGGAAGCGGGCTTTGCTCCGGATGATATCGCCTTTGCCGGTGTGGGTAAGAGTGATGAGGAAATGGAGCTGGGACTGAAGCATGATATTTTTTGTTTTAACTGTGAGTCACTGCAGGAGCTTAAAGTATTAAACGAATTAGCTGGCCAACATGGGAAAACAGCCCGCATTGCGCTACGCCTGAATCCCAATGTGGAAGCCGATACGCACGAATACATCACCACAGGGCTGAATGAAAATAAGTTTGGTATCAACGAAAGTGAGTTGGATACGGTACTTGAACTGTTGCCGAAGCTGGAAAACCTGGAGCTTATTGGTATCCATTTTCATATCGGTTCTCAGATTGAAAACATGAAGCCATTCCGTGAGCTGTGTGATAAAGCCAACCGGCTGAATAATTACATTGAAGGGAAAGGCTTTGAGCTCACTGTAATTAATGTGGGCGGTGGTTTTGGGATTAATTACGATCATCCTAATGAACATGCCATTCCCGATTTTGAACGGTTTTTTGGTTTGTTTGAACAGCATATCACACTAAAACCACACCAAAACCTGCATTTTGAGCTGGGACGTTCGGTTACCGGCCAGTGCGGCAGCCTGATAACTGAAGTGCTATTCACCAAAACCGGTCAGGTCAAAAATTTTGCCGTAGTAGATGCCGGCATGACCGAGCTCATCCGTCCTGCTTTATACAAAGCCGCCCACCGAATTGATGTGCTTACCAGCAACAAAGAAAAGAAAACGTACGATGTGGTAGGCCCTATTTGTGAAAGCTCCGACACCTTCCGTAAAGGAGTGGAATTACCCGAAGTTCAGCGCGGAGATATTATTGCCATTCGCAGTGCTGGTGCTTACGGAGAAGTAATGCGCAGTGCCTACAATTTACGTCCCGAAAATCCTTCTGTATATTCTGATGAAATTGTGAGTGCGGTCAAGAAATAGCTTATCCTCGCACAAAAGCGCCTCTTATTTGCTTAAAAAAATTTACACTTAAAGCTTAAATGGAAGGGATGTGTCTGAAAAAACGGTCCTAAAATCTCTTTGCGGGGCATTTTTCATAAAAACAGAAAAGTTGAATCCTTTTGTAAGGAATTGCTCCCTGATCACTCTTACTCAATGGCTGGTTAAGGGAGAGCTTAACCATAGGGTTTGGGTATTTTCGGAGGTAGAATTAAAGACCATTTCTGGATTTTGATCCGGGAATGGTTTTTTTATGTCCTTTTCTAATTACTTCTCTTCTAAATATTTGCTGATTACAGCATCCTAAATCATACTGAAGCTAATTAATTAATCAATAGTATTGATTAATTCCCATATTCTTCTTATTTGAAAAAGCGCTTTCATTGTTTGTTGATGGAGTAAACCCTAACCAACCATTTTTAATTATGAAAAAGCTTAGCGGATGTTTGCTGTTGTTTTGCTTAGTACTCGGGGTACAAGCAGGGTCGCAAGCTCAGACTATTTCCAAAGAAAAACTCATTTGGCTAACTCCAAAGTGGGAAGGCGAACGCTTTGAGGACGGCCGTCCTAAAGTGCCTGATCACGTTTTAGAGCGTATGCAGCATGTTTCCATCGAGGAAGCCTGGGGTATTATCCGGAATTATGGCTATCACAACCAGTTTGCCGGGGGCAACTGGAGAATTTTGAATCCCGGTGAAGTTGTGGTAGGTCGTGCGGTGACGGCGCAGTATATGCCCACGCGTCCGGCGATAGAGGAACGGATTATCAATAACGGAGAAGCGGATGGCCGGTCTGGGCCCATGAACACCTGGCCCATCGACGAACTGGTGCAGGGTGATGTGTATGTAGCCGATGGTTTCGGCAAGGTAAAAGACGGCACCCTGATTGGGGATCGCCTCGGAACCACCATCTACGCCAATTCCGGCAACGGAGTGGTTTTTGACGGCTCCTCGCGAGACATGGAAGGACTCTCACAAATTGAAGGCTTCAACGCTTTTGTGCGCGCATGGGATCCTTCCTACCTGCAGCAGATGATGCTGATGGGCCTCAACACACCCATTATGATTGGCGAAGCCACCGTGCTGCCCGGCGATGTGGTGCTGGCCAAAAAAACCGGGATCATATTCATTCCGGCTCACCTGGCTGAAGTGGTAGTAGATCAATCTGAAGTAATTCGCCTCACCGACATCTTCGCACATCAAAGCGTTCAGGAAGGCACTTATACCGCCGGACAAATGGATACGGACTGGACGGAAGACATCAAAGCTGACTTTTTTGAGTGGCTGCAATCAAACAAAAACAAACTACATGAGGAACACGGTATAGGCCTGCAGACCATCAACCGTATTATTGAAAACAGGGAAATCTAACGGAGCACATTATGGGGAATAAAAGTAAAAGGGATATGAATGACACCACCGACAAAACAAAATATCACGTAGATCGGCGCGGGTTTTTAAAGAAAGCCGGCGCCGGAGGTTTGGGTTTAGGGGCCCTGTTCTCGGCTCCCTTTGAAGATCAGATAGCACATCTGACTTCAAAGGTGAACCGGAACTCCAATCCATCGGAGTTAAAAATAACCGACCTGAGGATTGCCGAAATTGATAACATCCCCTTCCGGGTACCGCTTATCCGCATTGATACCAACCAGGGGATTTCCGGCTACGGCGAAGTGCGCGACAATGGAGCCAAGGAGTACGCCCTCTTTTTGAAGAGCCGCATTCTGGGCGAAAATCCATGCAATGTGGAAAAGATTTTCAAGATCATTAAACAGTTTGGCGGTCACGGAAGGCAAGGCGGCGGCGTGTCTGGCGTGGAGACGGCCCTTTGGGATTTAACCGGGAAGGCGTACAACGTGCCCGTATATCAGCTTTTGGGAGGCCGCTATCGCGATAAAGTACGTTTGTATTGTGATACTACGGTTTCCGAAGATCCACACGAATACGCCCGCCGCATGAAAGAGCGGGTGGATATGGGCTACACCTTCCTGAAAATGGATATTGGAATCGATTTAATAGATGAGGAACAGGGCTCGCTCGTTAATACACGTGAACACAGTCCCAAGGGGGATCGACGGCTGCAGTCGCAATACTCGTCCAACCGGGGAGAGTATGGACAGATTGATCACCCCTTCACCCGTGTACAAGTAACCGAAAAAGGCCTGGAGCGCATGATGGAATACCTGCGTGTGATGCGCGATACTATAGGATGGGAAATTCCTTTAGGAGGTGATCACTGGGGACATTTTGGGGTGAACGAATGCATAAAAATTGCCCGTGCAGCCGAACCGTATACCCTGGCTTACATAGAGGATTTAATTGGCTGGGAATACGTAGATGAGTGGCGCGAAATCACTGAAGCTACCACCACACCCACGATGACCGGCGAGGATATCTACGCACTGGACGGTTTTCGTGAACTCATCGACAAGCGAGCAGTGGATTTGGTTCATCCCGATCTTGGTTCGGCCGGGGGCATCCTGGAAACCAAGCGTATTGGCGATTATGCCCAGCAAAACGGCATCGCCATGATGCTGCACTATGCCGGCTCGCCTTTTGGGTTTATGGCTTCTGTTCATGCTGCAGCAGCCACAGAAAATTTTACAGCCTTGGAACATCACTCTGTAGATACCCCCAACTGGTATGACCTGGTGCAGGAAGATAAATCAGACATTTTCCAGGATGGCTACTGTCCGGTGCCTGAAAAGCCCGGCCTCGGCGTTACCATCAACGAGGAAGCGGTGAAAGAACACCTGATTGAGGATGCCGGCTATTTTGAGCCTACACCCGAGTGGAATGAAATCCGCAGCTGGGACCGAATCTGGAGCTGATTTTTAGTTATTGGTTATTGGGGTTTTTGTTGTTTGGGGCCCCATTAGCCAATACCCTAATTGACAAATAACCAACCACATGCAGAAACTGCAAAAAGTACTACTCTACTTAAGTCTTGCCTGTTTTATTGGGGTGATAGTGACTTTGCTGGTGGACAGCGGTTCGCCCGTATTAGGTCCGCTGATGACCGGGATGTTTGTTTGCTTGGCATTAGGCGTGCGGGGCACGGATACACTCTTCAAATCCTTTGCTTTTACCTTCTGGATTTTTGCCTCTGTTACCCTGGCTATGTTTTATCCGGGGCTGTTTCTGGAAGTTGGTAATTTTAAGTTAAGCGCACTTATTGTACCACTGATTCAAATCATCATGTTTGGGATGGGCACTTCCCTAAGCGTAAAGGATTTCATGAATGTATTAAAGATGCCCAAAGGTGTGGCCATTGGTGTAGTGTTGCAGTATAGCGTAATGCCCGTTGTTGGAATCAGTCTGGCGCTGACTTTTGGATTTCCCGCAGAGATCGCAGCTGGTGTTGTGTTAATTGGATCTTCGCCCGGCGGTGTGGCGTCAAATGTAATGGCCTATATAGCCAACGCAAATCTCGCTCTTTCTATCACATTAACGGCTGTTTCCACTTTACTCTCGCCTCTTTTAACCCCGTTTTTGATGCAACTGCTTGCAGGTCAGTTTGTGCCTATTGAATTTACTTCTATGATGTGGAGCATTATCAAAATGATCATCATTCCTATTGTATTGGGCGTGTTGTTCAATCGTTTTTTGCACGGTAAGATGAAATGGCTGGATGATGCCATGCCGGTGATTTCGATGGTCGGTATTGCTGTTATCATTACCATAATTACCGCGGCGGGTCGTGATTCCCTTCTTGCCGTGGGGGTGTTGCTGATTGTGGCCGCCATTATCCACAATGCGGCCGGTTATGTGTTTGGCTATTGGGGTGCACGGGCATTGGGTATGGAGAAGACATCGGCTCGAACGGTAGCTTTGGAAGTGGGTATGCAAAATGGTGGCATGGCTTCTGGCATTGCCGTAGAGATGGGGAAAGTAGCAACGGTAGGGCTCGCCCCAGCCGTATTTGGTCCCTGGATGAATGTGACCGGCTCCACCTTGGCCAATTACTGGATGCGAGAATCCAAAGCCGGCGAAGCTCCCGGGTAAGAGCCTGCAGAAACAAAGATTATGTCCTAAAAAGCAGGTTTTAGTTTTGAGTGATGAGTTTTGAGTTGATTTGGCCCCCCAATGATCTTTTCAGTCTTTAGCGAAGCGGAGACTGGAAAGTAACAGCATTACGAGTCTCCGGACTCGCGTGATAAAAAAGGCCATTTGTTGACGTAAGTCAGGAGACTTACAGTGCTTGAACTCTTTAAGTCACCGCTCGGCAAAGAAATTATCCCTGGAAGAGTTGCTTGCTTCGCTAAAGACTTAAGAGATCTCGGGTGGGTAATGACTTTCTTTGCATCTTTTGTGCGCATCTGCTTTTAACTGTGATAGGCGTGATGAAATTGATGTATTATGATGAAAAGTATCATAGAAATCACATTTTATTGCTTTTACAATTCAACCAAAAAATCCTGTAGGGATAACCGAATGTAGCCACGGAGTTCACTCCGTTGTAAAAATGAAATAGGAAAAAGTCCCACAGGGACGATCCAAAATAGTAATTCCCTAAGACCTGTCAGGTTTTGCAAACCTGACAGGTCTCTTTTAAAAAACCAAAAATCCGAAACTATGAGTAACTCAAGGCGAGATTTCCTTAAAAAAAGTGCGGCTTTGGCAGCATTAACGGCCTCTGGTGGATTTGGTTTGCAGGCCTCGGGCCGCATCACCCCAAAAAAAATACTGCGCAAAGAAGAATACGAGTGGATGGATTTGTGTCTGGCCCACTTTTTTGGTTTTGATGAAATCCGGATGCAGCTTTCAACTCAAATGGGTGCGTATGGCGCGGTGACTTCAGAGCGAGATAACCTGAAAGAAACCTACGATCGCTTCAAAGAAGCCGGACTGGAGTGGAAGGTGCTGGAAGGCGTGAATCTAAGCCGGGCCCAATTGGGAGTGGATGGCCGGGATGAAGACATCGAAAAGCTCATCAGGTTGATTAAAGGCTGCTCGGAGCTGGGTATCAAAGTGTTGTGTTACAACTGGATGCCCGTTATCAGCTGGGCGCGAACCGACTCAGCCCGTAAAAACCGGGGCGGTTCGCTGGTCACGGCTTTTGATTATGAGGACATCGAAGATAATTCACTCACGGAATATGGAGAGTTTACCGAAGAGCAACTCTGGGAAAACATGCAGTATTTTTTAGATGCGGTAATTCCAGTGGCAGAAGAATACGACGTGAAGTTGGCTTTACATCCTGATGATCCCCCGGTGGATAAAATCCGTGGTATTCCCCGTATTTTTACCAATGTGGATGCCTTCAAGCGACTTATTACAATGAACTCCAGTGACTACAACGGAATTTGTTTTTGTCAGGGTAGCTTTGCCAGCCAGAAAGATACCAACATTCCAGAAGCTATTAGATATTTCGGTTCACGTAACAAAATTCATTTTGTGCACTTCAGGGATGTAACCGGGCATACCACCAATTTCAGCGAGGAGTGGCACGATAATGGTAAAACAGACATGTATGAGGCAATGAAGGCATACTATGAAGTAGGCTTTCGAGGACCACTACGCCCGGATCATGTACCCACCGTGGCCGGGGATTCAAATGAACATCCAGGCTACAGTACCATGGGGACATTATTCGCTATTGGATACATTAAGGGCCTGATGGAAGCAGTAGCTAAAGAATATGGATACCGTTAAGAATGCGACAGTAACTGATAACAGAAAGGCATAAAAATAGCCCGCCAGATTACCTCTGTGGACTTGTTTTTTGAATAACTGCTTCCAATATACGGCGGAAAGGGTGCCTCGACCAAATTTAATTTCCTTTCTATAACTAATAGCAAGTAATGATAATTTTACGTGAGGTTAAGTCATATAATGAAAGCTTGAGAGTTGGTAAGATGAGGAACTGAGTCTGTAATTTATACCATCAATCTTTAACACAAAGTTTAGATTTGTTCCAGAAAGTGATATTGATAAGAAAAGTACCGTTCTCAGAACGGTGGCTTGTACCGGATATATTTCTGTAATCCTAAACAATAAGAAAGTTAGGTAAGCAATCTTTGAGATGAGATAAGTGCTTAGAAAAAAGCAGCTTTTAAATAAAGCACTTCAACATTCAATGTTCTGTATTCAATATTCGATATTCTACAGCACGTCTTCCACTTCGTCCAGCTTCACCCCAACCAAGCGGGAAACACCGGTATCTGGCATGGTAACCCCGTACATCATCTCGGCCTTGCTCATGGTTTTTTTGTTGTGCGTGATGATGATGAACTGCGTATCGTGGCTGAAATCCTTGATCATCTTGGCGAAGCGCTCAATGTTGGCGTCATCCAGCGGGGCATCCACCTCATCCAGCACGCAGAAAGGCGACGGTTTTACCAGGTAGATGGCGAAAAGAAGGGCAATGGCCGTCAGTGTTTTTTCCCCACCCGACAGTTGCGAAATACCCGAAGGACGCTTACCCCGCGGCTGGGCTTTAATCTCAATGCGGGCTTCCAGCGGATCTTCCACATCCTGTTCAATAATCAGGTCGCAATAGTCATCGGCTTCAAACAGGGTTTTAAATACTTTCTGGAAATTCTGCCTGATGCGTTCAAACGTAGTATTGAAACGTTCAGTAGCCGTCTCGTTAATTTCATCAATGGTTTCCAGCAGCTGCTCTTCGGCCTCTTCCAGGTCCATGATCTGCTCTTCATAAAAATCGAGCCGCTCTTTCTCTTCCTTGTATTCCTCAATGGCCAGTGGGTTTACTTCTCCAATGCGATTCAGCTTCTGTTTTAGCCAGCTGATGCGCTCTTTAGCCTCTTCCGGCGTCTTGTCTTCCGGCAGCTCTTCATCAATCTGCTTCATCAGCACGCCGTAGGTTTCCCAGATGTGATCGGACAGCGTCTGACTCTGCATTTCCATCTTCTCGCGGGCCATATCCAGGTGATGCACCAGCTCCATGTTCACCTCTTTACGGCGACGCACTTCCTTCAGCTCTTTCTCAATCTCGTTGATTTTACCACGTTGTTTGGCGGCCGCTTCTTCGGCTTTTTTGAGCGTCTCGTCTGCTTTCTCTTTCAGCTCGCTGTTGGTGGTGATGGTTTCCTGAAGCTCCTTGGTTTTGGAGGTCAGCGTTTCAATGCGCTCTTTACTTTCTTCGGTAAGACGCGTACGGTTTTCGATTCGCTTCTTCACGTTTTCGATGCCGGTCTCGGCCCGCTGCACATCCCGCTCCAGGTTTTCCACCTTGTTCTTTAAATCCTGATGCTTGAGCTGGGTATCGTTGTAGCGGCTTTGGGCGATGGAGCGTTCTTCTTCCAGCGTCTCCAGCAGGTCTTTTTTCTCCTGCTGTTTCTCATCCAGCGCCAGCATTTTTTGCTGAAGCTCTTTCTGTTTGGGTTGAATGGAGTTGAGTTCTTCCTGGGCCGTGCCCTCGCTGCTTTTCAAATGATCTTTACGATTCACCAGCTCACCGATATTCTTCTGATACACCGATACTTTGGAACTCAAACTCTGTTGCTGTTGCTCCAGCCGGCGCACTTCCTGCTCTTTTTCTTTCAGCATCTGGCTGAGCTTGCCAATGTCCAGCTTCTCGTATTTCTCTACGATCTGCTGCAGATATTCTTCCAGCTTGGTGATTTCTTTGGAGACTTTCGCTTCTTCTTTCTCCAGCTTCTCAATTTTGTCCTTCAGCCCCACGCGGATACCGGCATTCTTGCTCTTGCTTCCGCTCTGGAAAAATTTGTTGTCGGTAACCACTTCACCGTCGTAGGTCACTCCAACTACATCATCTTGGTTTTTGGTGCCTTGATAGGCTTCTTCCACCGAATCAAACACCAGTACATTTCCAAGCAACAGTTGTTTCAGGGCGGAATGATCCCGCTTGGATTTGACCTCATCAAACAAACTCCCGTCTTTAACGGGATAGGTTGCGGCCAGCTGATCAAGCGGAATAAAAGTGGCCCGGCCTTTCTCATTATCTTTGAGGATTTTGGCGGCTCGCTGCGCCTCATCCAAGGTTTTTACAACCACAAAATTAAGTACATCGCCCAGCACGGCTTCCAGCGCCACGGCGTGCTCCTGATCGGTGTTGAAAATCTCGGAGACCGTTGTCATCTCTTTAAAGTCGAAGCGGTGATTTTCAATCAGGTACTTCACGCTTCCGGGGAATGCTTCATTGGAAGCCGCCAGATCGTTCATCAAGTTGATCTCTGATTCCAGCGACTCCTTTTTACTCTGAAGGGTTCGGAGCTCGTCTTTAATTTCGTTCTGTTTGTCGGCGAATTGCTCACGCTTTTCACGCGCCGTTTCCAGCTCTTCCTCCAGTTCATCGCGGTTAACTACCAGTTTGTCCAGCTTTTTCTCAATGAGTCCCTGCTCCCCGTTCAGGTTTTCAATCTCATCATTCAGGTCGGTGATTTCATCATCAATGCGTTCCAGGTCGCCTTCAGTGTTTTCCAGCCGACTTTCAATTTTGATGCGCTTGGTCTGCAGCTGACTCAATTCATTATTCGCCGCGCTCAACTCTACTTCAATCTCATAAAGTTCACTGCGCTCGCGGTTATATTGCTGCTGAATTTGGTTGTATTTCTTCTTGGAATCTTCCAGCGCCTGCACGGATTTTGCCATCTCATCGTCATAGCCTTCCAGCTTGTCACGACTTGATTCCAGCAGGTCTTTAAGCTCTTTTAGATCCTTTTCCCCGCTTTCAATATCCTTGCCATATTCGGCAATCACCTTTTTCTCATTCTCGATCTTTTCACGGGTGATGCGCAGGTTGGTATCGGCTTCGCGGAGCGTATTGTGCAGCTGACTTACCCGGCGCTGAGCTTCAGCCTGCTGACGCTCTTTTTCCACCAATTCCGCGCGGGCTTTTTCATCATTTTCTTCCAGCTCCTCAATAGCTTTGGCAATTTCTTTCTTCTCTTTATCCGCATTAGCGATGCGCTCTTTCAGCGGCTCCAGCTCATCCTTAATCTTGTTGAAATCATGTAGAGTTAGGGCTTTGTCCAGCTGTTCCAGCTCGTCTTTATACACTTTGGCTTTTTGCGCCTTCTCGGCCTGTATCTCCAGCGATCGCGCCTTCTTGCGGAGCTCTATCAGCAAATCGTCCACCCGTTGCAAATCCTTACGGGTACTTTCTAACTTACGAATGGTTTTCTTGCGCTGATCTTTGTACTTGGTAACACCGGCCGCTTCTTCAAACAGTCGCCGGCGGTCGTTGTTTTTATCGTTAAGGATTTCCTCCACCATTTTCAGCTCAATCACCGAGTAGGCATCCGAGCCCATCCCGGTGTCCATAAAAAGCTCCATGATATCTTTGAGCCGACAGGTGGTGCCGTTGATCAGGTATTCGCTATCGCCGGAACGGTACAGGCGCCGTGTGATGGTCACTTCGCTGTATTCAATCGGAAGAATGCCTTTATCGTTAACGAAAGTCAGGGATACTTCAGCCATCCCCAAGGCTTTCTTTTGAGCCGTCCCGTTAAAAATCACATTAGCCATAGCCGAGGATCTCAGCAAAGATGGCCGTTGCTCCCCCAACACCCAGCGCAAGGCATCCACAATATTAGATTTACCACACCCATTCGGCCCTACGATAGACGTAATTCCGCTGTCAAACTTCACCTTGGTCTTATGGGCAAAGCTCTTAAAACCCTGTAATTCAAGTTCGGATATGTACATGGGGTGGTGTTACGGTGTTATAGTGTTACAGTACGACAGTGTTATAGTGTTACGGGTTACGATATATGATATAGCAATAATCTAATAGTAGATTTATACACTAACACCGTAACACTAAAGCACCTTAACACCTTACACCGTCATAATTTCTTCTTCTTTTTTGGTCAGCAGCTCATCCACTTTTTCCGTGTATTTATCGGTGAGCTGTTGAATATCCTCTTCCGCCTCATATTTTGAATCTTCAGAAAGGGATTCTTTTTCTACGGTTTTCTTGATAGAGTCGTTAGCATCCCGGCGGGTATTCCGGATACTGATTTTGGCTTTCTCTGCAATGTCTTTGGAATGCTTCACCAGCTCTTTACGACGTTCCTCAGTAAGAACGGGCAGGGGAATCAAAATGCGCTCACCGTCATTATTGGGGTTCAATCCCAGTCCGGCCGACATAATGGCCTTTTCGATTTCTTCCATGCCAGAACGGTCGTAAGGCTGAACAACCAGCAGCCGGGCTTCCGGCGCGCTCACGTTAGCCAGCTGTTGTAAAGGAGTTTGGGATCCGTAGTATTCCACCTTAATGCCCTCCAACAAGGCAGGATTTGCTTTCCCGGCACGCACATGAGAAAGTTCTTTTTTGAAATACCTGGTGGCTTCATCCATGTGAAGCTCCGCTTCATCAATAATTTCCTGTAATTCTTCCGATATCATAATGCCAAAGCTTTATTTTATGCTTGTAGTGTAACTTTGCGAAGTTAACAAATTCAAAAGTGAGGACAAACCGCAAGAAGCAGGAAGGCGAAAGAAATCCAGAAGAATCACGAAAAGATGGATAAGCTATTGCGAATTCTTTCGTTAATCCACGTGCTAACTCGGGGAATCGGGATACAAGAAACAAATCAACGTATTGAATCACCCGCAGGGTTTTGTACCTTTAACCTAAAATCAATAAAAAGAGAATTATGAAACGCATAATAGTTTTAAGTCTGCTTGTCACTATAATTACCTCTGCAACCGCTTTAGCGCAATTCGAAATTGGCGCTTCGTATGAACTCCGGGATGAAGAACCTAAAAACGGTTTTGGCCTCCGGGTAGAGAAAGGCATTTTTGAAAGCATTCCTCTGGTTGATCTTGGCTTGAGGGCTCACTTTAGCTATTTCAACGAGGATAATAATATAAGCCGGGATGGAGTAAGCTATTCCAATGAAATAACAAACTACGATTTTGGCGTAGCTGCGGTAGGTGGGGTTTCTTTGGGACTGCTTCAACCTTTTGTTACGGTTGGTCTTGGTTCAGAAACTACTGATGTAGACCTAAAAGGACTATCCGACTCTTATCCAGAGCAAGAGGGAGACGAATCAAATTTTTACTGGAATATGTCGGCCGGGGCCAAGGTAACGGTCATTCCTTTGGTGAAACCATTTGTAGAGTATCGCTACACCAACAAAGAGTTAAGTGAACCTACACTGGCCGATGCACAAAATGGGCGAATCATGTTTGGCGTGTTACTCAGTTTTTAGATAATTTCAGGTTAAATCATAGCGGATATGAACTTCATGTCCGCTTTTTTTGTAGATAAAAATTCAGGTAAGTGCTTTAATTCAATGATATAGGTACATTGCCGATAGCAAGGCGAGGCTGTTTTGTATGAGTGAAATTTCTTCCATAGATAAATATGACCTGGAAGGTTATACCCTAAAAAAGGCTCAGAGAGAAGATCTGCAGCAGTTAATAGACGTGTGCCATGAACACATCTCGCAGGTGGATGAAAAGGCCATAAGTTATGCCTTTAAGCTTTGCTATTTGTCTCATAAAGATGCTTTGAGAGCCTCCGGTGAACCCTATTATTACCACCCGGTTGAAGTAGCCAAGATTGTAGCCAGCGAAATTAACATTGATGATGTTTCCGTAATTGCCTCCCTCCTGCATGATACGGTGGAAGATACTGATGTGAGCCTGGATGATATCCGGCACTGGTTTGGCGAAGAAGTAGCCGTGATTATTGACGGGGTCACTAAAATTGCCGGCGTATTTAAAAGCCGGGACAGCAAGCAGGCTGAGACTTTTATGAAGCTGCTGCTTTCTATGGCGGAAGATATTCGGGTGGTACTCATTAAGTTTGCCGATCGCCTGCATAACATGCGGACCATTCAGCACCTGAAGCGGGAAAAGCAGATCAAGATTGCGTCCGAAACTATGGACTTGTACGCTCCATTGGCGCATCGGTTTGGTTTGTTCCGGATTAAGAATGAGCTGGAAGATCTGTGCTTCAAAACCATTGACCCCACGTCCTACAAATTTGTAGCGCGTAAACTCCGGGAGAAAAAAGAAGACCGCGAGGAATTTATACAGGAGTTCATGGAGCCGATTGAAAGAGAGCTTGGAAAGCTCAATTTCAAGTTTGAAATAAAGGGTCGTCCTAAGCACATCTATTCTATTTACCGGAAGATGCAGCGGCAGCAAAAGCCGTTTGAAGAGATTTATGATTTGTTTGCCATCCGCATCATCCTGGAAAACCCTCATGCTAAGGAAGACTGCTGGCGGGTGTATTCCATCATCACCGACTGGTACACGCCGATACCGGAGCGATTCCGGGATTTCATTTCAGTGCCAAAAGCTAACGGGTACCAGAGTCTGCATACCACGGTAATCACCAACAAAGGACGAAAGGTGGAAGTGCAAATTCGCACCCGGCGTATGGATGATATCGCCGAAAAAGGCCTTGCGGCCCACTGGAAATACAAAGAAGGCGCACAACAAGGCTCCGAAACGCTCGATAAGTTTGTGAACTGGGTGCGGGATGTACTGGACAACCCTCGTCCCGATGCGGCTACCGATTTCGTCAAAGATTTTCAGCTAAACTTATACAAGGATGAAATCTACGTATTCACCCCAGACGGAGAGCTGCGAACCTTACCCCGAAATGCCACGCCTATCGATTTTGCCTTTGAAATCCACAGCGAAATCGGCGAGCGGGCCATGGCGGCCAAAGTGAATGGCAAGATGGTGCCTTTGCGCCAAAAGCTTCAAAATGGCGACCAGGTGGAAATCATCACCAGTAACAAGATCAACCTGAATCCCGACTGGATTGATGATGTGGTGACCCATAAAGCCAAGTCACGTATCCGGCAGTTCATCAAACAAAAGCAGCGTAAAGTGGCTGAAAAAGGCCGCGAGTTGTGGGATAAACGCGCTGACCGTGGCAATTTGGAAATTTCGGATCAGGAGCTCACCCAGTTTGCCAAGAAGTTTAAATATGAAACCACGCAGGACCTGTTCTTTGCGATAGGTTCCGGGGCATTTGATGTCGGTGACCTGTTTAAAGAGGTTAAGAAATACAAAAGCACGGGGCGCCTTGAGAAAGAGGAGCAGGTAGAATCGGCGCCCATCAGCGAAGAGGAAATTCAGAAAACATACTTTGATGCTGCCCGGTCGGTGGGCGACGGGAAATCGCTTATCATCAACGGTGAACTGAGCAACATCAAGTATTCCTATGCAAATTGCTGTAATCCTATCCCCGGTGATGATGTGATTGGTTTTATAAGCCGGACCGGTGATATTAAGATTCACCGTACGATGTGTAATAATGCCCAGCATTTATTGAAGACAGAAAGCGAGCGTATTGTGGATGTTAACTGGGCTAAGAACCTTGATACCAAGTTCTTAGGTGCTATCAAAGTTATTGGTGGCGACAGGGTGGGTATGATAAACGACATCACCGACGTCTTGTCAAAATCCTTGGAAACCAATATGAAGAGTATAAATGTGAACAGCGATAGCGGAATGTTCGAGGGTATCATTACTCTATATGTGGATGGTATTTCTCACCTTAACCGTATTATGAAGAAGCTGGAGAAAGTTGAGGGAGTTAAGAATGTGCTGCGTTATGAGTAGCCAAATCTTAATAATATTAGGTAGATTTTTATTAAACTTATCTTTACAATAATAATGGATTACTCGCTTTAGCTGAAAAAGCTTGACTAAAACAAAGTTGCGAGTAATTTGGAAGGACTAAAATATTGCTATACAAAAATTTTTAGCACTACAATCGAAAAAAACAAACAACAGAACCATGATGACATATACTAAACGTGATGTAGTTAGAAGGGTGGCGGAATCAATGGATGAACCCATGATCCAAGCCGAGCCATGGGTGGATGCAGTTATTGTTGCGATTCGGGAGATTATGATGTCTGCCGACACCGAATGTCGTATAGAGATTCGGGACTTTGGTGTTTTTGAGGTCAAAGAAACCAAAGCGAAGCCAAAAGCTCGCAATCCCAAAACTAATGAAGTGATTTACGTGCCAGCGCATCGTAAAACACACTTTAAGCCCAGTAAGCTGATGAAGAAGTTTTTACGCCAGCCGCTGGAAGACGTAAAGAAAAAATAAGCTAATCCGGATAGTCTAGTTTTTTGCAAAATTATGCACGCCTTGTTGGTATAGACGTAGGAAAAAAGCGAATTGGAGTAGCTCAAACCGATTTGCTTAAAACTTTTGCATCTCCGGTTGGAACTTTTGCCCCAGATGAAGTTATAAGTAAATTAAAGGCTATCACTAGCCAGGCAAAAGTTGATAAATTTGTGGTGGGATGGCCCCTAAATCCCGCCGGAGAAGAAGGCCGTGCCACCCAAATGGTTCAAGAATTTATAAACAAACTGAACCGAACTTTTCCCGACATAACTATTGTTAAGGTCGATGAGCGATACACTTCTAACATTGCGCAGGATTTAATGATTGAAGCCGGCGTTCCCAAAAAAAAGAGGCAGCAAAAAGGGAGGGTTGATCGTATCGCCGCTGCCGTTATACTTCAAAAATATCTTGATTCGAACTCATAAATAAACAATGCCAGTATTACCTATAGTAACTTACAACGATCCGGTTCTGACAGAACAGGCCGAAGAAATTGAAGAAGACAGCCCTGAGCTGCAAACCCTTATTGACAACATGTTGGAGACCATGTATAACGCGGACGGAGTAGGACTCGCAGCCCCGCAAATTGGTCGTTCTATAAAATTGTTTGTGATGGACACCGATTCCATGATTGAAGATGGAGAAGTTCCTTACGGCCCCATGGTGTTTATCAATCCGCTTATCCTTGAAAAAAAAGGGAACAAAGTGCCCATGGAGGAAGGATGCTTGAGCATTCCTGAGGTGAATGACAAAGTATTCAGGCCAGAAACTGTGGTTATTGAGTTTTTTGACCGGGACTTCAACAAGCACCGGTTAGAAGCCAACGGATGGACTTCCAGGGTGATTCAACACGAATATGATCACCTTGAGGGTGTCCTGTTTCTGGATTACCTGAGTGCTTTTAAAAAGAGAATGCATAAAAAGGAACTCAAATCCATTGAAGAAGGCGAGAAGAAAATTAAATATCCCGTCGTTCCTAAAAATACGGTTGAGAAATAATCTGCATCTACAAAATTACCGCATAAGAGGTATAGGATGAACATCGTTTTTATGGGGTCACCTGAATTTGCGATTCCCAGTATGGAGCAAATTCATACATCTTCCCATACCATTACAGCTGTCGTCAGCAATGTGGACAAACGCAGGGGGCGCGGAGGCAAAACGTCTCCCACCCCGGTTAAAGCTAAAGCTCTTGATTTAGGGCTGCCGGTTATAGAAGTAGAAGATTTGAGGGATCCGGATTTTGCGGAGCAGCTGAAAGAGCTTCAACCCGATTTGTTGGTGGTAGTAGCCTTTCGCGTTTTACCCCAATCTATTTTGGACATCCCTAAGAAAGGTTCGGTAAATCTTCACGCATCTTTGTTGCCTAAATACCGTGGCGCTGCCCCCATCCATTGGGCGGTAATTAATGGAGAGAAAACCACCGGTTGCACGATATTCTTTTTGGATGAAAAAGTGGATACCGGTAACATTATCATCCAGAAAAAAACTGAGATAGGTGAAAATGAAACGACCGGGGAGGTCTATGAACGTCTTAAAGAAATGGGGGCTGACCTTCTGGTTGAGGCTATTGACCAGATAGACAACAAAAGCTATTCGTTACAGTCTCAAAATGATGACGAGGCTACTCCGGCACCTAAACTTTTCAAAGACGACTGTCATGTCGATTTTAATCGTCCTGCGGAAGAAGTTCACAATAAAATCAGGGGGCTAAGCCCTTTCCCAACCGCCTGGGCTACATGGAATGGGGAAAAATTCAATATGTATCGCTCAAAAATTGGGCATGATGCCGGGTCACCGGAAGCCGGAAAGCTTATGGTTAAGGATGACCGGCTTTACGTTGGATGTGCCGATGGAACCGTTGAGTTGTTGAAAATACAACTGCCAGGCACCAAAAAATTAGATGCCGGGGATTTTATCCGGGGATATGAAGTTGAGGGAAAGCTTCTCTAGGGCTAACAGGAGGCCTTTTTGAGATGGGTCGGAAGATAAATTGATTTTGTTGAAGAATTAATTTGAGAAATACCTGCCGTTTTTTATCATCCTGCCACTTACAATGATAATAAGAGCAAAATGTCATGGAGCAATCAGATTTTTTAGACGCTGCCAAGAACGGAAATTTAGAAGCTGTAAATCAGCATCTGGCCAATGGTGCAGACATTAACCAAACTAATAAAAGCGGGGCATCTGCTTTGATATTGGCTGCCGAAAAAGATCACACCGATGTTGTTAAGCTATTGGTAGAAAAAGGAGCCGACCTCAATGTAGAAACCAAAATGGGTGGAACGGCTTTAAACCGGGTAGCTGAAAATGGACATACAGATCTGCTGCAAATGCTCATCGAAAAAGGCGCTAAAATAGGCGATCTGGCTTTGATTGCAGCTGCACGGGCTGATGAACCGGATGCGGTTAAAATTCTTGTAGAGGCTGGTGCTGATGTAGATGCACAACAACGCTGGGGGCATACCGCCTTAATGGTAGCTGCAAAGGCAGGGAATACCGATGTTGTCAAGTACTTGATAGATCAGGGTGCCAATGTAAAATTGCGAGACAAAAATGGTGATACAGCCATGATGATTGCCATGGATAACGATCAGGATGATATTGCCCTGATGTTGCGCCGGGCAGGAGCTAAAGCGGAAACCAAGCCTAAAGTAGATCCGGGTTCGGTAGCCGATGATGATGACGAAGACGATGATGATATTTCAGATGCTCCTGATGTAGATGATCTGATTGATGAGGATGAAGCTCCTGATGATATCGATCTTGATTAAGAGGGGTTTTATAAGTTTTTAGTTTTAAGTGATGGATTGGTTGTTAAAGTAGAAACCTGCTCGTGGAATTTTTGATAAATTAAAAAAGCCCTGTTCCGTAAAGAACAGGGCTTTTAAAGTTTTTATAAGGTCCGGATTACTCGTTAGCAAAGTCAAAGTCTTCCAGATCGTAATCTACACCTTCTGCAGGACGCAGGGTGGCTGATTTTGGCTCAAGGAAATACTTGAGATAATCACGTCCGCCTGCTTTGGCATCAGTACCACTCATCTTAAAGCCGCCAAAAGGCTGAGCTCCAACCAACGCACCTGTGCACTTACGGTTGATGTACAGATTACCTACGCGGAACTTACGCAGTGCATTGTCGATCTTCTTGGGATCTTTAGAGAAGTAAGCGCCTGTAAGCCCATACTCCACGCCGTTGGCAATGCGTAAGGCATCCTCTGTGTCTTTTGCTTTAATGAAAGCCGTAACGGGACCAAAGATTTCTTCCTGTGCAATTCGGGCATTTTCATCCACATCAGCAAATACGGTAGGCTCAATGTAATAGCCTTCGTTTTCGGTTTCGGCGCGCTTACCGCCGGCAACAAGTCGGCCTTCTTCTTTGCCGATTTCGATGTATTTCATGATTTTATCAACCGCTTTTTGGTTGATAACGGGGCCGGAAATGTAGTTTTCTTTGGAATTGCCTACTTCAAGAGCTTTGGCTTTTTCGGTTACTTTTTCCAGTAGTTCATCATAAATGGCTTGGTGAGCAACAACTCGAGAGCTGGCTGAACATTTTTGCCCCTGGAAACCAAAGGCACCCTTAATAATTTCGGTGGCTGCAGAATTAAGGTCGGCATCTTCATCAACCACAGTAGCATTTTTACCACCAAGCTCGCAAACCATGCGCTTCAGGAAGTTTTGGTCTTCATGAGTCTCGGCTGCAATCTTGTTGAGGTGAAGGCCAACGGCTCGTGATCCTGTAAAGGAAATAAAGCGCGTATCGGGATGTTTCGCGAGGTTCTCTCCCACTTCAATATCGCCGCCTGTTACAAAGTTAAATACGCCGGCTGGTAATCCAACTTCTTCAAAAATTTCAGCAAGAAGAGATCCCATGCGAGGCGTGTCTGGGGCAGGTTTAGCCACTACAGTATTACCAACAGCTATGGGCGCTACCGACATCCCTACAAAAATAGCAAAAGGAAAATTCCATGGAGAAATGGATACGCCTGCACCGATGGGCATGTAGAATGATTTATTATGATCACCCCAGGTTTCGGACAGCACGTCCATGCCGTCGTCAATGCGGAGGGCTTCGTAAGCGTAATATTCAATGAAGTCGATGGCTTCGCAGGTGTCGGCGTCGGCTTCGAGATAGTTTTTGCCGGCTTCGCTGATCATCCAGGCGTTGATTTCAAGCCGTCGTCGTCGTACAACATCGGCGGCTTTAAATAGGAAATCAGCACGTTTTTTGGCTGATACATATTGCCAGTCTTCAAAAGCGTCCCAGGCTTTGCCGAGAGCGTTGAAGGCTTGCTCTTTGCTTGCACTTTGAAATACGCCAATGGTTTCGGATATATTAGATGGGTTTTTACTTTCAAAAGTCCCGGCATCTCCCTTTACAAATTCACCATTGATGTAAAGATCGTATTCTTTCCCAAAATTTGAGCGAACTTCTTCAATAGCTTTCTTTTGGGCTTTGTCGTTCGTGGGGTCAGAAAAATCGAGATAAGTTTCGTTTTTATATTCTTTTAAGGTGCGATCAGGCATGGGTATCTAATAATTTATTTGAAAAAGTTTTTTGCGTGATGGCCGAAAGATACGCAGAAAAGCGCTCCCAATTCAAAGAGCAGGCTTTAAGCGGATTGCAGAAGTGCAAAATATTGAAAAAGGGAAGCGATAATGGTAGCTTTATGGCCTTCATAAGAACTTTACAGGTAGTTACTACATTCTTATAGATAAGAAGTTACAGGAATAAAAACTCAATCATAAACAGGATAAGAAATGGCAAATATTAAAGTGGGAATTAACGGGTTCGGACGTATTGGACGAATGGTAACCCGTGCGATTCTGGCAAATCATGATAACATTGAAATTGTGGGAGTCAATGACCTGACCGACACAAAGACTTTGGCTCATCTCTTTAAGTACGACTCTGCTCAGGGTACCTTCCCGGGCGACGTATCTGTAGATGGTGACAAACTTACCATCGACGGTCACAGCTTCAAAGTGAGCGCCGAGCGCGACCCCGCTAACTTGAATTGGGGCGAATTAGGTGCTGAAGTTGTAATTGAATCAACAGGCTTTTTCCGTGATGCTGCAAGCGCAGGCAAGCATTTGAAAGCCGGCGCCAAGAAAGTGATCATTTCTGCTCCTGCTTCTGGTGATGATATCCAGACAATTGTACTGGGCGTAAATGATGACAAGATCGACAAAGATGTTGAGATCTACTCTAACGCCAGCTGTACTACCAACTGCCTGGCTCCAATGGCAAAAGTACTGGATGACAGTTTTGGTCTTGTAAAAGGCTTCATGACGACCATCCACTCTTACACCGGCGATCAGGCTCTGGTTGATGGTCCTCACAAGGATCTTCGTCGCGCCCGTGCTGCTGCTGTAAACATTGTGCCAACTACTACAGGTGCTGCTAAAGCTGTAGGCTTAGTACTGCCGCACTTGAATGGTAAACTGGATGGTGGCGCTGTTCGCGTACCAACTGTAACCGGTTCTCTCACGGACTTCACTGTGGTACTTGAGAAAGAAACCACCGAAGAAGAAGTGAACGCTGCATTTAAAGCTGCTGCTGAAGGCCCAATGAAAGGTGTTCTTGAGTATTCCGATATTGATCTGGTATCCAGCGATATTATTGGAAACCCACACTCCAACATCTTTGACAGCTTAAGCACCAAAGTTGACGGTAATCTGGTTAAAGTAATTGGCTGGTACGATAACGAAGCAGGTTATTCTGCACGTACTGCCGATCTGATTTCCAAAATCCTATAATTTGTTTTGACAATTATAGCTTAAAGTTTGAGTAAAGGCGCATTCCGATGCGCCTTTACTATTTTTGAGCGTTACCAAGCCCCCTGTTTCTAAATCAGAGACAGGGGCTTTTTTATATCTGTTAACTTGTAAAACTGGTCTGATCTCCCCACATTCCTGACATTAACATTAGGAGGTAACAAAGGAGGTTTTGTATAAAAAGGGTAATACGCGCATGTACAATGGTTTTTGGTGCGATCTGGATGGTTGCAGGATGTGTTCCAAACGATCAGTCATCAAATCAAACAGAAACAGCACAGGAAATAGCTGTTGATTACGAACTAGGCGATGAGCAGGTACATGCATTTTGGAGTGGCAATATTGATCCGATACTAACCGTACCCTCGGGTTCGGTAATTAAAGTGGCTACACAAGAAGCCTCGGCCAAGCAGCTGGATATGAACTCTACGGTAGAAGACCTCGGGAACCTGAGTTTTGATCCTATTCACCCGTTAACCGGTCCGGTTTATGTAGAAGGCGCCGAACCGGGTGATGTGCTGAAGGTGACACTACATGAGGTTGAGATGGGTGACTGGGGTTGGACCGCCATCATTCCGGGTTTTGGTTTTCTTGCAGATGAATTTGATGAGCCCTGGCTGAAAACTTTTGAACTGGGGAAAGATCGCAAAACAGCCAAATTTTCCGAGAATATTGAGATACCACTCAAGCCCTTTCCCGGTGTGATGGGCGTTGCACCGGACACCGAAGACAGTTTGTCTACCATTCCGCCCCGCGCCAATGGCGGTAACATGGACGACCCGAATATGACAGAAGGTTCTACCATTTACTTTCCCGTATTTGTGGAGGGCGCTTTGTTCTCTATTGGTGATACGCACGCCGCACAAGGCCATGGAGAGGTTTGCGGTACGGCTATTGAAGCTCCCATGAATATTATCTACGAAGTAGAAGTGATTAAAAACGGGCGGGCCATCAGTGAACCCCAATATGAAACCGAAGACTATTATGCGGTTACGGCCTTTGCCGAGACCATTGATGAGGCTTCGAAAAAAGCGACTCGCTATATGATTGATTATCTGGAAGAAGAAAAGGGTTTGAGACGCAATGAGGCCTATGCCCTGTGCTCACTGGCCGGTGATCTGAAAACAGCCGAGGTTGTGGATGTACCTCATATGCTGGTATCCATGCACATCCCCAAAAGTATTTTTAAGGATTAAAATGCAACCCCCTCCATGAGGGATGCAAACTCTCAGCTTGGTATTAATACAAGTTAGAGATCAGCCTTTACATAATTTAGGATGTGCGATGACCAAAATGCCTATCTTAAGGCAAAATTATAACGACATATTTGTACGAATGAATTATCACAAAAACCCCCTGCTTCTACTCTTTCTTGCTGTTCTTTTTATCTCTTGTTCAGCGCAGCAGGAAGAGACCCCACTCCCAACGCTCGACACGGAGCAGCTTATTGAAGATCTTCGGTTTATTTCTTCTGATACTACGGAAGGACGCCGTGCGGGTACGGAAGGCAACCGCATTGCTCGTGAATACATTGTTGAGCGATTCAAGGAAACTGGCGCCCAGCCATTTCAGGGGTCTTACACTCATGAATTTGAATTTACTAACCGGCAGGATGAGCAGATGACCGGGGTAAATGTGATCGGGCAAATTACGGGTGATTCTGATTCGGTAATAGTAATTACAGCTCATTATGATCACTTGGGAAAGCAGGATTCTCTGATTTATAACGGTGCTGATGACGACGCATCAGGCACCTCCGCATTGCTGGCATATGCAGAGTACTTCAGCCAGGTACAGCCTAATCACACCTTAGTTTTTGCTGCTTTTGATGCGGAAGAAATGGGGCTGCGAGGCGCACGTGCTTTCGTGCAGGACTCCGTTTTCCTGGAAAAGGTGAAACTGAACATCAATCTGGATATGATTGCCCAAAATCAGGAAAATGAGTTATATGCAGTCGGTACCTATCACTACCCTGAATTAAAGACCGTGTTGGATAGCATCGATACCGGGGCAATCAACCTCCAATTTGGTCACGACGATCCGAATAGTGACTTAGACGACTGGACTTATGCATCCGATCATGGACCGTTTCATCAGCAGGGCGTTCCCTTTGTGTACTTTGGGGTGGAAGATCATGAGCATTACCACAGCCATACCGATGAATTCGAAACAATTCCCCAGGATTTTTACAAGAGCTCGGTGCAATTGATTCTGAATGCTATTGAGGCTTTTGATGAGCAGTGAGTAAATGTGCAGAATTCAGGATTCAGAACTCAGTAGTCTGAAGAAACAGATCAATTTATTATTTGGTGCTTACATTCAACAGCTCCAAAAATCTTTAGCGGTCATTCCTGCGCAGTCAGGAATCTTATTTTAGCCAGTATTTTTACAAAAGTGAGTTGAGAGAATGAATCTTTCTTAAGCAAAAACTTATCTCTCTAGCCTGCTCCGAGCATTCGGAGGAGAGAGACAGATTTAGCTCTGCTATAATCCAGAGAGAGGGCTGTGGAATAAGTATCGGCACTGTTACCAAAGACCATGTACCCCCCCTGTGCTGAAATCTTAAGGCTTATACTGAAAGTTTCTGTGCCCTTTGTGTCCGGTCATCTTGATCCCGATGATTCGGGACGAAAGATCTTGCATTTTGCAGAGCATTAGGACACCATTCCTGAACCACTTTTTCCAGTGACTCTTAGAGCACTAACTTTGGCCTGTTTGTATTCATTTTTTGGCTAAGGTTCTTCAGCCCCCGACTTATTCGGGGCTTCAGAATGACTGCTGGGAGTATATTTTTAGGAATATTGAAGAGCAGAGTTTTAAACCCTTAGCTGAGACCAACAAAAAAAGCCTCTCCGGTGGGGAGAGGCTTAAAAGATGATCTAAAAAATCAGTTAAAATTTTCTCAGATAGCTGGTGCATTCGTTGCAATCTTTCCCGTCTTTGCGGGCATCTTCTTCTTTTTCAAAACCCTGACTGGAAAAGGCCTCAATATCACCGCTTTTGGAAACTCGTCTCCATCTCCATTCGCCTTTAACGTCTTGGTATAACTCACATTTAGCCATAGATAAGTATCTGATTTATTGTAATTTAATATCTCTAAATATAGCTAAAATGTGGCTCAGAATCAATTTTAGACGGTTTCACGATTAAAAAAGGAAGATTAAAACGCTTCGCTATGGAAGATTGCTCTTAGAATAATCTTCCATCTTTTAATCTTCAATTATCTAATCTCATAATCATAACTAATCTTAGAACCCTTCTCCAGCGCCTTGGAAACGGAGCAGTACTTGGTGATAGAAAGCTTTAAGGCGCGTTCTACTTTCTTGGGATCCAAATCGCCTTCAAAAATATAGTGCATGTGAATAGACTTGTATTCGGAATGGCTGGCGCCTTCCACGTTTTGGCGATCTCCGTCTACTTCAACTTTTAGCCCGGTAAGCTTTTGTTTTTGTTTTTCCAGGATGTTAACCACATCAATAGCACTACAACCTCCGGCTCCGGCAAGCAACAGTTGCATAGGCGAAAGTCCGCCCTCCAGCCCACCGATGGAATTAGAGCCATCTATGCGGATTTTGCCATTGGTTTCATTTTCTGATTCAAAATGCAGGCCTTCGCCCAGCCAGTTCACATCAATTTTCATGGGTAATTGTCTTTTTGCTGATTTTAGTGGTCGGCAATAATTTAACCACTTCCACTTCTATTTACCATCCCTCTTCATCTCCCGCTGACGCATCGGCATGGCATCAATTACTTTGAATAGTTTCTGTGATGAAATTGCCTCATCCGAGCGTAGCTTTTCCGTGCCGTCTTTGCCAATCAAAAGAACGGTGAATGCGGAGTCAGAGAGGTCAAACTTGGTTGAGATCGTTTCGGCACTGTTCTGCTCAATGTGGGTTCCATGAATGGAAAGATCGGTTTCAGGAGCAGCATAGAATACCTTTAAATCGCGCTCAGTAAAACCTTCCGTGTGTTCTTCGATGATTTGATTCATTACCTGAAAATCGTTGTGATTGACGCTTGGAGAGAAAATAAGTAAGAGCCGGTTTTCCCATTGATAGTCTTCCAGCTGCAGTTCCATACCGGATTGAGCTGAACTATTGGTAGTAGCGAAGAGAATAAAAATGGTTAATGCGCTGAGAAGGAATTTCATAAGCAAGGTCTCTTAATTAGGATGAATATGTAATTCAAACAGTGCAGGCGAGGGAAAAGTTTTAATTTTTTGAAACGGAATGGAGGGAAGATTTGATTGGATGGGTAAATTAAAAAGGAAATTATGGCTGATTTAGATAAACTATCCAAAGCAGATAAAAGCAGAATCATTGAAATGGCATGGGAAGACCGCACGCCTTTTGATGCCATCGAATTTCAATTTGGCCTGGATGAGGAGGAAACCATCGCGCTGATGCGAAAAGAAATGAAACGATCCAGTTTTAAGATGTGGAGAAAGCGGGTAAGCGGGCGGTATACCAAACACCGCAAAAAGAGAAAAGAAGAAGTGGGTCGCTTTGTAAGCCCGAACCAATATTAAATTATCTGAAAATGTTAGCTGCTTAGTTGTCAAGAAATTGAACAATGCCTATTTTGAATCCGTGATAAAAAACAGCCTCCATATCACTCATCATATTCATCACGATGTCCATCATGCCCATCGCGGACATCACCACATTGATGTGCATTAATTTCGCACGTCTTCGATCTCTCTTTTTCTACCCTCTTTTATTCTTACTTTTTAACTCAATTTTTTATTTACCAATACTATGAACCGAACGAAGGATTCTTCTACCTCATTACGCATTGCCATCCAGAAAAGCGGTCGTTTGACCGATAAAACCATTGATTTGCTGGAAGGCATTGGCATTGAATTTGATAACTACAAGCGCAACCTGATTGTTAAAACCCGCAACTTTGATGTAGAGTTGCTACTGCTTCGGGATGATGATATTCCCGAGTATGTGCAAGATGGTGTATGCGACCTTGGCTTTGTAGGCGCTAATGAAACACAGGAAACCGGCGCCGATGTAACAGCCATCAGGGATTTAGGATATGGAAAATGCCGGCTTTCTTTGGCCGCTCCAAAAAACGGAGACATCAAAAAGCCGGAAGATTTTGACGGAAAGAAAGTAGCCACCAGTTATCCCAATCTGACCCGGAAGTTTTTTGAGAGCCGTGGCATTGATATTCAAATTATTGAGATTGCCGGCGCGGTGGAAATTGCCCCCCAGCTGGAAGTGGCTGATGCCATTGTTGACCTGGTTTCCTCGGGCGGTACGCTGAAAGCAAATGGTTTGGTGGAACTGAACACTATTCTTGAATCCCAGACGCAACTCATTCGCACCAATAAAGAACTCTCACCGGGCAAGCAGCAGCTGATTGAGAAGTTTTTAGTACGTATGGATGGCCATCAGCAAGCAGCAAAAAGCCGGTATATTATGATGAACGCCCCGGAGGCTTCAGTGGAAGAAATCAAAAAAATTATTCCTTCTATGAAAAGCCCTACGGTAATGCCGCTGGCTGAAAAAGATATGGTGGCTGTTCATACCGTGATTCCTATCGAGAAATTCTGGACGGTAATGGAAGAGCTGAAAGCCGCCGGAGCCACGGACATCGTGATGCTGCCCATTGAAAGCATGATTATGTAGAACATCGAACATTCAACTCCACAAGATTCCCCTCTTGGGAGGCCCCGAGTTATTCGGGGAGGGGAGGGTAACTGGTGCCAAGGAATCAGTGCCAGAATTTCCCCAAACACTTACTGCTACTCGCTCTCGCATTCTGTGTTGGAGCGTGACATTTTGAATAACGATATCACTCGCTCCGCTGCTCTGCTGCGGAATGCTTTTAGGAGGCTCAGCCTCCAACCAAGAGGTAAATATGATGAAAACATATAACTACTCAGAATTATCGCAGGAAGAATCAAACAAGCTGCTGAAGCGGCCCAAAATTGATTTCAGTTCCATCTTCCAAACAGTACAACCGATTTTGGATGCGGTAGAGAAAAATGGCGATGAGGCCGTCAGGAAATTCACTGAACAATTTGACGGGGTGAAATTGGATTCCGTGGTTATCAACCCACAAGAAACAGAAGTGACGGTTGATGAGGAAACAAAAGAAGCCATCGATGTGGCTTTCGATAACATCTTCCGGTTTCACAAAGCCCAATATCCGGAGCCCATGGAGGTGGAGACCATGCCGGGTGTGCGATGTATGAAAGTGACGCGGCCCATTGAGCGGGTGGGATTGTACGTGCCGGGAGGAACCGCCATTTTACCTTCAACCGCAATGATGTTATCCATCCCGGCCATGATTGCTGGTTGTACCACCAAAGTGCTGGCCACTCCGCCCCGGAAAGATGGAACCGTAGCTCCGGAAATCATTTACATAGCACAGAAAGCAGGTATTGACACCATTTTGCTGGCAGGCGGTGCGCAGGCGGTTGCCGCCATGGCATTGGGAACTGATTCGGTGCCGAAAGTGGACAAAATTTTTGGTCCCGGTAACCAGTATGTGACGGCCGCAAAGATGATTCTGCAAAACTCGGAAGCACAGATCAGTATTGATATGCCGGCGGGACCGTCGGAGGTATTGGTGGTTGCAGACGGTGAGGCCAATCCTGCTTTTGTGGCGGCCGACTTGCTCTCCCAGGCTGAGCATGGCAAAGACAGCCAGGTGGTATTGGTGGCCACTGCTGAATTCAATTTAGAAGTTTTGAATACAGAATTAGAGGTGCAACTGGATGCGTTGCCTCGCAAAGAAATGGCAGCGAAAGCCCTGGATAACAGTTTCACGCTGGTAGTAGATTCGTTGGAGGAAGCTTTTTCATTCTCCAATCAATATGCTCCGGAGCATTTGATAGTGAATGTGGAGGAAGCTGAGTCATACACCGATCTAATCATTAATGCCGGATCGGTGTTTTTAGGACAGCTTACCCCTGAAAGCGTGGGCGATTATGCCTCGGGCACCAATCACACCTTGCCTACCTATGGATATGCCCGAATGTACAGCGGGGTGAACCTGGCGGCTTTTCAAAAATCAGTGACCATGCAGTCACTAAATGAGGAAGGCTTGAAAAATATTGGACCTGCAGTGGAAAAACTGGCAGATTTAGAAGAACTTCAGGCGCATAAGAATGCAGTGAGCCTGAGATTAAGAAACATCGAATAATGAACTTTCTGGTAATTTTAAATTTTGAATGCTAAATGTTGAATTGATTCGGAGTTAGCTTGATAAGCTTCCCCGCTTGGGCGGGGATTGAGGGGTGGGTAAATGTTGCCAGCCATAAAGCTTTACCCTTTAAAAGAAATTGTATTAGAACACAGATAACACAGATTTGGCGGATGATTATTGATTAGAAAACAACATGATGGCGATTGTCTTGTTCATCCGCGTTCCACTAAAAATATTGAGACAAATAAAGAAGTATATATAAACCGGTATAAATGAAGAAAATAGACATCAACTCCCTGGTGAGGGAAAACATTAGAAACCTGAAACCTTATCGCAGTGCACGGGATGATTTTGATTCCGGGATTTTGCTGGATGCCAACGAGAACAGTTTTGGGGCTCCCTACGCAGACGACCTTGAACTGAACCGTTACCCCATGCCATACCAAGAGCTGTTGCGGGATAAAATTGCCACCTTTCGCGGCGTGAATCGCGAAAATGTATTTGTAGGCGTGGGCAGTGATGAAGCTATTGACCTGCTGTTCCGGATATTCTGCCGGCCGGGTAAGGATCGCATTATCATCAACCCTCCAACTTATGGGATGTATAAAGTGTCGGCCAACATCAACGATGTGGCAGTGGATGAAGTACTGCTCACAGAAGGTTTCCAGTTGCAGCCGGAGAAAATCTTAGAAGCAGTGAAACCGGAAACCAAGCTGATTTTTATCTGCTCGCCCAACAATCCCACTGCCAACAGCATGAGTGTGACTGATATCGCGAAAGTGCTGGAAGGTTTTGATGGCATGGTGGTGGTAGATGAAGCATATATTGATTTCAGCCAGCAGGGTAGCCTCGCCAATAACCTGGAAGAGTTTACTAATTTGGTGGTATTACAAACGATGTCAAAATCATTTGGACTGGCCGGCATTCGGTTGGGAGTAGCACTGGCCAACCCGGAAATCATCTCGTACATGATGAAAGTAAAGGCTCCTTACAATGTGAATAAGCTCACCTCTCAGAAAGCCCTGCAGGCTTTTTCCAGCCTCGATGATGTTACACGGAATATTGAAGCCATCATGGAAGAGCGGGAGCGGGTAATTGCTGAACTGGTTACTTTTCCACAGGTGGAGAAAGTATTCCCCACGGATGCTAATTTTGTAATGTTTCGTATTGATGATGCTCAGGAAGTGTATAAAAAGCTGGCAGATGAAGGCGTGATTGTTCGCTATCGCGGAAATGAACCGCATTGTGAAAATTGCCTGCGACTGACGGTAGGAACCTCAGTGGAAAATGACCGGTTTTTTGAAGCGCTTGGAAGTCTGTAATTATGAATGCTGAATGTTGAATTTTGAGTTTTGCTCAAACAAAGACATCCGAAATAGAATATCGATAACACTTCTCACTAAAAGAGTTTCCCCGCTTGGGCGGGGATAAAGGGGTGGGTAAGGTGACCAAGGCCTGTAAAAAACTGCAACATCGAAACTTTTATTAACCATGGCGGACAAACAGTCTGCCCTAAGGAACCAAACTCATGCTCATTTCCATCACTAAAAAAGCACTGAATGATCCAAATGGGGAGTTCCTGTTCAGAGAACAAACCATATCATCCCTGAAAAGTATTTCCGATGGCGGGCGGGACATTCATGTGTCTACAGCCGACCTATCCCCAGACCAAAAAAAAATATTAGAGCAAGAGAATGTTTCTCTTTTTGAAGATGGCGAGCCTGATTTCTTGATTGATGAAGTTGAGGGCAAGCTGGTGCTGAAAAAAGAAGATGAGGTATTGATTGAATCGGAGAGCTGGGGAGCTGTAGTTAAGTTCATTACCACCAAAGCACGAACAGCTTCCATCCAGCGAAAAACCAATGAAACGGACATTAACATAGAAATAAACCTGGATGGAACAGGGAAAGCCGATATTTCTACGGGTTTAAACTTTTTTGATCACATGCTGGACCAAATTGCCCGGCACGGGCTCATTGATTTAAAACTGAAGTGTGACGGTGACCTGGAAGTGGATGAGCACCACACCATAGAGGATGTAGCCATTGCACTGGGTGAAGTGATTACTAAAGCACTTGGAGAAAAAAAGGGAATTGAACGTTATGGTTTTGTGTTACCTATGGACGAAACGCAAGCTACGGTGGCTATAGATTTGTCTGGAAGGCCATATTTAGTTTTTGAAGGCTCTTTAAGGAGAGAGTATGTAGGTGACTTTCCCACTGAAATGATTGAACATTTTTTTTATAGCCTGGCGATGAACTTGAAAGCCACATTACATGTTAGCTTTGCCGGAAAAAATGATCACCACAAAATAGAAGCCTGCTTTAAGGGTCTTGCCCGGGCTCTAAAGATGGCTATAGAACAAAACGGGCGAATAAAAAACCAAATTCCAAGTTCCAAAGGAACTTTGTAGGTCATTCATGATTGCTATCATCAAGTATAAAGCTGGGAATACAGCCTCTGTCGCAAATGCACTTGAGCGGCTGGGTACGGATTATTATTTAGCTGAAACACCTGACGAACTGAATAAAGCGGACGGAATTATTTTTCCAGGCGTAGGCCATGCCGGTGCAGCCATGCAGTCGCTTAAAGATCAAAAAATTGATACATGGTTAAAGAATACCGAAAAGCCGGTGTTGGGAATCTGTGTTGGGATGCAGTTGCTATATGAAACCTCAAGTGAGGGTAACACGGTAGGTTTGGGTATTATAGACGGAGGCCTGGAGAAGTTTGATGAAAGTCAGGCCAAAGTACCACACATGGGTTGGAACCGTATCAACCTACAGGTTGAGTCACATCCGATTCTTAGGAACATCATCCCTAAACATTATCTGTATTTTGTACACAGTTACTATGCCCCGGTAAGTGAAGATACACTGGCAGCCTGCAATTACATTAATGACTTTACAGCCATTGTGGCCAAAGACAATTTTATTGGGGTACAGTTTCATCCCGAAAAATCGGGGAACGTAGGTTCACTTATTCTACAAAATTTTCTGGATATGGTGTATTCACCTGAAAAAGTAAAAGCCTGAAGGTAGTTTCTGCAGAAATTTCTTTTCTCTTTTTTGTGGAATATCAGGTTGATTAATCTGGCTGCTCTGTCCTGATTCTCGCACAAAAGGCCAAGCTATTTTTCCTATTTAATTTTTCTATAAAGGGTATTTAAGTAGGTATTAAGGGTGTTTTGGATTTTTAACACACTGTTTGTGGCCGGGTGATTTCCGGCTATTTTTCTAAAAAACCGCTACCAAAAATGTTATCGAGAGATGCAACTAAGTTCATGATTTCGTAACACGAAAAAACACTTTCTCCTATTCTTTCTGGTTGTATAGTTGCTTAGTTTTATGTCGTACAAATACGACAGGATGCTTTATTGCTCTTCGATTCTTGCTCATCTCTTCGCTGCATCCTACCAAAAAACACATTTTTAATCTACGATAACATTCATCAACTGTAATGAAGAAGTACCTGGACCTTTTTGGTCTCAATGATAAAATAGACTATAAAACTGAAACCCTGGCGGGCCTGACCGTGGCTATGGCCTTAATTCCCGAAGCGGTAGCTTTTGCGATGATTGCCGGTCTGTCACCTTTGACAGGACTGTATGCAGCCTTTATGATGGGATTAGTGACTTCCATCATTGGCGGACGCCCCGGCATGATTTCCGGCGCAACCGGAGCTGTAGCCGTAGTGCTGGTTGCCTTGGCGCAATCACATGGACCTGAATACATTTTTGCTACCGTTATTCTAGCGGGAATTCTGCAGGTGATTGCCGGTTCACTGAAACTCGGTAAGCTGATGCGTCTGGTCCCCCACCCCGTAATATTCGGTTTCGTAAACGGATTGGCCATCATCATCTTTATGTCTCAGCTGGACCAGTTTAAAGGTCCTTCCGGTGCATGGTTATCCGGTGAGCCGTTATTTACGATCTTGGGATTGGTGGCACTTACCATCCTCATTATCTGGGGACTGCCCAAGATTACCAAAGCCATACCGGCCTCTCTGACGGCTATCGTGACGGTCTTCGCAGTGGTAGTTGCCTTTGGGATAGAAACGCGCACAGTGGGCGATATAGCCTCTATCAGCGGTGGTTTCCCCCCGTTTCACATTCCGGAAATACCGCTTACCTGGGAAGCTTTTATGCTGATTCTACCGTATTCAGCGATTATGGCCGGAGTAGGTTTGATTGAAAGTTTGCTGACCTTGAACATTATCGATGAAATTACAGAGACCCGTGGAAATGGCAACCAGGAGGCTAAGGCACAAGGTATTGCCAATATTTTCTCCGGTTTCTTTTCAGGGATGGGTGGCTGCGCGATGATCGGCCAAAGTCTTATTAACGTTTCCTCCGGTGCCCGAACCCGTATCTCCGGGATCGTAGCTTCGGTAATGTTGCTGGTGTTTATCATGTTTGGTTCCGGTTTGATTGAGCTGATGCCCATGGCAGCACTCACCGGCTTGATGATTATGGTAGCTGTGGGAACCTTTGAGTGGGCCAGTCTGCGAACATTTAACCGCATGCCAACACCTGATATTATAGTGATGGTATTGGTTACTCTAATCACCGCGTTCCTGCATAACCTGGCTTTAGCGGTTTTAATTGGTGTGATTATAGCTGCTCTTGTATTTGCCTGGGAAAACTCTAAGCGCATTCGTGCCCGCAAGCACATCGATGAGAATGGTGCCAAACACTACGAAATTTATGGACCGCTGTTTTTCGGTTCGGTTACGGTATTCAACTCTAAATTTGATGTACTCAATGATCCGGAGGAAGTGATTATAGATTTCGCCGAAAGCCGTGTAGTGGATATGTCGGCCATTGAGGCGTTAAATAAGATTACGGAGCGATATCAGAAAGTGGGTAAGAAGGTGCATCTAAAACATTTGAGTAAAGACTGTCGCAAATTGCTTTCAAATGCTGATGATATCATTGATGTAAACGTGATGGAAGATCCCACCTACAAATTGGCCGTCGATAAACTTTAAGACTGTTACCTATTGGTTATGATCAAAGCCCCTGTTCGGTTCAGCTGGATTGGGGCTTTTTTTGTAACTGCATTTTTTGAATGAGCTGTTTATTCTTTCTGGCTCTTCGTTTTTGGGGATCTTCAATGCTTGGTGTTTGCTGAATTTTTTGAAGATAGGGTTCAGGAAATTCCATGTATTCTGCTCCCAGATACACCAATTGCTTATACCAGTTGTAGGGCAAAATTTCGGGATCGGTATAGCCGGGCATGGCTTGATACGTAAAACAGGTGATTTCGCGTTTGTCATCAAGCTCCACGCCAACATCAATTTTATGATATCCGTGGCCTAAGGCTTCGTATCGGTTGAGTAACCGTTCCTGTTTTTTAGAAAGTTTATAGATGGAGCCGAATACCTCATCTAAAAGGTTTTCTGTGAATGCAATATTTCCTTTACCTGAACCATCTCTTGCCGATTTATTGAATAACAATCTGGCCATAGGCAACCGGCCACGGCCATGAGCTTCAGACTTGCCCAGACGTTCCCGCAGCCTCAAAGGGTGCAGATTTGAACCGTAAGCAAAGTAATATCGGTTTTTCATCCTGAAGAGCTATTGCCCTCCATTTGCTTGAAGGTCAGCCAGGCAGTTGGCATCCAGAGAAGGGACTTGGCTGCCAAAAAACTGTTCAACTAAATCAGGACGTTCCATAGCGTAATACATCAAGCAGTTTTCATTCGTGCAATGGTTGCCATGCTCGGCATCCTGGTGGTTGGTTTGCATTTCGGTGCCTGAGTTGGAAATGTTGACCAGTCCAAAAAGATGTCCAAATTCATGCCGGAAAGATGTGGCTTGTATCTGATAGTCTGAAGGAGCTCCAAAACCACTGGTGGCGTCATCATAGGCAGCTCCGAAAAATGCTGTTGAAGTGTTATAGTAAGCTACACCAAGCACATTATTGTTTTCAAAATATCCATCGGTAATCAGCATGTAGGCGGCTAATTTGTCATCCTCGGAAAATTCATTGCGGTGATCTTCTTCTAAAGAGCGGATATCATTGGCTGAATAGTTGTTGTTTCCTGCAGCTGGAATTTCCTGCGGTGCTAAAATCGTAACAGATTGCTTATTCAGTCGTTGCTCCAGAAAAGTCTGAAGATTGTTTAATGCCTCCTGATTTGGAGAATGTCCAGGCATGTAATCAATTTCAACCACCAACTCTATAAAGGTGGAATCAGACAAAAAGCTATGCGCCGATAACCCAGGACTTAAGGTATTAGAATAGAGGTCGTCATTATTTCCTGAAGAAGCAGGATCTCCGTCGCAGGCAGTAATGACAAAGACGAGGCCGCCCAAAATCAGCAGAAGAAAAGAATTCAAAAATCGACGAGAATAATAATTCATGATCGTAGTATTTGTTTGCCGGTCAATATGTTAAATGGTACGAAGGCTAAAAGTGTTCCACCTGTTTTCACAAAAAAGGCCCTGCATAAGTGTGCAGAGCCTTGAGATAATGAATGATGTTGAAAATGGAAGTCTTGGTTCTACTTCTTCAAGCTTTTCAGTCCTTTCTCAAACCGGCTCATGGCCTCTTCAAGATCTTCTTTTGAAGCAGCATAGCTGAGGCGTACGCCGTTTGGTTCCCCAAAGGCATCACCAGGTACCAGCGCCAAGCCGTACTCGTCAAGCAAGTACAGGCAGAGGTCGGTGGACGACTCAATGGTCTCACCGTCAGGCTTCTGAGCGCCTATGTAGGCTGAAATATCCGGGAATACATAAAATGCGCCGCCGGGAGTAAAACAGCTCACACCGTCAAAGGAGTTGAGCGTCTCAATCAGGTAGTCGCGACGCTCTTTAAATTGATCGCGCATCTTGTGTACTTCATCAAGAGAGTTGGTATACGCGGCTTCTCCAGCTTTCTGTGAGATAGAGGAAGGCGCCGAGGTTTCCTGGCTCTGAATTTTAGCCACAGCGCTTACAATTTCGCTGGGTCCTGCGAGGTAGCCTAAGCGCCAGCCGGTCATCGCAAAGCCCTTGGAAAAGCCGTTGATAAGCAGCACGCGGTCTTTAAGGTCAGGAGCCACATTCAGGATGCCCACATGGTCGCGGTCAAATACGATGTACTCATAAATTTCGTCAGAAATCACATACACATCCGGGTGCTTACGGAGCACTTCTGCCAGGTCTTTAAGCTCTTCTTCGGTGTACTGAGCTCCTGTTGGGTTTGATGGAGAACATAAAATCAGTGCCTTGGTTTTGGGTGTGATGGCCTCTTCCAGTTGTTCCGGAGTGAGCTTAAAGTTGTGCTCGAAAGAGGTGCGAACCGTCACGGATTCACCCTCGGCCAGACACACCATCTCAGGATATGACACCCAATATGGAGCCGGGATAATCACTTCATCACCGGGATTAACCAGGGAAAGAATGCTGAATCCAACAGACTGCTTGGCACCGTTGGAGCAAATAATTTGAGAGGGCTCGAAATCAAGTTTGTTATCCCGTTTCAACTTGGCACAAATAGCTTCCCGCAGTTCCGGGGTTCCAGGGTTCATGGTGTACCCGTGAAAGCCGTCTTCAATAGCTTTGATGGCCGCATCACAAATATGTTTAGGTGTTTTGAAATCGGGTTCGCCGGCGCTAAGCGAAATGATTGATTTTCCCTGTCGCTTAAGCTCTTTAGCGCGTCCTGTTACTTTCAGGGTTGCGGATGGCTGTACGTTTTGTGCTCGCTGTGAGATCATTTGTTTAGTGTTTATCTATGATGTGAGTGAGTTGTTGGTTAGATACTTAAATCTGATAGTGAATATACTATACCAGAAGGGAAATTGGGAAATAAGCTTGTAAGGAAATAAAGAGGCCGGACTTAACGGTCTTTATATTTATCCTTAAGGGCTCTGGCTACATTATCCGGAACAAAAGAGCTGAGGTCTCCGCCCCAATATGCTACTTCTTTCACGATGGAGGCCGAAATAAAAGTAAATTCCTCATCCGGCATCAGGAAGATGGTATCTACTTCGGGGGCCAGGCGTTTATTGGTGAGGGCCATGCGAAATTCATATTCAAAGTCAGAGATTTGACGTACACCACGCACCAGGGTATCGGCTTTCATTTTTTTGGCGTGATCTACCAGCAGTCCGGTAAATTGTGTGACTTCAATATCCTTTGCCCATGCTTCATCGGCAATGCATTTCTTGATGAGTTCTACCCGTTCGTCTCCGGTAAATACGGCCTGCTTTTTCTTGTTTACGGCTACGGTAACAATAACTTTTTCGAATAGCTTGGCTGCCCGCTTAAGGATATCAAGGTGGCCGTTGGTCATGGGATCAAAGGATCCCGGGTATAAAGCGATAGTTTTCATAAGGCTGTTTTACTCCGAATCTACCGGTTGGCGGCGAAAGATGCTAACGATGGTGCGGCCGTATGCGCGGGATTCAGCCCAAAATTCATGGTCGCTGAAATCCTTGTATTTGTCATGTTCCAAAAGCAGCCAGCCTTCTTCGGTAAGCCAGTCTTTGGCAAACACTTTATCTACTACTTCTTCCATCGAAGGGTAATCGTAAGGCGGATCACAAAAAATAAAATGATGTGGGGTGGCTGGCCCGCTTAGATAGTGTTGTACATCGGCGCAAACTACACGCATTTGATCTTCAACACCAAGTTCAGCAGCGGTTTTTTCGATAAGTTTGGTGTTGCCTGCATCGTGTTCGATGGCTGTTACGTGATCAGAGCCGCGCGAGAGGGCTTCAAAGCCCAGGTTGCCCGAGCCGGCAAAAAGATCCAGAATTGAAGTTCCATCCAGGTAATAACGGGCTTCAATCAGGTTGAAAATGCTTTCTTTGGTGCGATCGGTGGTTGGGCGAACGTCCAGCCCGTCCGGTATGCTAATGCGTCTTCCTTTTAGTTTTCCGGTAATAATCCGCATAAGGAATGATGAAATTTTAAGTTATAAATGATAAATGAAGCAGGGCTCAATTTAACATTTATAACGGAGCATTTAAGGCTTCAAATCAAAAATCCAGGCTTAGCAAAATAGCGGGGAAAGCAGCTGCAAGATCAAAGCCATAGGTTTCTTCTTCGGCTTCTACCCCAATTTCTTCCAGGCTATTGAGGCGTGATATTTCCGCCGAATCATCCCAAAAACCCTTCAGGGCTTGCTCTACGGCATGGGTTTGATGACCAAACAGGTAAATGGTTTCGTGAATACCCCGCATCCAGCTGGAATGCGCTGATTGTTGTAGCCAGTGATACGGTAAATCTTCCCGCTGATCAAACGAAATGTACGTAGCCGCACGAAACTTGCCTAGCAGAAAAGAGGTAACCGAGAGCACGTTTTGGTGGCAGCCAATCATCATAAAAGAACCGCCGGGCTTGGCAAAAGCCGACCACTTTTGGGCCATTTCAAAATCACTGCTAAAGTCGGTAGTGGCTACGCGGGTCGTTAGTTTATCAAAACCGTCCATTAAATTACGGCGTCTCAGGCACAGAAACCGGTATTCGTTGTTGTGCAGCTCGTGCCAGGTGGGTTCAATATGTTCGCGTTCAACGCCTTTCATCAAAATGGAGAGGTGGTCTTCACGTTCGTCGGCATTGTCGTACACAACTTTGGGGAAAACGGTCCAGCATTCGTGCGCGGGATGGGTAAGTGCACGGACCGATTTTATATTATGCCGGGTTCGAAAATCTTCGAAAGTAGAAACGAGGTGGGGAAAGTAATCGGAGTGTTGACGGGTAATAGCGTCAATCACATTGAAATTGAAATCGAAAGAGCCTATACGAAAAAGGTGTTTGTCCCTTTCCGGATCGTTAATAGAATAGAACAATCGATCCGAGAAAAAACAAACACCTAAATTAGCAGAAGCTGCATTCATTAATTCCAGTTTGGAGCATTACGCAAAGTAGTGCGTTCCAGGCTACCAACGGCATCATCGGTATCAGGATCTTCCAACAAATAAATTTGCGGACGCAGCGTATCGTTCAGCGTATATTCCCATTTGTTGTGCGGTGGGCGTGGAGAATATACCAGAGAGTCAGGATTGTATACATCAAAAGTGGTTCCGAACAGAGAATCTCCCATTGCTATCATCAGGGAATCGGTTTTCAGGAAGTTAACCAAACTGTCTAACCCGCCTTCGGTAGGTGGAAACGTGTCGTTTCTGGTTTGATACTGGATGAGGGCATCCTTGGTGTCAACCAGGCGCTGGCGCACGTCTTCGCGCATAGCCTGCCGTTCTCTAACTTCCTGATAAGGGGTTACCAGGGAATCATATAACCAGTATCCAAGGCCAATAATGATTACTCCAAGTACAAATGTGATAAGTTTATTGCGGGTTTCAATGTCCATGTGAAAAGCAAATAAGTTGAATAATTTGTGTGAAAGAATTTACAGAGAAAGAAAATACACGCACACCCATAGATATGCAACCGTAAGCAAAGTTAAAAATAGGAATTCATTATTGAGTTACAGACCGTATTTTCCACCGCCAATTTTAATTAAGATCCCTGTTTTTCTTGAACCGCCAAATCCTCCGGCTAGCCATACCAAACATCATCAGCAATCTATCAGTGCCTCTGCTGGGTGCCATTGATACCGCCGTGGTTGGCCGGCTGGAACATGTGTATTACCTTGGCGCCATTGCCGTTGGCAGTATCATTTTTGATTTTATTTTTTGGGGATTCGGTTTCTTGAGAATGGGCACCACCGGACTGGTAGCACAGGCCTACGGGGCCGGTAATGAACGGGAAACACGTATAATACTGATGCGCGTGCTTATTGTGGCCGCGATCAGTAGTCTGGCGATCCTGCTGCTTCAGCTGCCTATAATCGAGCTCTCGCTTTACCTGATCAATGCCTCGCCGGAAGTGGAAGAATACACCCGGCTCTATTATCACATTCGCATATTTGCAGCTCCCGCTACGCTGGCACTTTTTGGCATCAATGGTTGGTTTTTGGGGATGCAGAACTCACACTATCCCATGGCGGTTACCATATTTTTAAACCTTGTAAATATTGGGCTGAACCTGCTTTTTGTGTTCCGGTTTGGGATGAATGTAGACGGGGTGGCAACCGGTAGTTTAGTGGCTAGTTTCCTGGGACTCGGCCTGGCTTTTATCCTCTACAAAAGAAAGTACGGCGGGATGAAGCTGAATATCCAATTCAGTGAGCTGATAGAAGCGAGCGAGATAAAACGCTTTTTCACAGTGAACCGGGATATTGTGATTCGTACGCTATGCCTCATCTTTTCTTATGCGTTTTTCACGGCTAAATCGGCAGCTATGGGGGATGTGGTTCTGGCTGCAAATACCATTCTGCTGCAAATGTGGTACATCAGCTCGTATGGCACCGATGGTTTTGCCTACGCCGCTGAAAGTTTAGTGGGGCGATTTAAAGGAGCCGGAACCCCAGACAAACTCAAACTGGCCGTTAAAGCCAATATGCTATGGGGGCTGGGATTAGGCTTATTTGGTACTATCGCTTATGCTCTATTTGATGCTGAAATCATTGCCCTGTTCACCGATAAGGAGCCCGTGATAGCTATGGCCATGACGGTAGTCATCTGGTTGATTGTAGCGCCATTGGTCAACAGTGTGTGTTTTATTTGGGATGGGGTTTATATCGGGGCTACTGCAACGGGGGCTATGCGTAATTCCATGCTGGTGGCCACCTTCCTGGTATTTGTGCCGGTGTACTTCATCACTGCAGAAGATTATGGCATTCACGCTCTCTGGATGGCCATGACTGGCTTTATGGTTGCCCGGGGAGTGATACTAAGTATTTACGCGCCCTCGAGGATATTTGGCGAGCAGTCACTGTGATGGGTGTGATAATTTTGATGTATTGTGATGAATTTAATTACAGAATATCTTTTAAATCACAGGCATCACAGTTTTTGACAATGATTATTAAAGCGAAAGTATATCCAGATCTAATTCTATTCCAAGGGGCAAGCAGGTAAAGCAGAAACAGTATTTAACTCCTCTTTAACTGTGATCGGTGTGATAATTTGGATGCACTGTGATGAACAATATCATAGAACATCACTTAAATCACAGGCATCACACTCCCTGTTACCCGTCGAATAAATCCCGCTCCTTTTTCCCTTCAGAAATATCGAGGTATTCGTAAGCTTTGCGAGTGGCTATGCGGCCTTTGGGAGTGCGTTGCATAAAGCCTTCTTTGATAAGGAAAGGTTCGTACACCTCTTCGATGGTACCTTTGTCCTCACCTACAGCTACGCCTAAAGTGCTCAAACCTACCGGACCGCCACTGTAATTTTCGATGATGGCTTTGAGGATACGAATATCCATCTCGTCCAGTCCGTTTTGATCTACGTCAAGAGCATTCAGAGCTTTATCCGCTATTTTTTCATCAATCGTATCCAGGTTATCCACTTGGGCGAAATCGCGGGTACGGCGCAACAGCTTATTCACAATGCGGGGAGTACCACGACTACGACGGGCAATTTCATGAGCACCCGCTTCCGTGATACCTACGCCCATAATATGAGCGGTACGCAAAGCAATGCGTTGAAGTAATTCTACATCGTAATAATCCAGCCGCATGTCGATGCCGAAGCGTGCACGAAGGGGAGCCGTTAGCAGGCCTTTTCGGGTAGTAGCGCCTACCAGGGTAAAATGATTGAGCTCAATCTGGATGCTGCGTGCATTGGGGCCGGAATCGATCACGATATCCAGCTTGTAATCTTCCATAGCCGAGTAGAGGTATTCCTCAATCACGGGATTTAGCCGGTGGATTTCATCAATAAAAAGAACATCGCCCTCTTCCAGGTTGGTAAGCATACCGGCAAGATCACCGGGTTTTTCCAAAACAGGGCCGGTGGTGGGGCGAATTTTGACACCCATTTCATTAGCGATGATGTAAGACAGCGTGGTTTTTCCCAAGCCGGGAGGGCCGGAAAGAATCACGTGGTCAAGGGCATCACCCCGCTGACGTGCGGCTTTGATAAAAACAGAAAGATTGTTGATAGCCTTTTTTTGCCCGATAAAATCTTCAAGCGAACCCGGACGTACCGTCTGCTCAAACGCTTCTTCTTTTTCTTCGGGATTTAAAAGTGGATTATTCACGTTGGGTGTAAAAAGTGATTTGTTAACGCTAAGTTTACAGAATTATACTTAGTTTTAAGCCTAATTGCGCAGGTTAAATAAAAATAAGGTCGATGAAAAAAAACTCCCTATCGCCGGACGAAATTGAATTAGATCCATCCGTAGAACAACGATCCAATATGGGTAGTAAACAAGCCAATCCCAAAAAGAATGAAATTCTTAAGCGGAGAGGAATGCATAAAGATTTGAGGTCCAGCAACCTCAAAATTTTTGGGGATGAATACTTTCTGAATTATGAATTGAGCTGGCTGAAGTTCAACGGGCGTGTGTTGGAAGAGGCTCAAAATTCAAAGAATAAGCTACTGGAGCGAATCACTTTTTTATCTATTGTTTGTTCGAATCTGGACGAGTTCTTCCAAAAACGTGTGGGCGGCTTGAAAAGACAGCTGATGGCGCGGGTCAAGGATCTTTCGGTTGACGGAATGACGCCTTCTGACCAGCTACGTGCCATCCGCAAGGAAGTCAAAAGTATGATTGAGACCTACCGGAAAAGTTATTTTGAAGAACTCCGTCCAGCTCTTGATCAAAAGGGAATACATATCAAAAGATATTCCGAGCTCACCGATTTCCAGAAAAGTGTGTGCGACCGTTATTTTCAGAAACAGATTTATCCCATTGTAACACCTCTGGCGGTGGATGAGTCACACCCCTTTCCGTTTATATCGAACAAAAGTCTTTCTTTTGCCATAGAGCTTCAAAACCCGCGCACCAAAGAAAAATCGTTTGCAAGGCTTAAGATACCCGCCAATCGCAATCGTTTTATTGAGGCCGACCGTGCAGAACAGGAAGTAGTGCTGATACCTATCGAAGACCTGATTTATGAGAAAATGGATCAGTTTTTCCCGGGGATGGATGTGTTAAGTGCCCATATTTTCAGGGTAACCCGGAATGCGTCAGTGGACCGGAACGAGGAGGAAGCAGAGGACCTGCTGGAAACCATTGAGGATGAATTGCGAGAGCGCAAGTTTGCAGAGATTGTGCGCCTTGAAATTGACGTAGAAACGCCCCGACATATAAAAGAGTACCTGATTGAAAATCTGAAAATCAGCCGGAAGGATGTTTATGAAATGAGGGGAACCATCGGGTTGGCAGATGTAATGCAGATCGCACGTTTGAGTGGTTTTAGCAGGCTTAAAGAGCGCAATTGGGTGCCGGTGTTGCATCCTGCGTTAAAGCACAACCCGGAGGAAGAGTTGCCCAGTATTTTTGAAGTGATCAAGAAGGGTGATTTTATGGTGCACCATCCCTACCACAGCTTTGAATTTTCAACACAGCGTTTCTTAGAAGAAGCTGCTGAGGATCCTAAAGTACTGGCTATCAAGCAGACCTTGTACCGAACCTCAAAAGACTCCCCCCTCATGCATTCATTGATGAATGCCGCTGAAGAAGGCAAGCAAGTAGTGGTGCTGGTAGAAATCAAAGCCCGTTTTGATGAAGAGCGGAATATTAACTGGGCGCAAAAGCTGGAAAATTATGGCGTGCATGTAGCTTATGGAATTCCGGGGCTCAAAATTCACACTAAAATGACTATGGTGGTACGTGAAGAAAATGACGGTCTTAAAACCTATTGCCATATTGGTACAGGTAATTATCACCCCGATACAGCCCAACTATATGAAGACTTGGCGCTATTTACCTCCGATGATGATATCGGAAGTGATGTGACGGATGTATTCAATCTTTTAACTGGCTACGCTCCCGAGCAAAGTTTCGAGAAGCTGTTGGTAGCTCCACGGCACATGCGCAAGCAAATGAGTGCCTTAATCGATAAAGAAATTGAAGAGGCCGAGCAAGGGAATACGGCACGGATTATAGCCAAGATGAACAGCCTGGAAGATCCCTTAATTATCCAAAAGTTGTACAAAGCATCGGCAGCGGGGGTAAAAATAGATTTAATTGTACGGGGTGTATGCCGCCTGATTCCCGGTAAAGAAGGGTTAAGTGAAAACATACAGGTGCATTCTATTATTGGACGTTTTTTAGAGCACTCCCGCATTTATTACTTCCATCACGCCGGCGAGCATAAGTATTTTATGGGCTCCGCCGACTGGATGCACCGAAACCTGGATGCGCGGGTAGAGGCCATCACCCCAATTGAAAGGGAGCCCTTGAAAAAATATCTGCAGTACGTACTCAATGTTTATTTAAGGGATAATACCCAGCGATGGATTTTGCAGGCAGATGGTAGCTATGAGCGGGTGCAGCGAGAAAAAGGAACGGCCAAGTGCAGCACACATAAATTGTTGATGGCTCACATGAAAGAGTCCCGGAAGCCTGTTCCTCTTGTGGATTAATAGTTAGGCATATTTACTATATACTATAAAATCAAAGCTCCGACCGCTTGGCCGGAGCTTTGTTATTTACCCCCACATATCAGTTTAGCCTGATCTTTTCAATTAGTTTAAAGACTGGGTATCAAATTCCTCGTAATCAGATTCTCCAAGGTCGTCGTTTAGTTTTTTCAATATGCGGAACGCTGGTTTTCTGAAGACGCCATCCAGCTGATATGCTTTGTATACAGCATCACGAGCATCTTCAAGTTGTCCGGTATTGATCAGGGCATTTCCAAGGTACCAAAACCCTTTTTCCTGTATCATACGGCTGTGCTCTGCACGGGCTATAGCCTCATTAAAAGCAGAAATGGCATTTGGGTAATTACCTTCATTATAAAGCACAATGCCTTTATTCAGATAAGCTTTGGAGCCATAGGGTTCTTCATCATGGTTCTGAATAACTTCGTTAAATATTTCCAGGGCCCGGTTCTCGTTGCCGGAAATAACGGCTTCAAAGCCAAGGTTAAGCAGCGAATCAGCTGTGGTAATTCGGTCATCTTTTTTCATGGCCCGGATACCATCGGCCGTTTCCAACTGTGCGGCTGTAATATCTTGAACCACTAATTGGTTAAGACTGGTAGGCGTATCCACTTGAAAGAATTGTACAACAGTAATCGTCAAAATTACTACTGCGGCTGCGGCATACCAACTCCAGGAAGGTAATTTCCGAAGGGTGCTTTTCGACTGTTTTTGTTGTTTGGCCTGTTCTTCAATAATGGCCTTTACATTGACTTCCAACTCCAGCAGGTCCAGCAATTCAGGATTTTTTGCAAATACCGTCCATAGCTCTTGTATCTCCTCTTCGCCAAGTTTCCCCTTTATATAGGCGTCAATTTGTTGACGTATGTTATTTTCTTTTGATTTATCCATGGCTGAATTATTTAATCATAGCAGGATGTATCCTTAACTACATCCTGCTAAGTAAGAGCGATGAAAAAGCGATTCCTTACAATTATTTTTGAATTTTTTTTTCGACACATTCTTTGAGCAAATTTATGACGCGATGCTTCTTCGTCCAGGCATTGCTGACAGAGATATTAAAATAATCGGCAACCACCGATGTTTCGTAGCCCGGATGCTGAAACCAATATTCGATGTATTTTTGGTAATCACTCTTTAAAGCCTCCATGCAGCGTTTTAAAAGGGTCATTTTCTCTTTATCCAGTAAGCGATTCAGCTGATCAGGGCTGTCAGAATGGTGTTCGGGAAGTTCATCATAAGGCACTTCACGCTTCTTGTTTACGCGCTTCAAGTATTCATATTTAGCCGTGGTAAACAGGTAGTTTATGAGGGCGTCAGGGTGGTCAATTTCATCATTACGGATTTTTTCTATACCGATAAGCAGGGTATTTTGTGCGCAATCCTGTGCATCTTCGAGAGGTGCATCCATACGGACGGTGAGAAATTTGATGAGTACAGCAGTGATCACTTTAACCTGCCGACTGATTTCAGCATCGTCCTTTTCAAGAACAGCGTCCACAAATTTTGAGTAATCCATGCCCTTCATTATTGCCCTTTTACTTATATCGGCTCTTAAGTTGCGTACAAATCCTGGAGATACTAACCCCGCAACCGTATCATATTATAAAGTTTATTGAGCTGATTGTGCCCATTAATATTGGCATCAATCAATTACTTTAAAATAACATTCACATAGAAAAAGAAAATAAAGAAATTTAGTTTTTAAGAGTGTAGTTTTAGTGCATGTATCGCGTACAATTAAATAACTTTGAAGGACCGCTCGACCTGCTGCTTTTTTTTATTAAAAGAGACGAGCTGGATATTTACGATATCCCTATCTCCTATATCACCAACCAGTTTTTGGAATATATCCACGTGATGGAAGAACTGGACCTGGATGTAGCCAGCGAATTTATCCTGATGGCGAGCATGCTTATGTCTATCAAAGCCAAGATGATGATTCCAAGGGAAGATTCGGACGAAGAGGAATTGGATGAAACCGATCCGCGCTACGAATTGGTACAACGGCTGCTTGAGTATAAGCGGTATAAGGAAATGTCGGTAAAAATGGCTGACATGGATGATGAGACGCGTAAGCAATATATGCGCGGATATCCTGAGGCCGATGATGTGGAGCAACAGGCATCCGGTGAGGCTCTTCAAGACGTGACGATGTTTGACTTGATTGCGGCTTTCAAAAAGGTACTGCAGGATATTGAGCGTAAAAATATCGTACACCATGTAGAAAAAGTAAGTACCACGGTAGAAGAACAATCTGAATTTGTGCTGAACCGGTTGCAGGAACATGGACGCCAATCATTCATGGAAGTATGTGCTACCCTTAAAAACAAAATTTATGTAGTGGTAACCTTCCTGGCGGTACTTGAAATGATTAAGGAACAGCAAATCAACCTGTTTCTCGAAGACGAACCCACAGATTTTTATATCGACCTGAAACCCGTTGATGAAATCATCGGCGCATAAACACCTAATTCTTAAGCTATCCCCCTCTTATCATTATGACTAAACATGTATTGTTAGCAGCTCTGCTGCTTGTTGTATCAGCCTGTAGTGCCACGCAGAAAAGCGCCCAAAATGACAGCACCATCTATTCTTTTTCCCAGAATATAACTGAACAAAGCTTATACAATGATTTGGCAGTATTGGCTCACGATTCCCTCCAGGGCCGTGAAACTGCCACTCCGGGAGAAGAAAAAGCAGCAAAATTTATCTCTGATAGATACGAAGAGATCGGGTTACAGCCAGGCAGCGACGAGAATACCTGGTTCCAGTCTTTTGACTTGATACAGCCCACGGTGAATGGTTATGAGTATACAGTACACAGTATTTCCCGGGATAGCGTAATAAGTTCAACAGCGTTTACTAAAGAAAAAACCGCTGATTTTGTAACTATTTTTGGAGGCAGCGATCGACTGGAAGGCCCGGTCCATTTTGCCGGAACCGGGATGTTCAACCCGGGAGAGCAGGTTAATCATTTTCCTAAAGATGCTTCGGGAGCGTGGATTCTTGTGTTTTACGTAGAAGGCCAAACCAATATGCAGAAAGTACAGCAGGTGTTGTCTTCCGGGAAGGCATTGGGTGCTATTATAATGATAGGCAATGATGTGGAAGACTACCAGCAGGAGGCCGAAAGCAGGCAACAATATCTGGGGCAAGGCAGAGGTCTTTCATTAAAATACTTACAGGATAAATCGGGCTCTAATTCCCCAGCCTTTAATCGTATTCACCCCGAATTAGCTGCTAAACTGCTGGGTTTTGATAACACGGAAACCTTGATGGAGCTACAGCAAGATATATTGGACAGCCCACAAGCATTCATATCTCGTCCGCTGGATGTTTCACTTTTACACGATCCGGAGATCAATGAAAACCTGGTTCAATCCAAAAATGTATTGGGCTTTTTGGAAGGAAGTGATCCAACTATGCGGCATGAAGTAGTGGTGCTTAGTTCGCATTACGATCATGTGGGCGTTGGCGAACCTGATTCCACCGGCGATGCCATTTACAATGGGGCTGATGACGATGGCAGTGGAACGGCTGCCACCATTCAGGTGGCAGAAGCGATGATGGCTGCCAAAAAAGCCGGGCATGGTCCACGCAGAAGCGTCTTGTTTTTGAATGTGTCCGGTGAAGAGAAAGGCCTTTTAGGGTCGCGGTATTATTCTGATCATCCCACGCGTTCTATTCATAACACCATTGCCAACATCAATATGGATATGATTGGACGGGTAGACCCTGAACACGTAGATGACAGCAGTTATGTGTATATCATCGGGGGAGAAATTATTTCTTCGGCGCTGGATAGCCTCAGCCAAATGGCTAACGTGATGGGGCCAAATCTTACCCTCAGCGATCGCTACAACGATTTGGAAGATCCCAATCAATTTTACCGGCGCAGTGACCATTGGAACTTTGGCCGACTTGGCGTGCCTTTTGTCTTCTTTTTCAACGGGGTGCACGAAGATTACCACCGTCCCTCCGATCATATCGAAAAAATCACCTTTGGTCCATACACCCAGCGCACCCGGCTTATCTATAATTTAACCGCATTGTTAGCCAACTCTCCGGAACGTCCCAAGGTGGACAACCAGGAATTCATCGAAAAAACGCAGGCCGAGGCCCGGTAGAGAGTTATTGCTCCAGAATGGCGATGAGTTCTTTTTATAACACATCCAGAATGTTTATTTCAGGTGCTTCTTTTCAAGATGAGTTTTGAGCAGGAATTTCGATAACCGTTAAAAAGATAATGATGTACCATGCGTATGGGGCTGAATAGATTATACCCCGTTTGGGCTTAGTTACGGGGCGATTGTTAACATAGGGCCTTGCCCTATGTTGATGATTGTGCTCCTTCGGAGCTTTTCATTATATCCATATCAGGCCTTGTTAGCATAGCTTTAAACAAAAAAACTGGTCCAAGCGGGTGCTTGAACCAGTTTTAGTATTGAAAAATCGCAAGAGGGAAATAAAACAGCTAAAATTTACTGCTCAATACGTTCCAGCATGCGCAGACGGGTAGCTTCAAACTCGTCGCCGGAATCCCAGGTTTGCAGGTTTTCTGCATTGAGGGCACGGAAACCGGTCATGAAAAACAATCGCGTATCAATTTGAGCTCCGGTTAAATCCCAGTACTCATTGATTTCATCGTTGACGGTGTGATAGTTGGCATCGGCTACACTATCGCGGAGGGCGAGGAAGTTCTCCCCTTTGCCTACATACTCGGTTCCGGGGTTAGGGAAGATCGCAGGAATACCCACTTTGGCCATATTGAAATGATCAGACCGATAAAAATAACCGCGACCAGGATAGGGATCCGGTTTTACCGTACGACCTTGTTTTTGAGCTTCGTCTTCCAACAAATCGCTTAGACTGGTGCGCCCATAACCTACCACGACTACATCATTGGTTTGTCCATACACATTCATACCGTCCAGATTGATGTTGGCCGTCACTTTACCGGGTTCCACCGTGGGATTTTCGGCCCAGTATTGAGAACCCAGCAGCCCAACTTCTTCAGCGCTAACCAGTACCGCCAGCACACTTCGTTTTAAAATAGGCTGCAGCTCTTTATAACCCTCCATCATTTCCAATAAAGCTGCCACGCCAGCCGCATTATCCGAAGCACCGTTGTTGATGGAGTCGCCTTCAACCGGAGTAGTCACTCCAAGGTGATCAAAGTGAGCGGTGAGCATCAGGTACTCATCCTTAAGTTCAGGATCATTCCCTTCAATTTTCGCAATCACATTTTTGGATTGAATTTCGCGGTACTCGGCTTCCATGCTTACGTTCATGCTCAGGCCTTCTAACGGTACGGGCTCGAAAGCAGGGTCGTCGGCAGCTTCCAGTTGTTCCATGAGGTTCAGTCCGGCTTCCTCAAAAAGTAAGCTACTGGCATCTTGGGTTAGCCAACCATTGAATTCGGTGTTCCCGGCGCTTCCATCTTCACCTTGTTTCAAATAAAAGCGCTCGCGGCTCCAGCTGTTTGCAACTACATTCCATCCGTAGCCCGCTGTTTCATCGGTGTGAATAATCAATACCCCAAGGGCTCCCAGTTCTTTGGCCTTTTCATACTTGTAGCTATAGCGGCCGTAGTAAAGCCGGGCATCACCCCCAAAAAGGTCTTCGTCATAGGCCGGATCGCTGTTTTTTACCACCAGGATTTTGCCTTCCACATCGGTGCCCTTAAAGTCATCCCAATTTTCCTCTGGCGCCTGAATACCGTAGCCCACATAAATCAGCTCCGCGTTGCTAACATCCACCTCTTCCGATTGATTTGCAGGCCATGCCATAAACTCATCGAAATAACGAAGGTTGAAAGGAGTACGGCCATTGGTTGAAACCGACATCTCTGCATTGGAAGTGGATTGCCCTAAAAGAGGAAACTCCTGAACATACGAGCCATCATCGGCAGCGGGCTGAGCTCCTATTTCCTGTAACTCATTCACCAAGTAATCCACGCTCATTTGTTCACCTTCTGTACCGGTACCACGGCCCATGAAATCATCCGAAGAAAGAGTTTCAATATGCCTTAGCAGGGAATCTTTATGGATATCATTTGCAGCTTTTTGAGCGGGGTCTGAACTACAACTAATGAATAAAAACACGGCAGATAACGAGAGCAAAAATGTTTTCATGGTAAGCGATGAATTAGATAATTATTTATGAAAAGACGCCTAAAAATAGGACTCTGAAGTACAACAAGAAAGGGCGTAAAATGGTCTTGGTTAGTGAGCGTGGTTCGATGGATACAGATATCTTGAGGCGAACATCCCGACCTCCTCTGTCTCCTCCTTGGCAAGGAGGAGCACTCTGTTAAGGCATCAGGTTATATTAAACAACATAATCTGGAACAGGCCTCGAAAAAGTCCTCTCCTTATGAAGAAGAGGATTTAGGTGAGGTCGGAGTGCAGGGCTATGAACTATAGATAGGCAAAGAATCCATTCAGGTTGAATTACGAACTCCCAGGAATTCGAATTAATCAGCGGGGCCCAATTCACCATCCTGACCTCCTCTGTCTCCTCCTTCGTAAAGAGGAGTACTTTGCTAAGCCATAAGAGTTGTAATAAACAACAAATGTGGAACAGGCTTCGAAGAAGTCCTCTCCTTATGAAGGAGAGGATATAGGAGAGGTCAAAGTGCAGGGTTATGAACTTTAGATAGGCAAAGAACCCATTCAGGTTGAATTACGAACTCAGGAATTCGAATTAAGCAGCGGGCCCCAAATCCACTATCCTGACCTCCTCTGTCTCCTCCTTGGCAAGGAGGAGGACTCATTTAAGCCATCAAAGTTATATTAAACAACAAATATGGGGCAGGTCTCGAAAAAGTCCTCTCCTTATGAAGGAGAGGATTTAGGTGAGGTCTGAAACGAGGCTTTGAGCTCCAATAGAGCCCAAAACTCACTTCCCAACCAAAATAAAAGGAGCCCAGTACACCGGGTGATTGTAGTAGGGGTGATCAATCATAGCCAGTTTGGCATCGCGGAGGGCGTTGGCTTTGTAATCAAATAGCGGATGCTCGTGCCATTCCAGCCACTGCATGGTTTGCTCCCACAGGCCGTAATCTTCTTCCTGATGGGTGAGCATGTGTTCATAGAATTCCGCCATAAACACGGAAGTACTGCGGTCAAAAACGCTCCATAAACTCACCATCACGGATGAAGATCCTGCGGCCAGAAACGAGCGCTGCAGGCCAATTAAGCCTTCTCCGGTCACCACTTTACCCATGCCGGTGTTGCAGGCACTTAGTATCACTAAATCAGCATTCAGCCTCAGCTCAGCAATTTCACGGCTGTTCAGGTGACCATCTTCTCCGAACAGGGATTCCACATCGGCTTTTTTGGATAATAACAAGCCGCTTTGTGAGGGCGATTCTTCATTTACGCTTGCGTGGGTGGCAAAATGGAGGTAGCGGAAATCACTTAAGTCGTGGGACTTCAATGTGGCTTCTGTTACATCTTCGTTCTTCAGTATTTTTGATTTGGAGAAGTGTACGGAAATAGAATCTACTTCCAGCAAGGCAGAAGGCAGCGAAGCAAAAGAAGCCTCTGAACGTGACTCACTGACCAGGCCATCACCACCTTCAAAGCCGGACCCGGCAACCGCCAACAGATCAAAATTAGTGGTACGGTGGGGTTCTTTAATGAAGGGATAAATAGAGGCCGAGGGTAAATATTTAATACCAAAATCTTCTATCAAATAGCGATCCGTGTTGCTGAGCGCTTCGAAGGGCAAGAATATGAGCGGACCGCCCGGGATAATGAGCAGGTTAGAGATGTCAGCCATTATTTGCTGATTCAGATCAGGGATGATGGAGGCATGCAATTCCTCCCCCACTTTTTTGACGGAGTCGACCTGTTTCTTATGGATGATGGTTTCCCGCAGATGTTTAATCTTTTCAGTAATAAAGCTTTTAGCATCGGTTTGTCCGAGCGAATCGGTTACCGACCCGGAGATGGAGTTGTTGGTAATAAGCAGGCGAACCAGGCTATTCTCTGCAAAGGCATATTCCAGTAGGGCCGAGTTACGGTTTAGCATGTCTTGCACTTCCTCTAAGGCAATGGGGCGGGGATACTCAAAATTATGAAGTGCGGGATTGCTAACGTGGATTTCATTTAAGAACGTCTGATATTCAAACTCCAGGTCCTTCAGCTCGTCTTGTAATGCGGACCGTTGCTGTTTTGATTTTGCTTGTTCAATTTGCCGGTGAAGTCGGTCTATTTGCTTGGCGAGTTGTTGCTTTTTGATAAGAGTGGCTTCATCCAGGTTTTCATAAACCTTTTGTTGGGTTTCGGCCATCTCATCCATCAGTACGCGCGCTTTAGCCGCTTCAATTAAGTCGAAGGCTTTTTCGGGCTGATTTTTTTGGGTGATGTACCAAGAGGCCACTTCGTTATAAAACCCGGCATGTTCCCGGAAGAATCCGGAGCGGAAAGATAGCCCGGCTACATTGGTTCGTACGGAATCGATAAATGTGAAGGCTTGGTCGGCTAAAATAAAGGCGCTGTCGGATTGTAGGCGGTGATATGAGCGGGCCAGGTTTATGGCGGGACCAATTTTGCCGGTTACTGTTTCATCGGCAGATAACCGATAAGCCTTCCGGTATTCACCAAGACTTTCCCGAAGTTTCCCCTGCTCATAATACAGCTGTCCCCGCACAGTATGAAGCCGGCTTTGGATGCCCTTAAAGTTGTGTTTACGAGCAATTTCCTCAGCTTTATTCAAATGTCGTTTTGCCTCTTGGTGATGTTCTTTAATGATTTCCAGCTCTGCTTGGTCCAGGTACAGCATGGCGAGATCACGTGGGGCTTGGGCTTGGCTTAGCCAGTTCTGCGCTTCTTCATAAAAGGTCGTGGCGTTATCCAGGTCATTATTTTGGATAGCCACCCGAGCCAGGCGTCTCAGGGTATGACCAATGGAAACAGGTCGATCGGTTTGATAATTTGCTTCAAGGGCTTCGTTGTAATAGGCCAGGGCATTCTCATAATCTCCCGATTCTTCATACAAGCCGCCGATATTATTCAGGGTCTGGGTCATCTCATAGGGATTGCCCAGCTGCCGGGTAAGCTCCAGCGATTTGCGGTAGTAGATGATGGCACTGTCGCGCTTGCCCTGGTTTTCGAAGTTCCAGGCCAGGTTGTGGTAGGCAATATCCAGCAGGCGAGGTTCTCCCAACTGTTCGGATAAGGCAAGGCTTTGCCTGATATACGGTTCGGCCTGCTCATACAGGCCTAAATCCATAAGAGAAAGAAAAATACCATTCAGTACTCGAGAAAGGCTTCGCTTTTCATCCAGTTTTTCATATATCCGTTTAGCCTCATACTGATATTCAAGAGCCTGCTCATAGTTACCTGTTTCGCTGAAGGTGTACGAAATATTATTGTACAAACCGGCTATGTCTGAAGAATCCTGGCTGCCTTTTAATAATTCAAGTCCTTCTAAATAATAGTTCTGTGCTGCCTCATATTGCTCCAGGTTCCGGTAGGCATAGCCAATCGCTTTCTTGATAGAAGCTTTGTCTTCATTCGTTAGAACTTTAATTTTACGTTCATCCAACTCCAGTAGGATATCCACGGCCTCTTTTACTGCGCCCATTGCTATCAAAGTTGTAGCGTAATCTTTTTGAGTCATGGCCCACTTCAGGGAGTCTCCGTTTTGCAAATAAAGCTGTATGGCCTCTTTTTCTAACTCTGCTGCCTCAGTATAATTCCCATTAGAAAACTTTTCATCTCCGAGGGATATCAGGGAATCTGCAGCCGTGGTTTGTGCATACATATTGCCAGGCAAACCAATCAACAAAAGTAAGGTGATGATTACTGTTGAGCGCATGACGCGAAAAACTTTTAGGTCTTATTGCTAATTATCCAATATATAGTTTTTTTACGGTTTAACCCCAAATTAACGACAAGTCAATATGAATAAGAGATTATACGTAGGTTTTAGCCAAATGATGGATGATGGAGATAAAGATGACGATGATGGAGGCAAAGGCGGTTCCGGCGGCGGTAAAATAGACCCGGGTGCCTGAATGAGTATCTAAGTCAAAAGTTTATATTCAGTTTCCAGAGCTGCCCCAAAAAATTCATGCTTTTAGGAGGGTATGTTTTTAAAAGGTAAGCCAGTGAAATTACTCAATCTTATAAATGAGTATGATAAAGTCGCCCAAGGGTGGCTTTTTTTTGATCTAAATTTCAGGCTTTTCTACACCCCCCTCTCCTCATTCCTCTCCAAGGAGAGGAAATGCTTTGGTTATTTTTACGGCTCGTGTACGTATTCTTTGCCCTTAGCTATTCCAGTTTATTAGGACTAGTTCAGATTGGTTTTATTTAAAATCGAATGTTCTAAAGAATCTTCCCCGCTTGGGCGGGGATTGAGGGGTGGGTTAAATGGTGTCAGTGTCCCAATATTATCAGCAAGCCAGATGCTTCTCTAAAAATACTTGGGCTGTATCCTGCAGATCCTTCACTTCGTTTCCTTCACGGTGTTCAGGAAATCTCCGTTCAGGATGACGGTGCCTATTAATACACCCCCAACCGTCCTTCAGGCGGACATTGCCCTTCGGCGCCAGATGATTAAATCGTACCCACCACCAAATCACTAAATCACCAAATCACTAAATCACCATATCACAAACCCTACTCTCCAAAAAGGGCATTCACAAAATCGGCGCGGTCAAATACCTGCAGGTCTTCAATTTGCTCGCCCACTCCAATGTATTTTACAGGCACGCTGAGTTCGTGAGAAACTGCAATTACAATGCCACCTTTGGCGGTGCCATCTAATTTGGTGAGGGCCAGCCCCGTGATGTCCACCGTTTCGGTGAAAGCTTTGGCTTGCTGCATCGCGTTTTGTCCGGTGGAGGCGTCCAATACCAGAATCACTTCGTGGGGAGCGCCATCTACCACTTTGCCCATCACGCGTTTAATTTTGGCCAGCTCTTCCATCAGGGCTTTTTTGTTGTGCAGGCGCCCGGCAGTATCAACCAGGGCCACATCGGTGCCGCGGGCCTTGGCGGCAGCTACCGTATCGTAAGCCACGGAAGCGGGATCGGCATTTTGGCCTTGCTGTATGATGGGCACATCCGCTCGTTCACTCCAGATCTTCAATTGATCAACGGCAGCAGCGCGGAAGGTATCGGCGGCACCCAGCATTACTTTTTTGCCAGCTTTCTTATATAAATGTGCCAGTTTGCCGATGGTGGTCGTTTTGCCTACCCCATTCACCCCAACTACTAAGACGATGTGTGGTTTTACGGGAAATTCGGCATCAAACTCGGCCGGCTTATCAGGAGCGTTATCTTCCAGCAGGTGTACAATTTCTTCGCGGAGCATGGCCTGCAGTTCATCCTGCGTCACATATTTATCACGCGCCACCCGCTCTTCAATGCGCTTGATGATCTCAATGGTGGTAGACACGCCTACATCCGAGGTAATCAGGATTTCTTCCAGCTCATCCAGTACGGCATCATCCACCTGGTCTTTACCCACAAAGGCTTTGCCGATTTTATTCAGCAGTCCGTCACGACTCTTCTCGACACCTTTGTCGAGCTTTTCTTTTTTCTTGAGGCCTAATTTTTCGAGAAATCCCATATAAAAAAACTATGCGTTAATACTCTTGTGCTTACCAAAAGCCGATTTGTCTTGATATCATTTCATTGTATAAAGTCCGGCAGGCAGGGCAAACAGGTGCAATTTACACCGCCCCCAAATTTACAGTCATTGAAGTACTAAAACCAATACCCACTTATTTTAATTATATGGGGTGATGAAAGAGTACAAATTACCTGAAAAAGCACAGGGGCAAGAATCAGAAAAAGCCGGTTTTTCATGGACCGGTTACTCCGCTTCTGGATATGCAAAAAATCAGAATATTATTTATTTGCTGCGCGAAAGTGCTTTTAAATGGCTTTGAATATTAGAGGAAGAGTTCTTTTAGCGTACCACATGAACGTATGTTATAAATCATTGAAGTTACTCAAACAGAGATAAGGCTACGATTACTTACTATTAGTTATACAAAAGAAAATAGATTTGGTCGAGGCACCGGTTCCGCCGTATATTGGGAGCAGTTATTCAAAAAACAAGCCCACGGAGGCAATCCGAAGGGCTATTTTTATGTCTTCCCGTTACTATCGTTTTAACTTCTCTTCTCTTTTAAGCAGCAAACATTTGCCGCCGCCAATTTCCCCGTTCGAAGTTCAAGATTCGATATTCCTTGTTGGATGTTCTATCCTTCTTCTGCAATCCTTCAGTTTGAAGTAGTTTGGCAAAACAAAACTCCTCCCCATTCAGGGGATTAGCCTTTCTGTTAGCTCATTTATAAGAAGTCTACCGTAGATAAAACGGAAATGAGGATTAATCCTCCAGGTTTATTATCCGGACTTATGTACTTATTGGCTATTAACGTGCGCAAGAGTATTTTAGGGTTATTTAACTCTAAAACCTCAATGCCATGTCCAAAAATGAAAACAGTAACAACCTAAGCTTAAAGCAATTTGCAGTATTTATAGCTGGCGTCTCAATTACATATGTCACCAGAGTCGAGTCAGTTATAAGCTTTATGCAGCAAATGAAAAATTCAGATATAGGAGTAACTATTATGAGTGTTTTTGAAGCAATAACACCGATAATTATAGGAATTATTTGTTGGGGTATTTATTGGATGTACTTAAAAGCTAAGGATTGGTTTCAAGCCCAACTTGATAGAATTGAGGATTTGGAAAATGAAGCTTTTATGAATAAAGGAGAATCAAGAATGGATAGGGTTGAAAACCATTTATTAATGCAGAAATCGGTCAATAGACGGGTAGCCGAGCATATATCCAATATTACTGATGTTGACCTGCCCATCATTTTCAATAAATGCGACGAGAAACATAAAGAGTTCATCTTAGAAAAGGGCAATAATAAACTTAACAATGACCAAGTGAACAAAATCTACAGAGAATTTCTAAGCTCAATAAATACATTCCATGAACCTAATTGAAGTAACCTCAAAATTTCCCGATGAACTATCCGCAACCAAGCACTTTGAGCAAGCCCGTTGGGGCGACACGCCAACGTGCGCTTACTGCGGATCGGAAAAGCTAAGCAGGCGAAAAAAAGACCACCGCTTTACCTGCCTGAAGTGCAATAAGTCCTTTAGTGTTACCGTGAATACCATGCTTCACAAAACCCGCATTCCACTGCGCAGATGGCTTATAGCCTTCTCACTGGTTACCGATGCGAAGAAAGGCGTTCCCGCTAAACAACTGCAACGCAACTTGGGAGTAAGCTATAAAACCGCTTGGCGAATGGGCATGAAAATGCGAAAGCTGATGTACGACCCCGCCCAAAAGTTAGATGATGTAGTCGAAATGGATGAAACCTATGTAGGCGGTAAACCCCGAAAAGGCGGGTATCCCAATTTTACTAAAAAAGATAAAGCCTATTACGACCGAGCCATTACCCAACTGGAAGCCGAAGACTTTGATATCTCGGAAGGCAAACGAAAAAAACCATGGGTTCCCAAAGGCATGGGGCACAAAACAATTGCCGACCGGAAAACGCCCGTAGTCGGGATGGTAGAACGAGACGGAAACGTTATAGCCAAAGTGATGAAGACCATTTCTGCCAAAAAGCTGAAAGCCATGGTGGAAAAGAATATTGATGAAGAAGATTCGGTACTCATTACCGACAATCACAAAGGCTACAACAAAATGAACCGTATTATTGACCACATCAAGGTTGACCACCAAAAGATGTACTCATACCGAGGCATTAACACCAACACCATTGAAAGCTTTTGGGCGATTATAAAGCGGGGCATTATGGGGCAATACCACAAAGTGTCCGTGAAGTACCTGCCCGATTATATCGCCGAATTTGTCTTTAAATACAACAACCGAAACAAGGATGATATGTTTGAAACCTTAGTAACCAACGCTATGAAGCAAAAACAAAATTAATCACTAAAAATGCGTTTAGATACCTCATTTCGTAAAAGATACCCACTTGTGATAAGTAAAATACCCCATACAATCTCAATGGGAATTTTATCTAATACACCTAAAACAATCATAGCAGATATGACCACCATAAATAAAGCCCTGTCAATCCAGAACATTTTGAAGTGGGTGTCGATTCGATGTTTTTCTTGGGTGAGTGTATTGTTCGATTCTGTTGCTTTCATGTTGGTGTATTCATTTATGGCATTTTGCGCAACTGTGAGCAGGTCTTTTAATTCTAAAACGTTTTTGTTGACCTGTTCAATATCAGTTTCAGTTTTTACTGGTTTATCATCCCCGTTCATACGCGCCTCTATTTGGTTACCATTTGAATACATCCCAAATATGCGCGTTTGACGGGTTAATTTCCAACTCAACAATAACAAGCACATGTATAAACACCTAACACCTTCATCAAAAACGCTATGAAACCAAACGCACGCACCCGTAATAGCCAATAAGTACATAAGTCCGTTATTATCGCATAAAAAAGATGATTAGATACACATTAAAATAGATTGAGTTATTATTAACTGCTATTAGTTATACAAAAGAAATCAAATTTGGTCGAGGCACCAGTTCCGCCGTATATTAGTGACAGTTATTCAAAAAACAAGCCCACGGAGGCAATCCGGTCGGGCTATTTTTATGCCTTCCTTTCACTATAATTTTCACTTCTTCTCTCTTTCGATTAGTAAAAAACCAGCCTCATCCAGTGCTCTATATTCGAAGTTCAAGATTCGATATTCCTTGTTGGATGTTCTATCCTTCCCTTTGATAGTTTATATCAACAAATTTGCTCATCCTTGGGTAATTTCCGGTTATGAAAAAAATCCTTTCCGCAATATTATTGTCTTTGCTGTTGGTTTCATGTTCAACCGACCGGCTATTTATTGACGCCGAGCAGAATGAGTCTCGCCCGGAAACTCCGCCTCAGGATGAAGAAGTTATCTATCAAACCTTCCTGATAGGCGATGCAGGAGCGCCCTCACTGGAAACTCAGGAGCCGACACTAAAACTGCTGCAATCCTTTTTGGAGCAAGCTGAAGAAGAGAGCGCCGTTATTTTTTTGGGGGATAATCTGTACCCACGCGGATTGCCTGATTCCACTCATCCACGCAGAAGTTATTACGAGCAGCGTCTGACTGAACAGCTCGACATTGTTGATAACTATCCCGGGCGCGTACTTTTCATTCCCGGAAACCACGACTGGAATGACGGCGAAGAAGTCGGGCTGGAAACCCTGAAAAGGCAAGAGCGATTTGTAGAAGCCTACCTAAACCGGGGCAACACCTTTTTACCGGACAGCGGCTTTCCAGGTCCCGTTACTTTCAAACTGATGGATGATAACGAACACCCTCAGTTGCGGGAAGACATTCGGCTGGTGGTGCTGGATACCCAGTGGTGGCTTCACAAACACGAAAAGCCATATGGCGATACCGGCGAGTACGAGCTCTTTGATGCCGGGGATGTACTCATTGAGCTGGACGATATTCTCAAAAAACAGCGGAATGATCATTTGATGATAGCAGCGCATCATCCCATCATAACCCATGATAACCACGGGGGCTATCAGCCACCGTCCGTACACCTGAAACCCCCAATATTTGGTTCGTTTTATGCTTTGTATCGCCGGGCTTTTGGTAAGGCACAGGATGTGAATCATCACGGATACGCAAAAATGGCGGGAGAACTGGAAGATCTGTTTAACCGTTACGAGTTGGAAGACCTGATTTATGCCTCTGCTCATTCCCACAATCTTCAGTATCACCGCAAAGAAGATTCCGATGGCAACCTGCATTATCTCATCAGCGGTTCGGGTTCCAAACAGAATTATGTAGCGCAGGGCCGGGGCGCGGCATTCAGTTATGCTGGTCGTGGTTTTATGAGCGTAAAGTATTATACCGACGGCTCCATTTGGATGGAAGCCTGGGCGCCTGAAGGGGATGGCTCAACAGGCAAACTCATATATCGAACCCAGTTAAAAGAACCCTATGAAGACGCTTTTGAGGAAAATCAGGAAATACAGGAAGTGCCGGATATCGACTACACCGACAGCACCAAAGTGATGGCTGCCAATGCCGACTACAGTGGCAAGAGCAGGCTGTTTGAGTGGTTTGTAGGCGCCCATAACCGGGATTATTGGGTTATAAAAAATGAGTTCCCGGTGTTTGATGTGACTGAAAAAGAGGGCGGATTAACCCCCGTTCGGGTAGGTGGAAAAGGGCAATCTACTACGCTGCACCTGGAACGCGAAGACGGCCGGGATTACGTGCTGCGAACGCTGGATAAAGAAGCCGGTCGTGTGTGGGATGAGGAGCTTCGCAAGACCATTGCCCTGGATGTAGCCCAGGATCAGTTTTCCATTATCAACCCGTACGCTGCGGTAATCATCCCGCCCCTTGCCGATGCTATTGGTACTTTTCATACCAACCCGGAATTGTATTATGTGCCCCACGATCCCATGCTGGGAGCTTATACGGAAGATCTCAGTGGCGAAGCGGCTTTATTTGAAGAGCGCCCGAACGGCGACATGAGTGATGTAGAAAGCGTGGGTTATTCCGAAGAAATCCTTAGCGAAGTGGAATTACTGCGTGAGCTGGACAATGATATCGATCATCGGGTAGTGCAGGATGATTTTGCCCGGAACCGTCTGCTGGATATGCTGCTGGCCGACTGGGACCGTCACGGCGACCAATGGCGCTGGGCTTCTTTTGAACCGGAAGATGAACAGGGCAAATTGTATCGGCCCATCCCACGCGACCGTGACCTGGCTCTGATGCGCATGACTGGACTTTTGCCTAACATTGCCAAGGTGCTTGGCCCTTTCAAACAATATCAAAATTTCAGCGAGAGCTATGGAAACCTGAAGGGGCTAAACAACAATTCTTTGTCCATTACACGGCGCTTTACCAACCAGCTTACCAAAGAAGAATGGATAAGCATTGCTGAAGAGATTCGTGATGCTTTAACCGATGAGGTGATTGAAAAAGCCGTTCGGAATTATCCCGATCCGGTATTTGAGGAGTTTGGTGATCAAACGACACGCCTGCTAAAAATCCGGCGTGACGAGCTTCCTGAAATAGCAGAACGATATTATGGATTGATTTCCGAAGTCGTATCCATCCCCGGAAGTAACAAGCGGGAACAGTTTGAGGTGGAGATTTTAAGTGAAGAGGAAGTGCGGGTGCAGGTTTTCAAACTTTCAGGCAAAGGAGAGTTAAGGAAGCAGTATTTCGATCGTGTATTTCATACAAATGAAACCAAAGAAATTCGACTTTTTGGGATGGGTGATGACGATCGGTTCATCCTGAAAGGAGATACGGATAATGACACCGAGTTTAAAGTGGTAGGCGGTTCCGGCGGGGATGAATATCATGACATGACCCAAAAAAATGGATGGGCTAAACAAGTCGCTATTCATGATACGCGGCAGGGAAATACGATTGTTACAAACGACAACGCGAAGGTAAGTTTGGCAAATATCCCCGAAAATGTGCGCTATGATTACAAAAAAGATTATCGCTGGAACGCCCTGCTGGCAGGCTTGTATTTTGAGTACAATGGCAATGATGGACTTTTTCTGGGTGGAGGGCCGGAGTTTATTCGTCATGGTTTCAGAAAGCACCCGGCTTCCCGGCATTTTGTACGGGCGAACTATGCGCCTGCAACCGGTGCCGCCAACATTAGATATGACGGCAAGTGGTATCAGGCCGTTGGAGACTGGCGGGTACAGGTAAAAGGTGAGTTCCTTTTTCCCAAGAGTTACAAGAACTTCTTTGGGTTGGGCAACGAAACCACTCTCGAAGGGCGGTCGCTGAACTACTACAGGGCCCGGTTGTACCAATATGAGGTAGAGCCGAAGATGGTAATCCAAAGAAATACCCTGGAGTTTTATGGAGGCACACGCATACGAGCTACCAATGTTGATCGTGATCCAGATAACATCGTGTCCGATCCCGGCCAAGGTTTGCCCCGCGGACAGTTTGACGAGCTATGGTTTGGCGGTTTCCTGGCAGGACTTACTTTTAAGGATCTGGATGACGGGCAAAATCCCCGTACGGGCTATCGCTGGAGCACCGAGGCTGAACACAACATCGGGATGATCAACACCGAAGAACAATATGCCCGCATACAGTCGGAATTGGAGCTGTATGTTTCACCACGCCTCAATCCCCAAATAACTTTTGCCAACCGAACAGGTGGGGCGCATAATTTTAGTGAGTATCCGTTTTATGAAGCCAATTCTCTTGGCGGAACCACCAATTTGCGAGGTTATAACAGCCGCCGGTTTTCCGGGCGTGGTTACCTCTTTAATAACACAGAAGTCCGGTTAGAGCTTTTTGATTTCTACCGGTACCTATTGGGCGGTAAGGTGGGCATCAACGGCTTTTTTGATACCGGGCGGGTTTGGGTAGAAGATGAATCATCCTCCCTGTGGCATACCGGTTATGGAGGCGGCATCTGGTTTCATGCTTTTGATGCGTTTTTGTTGAATGCTAATATGGGATTCTCTGAAGAGGGGCATTTGCTTACTATTAAGGCCGGCTTTTTGTTTTAAGTGAGTTTGTTTTGGCGTGAAAGTAGGCAGTACAGCAATTATTCCGAGATGCACAGCCAGTGCGAAAAGTATTTTAGCGTGAGTCTGCCATAAGGAATCAATTAAACATGCCATCAGATCCATTCAATTACAGTAAAAAGGGAAGAAGTCAGGTAACTTGATCGCCATTCTCTAATGGTCCCCGAATGGGGACAAATAAGAATAGCCCGGGGTAAATCCACGCAAGTGGATGCAACCCTGGGTTGGCTATCCCATAAAGAAGAACCCGAGAACTGTATGATGTAGAGGCAGGAATATTTACCGAGGGTTGGGCAATCAGATCCTATAGGGAGGGAGTGCCAAAGCTTCGCCAGGCAAATTTACCCCTCTTGTCAACGGGGCGAAGCTTAGCTCATTTTGTTCTATTCCCCTGGGTTGCGCCTGTTCGCTCCCCTCAAGCTAGGGAGCTACACAGGCTTACCCGGGGCTATTCTTGTTTAACCCCATTCGGGGTTTCTCTCTTCGGACTTGTCATCGAAATGTCTAATGGAATGACTGTAGACCTTTGGGGTAATCGGCCTGCTATTGCTTCATCAAATTAAGCTTGAACAAACTACACATCTTTACAAATTGTGGATGGCAACTTTTCCGTTCATTGCTTTTTATTAGAGGTAACCAACCAATCATTCCGATATGAAAACCTTTCTTGTCCTATTCTCCTTTCTGTTTGTGAGTTTGCCAGTGGTGGCTCAGCAACCTATAGCTGAGAAGATTACGATGTATGAAGCAGATCATGGAGCCCTTAACCGGAAATACTCGGTACAGCCATCCGACGAATATTTTGAGCGTTTCGATCGTTTTTATGCAGGCTGGCTGACAAATTTAGAGTCGGTTGATTTTGAAAACCTGAGTCGGGCTGAACAAGTAGATTATTTGCTGTTTAAGAACGAACTACAACGTTCGGCTTATTTTCTGGAGGCTGAGGAAGAGCGTTTCGCAAAAATTGAAGCTTTCATCCCAGCCAAAGATAATGCTATGGCTTTCATTAATAAACGAAGGGTAGGCGATTCGATGGAAGGTAAAAAGGTTGCTAATTGGTTTAGCGCATGGACGGAAGACATTTCAACAGCACAGAGCAAACTAGAGGCTCATGGAATGCTGACCAAAAGAGAGGCTGGTTTTTTGGGAGAAGCGATTGAAGAATTACAGCGGGCTGTTGAGGAGGCATATAAATTTTACTATCAGTACGATCCCGATTTTACCTGGTGGGTTGAAGAACCCTTTTCTAAATGGGACGATTCGCTGGAGGAATACCAGGAGTTTGCCTCCAATCAGTTTGATGCCGAAAAAGAAGCCGTGGATGAAAGTGGTATTGTAGGCACGCCCATTGGAGAAGAGGAAATAAATCGGCGCCTTTCCTTTGAGATGATTTCTTACACACCACAGGAGCTGATTGAAATAGCGAATGAGCAATACCAGTGGACCTACAACGAAATGCTAAAAGCATCTCGCGAACTTGGTTATGGGGATGACTGGAAAGCCGCCCTGGAATATGTAAAAACCACTCACGTGGAGGCCGGAGAGCAACCGCCGCTGGTAAAAGAACTGGCCGAAGAGGCGGTAACTTTTTTAGAAGAACGTGATTTGGTGACCATCCCTGAACTGGCTAAAGAAACCTGGCGCATGGTAATGCTAAGCCCCGAATGGCAGAAGATAGCCCCTTTCTTTTTAGGTGGTGAGGTGGTGCGCATCGCTTATCCCACCAACACTATGACGCAAGAAGAAAAGTTGATGAGCATGCGCGGAAATAATCCACATTTTTCCAAAGCAGTGGTTCATCATGAATTGATTCCCGGCCATCATTTGCAGCAATTTATGAATCAACGTTACGAGACTCACCGGCGGCTTTTCCGCACGCCTTTCTGGACGGAAGGCTGGGCGTTGTATTGGGAGTTTGTGCTATGGGAAAAAGAATTTCCAAACAATCCCGAAGACAGAATCGGGATGTTGTACTGGCGTATGCACCGGGCTGCACGCATTGTGTTTTCGCTCAATTATCACTTGGGCAATTGGTCACCCCAACAGTGCATTGATTACCTGGTAGACAAAGTAGGGCATGAGTATGCCAATGCCGAGGCCGAGGTTCGGCGCTCTTTTGAAGGTAATTATGGCCCGTTGTACCAAATTGCTTATATGGTGGGCGCCATGCAGTTTTATTCTCTGCGAATGGAATTGGTTGATTCCGGGATGATGAGTGAAAAAGAGTTTCATGATACCATTCTTCATAATAACAGCATTCCTGTAGCCATGGTGAAAGCTTTGCTTACAGAAAAAGAGCTGAGTCCGGAATATCAGTCATCATGGAAATTTGGAGATTACATTCAAGGAATGTGAGGAAGCAATTCGGGAAACGAATAGTGAGAGAAAAGTGCTATTTATGCGTCCGGCTTAATGGCAATAAAACAACAGAACTTAAGTCTGTTTTTGCCGTAAAGGTTCTGGTTTTGATATTTATTCTAACAAGTATATGAATACGCCAATAATTGCTTAAATTATTGGCTTACAACTTTTTTCATTTCATTCACTAACCCACCGCCATAATTATGGCACAAGAAAATAACATACGACTGCTTGCTGCAGTCATGTTTGCAGATATCGTTGGATACTCAAAGATGATGCAGCAAGACGAAGAGAGAGCAAAAGCACTTCGGGATCGGCAGCGGGCTATAATTGAAGATTATCTGCTGAAATATCACGGACAGGTGATGCAGTACTATGGAGATGGAACCCTGATGCTGTTTGGCAGTGCCCTGGATGCGGTAAACTGTGCTCGTGAAGTTCAATTAAAATTAAAGGAAGACCCTGAAGTTCCGGTACGTATTGGAATACATGTGGGAGATGTGGTATATGATGACGAAGGCATTTATGGTGATGCCGTAAACATTGCTGCACGCATTCAATCGCTGGGAATTTCGGGATCTGTGATGATCTCCGGTCGGGTATTTGACGAAATCAAAAATCACCCCGGTATTCGGGTAGAATCATTTGGTGAGCATGAACTCAAGAATATTTACATCCCCGTAAACATTTATGCACTTGCCGATAAGGGCCTCAGTGTTCCCGATCAAAACTATATACAGGAGCTTACGGGTAGTATCCAAAAAAGCATTGCCGTATTACCCTTTAGCAATTACAGCTTTGAGCCGGATAACGAATATTTCAGCGATGGCATCACAGAAGAAATTATAAACGCCCTTACCAAAGTCAAAGACCTGCGGGTGACTTCCCGCACCTCCGTGTTTGCCTACAAAAATGTGAATAAGGATATCCGGGATATTGGAAAAGAATTGAACGTGGCGACTATCCTGGAAGGAAGCGTCCGTAAGGCAGGCGACCAAATTCGGGTGACGGCACAGCTGGTGAGTACGGATGACGGCTTTCACATCTGGTCAGAAAATTTTGACTGTGAACTGAAAAATATCTTTGCGGTTCAGGATGAAATATCCCGCAGAATTGCGGAGAAACTGGAAGATAGTCTCAGCCTGCAAGACGACGCCAAACTGTATGAATCACCCACTCAGAATGTGGATGCCTACAATTACTACTTGCAGGGGTTATTTTACTGGAACAAGCGTACGCCGGAAGCCGTGCACAAAGCAATCTCTTATTTTGAAAAAGCCATAGGCGAATGCAATACCTACACGAACGCTTATTCCTATCTGGCCAACTGTTACACCTACTTGGGAACTATAGGCCATATGCCTGGAGCTAAGGCTTTCACAAGAGCTGAGAAGAATGCCCTCAAAGCCATTGAAATAAACAACAGCCGGGCGGATTCATACATTGCGTTGGGCAACGTTGATTTATTTTTTAAATGGGACTTTTATGCTGCAGAAGCCAACTTCCGGAAAGCTATTACCATTGAACCTAACAGCAGCGAAGCACGTCAGGCTTTTGCTTTCTATAATTGCATCATTGGCCGGTACGACAAAATGGTAACCCAGGCCGAAGCGGCAGTAAAAATTGATCCGCTTTCGCTACCCGCGCTGATGCAACTGGGACGAGCATACTGGACGATTGGAGATTACGAAAAGGCTCTCAATCAGTTCAATGAGGCCCTAGAGTTAGACCCAATGTTTCGTTCGGCCCTGGAAGGTAAAACCATGGTGTATATCACCCAGAAAAAATATGACAAGGCCTTACGCACCACAAAAAAATATACCAGGATGCTGGATGGTAAATACAAAGGAGGTTCCCAATTAGCTGTTATCTATGCGCTGTTGGGAGACCGTGAGCGTGCTGAGGAAAATCTGGAGTTAATTAAACTCAGGGATAAGGAAAAACCACATCATAATTTGGCCCTTGATTATGCAATGGTGTATGCTGCTATGAAGGATTATGACAGAGCATTCGAATACCTGGAAGAAGCGGTACGGCTGAAGCTGGGATCCGTGTTGCTTATAAAGACCTTACCAGTAATCAATAATTTGAAAGATGATGCGCGGTTCCAGAAGCTTATAGATAAAATTGGTTTGCCCAAAGAGAAAACCAGCCGTGTGAAAGCGGTATAGAATTTCAATAGAATAATTTTAAAGCTACAAAACCAATGTCAGCCAACGACACAGCCGATAACGACGACAAAAAATTAGGATCACGCAAGCGGGGGGTATCCGATATGTTCCGGACCTCCTATCGTACGCATGTTGAATTGAGTGGTATTGCGGATAACAAGTCCAATATTCTTATCAGTATCAACGGTATTATTATATCCATTATCATTGCGGCCATTTCGCCAAAAATTGATTCCAACCCCTGGTTGTTGATACCAACATCCATCTTGCTTATAACTTGTTTAGCTTCGTTGATTTATGCTATTCTAGCTGCGCGCCCACGGGTGAGTAAAGAAAAAGTGACCCTGGAAGATGTGCGGGCCAACCGTTCTAATATTCTCTTTTTTGGCAATTTCTTTAAGCTGAGCCGGGAAGATTTCGTGATCGGCATGGAAGAACTGATGACCGATAGCGAACGGCTTTATGACACCATGGCCCGCGACTTATATGGTTTGGGCTCCGTCTTGGCAGAGAAATTCAGGCTGCTGCGTATCGCCTACAACTTGTTTATGGTAGGGTTGGTACTTTCGGTAACCAGCTTCATCGTGGTGTATGTGCTGGTATCCGGCCCAGGTGGCTTTTAGGCGATTTTTTGATTCTGTTATAAGAATTATTTCTTGTAAGGGTACTTTGCTTTCAAGTCATTCCGCACGTATCGAATGCGAAGATGCGGGATCTCCAATTTTCGATATCCAATCTTTTTTAGGAGATCCTTGGTCTGAGCCGGGGATGGCGAGGTTTTTGTGGATGGAAAGGTGGTTTTAGAGAATTAGTCCCCCTCCCGGTCTTCGCGAGGAGGCCATTTGTTTAAATTGAACTACAATTTCTTTAGACGAAACGATCTCCCAAACAACGCTCAGAGGTATAATCCGGGAAATTGCTACCGACACTAGTGTGCAGCACAGGCTCGGTATTTGCTCCCATACGGTCGCTGAATACTTCGCAATTGTAGATGTTAGATATTTTAATGACCATTTTCTTACCGTCCCCGAATGGGAACGCACATCAATAGCCCAGGGTAAATCCACGCAAGTGGATGCAGCCCTGGGTTGGCTACCCCACAAAGAAGAACCCGAAGCTTAGATGGTATTGAGGCATGAATGGCTGCCGAGGGTTGGCCGACCAAAGCTTTTTGGGGATTGATTGCCAAAGCTTCGTCGATCAAAGATATTCCATCCGCTAAGGGGCGAAGCTTGTTTTTCTTATTCTCAGAACCCCGGGTTGCGTCTGTTTGCTCCCCGCAAGCGGGTAAGCCTAAACAGGCTTACCCGGGGCTATTGTTGTTTGACCCCATTCGGGGTTTTCTGACAAAATTATGTCCTCGAATTATCTAACGTCTATAGCAATGACGTGTTTTATATCGAACCCAGGCTAATTAAACTCAGCCCCGCTCATAATCAACCGGTAGCGGTTAAAATAATCCACCCATGAAATCACCATCAGGGTTACCGAAGAGGCCATCAGGAAGAGATGCACGTTTTGGGCTTCAGGAAAAAAGAACACCGCGATCCAGTATAAGGCCAGTACATTCACTGAAATCTTACCTGACATGATAGCCATAGCCACTTTATCGTATTTTTTCTTGATGTAGTAAGAACCCACCATAATGGAGATGTCGCGTGCCATGGCAAAAAGCAGGAACCAAAGGGGGATCCAGCCAATCCAAACGGTGTAAATAAATAAAACCAGGGCACACAACTTGTCGGCAACCGGGTCAATCATTTTACCCACTTCTGAGATGGTATTAGTTTGGCGGGCAATGAATCCGTCCAGATAATCCGAGAGCACGCCGTATAGAATAAGCGCATAAATGGCGTTATTCACTTCAAAATCATTATGATAGTGAATGTACACAATTGGGAAGGCTACCAGGATCCGTGAAAAAGACATCATATTGGACCAAGTAAAAAACCGACCTGTTACCTGTACCTTTTTTCCGTCAATATTTTTTGTGGTTGTGGCCAAAGCTTGTTTTTATTTGCGATATTGCGCTTCAAATTTACAGTCCTTAAGTCTCTAAAACCACCATGAACGACCACAAATTATTGGTTGAACACAAGGAAAGCTCAAAAGAAGTTTTTAACGGCAAGCTGCTCCACGTTTTTTATGATGAAGCCCGCCTGCCCGACGGCAGCACTTCATCCCGCGAATGGATCAAACATCCTGGCGCCTGTGCGGTAGTTCCGGTGTATGAAAACGGCGACATCATGCTTTTAAGGCAGTTTCGCTACCCCGTTGGCCAGATTTTCTGGGAAGTGCCTGCCGGTAAAATTGATGCCGGTGAAACCGAAGATACCACCGCTATGCGTGAACTGGAAGAAGAAGCGGGAGTTACAACAGGTGACTATGCATACGTAGGACATTTCTACCCAGGCATCGGATATTCGGACGAAGTGATACATATCTATACCGGCTGGAACCTGGAATCTGTTCCTCAGAAAGTGGATGAAGATGAGTTCGTTACCCGCCACCGCATCCCATTTTCGGAGGCTATTGAAATGGTACATACTGGAGAAATCAATGATGGTAAAACTGTGATCTGTTTGTTACGGGCCTGGCACTGGTGGCAGCAAAATCAGCCGAAAGACATTTCTTTTGAAGGATAAGACGATATCCCAAAAGTTGTTTTTGCGACAAGTATGTGTAATCGGTAAAAGTCATCTTCACGCCGGCTTATTTTTACTAAATATTGTTAGAATTTTATAGCCGTAGTCGTAAGGGAAACATATTGGCATTAAATGTGTTAGATCTATACAAGCTAACAAAAGGTATGCCTATGAAACGACTGTATTACTTCCTGTTCGTAGTTATTTTTGCGCTGATCTCTGTAAATGCTTCTGCCCAATTCGAGGTAGTAAATGCTTATCCCAACCTCAGTTTTAACGCCCCTATTGATTACCAATACGCTATGGAAAGTGATTCACGGGTGTTTGTGGCCGAACGGAGCGGACAGATAGTGTTCTTTGAGAATAGTTCAGGCGCATCTGAAACAACCGAATTTCTGGATATTTCAGATCAGGTAGAAACGACAGGGGAAGGAGGCTTGCTGGGTTTTGCCTTTCATCCTGATTATGAGAACAATCTTTATGTGTATGTCTATTACACAGCGGCCGATCCTTTCCGTTCGGTGGTGTCCCGTTTTGAAGTCCCTGAGGCAGGTGGGGCCGCTGATGAAGGCACAGAACAGGTGTTGTTAGAAGTGGATCAACCCTATACCAACCATAACGCCGGGCAAATTCGCTTTGGTCCCGACGGCTACCTGTATATCGCTCTTGGCGACGGAGGCAGCGGTGGAGATCCGGAAGATAACGGCGAGGACCGCACTACTTTGTTAGGCTCTATTTTGCGGATTGATGTGGATGAAACCGAAGGCGACCTTAATTACGGCATCCCTGCAGATAATCCTTTTGTTGACAACAGTGAAGGATACCGGGAAGAAATTTATGCATATGGACTTCGTAATCCCTACCGGTTTAGTTTTGACGCGGAAACAGGCGAGCTTTGGGTTGGAGACGTGGGGCAATCCACCCGCGAAGAAATTGATGTGGTGGAAAAAGGCCTGAATTATGGCTGGAATACCATGGAAGGAAGCTTGTGCTACGAACCATCGGATGGGTGTGAAACCGAAGGAAGAGAGCTTCCTGTATATGAATACGGTCGTTCGGAAGGTGGTTCAATCACTGGAGGATTTGTATACCGCGGGGAAGATATCCCTGACTTATATGGACGCTACGTTTATGGCGATTTTGTGTCCGGCAATCTTTGGTCGTTGGCCTGGGATGGAGAAACGGCTTCGGATAATCAGCTGATTGATAATCTTGGTGGCGGCTTGCTTATTATGTTTGGGGAAGATCAAAACCAAGAACTCTACTTTGGCGGCTTTGACGGCAATATCTACACGTTTGAATCATTAGCCACCAGCACCGAACAAAACAGCCAGGGGCCAAACGCCATAAAGCTTCAACAAAATTATCCCAATCCTTTTAATCCATCCACAGAAATAACCTATCAACTTCCCAATGTGGCAGAGGTTGACCTGAGAGTCTACAACATGCTGGGGCAGGAAGTAGCGGTGTTGGCCAACGGCCAAAGACAAGCCGGACCTCATACCGTACGTTTTGACGGGGCCGGTCTTTCCAGTGGTTTATACATTTATCGCCTGCGTGCCGGTCAAACGGCACTCACCCGTAAAATGACGCTGATGAAGTAGTTTTGAGGGAAAAGGAGATAAGTGGATAAGGAAATAAGGATATACGGCACACTTCATTCAAGTATTTGCTACTTGTTCCACATACTTTGCGTAACCACAAAAGTCCAATAATTGCTTATTTGCCGCAATTGGCATTTATTCCCTAATCCAAAGGACTTAAAGACGGATTCGCTATGACCAAAGCCGACGTAATAAAACAACTTGCAGAAGAATTAGATCTGACGCAGGAGGAAACCGATCAGCTGTACGATTCTTTTGTGGAGGGCATGATTACCCTGTTATCCAACAACCGTGGCTTTACCTTGCCGGGCTTGGGAAGCTTCCATGCTGAAGTGAGGACGGAACACAAATCCTATAATCCACATTACCAGCAAATGATGAAGATACCGCCCAAAAAGGTGGTGCATTTTAAGCAAAGCAGTGTGCTGCGTGATGAATTAAATGAGGGCGAGGATGAGCAATAAGGTTACGTACACGGAAATTGTAGAGGCACTATCTAGGAAAACCGGCTTTAGCAAGAGTAAGAGCGAGGAGTTTATCAAAGGGGTGATAGGCCTTGCGAAACAAGATCTGGATGAAAACGGCAAGGCTGTAATCACCAATTTTGGTAGTTTTACGGTGAAGGAAGTGGCCGAGCGTCAGGGACAAAATCCCCAAACCGGCGAGCCTATTACCATCCCGGCACATAAACGCGTGAATTTCTCCGCGTATAAACCTCTGCGTGAACGCGTAAATGCACCTTTTGCCCATCTTGAAACCGAACTATTGGAAGAAGAATCCGGTACAGATGAGCAAGAATCGGAAGTAACTCCTCCACCTAAAGAGGCTGAGGCGAAAAAGGAGCCCGTCTCTCCATCTTCCCGCAAAAAAGACAATGATAATTCAGGGCTTATGATTGCAGCATTGCTGCTGTTAGTGATTGTAGCTTTGGCCTCCGGCTGGTTTTTGATGACGGCTGATGAGGAGACTCCGGCCACCGATCAGGCCGCGATAGAAACTCCTCAGACGCCTGAAGCCACCGAAACTATGGATGATGTGGCCATGGAAGAGAATTCGGAGGAAACCAACACAGAACAGGTCGGACAAGCGGATTCGCCACAAGCCACCGAGCCCCAAAGTGATAGTTTGCCAGAAAATCCGGAAACTACTGAACAAAGGGCTACCGGATCGGTTGATACGCCGGAAACTTACCAAGTAGAATCGGGCGAATGGTATTGGGTGATTGCTGAAAAAGTGTATGGGGAATCCGGCTTTTGGCCGCTGCTATTCCAAGCCAACGAAACTCTGGAAGACGATCCCGATCAGCTGTATCCAAGTATGGGACTTGAGGTGCCCGAGCTGGAAGGCACAGTAGCAACCCCTACAAGCAATGATTACCAGCGGCTGGCTTTGGCCTCCACGATGGTTTCAGAAGCTTACCAAAGGGCAGGAAAAACGGAGAAGGCTGAGGAATACGCCCGCTTTGCAGAGAAGTGGGAAAGGCAATCGCGACAGTGAAAAGAGTTTTTAGTGGTGAGGTTTTAGGTTTTAGTGTTGTGTTTGGCAAACTAACAACTCAACACTATGCTGCCGTTACCAAATCCAGCAGAATGGCATCCGCGATTTTGAGGCCTTGTTTGGTCAGGCGTACGCGTTCACCGGTTTCAACTTTACCCTGCTTTTCCATTTGTTGCAGGTAGGCTTTTTGTTTTGGGGAGAAGGTGAACTCATACCGCTGCTTCAGTTCCTCCAATGTGATACCTTTAGCCGTTCTTAGTCCGAGCATCAGTCGCTCTTCGGCTAAGGTGGGCAGTCTCAGCTTTTCTTTATCGTGGGGTGATGTCCATCCGCTTTCCAGGTAGTGGTTTAAGTCCGGCTTATTACTCCAGCGATGAGCCGTTTCCAGGTCTTCATCCCACCAAAAAGAATGGGCAGCCGGACCCAGCCCAAGATAATTTTCATGACTCCAGTAGCTGGAGTTATGCACGGCTTCGCTGCCCGGTTTGGCGTAATTGCTGACTTCGTATTGCTGAATACCGGCTTCTGCCAGTTTTTCCACCACCAAATCAAAGTGATCGGCTACTACGTCGTCTTCGGGCGGGGCGATGCGTCCCAGTTCTACCTGTTTACCAAGACGGGTACGTGGTTCCACCGTCAGAGAGTAGGCTGAGATATGCGGAGGATTAAACTGCAGCAACGTATCGATATCTCGCTCCAGCATGTCCAGAGATTGTTTGGGGTTGCCGTAAATCAAATCCGTTGTAAAGACTTCAAAGTCGGAAACGGCGAGAATTTCCAGACAGCGAAGGGCTTCGTCTGAGGTATGAGCACGATGCATGAAATCCAGCAGGTCGGCATCAAAACTTTGTACGCCCATACTGGCGCGGTTGATGCCCGCAGATTTCAATCCCGCCAAATATTCCCGGCTTACATCATCCGGGTTCATCTCCAGGGTGATTTCCTCCAGTGCCACCTCAAAGGTTTCGTCTATGGCCTGCAGAATGTCTTCCACCTGTTGGGGTGAAAGCAGTGAAGGCGTTCCTCCTCCAAAATAGATTGTGCGAACTGCTTCATGGGTGAACCGGCTATCTTTCTTAGACCGAATCTCTCTCAGCAGCTCATCCACAAAATTCTGCTTCTGCTGATGACGGGTCACAAAGTAAAAATCACAGTACGAGCACGCCTGCTTACAAAAAGGAATGTGAATATAGAGGCCGCTCATAGTTGAATTTATGAATTTTGAATTATGATTGAGGAATGGTCCAGTACAAATTCAGCATTCATAATTCAGCATTTCCAATTACTTAGAGTAGAAAGGGTTTTCGTCGTAGGTGTCTTTTTGCTGGTAGGCGCGGGAGTACTTCACGTAGTTATCAGCGTATTTGGGGATGGAGGCCAGTTCTTCTTCCGTGAGTTTGCGGGCTTTTTTAGCAGGTGAGCCCATGTACATGTAGCCGCTTTCCAGGGTTTTTCCGGGAGGCACCAGGGTTCCGGCGGCCACAATCACATCCGGTTCAATCACTACTTCATCCAAAATAGTTGCGTTGATGCCTATCAACACGCGGTCTTTGATGGTGCATCCGTGCACCACGGCGCCATGACCAATGGTTACTTCATTGCCAATGATGGTGGGGCCGGTTTGGTTCATCACGTGGATGCAGACGTTATCCTGCACATTGCTGCGATCACCAAGCTGGATGTAGTTTACATCACCGCGAATGGTGACGTTGAACCACACGCTGCATTCTTTGCCAAAGCTCACATCCCCGATAATGTCGGCGCTGGGTGCCACAAAAACAGTGTCATCAAACTCGGGAGTGCGTTTCAGAAATTCGTAAATCATAAGGGTAAAAAGAGTTGAATTATTTTTGAATGAAGATAATCAGAATTGGAACGAGTTGTGAGAGTGAGTTGCAAGAAGCAGATCCAGTGTTTCGGGTTGAGCTATGGTTACCAATGCGTTCGAACGCGGAGTAATATCAAAATATCGGCTGTTTCTCTTAAGTCACTGCTCGCTTGAGGTCTATCCCCTTACTGTACTTTCCCTCGCTAAAAACTTAGATATCTGAAGAACTGGGGAAAATTAGGGGTTAGAGTTGCAGGTAGCGGGTTTCGTGTTGAGAGTTTTTACTACCGGTGTCGAATTTATAGCCAAAAGAAAAGATACAGGAATACCACGGCGGCCATAAACAGGCTGTAGCCCATCATGATGAGGAAGGATTTTAGCAAGCTCTTGCCCCATCCTTCATCAAAAACATTTTTTACAAAAAGTACCAGGTAGATAAAAAACGATAATTTGGCCAGGCTTGAAACGGCCGTTACCAGGAATGAGCCGGCAGATGAAAGACTAATCGTATTTAAAGTATGGTCGCATATCGAAATCACCCCAAAGAAAAAGAACCAGATGACGTGGAGGTGAACGGAGAAGATGAGGAACTGTACATAAAACCGTTTCTGCTTTCGATGAACTAATTGCACCACCCAGGCGAAAGCCGGAACCAGAACAATCATGGAATACCGGAGAAAATCACCAAAAGCATCTTCTTCTCCTCCAAAGTTTATTTTTGCTAAAAGAAACTGGTTGCTATCCACCAGGGATATCACCAAGAAGTAGAGAATGCTGGCGGTGATGTACAACCGAAGGGGAGGCAGGTAGCGTGCTCGCTGGCCTTCAATGTATTTTTTAGTGACGTATCCAGGCTTAAGAAACAGGTCTTTGATGGTTGTAAACACCCGGTTGTCGATATTAAAAAGGGTCTCTGCAGCGTCCTTCACAAATTCCCGCATGGGCACATTGGTAGACTGCGCCTTTTGCCCGCATTGATAGCAGTAATTGCCCTTTAGCAAGGTATCGCAATTCAGGCAGTGGTCGTTATGTACCTCAGTGGATGTATTCACCCTGCCAATATAGCAAAGCTTTCGACTTTAGCAACGGTTTTAGCGGTCGGCAACCTCTACGTTCCAACGCAGAGCGTAGGAACGAGGGGCTATATAAATGGGAAAGTGAAGTCGAGCTACTTAAAAACTTCGAAATTCAATGTTGAATGTTCAGTGTTCGATATTCCCTACCTGCCTTGCACGCGCTTCCTTAGCTCCATAGTGGTTTTATACTGCTTGTTTTCGCGGATGAGATGAAGCTCCATCTCCTCGCCTTCCTTGTACTCACGCATCAGGGCCCATGCGTGCATTTCACTGGTTACGCGCTCCTCGCCAATTTGCACAATTACATCACCGGGCATAATGCCGGATTCGTAAGCCGGTCCGTTTTTATTTACCTCGGTCACAAACAAGCCTAACACTCGTGGGATGTTGCGGTATTTCATAATGAGCTCGCGGGTTACCGGTTGAAATTTCATCCCGGGATCGTAATCCAGCGAGACGCTTCCCGACTCTTTCAGCTGGGAGACAATCTTCAAAATGCGGTTGCTGGGGATGGCAAAACCCAATCCCACAAAACCGGCGCTGGTCCCCCCGGTAAAAATAAAAGCATTCATTCCCATCACTTCGCCGTTGCTGTTTACCAGCGGTCCGCCTGAATTGCCGCGGTTGATGGCTGCATCGGTTTGAATCATCTCCACATACACGCGCGGTTCCTGTGGGTCGGGACGGAAATCACGCTCTTTGGCACTTACCACGCCCACGGTTACAGACGGCTGTCCGTCATGAAACAGTCCAAAGGGGTTGCCCATCGCAATAGCCCACTCGCCCACCATGATTTGATCAGAGTCGGCAAAGGTAACATAGGGGAATTTTTCGCGATCACTTTTGATGCGCAGCAGGGAGATGTCGGCGAGTTCGTCGGCGCCCACCAATTCGGCTTCGTAGGTGTTGCCATCTGTAAGCACCACTTTGATGGTTTTGGAGTTTTTGGATGCCACATGCTCATTGGTCAACACCAAGCCGTCTTCACTGATAATAAAACCCGAGCCGGCACTTTTCACTTCGCGCTGTACAGGCACATCAAAATACCGGAAGAAGAAGGAGTCGAATTCCCGGGTGTAGCCACGCTGCAGTTCGGTTACGGTGATGCTTACCACGGCTTTCCCGGCTTCACTGACGGCCTTCGTGATGGCATTACGGCGGGAATCAGCAATACTGTTTGTGGATGTTGAGGTTAAGGCTTGGTCATCCGCAACAGCATTAGTTTGATCGGTACTATCTGCTTCTTCCGCCGGCGCTACGGGTTGGTTTTGAGCGGTAGCCGTAGTAGAGCTGGAAACAAGCTGGGGCGCGTTTTGATCCGGTTTTTCGGAATCGGCACAGCCAGCCAGCGTTAAAATCAAAGCAACGAATAAAAAATAGTATCTATGCATCATATAGTCAGGATTTTAGGCCTGTTTATGTTCATGTATTACTCAAAATAAGCAGGTAGCTAACGAATGTTTGCAGTAAAGAATTGTAATATGATTATGCAAGCGGATCAAATGGGAAAATGTCTTTTGTATTCCTGTTGTTTACTAATTGAACTTGCTGAGCTTTGGCAACATTTACCCTCCCCTTAATCCCCTCCAAGGAGGGGAAACTTGTTGGTGAGATTGCTTCATTTATCTGCTATGCTTCAGAGTCTAATTGTTCTTTTCCTACGGCAATTACTTCTTCGATGGCTTTGTTTAGCGGACCGGGATGCCAGGCGCCGGCGGCTTTTTTGTGTCCGCCCCCGTTAAACTGCCGGGCCCATTTGTTTACATCTACGGGGCTTTGTGAACGCAGGCTTAGCTTGATGCGGTCGCCATCTTCCCGCAGCAGTACGCATGCTTTTACGCCTTCGACGCTTAGCGGATATTGCACAAATCCTTCGGTGTCTTCTTTGGTACAGCCGGTATCTTCCAGCATTTTTTGGGTGATGGAGATGGTGGAAAAATCACCGCCGGCATGCAGGGTGATTGTTTCCAAAGCCATGCTCAACAGTTTAAGCTGGCGCAGTGGACGGGATGCATACAGCCGCTCGGCAATTTCGTTTGGAGTGAACCCGCCCCGGCGCAGCAATTCGGAGCCCGCCCGCATGGTTTCGGAGGACACACTGTCGAACTGGAATGAACCCGTATCCGTGACGATGCCCGTAAACATCGCTTTGGCAGCCGCGGCATCAACCTGTTCGATATCATACTCTTCGTACAATTGGTAAATCAGTTCACAGGTTGAAGAGCTTTCTTCCCGCGATACAAATTCCTCAAAAACGTCCTCCGGGTCGGGGTGATGATCAATCATGTACACCGGCTTGTCGAGGTCCGCAATTTTCTCGGCTTCATCTCCGAAGCGATGCAAGGCATTACCGTCTACTACCACAAAGGCATCAAAGTTTTCCAGGTTTGTGGGCTTTTGGATAGGGAAAAAATCGGTTAGCCAACTCAGGTTTTCGGGGACGTCATCTTCATTGAAGGCCGAAACTTCTACCCCGTTTTTTTGTAGCCACAGGCTAAGAGCCGTCTGGGCGCCGAGGCAATCGCCGTCGGGACGCACGTGAGAAAATACCGCAATATTTTTGTGGGATAGTAGCTTTGGAATGAGTTGGTTGAACATGTATGACTGTAAATGAAATGGATAAGTGCAATAACATCCGGGAGTGCCGGTTGCAAAGGGTGAATGGTTCCCGCCAAAAATAGGCGAACATTGCTACAAATACATGTATTTTATGTCACGAATCTTTAATCAACTTTATGGATGTGCACGCGGTAATTGTTAGCAACGGGATGGCACCAAAAGCCTCTCTGATAAAATCGGAAACAGAAAAAGCTGATTTAGTAATTGGGGCCGATGGCGGAGGGAATGCTTTGCTGGAGCAAAATATCAGCCCCGATGTAGTGATTGGCGATTTGGACAGCTTCATCAAACCAAATAAGGTGCATTTTGAACTGATCCATGATCCTGACCAGGAAACCAATGATTTGGAGAAAGCCCTGAAATACGCTTCAGATCAAGGGGCTGAAAGTTGCACTGTTTTAGGGATGTACGGGCTGAGGATGGATCATGCATTAAAGAATATATCGGTGCTGAAGCAGTTCACCCCAAAATTTAAACAGCTGGTTTTTAAAGACGACCGTTTTTCTACCTGGCACATCTCCCAAAAAATAGAAGCCAAAGTTGAGAAGGGAACGGTGATATCACTGTTTCCGCTGTCTGGAAAAACTTCTGGTATTGTTACCAAAGGACTTAAATATTCGCTGGATGATGAAAGCCTGGAAAATGGTTTGCGCGACGGCACGTCTAATGAAGCTTCGGAAGAACTCATCAGCGTGGAAGTGAAAGAGGGTGATTTAGTAGTGTTTATCGAAAATAAGGGAACAGTTGAGGTTGTGTATTGGCGGTAGTTATTGGTTAATGGGATTTTATAATTGAAAAAATCTACCCACAACCATTAACGGTTAACAAGATTACCACTTATAAAGTTATATGGCTTTTAGTATATTTGGGCAGAATTTATCAAACCAAAAATATCGCAGATGCAATACACACAGAATTATTTTTATCTCTGCAAAACCCCTTTGAGTGCGGAAGGCCCCGAGCATGTTGAAATTATAACCCGCGCAGAAGACAGTGAAGATTTTCCACGGGTTTTCAAGGAATACGAAGAGCTTCGTTCTCACGCTTTTAATGATGATGATATTTACAGCGTAGTTCGAGCCGATGACATTTATGATCTGGTACGCACCGGCACCGAAAAGCAAGCTAAAGAATTAGCCTACGACAAAGCGGAGCAGGAAATCATTACTAACCTGCAACATCGTGTGATGCAAGGCAAAGATCCAAACGCAAAAGCCATCCTTAAAGAAGTATATGATATCGAGGAATAACGGCTAAGTTTTTTTAGATCAGATTTTACCAAAGCCCTGAAATTAATCTTCAGGGCTTTTTTGTTGGCTTTAGTGTAGGATAGTTGATTTGAGCGTTGGACCATATCAAAACAGAATGCCAAAATACGTCCTTTTAAAACCCTCCCAGGAGGGGAAACTTGCTGGCAAAATACCAACAGATACGTTTCTTCTTGCACCTTGCTCCTAGCCCCTTGGGCTTAAAACCTCACCTCTAACACCTAAAACCTATTTAATCAGCGTCATCTTTTTCACGTGTACTTTGTTGCCAATTTTCAGCCGGTATAAATACACGCCGGAGCTGAGACCGCTGCCGTCAAACTCTTCTTCGTAACGTCCTACTTGCAGAAAGCGGTTGAGGAGAGATTTCACCTTTCTTCCCGTGATATCATACACCTCTAAATTGACCCGTGCGGGTTCGTTGAGGTCAAAGGCGATGGTAGTGCGGGGATTGAATGGGTTAGGGTAATTTTGATATACTGCAATTTCTTCTGGTAAGTCGAGATAGTCGGGGTCTCTTATTTCGATGGTATAATCGCTGCTCCCCACCGATAAGCTTAGGTTTCTGGTTGCTTCGGACAGGTCAAAATTGGTTATGACAATGCCTACACGTTCTACATCTTCCCAAACTATATCGTTGGGCAAGTATACCTGGGGCTTATCCCGGCCTGCTGCCGCACGTTCTAATACCTCGCCGGTTTTTAAATATATCAAAGCTCCCAAGCCGATTTGGGTTGAGTCAAAATCCACCGCCAGGTTTACATATCCTCGGTCGTTGGGTTCAGGAACCACTTCAATATACCGTGCGGCCAGTTCGTTGATATCATCAATAGAAATTTGCTCAGAAGGGGTGCCGATCAAAGACTCATCGAGGTTTGGGGTAGGGTAGTCGCTTTTTTCTTCAAAGCCATAATTGCTTGTAGGTGCATTTTCACCCGAAGCAAAATGCCAGAGATGGTTGCGAACAAGCTCTTGACCAAAATCGGCGCCGTAAAAAGGCAAGGTTTGGATCATAGCCTCATCGATGCCTATCAAGTTATTTTCTTCAATTAAATCCCACACATCCACCCAGAACTCATTGCCGAATACTTCCGAATAGTAAATCATCCAGCTTACATAATTGTAGGCAACGGGCGCGCTGCGGGCCGGGTTATAAAAAAGAGATTCCAGGTTTGGTTCCTGTCCATCAAGTGTTCTTTTAATGTAATTGTAGTAGTCGTTTACGTCATCAAATACGACCTCTTCCATCAGGGTTGCATCCATTTCAATCCAGTCATTGGATCTGATGGGAAGTCCCCAGCGGTTCTGTTGGTACTGGATGGCGTGTTTAAATTCGTGGGCCATGGTAGCATATAAAGCACCGATAGCATGGCCTTCAGGATGTGTATTAGCGGGAAAACCAACGAAATCGTTTTCTATATAAATACAGGTTTCTACATTATCCGTGTTGCAAGGGAAGTTTGAATCGCCCTCACTTGTAACCCCGTAAAAGCCCATATTTTGTAAATACACATCGTATTGAAAACCTTCAGGAATGGGATCGCTGAAGCCTAAAGTCAGCACTTCATGGCGGTAACTGGAGTCTGCTGAAAAGGCTGTTTTCTCCACGTAATCGGGGAGGCCGTTGTTGTTGAGATCTTCTGCCGGCACGGCATCAGGACCACTGCTGTCGTAATGAATTTCAAACTTACCAGATGGAGAGATATAGCTGTGCTGCATGGTTACATCAGCGCGAGCCTTGGTTTTTGCTAAGGAATCAATTTTTTGCAGCGTTTGGGATGAAAGCTCATTACGGTGATTCTTTAAAAAGATAAAAGCCGGCGTAGCACATTTTTGATGATTGTCGGTGTAAGCATCCGCTTCAAAAATCAGCCGGAACTGTCGGAGGGCCGCTTCATTCACATCCATTTCACCCCGAACAAAAGCCTGCTGAATCTCAAGAAGGTCATGATGATCATGGCTTTGATGCTGTGCCAGAGCAGGAATTCCGAAGCTTGAAAAGAGGAATAAGGCCGCCAGGAATGTTAATTGTGGCCGGTATGTATGCATTATTGGATTTTACTTAGCTGGGATGTTCGCAGAAAGAACGTTATAAGGTAACAGTTCTTATAATTTAAAGAGAAGGTTATACCGTATTTAAATTTTCATCCTCTGGCGGACCCTAATTTGTCGGGGCTTTTTATTGATAAAAACGACTAACCTAATTCTTGATGATACAATCTTGAGCCTTATTTAATTAGTGTCATCTTTTTTATGTACACCTGATTGTCAATGCGGAGGCGGTAGAAATACACGCCCGAGCTAAGTCCGCTGCCGTCAAATACTTCTTGGTGGCCACCCACCTGTAGGTAGCGGTTGATCAGGGTTTGTACCTTTTGCCCTGTAACATCAAATACATCCAGTTTTACAAAGGCCGACTGGGGAAGTTCAAATTCAATGTTAGTACGAGGGTTAAATGGGTTGGGATAGTTTTGAGAAATGGCAATTTGATCCGGTAATTCCACATAGTTTGGATCCGTAATCTTAAAGGAAAACTGGTTGCTACCTACTAAGAGGCTGAGGTTTCGGGTGGTGTCCGTTAAACTAAAATTGGCAATGACAATACCCATTCGGACCACTTCTTCCCAAAGTACGTTGGTGGGCAGGTATACCTGTCCTTTATTGCGGCCGGCATCAGCTGTCTCTACCACTTCTCCGTTTTTCAGGTATAACAGCGCACCAATACCTGCCGTGGTTGAGTCAAACTCTACGGCAAGGTTCACATACCCTCGATCGTTGGCGGCAGGTATGATCTCATAATAGCGAGCGGCCAGTTTATTTACATCCTGAACGGGGATTTCCTCAGAGGGTGCGCTCGCTAAAGCGTTATCAGTATTAGGTGTGGGGTAGGCTGATTTTTCATCAAAACCGTAATTGGTAGCAGGGGCATTGGCACCCGAGGCAAAATGCCAAAGATGATTCCGTACGAAGTCGGTGTCAAAGTTGCTCCCGTAAAAGGGCAGAGTTTCTATCATGGCCTCATCAATGCCTTTGGTATTGTCGGCTTCAATTAGATCCCACACATCCACCCAAAACTCATTGCCAAGCATTTCGGAGTAGTAAATCATCCAGCTTACATAATTGTAGGCCACAGGGACACTACGGGCAGGATTATAGAAAAGAGAGGAAAAATTTGGTTCTTTTCCGGTAAACGTGCGTTTGATATAGTTGTAGTAATCATTTACGTCATCAAAAACCACTTCCTCCATCAGGGTGGCGTCCATTTCTCTCCAGTTCGCACGACCAGCCGGGCCTCTCCATTGATGTTGTCTATACTGTATGGCATGCTTGAACTCATGTGCAATGGTGGCATACAAAGCGCCAATGGCATCCCCTTCGGGATGCGTGTTAGATCGAAAACCTTCAAAATCGTTTTCAACATAAATATTGGTTCCGGCAGGTTCATCTCCAGCAGGGTTGGTTCGCCCATAATATCCTGCTACATCATGTTGTAAAATAATTTCATATGTGCTTCCTGATGGAATAGGATTGGTGAAGCCCAAAGCTAATACTTGATGGCGGTAACTGGAGTCGGCTGCAAAGGCAGCTTTTTCTACATAATCGGGAATGCCATTATTGTTCAAATCGTCTGTGGGGACTGCATCCGGTCCGCTGGTATCATAATAAATATCAAATTTGCCGGATGGAGAGATATAATTGTGCTGCATATCTGCAGCCGAACGGGTATTACTTTTCACCAAAGCATTAATTTTCTGCAGGGTTTGGGGGCTAAGCTCATCCCGGTGATTCTTCAGAAATATGAAAGCAGGCGTGGCACATTTTTGATGCTTTATACCGGAAGCTTCGGGCTCAAATATAAGCCGGAACTGTTGGAGAGCTGCTTGGTTCACATCCACATCACCCCGAACAAAAGCCTGCTGCACCTCGAGAAGGGCATCGCGGTCATGGCTTTGGTGCTGCGCCAAAATAGAAATCCCATAGCCTGAGAACAGGAGTAAGACCGCCAGGAATTTTAATTGTGGCCGGTATTTATGCATTATTGGGATTTTCCTTAACTTTGGTGTTCGCAAAAAGAACGTTGAAAGGTAACAGTTCTTAATAATTTAAAGAGAAATATGTATCAAGTAATACTGTATTATAATTTTCAGCCTATTGAGGATCCGGAGCGATTTTGTAAAGCTCACAAGAAATTTTGTAAAGAGATTGGCCTGATGGGCCGTATTTATATATCTGAAGAGGGATTAAACGGCACGGCTGCTGGCACCGATCAGCAAATTGAGGAATACAAAAACTATGTTTGGTCGCTGCCCGGTTTTGATGACACCGAATTTAAGCAAGAAGAGAGTGATTATATTCCCTTTCCCCGCCTGACCTGTAAAGTACGGGAAGAGATTGTGGCCCTCCACGTAGATGATGTAAATCCTGAAAACGGTGGCAAATACCTGGAACCGGAAGATTGGCGACGCGTGATGGAGCAAGAAGACGATTACGTGATGATTGACGTGCGTAATAACTACGAATCCAAAATCGGGCATTTTGAAGGAGCTATCCAACCTGATGTGGAAAATTTCTATGATTTCCCCCAATGGCTGCAAGAGGCTGATATCCCCAAAAACAAGAAAGTGCTGATGTATTGCACCGGGGGTATACGCTGCGAGAAGTTTTCTGTGCTGATGAAAGAGGAAGGCTGGGAAGACGTAAACCAGCTGCACGGCGGTATCCTGCGCTATGCCCATGAGCAGGGTGGCAAGCATTTTAAAGGTAAGTGCTTTGTATTTGATGATCGCCTCGTAGTTCCCGTAAACCCGCAGGATCTGTCTCCCATCGCCCGTTGTGAAATTACCGGCAAACCCGCTGATACCTACATCAACTGTGCCAATATGGAATGCAACAAGCTGTTTGTATGCAGCGAAGAAGGCGCCCGTCAGATGGAAGGTTGTTGCACCGAAGAGTGTCGACAAAGCGAGTACAAACGACCTTTTGATCCTGAGAATGCCTTCCGTCCATTCCGCAAGTGGTACAACTATTTTGGGGAAGAGTTTAAAGAGCGCGAAGTCAGTGCAGCTAAATAAATTTACCAAAGAAAAAACCTGACAGGTCTCTCTGATTCTTATGAATGATTTTTCAAAAGAGGCTGCACACTGCCCGGTTCGTATCGTTCCGCCTTACCCCAATACCTATCGGTTTAAAGTGAAGGCGGAGCACGCGGGCACTACCCTGCTCCGCTTTTTGACGGACCGGTTTCCCTTCAGAAATCAGCAGGGCTGGGAGGCTAAAATCGGCCAGGGTTTGGTCGGGGTGAATGGCGAAGAAGTGGCGCCTGACTATACGCTTTCTTTTCGGGATGAAGTGTTTCATCATAATCCCCGGGTAAAAGAACCGGCCGTACCCAATAATGTGCGCGTGCTACGGCAAACGGATGACTACCTGTTCGTCTACAAACCGGCGCCCCTGCCTATGCATCCCGGCGGGCGGTATAACCGGAATTCCCTAACGGCTATTCTTTTTGAGCAGGGTTTTGATGACTTGCGCATTGTGCACCGGCTAGATGCAGTGACCTCCGGCATTGTGCTGTTTGCCCGTAATAAAGCTTTTGCCACCAAAGCTATCCAATGTTTTAGTGAAAGCAAGGTAGAAAAAACCTATTACGCCGTGGTTGCTGGAGCTCCGGAAGAAGATTCGGTTACCATTGAAACCTCCATCCGGCGAAAACATGGCTTTGTGTTTGAATGTCACCCTGAATTGGAAAACGGCAAACGGGCAGTCACTCACTTTGAAGTTATGGAGCGTCGGGATGATGATACGTCTTTAATAAAATGCCGGCCGAAAACGGGACGTACCCATCAGATTCGTCTGCACCTGGAGCACTGGGGTTTTCCGATTGTGGATGATCCCATCTATGGACCCAATGGCGATAAAAGCAGCCGAAAGGCACAAAAGACACACATCAGCTTATTAAATGCAGGGTTGGTTATTGAGGGGCTTGGGGTAGAGTGTGTATTAAAGGAGTCAGAATTCAAAACTCAGCATTCAGTAATTATTTGAATAAGATGTTAGGGAACAAGCAGCTGATTTCATTAGGTTGAGTTCCATTCCATTACAAAATCCCTGAAATTTTCACGATGAATGCCTTTTATATCAGCTTGGTAGTTTTTAGTGAAAGTTTTGGGAAAGTGAATATTTCGTTTGGGATTCCATTTAAACTCATACGCATATATTTGTTTGCCTGAAATTTCCACGTAATCTATTTCTTGTTGCTGCTTTGTTCTCCAGAAGTGCATTTTAGCCGGTTTCCTTTCATAGCGTAATTGTTTAAGGCGTTCACTTACCAGAAAATTTTCCCAAAGGCCTCCGAGGTCTGTCCTTCCTTGCAGGGGATCATAATCATGGATTACAGCATTTCTTATCCCATTGTCATAAAAATATATTTTCTGGTTCTTCTTTATCTCATTCCGCACATTTTTACTAAAAGCCGGTAGTCTAAACAGCACAAAGGCCTTTTCCAAAATGTCGATATAATTGCTGACAGTCTTAGGATCAAGGCCCACCAAATCGGCTAACTCTTTATGAACTACTTCTTGCCCAACCTGATGCGCAATAGCCTGTACCAGTTTTTGTATAATGTCCGGTTTGCGAATACCCGCATAGTTAAGAATATCCTTATATAAATAACTGTCAACCAATTCAGCCAAGATTTCCCGGGGCTGTTCAGGATTATTGAGTACTTCTGGATAAAATCCGTACACTAAACGGTTTTCTATATCCTGTTCAGCTTTTACATACCCAACATGCTGTTGCCATTCATTCCAGCTTATCGGAAATAAATTATACGTCCACTTTCGTCCCGTTAGTGGTTCCTGTAAGCTGTTATTTAAATCAAAAGCAGAAGAGCCACTCAGTATGAGCTGCTTTTCTTTAAATTGATCCGTGATAATTTTTGCGGTAAGTCCTATGCTGGAAATGCGTTGTGCTTCGTCTACAAAAATTACTTTGTTTTCCCCTATAATCTGACGAATCTGTTCGGTATTTGGCTCATCCAATAATCGGCGAACGGTCGGGTCATCACCATCCAAAAAAAGAACGTGGGCATCGGTAGCTTTTAAAAGCTCATTAATTAATGTAGTTTTGCCAACGCGTCTTGGCCCAATGACCACCAAAGCCCGTCCCTCAAAAAGACGGTTTTTAAGCTGTTCTGTTAACTGACGCTTGATCATTAACGCTCAAAGATAAAGTGTGAAAAACTATAACAAATATAACTAAACAGGAATATAATCCAAAATGGTTATAACTAAACAGGAATATAATCCAAAATGGTTATAACTATTTTGGATTAGAGGGGCTTGTCCTTCCTAAAAGGGAAATAGGTAATGCGGTGATAAGGAAGCGAGGGCTCCAGTTTCCATTCTGAATCCTGACTTCTGAATTCAGAATTCCTAAAAAACATCACCCCTTAAAAAAGGCAGTAGCGATACGGGCAAATTGTTTGGGCTTGTCAAGAAAGGCGTAGTGACCGGCATCCTGGATAATGACCATGGCGGCATTTTGAATCCCTTTTTCTATGCGTCTGCCTTGATAGACCGGAGTGGCGTCATCGTTTTCACCCCAAAGCAACAGCACCTCATGGGGAATCTTGGGCAGGGTAGATTCAAGGTGTTCAGAGACGGATTTAACGAAAGTCTCGCGCATCACCCCGCTGAGCTTGCTGTAGTCGCTGGAGCCCAGGCTTTTCCAAAGAGCGGTGCCACGGAGCCATCCAAGGGCTTTTTCGCGCAAGCTTCCGGGTAAAAGTACAAAAGGAGCTTTGAGTAATTTGGCCGTGTATTTTCTGATATAGAACTTAAGGGAGCGTTTGGGTTTCATGCCGGCACCGCCCGTGATCAGCACTTTATCGATATGGGTTTTGCCAAATTCGCGGGCGCAGAGTTTCAGGGTGATACGTCCGCCGTAAGAATGTACCAGTAAGTCCACTTTTTCGGCTCCTAGGTGTTCAATGAAGGTTTGAACGGCATCGGTGTAGTCGTCGATATTCCAGGCTCGCTTGGGCTCTGGGGAGTCGCCAAAGCCGGGTAAATCCAGTACGTAGCAGGCGCGCAAGTGAGCGAGGTTTTTGGCCACAGGCATCATCACACGTTTGCTGCTACCCCAGCCATGCAGAATCACCAATGGTTTGCCTTCCCCTATAGTTTGGAATGCGATGTCCTGATTTTGGTAGGTAAATGTTTGTGCCTGAGCCATTTGTTAAGCCTCTTGTGAAATGGTATTTGCCTCCCGCTTCATCCCCAAAAACTTGTCGATTGCCAACAGGCTTGGAGAGGTAATAAAAATAAGCACCAGGGTGGCGGCGTGAGAAATGGTGGCATAAGCCAGGCCGGTAGCTTCCGGTACGCCATAAAAAATAAACAAACTTTTGGTGATAAAGAGGTGATAGGAGCCAATACCGCCGGGTGTAGGAATAGTAAGCCCCACTGCACTTACAACCGTAAGTACTACAGCCTCTTGTATACCAAGATCGTACACGGTTTGCATGTCAAACATCCAGAAACCAATGTAGGTCATGGAAATATAGAGCACCCAGATTAAAGCAGAATAAAAAATAAACAGTGGCCAGTTTTTAAGTTCACGGATAGCAAGGAGTCCATCTACAAAGGTGCGGATGATTTTCTGAATTTTGATGACGATCTCAGCAATTTTTCCCTCGGTTTTTTCAGCCGCTTTTTTGAAACCCCAGTACAACAGTGCCAAGGCTGCCACTGCAATCACCCCAAACTTCAGTAAAGAAAGAATCATGTTTATTTGTGTTTCCTGATTGGTAATGTCGATGCCGAAAAGGCGTGAAAGCACTTGCGGGTCTGCAATCAGGAATACAACTACAAAAGCCATTAACAGCAGCATACCCAGCAAGTCCACTACGCGTTCCAGTACAATAGTGCCTATGATTTTACTGTTGCTTTCGCCCACTTGCCGGGCTACGTACACAGGGCGGGCCACTTCGCCAACGCGGGGCAAAGGGATGTTGACGAGATAGCCAAACATCACGCCTGTAAATAAGGTGATCTTGGGAGGAGTTCTTTCTTTGTTGGTGAAGAGCATCTCCCACCGCAGGGCGCGGACATAATGGGCAAATAAGGTAGCTGCAGTAAAAGGCAACAGCCACCACCAGCTCATGTTGCGGGCGGATTCCACCACCTCACTGAATTCTACCGACCGAAAAGCCAACCAAATGAAAAGTGCTCCAAGAGCTACGCTGCCAAGTACTTTAAGTATTTTTTTATTCTGCATTAAAAACTTGCTAATTAGGGTCGTCCTTCTTCGATTGCTTTCTGGATTTCCTTCATGGTTAAAGAGCCTCTTGCAGACTCCCTAATTCTCTTCGCTCTTTCTAATAGTTTCTTTACATCGGATTTTTTCATGGCTTTCAAAATCAAACCGTTATTTAATCTATTCAAATATACTAATACCTCATATCAACCACTTCTGCATCGGCAGGGTATTCCAACTCAAACAAGCCAGACTGCGAACCCACAAACTTTCCTTCTTCAAACCGTGTCACAATTTCGTTGTCTGAGATATCCCATGCGGTGATTTTGACCGGACGGTTTTGGCGATCCAGCATGATTTCAACTTGCACAAACACGGCAAAGTCGTCGGTGCTCTCCAGGGTAATTTTGGTTTGATTACGGAGAGATTCCTCTGATACAGTATAGGTGGAATCAATACCACTGAGCATGCGGGATGGTGCAAAATCATCGTCTTCCGGCTCATAATAGTCAATGATTACGCGGTTGCGATTCATGTCATATACGCGAGAGAATTTGCCGTCTACCACTACTGTTTGGCCTTCGCTCTGAAGCTTGTACCGATTTTTATCAATCCAGATGTTGCCGGAGCTGCTCACGCTTTCGCCGGTGTAGGAATCGGTGTAAGTATGATTGAAATCGGCTACAAATACTTCACCGCTCTCGAAGCGTTCTTTAAGCTGATCGAAGTTGGGAGTTTGAGCGATCAGACTGGTGGTGGAGATCAACATCACCCCAAAAAATAAGAGTAGTACCTTTGGCCAGGTTTTGGAGACTACCTTAACCTGCCGAGAGCTAAGGCCTGAAAGCTGAAAGCTCTCACTATCATCCTTCATACTCATCCAAATTGTCCAAAAGTTCCTGAAGCTCGTCTTCGTCCTGTACCAGAACGTCGCGAGCGGTACTGCCTTGATATGGTCCAACAATGCCTGCATTAAATAATTGATCTATGATTCGTCCGGCGCGGTTATAGCCGATTTTTAGTTTACGCTGCAACAGTGAAACCGACCCCTGCTGGTGAATAACTACCAGTTTGGCTGCAGCCTCAAAGTATTCGTCTATGTCTTCTAACGGATCAGGGATGTCTCCAGTATCATCTTTTATGATGGGCAGGTGAAAAGGTTCCTTGTAGCCGGCTTGCTGGCCGATAAAGGTGTTAATTTTTTCTACTTCTTCGGTGGATACAAAGGCATTTTGGATGCGAACCATGCCAGTTCCGTTGTTGAAAAGCATATCCCCCATTCCAATCAATTGATCGGCGCCGCCCTGATCTAGGATGGTTCTGGAGTCTACTTTGGAAGCTACCTGGTAAGCAATGCGGGCGGGGAAGTTGGCCTTGATGGTCCCCGTAATTACGTTCACCGACGGACGTTGTGTGGCTACCACCAGGTGAATACCAATAGCCCGGGCCAGCTGTGCAAGTCGTGCAATGGGTTCCTCAATTTGTTTGCCGGCAGTCATCATCAAGTCAGCCAGCTCATCAATAATTACTACGATGTAGGGCAGGTGGCGGTGACCGAGTTCCTCATCCAGCTCACCGGTTTTAAATTTTTCGTTGTACGATTTGATGTCGCGGACCATAGCCATCTTCAGCAGGTCGTAGCGATCATCCATTTCTTTACAGAGGCTTTCAAGGGTTTCCTGCGCTTTGGTAGTATCAGTGATAATGGGCTCATCTGAATCAGGCAACATGGCCAAAAAGTGATTTTGGATATTGCGATACAGCGAGAGCTCGATCTTCTTTGGATCTACCATCACGAACTTGAGATTATCGGGATGGCACTTGTACAGCAGGCAGGTGATGATGGTATTGATACCTACCGACTTACCAGAACCGGTAGCCCCGGCGATGAGCAAGTGAGGCATCTTGGTGAGGTCAATCATAAAAACCTCGTTCTCAATGGTTTTTCCAAATGCTACAGGCAGGGTCATGTCCGTTTCAACGAACTTCTTGGTGTTGATGACCTCCTTGATATACACTGTTTCGCGCGTGCTGTTGGGCACTTCAATACCTACGGCTGACTTGCCTGGAATGGGCGAAAGCATACGCAAGCCTTTGGAAGCCGTAGCCATCTTCAGGTCATTGGAATAGCTCTCAATCTTGGAGATTTTAACGTCCGGGGCCGGTTCCAGCTCATACAGCGTTACCGTAGGACCAACAATAGCATTGATGCCCACAATCTCAATTTTGTGGCGCTTCAGTTTATCAAGGATGATGCGTTTGTTTTCCTTGATCTCTTCCAGGTCCACTTCGTTGCCTTCAGCAGGCGGCGGGTCCAATAAGTCCACTTTGGGGAACTTGTACTTGATGACTGGCACTTCTTTGGCCTTCTTCTTATTCATCTTGTCGAGGTCTTTCTCATCGGCCTGCTCCTCGCCTTTGCCTACATATACCGAAACCTCGATGTCGTCTTCGTCCTCGTCAATTTCTTCCTCTTTCTCGAGGGTGGCACGCTGCCGGGTATCCAGAGTACCTGCTTCGGCTTTCTCTTGTTCGCGCTTCTCGCGATCCTGTTCTTCCGATTTCTCCACAATTTCATCAATGGAAGGGGCCGGTTTTACGGGTTCTTCTTCGCTTTCAGCTTCGGCAATTTCTTTTTTCTGAAGCTCTTTCTCTTCCTGTTTTTGTTTCTTCTGAGCGGCTTGTTCTTCTTTCTTCTTTTCCTGCTCAGCACGCTTTTGAGCTATCCGTTCTTCGCGTTCTTTGGCTTTTTCTTCTTTGCGAAGTTGTCGGGCGGCCCGGCGTTCATCCAGTTTTTCCTGCAGGTTCTCCATCCACAGTTTCATATTGTCGATGGTTTTTTGGAGATCACGGTCTACAAACATCAGCAGGGTAATCAGCATCAACACAGAAAGAATAATGATGGAACCGATGTTGGTGATATTGTACAACACCTGGGCAATGGCTACTCCTGCCGTGCCGCTCCATATAGAATCATCCGGGAAGGAAGCATGGGCATTTAGCCATCCGATGAATGTGGAAAGCAAAATCATCCCCCAAACCGATAACACTGTTAGCCAGCCCAGTTCTCTGATATCTCTCCGCCGAAAGATATGCCAACCGTGGTAGCCTACAATCAGGGCCAATATAATGCTGGTGTAGCCAAACAAGCTGTGTACCAGATAATGAGAGATATAAGCTCCAACCGGACCCAACCAGTTTTGCACCAGCCGGGAATTTGCATCCGGATTAAATAAATCCAGGAAAGAAATACTCCGGGCGTATTGATAATCTTCTGGATTATAGGAGAGAATACTAAGCCCCAGCAACACCGCAATGGAAATTACGATAATGCCCATAATTTCTTTTTTGCGGTTGGCGTCTAAGCCGGAGGTTTTACCGGATGTATTTAAGTCTTTTTTAGCCATTCAGGTTTGTAAGAATTCCATCCCGCATACCGGGAAGCACATCAAATTCATTTACTTTACAACAAAAGGCAAGATCCTCCGACGAAACAACATCGGCCAGTCGCTTGGCATAGTCACTTTCGCGGATCGCCTGTTCTATATCATCCCCATATTTTTGGAAAAGACCAAATGCAACTTTGGCTCCGTCTTTGGCGGCGGCTGGTAAATTTCCTTCGCAGATGGTGTGAAGCATCGAGCCTGCAAACAAAATATCTTCAATGGAAATCCGTCCGCGCCAGCCGGAGCAAATCAGGGCCACTTCACCTTCTCGACCTTGCAAGGCATTGATGATGCTTTGCTGATTGAGGAACGTACCGACCAACACTTCGTTGGCAAGAGAGGCTTTTTTAATAGCCTTGGTGCCATTGGTGGTATTAAATATCAGGGTTTTGTCCTTAACTACATCGGGGCCATATTCGGCAGGAGAATTTCCCAGTTGGTAGCCGTCAATTTTGATGCCGTTTTTCTCGCCGCACAGCAGGTAATCTTTTTGATCCATAGTGGTGGCAATTTTCATGGCATCGCTCATATCGGCTACGGGAATTACTTTCTTGGCGCCGTTATGAATAGCAGTAGCAATGGAAGAAGAAGCGCGGAGTACATCAATGATAACAGCCGTTTTGCCGCGTAGTTCTTCCTCTTGGAAGGCCTGTAATGAAAAAAATACGTCTATGTGTTGTATGTCGGTCATGGTTCTCTCTAAATAAAAAAATTATTGATTGATAAACGGGGGACGTGTAATCACTGCCGGTGCCGTTCGGTTCCGTATCACCAACTGTATCTCAGTGCCTTCATCTGCATAGGATTTATCAACATACCCCATTCCTATACCTTTACCCAAAGTGATGGACATTGTTCCGCTGGTGACTTCACCAATGGGTTCGCCATCCTGATTTTGGAGTTCATAGCCCTGGCGGGGAATGTTACGCTTTCCCTCTACCATAAAGCCTATCAGTCTTCGGTTCAGCCCTTCTTCTTTCTTTTGTTGAAGTGTGGCTTTCCCAATAAAGTCGCCTTTATCAAATTTTGTAATCCATCCGAGGCGGGCCTCGAGTGGGTGGGTGTTTTTGGTGATGTCGTTGCCGTATAAGGCATAGCCCATCTCTAGGCGCAAGGTATCGCGGGCGCCTAAGCCACAGGGCTCAATGCCGAATTCCTCACCGGCCTCAATGATGGCTCCCCAAATAGCTTCCGGATCGGCTATGTTTTTATCGAAATACAATTCAAATCCTTTTTCCCCGGTGTATCCGGTGGCAGAAAAAACTATGTTTTCAATCCCGGCCAGGCTGCCCATCTTAAAAGAATAAAACCCGATATCGCTGAGGTCCAAGTCGGTCAGCTTTTGAAGGGTGTCGATGGAGTTGGGGCCTTGTACGGCCAGCAGGCAGGTGTTGTCTGATTGATTGATCACTTCAGCATCAAAGCTGTTATTTTGGGTAATCCAGTCAAAATCCTTTTTAATGTTGGAGGCATTTACCACGGCAATGTAACCAGCGTCATCATACAATTTGTACACAATCAGGTCGTCCACAATACCGCCGTCTTCGTAACACATGCAGGTGTATTGGGCTTTGCCATCCGTAAGTTTGGAAGCATCGTTCACCGTTACTTTCTGGATTAAATCCAAGGCTTCTGGGCCGTGAATATAGAATTCGCCCATGTGCGATACATCAAAAATACCTACGCTTTCGCGAACAGCTTTGTGTTCTGCCTTGATGCCCTTGTACTGAACAGGCATTTCAAAACCGGCAAAATCAACCAATTTGGCTCCGGCTTTTTGATGGATGTGATAAAAGGGCGTTTGTTTAGCCATGTATAAGGATAAAATCTGTGTTCATGAATTTTGGGATACTATTACCCCAGATTCCTGTTTTTCGATAAGGCGAAAGGTAAGGCTTTGTTCACCAAAAATCGGCACAACATAGGTATTTATTGGGAATGTTTATAGAAATGTGGGATAGGTTTGGTATTATACAATCAAGTTCGTGGCTTATTTCAAGTAAGGATGTGTTTTCGCTGTATTCCTTCTTACAAAGGAGGCTAGCGACTTTGGTTGATATGGCCTTTATAACATTTTATCTCGCATAACAGATCTCAGATTCCTCATCATCAGTCAGGAACTCACTGACTGATGGATCTTCCTTTCCCAAATTAATCGGAACAGGCGAGGGAAACTTTCTTTGTGCATTTTACCGGCAGAAGTCCTGTCTATTTAACTTGTTGTCTTCGAAAAAGAAACCAAATTCCACAATATCTGTGTTCATATCCCTCCTCAAGAATACTTATCTTTGGGGCCTCAATTCATGAAAATTATGACCGTTCAATAGACACAGGTTAAAAAGCAGTTATGGCTATCAACAAAGAACAGGTTAAATCCGCACTCAGCCAGATTTTACACCCCACCGAAAGACGCGATCTCATTTCTCTGGACATGGTTCAGGACGTGATCGTGCAAGACAAATACGTATCCTTCACGCTCGAATTTCCCGAGAAGGATGAAGCACTGGAGCAGAAGCTCACTAAAAAGTGTGAGAATGCCATCCACAAGTTTATCGACAGTGAAGCCATTGTAGATATACAGACGGCAGTGAATCTCTCCAAGAAACGGGAGATGGAAGCGTCAAAACCCGGACAGCAGCAACAAGAGCAGGAAATACTGCCAGGCGTGAAGAACATCATTGCTGTAGCCTCCGGCAAGGGCGGGGTTGGAAAATCTACCGTAGCGGTGAACCTGGCAGCTACCCTGGCTAAGAAAGGCCATAAAGTGGGATTGATGGACACCGATGTGTACGGGCCAAGCATCCCCACCATGTTTAATATCCACGACCGACCTAACATCACCACCCAAAAGAAACTGGTGCCGCATGAGAAATATGGCATCAAATTAGTTTCAATGGGCTTTTTGGTGGATGTGGACCAGGCGATGGTATGGCGCGGCCCCATGGCTACCAGCGCCATCAAGCAGTTTATGACCGATGTGGAATGGGGCGAACTGGACTACCTGATTATGGACCTCCCTCCCGGAACCGGTGATATCCAGCTTACCATTGTGCAAACCGTGCCGCTGACCGGCGCCGTGATCGTTTCTACCCCGCAAACCGTGGCCCTGGATGACGCCCGCAAAGGCGTGGCGATGTTCAAAAAAGTGAATGTGCCTGTGCTGGGCATGGTAGAAAATATGGCCTATTTCACTCCACCCGATATGCCGGATAAGAAATACTACATCTTTGGCAAAGGCGGAGCCGCGCATCTTGCAGAAGAAATGAATGTGCCCGTGCTGGCTGAAGTTCCCCTGCAGCAAACCCTGCGCGAAGGCGGCGACTCCGGTAAACCGATAGTGCTGGAAGACAGTGAATCCCCTGCAGCTACCGCCCTGATGGAAGCCACCGGCAACATGCAGCAGCAACTGGCGATTCGCTTGAAGGAGCAATCTCCCACGAAGAAGGTCGATATTAAATTCCGTCCCTGAATCACGGGTTAAGCGGATTTTGGGATTGCGCGGATTTCTTTTTTTGATGTTTGTCATTATCAAAAACCCCGTTAGGGGTCACATGTTGGTAGCCCCGGGTAAGTCCGAAAAGACATTGAAATAGGTTTAATTGTAAACCGGACGCAGCCCGGGGATAAAGAAGATGAATAGGGCGAACCTCCGCCCAGAGGGTGCCAGAGAAGCTAATGGTTGTCGGAGGTTGGGCAATTAGGTGGTTGAATCACAGATTTAACGGATGGTGGGACGACACAGATTTTCTTTTTTGATGTCATGTTGAGGTCTCGTTCCCAACGTCCTCGTTGGGAACGCAAAAGCTCCTGCTTCCAATACTCTAAAAAAATACTTTAAGCCTGTAATTTTCTTTTAACCTACCCAGCTATTACTCAGTAATGGACGTAATCTACCTGCTTGATCTTTTCGGAACCTTTGTGTTCGCCATCAGTGGTATACGGATGGCCTCGCGAACCGATATGGATATTTTCGGTGCTTCCGTCGTGGGATTTGTAACGGCCATTGGCGGAGGAACCGTCCGCGATTTACTGCTCGACAGCCATCCTATCACCTGGATGGCCGATATGAATTACCCCATAGTTATTCTGGCCGCCGTGCCCTTTACTTTCCTGATGGGGAAAAAGCTGAACAATTACAGCAAGACCCTCTTCCTCTTTGATACCATTGGCATTGCGCTGTTTACCATCATCGGGATGGAAAAGGCGTTGTCGTTCGGGTTGAATCCTTTTATGGCCGGCATGATGGGGATGATATCCGCCGTGGTTGGAGGTATCACCCGTGATGTGTTGTGCCGCGAAGTGCCACTTATCTTTCGAAAAGAAATTTATGCCACCGCTTGCCTGGCCGGCGCGGTCGTTTTTTACCTGGGGATTGAAATTGATCTTCCGGATAATCTTAATTATTTGCTGACTACCGGGGTTATTATTGGGATTCGCACGGTATCTATTCGATGGAATCTGGCCTTGCCCAAAATGAAAAGAGTGTGATCACGGATTGAGCAGATTGTGGGATTGCACGGATTATTTTTCTGGGTATGAAGCTGATGGTGTATGAATCACAGATTAGGTGGATTTAAGGATAGCACGGATTTTCTGTTTTTTTGATGCCGGTCATCACGAAAGACCCCGCTAGGGGTCACATATTGGTAGCCCCGGGTTAGTCCGAAGAGATATTGAAATAGGTTTAATTGTCAGCCGGACGCAGCCCGGGGTTAGATGATAAAATTAAAGACGAACCTCCGCCCGGCGGGAGCCAGAGAAGCTGATGGTTTGCGGAGGTTGGGCAATTAGGTGATTGAATCGCGGATTACGACAGATTGTTGGATGACACGGTTTTTCTTTTTGATGTTATGTGGGTAATCGTAATAGAGCCGCTATGGGGCAAATGCTGGTAGCCCCTTTCAAAATTGAAGCTTCGCCTCATATCCCCTATAATTGGGTGAAATGCTCTTAAACACGTTAAATGGCTGATATTGAAGGCTATTTACGCACTCATCCTAACCTCAACGATCCTTATCCATGCATCCCATCGACCTGACCATTTTTGCCATTTATATCATTGGCCTGTTGGGATTTGGCTATTATTTCTACCGAAAAAACAAAGGCGGGGAAGATTATTACGTGGGTGGGCGCGATATGAACAGTCTGCATATCGGTCTTTCGGTGGTGGCCACGGATGTAGGCGGCGGCTTTTCCATTGGCTTGGGCGGACTCGGTTTTACCATGGGCCTCTCTGGTTCGTGGATGTTGTTTACGGGGTTGTTGGGGGCTTGGTCGGCAGCTGTACTGCTCATCCCCAAAGTGAAGAACAACCCCGTGTTTAAAAATGCCTACACCTTTCCCCAGATATTCGAACATCACTACTCGGGCAGTGTAGCTTTGGTGGCAGCTGTTATTTCAGCCATTGGCTATGCGGGATTTACCAGCTCCCAGATTCTGGCCGGTGCGAAGTTGGCTAATGGTACTTTTGCCAATCTTAGCCTGGATAATGGCATCCTGATCATGGGCATTGTGGCGGTAGTATACACTGTGTTGGGCGGGATAAAAGCCGTTATCTACACCGATACCATACAGTGGACCATTCTGATGCTGGGCTTGGTGTTTGTAGGGATTCCCATCTCGTATTCGGCTGTAGGTGGCTGGGATACAATACAAGCCACCGTTTCCCCGGAGATGCTTTCGCTCACCAATTTCAGCTGGCAGGATGTGGTGTACTGGCTGGTTACCATTTTCCCTATTTGGTATATCGGGATGACGCTCTACCAGCGCATTTATGCCTGCCGGGATGAAAAAACAGCTAAACGAGCGTGGTACCTGGCCGGATTGTTTGAGTGGCCGGTAATGGCGTTCATGGGCGTGGCTTTGGGATTATTCGCCCGGGTTGCCGCCGATCAGGGCATGTTTGATTATTTGGGGGCTGCCAGTGTCAGTGAAATTGATCCCGAAACGGGTCTGCCGATGTTGTTGCGTACCGTGCTGCCCGTGGGTTTTATGGGCGTGATGCTGGCCGCTTATTTCTCCGCTATCCTTTCTACCGCTGATAGTTGCCTGATGGCTTCATCCGGTAATATCGTAACTGATTTTCTTTCTAAGCTAAATGATATGGATCACGAGAGTGCTTCGTTTTTGAAGACCTCCCAAATTGTAACTTTCGTGATAGGAGCGCTGGCTATTCTTGTGGCATATTCTATGGATGACGTGCTAACCTTGATGCTGTATTCTTACGCTTTTATGGTTTCCGGATTGTTTGTCCCGGTGATAGGTGCCTTGTACTGGAAGAGAAGCACCCCGGCTGCGGCGATGACAGCCATGCTGTTAGGCGGCAGTGTCACCCTGTTTCTTCAGCTTAAGGTGGGAGCAGAAAATCTTCCTTATGAGTTAGATCCTAATGTTTTTGGGATTACGGCTTCGGCTTTGTCATTTATAGCGGTGGGGTATTGGACTTCGGAGTAGGTGGCTTCGATCACAGATTTAGCAGATTGAGGGATTTCACGGATTTCTTTTCTGGGTATAAAGCTAATGATGTATGAATCACGGATGAGGTAGATTTACAGATAGCACGGATTTTCTTTTTGTGTGTGTGATGTTGGTCATTATGAAAGGCCCCGTTAGGGGGCATATGTTGGTAGCCCAGGTAAGTCCGAAAAAATGTGGAATTGGGATTATGGTGTTAACCGGACGCAGCCCGGGGTTAAAGAAAGAAAAAAGAGAAACCTCCGCCGGGTTGGTGCAAAAGATATTGATGCTTTTCGGAGGTTGGGCAAGATGGTTCATGAACCACGGCTTAAGGGGATTCCGTGATAGACGCGGATTTTGTTTTTATACCGTGTTTCCCGTAACCAACATTATCTATCCGCGTAGGTGGAGCAGCCATTTAGAACCTATTATCAACAAAATGCAAATCATCAAGAACAGGCTGCTGAGTAGCCCATTACATTTTGCAGGCATCTTTCTGTGCCTGTATGCCATAGCTGAAATATTTATCATTATTCGGGCCGATGTGAATGATTCCGAATACCTGGTTCCTGATGACGCCTTTCCTCAGCTTGTGGATTTACCCGAAAGTGGTCATGGCACACTTATAACCAGCCGCTGGGTGGTAGTTGCAGCTCATTCTGTGGAATCGGAATTTGTTGAGGAAGTGATCATTAACAATAAACCCCGAAAAGTGTCCCGGGTGATTATTCATTCGGAGTTCAAAGCGTCATACGATCAGTTAGTTGAAAACATGGACGGGGTGATATCACTTGAAAAAACACCGGAAAAAGCGCGGACTGTCATAAATGCCAAAGAGGCGATGTATGATATCGCGCTGATTCAATTAGCGAACCCCATTGAAGAGATACGCCCCGTAAAGCTTCTTCAAACAGCGGATGAAGCAGGGCAGGTTGGGATTCTTTTTGGTAAAGGAGCCACTGGAAACGGAGAGCTTGGTCAATACGAAGCCTCGCCGAACAGGCAACAATTAAGGCGAGCTCAAAATAAGATAGAGGAAGCCAGAGATAAGTGGCTCGTATATACATTCGACTGTGGTGACAAAGCTTTGGCTACAGAAGGAGTGATAGGGCAGTGATAGGGCGAGGTGATAGTGGAAGTCCTTTGCTCATTAAAAAAGAAAATGAGTGGTATTTAGCCGGTGTTGCCAGCGGCGTAAGATGGGATGGAGTTGATATTTCAGCATTCCGGTATGGGGTATGCGGACAAGAATTCTACAATTCCCGGATATCCTATTATGTGGAATGGATCTATACTGTGATGGAGGAAAAGGGGTAGCGGTGTAGGTGGATTGAAGGGTTTCTTTCTAACTTGTGAGCATCATGGCCTCTATTGGGGCACATGTTGGTAGCCCTGCCAAAGAAATTGATGGTTTTCGGAGGTTAGGCAGGTGTTTGAATCACGGATTAAGGGGATTTAGAGATTTCCACAGATTTTGACTGTGATAAGTAAACAATTGGTATTCAACCGTGCTTAGGGTAAAAAAGTGATATAACCTTATAACTTCGGATAGATTCTATTTGGTCAATACCAGGTAGGTTGCCACTATCGCAATCCCACCATCCCAATAAGAAATAAATTTAATACCGTTTTTTCTTATAAGGCCTATTTAAATCCGAACATATTTCCCTCCTAAATATAGATGATCCTTTGAATTGGGCAAACAAAAAAAGGCAGACCAAACGGCCTGCCTCATAATCATTGCGTAAAGACACATGGCAATGCGCCCTTACAGGAAAGTAAAAACTACCTAATCACGGGAAAATACCCATCTGTTCGTACATGATGCCGATTTTGTTGATCGCATTGATGAAAGCTGCCGTTCGTAAATCATCGAGATCGTGCTCGTTACGGATTTCGGCAATCTGTTGATAAGCGGTAATCATGGTTTCCTCCAGACCGGAATCAACCAGGTCGTATTCACCAGCACCGTGGGCCAGGTTGTCGAGTTCTTCCTGGGTAAACCTTCGATCTGAGAGGTTCTCAATAACGCCCAGGATTTTCTTCATACTGGTTTCGTCAAAGCGTTTGCTCAGTCGGCCATAGCGAACATGCTGGATGTTTTTAAGCCATTCGAAATAAGACACCACTACACCACCTGCATTCAGATAGGAATCGGGGATGATGAGGGCACCACGTTTTTTTAGAATATCGTGTGCATCGGCAGTGGTAGGACCGTTGGCAGCCTCTGCCACAATTTTAGCTTTCACCCGGTCGGCATTGTCGCCGGTAATCTGGCTTTCCAGGGCAGCAGGAATCAGAATATCGCATTCGGCCATCAGAGCATCATCGCGGTTCTTCAGTTCCTTGGTGTTTTCAAAACCGATGATGGAGCCGGTATCTTTGCGAAAAGCCATCAATTTCTCCAGGTCGATGCCGTTCTCATCATAAATGGAGCCTTCAATCTCAGCTACACCAACCAGTTTGGCTCCGGCTTCAGTCATATACTTGGAAGCGTGATATCCCACGTTACCAAGTCCCTGAACAACAAAAGTCTTACCCTCTACACCGGTTTCAAGTCCGATCTTGTTCATGTCTTCTTTTGAGTCACAAGCCTCGCGGATGCCAAAATAGACCCCTCGTCCTGTAGCTTCGGTACGTCCCCGGATGCCACCCTGCTGAATGGGCTTGCCGGTTACACAGCCTTCGGCGTTCAGGTCATCATGCATTTGACGATAGGTATCCAGAATCCAACCCATTTCACGAGCTCCGGTACCATAATCGGGTGCGGGCACATCTACGCCCGGACCAATAAATCCCTTTTTAATCAATTCATAGGTGTATCGCCGGGTGATGCGCTCAATTTCCGATTCGGAATACTCTCGCGTACTGATTTTTACCCCGCCTTTGGCACCTCCAAAAGGTACATCTACGATGGCACATTTGTAGGACATAAGCGCCGCCAATGCCATGGTTTCATCTTCATCCACTTTGTGGCTGAAGCGGATACCGCCTTTGGTGGGTAATTTATGGTGGCTATGTTCTACCCGCCAGCCTTCGATTACTTCGATGCTGCCGTCATCCCGCCGAACGGGAAAAGTGACATGATAGACTGTATTGCAAATTTTTATCTGGGCCAGTATACCTTTATCAAATCGCGTGTACCTGGCGGCCTTGTCAAAGTTCTTGTTTACCTGCTCATAGAATTTATAGGTGGACATGTAGTGAATCTCCTCATCTGTTTTTATATCATTGTGATGGTCGCAATTATCTTACAGAGAAACAAGGAAAGGCTTGTAATGATTTTACCGATAAATTATGTGGAAAGTGAATTTTACTTCCTAAAAATTGGTATTAGATTACATAGGAACTAAAAGGGAATACATACTATGACGGATTTAAAACGTGAGCTTGGTTTTTGGGATGCCTTAACCATCGGGGCTGGAACGATGATTGGTGCCGGTATTTTTTTACTGGCCGGGGTTGCCCTGGAGATGTCGGGTCCGGCTGCCATTTTTGCTTACCTGATAGCAGGCGTTGTTTGTATGATAACCGCTTCAAGTGCCGCCGAGTTAGCCACCGGGATGCCGACTTCCGGGGGTGATTACTTTTTTGTTTCCCGTTCACTTGGTCCGGCATTGGGAGCTATTTCAGGTGTGGGTATTTGGCTGAGTCTTACTTTTGCCATCGCTTTTTATTTGTATGGATTGGGGGAGTACCTCTCTCAGTTTCTTCCGATAACGGCTTTTTGGGGTGCGGTGATAGGAGGAATACTGCTTACCATATTAAATGTAGTAGGGGCTAAAGAGTCAGGCCGAACACAAGTAATAGTGGTCTTGGTCCTTTTTGTGATATTGGGTTCTTTCAGTTTTTTAGGGGTATTCCATATTGATAGTGCCAACTATGATCCATTTATGCCTTTTGGATTTGATTCGATATCTGCCACTACGGCCTTGGTGTTTGTTTCTTTTCTTGGGTTTGTGAAGATTGCAGCGGTTGCTGAGGAAATAAAAGATCCCTCTAAGAACCTGCCCCGGGCACTTATTGGATCTGTTGCTTTAGTAACCTTGTTGTATGTAGTTATTGTTTTGGTAATTGGCGGTATGTTTGAACAGTCTACCATTGCTGATGTTCGCGATCCATTGACCACTGCTGCACGTACTATTTTGGGATCGCCGGGAGCTGTCGCGATTATTATTGCCGGTTTGCTGGCTACGCTTTCTTCAGCCAATGCCAGTATTATGGCATCATCCCGCATAAATCTGGCCATGGCGCGCGACCGTATGGTGCCGAACTGGCTCAGTGCTATCCATGATAAATTATTGACACCCTATCGTGCTATCATCCTTACCGGCGTGTTAGCCCTGTTTTTTCTCTTGCTGGAAAGCCTGGAAGATTTAGCAAAAATAGCCAGTGTGCTGCAGCTATACAGTTATGCCGCGCTGAATATTGGTTGCGTAGCGCTCCGGGTGGCCAATCCGGATTGGTATAAACCGACCTATCGAACGCCAGGCACGCCTTGGTTGCAGATTATTGCTGCCCTGGGTTGTTTGTCCATTATTGTGTATTCGGGTCCTTTTGCCCAAATAGCCGTGGTGGTTCTGATTATCGCTAGCCTGGCCTGGTATTTTGTGTGGGGACGGAATCGCGTAGAAATTGACCATGCCCTTCCCCAGCTGGCTGAAAACTGGAAAGAGCAGGGTTTCGGAGCGTTGGTCGCAGCCCCGCAAAAACATGAATCTGAATTTGAAGAATGGACTCCGGCTATACGTGCGTTAAATGCCTCGGAGCCCAGAAAGGTAATGGCGGCCTTGGCGAACCCGGTTCACGAAAAAGCTTTACTGAAAATAGCCCAGCTTATTGCTACCGGTGATGAGGAAGGTGGTTCTGTAACAGGGTTGAATATGGTGAAGGTGCCCTACCAAACACCTGTTTCCACGGTAGAGCAAATTTTAGAGGATAAGGAGCCGGTTCGGGAAAGTATTAAATCCATAAGTGAAGCATCCCGTGCAGAGAAACAGCAGGAAGTACATTCCGAATCACTATTGGCAACTACATTCGATTCTGCTACGGCAGCCTCGCATGATATTTTTAAAGGGTTGATGTCCGAAACGGAAAATCGAAAAGCGGATATGATGGTCATGGGTTGGCAAGGTGGCTTCAGCCTGGGCCGGATTTACAACTCGCCGGTGCAGCGTATCATCAAAAACCTGAAGGCTGATGTAGCGGTGCTGAAAGATCGTAATCTGGATGAAATTAAATCAGTAGTGGTACCCTGGGGTGGCGGACTGCATGCCCGCCTCGGGCTTGAAATCGGGATTCGCGTGGCACGGGCTGTTGAGGCTGACCTGAGAGTGCTACGGTTAGTGAAGCCGGGTATTGATGCCGAAGAAGAGAAAGAAGCCCTTAGCCAAAGAATACGTCCCCTTACCGAAAATTTTGACCGTTGGGAAATCACCGTAAAAGAAGCGGAAGATGTGACCGGCGGCATGCTCGAAGACCTCGAAACTCATAAAGATGATCTGATTATCATCGGGGCTTCGCATGAGTGGGGCATACGTAATGTGCTGTTTGGTACCATCACAGATATTATTGCCGACCGGGCGCCTTGTTCTGTATTGATGGTGCGCAGGTATGTGACCGAAGACTGGAAGTTAAAAGCTGCGGAAGGGATGAAACGTATGCGGGAGCAGCTTGGAATGAGTTCTTCTCCGGAGACGGGGAATTAACATGATTTCTAGATAAGAATGATGTAAAAATAGGCTGGTCATCGCGAGGAGCCCACTTTTTTGGAATTAGCTGTGTTTTTCCTTCCGACGAAGCGATCTCCAGAACAAAGCTCAGAGGCATTATCCAGGAGATTGCCACGGTATTTGCTCCCTTACGGTCGCTGAATACCATGCAATGACAAGTTTTATATCGAGCTGACGTTAAGTATAATCTACTTGTGTTGTGCTAATAGCTTAAACCGCGAAGGAAGTTCCGCAGCCACAGTTTTCTACGGCGTTGGGGTTGTCGAAGGTAAAGCCGCGTGCGTCAAGGCCGTCGGGATAGTCGATTTGCATCCCCTCAACATACATGAGATGTTTGGGCGCTACAATGATTTCAACCCCGTAGCTTTCATATACTTTGTCCTCGTCGGTGCGATAGTCGAGGCCAAGTTTATAGCTGAGGCCCGAACATCCGCCGCCGTCCACGGCTACGCGCAGGTAAAGGTTGTCATCCATCCCTTCATCTGCTTTTATTTTCTCAACCTGCCGTGCGGCACGTTCGGTAAGAATAACCGGTTCGCCGGTCAGTTCGTCTTTTTCAAAGGGATTGGTGGAATCAGATGTGGTTTCGTCTTCCTCATCCACATCAATCAGGGATGAGATTACATCGTCTAAGTTTTCTTCTTGAACGCTCATAGTAGTATCGCTCCTTTATTTAGAACGAGTCAAAATTACGAAGTTTTTTGGGAAAATGTATAATGGGCAACGCCATCTTTTTCAAATAGGTCTAAGACGCCGGCGCTTACCAGGTTTACCAAAATCTTGGCGGCACTGTAGGTAGTTAAACTTACCAACAGGGAATAGCGCTCAACGGTAATTTCTCCGTATTCATTCAAAAAGCGGAACAGTTGCTGTTCTTTCTCTCCATATTCGAAGGTAACCCCTTCGTCGGAGTCATTTTGTTTCAGCACTTCCACCAGTTCGTCACTGGCAACCACGCTTTCGTCTTTGAGACGCACAAAAACCTGCCGGTGGTTCTTCCCTTTTACGTAGATGGGTTTGGTTTCGGCTTCATGAATCTTCACAATCAGAATGTCGCGTTCGCCCACATTCAATAGTTCTATTTCCGGTTCGATGGCGGGAATGCACTCATCGCGGGCTGCTTGATTAATCCAGAATTCTTCTTCGTGATAGGCTTCTAAGCCCAGCATTTCGCCATTATCTTCTACCCCTATCAACAGGGTTCCGCCTTTGGTGTTGGCGAAGGCGGCCATTTCGCGGGCTATTTTTTCGGGTGATGCCACACTGTGTTTAAACTCTAAAAAACTGCTCTCTCCCGTTTGAATCAGGTTTTTGAGGTCGGTCTTGGTCATAGACGACACCTCGACCGTGTCAGAATACTGCATGTAGAATTCAAACTCGTCTTTCATCGCAAATGGGATTTGGGTTGCGAGATACGGGGTTCATGATACGGGTTAATGTCTCGCAACCCGAAACATGAAACCCGCAACCCGATTTACATAACAATTTCGTCTTTGGGATCGCGGGTCATTAATTCATAAAGTACATCGCTTGGATCAACATCCTCAAATAATACCCGGTATACCGCGTGGGTGATGGGCATCTCTACCTTATTTTTAACCGACCAGTCTCTCACTGATTTTGCCGTTTTGATCCCTTCGGCTACCATATTCATACTTTTAATAATATCGTCCAGCTTCTCCCCTTTACCAATCCGATAACCAACTGATCGGTTACGGCTGTGTGAGCTGGTACAGGTTACAATCAAATCACCCATTCCGGTTAAGCCGGAAAAGGTATCCGAGTGTGCTCCTAACATTACGCCCATGCGTTTCATTTCGTGCAGGCCGCGGGTGATGAGTGCTGCCTTGGCATTATCCCCCAGTTCAGCGCCATCTACGATGCCGGCGGCAATAGCCATAATGTTTTTTACGGATCCGCCGATTTCAACCCCAATCACATCGTTGTTGATGTACACGCGAAACATGGGGGTCAAGAATGTTTCCTGAATGATACGCGCCGTGCGTGTAGAATAAGCCGCAGAAACCACGGTGGTAGGTTTAAAAAGTCCTACTTCTTCAGCGTGGCTGGGACCGTAGAGTACACCAATATTGTCCTCATAGGTGGTGCCTTCCATTACTTCAACCAGCACCTGAGACATGGTTTTGAAGGTGTCATTCTCAATACCTTTGGCGACGGTGACTAAAATCTCATGTCCATCCAGGCAGGGTTTTAGTTTGTTGGCTACATCACGGAGTGCATGAGAGGGGGTGGCAAAGAGGATAATGTCCTGAGATTGCAGGCATTGCTCCAGGTTATTGTAGGCCTTGATGGTTTCAGGAATTTTGATATCGCTGAGGTACGAAGGGTTGATATGATTTTCATTTATGCCCTGTGCAACTTCGGGTTCGCGGGCCCAAATCTGTACATTATTTCCAGCCTGATCCAGTACCATAGCGAGGGCAGTACCAAAACTGCCTGCTCCGATAATAGTCACATTTTTGTTACTCATACTTCAGCTTCCGCTATATTCTCAGCGGTCTCTTTCTTTTTGTCTTTATTTCCGTAAATGTTCACACGGTTTTCATTTCCGTCCATCAGTCGTTTAATATTGGAACGGTGTTTCACAATAATACCGGTGGCAATAAAAGTAGCAAATATGATAATGCTGCCGTCTACATTGTATCCAAGGCCATAACGCATGATCAGTAAACTAATTGGATAAATAAAACTACCCAAAATTGAAGCCAGTGAAACGTAGCGGGTGGTGAGAACAACTACGACAAATATCGCAGAGGAAATACCAATAGAAATAGGTTCGATACCATACAGCATGCCACAGGCTGTGGCAGCCCCTTTACCGCCTTTGAAATTTGCAAAGATGGGAAACATGTGACCGATTACGGCAAACAGCCCGCAAGTAATCATCAAAAAAGCATCAGCTTCCCAGCCGGGAGGAGCTATGGGACCGCTTCCAATTTCAAACGCATACATGGCCACCCAGTAGGAAGCTACGAAGCCCTTCATAAAATCCAGAAAAAGAACAGAAATGCCGGATTTCCATCCCAGGATACGAAAGGCATTGGTGGTTCCAAGGTTGCCGCTTCCAAATTTTCGGATATCGGTATGATGAAAAATCTGCCCTACCCACAATGAAGAAGGGATGGAACCTAACAGGTAACTAATTGACAGTACAATAAGTAGTGAAACCATAATCTATTTATTTACCTGAAGTTACTACAATGCGAGCTTAGTTAATAGTTATTGGTTAATAGGACTGATTTTATCATCAGAAGCCGTCTACACTAATAACCGCTTGCCTATTACACGTGACGTTCGGCATGGTAAGATGATCGCACCAGCGGACCACTTTCCACATGCTCAATACCCAGCTTCTCGCCAATTTCTTTATACTCGGCAAACTGGTCCGGATGCACCCAATCTAATACCGGGTGATGCATCTTGGTGGGCTGCATATATTGCCCAATAGTTAATACCTCAACACCATGTTCTACGCAATCCTGCATCAACTCAATGACTTCTTCGCGGGTTTCGCCTAACCCTACCATGATTCCGGTTTTAGTGCGGATGCCTGCATTTTTGGTACGTTGTAGCAACTCAAGTGAGCGCTCATATCGGGCCTGGGGACGTACTCTTCGATATTTGCTGGGTACGGTTTCCAGGTTATGGCTCAACACATCAGGAGGTGTATCAAAAACGATTTGCAGCGCTGCATCCCATTCTCCTCTGAAATCAGGAATCAACGACTCAATAGTTACGCCGGGGATAGCTTCACGCAGGGCTTTGTGGCATTCGGCAAAAATAGGAGCTCCGCCGTCTTTGCGCTCATCTCGGTTTACAGAAGTGAGCACCACGTGCTTCAGTTTCATTTTGGCAGCTGCATCAGCTACACGCTGGGGTTCATCCCAATCAAGATCTTGTGGTGGACGACCTGTTTTTACGGCACAGAAAGCACAGGAACGTGTACAAACATCGCCTAAAATCATAAAAGTAGCGGTTCCGGCGCCCCAGCATTCTCCCATATTGGGGCAGCGTGCTTCCGAACAAACCGTGTTCAGATTATTTTCGCGGATGGTCTCCGAAACCTCTTTGAATTTTTCTCCTGACGGAAGTTTTACGCGCAGCCAGTCGGGGCGGCGGTTCTTGGTTTTGGTGTTTTCAACAACCTGAAGTTCTTTGATCATGGTGCTTTTTTAGTGGTTTACAAACTTGTCATTGCGAGGGACTAAGCGAACGCAGAGGGCAAGTCCCGTGGCAATCTCTCTAAACAAGCAAAATGCTGGTTCGGAGAGATCGTTTCGTCGTAAAAATTTCTATATAGAATTCGATTCTATTGCCTCCTCACGATGACAGTTTTTCAAAGGTAAAACTTACGAAATAATTTGCTCCACTTCTTGCAGGGAACCTTTGTGTGAAATGGAGACTTCGAAAACATCTTCAAAGTGATGAATAATTCGTTCTTTAACCTCTTCGGTGTCAATTTCTTTACCAGACAGTTTTTGCAGGCTGATGACCGCTTTATCGTCGATTCCGCAGGGTACGATGTTGTTAAAATATCTCAAGTCGGTATTCACATTGAGCGCGAATCCGTGCATGGTGACCCACCGTGAACAACGAATGCCCATGGCACAAATTTTGGCATTATCGACCCACACGCCGGTGGCTCCTTCAATGCGTCCGGCTTCAAAGCCGTAATCGGCACATACCCGGATCATCACTTCTTCCAGAAAACGCAGGTACTTATGCACATCGGTAAAGTGCCGATCCAGATCCAGAATGGGATAACCCACAATCTGTCCAGGACCGTGATACGTGATGTCTCCGCCCCGGTCAATCTTGATGAATTCAGCTTCCAGTTGCTGTAGCTCCATCATGGTGCGCAGCATGTGTTCTTCCTTCCCGCTTTTGCCTAAGGTGTACACATGCGGATGTTCCACAAAAAGGAGGAAATCATCCAGGCGAGTACCTTCGAAATTTCCCTTTTGCTCAGCACGCTTCTCATCGATGAGCCGCTGCTGCACCGCATGCTGCAGATCCCATACCGGTTGGTAAGAGGCGCGGCCTAAATCGTAAAGTTCAATGTTTTTATTTGGCATGTGTTTAAACTATATCGATTCCATCTGACGGGCTCGAAGCCGTCAGACCGAATAAGCACTAAAATGTAGTTTAAGGCAATTGGAGTCTCTCCTTGAGGAGAGATAAATAAATGCGGTTGCTCCGCATTTATTGTGAGAGGTGTTGGTGCCAAGGTGAATTGTGTTTGAGTTAAACCTCATTGCCCTTGGCTAACACCCTCCGCCTCCCATTCGGTCGGCACCTCCCTCAAGGGAGGACTATTCTTGCTTTATTGGCTTAACTTAACTTGTGCAAACTTCCGCATGAGCAAGTCACATTGCTGGTTTTCAATCATTAAAAAAACCAAAACCAGACAAAAATGGCTCCCGAAGGAGCCAAATTTTGTTAGTCACAATCTGAGCCAATCCAATGATCAGCTAAATCTGTGATCTTATTTCTTTTTGTTCTTAACGGGAGTTCCCAAGTGAACGCCTTCGTTGTAAGCTTCAGCCACAGCTTCCATCACGGCCTCTGAGAGGGTTGGGTGTGGATGCACTGCACTGATGATTTCATGTCCGGTGGTTTCGAGATCACGGGCTACAACCGCTTCGGCAATCATTTCTGTTACGCCGAATCCGATCATATGGCATCCGAGCCATTCACCGTATTTCTCATCAAATACCACTTTTACGAAGCCTTCCTCATGGCCAAGCGCAGTAGCTTTACCTGAAGCAGACAGCGGGAATTTACCCACTTTGATGTCATAGCCTTCGTCTTTGGCTTGCTGTTCGGTGAGACCAACAGAAGCAATCTGAGGCTCGCAATAGGTACAGCCGGGAATGTTGTTGTAATTCACGGGATGTGGGTTTTCGCCAGCCAGTTGCTCGGCCAGTACCGTAGCTTCGTGCGAAGCTTTATGAGCTAACCAGGGAGCGCCGATTACGTCACCGATGGCATAAATGCCGTCTACGTCGGTTTTGTAAGTTTTCTTGTCTACAACGATAGCGCCTTTCTCAGTTTTTACACCAATGTCTTCCAGGCCGAGGTTTTCGATGTTACCAGTAACACCCACGGCAGAAAGCACTACGTCGGCTTCAATTTTCTCTTCGCCTTTTTTGGTCTTAACGGTTACTTCAACGCCTTTGCCTTTTTTCTTCACGTTTTCAACCGTGCTTCCGGTCATCACGTTGACGCCTTTCTTCTTGTAAATTTTGCCAAGCTCTTTACCCACGTCTTTGTCTTCCACAGGTACCAGGGTATCCTGAAGTTCCACAAGAGTCACTTCGGTTCCGATAGTATTATAGAAATAGGCAAACTCAACGCCAATGGCTCCGGCTCCTACAATCACCAGTTTCTTAGGCTGCTTTTCGAGCTGCATGGCCTTTTCGGAATCGATGATCTTCTCACCGTCAATTTCCAGGTTAGGCAGCTGTCGCGGACGGGCACCGGTAGCTACGATAAAATGTTTTGCTTTGATGGTGTCCTGCTCTTTACCGTCTTCGTCATTCACGGCCAGCTCGGATTTAGACTTAAATACACCCGTACCCATGAAAACGTCAATTTTATTGGCTTTCATGAGGAACTGAACGCCCTTGCTCATTTTATTGGCAACACCACGGCTCCGTTTTACAATACCTTCAAAATCGGCTGAATAATCTTTTACGTTGATTCCGTAGTCCGAAGCATGTTCAATCGACTCATATACTTCTGCCGAACGCAACAGGGCTTTGGTGGGAATACATCCGATGTTCAAACAAACGCCGCCAAGATGTCTCTTTTCTACAATTGCGGTTTTAAAGCCAAGCTGAGAAGCGCGAATGGCGGCTACATATCCGCCGGGGCCTGACCCAATTACACATACATCAAATTCTTTTGCCATGGTTCTTTTTGATAATAGTTTTGGAAGTTAATCGCCTGGCGAAACTCAATTCGCACCAGCGCACTTTTAAAAGCCCTAAAAGGTAAGGGTTTTTCTTTTGAACATCGAATATTGAACAAGGAATGTTGAATATTGAAGTTTTTGATGCTGGAGAAGCGTTTCAACGCTGAGATTGTGCTGCGAGAATAGAATAGCAGTATCAATGAAACGTCTCGTTCCTACGCTCTGCGTTGGAACGTAATTAGAAGCTATCGCTTCCATTGTTCTGGGTCTCGCCGGTGGTGTAATAAAGCAGTGATTACAATAGTATTATCAGAGATTAAATAGAATAAATTGTAGGGGAATTTCAAGATCACGGTTTTGCGTGTATCACCAGATATTTCTTGATACTGCATCGGGTTATTTTTCACCCTGCCTAAAGCTTCATCGATCGTTGCTTCAAAATAGGAGCCTAAATCAGGATCAATTTCTTCATACCAACTTTTAGCTTCTTGGTAATCTTTTTTAGCGGCTTCAGTAAATCGAAGCTTCATTTTGCTGTTTTGTTAGATTTGACTTCGTCCCAAGTGTAAAGTGTTGATTTGCCTGCCTTATATTCTTCTTCCCGTTCCCGAATTATATTAAGCTGGGTCTCACTTATTGGAACATCTTCTTCCTTCAAGCTATCCCATAATATTTCCGTCACCGTAAGTTTCTCTTCCGGTGTAAGTTGTTTTAGTTCCTTAATGAGATTTTTTCTCATGGTCTTATACCTATCATTTCAGTTGAATAAATATAGTTTTTGGGTGAACACATTCAAATTTCTATTTAATTAGCTTAAAAAGGGCAAGCCCCTCGTTCCTACGCTCTGCATTGGAAAGTAATTAAGTGAAATGGATCTTGGAATGAGCTTCTCCATTTCCCCTTTACAATCATCCCGGGATTTCTTTTTATGCAAACATCACAAAACAAATCTGGGGATGAAATGAAAACGACGACTGCGATTCTACTTTTATTCGGGACTTTACTTTTTACCATGTGCACTCCGGTGGAGGAATATGAAATAGGGGAAGGTACGTGGGTTGATCTTACCCACGATTACTCCGAAGAAACCCTGTTCTGGCCGACTTCTGATACTTTTAAACTAGATACCGTATTTGTGGGCCAAACCGACTCCGGCTTTTATTACGAATCCTACAAATTCAGTACGGCCGAGCATGGAGGTACGCATCTGGATGCTCCCATTCACTTCTCGGAAGGAAAGAAATCCGTGGAGGAACTTGAGGTAGATCAATTAACAGGTCAGGCGGTAGTGGTTGATGTTTCTGATAAAGCCGAAGCCAACCGTGACTACCAAATCACTCCCAAAGACCTCACAAGCTGGGAAGCCGAATATGGTGAAATTCCCAACGGAGCCATGTTGCTCTTTTATACCGGACTCAGCGCCTACTGGCCCGATGCCGAACAATATCTGGGCACCACCACGCGAGGACAACAAGGGGTGGCCGAACTCAGCTTTCCCGGCATTCATCCCGAAACGGCCCGCTGGCTGGTGGAAAACCGCAACATCAAAGCGGTGGGACTGGATACCCCAAGCCTCGATTACGGCCAATCTACTCTTTTTGAAACCCACCAGATTTTATTTGAAGCCAATATCCCCGGTTTCGAAAATGTAGCCAACCTCGACCAGTTGCCTGCTACCGGTGCTTACGTGGTGGCCTTACCTATGAAAATCAAAAACGGGAGCGGTGCGCCGCTGCGAATTGTGGCGTTGGTGAAGGATTAAGTTGTATCGTCTCTTCTGCTCAATCCACTGATTCATAGCAGGCCTATTCTCTTTTTATCCAGACTGATTCAAAATTTCTGTTTCCAGGAATTTTATCGCAAGTTCGTTCTGCTGACGACATCTGATACTATAGATAAAGCAATCTTTTGGGTGCTTTAGCCAAAGCCTATTAATAAAATGGTATCAGAATTATGGCAAAAAAGAACAGACTTCAATATTACGTACGCCTCATCCACCGCTATCTGGGATTCTTTTTGGCAGGCATCATGGCTGTATATGCAATTAGCGGGACGGTTTTAATTTTCCGGAATACGGATTTTCTAAAAGTTGAAACTGAAATAGAGCGGCAGCTCCCACCCAATCTATCGGAAAATGAATTGGGAGACATGCTAAGGATTCGTGGTTTTGAGGCACAAGAGACAAAAGGAAACCTGATAGTTTTTGAGCAGGGCTCATACAACAAACAGAGTGGAGTTGCCCGGTATAACGTTAAGGAGTTCCCGGTAATCCTGGAAAAAATGAATGATTTACACAAGGCAAAAGCCGGTGATCCGCTATTTTATCTGAACGTATTTTGCGGGCTGTCTTTGCTGTTTTTTGTAGTCTCTTCCTTTTGGATGTATTTGCCCAAAGCGAAGCCTTTTAAGAACGGGTTATATTTTGCGCTGGCAGGATTGCTACTAACAGTGATTATGATTTATATATGAGGCCAATATTCTCTTGCAGCAATTGGGAGGAAAAAACAGAAAGTTCGGGGTAACAGCAGATTGGAATTGTATATCAGCAGTTCTTAATTCAATTAAAAAATAACGGATTTGAAGGGGTGAGACACAGAGGTAAATTATAAAAGCTATGTAGCTTTTTATCCCTTCATTGAGTATTTAGAAATTACAGTTATTTCATCCGTGCACATTTTATTATTCAGGGGTCATGTGCATTTCATGCCGTATATATGCCAACGGCAAAAAAATTCGAATATGAATACGCATCTTTCCAAAAAACCAGTAAGCAGAAATACATCGGGTGCAAGGGGGCATTCAAAAGAACAAGGTAATAACGATTCTGTATTTCAATTTGAAGATAATCGACCAGCAGCAACTGCCCAAAGAAATCTACAAGGGCTGATAGTGGATAATTCAAGGACCATCCAAAGGAAGGCTTTTCAAGCTGTTGCTGACTATAACCAAAAAGAAAAGAGCACCTCTCTTTCTTCTAAAGATTTAGAAACAAATGGTGGGATAGGTCCGGCGGTTCAATTTAAAACATTGTTTCAGGTGGCCCCGGGCAATGCGGTAATTCAGCGACAGATTCACCTTGGTACGCCTCCATCCGGGCTACCTAAAGATCTGGAAGTGGAACAGATCTTGGAACGGCTGCATCCAATAATCCGATATGATTCTTTGTCGAGAGAAACCCGCGGGTATATCATCGATTTACTGGATGATTATGATGAGGATGATCGGGTGTTCGATGATATAGTCGATCTCGCCGTCACGCTGGATATGGATGTTCGCAAAGAAGAACCAGAAACGGGCAGCATTCTTATTAAAGACGAGGACGCGGAAATTATTTTGGATCCAAAGTTTCAAAAAATGCTGGAATCAGTTCCCTTGCCGGCAGTTGCACAGCGTGTGTTGGCTTCAGAGATAAAAGGACAGGCACGTTGGATGGGTGAAGTATATCGTGATCTTTCAGATATGGTAAAAAAAAGAAGTGCAGAACCCGAAGAAATACTTAAATGGTTTACAGGCAAGACAAGGGAATTCGCAGTGGCTATTATGCGTGCAGCAAAGAATGCTTTTGGGCTGCCGTCCGTTCCATTAACCGTACTTATAGCGGGTTCAGGTGCAAGAGGTGAAATGTTTCCTGGCTCAGATCTTGATTTAGCGGCTGTTACCGAGGCTCAAGAACGTAAAGATGTTGTAGAAGTATTTGATTTCATGCAGAAAGTAGAAAAAATCCTGCAGTTGACGGTGCAGGTGATGTCTCATAAGCTAACCAGCCGTACATCAGATGAGGTGGGCCTTGGACCAGATACAGGCGTCTTTGGATTTAAAAACTCTCCCGAATTACTTGCAAAACATAGCTTAAACCTGCAAAATACGGGGCAGGATGCAAAATTTCTTACCCATACCGCAGGAGGAAAACAAAAGGGGCTTGGCGACAGGTTTTTTAAGGCAAGGGATGAGCTTATAAACGAGAGTTACGGATTGGCGCAATTGAAGGAAATCCTCAACGAGTTCGGACCTCCTCCATCACTCGAAGGTATTATGAACATTAAAACCCAATTTTTACGAATGCCAACTCTTGCTCTTCGAGATCTGGCGCAGGTTTGCGGGTTGAAATCTACCAATTCTTTTGACAGGGTTCGTGAATTGGTTCATAAAGGTTACCTTGATTCTACTTTGGGAAAACAGGTGATTGAAGCACTAAATCATATTTCTGGCGTTCGCCTGCAGTGCCACATACACTATGGAAAAGAAAAGGACACTTTTGCTGTGGATGAATCCGACAAGCAGACTACTGAAGACTATGTGCTGAGTTCGTCCGAGAGGGACAACCTTACATGGTCTGCCAAAGTTCTTAGTAACTTCTACTCTCGCCTAGTTACTTATCAGGAGAAACGATCAGCAAAAAAATGGGGAATATTTACAGGTAACACCATCTGACTTATGTGCTGGTGAAGGAACAGATACAAAAAAAGCACCTGCTGCATTAGCAGGTGCTTTCCCTTATCCGAACTGCTTCTTTGTTAGCTACTATGAAGCACTAATGTTTAACCCTATTGTGTAATGATGGGATCAGCATTTCCATCCGGATCGCCGGAAGCAGTACCACCGGATGAAGGATTTCCCCCTGTGACTAAAAGTACACCTGCTACGTGTGGGGAAGCCATGGAAGTACCACTGATGGTATTCACACCTCCTTCTTTCCAGAGTGATTGTACATTTACACCCGGTGCGGCATATTCAACAGGCGGGTTGCCATAATTTGAGAAGGAAGCAAAAGCATCGCTGTCGTCGATGGCAGAAACAGTCCATACATTGGGGTATTCGACCCGGGCAGGGGAGTAATTGTTGGCGTCATCGCCGTCATTACCGGCAGCTACGGCAAAATAAATGCCTTGATCGGCAGCATTTCGAACTGCATCATCAACGGCTTGAGAAGTTCCGCCACCAAGACTCATGTTAGCGGCATCACCAGCAGAACCGTTAGCAGCTACATAATCGATGCCGTCAATGACACCGGAGTAACTTCCGCTTCCGTTACTGTCCAAGACCTTAACGGCTACTACGGTAGCACCGGCAGCCACGCCGATTACGTCGATGTCGTTATCCAGAGCAGCGATGGTACCAGCTACATGGGTGCCGTGTCCGTTACCATCGTCAGCTGTGCTTTCGTTTGATACAAAAGACGCACTCAATTGGGTGTTTACATTCAGGTCGTTATGATCCAGGTCTACTCCGGAGTCAATAACCCAGGCAGTGAGACCAGAACCGTTAGAGGCTCCTCCTACACGGGTAATACCATAGGGCGTTACCTGGGGATCGCCTCCGCCGTAATCACAGCCAATACCAAAATAGACGCACCAGAAAGACTGGGTGGCTACCGGTGGTGATAACATCACAACCCGGTCTTGTTCAACATACTCTACCCGGTCGTCGTTGGATAGTTGTCGAACTTGCTGGTTATCCAGTTTTGCCGAGAAACCACTGACGGAATAACGGTACCGGCTTTTAATGTTGGTTTCTTCAATTTGGTTGTCACGTGCGATGGCGTTGATTTGCAGATCGGCCATTTTCGCTTTTTGTGCACGGTCCACTTGTTGCTGATCGGATTCTTTTAGAATCACGATGTATTGGCCTTCTATAGGCTGGCCGTTCTTCGCTAATATTTGTTCGGCCTTCTCTTGTTTGGTGAGTTGATCTTTATTTTTATCTACACTCGTTGATGGCTCACATCCTGTAACTATTATTATTGCAGCTATTATCAGGAATGAGCAATACTTTCTCATGTTGTTACTTGACATACGTAACCTCTTTTAATTGTTGTTCTATTATTTAACAGCAATTAAGTATTTAGCTAAATTCTCAGACCGATCTTTTTTAACTGCCTCTGTGTATATAAGAGTGAAAAGTTTACACGTTGTTACAAATTAGTTGAGATTAATAGCTATTCCTTCGTTTTTTATCCTTAAGTAACTAATTTTTTTCGCTATGATTTTGGATTGGCAGAAGCGCCCGGTTTGCCTTCCGTGGTATTATCAAAATAGCGGATGGTTGGGTAGGCAAAGTCGATATCGTCATGGTTGGCAAATTCATCAAGGACAGATTCCCAGAGGGCCTGGGCTGTGCTTCGGCGGGTTCGGGGATTGGACAGGTAGCGCACGGTCAGATTGATGCCACTGTTTTTTACATCCGTATATACAATAGGCGTTAAGTAGCGATATTGAATGAGGTAGGATTTTTCTGCTCTTTTAACTTCTTCCCGGGCCTTTTCAACAAACTCTTTGGTCTTATCGTCTATCGTTTGCTGCAGAATGTTCTTCGCTTTTTTCCAGTCGCTTTCAAAAGTTACCAACACAGAAATTTCATTCCACACAAACTCAAAATCGGCGGTATAGTTGGCAATATTTTGGTTGAAAATCATATGGTTGGGGATATGGATTACACGACCGGTGCTTTGGTCGGCGTCTACCCAGTTCCCAATTTCAAGGATGGTAAATTTAAATACCCGGATATCAATGATATCCCCTTTGGTATCTCCGATCTGAATGCGGTCGCCCACATCAAATGGAGTGCGCCAGATGATGAAAAGCCAACCGGCCATATCTGAAACCGGATCTTTTAAAGCAATGGCGAGTCCGGCAGACAGTAATCCCAAAAACGTGCCTAATGAGCCAATTGCTGCAAACCATATCTGGCCTATCACCAACAAACCAACAAAAAATGCAATGTAAGTGAGGTTCTTTTTCCACTTATACAGAGTGCGGCGGTCTTCTACATTTTTTTGAACTAGCCTGACGGCCAGCAGGCGTAATCCCCAAAGCAGGAAAATTACGGCGAGGGTTTCAACTATTTGCAGGGCAAGGGAAGGGGAGTTGCTGATGACGTCTGCAATTTGGTCTTGGAGGCTTTCCATAAAAGAGTGAATTATTTTAGAACTCTTAACTTGGGATAGTAGGCAAAAATGGATATCTTTGCATCCTTTGAAAAGTTAAGAATCTTACAAACATGCTTTATAATATAATTGTTGCAGTAATTGCGATTATTTGTTTTCTATTGATTGTGGTAGTGCTATTGCAACCCGGTCAAGGTCAGGGAATTTCTGGAATGGGAGGAGCCGGCGCCATCGGTGGTGGCGGAGGCGGACTTGGTGCCCGACGCACAGCTGATTTACTTTCAAAATCAACTTCTGTACTGGCTGCCGCTTTCCTGGTGCTTTGTGTATTGGCTAACTTTGCTATTGACCGGCAAACCGTTGATCGAAGTATTTTGCAGGAAGGCGGTCCTGGAGTAAATGCTCCTATTGAAGCTCCGGCTCAAACCCCATCTGCGGTTCCACAACAGCAGTCTGATGCTCCTGCCGAGCAAAACTCAGACGATAATGGCGGCGAAAACTAAGATCGCTAAGCTGACATAAGATTTAGTATAAAAGCCCTGCTTCAAAAAGTGGGGCTTTTTATTTTTAGCAGGTATTACAAAAGAGCGGGTTTGTTGAGTTGGGTAATAATGTCTGAAAAAGTAGAAAATTCGGGCTGAGTACTTATTAAGATTGCATCTGTCCAAAAGTGAGGGGATATTCCGGCCTGCAAAAACCGTCTCACTTACTTTGTAACACAAGATTTATAACACCAAGAAAATATGGCTTACGTAGTAACCGAACCTTGCATTCAATGTAAATATACCAACTGCGCGGCGGTGTGCCCGGTAGATGCCTTCAGAGAAGGCCCTAATTTCCTCACCATCGATCCTATGGAGTGTATCGATTGCGATGCTTGTGTTTCGGAATGCCCGGTTGAAGCAATTTATCCAGATGATGAAGTGCCCGAAGAATGGGAAGATTATATCGATCTCAACGAACGTCTGGCCGACATGTGGGCGGATCATATCATCAACGAAACAAAAGAGGCGCTGCCCGATGCCGACGAATGGGCCACGAAGGATGATAAGCGCGATCAGCTGAAAGAAGACTGGTAAGTCCTTCTCCCATTAGCTAAAAAATATATTGAGCGGTATACCACATAATTTGCATTGCGGTACCCAAGTCACGTTTGAGTTCGCTAATTCTCAATTGTCAATCCTGTAATTATTGAAAATTTGCCCGATACCTCACACATCATAAGCTCGTCAGGTGTACCCCAAATTATGGGGATTCTAAACGTTACGCCTGACTCTTTTAGTGATGGCGGGCAATACATGGAAGTGCAGCGGGCTATGGACCGCATCCACATTATGCTGGAAAACGGTGCTTCCATTATTGATATAGGAGGAGAGTCTACTCGTCCGGGCGCAGATCCTGTCAGTGTACAGGAAGAGGTTGACCGGGTGATGCCGGTGCTTGAAAGAGCTGTTGATACTTTTTCTGATGCTATTTTCTCAGTAGATACCACCAAATATAAGGTGGCCAGAGAGGCGTTAAAGATTGGTGCTTCCATTATTAATGATGTAAGCGGGCTGCAGAAAGAGCCGCGTTTGGCCGAGTTATGCGCCGAATTTGAGGCTACTTATGTGCTCATGCATACGCAGGGAGATCCCAAAACCATGCAGAAAAACCCTGAATATGATAATGTGGTTGAGGATGTATCGGCATTTCTGGAAAAGCAGATTGTCACCCTTCAGGAAAAAGGCGTTCACAGTATAGTTCTGGACCCAGGCATTGGCTTTGGGAAAACTACAGAGCACAATCTTAAGTTGATTGCTCATCTTGACAAATTTCAAAAATTTGGTTTCCCTATACTTATCGGTGCTTCCCGTAAGTCCGTAATTGGCTCGGTCTTAGACGGCCGCTCTGCAGATGACCGGCTTACCGGAACCGTCGCTTTGCATTATCACGCGATGATGAAAGGGGCGCGGATATTACGTGTGCACGATGTGCGGGAAGCTTACGATTCAATTCGTATATTTCAGGCACTTCAATCCCAACAATAAAATAAGGCGGCCTTGTTTCCTATCGGTTTTCTCGAGTTCGGAATTAAAGATTTCGTCGAGACGCTCATCATTGCGCTCGTCCTGGTATACCTGTATCGGTGGGTGAAGGGTACCTTTGCCATACAAGCGGCACTGGGGATTTTGTTTGTGGTGATTATAAATGTGGTGATTGGCCTGCTGGGGTTCAATACCATCAATTCCATTCTCAGTCAGATTCTGGATGTTGGGGTAATTGCACTCATCATTCTTTTTCAACCCGAAATAAGAAAATTATTATACCGGTTAGGAACCAATACCAGCCTGGATCGTTTTTTCTCCACCTCGAATTCCGATAGGACGATAGATGAGGTGATTGATGCAGTGAAGGATATGTCCAAAAATAAAATTGGGGCCCTGATTGTATTTGCGCGCACCTCTTCCCTGCAGGATTTGGTGGATGCCGGGGTAAATATTGACGCCGAAGTGCGAAATGAACTCTTGGTCACCATCTTCAAAAAAGACACTCCTCTACATGATGGCGCTGTAGTCATTCGCGGCAACCGAATTGTGGCAGCCAGTTGTTACCTGCCTATTTCCCAGAACCCCAATATTTCCACTTCATTTGGAACCCGTCACCGGGCCGCGGTAGGTATCAGTGAAACCAATAATGTGTTTGTAGTGGTGGTATCAGAGGAAACCGGCCGGATTTCAGTGGCACGCAACGGGGCGCTGACCAGCGGACTCACCATTCAGAAACTGCGGGCTGAGATGGAAGAATCCTTTGGAAATCAGAAATTTGATGAAGATGTGGCGTTTAGCTCTCAAACCGAGATAAAGCTGAATTGAAGTCGGTTGTTGAAAGGTTTGCATTCAGCCTAAAAGGTGAAATTTGAAGACGGGGTAAGGCTTTTAATAATTTTGCATCTTAGATGGTACTAAAACATGCGATCTCAGTATATTAGCACGTTTACCAACCGTGGTATCATTTTTTTATATTTACCCCAATAACCCTAATGTAATTTATCAGGAACACTTATGGCAGGACATTCGAAATGGGCCAACATAAAGCATAAGAAGGCTAAAGAAGATAAAAAGCGGTCCAAAATATTCAGTAAGCATATTAAAGAGATTACCGTAGCAGCCCGCGAGGGTGGTGGTGATCCCGAGGGAAATCCCCGCCTGTCGCTGGCTATTGATAATGCCAAAGCTGATAATGTTCCCAAGGATAACATTGAGCGTGCCATTAAGCGCGGAACCGGTGAAGACGACAGCGGAGCCAGCTATGAAGAAACCACCTTTGAAGGATATGGACCTGGTGGTATCGCCTACTTCATTGAGGTAACCACCGACAACAACAACCGCACAGTTGGAGAGATCCGTCACATTTTTACCAAATTTGGGGGTAATATGGGCACGAATGGTTCCGTTGGTTACATGTTTGAGCAGAAGGGCATGATACAGGTGCCGTCTGAAGGTTTGGACGATGAAGAGTTTATGCTGGAAGCTATTGACGCCGGCGCTACCGATGTGGATACCGACGACGAAATGTTTGTGGTATACACGGCGCGCGAAGAGCTTTTTGATGTTCGTAAGAAGCTGGAAGAAAATGATTATGAGATTGAATCGGCTACGCTGATTCGTGAGGCGGTTACCGAAACCAAGGTGGATGAGGACACGGCCAAGTCGAATTTAAAGCTGATGGAGAAATTTGAAGACAATGATGATGTCAACAACGTGTTTACCAACATGCTAATGGATGAAGAAACCGTTGCATTGGCTGAAGATCTTTAAACCATTGAAAAAACTTTTTGTTTACATATTATTTTTGATGATTAGCGTGGCTGCCGTAGCCAATGACGGCCGCGAAGCCAATAAGGCGTATGAAGCCGGTAATTATGAAGAGGCCGAACGGCTTTATCAGGCGGCTATAGAGCAGACGCCGGAAGATGCACGGCTGTATTTTAATCTGGGGAATGCCCAGGCTAAGCAAGGAAAGGTGGAAGAAGCCATACAGTCTTTTATGGAATTCCGTGGCCTTTCATCATCACCCCGCGAAAAAGCGAAAGCCGAATACAACATCGGTACCATGTTGGCAGAGAACCAACAGTGGAAGCCAGCGGTAACCCACTTCAGAAATGCCTTAAAGCTGAATCCTGAAGACCCTGAGGCCAAGCATAATTTTGAGCGGGCCATGGCTGAGCAGAAGAAAGAAGAAGAACAGGAAGGCGATGATCAGCAAGAGAATCAGGAAAATCAGCCGCCACCCGAGCCCTCTCAGTATGCGCTGGCGATGAAGAAGCAAGCTGAAAAACTAATTGCTGAACGCAAATACGATCAAGCCTACAACCTGATGCAGCAAGCGCTGGAAGCCGATGAGACCGTGCGGGCTTTCAATGATTTTATCGAACGCACTAAAAATGTTTCTGACATAAACGAAAATTGATGCCATGAAAATTCTGAGTGCTTTTTTATTTGTTCTGTGTATGATGGGGTCGGCCCTGGCCCAGCAACAGGCCGAGGAATATTTCCACGGCGGAGCACAGTCTTTTATTAATAATGATCTGCAAAATGCGATTTCGCAAGTGCAGGAGGGATTGAATCAATACCCCGACAATCCCAAGCTGAACGCATTGATGGAGCAGCTGCAAAAAGAGCAGGAGCGCCAGCAACAGCAGCAGAATCAAAATCAGAACCAGAATCAGCAAGATCAGCAACAACAGGATCAGGAGCAGCAAGAGCAAAACCAGGATCAACAGCAAAACCAGCAGGACCAAGAGCAACAAGAGAAAGAGCAGGAACAGCAGCAAAGTGAAGGCCAGCAACAAGGCGAACAACAGCCCGAAGAGGTAGATGCTGAAGCCCTGGAATCTCAACAAATTAGTAAGGAAGAAGCCGAGAAAATTCTCAAGGCTCTGGCTCAGAAAGAGAAAGAACTGTTGAAAGAGTTTAAAAAGAAAAGAACACAAGGAAGCGCCAAGCATGACAAAGACTGGTAAAGGCTGGCTTCAGTTAATATGGGTGATTTTTCTGGCTGGTGGATTATCGGTTACCGCATCGGCTCAGGATATTTCAGTTGAGATAGATCTTTCTGAAACCAAAATTTTTTCAGGAGAACAGGTCCGGCTTGAGCTTAGCATTTCCGGAACATCTATGGGCTCGGTAACCCAACCTGAACTGCCCGAAATAGATGGCTTGCGATGGCTGCGAGGCAACACCCAGCGCGGTACACAGTATTCGCTCATCAATGGCAAGCCTTCGGTTACCTACACTTTTGGTTATGTACTGATTGCACAGGATCCTGGTAATTATCGGGTGCCCGCTTTTGATGTATCAGTGGATGGTACTACTTATCGAACTCAGGCTTTGAGTTTTGAGGTGCTGGACCCGGCTACTATTGACCGGGGAGAAGCTGACCGTTCGCCGGATATTTATGTGCGGATTGAGCCAAGCACTAAAAATCCCGTGGTGGGTGAACAGGTTATCGCCGACGTAGTGCTGTATTTTAAAAGGGGCGTGGAGGTATCTTCCTATCAACCTACCCCTGGCTGGAAAGCGGAGGGTTTTTGGAAAGAAGAGCTTGAATATCCGCAGCGCGCCCAAACCAGCTCATCCATTATAAACGGCGTACGATACCAGCGAGCGCGTTTGCTGCAATATGCATTATTTCCCACCAAATCCGGAGAATTGACGCTGAGTCCGTTTGAAATTACGGTAGCGGTACGCAAACAGCGTAGTTCCCGTGATCCATTCGGGTTTGGGCTTGGACAGGAACGTATGAACCTGCAAACAATACCTGTCACCATTAATGTAGACTCACCACCGCCGGTTGATGATGCCAATTTCATTGGGGCGGTTGGTGATTTCACTATCACACGGGAGGTGTCGGTTACAGAGGCATTGGTGGGTGAAAGCATTGAAGTAACGACAACGGTTAGGGGCCGAGGCAATGTACCGCTTGTTAATAAACCCGAGTATGAATATCCCGAATCGTTGGAGCAGTACAGCCCGGAAGAAAGCTCCAACATCTCTCGAACCGGCAGTCGGATTTCTGGAACCCGAACTTTTAAAGATGTGCTGATTGCCCGGAATGAAGGCACTTTCACTATCCCCGCTGCACGTCTCGCTTTTTATGATCCTTCCGGGGATGAATATCAAATTGTAGAACTTGAGGAGCTTGCCATAGACGTAGAGCGTGATCCGAATGCCGAAGCCATCACACATAATAATTTGCGCCTTAATGTGGAGCCGGTGACGGGTTTAACCGCCTGGCATAATGCAGGCAGCCGTCCTTTGTATCAAAAGTTTTGGGTGTGGGTGTTTATCGTACTTCCACTGTTGATCACAGCAGGCGTATATGGCTATAAAGTGTACGCCAACCGAATGGAAACTGATGTGGCTTTTGCGCGCTCTCGCACGGCAGCCGATAAAGCTGAAACGACTCTGAAGCAAGCAGATGAAGCATCCGATATTAAAGAGGGCTATTACCTGATTGAAAAAGCACTGGTGCAGTACATCACCGATAAGCTGAACTTGCCCCCCGCAGGATTATCACACCAACAAGTTATTGAAGAAGTAAAAAGCCATGGTGATGAGGGCATTGCTATAGAGTTGAAACGTCTGCTGGATAAGTGTGAGACCATCGCTTATGCGCCCAATGCCACACAAAAGACGCTGGATAGTGACATCCAAAAAACAAGGGATTTGATTAAAAAAATTGGCAAGCTGATATGAGCATGAAGAAGAAAAGTTTAACGCTTACCCTTCTGATACTTTTTTTAGCCACAGCCGGACAGTTGTTTGCACGGCAGGCACCTCAAGCCATGTTTGATGAAGCAAATAATTTGCTGGAAGAGGGTGAGCTTAATGCTGCCATGGCTCAATATCGGAGCATTGTAGAAAGCGGGGCTGTATCCGGCGGGTTGTACCTGAATATGGGCATTACAGCTGTGCAGCTTGATTCTATGGGGCTGGCTAAATACTATTTTATGAAGGCGCAGGAGTTTGAAGCAACCTACGAGGAAGCGGCTACGGCGCTCGAATATGTGGACAGTCAGTTTAGCCGGCAATCGGCGATGTTACCAAAGCTGCCCTGGGACCGGGCGGTAGACTGGATTATTGAAGTGCCTCAGACCTCAGGCCTTTTCCTGCTTGGTTTTTTTATCACGCTGAGCGGTCTGGTGATGGTGTACCTGAAATGGTTCAATAAACTAAATTTTTCCAAACTTCCGGCCGTAGTAGCTACCCTTCTTGTGACCGGTTCAGCTATCGCTCTGCTGTCCTTTTATGCCGATTATGTAGATCAGCGGTATGATGAGGCCGTGTTCACGCACAGCTCAAGTCGCGTGTATGAGTCCCCTGATCCTGAGACCGCTCTTGTAAGTATTGCCTATGAGGGATATGAGCTGACCATAGATCAATTTCTAAGCGAAGAGAGAGAGAACTGGTACTATATCAGGTTGGGGAACGGTCAATACGGATGGATTCCTCAAGAAGGCGTAAAAGTGCTTTAAGAAGTGCTGTAACTCCCCTGGAATAGGTATAAATGCATCAATATAAACGAGCCGGATGATGGGGAAGTGGGTCAAAAAGTACCTGCTTATTCCAAAACTCCATCCTCTGTTGAAATTGATTATTCCCATACACGCCTCGTTTCACACGCTCTGCATTGGAATGTCGTGATATAATATGGGCTGGAGAGGAATAATCAACAGATGGGTACTGAATGCCGGTTCAAACAGGTATACGAATGATCGATTAGCGATATGCGATTTTCGAGTTTTATGTGCTAAATGCAGTAAGAAGTTTAAGCGCATCTTTCCTATTTTTCCGAGGCCGATTTTAAAGAGGAAACAGCCTAACATTTAAAGAGGATTTATAATGAGCACGCCCCAAGATTACATTGATGAGCATAAAGATCATTTCTTAGAAGAATTGTTCGATTTGCTCCGGATTCCAAGCATCAGTACCGATTCTACAAAGAAAGAAGACATTAAATCGGCAGCTGGTTTTTTGGCCGATCAACTTAAAAAAATGGAGCTGGATACGGTAAAAGTCTTTGAAACTCCGGGTAATCCTATTGTATTTGCCGAGCATGCTCCGCACGAAGATCAGCCTACTGTGCTGGTATATGGACATTATGATGTGCAACCACCGGATCCTGAAGAACTTTGGGATACCCCTCCTTTTGAGCCCACCATCAAAGACGGACTGATTTATGCACGCGGTGCCAGCGATGACAAAGGGCAGGCTTTTACGCACGTGAAAGCAGTGGAATCGCTGCTGAAGACCAAAGGTGAGCTGCCGGTAAATGTAAAGTTTATCCTGGAAGGAGAAGAAGAAATTGGTTCGCCTAACCTGGTGCCTTTCATCGAAGAACATAAAGATATGCTGGCATGCGATATGGTGCTGATTTCCGATACCGCTATGTTTGCTGAAGACCAGCCTTCCATCACCTACGGTCTGCGCGGACTTGCCTACATGGAGATGGAAGTAGTTGGTCCGAACCGTGACTTGCATTCCGGAGTGTACGGCGGTGCGGTAGAAAATCCCGCTAATGTATTATGTGAAATTATTGCCAAGCTGAAAGATGAAGACGGCGTGATTCAAATTCCCGGATTTTACGATAAGGTAGTTCCGCTTACCGAAGCCGACCGCGAAGCTTTTGCTGCTTTGCCTTTTGATGAAGAGGAATACAAAGAAACACTGGATATTAAGGCGGTTCACGGAGAGAAGGGATACTCTACCCTTGAGCGAGCTGCCGGCCGGCCTACACTGGATGTGAACGGCCTCTGGGGCGGATATCAGGGTGAAGGAGCCAAGACGGTGCTTCCTTCCAAAGCCAATGCCAAAGTGAGTATGCGTTTGGTGCCGGATCAGGATCCCAAAGAAATTGCAAAACTGTTCAAAGATTATGTGCTCTCCATTGCACCTGATACCGTGACGGTTAAAGTGACCGAACATCACGGAGGCTATGCCGCAGTAACCGACCTGGAATTCTACGGATTGAAAGCCGGCGCCAAGGCTTTTGAAGAGGTCTACGAGAAAGAAGTACTCTTCTCTCGCGAAGGCGGCTCCATTCCTATCGTTGCTGACTTTAAGCGTGTACTGGGTGTGGAATCTATCCTGATGGGCTTTGGTTTGACCAGCAATGCGATCCATTCCCCAAATGAGAACTTCTCGGTTAAGGACTTCTACCGCGGTATCAAAACCTCCGCCCGTTTCTTCGAGCTGCTGCCTGATTTTGCGGAATAGGGTCGTGTACCTACGGCACACTGGTTTTTGATAACTATCAGCTATAAACATACTGTCCCATCTGGGACAGGAATTGTTTTCTTTGGCAAGGATAAACATCCCCCCTCTCGTTCCCAACGTCCTCGTTGGGAACGCTACTGAGGACCACCCGGTCCTCGAGATACATGTATAGGATTTGGCTTTTTCGAGACCTTTCCGAGCCGCTCGTTCCACACGCTCTGCGTTGGAACGTACTGTGTGATTATGGCAAAAGGTTATCAAATGCTGTGTTAGGCAGAAATGCGAATAACCGAGGGACCGATAGAACGATTTGCGCTGGGAGTTCCTCTGTCATAACTCCCATCTTTTCGTTATGCTTGGAGAAATTCCAATAAATTTCAGTCCGTGATAATAAGCAACTCCGCCAACCAGGTCGTCCCAGTAAAACGAATTGCTGCCATCGACCTTGGTACTAATTCTTTTCACGCCATTATTGTAGATGTGTATTCCGATGGCAGTTTTCGAACCCTCGACAAACTCAAGGAAATGGTAGAACTGGCCAAAGGGGGGGTAGGGAAACGTTTGTCAGAAGGTGCTTTTAAGCGAGGAATGAAAGCTTTACGTAACATCAAGCGGCTGGCGGATAGTTACGAATGCGAAAAGATTCTGGCTTATGCCACAAGCGCTATTCGTGAAGCAGAAAACGGGGGGGAGTTTATCCAAAAAAGCATTGATGACCTGAACATCAAGATCAATGCTATTCCGGGGAGACTGGAAGCGGAGTTAATTGGTCATGCTATACGTCACGGGGTGAAGCTGACAGAGAAACCGGTATTGGTTGCAGATATCGGCGGTGGCAGTGTGGAGTTTATCTTGGGGAATGATAAAGAATTCTTTTTCACGACCAGTAAAAAGATTGGGGTGTCGCGGATGACCGAGGTGTACAAGCCGGCCGACCCTATCACCCAAGAAGACATTGAAACCCTGGAAAACCACTACGAAGAACAGCTGCAGGATGTGGCCCAGGCTTTTGCCCAACATCGGACGGATACCATTATCGGATCATCCGGCACCATGGAGAATATCGCCGAGATGATCGCAAATCGCCAGAAGAAACCCACTGATGTGACGGTGAACGAGCTGGAGTTTTCGGCAGAAGAATTTCGCGAGTTTTATGATTACTTCATCAAGCTGGACCGGAAAAAGCGTAAAAAAGTGTCCGGGCTGGATACCAAGCGCATTGGGTTTATTAACACCGGCGTGGTGCTTTTGGATTATATGATCCGGAAGTTTGGGATTAAAAATGTGCGGATTTCATCACAAGCGCTTCGTGAGGGCATTGTGATCCGTTATCTGAAAAAGGAAATGATTGGCCTGCCTTGGAGCGGTGCTTTTGCCGATCCGCGCCGACGCAGTGTGTTTGAACTGCTCCGCAAAACCGACTGGCATGAAACGCATTCCCGTCATGTGGCTAATATGGCTTTAACAATTTTCGATGCCCTCGAAGAAGAAATGGAGCTTGAGGAAGGGGACCGGCAGTTGCTGGAATATGCGGCGTACCTGCATGATATAGGATACTATATTTCCCATTCCAAGCATCACAAACATGCGCTCTACATTATCCGTCATGCAGATTTAAAGGGTTTTAAAGAAGAAGAAATTGAGATTATTGCCAATGTGGCCCGCTACCACCGCCGGTCAACTCCCAAAAAACGTCATGGTGAATACTGGAAGCTGAAACCGGCCATCCGAAAGCGAATTAAAAAGCTATCGGGTATTTTACGTGTGGCTGATGGACTGGATCGGAGCCACTACCAGAATGTGCAGGATTTGGATGTTTTTTCAGAGGAGAATGAAATCAAGATAAACATTCGTACAGAAGGTGAACCCTACCTGGAAATCTGGGGAGCCGAGCGGAAATGTCAGCTTTTAAAAGAAATGACGGGCAAGAAGATTAATATTGAGCGAGTGTTGCAACCAGCCTTTTCGGGATAGTTGAATAGGTGATATGGTAATAAGGCAATATGTTGAAAAGGAGGTTCCATTTTTTGGCTCGGCCGGCATAGGTAAAAAATGTAGGCTTATAGATGAGCCGGGTCATGGAGCGGGCCAGAGAATATTGGTTAACTCATATCGCCATCCTCTGAATATTCAAGGATATCGCCCGGCTGGCAATCGAGGGCTTCACAAATAGCTTCAAGGGTGGAGAACCGAACGGCTTTGGCCTTGCCGGTTTTCAAAATAGATAGGTTCGACATGGTAATCCCCACCTGCTCAGACAGCTCGGTCAGGCTCATCTTCCGTTTGGCTAACATCACATCCAGGTTTACAATAATGGCCATAATTATACCGTCAGGTCTTGTTCTTTTTGCATGGGAATGGCTTTTTGAAGAAATAGTATCAAAAAGAAAAACAGGGCAAGTCCTAATGCCATGTTTGTTGAAATTCCGGCGGTGAGGGATTCCTGAAGATAAAATTCATGATTCAGAAAATACATGAGCCTGCCATAAAGAATAGCTTTGGCCAAAAAGCCGGCAAAAGTAAAAAAATATAATCCTAAAAACCATCGGTATATGGCTGGGGTGAAAAGTTTCTTTTTTTGTCGGAAGTTGGTAATGGTCATTCCGATGAAGAAAAGCAGAATCATTAGCCAGCCTCCGACTCTGAGGCCCAATTCCAGGTAAAACTGTGATTTCCAAAATCCAAGATGCTCCTTGCTTAACTTGAATGAAGGCGAGCTTACCAGGCCAAGCACTTTTCTATCTGAATTAGCGGTAGTTAGCATTTCGTCCGCTTTTGTTGGTGATGGGGTATGCTTTAAATCAGTTACAGTGACGTAGCGATAGAGATCATCCCCAGCGGAGGTTTTGGTAAGCATAAGGGGCCCGACTTCAAAGGTATTTTGACTTTCAACCTCAGCAGGTGCTTCCTGGAGCACTGAATGAAATTGACGGATTTCATGAACACCCGTCCAAATCATAAAAAGTGCGAGTATTGTCATCAATCCGATGATTGTTCGTTGGAAAAGTGATTCGCTCATGAATTTCTTTTGAAGATCCATAACTAAATCGTCAGTTTTAGTTCTTCATAGAAGCGGGTGCCTTCCTTAAATACATATCCCAGAACCAGGACGAATAATCCAATCAGGAGATAATCGTAGTGAGGCTGAATAGAGCTAAAGGTATACCCGCTTGGCAGTGTAAGCTCATTAAGAAGTGGTAAGGGGATAAATTGAATCATAATATTCAGTATTGATGCTCCCAGTAGTGTCCACCCAATAATGTAGAAATAGGTGGAGCTGGACCGTTCGAATGGATTCCCTTCCGCTACATTCTTCAATACTTTGCCAAAAAAGTACAACACCACAATTATCAGTATTGCCTGGTATAGCCTTAAGCTATTGTAGAAGAAAAAGGAAGAAAGGTGATCATTAAAGTTGCCCTGAATAACCGCCGTTGTTTCCAAATTTGGATAAATATCTACGCTGAAATTATCTTGCTCGAAGGCGCCAGGTGATTCACTTCCTCCCATAGTTAAAGTAACGGGGATATCATGAATCAGGTAGTTGCTATCTGACCCGATATAACTGCTGCCATTCACAAAAAACAAAACGGCGATGTTAATTACGGTGAGCCAGATTCCTATTTGAGAGATGTAATACAAGAAATATGCTATTGACCAGTCCTTTTTTAATCTCATAGATCTAAGTATTTACTTCGATTCGCATGTAATATTTATAAAATATTTACCGAACATCAACTAAAATTTATTGATAAACAATAAATAATTGCCGTAAAGTAATTAATTATTTGGGTAGAAGGTTATTCTGATATGACAGAGAAATCTGGTTAATTGTTATTGGGAAATGGTCTGAGGCGGGAAGGAATCTTGTTCTTAGTGGCGAAGTGTATGTATAGTAAAAACTATAGGTTTGGTCCAAGCGGACGCTTGAATCAGGATAAACTAGAGAAATCGAATATAGAAGATAAAAAGCTCAAACAAGTTCTACATTCAATGTTGAATGTTCCTTGTTCGATATTCCCTATTCTGTCCCGCTCATAAGAGGTTCATTAAACGCACGGATGCTGGAATTGGGCAGACCTTCCGGGTAATTGTCTTTAACCATTTGTAAGGCATCTACTACCAATTTGAGGTGCATCTCTTTGGAATTTTGATAGAAAGATTGAGCGGCATCGGTAAGCTTAGGTTTTCCGTGCAGGGGCTTGTCACTCACGCAAAGTAAGGTGGCATGTGGGATGCGATACCGAAATCCGTTGGTAGCTACCGTGGAAGATTCCATATCGATAGCCACACTCCGGCTCATGTGAATTTCCTCCACTGTGCGAGCTTTTGAGAACTCCCAGTTTCTATTTGAAGTGGTATACACCGTGCCAATGCGGTGTTTCATATCATTTTGATCGAGGGCTTCCTGCATGTACCGGTTTAAAATATAATTTGGGGAAATGGGTATGCCGATGGGGAAAAGATCATCCAGCACACGATCAGCACGATAGTAGCCATTGGCCAGCACAAAATCCCCGATATCCTGGTGGTTGCGCAAGCCGCCACAGTGTCCTACCATAATCATGGCATCGGGACGTAGCACTCCCACATGATCGGTAATGGTTTTTGCGTTGGAAGGCCCCACCCCGATGTTCACCAAAGTGATGCCGGAGTTATTTTTTATTTTATGGTGATAGGCCGGCATCTGCACGCCTTCGCGGATCGGCTTCTCGCAATCAGGAAACATTTCCAGGAAAACCTCTACGTGCATGTCGTAGTTGGTAAAAAGGATATAACGCTGGAAATCTTCTGGCTTGGTACCGGTGTAATGTTGCAGTCGGTCCAGAGAAATATCAATACGCTCGGCTCGGAACAGGAACAGTTTTTTTTGGGTGATGTCCCAGTCGTTTTCATCCAGGTTATCAAATAAATCGGGATTGTTAAGGGGCAGTACGTCTCTAGAGGGTTTGATGAAGACGGTAGCGTCATTTTCTACTAAGCGCTGCATCTCACGTCTCAGGTACCAGCGATAAGCGGCTGGTTGAGCCAGTTCACCATCGATCACAGGGTTATGTTTGCTCCAGCTGCGCTCTACTATCATTTGGGGATATTTTCCGCCGCGGTAGATTTCCTCCATCAGGTCCAACGCTTTATCGATAGCTTTTTTAAGTTCTGCCTGCGAAGAAAACTGATCGTTAACTAATTTGAGCGTATCTGACATCTATGAATAACCGAGATTTTAAATTTACAATTGAGCCGTGGCGCACCACTCATGAAGAGCTCAAATATACGACGAATATCTTCAAACTTTTAAGTCGTGATATGCGGCTGGAATCAGAAGATCACGAGGTCAGTTTCTCCATTATTGAGGCGCCCGACTGGATGAATATCATCCCTCTAACTAATAATAATGAAGTGGTGCTGGTAGAACAATATCGCTACGGCATAGAAGAACCCACGCTGGAGCTGCCCGGCGGCATGGTAGATCCCGGTGAAACGCCGGAGGAAACAGCCAAACGTGAGCTGCTGGAAGAAACAGGATACGATGTAACAGAATTGATTTCTTTGGGCAGCGTAAGTTCCAATCCGGCTTTCCTGACCAATCAAACACACATGTATCTCGCAAAGGGCTGCCGTAAAATTCAGGAGCAGGAACTGGACGGCAACGAACGCATCAATGTGCACCTGATGCCGATGGATGAATTTCTGGAATTGGTGAAGAGCGGTACGGTGCATCACTCTCTGGTGGTAGCGGCGGTGGCTAAGTATTTGCTGTGGAATAGTTAAACTTTAACTATTAGTTTCTAATCATTATTCAAACAAAAAGCTGAGAGAAATTATGAGAGAAAAAATTCTTTTTAGTGGATTGATCATCCTTTTCGTGTTGCATACAATGGCCATTGCTCAGGTAGGAGAAAACGAAAGTTATTATGATGATCGGTTTTATTGGGGAGGATTGGGTGGAAGTGTAGAAAACCTTTTTGAGGTTGATGGAGAGCTATACATGTCCGGCCGTTTTCATACTTATCGAGGTGATCATTCAATTAGCGATTTCCTTAAATGGAACGGGGAGCGGTGGGTTTCTGCCGGAAAAAAGCAGAACTTAGATAATACTTCGTTTCTATTTCTCTATAATGATGAAATACATAAAATTTCTTATAGTGATTTAGATAATAATGAGGGATTAACTAAGTGGACCGGTGAAGAATGGGAGGTAGTAAACTCAGATAATTATTACGGGTGGCTTCGTGACACAGAGTCATTTGAGGGAGATTTAATATTGGGGGTACTTCTCATAGGATTGGTGATACGTATATAAATAGAGTAGCCAGATGGGATGGAAATAATTGGCATAGAATGGGGGATGGTTTTGATGATATGAATGTAATTGATTTAGAGGTATTTAAGGGACAGTTATTGGCATCTGGCTTTGCTAATGTTTTTTATAGAGGCGAGTTTGCCTATTACAAAAAAGCAGTTAAAGCTTGGGATGGGGAAAAATGGATTAATCTCCATTCTAATTTGATAGATTCAACGACGATTCGGATTGATCATTTAGTTTCTTTCAATGAAAAATTATACGGTTATGAATCTTATTATAGTTCAAAAGGAAATGAGTCAGATTTTGGGAGAATTTTTGAATGGGATGATGAAAGTAAAACAAAAAAAGATATTACAATTGAGCCTGACGATTCAACAATAGGTTTACAGGTAGGTTTTCTAAGTAAGGTAAATGAACGTCTGATTGCTTCTTATTCATTCAAAAAAGAAGATGGACCTATTGAGAATTTTATTGCAGAATGGAGTGAAGGTCAGTGGAAACAAATTGGCAAACAATTTAGGGGCAGAATTGCTGTAGTGAGTAGCTATAAAAATAGTTTTGTAGCAGCAGAAATAATTTCAGGACGACCAAATCATTTAAGAATACATGTTTTTAAAGAGGGTCAATGGAGTACATTAGGAAAAGATGATGAAAATGGGTTAGGTCTAAATAACACAGTAGCTAAAGTGCTTGAGTTTAAAGACCAGATAATAGTTGGAGGAAAATTTTCAGGCACTGCCACTCAAGAATTAAATCATATCGCACAGTGGGATGGTGAAACATGGAGCCAGCTTGGTAATGGACTCAACGGTAGCGTAAGTGATATTGCGATACACATGGGAAGGTTGGTAGCGGTACAAGAAAAAGAAAAAGTTTTTGAACTTATTGATGACCAATGGAAAGAACTAAGTTTGAATATTGCCGATACAGATATAATCAATAAAATTATATCATACAAAGATACTTTAAGTGCGGTAGGTAGAATCGAGGGAAAAAATGGAGAGTTTAATAATATTATTAAATGGAATGGAGAGACTTGGCAAAGACAAGGAGAAATTGAGGTAGGGCTGGGTTCTTTGAATACACTTTCTAAGAGTGGTGGTAATTTAATTACTAGTGGGGATGGTTTGGTGGATAATGGTTCATGTATATATCAATGGGATGGAGAAGATTGGCAACAGATGTCTACAGATTTTTTGGATTATGATTTCAATAACCATGGCATAGCGCCACGCTTAACAGCTGTTTTTGAGCATCAAGGGGATATATATGGAGCCGTTAGAATAGCCGGTTTTGAAAAAATAGCAGTATTATCAAACGGAATTTGGAGGCTCGTTAATCCTAGCTCTAGTAGTGATGCCAAGCATGTAAAAGGGTTGGTAAGTCATGGAGGCTACTTGATGGGATGGGGGTATTTTGAATCTGGCTATCCTGTTGTTGAGAATCAATCATCAATCGCTTCATGGAACAACGGGCATTGGCAAGAAAGCCCAACAAAACTATATCAATTTAGTGAATATTCTTCTGAAAGCTCTGAATGCGATAATAATCAATGTTTGAATTCTATGATCGTTACTGATAATGGGGTATATGCTGGAGGTGATTTTTCAAGAATAGGTTACATTAAAGCTTCAAATTTTGTACACATTAAACCAGAGTGGAATGCTGTTGTAGTATCTAATGAAGAAAATGTATCTAATCATATTCCCAATGATTTTCAGCTTTATCAAAATTATCCCAACCCGTTTAATCCTTCAACTACAATAAAATACTCTATTCCTAAAGCGATGGAAGTAAGAGTGAATATTTATAACATGATTGGCCAAAAAGTGAAAACTGTCGAAAATGTTTTTAAATCTGCTGGAACTCATCAGTTGAGTATTGATGGTAGTAATATGTCAAGTGGTGTCTATTTATACCGTGTGAAGGCGGGTGAAACAGTTAAATCTGGTAGGATGATTTTGTTAAAATAAAGAATGTACTCTGCAAAGCGCCTGTGATACGGTAAAGTGTATTTCCATGCGTCCATACTGGTTCTGGGTTATTTGGATATCAGTTTTTCCCATCAGAGACAGTATGTTTGTAAAAGAGTATATAGGAAGAGCTTGAGTGCCAGAGGTCCACTACATGCTTTTCATTCCCACAATATCGTACCTACGGCAAGAATAACTTATGTTGAATGACTATGTATAAACATAATGCTCCTAATGGAGCAAGTTTGCAGTAGTGAACACTTCTTCAACCAGAATTAACTGAAAGCGAACGATAACAGCCGTAAATTCAGTTATTCCACTCCAACATCAACCCAAACAAAAAAGATTAGCCAAATGATTGAGACCGGAGCCAAAGCGGATTTTGATTTTACCGTAAAAGCCGTGCAAGACGGAGAAGAAAAAGAAATTAACTTTAAAGACCTGTTGGATAAGCCTACCATCGTGTCGGTGTATATGAAAAACAACACCAGCGGGTGCGACCTACAAACTAAAGATCTCGCTGATGAATCTGAATGGTTCACAGAAAAAGGATACAATCTGGTGGCTATTAGTAAAGACACTTGTGGCTCGCACAAACGCTATGCAAAAAAGCAGGGCATCGACTTTACCCTGGTCTCTGATCCGGACTACAAATTTGCCGAAGCCACCGATTCTGTGGTGCAAAAAAAGATGTTCGGAAACGAGTATGAAGCCCCTTCACGTTCGGCCTTTGTTATTGATACAGATGGTACTATTTTGGGGACTATCCAAAAAGTGAATACCAAAGACCACGCCGGAGAGTTAAAAGAGCTGGTCGAACAATTGAATTAATATCATTTTTACTGCATGAAAAGTCTCGTAATTGTAGAGTCTCCTACAAAAACTAAAACCATCAAAAAATACCTTCCCAAAGGCTACACAGTGGATTCTTCCATGGGGCACATTCGTGACCTGCCTTCCTCGGCCAAAGAAATTCCGGCCAAGTATAAAAAGGAAAGCTGGTCCAATTTGGGCATCAATGTAGATGACCGTTTTGACCCGTTGTATGTGATTCCTTCCTCGAAGAAAAAGGTGGTTACCAAGCTCAAAAAATTGTTGAAGGACGCCGACGAATTGATTCTGGCGACGGATGAGGACCGTGAAGGCGAGGCTATTTCATGGCACTTGAAAGAAATCCTGAAACCGAAAATCCCGGTGAAACGAATGGCCTTTCGGGAGATTACCAAGGAAGCCGTTCAAAACGCGCTGGAAAATACCCGCGACATCGATATGAACCTGGTTCATGCCCAGGAAACACGTCGCATTCTGGATCGCCTGGCCGGTTACACCGTTTCTCCTTTATTATGGAAGAAGATTTCGCCCGGCCTCTCCGCCGGACGTGTACAGTCAGTAGCCGTTGAGTTTTTGGTGGAGCGCGAACGAGAGCGCATGAAATTCAAAAGCGCAACCTACTATGATTTGAAAGCCAAGCTGCACAAGGCCGGCGAAAATGATGAGTTTGAAGCCGATCTCACACACCTGAATGAGAAGCGTTTAGCCAGCGGTAAAGATTTTGATGAAAACACCGGCAAGCTGAAAAAGCCGAAATCCGTGGTGCTGTTGGATGAGGACAAAGCCAGTGACTTGGTGGATGACCTGAAAAATGCATCCTGGTCGGTTATTAATGTGGATGTGAAAACACAGAAGCGTAATCCGGCGCCTCCGTTTATCACCTCAACCATTCAGCAGGAAGCCAACCGAAAGTTTGGGTTCTCTGCACGAGACACCATGAGCGTAGCTCAAAAGCTGTACGAAAAAGGGTTCATCACGTACATGCGTACAGACTCCACACGTCTTTCGGGACAAGCCATTGGAGCGGCCCGTGATGCGGTTACGGAAGAGTACGGTGAAGATTATTTGTTTGAGCGCGTCCGTAATTACAACAAAAAAGGCAAAGGCGCACAGGAAGCTCACGAGGCCATCCGTCCCGCGGGTTCCAGATTTGTGAAACCGGAAAAAGCGGGTCTTAGCGGACGGGAGTTCAAACTATACGATTTAATCTGGAAGCGTACCATTGCCACCCAGATGGCGGAAGCCGAGCTCGAGTTCACTAACGTGACTATCCGCGCAACCAATAACGGCACCGACGCCGATTTCCGTGCGGGCGGTAAAAAGATTCTTTTTCCCGGATATTTCCGCGCGTATGTAGAAGGCAGCGATGATCCGGAAGCAGCGCTGGAGAACCAGGAAAACTTCCTGCCGGCGATGAACGAAGGCGATTCCACAGAACTGGATGATCTGAACTTTGTAAGCCACGAAACCAAGCCGCCGGCCCGATTTACCGAGGCTACGCTGGTGAAAGAATTGGAAAAACGAGGGGTGGGTCGACCAAGTACCTATGCTTCCATTATCAGTACGATACAGGATCGCGGCTATGCTAAAAGCGAAGGGAAAACGCTGATACCTACTTTTACGGCTTTTGCCGTTTCAACCTTGCTTGAAAAACACTTTCCGGATTTAGTGGATAGTGATTTCACTTCTTCGCTGGAAAATAAGCTGGATGCCGTAGCCGAGGGTACGCAAGATCCCGTTAAATACCTCGAAGATTATTACAACGGCGAAAACGGGCTGAAGTCGAAGGTTGACACCCAGGAAGATAAAATTGATCCACAGGAAGCAAAACTACTGGATCTTCCGCTGGATAACCTGGATGGCATTCAGGTTGCGGTAGGTCGATTTGGCCCTTATGCCAAAGTGCAACGCAATGGCGAAGAGGTAACCACTTCCTTGCCGAATGATATGGATCCGAGCGATATCACCTCCGAAAAACTGGAAGAGCTGATTAAGCTGTCTGAAGAAGAAGATGAGCCGATTGGGGAAGATCCTGAAAGCGGTCAGCCGGTATTTTTACTTTCGGGAAGATATGGCCCCTATGTACAACTCGGTGAGGTAACCGACGATAACAAAAAGCCCAAGCGGGTTTCGTTGTTGAAAGATATGAAGCCGGAAGATGTAGACCTCGATCTGGCACTGCAGCTACTGGAACTTCCACGCAAATTGGGAGAACATCCTGAGGATGGCAAAGTGGTTAAAGCCGGTGTTGGACGTTATGGTCCCTATGTAGTACATGATGGCAAGTTCAAGTCCATCCCCAAAAGCGATAGTGTACTGGATATTGAACTAGACCGAGCCGTGGAATTACTGAAACAGAAAAAGAAATCTAATCGCGGCAGCAATGAGATCAAAGATCTTGGCAAGCATCCTGATACGGATAAGCAAGTACGCGTTATGACTGGTCGATATGGCCCATATATCAAGCACGGCAAAAAGAATATCAGTCTGCCCAAAGGCGAAGCGCCCGAGGATGTGGACATGGATAAAGCCGTGGAGATTATTGAGGCAAAAGGAAAATAGTTTTCCTTCTGATTTATTTAGTTAAGTTTTATCAAAACCCGGAGGCAGTAGCTTTCGGGTTTTTTGTTTTAAGGGATGACAGGAAGAGGCTTAAAATGGGGTTGCTGTTGTGTGCATTTGACAGAAAAACTATCTGAAATAAACCACACAAATCGGATAGTATTCAGGGTTGAAGGGAAGGCGTAATTCTTATTTGTTAGATAAAATGTTTTTGAAAGGCACTTCAAAAGCATCATCAAAACCCTAACAAACGAGAGATTACTATGATTAAGAAGATGTTTTTACTACCAATCGTTGTTGCTTTTATGACGATGGGGAGCACAGATGCCGATATTAAAAAAACGCCGGAAGCTGAAGCACTCAATGCTTGCCAGCCTATAGAAATGGCTGATGGCAGTATGGTAGCCAGTTGTATGGCGAGTCCAACAATGAGCTGCGTATCAGTAGGCCCTGGTGGTACTATTAGCTTCGGGGTTTCTCCTACTTTTCCTGATCCGCCTATAGAATTTCTTCAAATAGGTAACTAAAAAAACAATAACAGGGGGAGGATTTACCTCTCCCCTTATTCAATACTTGGCATGAGAGCAATTATTATACTGTGTTTAATAAGCACTTCTTTATTTGCCCAACAAGCGCATGATTTTGAGGTAATTGGAGAAATAGATTACTCCTTCAAGACTGAGAATACCTACGATTCTTTTGATGCTAATGATGATTACCTGGTTTGGTTTGAATACACTAGAGGAATTTTATTTACCTATGATTTAAGAACAGATGAACTAGAGCAAATGAAACTGGCAAGGGGACGCGGTCCAGCAGAGTTTCAGATGATATCAGATTTGTACATTACCAAAAATGATAAAATTTACCTGGCCGACTATCCTAATGCTAAGCTATTGGTTTGGGATGTGAAAGAATCTGAATTTGAAGAAGATATTGTACTAAACTCTCCTCCTTTCAGAATAGCAGGAAATGATTATGAAATGTTTATACAGGGGATGCATATGGAGCAGCCACTTTCGAAACTAAACCTGGAGACAGGAGAGCAACAAACCCTGGATATTGGAGATGGATTTTTTAACAAGGTCAAAGGCATGGAACGCATGTTTAACCGGGAAGGAAATTTACTTTTAAGTAGTGATGGGCTACTGCACCTTTCGAAGTATCAAAATGCGATAACACGGTTCAAAGTTGGTGAGCAGCAAAAGAAAGTAGAGGTACGTACTACGGCTTTTGAGGAACCTCAGGACCTGGGGCTCGAATCAGTTTCTACGGCAAATGGTGGTTCTAATTATCGCTTAAATCCACAGGAATTAATGCTTGCCAAAGACATGGCGAAAAGAGAGGGGAGTGAGGAAGTGTATCTGGTTTTGGAAGATAATAGCGGAAGTTTAAAATATTCTAATAAATCCATTTACTATTTTTCGGATACTCTTTCATCCGAAAAATCGCCCCAATTAGTAACAAGGTTACCATTTGCGATAGAGCGCCTTACAGCAAATTCAGATTTTTTCTTTGCTTATTCAATAGAAGAAAATAAGGTTTATATACTCGAATAATTCAGTGCATTTAAAGTTATCAAATTGATTTGATCTGCCTTTCTTGTAACAAATAGTGATTTGTTTACTCTTTCATGTAGGAAGAGATATAACAGATCATATAAAATACTACTACTATGGGGCAAGCAGTTGATCGGTGTGATGTTGCAGAAGCAATTCGAATATTGGAAGAAAATTACCTCGAAATAAGAACAGTGTCAGACTGGGCTACGTGTATGGGGTATTCGAGGTCCTATTTCTGCAGGTGTTTTACCAAAGAGTTTGGCATTAATCCTAAAGATCATCTTAAGCTGTACCGGCTGCGTCTGATTAAAAATGAAATCAAGAAAGACCCTGAAGCAATTGGCTACAAGATAGCAGTATCAACCGGCCTGCCTGATGAGAAAGCCCTTCATAAATTCCTGGCCAATCACTTCGATAAAAACCTGACGATACTTCGGGAAGAAAATCAGGCGGCTTGAAAACCTCACAGATTAGATATTGAAAACCCTTTATATCTTACCATGTTCTCCACAATAAAGGGAGATGCAATTTCTATATAAAGGAAAAGACTACATTTACCAGGTTTTATAAATGAGTCTCTTTTTGATAGAGAGTGTATCCTGAAAATAAAATATCAACAAATAGAGGTACAATTATGAATGCTTTGGATATAACAGAGATGGAAAAAATTAATGGTGGCGACCGGTGTGATGATGCCGAGAAATTCATCGCAACTGTTGGGTTAGTGGCTAGTATCGGAGCCAGCTTTGGTCCCATTGGTTTAGCTATTGCCGGTCCTACGGCACTTGGTATGGGAGTAGCGCTGTAGCTGTGCATATTCCTGATACAGATAAGATCTGTCTCATATGGATGACATAACCGTAACAGTAGAAAGAAGCACATTCCCACTTACAAGGTTCTTCCTGACAGTGGGGCTAGGAGACTATGAACTGCGTCCGGGAGAGTTAAAAAAAATAACCCTTCCCGAATCAGGCGAATATGAAATCATAGCAAGTTCCTACTGGATCAAGAAAAAGGTTAATGTGGCATTGGCAAATAATTCAGTCATCAAAGTTAAGCATGGCATTCCTGATGCTTTTTACCTGTTAGGAATACCAGTTATTATAATACTATCCGTTCTTACATTTTTTGAGTTTGTAGGCACGGGAGTTATGCTAACTGCCTTACTGGTGTATTTTTTGCCATTGCTTTATATCACTTTCCTAAAAAAGGATAATTACTTTAAAATTTTAACGGAGTGATAATTCCAAAACACTAATGGGGTCAGGTAGCGTATGGGTAATGGACACCTGCGGTTCCTGTCCCTTTTTATTTTAACCGGCGGTTTGTTGTTTTAGCTACTCATTTATACTGGAATTATTCTTGAGAGAACAGAGGATTTTTCCTGAAGATTTTTAGTTATTGGAGATCCTGATAAGGTGGAGAGAAGATTATTTGAAGGTCATTGCAAAGTCACAGATTTACCAGTATAAAAGGGCTTAAAAATGCAAATATGAGCTTCCTGAATGAATTTGTAGCTGGCACAAATGGGAGAATAGATGTTGTTGTACTTAATGCGCCGCGGTAATTAATTGTGCCGTGTACTTTTGATTGCCGGAAGATTAAAAGTTGGATTATAAATTCTTCTATGCTGTCAATTAGGAGTCAAAGGTACACCCAACCCTAACTAATTCATTAGAGGTACAATTATGCAAACGTTAGAACTTCATCAAATGGAAGAAATACAAGCCGGGAGTTGTGCAGCCGGTGTTGCAATATTTGCAGTTGCTGCAATTGGCAGTACTGCATTCTTGGTGGCTTCAGGAGGCACCGGTCTGGCTCTTGGAGCCTGGGCTTTTAGCCGTGTTGTAAGTACAGCCGGCTTGATTAATGCTTGTGCCAATTAATACATCTACTCTAAATTATAAACGCAAAGCCATCCTACATTGTGGTGGCTTTGCTTTATATTAAAAGCTCATGAAAAACAGACTTTGGACATACCTTATCCCCTTATTGATCGCAATGATGTATGTCATTGTGATATTCATAGATGCGGAAGAACTGTATACCTACGACTTTTTACGAGCTATTTATATCGTATCAACAACCACGCCTATACTCTATATATTCAGTATAAACCGTGAGAAAGACTACCGATATCAATCTCAGCGACGGTTTCAAAATTTTCCTGTCGCCCCAAGGGATTTACTGAAAGAAGAACTGAGACATACTTTAAGAGACCCACATTTTCTGGTACCGGTCTTGCTTTGTCTGGCCGCCATTACGTGGACCAGCCTTGCCACTGAGGTGGAAACTTTATATGTGATGGCTATTCAAGTTCTTTACTGTCTGCTAATGCTGCTGCTATTAGTGGTAGCAAATACCATCAAATACCGGTATGAAGAGCAATTTAAGAATGTTATTATCGTCGCATTTTTTGCCATCATGCTGCAGCTGGATATCACCTATTTGGTGGATGAGAGTATTCTGCACATCATCTATGCTCTTATGCCTAATTCCGCTTTTCTGATGGTACTTTTTGGGGCTCCTATTGTACAGGCTCTTGCCTTATGTTCTATTATAGTTAGTTTATATGGAACCTACTTTCTATGGAGAAAGGAACTGCGCTACATAAACAAGTGATGCTAACCCGCCTCATCCTTAGATTACTGATATTGGATGGCACCTTACCTTTAAACCTGTTTTTGTTAGGCAGTTATTTCGCTTTGGCCTTTTGGTTAAATAGTGCATTATTAAATGCTTTGCTTCTTATAAACGTGGTGCTGGTCTTTGGTTTTATGAGACTAAGTTATCAGCAGCATTCAATATTTTTTAAAATGCATAACATTAATAAGCTGCATTTTTCTTGCACCAAAGTCATACTGCTTATTGTACTTTTATGTATTGAAAATGGTTTGATTCTTTGGAGTTAATACAATGCTTTTAGAACTCAAAAACATCACCAAAAAGTATAAAAACCTGTTGTTATTTGAGGGCTTGAACCTGGAGCTCAGTGAGGGAGAAAAGGTGGCTCTGATCGGGAACAACGGAAGTGGTAAAACCTCTCTTATTCACATAATCTGTAACCTGATATCTTTTGAGGGGTTGCTGAAATTTAAGGGCAAAGAAGTTAAAGCAGAAGATCATAGCTATAAACATAAGATAGGTTTAAGCCTGAGCGAGCCTCATTTTTTTGAGAAAATGAAAGCAAGGGAATACCTGCAGTTTGCGGCCGGTTTACATGGGCTAGAGGATAAACAACAAGTGAAAGATCGGATTGATAACTTGCTTCATACTTTTGAAGTCGAAGATGGAAACAAAAAACTCAGTGAGTATTCAACCGGTAACCGCATTAAAATTAGCCTGGCTGCGGCCATGATCCATAACCCGGTATTCCTGGTGCTGGATGAACCCTTTGTACATCTTGACACTGATTCGCGTGAACTGCTTAAGGAAATACTTCAAAAGCTAAACTCTTCCAAAACGCTACTGGTAACTTCGCACTCTTTGAAGCTATGTGCGGATGTTTGCGATCGATATGTAATTTTGGATGAAGGCAGCATCATTCATGATGTTAAAAAAGCAGATTTGCCCGAAGATGTTACCCCGGAAGAGAGCCTCAAAAACCTTATCACGAAGAAAAGGGAGCTAAGTTCTATGGAATGGCTGAATTAGTTGCAGTTAGAAAAGCTAAGGTGTAAAACTTTAGGAGGTTTGGAAAATCAGGTTTATGTCACAAATTGGATAATAGAAAATATTGGATTTTTTGCTTTAGTCTATAGTTTAATATTGAAATTTGGCTGTTTATATCGAAGCATGTAAAGCAATTAAAGATTGTTTTCCAATGCCTCCAATTCAGCCATTTTTCAGTTAAAATCATAACTAATCATTAGAGGTATAGCTATGAACGCATTAGAATTCAACGAAATGGAACATATTCAAGGTGGAGATGTTTGCGCTGTGGTCACTGGAGGAGCTGCTGGCGGAGGCTGGGCAGCTGCTGTGGGGGGTGCTGTTGCAAACGGAGCTAAACTAACATGGAGATTAGGTGTTAAAGGACTAGTCGTAGGAGCAGTAGGCGGTGCCATTGCAGGCGGTGTTTGCTATGCACTTAGCTAATTATATCTAATCTGATAAGTGACTGAATGTGGGAATATCCCATGTTCAGTTATTATAATTAATACAAAATGATAAGACAGGGTTATGAACACTACAAAGTCTGAGTTTTCGATTACATCCACGCAAATGGCGTATTGGCTTAGTATCTCTTTTCTTATTTTTATGTGCATCTTTTTTCTTGTTGATCATTCCGTCACATTGCTCGAATATAGAGGCTTTACCTTGAGTACAACAGGCGTGTTGGGTATGCTATCTGTTGGTGCCTATGGCTGGTATGCTTCCAAAAAAGGGCATCCTCAAAAAACTTCTTTTCAGCATATCCTTTTTTCCCTTGGTTTTACCATAATTACAACGGCAGTCTATGTATCTGCTGTTACCGTTGCAAAATGGTTTGCAGGATAAATATATGGCAGCTCATGAATTAGCAATTGATGCTGGCAACAGTGAGAAAAATGAAAGTGGTTTTGCTGTTAATGAGTGGAATGGCTGGGTTTTGTTTGTCATCATATCCATCATTTATATGATATTTGATTTCATATCCCAGCAATACATTTTTAGTGATGAACTCTACTACCGCAGCTTCTCTGAACAATTAGGACAGCAAAATCTCCAGGCTTTCCTGGATGCCCAAAGCCAATACTGGTGGCTAAGTTATCTTCTCACGCCTCTGATGATTGCTCTAAAAGCATCGTTTGCTGCTGTTTGTATAAGCATAGGGGCAGTGTTGGCATCGGTAGATCTTAAATTCAACAGGGTTTTTAAAATGGCTTTGGTAGGCGAGGTTGTTTTTATATGTGCGCAGATAATATTCTTGTATAGTCTGCTTCAAAACCTGGATACCCTTACGGTGGAAAGTATTGCCGGGTATTATCCGCTATCCGCACTCAGCTTGATAGGTATCGAAAATATAAATGCGGAATGGGCCGTATATCCGCTTCAAATCATCAATGTATTTGAAGTAATGTATATTGGATTAATAGCTTGGTTGCTCTCTAAACAATGGAAGCCTAGTTTTGTGGACAGTCTTAATATCGTTATTCCTTCTTATGGATTAGGACTTCTGTTATGGCTGGTTCTCGTGGCATTTTTAACCTTTCAGGTAAGCTAACTACAATGAAGAAAACAATTGCTTTTATTATGGTAATCCTGGTGCTGGTTGCCATTGGTGTGATGGGATATATTCTGTTTCAGGGGATGATTGAAGAGCAAGAAGTAAGAGACCGGACCGATACCTTGCCTGAAGATATGCAGCTTGAATATTTATATAGCCCTCATGCAATGAATCAAGCTGAAGCTCGTCCCATAATCATCAATTACTTTAATACGGGATGCCAATATTGTCAGGCAGAAATAAAAGATATGCATGATCATGCTGATCTTACTAAAGAGGCTTGGATCATTTTAGTTTCTAACGAGAGTAGTTCAGCAATCAACGAATTCACAGAGTCATTTCCTATCGATACCACACGTTTTTCTATTGCCAGGGATTATTCCGGCAGCGTTAGGGACTTCTTTGGCGTAGAAGTGGTGCCGGCTACCATGGTGTATACTACAGATAGTACGCTAACGGAGCGCTTTAAAGGGCAGGTAAGGGCAGACGCTCTGTACAGCCTCATAAAATAGATATACCATTCTAATCTAACTTCTCGAATTTCATAAAAGCCACGATGGCAGATAACAGCACGATTTCATCTATTCATAAACAAGCAGATAAAGGCTTTGTGAGGCAAAAAGACCAGTCTGATTGTGGCGTAGCATGCCTTGCTTCCGTTATGCACTTTTATGATAGTGAGGCCAAGCTGGAAAGGCTGCGCGAAATGAGCGGAACTAACCAGCAGGGTACTACTTTATTGGGGTTATATCAGGCGGCCGGCGAGATTGGCCTGGATGCGCAGGCTTTTGAGGGCGACCTTGAAAACCTGAAGAAGTTGGAACACCCTGCCATACTTCACATCGTAAAAGATAAAAGACTTCAGCATTATGTGGTGTATTATGGTTGTGAAGGGAATCAGCTGCTAATTGGGGATCCGGCTGAAGGTACCGTCCAGTGGATGCCGGAAGAGAAACTACAAGAACAGTGGCAAAGCAAGGCGCTGCTAGTGTTAAAGCCTACAGAGCAGCTGGTAGTAAAAAGGGAAAGGGATAAGGATCGCTGGAATTGGATTAAGCGATTGGTAAAAGAAGATGTTCAAATATTGGGGCTGGCTTTGGCGCTGGGTATTTTTATTACCGCTTTGAGCCTGTCAACAGCTATATTTTCCCAAACTTTGATTGATGATATTTTACCAGACCGGGATGTTACCCGTCTATTTATTGGGGTGGCTTTTTTGGGTTTTTTGCTGCTGGCTCAAAGCGGATTGATTTACATTCGCCGGCTATTTTTGATTCGCCAAAGCCGGGACTTTAACAACCGCGTAATCAATAACTTTTACGATGCTCTTCTGCAACTGCCCGTGCCTTTTTTTTTCAACCGAAAAACCGGGGATTTGATTGCCCGCATGAACGATACCCGAAGGCTGCAGCAAACGGTGACCTATCTTTTTGCAGATGTGATGATTGATGTGCTGATGATAATAGTCGCGTCCGGATACATTTTTTACCATTCGGGCTTATTGGGTGGTTTTGTGTTACTCAGTGTACCTTTGTACTTCCTGCTCACCTGGTATTTTCATGATTCTATTCTGGATGGACAGAAGAAGGTGATGGCGGCGCATTCTGCCAATGAAAGCAATTATGTGGATACTATTCAGGGCATAGCCACTATCAAAACAGGAAACCGGCAGTCATTCTTTTCCAACCTTACGAAAACGGTATATGGGTTTTTCCAGGATCAGATTTTTGATCTAGGTAAAATTGGCATTCATTTTAGCTTTTGGGCCAATATTATAGAAGTGGTATTCACCGTTTGCGTACTGCTTTTTGGCGCCATGCTGGTGCTAAGCGGAGATATTATGATTGGCGTGCTGGTAGCCGTTTTTCAAATGACCAATCAGCTTATGCCATCGGCCAACCGGCTGGCGCTTACCAACATACAAATACAGGAAGCGAGGGTTGCTTTCGATCGCATGTATGAATTTACTTCTCTGGATCCTGAAGGAGAAATCAAAGAAGAAGTACAATCACTTAAAGAATTTAACCGCCTTGAAGTGAAAGGTCTTTCCTTCCGTTTTCCGGGCCGCTCCCAGTTATTACAGAACGTAACTTTTAGTGTTGAAAAGGGAGAAATGATAGCTTTACTGGGAGAAAGTGGTTGCGGTAAAACTACCTTGCTGCAAATTTTACAGCGATTTTATAAGCCTGAACAAGGGAAAATAATTGCCAATAACGGTCTTGAGATGGAAGACCTGTCGTTGGAATCCTGGAGAGGTCACATGGCGGCAGTTTCCCAACAAGTTAAAATATTCAACGGTAGTTTATTGGATAATATCTGCCTGGGCAATGCAGAAGATGCCGAAAAGGTAGTGGCATTCTGCAAAGAGTTTGGTTTTAGTAAGTATTTCGAAAACTTTCCGCAACAATATGGTACGTTGCTGGGCGAAGAAGGAGTGAATATATCGGGGGGGCAGCAACAATTAGTAGCCCTTGCAAGGGCACTCTATCAAAAACCGGATTTATTATTACTGGATGAGGCTACTTCTGCCATGGACCGGGATACAGAACAAGAGATGCTGAAAATGCTCATGAAAAGGAGAGAGGAAATGGGCATTATTTTAGTGACACATCGTGTGCAAAGCGCCAAGCTTGCTAACAGGATTTATATCATCGAAAAAGGAAAAATAACCTCTCAAGGGGCACCGCAAGAATTGGTACATCAGGAGAACTTGTTTTCAGCATCTTTAGCTGATATTTCTATTTAAGAAAAAGCACAAATGGGGGATTAAAGTCAGTTGTAAAATTTTGTGGATATCCTAACTTACAGGTAAGTTTTTATTTCAACAGGCAGGACTCTGAATTTCAAACAGTACTGTCGCAAGAGAATTCGCATACATCAATAAGGGTCATTTGGGGTAACTTCATTTGGCATTACAGCTTGGTAGCAGAAGCTACATTGATGATATGATACCGGGTTCTCGGTAGCCTTTATTCAATTTCATATCTGAGAGATGTAGCTGGAGAAGTTATACAGCTGCATCTTTTTTTTTATAAAACAGATTGGGTTTTCGGGGTGCTACTTTTGATCAACAAATAAAACGTGCTCTCGCGATGTGTTCAAGTAGCGGTAAATGTGTAAGAGTGGCTTGGCAGGTGTTCAGGCTTATTTTCCAGCCTTTATAACCGCCAAAGTACACCGTGAAGAGCATACGAGCTTCTCTTTTTCATCCCTGATTTCACACTCCCATACCTGAATTTTACGGCCCGCATGAACCGGTTTGGCCGTTGCAGTAACGGTTCCCCCCATTTTAACCGACCGGATATGATTGGCATTGATCTCAACGCCCACCACTGTTTTCTCATTGTCATCCAGTAAAAACCAACCACCTACAGAGCACAACGTTTCGGCCAGGGCCACCGAAGCGCCCCCATGCAGTATCCCAAAAGGTTGAACGGAATTTTCATTTACAGGCATGATAGCCGTTAACTTATTCTTAGCTATATGGGTAAATTCAATTCCCAAAGCATGTCCCATGTGCTTGTGAGAAAAATTGAAATAGGCTTCGGCTTTGGATTTTAGACTTTCCTCAATAAACATAAAAAAATTACAGTTTGATTAACGGTGTTAAGTTGTTAAAATAAAGGGTGGAATCGCTTTCAGTATTTTAATGAAAGTAAGATTGCTTTGAGGTTGGTATGAAGATAATTTTGCTGCGATGCTAAAAGCTTGATTTGTTCTGGTATCGAAAGTAACAGATGAACGCTTTATGGATAATATCATCCTCTCAAATTAGATATAAAAGTGGATAGTGCCTTGTGATATAAAAATCAGGCTCAAAAATATCCGAAACTCTCATAAATCATAATAGGGAAATATTATGAAGTACGAACCAACTACAATTTTATCTCTGGTTTCTGAAGGTATGCAGAAAAATGAAACCGGGATATTTTCAGCCGTAAAGCGAGATGGAGAATGGATTGAGACCTCGCTTCAGGATTTTGAACAGATGGTTCAGGATTTAGCTCTTGGATTATATGAACTGGGGGTTCGTAAAGGCGATAAGGTATCGCTTCATGCAGAAAACTCAACCGAGTGGATGGTAATTGACCAAGCGGTGCTTTCATTGGGTGCGGTATTGGTGCCTATATACACTACCCAACCGGGCGAGCAGATTAAGTACATATTGGAGAATTCAGGAGCTAAGATTCACTTTGTTTCTGATGATGAGGTTTTCTCCGAAACCAAGCCTTTGATTAAAGAGATTGAAAGCGTGGAAACTATTATCTCCATTCTCGGTTCAAATCATGGAAAGTTACGCACCTTTGAAGATGTATTAGAAATGGGTGTTAAGAAGGGAGAAGAAGAACCCACTTTATTTGAAAAAATGCGGAACCAAGTTGAGCCTGATGATTTAGCTACCCTGATTTATACCTCGGGAACTACCGGCGTACCCAAAGGTGTAATGCTCACGCACGATAATATTGCCGGTAATGCTCTGCGGGCCTATGAATTGTTCCCCTTTGAGCCAGAAGATTACGAAACACCCAAGGTGATATCTTACCTGCCGCTGGCACACATGTTTGAACGGACAGCCTCCTATATTTACGCCCACTGTGGGGTGCCGCCATATTATATTGAAGAAGTAGAAAGTATACGTGATGATTTTGCTTCTATAAAACCCATTTACCTGGTTACGGTTCCTCGTTTGCTCGAGAAAATTGTGACAGGCATTAAAGTTAAGGGACAGGAAATGAGTGGGATTAAGAAGCAGCTCTACTACTGGGCCGTGCATCTTGCAGAAAATTATGATCCCGAAAATCCTCCTGCAAAATGGAAGTGGAAAATTGCCGATATGTTGGTGTATTCCAAAATTCGAGAACTGTTTGGTGGCCGTATGGTTGGGTTTAATGTGGGCGGAGCCGCCTTATCACCTAACATTGCTCGGTTTATCAATGGTATCGGTATTTACTGCGGACTGGGTTATGGCCTTACAGAAACTTCTCCGGTGCTTACCGGCCCTCCTATTGGAGAGCTTCGGATTGGCTCTTCAGGTAAGCCAATTGCGGATGTTGAAATCAAAATCGCAGAAGACGGGGAAATCCTGGCTAAAGGCCCGAATATCATGAAGGGCTATTATGAAATGCCCGAGAAAACAGATGAGGCCATTGATGAAGACGGCTGGTTTCATACCGGAGATATTGGTCACCTTGATGAGGATGGATGGTTGTTTGTTACGGATCGTAAAAAATCGCTGTTTAAGCTATCGACCGGGAAATATGTGGCGCCTCAACCCATTGAAAATGCACTGGTGAACAGCGGTTTTATTGAACAGGCCGTAGTGGTAGGTAATGAGCATAAATTTTGTGGCGCACTGATTGTGCCCAACTGGGAGAATATGAGAAAACGGTTTGAAACCACGCATCATAAATTTCCAGAAGAAAACCCCACTGAAAATGAATATGTGATCAAACGCATTCAGAAAGAAGTGGATAAGGTAAATGCAGAGCTGTCAAAATGGGAGAAGGTCAAGAAGTTCAAATTGTTAGAAGAACAATTTTCCATTGAGGATGGGGAGATTACACCCACGCTTAAAGTGAAGCGGAATGTCGTCAACGAAAAATATAAGGAAGAGATTGACTCCATCTATGCAGATGAAGATTAACAAACCGCGAATATGCTAGTAGTGCAATAGTACAAAAATATGTTGCGCGCTCTTTTGTGTCTTAGCGGTTAAAGAAAATCAGAGGATAAGATTATGAAAAAGTATTCGATCAGAAAAGTTGCGGTATTAGGTTCTGGGGTGATGGGCAGTCAAATAGCAGCCCATTGCGTAAATGCGGGGCTGGATGTGATATTACTGGACCTGAAGAGCGATGATCCCGACCGTCCAAATAAAACAGCTGAAGAAAGCCTGCAAAAAGCATCAAAGATGAATCCGGCGCCTTTTGCGAAGCCTGCTTTCAAAGATCGAATACAAGTTGGTAATTTTGAGGACGATTTTGATTTACTGAAAGAGGCAGACTGGATTTGCGAGGTCATTGTCGAAAAAATGGACATCAAAAAAGACATGATGGCCCGCATCGACAAGATTCGTAAACCCAAAACCATTGTCAGTTCGAATACTTCCGGACTGCCAATCTCAGAGATTGGGGAAGATTGCAGTGAGGAGTTTAAAACCCATTTTCTTGGGACCCACTTCTTCAATCCTCCCCGTTACATGAAGTTGTTGGAAGTAATACCCACCGATTCTACGGCAAGTGATGTGAGCCAATATATGCGCCGTTTTTGTGAGCAGGTATTAGGCAAAGGCGTGGTGATCTGTAATGACACGCCCAACTTTATTGCCAACAGGGTGGGTATTTTTTCCATCGCTAATATTATGCCCTATTTCTTTTATGGTGATTTCCGGGCTGAAGATATTGACCTGCTTACCGGTACCATTTCCGGCTATTCCAAAGCCGCAACCTTTAGGACGGCCGACATGGCGGGGCTCGATGTAACCAATCATGTGGCTAAAAACCTCTACCCCTCTATTCCTGATGACGAGATGCAGGAAACTTTCAATCTGCCGGATAAATTTGAAGAGATGGTAGAGAACGGAATGATTGGCAATAAAGCCGGCAAAGGTTTTTACAGTAAACAGGATGGCGAATACCTGGTGATCAATCCGGAAAGCATGGAGTATGAATCCCAACAGACGCTGGAAGATCCGGTGTTGGAGGATGCCCGGAAGATTAAAGATACCTCCAAAAGGCTGAAGTTTTTGGTAAACTCGGATGGGAAAATTGGGGATTTTCTTTGGAATGTGCAGCGTGATTTGTTGATGTATGCAGCCAACCGCATCCCTGAGATAACCGATTCTCCCCTTTCTATTGACCGTGCCATGCAATGGGGTTTCAATTGGGAAATGGGGCCTTTTGAGCGTTGGGATGCTTTGGGAGTTAAAGAAACCGCCGAGCGAATTCAGAAAGAAGGCAAAGAGGTGCCGCCTTTGATTACGGAAATGCTGGATGCGGGAATCCACTCTTTTTATGATGATGGTGAGGTATATCATCCAGGCTCTAAAACCATGGTGGATATTCCTCCAGAAGCCGAAGGCGAGTTAAAAGTATCGCACCTGAGAAAACAAAATGTACCCGTTATCGAAAATGACAGTGTAGCCCTGCATGATATGGAAGACGGGGTGGCTTTGTTTGAGTTTAAAACTAAAAATGCAACTTTAGGTGGAGAGTTGGTTCAATCTCTGTATAAAGCCCTTGATAAGGTAAAGCACGATTTTCAAGCCTTGGTGATCAGTCACGATGGCGATAATTTTGCCTTTGGAGCCAATTTAAAAGAAGCACTGGTTGCCAAACAGAACGATGACTGGGATAGTGTGGTGGATGCCGTCAACAACTTTCAGAAAACAGCGGTTGCTTTGCGCTATGCTCCTTTTCCTGTGGTCGCAGCTCCCTTTGGCAAAACCCTGGGCGGAGGCGTTGAATTTTGCCTGTATTCAGATAAAGTGGTAGCCCATCACGAAACCTACATGGGACTGGTTGAGATAGGAGTTGGATTGATTCCAGCCGGAGGTGGTACCACAGAATTGTTGCGACGAGCCATGAATAAATTAGAGGGAGAGGCCGATCCATTGCCCTTCATCCGGGAAGTGTTCAAAACCATTGGTATGGCCAAGGTTTCGGAAAGTGCTCATCTTGCTAAAGAATTGGGGTACTTGCGGCCTTCAGATACGATCGTGATGAACCGGGATCTGCTTATTAAAACAGCCAAGCAAGAGGCGCTTAACCTGGTGCATGCCGGTTACCGGTCGCCTGCTGAAACATCGATCAAGGTATTGGGCAAAACAGCGCTGGCCGCTATGAAGCTTATGTTGCATGTGATGCACGAAGGCAATTATATCACGGATTATGATAAAGTGGTTGCAGAACGAGTGGCTTACGTATTGGCAGGGGGAGATTTAAGCGAAGCACAGGAAGTGCCCGAATCATACCTGCTGAAGTTGGAGCGTGAAGCTATCCTGGAATGCCTGCAGGACGAGCGCACCCTGGATCGGATGGAGCATATGTTGAAAAAGGGAAAACCGCTAAGGAATTAAAAATTCAAGATTAAAGATTATGAATGATCGAGAAGCATATATTGTAGCAGCAGCAAGAACCGCGTGTGGAAAAGCTAACAAGGGATCGCTCCGCTTTACTCGTCCCGATTCAATGGGTGGGGCCGTGGTGAAAGATCTTTTAAGCAGAACGCAGGGACTGGAGCCTGAACAGGTTGAAGATGTCATTATGGGTTGCGCCTTTCCCGAGGCTTCACAGGGGTTGAACGTAGCCCGGCAAATTGCCCTATTGGGGGGCTTGCCGGATGCTGTTCCCGGTGTCACCGTAAATCGTTTCTGTTCCTCTGGCTTGCAAACTATCGCGATGGCCGCCGAGCGTATTATGGCCGGCAGTGCGGATGTTATTATCGCGGGGGGAGTTGAATCTATGAGCTTGGTGCCCATGGGCGGCATGTCGGTTCAGCCCAATCCACAGCTTATGGATGAAAAGCCCGGTGTATATGTAAGCATGGGGATCACGGCAGAGAATGTGGCAGATAAATATGGAGTGAGCCGGCAAGATCAGGATGCCTTTGCCTATCGCAGCCACCAGCGTGCCATCAAGGCCTGGGAAGAAGGTAAATTCGATGATCAGATCACACCGATAGAGGTCAAAGAAAAGAAAATAACGGCTGAGGGAGAAGTAGAGGAAGAAAGCTTTACTTTTAAACAAGATGAAGGGCCTCGCAAGGATACATCCGTAGAAGCTTTATCAGGCCTGAGACCTGTTTTTAAGAATGGAGGTAGCGTGACGGCAGGGAATTCTTCACAAATGAATGACGCTGCCGCAGGTGTAGTGGTGATGAGCGGAGCCATGGTGAAGAAACTGGGACTGGAACCTATGGCTCGTTATGTAGGCTTCCAGGTTGCAGGGGTTGCTCCTGAGATCATGGGTATAGGTCCGGTAGAAGCAGTTCCAAAAGTATTGAATAAAACGGGCGTCAAGCTTTCAGAAATTGATTTGATTGAATTGAACGAGGCTTTTGCCTCCCAGTCGTTGGCCGTTATTCGGGAACTGGATTTGGATGAGGATATTACAAACATAAATGGCGGTGCAATCGCAATGGGACATCCACTTGGATGCACCGGCGCCAAGCTAACTACCCAAATATTGCATGAAATGGTCGCCCGAAAATCCAAATACGGCCTGGTAACTATGTGTATTGGCGGCGGAATGGGCGCAGCCGGAATCTTCGAAAACCTGAGTTAATGATTGCGTTCATCAAGCAAATCATCAATCAACATTCATAAATTATCAATCCAAACATCGATCATGTTTAAAGAAGACACGCTATCTGAAAAAACTATATTAATAACCGGCGGCGGAAGTGGTCTTGGTTTGGCAATGGCGAAGGCTTTTGCCAGGGCTGGAGCTGATGTAGCCATTTGTGGTCGTACAGAGGAGAAACTCCAGAACGCAGTGAAAGAAATTGAGAAAGAACGGGCTGGAGCTGTTGCAAGATACTATCAGTGTGATGTTCGGGATTATGATAGGGTCACATCGATGTTTAAACATATGATTGAAGATTTCGGGTCAGTTGAAGGTTTGGTGAATAATGCAGCAGGAAATTTCTTATCAGCTTCCGAAGATTTAAGTCCAGGCGGGTTTAAAGCGGTAGTGGATATTGTGCTACATGGCAGTTTTAACTGTACCCATGTATTCGGCAATTACCTCATCGATAATGATAAAGAAGGAAATATCCTGAATATGGTTACCACCTATGCCGAAGGAACAGGGTGTGCGTTTGTGTTGCCATCTGCTTGTGGAAAGGCAGGGGTATTGGCTATGACCAAATCGCTGGCATTTGAGTGGGCAGAATATGGGATACGATTGAATGCCATCGCTCCGGGACCATTTCCAACAGAAGGGGCTTGGTCTCGACTGGTGCCTGAAGAGAAAATGGAAAAAGAATTTATCAAAAAAGTGCCTTTAAAAAGAGTTGGCGAGCCCGAAGAGCTCGCCAACCTTGCTGTATTTCTAATGTCTGACCTCTCATCTTATATGACCGGAGAATGTGTGGTCATTGATGGAGGTGAGCGACTTCAGGCTGGTCAGTTTAACTTCATTGACGGTTTAATGCCACGAAGTAAACTAAAAAAAATCTTCAAAGCCATGAAGCCCGGTTCATGATCTTAAGAAATCAGGAAGCCGATCATTAACGCAGTAAACATTACTGCGTAATAAAATCGTTTTACTTTTCTGTCGGGTTTATTCAGCCCGAAGATGTTTTTAAAGATGTAGTGATCAAATCCTAATTTGTAATACTTCTCATATAATTTTGCTCTCATAACGGCACCTCCTCATTTTATTTGGTGCTATTTTTTTGTTGATTAATTAAAAAACTAACAGCCTTTATTTTTTCGCTGTTAGCAAAGATTTATTTGCACTGATTAACTCACCATCAATGGTCGTTTGGATAGAGAGTTGTTTTCCTTTATCAAACTCTGCAACGGTAACCACTTCATTTGATTGGTAACCGTATAAAACCCACGTACCATGTGGCTTAAATTTCTTGTCTTCTTTCCAATATTGTCCTTCCTGCACGATATCTCCATTACTATCGAAGAATGTAACATCAAAGATATTTTGTGAAACATGAGTTAGAACACGCTCATGCTTTTCATTCGTCACTGTTTGTTGTGCAAAAAGTGTTGATGAGAATATCAGTGCAAATACAAGGGTAAAAAACGTTGTTTTCATAGTCCTCTCCGTTCAGTTTCTGCTCCAATGTTAAGGAATTGTTAACAAAAAGTAAATCTATTATTACCTGCTTGTTAATTTATTGTTACGGAATGGTGTTATCGGTCCCCGAAGCTATAACTATAGCAACAGTGTAGAGCTATGTTTGTTCCTTGATCTTAACACAAGCAGTTTGTGATTTTTTTGCAAACGAAGAGAGAGGATTAACTAAATTGCTTTAGCCTTTGCTGAATACGGTCAACCTGAACAGCAAGTTGGTAGGCATCATATGTATTGTAGGGAGGTTCTTGCTTCATTTGGATGGCTTTGAGAAACATAAGAGCTGCCTTTTCGGCTGCTTTGGATGGGTCGAAGTTTTGTTTCTCGAAATAAAGGCGTCCGCTTGAGTTGGTTTTACCTACTCTAACTTTTTGTGAGGGGGCATCACATTCCAGAAGCTGTTGGCGGGAAGAGGCAACGCGAAGGTGTTTGTTCTCGGATGCCCCGGTGTAAATCTTTATATCTGCTGTAGAGCCGTTATCAAACCGCAGAAAAATGTGGATGGTAACCGGCAGAGTTTGTTCCATGGTTATCTGTTTGGCTTCCACATGGTGAATGCCGCTATCAATCCATTTCATGCAAAGGCCAAGTTCATCAATCCAAAAATGCCGGAATTCTTCTTCGGTGTTTAAAAATTGGGAATAGTTTACTTCCCGTGTAATGCTTAGCAAGGTAGGGCGATTGATTTGATCCATCATCCACTGCGTAGCGGGTGCCAGGGTAGGCCAGTGAGAAAATTGTACGCAAACGCCGGCTTCTTCGGCTGCCCGGTGTATGTTTTCGAGCTTTTTGGTGTGAGTAGGCTGCCGGGCAATCAGGAAACAGTTAAGTCCAAGCCGTATGCCTTCCAGCAGGATATCCAGATTGTCGGGTGTATCATCAATTAGCAAGCAGGCGTCTACATTTCCTACTTCGTTAATTTTCGGGCAAAGCTCCACTTCTTCCACAATACGGTGCGGGCGCAAGTGTTGCTCCCAGGCAGCAGCACGTTTTGCATCTCCGACAATTCCGACTTTCATAAGCAAAAGATTTGTGAGTGTCCAAGATGCTAAGTACCTGCCAATTAAACAAGAAGGCGAATAGTACTAATAGAGCGCTTTTTATTCTGGCATGATGATGGCCAAAATGAAATAAACCAGTACAGCCGTTCCAAAACTTGAAATTAGAATAACAGCAAAAAGGATTCGAACAAGGGTGGGATCCCAGCCAAGGTATTCGGCAAAGCCGCCGCATACACCGGCCAGCATTTTATCAGTGCGTGATTTTCTCAGTTTTGATGACATAGTGCTAACTTTTTAGATTACAGTCTGTGGATTGCTACGCCCGAGAATAGCAGATGTTTCAGCATCAAACAAATAAAAAAGCGGAGACAAGGCTCCGCTTAGGTAAAAATTTGCAGTAGGAGTGATCTACATCAGGTCGCTGTTATCTAAGCATTTTATTTGCTTTGCTGTTTTTCTGGAGGATTGGGTGCAGCAAAATCAGAGTCTTGCAGTTTGAAATTAATAGCCATGGCGTATTGCACACGAACAGCTTTGCCTCGTTGCATGCCCGGTTCAAACTGAGCTTCTTTTACCACCCGAAGGGCTTCTGCGTCTGCTCCACTGCTGATGCCACGGACTACTTCCGGTTCTATCACATCTCCGTTTTCATCCACAACAAACCGTACCACGACCTGGCCTTCAATCCCTGCCTTGCGGGCTTGTTCAGGGTATTCAATTTTACTTTGAATGGCTTGCATCCCACCGATAAGTTTGGGCATTTCTTCTACAACCACAAAATAGTCGCCATCATCGCTTTTAGTTCCTGGCGCTGGAGGCGGAGGAGGTGCTTGTTTAAATGCATCCGGTATGGCTGTTATGGTATTTGTTTGAACCTCATAAGGCAGATGTTGTATCCAAAGTGGAGACTCATCGGCGTTGTTAATAATGGTTGCGGAAGACGAAACAGTTACATCCATCTCATTGATTGAGAAGCTTAATGTATTACCACTCACTTGACCAGCCCTTTTGCTACCTTCAAAATTTCTGGGAGCAATTTTAAACACTCCTTTTGTGGTATTTAGCACCAAAGCTCCCAAGCCAGATACTTCCACTTGGTCGCTTCCCTTTATGTTTTCTATAGCTAACCCATTAATACTAATCTGAGGACCTTGTAATTGTAAGGTTGAGCTTTCCAGCTCTTCCATTGATAATGATTCCGGTGTTCTTAAATCAGAACAGGCAATGGGCAAGGTAATACCCACAATCATCAGCAATAGAAAAGCGATGCTTTGCCGGAAAGAAGCTTTGTGTAGTTTATAATACTTCATGGTTTTAATCCGTTTCTTTAAGGTTGATTGTTGAACAGCCATGCTCACTGACAACCGTCCCGCACTCCCTGAAAGAGGAACTAATTCATATAAAAGGGAAGCGTAGGATTTTATGGAGAACTCGGATTTGGAAAGTACTTCCTGATCACAGGAAATTTCCCGGTAGGTGTCAATCTCCTGGCTCCCGTACTGTATCAGCGGATGAAACCAAAAGACCGATTCAATCATAGATAAAAACAATTGTAGCAGGTAATCGCCCCTTTTTATGTGCGTAAGCTCGTGCTGAAGGGCCATTTCAAATTTGTCTGGCTGCTGTTGCAAAACACGGGGTAAAACAATCACCGGTTGTTTCCATCCAAAGGTAAAGGGCACAAGCGGATGATCATGAAAAGCCACTTTAACATTCTGATAGGCTTTTTGGGGTAACGAACGAATGTCCTTCAGGTCAACTATGGACAAAGTTTTATACAGTGATCTAAGATCCAAATAACTATTTATAAGCCGTCCGGTCATAAACAAAGAGATTGCTAAAAGGCATAAAGTGACAATACCTATCCAAAGCGAGGGGTCTATCCAATCCATAGTCGTGGCTTCACTTACCGAACTATTTGCCGTTACTACTATTTCAATAGGATTTTGAACTACAAAAAAAGCTGTTTCAATGTTTGATGAGGAAAACCACTCCGGTACTTTTTGCAGCAAGGCGGCCGCACCAATTCCAAGTGGCAAAGAAAGGACAGCTGCCACCCGCAAGTGGTAGTGAAAAAGCGGGTTCATTGTATCCCAATAGCGTAAAATCAAAAAGGTAAGCGCGCAAAATACAGTCCATATCCCCAATGGAAACCAAAATACATCCAGACTTGTACTCCCTAAACTCTTAAGTGTAAATACCAGGTCTGCCATCGTTAATCCTCCATGTCATCAATCATTTTTCGTATCTCTTGTAGTTCTTTTTCACTTAGGTTCTCTCCTTTTACCAGCGTTTGCACCAATGCAGAGGTTGAGCCCTTAAAAACTTTGTCAATCATTCCGGAAACCAAACTCGACTGCACCTCTTCCGGATCTTTGCGGGCACTATACACATAGGTATTCCCGTCTTTACGGTACTTTAAATATCCTTTATCGTTTAAATTCTTCATGATGGTCATGACCGTGGTATAGGCTACCTTGCGGTCCATAAGGATCCGGTCCTTAACCTGGGCTACCGTAGCTTCACCCATTTCCCACACGTGGTGCAGGATTTCCATTTCCGATTCTCCAAGTGGTGTCAGTGATTTTCGCATGGCTTATGAATTAGTTAGTACTAATATAATAGTATTAGAGTAAATCGCAAAAAGTAATGTCTCTTTTCGCAAGCTTACAAGCTGTACGTCTTACTTTTCTTTCAAAACTTGTTTGATAAGTTGCAGCGTCGCTTCCACTTCTCCGGCTTGATACAATCGCGGATGAGTAAGAGAGTAGAAGAATTTCAATGATTCGTCAGTTTGATTCATCAGGATTACAGGCTTGTCGTTTTTTATAGCGAGGGCAATTTCTGACGCCGTTCCGGCTCCTACTCCCACTGCAATAACAACATCCGATGTTAGCACATTGATGTTGTTACGTCCGCTTCCGGTGTCGGTTTTAATTGCGATATCCACAAATTCAGATTGATTGGCGCCATCCGGTGAAGGCAATATTCCAATGGTGGTTCCTCCGGCTGCTTTAGCTCCTTTCATAGCTGATTCCATTACTCCAGAAGCACGTCCGCCGGTCAAAACCAGGTAGCCTTCCTGTGCTAAAGCGTTGCCAAGAATATAAGCAGTATCCAGGTCGCTGCTGGTTGCCCCACTTCCAGGCCCCATAATGCCTATAATGGTTTTGTTCTTCATGCCGGATTATAACAGTTCAGGAAGAAAGAGTCGAGGCTGGCCAGGATTTCAGCTAATAGCCACCTTCAGTGAGAGGGCAATGACCACTTTATGGGAACGCTCTACCCCTTCAAATCACTTTTATAGCACATGAGTAAACAATCTTTTATATCCCTTATCAAATCAGGCACAGATCAAGCAGATCTGAGCAATCACAAAAAAGCGGTGTTCATTTTACATGATCAGCTGAATTTGGAAAGCTGGCCACAATGGGTGCAGGATGAAAAACCGGTGCTCATTTTTGTAGAATCCGAAGCCTACCTGCGCTCGCTGCCTTTTCATAAAAAGAAGCTGATTTACTTGCTAAGCAGTTTGCGCCATTTTGCCCTGGAGTGCCCAGAGGCGGGATTTCCGGTCTACTATCACCCCACAGAAGAAAACATTGGCAGTGGACTGAATGAACTTTTAAAGGCGAATAAGCAACTTCAGCTAACCTACATGACACCTTCTGAGTGGAGCACACGGGAAGAACTTCGTGATTTGAAGAAAGAGTTCAAAGACCGTGTAAATGAAACCTCGAACACATTTTTTCTGGCAGATGCAGAAGCTTATAAAGACCGGGTAAAAGATGGCTGGCTGATGGAGTACTTTTACCGGGAGATGCGCCAACAAACCGGTTACCTGATGGATGGAGATAAACCGGAAGGTGGGGAATGGAACTATGATGAGCAGAACCGGGAGAAGCTTCCCAAGGATCATCCGGTACCTGAAATTGCAGAAACTGAAACGGGAGATATTACCGATGAGGTAATTGCTTTGGTTGAGGAAGAATATGAAGATCACTTTGGTAAAAGCGAAGGGTTCAGCTACGCGGTTACCCGCCGGCAGGCTTTATATCGCCTTAACGAGTTTATAGATCAACGGCTGGATGAATTCGGTCCGTATGAAGATGCAATGGCACATGGCCGACACGAGCTTTTCCATTCCCAATTATCACTCTATTTGAATAATGGGTTGATACTTCCCAAAGAAGCTTGCGATAAGGCGGAGAAAGCGTATCAGGAAGGAAAGGCCCGGCTGAATTCAGTAGAGGGATTTATCCGGCAAATTATCGGGTGGCGGGAGTATGTTAAGGTGTATTATGAAGCCATGATGCCGGAAGTCCGGGAAGCCAATCATTTTGATTTCAAGAATGCTCTGCCGGAATTATACTGGTCGGGCGAAACCAAAATGAATTGCCTGCAACAATGTGTTGAACCGGTGATTAATGAAGGATACTCCCATCATATTCCGCGATTGATGGTACTGAGTAACTTTAGCAATCTCACCGAAACCGATCCTCGGGAACTGAATCGCTGGTTTTACCTGGCCTACGTGGATGCCTGGGAGTGGGTGGTATTGCCAAACGTGCTGGGGATGTCTACTTTTGCAGATGGCGGCGTATTGGCCTCCAAGCCTTATGTAAGCAGTGGTAATTACATCAACAAGATGAGCGATTATTGTAAACACTGCGACTATAAGATCAGTAAAAAAACCGGCGAAGACGCCTGCCCTTTTAATTACCTCTATTGGAATTTTATCGACAAGCAGAGAGATACATTCGCCAATAACCAGCGCTCCAGTTTTATGGTGAATATGCTTGATAAGAAATCAGAAGAGGATAAAGAAAAGATTTTCAGTTCCTCTCAAAAATTTCTGGAATCATTAGAGCGAGAATAAGACTAAAGTTTTTAGAATGTTACAATCTTAAGAAAGTCAGGCGCTCACTTTAGATGCCAAAGGCAATTTCACCGTAAAAGCGGCCCCATTTCCGGGCTCGCTTTCACACCAAATATCTCCATCCATGATTTCAACCAATTGCTTTACGATGGATAAGCCCAGTCCGGTTGATACCTCATTCCCGGTAGGCTTGGTATTTATTTGGCTGAACTTTTGATAGAGTTTTTTCTGGTCTGCCTTAGTAATTCCCGGTCCTTGGTCCTGCACTGTTACGGTTCCAAATTCACCATTCTTCCCTACTATAATTTTTATGGAAGAAGAGAGGGGAGAATATTTGATAGCATTAGAAATCAAATTATCCAGTACTTGTTCGGTCAATGATAGATCGGCAAGGATAACTGGGTCCTCTTCTTTTGCATGATGTACCTGTAACTCCATTTTCTTTTTTTCGGCCTGGAGCTTAAATCGTATTGTTGATTTTTCAGCGGTGTGCCCTAACGAAATGGGTTGCGGATTTGGCTGGATATTTCCGTGCTCAATGCGGTGTACGTTCAAATAATTGTTTATCAGGGCAGACATACGGCGGGAGCTATCGTTGATCAACTGCCCGTACTGGCGGACTTCATCGGACGAAAGAGTACGCTCAGGAGATGACAAAAGCTGGCTCAAACCCTGTATACCCGTAAGCGGACTCCGCAGATCATGAGTGGCAATATTCATGAACTCACTCTTCTCTTCATTCAACCTTTTCAGTTCTTCATTTTGCTTGGTGATCTCAGCCGACCGCTCTTCTACTTTTTGCTCCAATTCGCGATTAAAACTTTCAAGCCGGCGGGTTTTTATTTGATTCACTGATTTAACCGCCCCGTAAAACATCCCCATAAACAAAAGAGCAAAGCCCATGTACGCCCAGGTGGTACGGAACCAGGGAGGGCTCACAACAAAGGCATATTCTGCAACAGCACTGACCTCGCCTTCGCGGTTGCGGGCTTGTACGGCAAAAGTATATTCATCTTCCCAAAGGGAGGTGTATTCCACGACATGATTATCTGTCCAGGCAGACCATTCGGAATCCAGCCCTTGCATACGATAGCGATATTCTAGCGCACCTTGACTGCCAAACCAGGGCAGGGCATTGCTGAAGCGAAAGCGGGTTTTGCGGTTATAAGGCACTTCTGGTAGGCCGCTAAAATTCGGGGGTATGGAGTAGGTGCTGTCGGCAAAAACCTCAACCGATCGAATTTGTGGCGATGGCAGAGAGACTTTTGATGTACTATTGGCGGATTCAGAGTACTGTAGAATCCCTGATAAGCCTGAAAAGAGGATGCCATTAGAAGTTTCATTAATGCTAAGTATGTTGCCAGACGGTAGGGCCGTAAAAGGCGCACTTGAGGCTTTTGCCGAGGTGGAAAAAACAGAATCAATCCGGGTGGTATGCTGCCGCTGCCGATTGGCTCCAACCCATAGTGTGCCGTTTTCATAATGAAAGCGATAGATGCCCAACATCTGCTGCTCGTCCAGGCCGGGGCTTCTCCATTCTACAAAAGTATCTTCTGCTTTCTTATACTTATAAAAATTGGTAATCGTAGAAACAAAAAGCTCTCCTTCAATCCATTGCATGCTTGCGTTATAGGCCACAAAGTAGTCTTCCGTTTTGCGATACGTTTTTACCGAAGAAGTGTCAAAATCCGGGGAAACATAACGAAGTCCGTCGCTTTGTGTAGCTACCCACAGGCCTCCGTTTTCATCTTCCAGTATTTGGCGCACCGGGTTTCCTACTTCCAAAAAAGTTTTCGATGCAGAAAATGTAGCTCCATTTTTTTCAAGATAATAAAGCCCGGATGTAGTACCGGCATAAATACGGTCCGGCTTCACAGAAGACTGCAATAGACTGCTGGTAAAGGTAGATTGAAGTTCTCGGGTTCTGCCTTCATCAACCCAAAATAATCCAAAATTGTTACCTGCCAGTAGTGATTCCTTTCCAGAGCTTGGATCGGTAAATTTGGTAATATCCCAGACAGCCGCCGTTATTCCGGGCAGCGGGATAAAGCCATTCCCATCTTTCCGATATAGCCCGGTGGTGGTAGCTGCATATAATTGGTTATCCGCCTCAAGAGCCTCAATAACCACCCGGTCCAGGCCGTTTTGGGTATTGTAATAACTTATGGGCGAGCCTGTCTCTGCTATGGAAAAACCGAAGTCGAGTGCTATCCAAAGGTTACCCTGCCGGTCTTCAAACAAAGAATGAACGGCGTTGGATTGTAGCCCGGACTGCTTGTCGATTTTTTGTACCCATTCTCCCGCTTTATTAAGAATGAATACTCCATCGGTAGCTGTTGCAATGGCATAATCTCCGTTTTTTAGCTGGATGCCATCAGAGATGGCTGCCGACTTCAACTGCTCGTTGATTTCATTCGAAAAGGGCTCCAGTGTTCCTCTCGGCTTACCGTCTGCAGCTTCGATATAGTACAAATACAGACCGTTTTGCACAGAACCGGCCAACACGCGTTCATCGTCGAAAGGAAGCAGGAAGTCAGGCCGTTTGTCGGTGGCAAAAGCTTCTCCGCCCGCGGCCATCTCAAGTCTTTTGTTTTTATTTAAGCGTAATAAACCGGTATTAGCCTCGGCCACAAACAGGCCACTATTGACGGTAAATACGCCCCTGAAAGAATGTTCTATGGGATTTATACCTTCAAGTTGTTCATCAGAATAACGATGCAATCGTCTTTGGGTTGAAAGCCATAACGCATCCTCATACTCTACCATGTTCCAGGGCATACTAAAATTTTGCGAGACACTATCCAGCTTTTGATGCAAATGGGAGTAAGAAGGGAGCCCTTGTTGGTTAGTAACAATCTCCCCAAAAACATTGTTGGCCGCATAATACATCTTGCCGTTTGAGGTAGTAAACAACTTGGTAACCATCAATGGGGCGCCTTGCACGGGCGTAAACATTTCACCGTCAAATATTACGATACCCGTTCCGGTGGCGGCGTAAATATGTCCGTCCTCATTTTGCGTGATTTCCCAAACCTGGTTATGCGCATTGTATTCTTGCGGGCTGAAATTCCGTATCAACGGATTTCCTTTTTTCTGAGCTTCGGCTGACTGAACAAAGGGCAGTAGCAACAATAAAAAAGCAAATACAGATGAAATGTACTTGAAAGTCATTAATAGTTAATAAGGTTAGCAACATCTAAGATAAATACGAAAATAGTGAAACCGACTGCTAAAAAACAGTCAACAGTACCTCAGTTGCGTGACGGTTGACTAGAGAAGATTTCTATTTTGATGTGCTACAAAAAAAATTTAGGCCGAGGAATCTCGTCCGACCACTGAAAGGGCAAACAGGATAAACATGTTTGAGAAATTGTAGAGGTACATACCGCAGAAATAAGGCAGGAAGTGGTCTCATATGTTAGAGGGAGAACTATTTACCAACAGGCAAAAGGTTGTATAAGTAGCTTGTGATCTTTACTCTCTGCCTGTTTTATTGGAATCGAGCCAGCCTGGCACCTTCAGTATTGGTCTATGCACTGCCTGCAGGCAGATGCACTTCGTCAGGTATATCCAGGCTGGTTTTTTCTGCCGTTGAACCTCAACAGTACCAACAGAG
>NZ_FXTP01000007.1 GCF_900182705.1 Gracilimonas mengyeensis | reverse complement strand
TGGCTTCTGAAATTTTTGAACGCTTATAATACTTGTTAACCATTGTATAGCAATATGTTACAAACAATCATAACATGCTATACTTCATAAGACCCCTTCGTAATACCGGTTTGCGATGAAATCGGCTCCGTCTTCATTGTAATGAATTTCATCAGCCAACATGGAATCTGCGAATCCGGTGTACATGTCTACGGCAATAACCTGTGAACTGGAATTGGTCTGCTCGGCAGCGATGGTTGCTACATCTTCTTGTATCTGGGAAAAGAGGGCAGAGTACTCATCGGTCATAAAATCTGAACGACCGGGAGCCATCTGTTCAATCAGGATAACGACTTCGGGGTTGTCTTCCTGTATGATATCAATGATAGCGTTGATGTTGGACAAGATTTCAGAATAAGTGTATAGCCCGTCCAGGGCATCGTTACCTCCCGGGGAGCTAAAAAGAACAATATCCGGCGACCCGGTTACTTCCAGCCAATCCTCCACTCTATCCAGGATTTGCCCGGAGGTCCAACCGGAACGACCTTCATGGTCCGTATCAAATTCAAGGCCATTCACCTCTGGGTAGCTGGCCGGGTCATCTCTAGTGCCAATGAAGTCGAACGTCCAGTCGTTATTGATCAAGTCTTTCCACAATTCATAGCGGTAACTTTCAAAATAAGGGCGTGCCCCCTCTACCCGTGAGGCTCCAAGGGGCATGATTTTATTGATGGAATCATTGCCCGGTTCGGCGCTGGATTTGGGATCACTGCAGGCACTAATAACCAGTAAACCGGACAGCAGGGTAAGGGACAAAAAGTTCTTTACGGAAAGCTCTTGCATGATATTAGGCAGGTGAAGTTTATTGTATGTAACCTCTCATAGGCTGACATCCAGTAGTTTCATTATTTTGTGGTACAAGATGCAAAGATGGATTATTGGCGAATAAAATGTAGAAATTGGGCTTTATTTCAAAGTTTAGAAAGTGGAGATCCAATTTCAGTTAGAAAGTACATGTATGATTAATTAATAGTTTTCAATTGCATATAAAACTCAGGTTAAGTTAAATTAGGCGTTTAATAAAGTGCAGGGGATAACATAAATATATTGGGAGGCTGAAGCTCCCTAAATCAAGCCAAACCTGAGCCGGAAATAGAATACAAGTTCAAACGATCAGTTACAGATGAAAAAGAAATACTATGAGCAGGAACTGAAGAAACTTCAGATTGAACTGGCTAAGCTACAGCGATGGGTTAAGGAAAAAGGGCTAAAAGTGGTTGTTCTGTTTGAAGGTCGTGATGCGGCCGGAAAGGGTGGAACAATCACGCGTATTACCCACCGAACCAATCCTCGTATTTGTAGGGTAGTGGCACTTGACAAGCCTACCGAAAGAGAACAAAGCCAGTGGTATTTTCAACGATATGTGAAGCACCTCCCGGCTGCCGGTGAAATTGTGCTTTTTGATCGTAGCTGGTACAACCGTGCCGGTGTGGAAAGGGTGATGGGATATTGTACGGAAGAGCAGGTAGAGGAATTTTTCAGAAGTGCCCCTGAATTTGAACGTATGCTGGTTCGCTCGGGCATCATCTTGATTAAATACTGGTTCTCCGTTTCCGAAGAGATACAGGAAGAACGGTTTCGGTCGCGGATTGAGGACCGGACGAAACGATGGAAACTCAGTCCCATGGACCTTGAATCCCGCAAACGGTGGGTGGAGTACTCCAAGGCCAAAGATGACATGTTCCGGTACACCGACATCAAGCAAGCCCCATGGTATGTGGTAAACGGGGATAATAAACGGAAAGCCAGGCTCAATTGTATCAGTCATTTGCTAAGCCTGATTGAGTACGAAGACCTCACTCCGCCGCCAGTTGAGCTGCCGCACAAGCAGGAAAACAACCACTATGTGCGTCCGCCTAAGGACGAGCAAACGCACGTGCCAGAGATTTACTAAAGCTAAGGAGAATGTTTCTGCCCTGTTAGCGCGGTGCAATGAGCTGATACCTTTTGAATTTTCCTGCTGCATCATTACACATCAAAGGCTTATTTTAGTATCCTTGAGACATCATCGCACAAAAAACAGGAACGGCATTTTCCATACAATCCATTATTCTGTGAACCGGATATTTTCTGCATTTCTATTACTGCTTTTTATTTCAGGAATTTTTAAAGCCTGCACCGATATCAAATCAGAGCCTCAACCTCAGCCCCAGGTTCAAGAAAAAAAGGAATGGGTAATGGCGGATTCTCTGTCCATGTACCTGGAGGAATTTGAACAGAATTTTGAAGAAGGATTGAAAAGCAACAGGATACCCGGCGCAGCCGTTGCGATCGTGAAAGAGGGGCGGGTGGTCTATCAAAAAGGATTTGGCGTAAGAGAAAAGGGAAAACCGGACAAAGTAGATGAACACACGGTATTTCGGTTGGGAAGTGTATCCAAAGGCTTTGCATCGGTTTTGACGGGCGTATTTGTGGAGGAAGGCGCTTTGCGCTGGGATGATCCCGTATCACGATATGTGGAGCCGTTTAAGCTGCATGATCCCGAGCAGACCGGGCGTGTTCAGATCAAGCATTTGCTATCTCATACTAGCGGCCTTCCCCGCCATGCCTATACCAATTTGGTGGAAGATGGATTATCCCTCGACCGTATAATTCCCCGTCTGGAGCAGGTACCCCTGATTGCCAAAGAAGGCGAGCAGCTTTCCTATCAAAATGCAGCTTATTCTGCCATCGAAAAAGTACTGGAGGAGCATACCAAAACCGATTTTAACACACTGTTGCACAACAGGTTATTTAGTCCGCTGGATATGAGTTATTCCTCTGCCAGTTACGACAGCATTGCCAGCTCCTCAAATAAAGCTTTGCCCCATGTATATTATTCTCGTTCCCGGGGACGCGTGCCCATTTCCATCTCAAATAAATATTACAATGCGGTCTCATCCGGGGGGATTAATGCTTCGGCCTCCGATATGGGAAAATGGTTATTGATGTTAACAGGCTATCGCCCGGAGGTACTTTCTGAGGGAACACTGGGACAAATGTTTGAGCCGATTGCTACCCTCAATAACCGTCGGTTCAGTAGGTATTGGGAGGGAGTGAACCGGTCTTATTATGGAATGGGATGGAGAGTGCTGGATAATCACGGACAGAGGGTCGTGTATCACGGAGGCTATGTTAACGGCTACCGCAGCGAGATTGCTTTTGCTCCCGAAGATGATTTGGGCATTTGTATTCTCATCAATACCAACTCGGGCTACCCATTAGAGGTCATTCCCGACTTCTTCAATCATTTCAAATCAGAAGCTCCGCAAGTGAGTGCTGATTAATATTTAAGAGCGACTTTTTTTGAAGGTAGCTCAATATCAGATAGTAAAATAAGCCTGTGAATTTTCTACACATTGAAAGTTGATATAAGTTTGAAATTTCTTAGTATGGGACTTAAGCAAAAGCGAAGAATATTCTTTTAGGGTAATACAAGTTTCAATAGTATTTAAAAGATTAAGCTAGTAGTGGATTTAAAATCAGCACGTGAGGTCATTCATAAACCGACGGAGTTGGCCTCAAAAATATTTGACGTCCTTGGATTCAAAAATCCAGAGGACTTCCTGTATAAGTTAGCCCAGGGGCATTTCCAATACATGAATTATGGCATGTTTCCCACAAAAGATTCTCAGGGGTATAACGGATGTTGCGAGGAAGAAATCAATTACCTGGAGCTTTTTGATCTTTGCAGACTGGAGTTACGAGAGGGATTAGACTTCTTAGAAGTGGGATGTGGTTTAGGATATGGAGCTCAACTGATAAACAATAAATTTAAACCCAGTTCTCTTGTATCTATTGACCGGGCAGAAAATGCTATCCTTTTTGCCCAAAAGAATCTGGATAACTCAAATGTCACTTACAAATATGATGGCTTTTCGGAAAATATCGTTCCTGAAAATAGCCTTGATGTTATCTATACCGTAGAAACCGGAGGTCGGTTTCCAAAAAAGGAAAACTTTGAACTGGCTTACCGGTTGTTAAAAAAGAACGGCATGTTTTTGGTAGCAAATATCAATCCTGCCAACGAACTTGCAAAGAAACGAGAGTTTGCAAAGGAGGCTGGATTTCAGCTTTACAAAGAAAGGGATGTTACACCGCAGGTGTTGTCTTATTTAAAATCGGAGAAAAAGGCACAGAACTTTTATGCTATTATAGATAGCATGCCATTCCATAGGGCGGCCATTTTGAAAGTATTCATTAAGCAAGTGAAGGAATTTTCCAGAATGCCGGGAAGTAAATCACATGAATTGCTGGGTACAAAAGAGTTTTATTATCACTTTTGCTTCAGGAAGGGGTGATTTTATTTAGTGTAGATACTGAAGTCTAAATGCATTTATCTATAACCGAACGCTCTATAATCACTACCAATCATCGTTATCGTAGAAAATATTCGAGACCTTATTGGTTTTAACTCTGATGCGATCTATTTCCTTTTTGGTAAGACGATTTTTCCAGTTCTTAATGTTGGCCTTACTATCCCTTTTAAATTCATCCTCTGAATGCTGTTCCTTGGGATTATGGGAGCCAGACCTCTCAACAATATCTGATTTTACTTGTGTAGTAAATTCCAGATCTAAATTGCGGTAGATAGATTTAAAATGTTTTATTGGATCCATGGATAGTTCTTCATGTCGTACAAATATCCAGTCCGGGTGTTTCTGCTGATAAACGTCTGCAGTGTGATAAATACAGTTCCACAGCAGTATTGCCTGATCGATAATATCTTGTTCTTCTTGTGCGAACTTGCGAATATCTTCTTCATAGTCCCCTAGGTAGCTTTCCATTAAAAGGGGCTGGCTCAAAAAATTATTGAAATCGAATTTCCAGTTTTTAATTTTTAGGCTTGAGCAAAATGCAGCGGGATGCCTGATAGCTACCAATACGTCAGCTTCGTATGTTTTACTTAACCACTCCGCTGAGAAAAAAGCAATAGGGTCTTTTATAATGGGAGTGTTCCCCTTTATTTTATTTAGCAGTGTAATTCCCAGGTCTCGCAGTATTTTCCCCAGATCCCTTACAGTACGTGAATTACTCAAATTAGCCAAAAGTGGATATCTATACTCAACAACGTTGTCAACTTTTGTTTTAAACTGCTCTGAGTTCTCTTCACAGATATATTGAAACCAGTTATTCATCTGACCTCCGGTAACGGAAATTCTGAATCCGATATTAAAGGGTTCATGGATATAAGCGGTTTGCGGGGCAGAGGCCAGGTTTCTGCCGATCCATGTTGTTCCTGATCTGTGAGAGCCTGTAACTAAAATTGGATTACTTTTCTGGATGATAGTTTCTCCTGATGATGTCTATATGGTATTAATACTGTTGATGATAGTATGCATCAATGAAGATATAATTAAATTGAGAGAAATAATGATCAGTATTAAAGATCCGTATTAAATCGGTCAGACTGGACTTAAAAAAAAGGGAAGGTCCGTCTTGTACTGGTTTATTTCTTTGATATAAATTTCTTTTGTATAAAAAAGTCGAGAGCCCCGGTTGGACAGAGGCTAATGACCGTTAGATAAAAAGCCCGCAAAGATTTTTGGAAGCTGGTAGCGTCAGCAAAGATTATCCAACCGATCATACCATTAGAAAGGAATAACAAACTGCTTTACCAAGAGTAAGCAAAACATCCGATTTACGGAAGGGAAACTATGTGCCCTTCTCATGAGCATTTTTAAGATGTCAGGTAAACTCTATGATTCTGCTAAACCAGCCATTCTTCTTCGTTGAAAACATAAATTTCTTTTTCAGCTGTTGATACTTTTGAGAGGGATGACTTCAACTATTTCATTTTTTGAAAGCTTGTGATAACAAACCCAATTATTTACTTTTTTGACTCTTTTCAATGTTAACCAACCATGTAGTACTTCTATGCAAACTCCTAATATTGTCATCATCGGTGGTGGCTTTTCTGGTTTGCTTATTGCTCACTTACTCCAAAAGCAAGGATTCACACCAAAAATACTGGAAGCCAGAAGCCGGCTGGGGGGACGCATACACACATTGAGATCAAATGATGAACCTCCCTTAGAGATGGGAGCTACTTGGTTGGGTAAAAAACATCACCATTTACTGGATTTATTAGATGATTTAGGTATCGATATTTACCAACAGTATATGGGAGATAAAGGCTACTACGAGCCAATGTCCGTTTCTCCTCCACAACTTGTGGATTTACCGCCAAATGAAGAACCGAGTTACCGTATTGCAGGGGGAACAGACAACCTAATCCAAAGATTAGAAAGTTTTATTGATCAAGAAAAAATCCATTTACGCCAAACAGTACAAACCATACGGAAAACCGATGCCAAGCTGGAAATTGAAACGGAAAGCAATCTCTTTAAGGCTGATGTTGCCATCAGTACACTGCCACCTAAGCTTCTTGTAGATAGCATTGATTTTTCACCTTCTCTGCCTGAGAAGCTTACAAATATAGCTTCCAAAACACACACCTGGATGGCAGAATCCATCAAAGTAGCTCTTACCTTTGAAGAACCTTTTTGGCGAAGTCCTGATTCAAGTGGCACGATCTTCAGCAATGTGGGACCTGTTAGTGAAATGTATGATCACTCAACTGAAAACCAATATGCCCTAAAAGGATTTATGAATAATGCCTATCACGCTGTATCCCGTGAAGAGCGAAAGCAGTTAGTAATTGAACAGCTCCGTCGATTTTATGGAGGAAAGATTGACAGCTTACAATCCTACCGGGAATTGGTTTGGCAAAAAGAGCCTTTTTCCTACAGCAATTACGAACAGCCTATTATTCCACATCAACACAACGGCCACGAGATATTTCAAAAAGCTTTTCTTGATCAACGTTTGCTTATTGCAGGATCAGAAACGGCAACAGAATTTCCAGGTTATATGGATGGCGTAGTAGAAAGTGCCCGCCGTACTGTCCGACAATTTAGGAAACTCATTCCAGACCATGTGTGATGGCTCAAGGCAAGGCGTTTAAACGGCATGGTCTAATCGGCAAACGGAGAAGTTACATTTAGAGTGAAATTTTGAAAGAGAAAGCAACGGCCAAGTCCGTGTTGAAACCGTGGTTATACAGCAAACAAAGTTAAAGCTAAGCAACAGATTTAGTGTATTCTTCAAACATTTCTTCTGTTGTATTCCCCCCACAAATAATTGTTACCACATTTTTACCCTTACATTCAACCTTCGCCTCAGTCAGAGCAGCAATTCCTATTGCTGCTGAAGGTTCTGCTACTATTCCCAAGTGTTCATGAATCAATTTCATTCCTTTTTTAATCGACTCGTCCTTCACAAGGACGGTATCATCAACGAGGTGTTTCAAGTCCTCAAGGGCTTGTTCCATTGGCAGCCTGACAGCAATTCCGTCTGCTATAGTATTGGTAGTGTCATAACTGATATATTTATTTTTTCTTATTGATTCAATAAGTGCAGGAGCTCCTGCCGATTGTATTGCGATTAATTTTGTATCGGGGGAGTAAGCCTTCATGACTCTTGAAATACCCGTAAACATTGCACCATCACCTAAGGCAATTAAAAGAACGTCTATTTTATAAGGTAGATTTAATAACTCCAATCCAATGGTACCAGCCCCCTCCAATGTTTCAACAGCCATCGTATCTTCTACAAACTTGCCGTTGATAGCTTTGGCATGTTCTTTTGCTGCCAATTTTGCTGTATCAAAATCATTTCCAGATAATTCTACCTTCGCACCTAACAATTTCATCATTTCCAATTTGAAAGGATTTATTGAAGTACTTGCATGAACCGTTACATTGATGCCCCTTTTTTGACAGGAATAGGCCATGGCTTGACCAAAGTTTCCGGCACTTGCACATACTAAATGCTTATAATCTGTAGATTTTGAGACTAACACTTCAGCGCCTCTTCCTTTAAAACAGCGTATTGGATTTGCCGTTTCTAACTTGATAGTTAAGTTTGTATCGAAAAGTTTGCCAAGAGATTTGCTTACATATTGTGGGGAATTCAAGAAAACATTGTCAATGAGAGATACCGACTGTTCTATGTTCTTTAGTGCAAGTCTGTGTTTGCTTAAATTCATTTCTTACTATTTCTAATGTTTAGATAGGAAATACTTTATAACGGCGCAGGGATTATGAGTTTCTTTTGAAGTAGCGAAATTAATTCCTGCCAATCAAGTTTCCATCGCACCCCGCCTGAGACCGATTTAAAACGCCTTGTTTTACCAATTTTACTACCGCAATTTAAGTATATCAAGATGCAGATATTGTTCTTCACGGATAACATGGACTATATAAACAATCTCATGTTCCTGCCTGTAAAATATCCGGCAAGGTGATAAAACTACTTCCCTATAAACAGAGTTATCAATCTCATCAACAAGCTTGCCACTTTTAGGATGAGGAGCCAGGCGTTCAATTTCTTTGAATGCAGATCGAACTAACTTTTTTGCAGCTGTTGGATTATCTAAAGAAATGTAGTCTGCTATTTCGTCTAACTCATTGAGAGCAGGTTCAGTCCAGATTATTCGAGCCATCTTGCCATGCGTTCCTTGGCCTCGGCATGGGGAATAATACGGCCCTCAAGAATTGCTTTTTCCCCGCGAGCCAATCCTTCAAGAAGAGATAATTTTCTTTGAATGTGCTCAAAGTGATCTACATCCACAAGGTATGCTGAAGGCTTTCCATGCTCAGTAATTAGCACAGGTTCCTTTTCCTCGCGTAACTCTTTGAGAAGTTTAGTTGCTTGACGCTTCAGTGTGGTGACCAATTCTGTTTTCATAGTGATACTAAAGTATCATTTTTAAGAGAGATTGGCAATAACCGCTTTAAAATTGGCATAACGACCCAGCGTTTAAGTGACGCGGGGACTGTCCCGAGGGATGATTTTGTCTATAAAGTAAGCCCAGGAAGTCTCCGGCTTTCAATTGGGAGGTTGGGAAGGAGGGTAACTGTTAGCCACTGACATTCGCAACTCGCATACCGCAAATCGATCTATCGCAAATCTGATGAATTCTACCCCTCGGCCCTGTAGGTCACGTTATTTAATACCTGTACATCAGTACTACATTTCGGTGGTATTCAACCATGGGAAGCCGGAGCTTCTCGGAATGCATTACGAAGGTGGGCCTTCGTAACGAGCACAAATAGGGACTCAAAGAAGATGGTGGTATTAGAGGGTAATGCTCGTCAGTTAGCAAGATCTAAGAGATTTGTTAATTGGTCATTTTTGAGGCGGAGCCTCACGCTGGCATTCCGCAGCAGAGCGGCGGAACGAGTACAAAGGTAGACCTTTTTAACGAGCACAACGGGGCGTTGGGAACGAGGGGCAAAGTGACTCCAAGTTAAGATCAATTAGAATTCATTAGATTCATTTATTTCAAATAATCCTTCCTTAAATCTGAATTCATATTTTTTTATCCGCTTACTTCCATATTTATCTTCATAGTGAAGTTCAAATGGAAAAATATCAACGTTATCACTGCTACTCTTAATCGTAATTTTAGCCGTTTGATTGCTTAAGAAAACATCCGATCTATTCAGATCAATGTTATAACCACCAAGTGAAGGTTTAATCTTTGGGAACTTTATATTCTCACCTTTATTGATGACTTTTGCTTCAATTTCTTTTCCTGAACGAGAACCACCATTATAACTTAAAATAGGTTCTGCTTGCTTAGATCTTACTTCAAATTCATTCGTTTGTGCCTGTTCCATTAGCTCTACTTGATGTTCGAGTAGTTCACTGGATTTTTGTTGAGCCTCCGCTGACTTTCTTAGTTCCTCTCTCGTCAATTGTAATTCTGCTCTTTGCAAAGCTAACTCTTTTCTTTGTAGTAGGATTGCATAAATAACGCCCGCAAAAGCTAAACCAGCAAATAAGGTATTTACAGCGCCAAACATTTCGCCAAAAACGCCCCTAATTCTCCAACTGTCAAAACTTAAAAAAATAATAGATCCAAAGATCAACTGAATTAAGACTACAGCTACAAAAAGCCAAATTATTGTCTTTAGGCTCTCAAGCTCTACTTTTTGATTTTTTTTATTCATATAATTTGTTGTAGAGGTAACCCTAACGGTCCTGCATTTAAATGGTACGAGGATTATGATTTCTTTGAAGCAGTAAAATTAATTCCTTACAAACAAGTTTCCACTGCACGCCCTCCGCTTTAAAATACCTTGTTGGCATCCTTAAATTTTTATTATATGAGAGTGATCTTGGGATTTAATAGCCTTGATTAAATCAGGGTTGTTTGATAGGTAATATTCTTTTTGAAATTTATGATCTCCTTTTAAAGTAACACGTAAAGGCAAGACATGACCGACTTTCAATGCTCTTTCTGAACTAGAATCCACTAAACCATATTCCCTAACAAAGGAATCTGAATCCTTAAAAATGGCGAATGAGATTGAACCGAATTCATTCAACTCTTTTGAGGTAGGAAAAATACTGACTATACAATGACTCATTCCCATAGTGGTAATTGTTAGTATTGAAATTAATTACTTCCGCAAACTCTTTAAGTAGATGTAAATCAACTTAATCAGCTTGTAAATCTAAGTGTGTACATCAGACGATTTAGTTTTTTAAAATAGCTACATAGGAGAAAAAGGCTAACGACCCGGCGTTTAAGCGACGAGTTTGGGATTTAAGATTGAAGCCCCGAACCGCGTCCGAGTCGGCTTGAAAAGCTTATTAGCTTACTTATACCCCATTGAGAAAATAGGTTGAAGAAAGTTTTAACAATAGTTCTTCTGCAATCTTAAAGGGTATATTTCCCCCTTTTTCTTTTAAAACAGCTTTGAATTTTTCGAAAACAGAATCATTTTGGAGTGCCTCTAAAAATTCATAACCATCCCATTTCATTTCAACAAAGAAGGTGGCTTCATACAATGGTCCCACTGTCGTTTCCTGCACATTTGCTTCTAACAGGCCAGCTTGATCCATTAGATATAAATGATATCCAATTTCTTCAGGTTGATAACCATCCAATCTTATAGGTCTGCAATAGATGTCTTCATGATCTGAATCAACAATCTTCTTTAAAATTTCGAAGACTAACTCCATGTCTCTTTTTAATTTCATGAATGTAATTGGTTAAGTCATTTAAGGAAGCTAACATATTATTGATGAACATTTCATCTCCCGCAAATGTATATCAAAGATTCCTCAATTTCATTAATATTTATTGGTTAGGGGTATTTAATAGTCAAAAAGTTCAATAAAAACGTTCATATAAATAGGTAGAAAAAAAGTTTATTGAATATTTGGACTGGTTCCCAAGCTCCTGCTTGGGAACCTCAGTGTGAAGCTCCAGCTTCATGGTAGGATTTGTGGGATAATGCATGGACTTATACTAAAAACTCGAATCCGGATAACTAGGGTAAATATAAACCCCAAAAAACACCCCATCCCCACATACCACACTTCATCACTTCCATAAGAGACTTCAGTAGCTAAAAGTTTTCACAGTAGGTTATAACGGTTATTATTTCCCGTGAAATGATTAACCCTAAAACACCGGCACCGTGGCTATCGTCTTTTCCATTTTTTTGTTGTTGCAGGTTGCTTCACTCTCCCCGAAGCAAATTAGCGGATCGGTAACAGACACCAAAGGCGAGCCGGTGGCCGCCGCCAATATCTACCTGGAATCCACCTATGAGGGCACATCCTCGGATGCGGATGGCACCTTCCGTTTTAAAACCCGCCGATCCGGCACGTACATCTTGGTGGTACAGGCCCTGGGTTTCAAGCTTTTCAAAACCGAAATTGATCTCGACAACCCGGCCCCACACTACGACATCGTGGTGGAGGAGAAGGTGTCTTCCCTGCAGGCCATATCCATCACGGCCGGGGTGATGGAAGCCTCCGACGAAAGCCGCGCCGTGGTCCTTAAGCCCATCGATGTGGTGACTACGCCGGCGGCCATGGGCGATATCGTGGGCGCTTTCCAAACCTTGCCGGGCACCAGCACGGTGGGCAACGATGGACGCCTGTTTGTCCGCGGCGGCGATGCCTCCGAAACAGCTATTTTCATCGATGGACTAAAAGTCGGCAATGCCTTCGGAAGCACAGCTCCCAATGTACCCGCCCGTACGCGTTTCAATCCCAATTTATTCAAGGGATCCTTTTTTAGCACCGGTGGCTACTCGGCCGAATACGGGCAGGCTCTTTCATCCATCCTCGCCCTGAAAACAGTGGATATCCCGCTGCGCACCCAAACCGATATCAGCCTGATGACCGTAGGAGGGGGCATCGATCATACCCAGGTGTGGGAAAACACCAGTCTCATCGCCTCTGCAAACATTCTGGACCTGAAGCCCTATCACCTCATCATTCCCCAAAATTTTGACTGGGAACGAAGTCCCTACGGACTGGATGGTGAACTCTCACTACGTCATAAACTGGGCAGCAATCACATGGTGAAAGGCTATGTGTACACGGAACGTGGAGGGATGTCGCTTTGGAGTGATGAGGGGTTGGGCACGCAAACCGAATTAATTGAACTCGATAATACCTACACCTACGCCCAGACCTCGGGACGCTTTTTGCTTTCGGATGTGATCCTGCGGGGCGGTTTGTCTTTTTCTGATAACCGGGACGATTACCTGATTGAAGACTTTAATTTTGATACTCGTCATCAGCTCTATCATGGCAAGCTGGTGGCCGACAAGATTTTTACTGACCGGTTCTCTATTAAAACCGGGTTAGAATCTACCATCACGGATTACGAGGAGGATTACCGAACGGAGGATGTGCGCAGGCACTATACGGATTACCAATATCACGCCTTTGCCGAAGCCGATTTCACCATCTCCAATTCGCTGGTGGTACGGGGCGGGTTAAGAGCAGGGCATAGCTCCCGGGCCAACCAAAGCTGGTTGCAGCCCAGGGGCTCTTTTGCCTTTAATTTGCCCGGAAATAACGGACAGATTTCTATGGCCGGAGGGTGGTTTAGCCAGTCACCGCAGCCGGTTTTCAGGGCACTTCAGCCGAACCTCAAACAGCAGAAGTCGCAGCACGTGATTGTGAATTATCTGCTGAGCAAAAGTAACCGAACCTTCCGGGTGGAACTGTTTCATAAAAACTATGAGAACCTGTTGCAGTACGAAGGGCAGCGATTCCGGTATGAAAATATCCGTCAGGATGGCGACGGTTTTGCCAGAGGATTAGATATGTTGTTCAGGGATCAGACTACCTTTTCCGGGATGGAATACTGGGTGAGTTACAGTTTCATTGACAGCCAGCGCAAGTACGCCGGTTTTTCAGAAAGGGTGCAGCCGTCCTTTGCGCCCCGGCACAATGGCTCGGCAGTGGTTAAGAAATTTATCAGTCCGTTGAAATCGCAATTGGGGATATCGCTGAATGTCAATGATGGCTATACCTACACCAACCCTAACCAGCCGGGTGAGATGAATGCCCGGACCAAGCCTTTTGCCAACCTGAGTCTGAGCTGGAGCTATCTGCCCAGACCGAACATTATCATTCATGTGGCAAGCTCTAACATTCCGGGCCGGGATAACATTTTTGGCTATGATTTCAGCCCGTCTCAGGAACCCGGTGGTGGCTTTGATGCCATCCCTATTCGTCAGACGGCTCCCCGGTTTATTATGCTCGGGGTCTTCATCACCTTTTCCGGCGACAAGAACGCCAACCAGTTAAACAACCTTTAATCACGCATTCACAACATCATGATCATGAAAAAAATACTCTTAACTTCGTTTGTTTTAGCAAGTACCCTTTTTTGGGCTGCATTGGATAATCCTGAGACCTACAAGGAGGCAATGACAGAACAAATCAACAACATGCATGCAGCCGAAAGCATTATGGATTTGCAAGCCTCAGCCAATGCTTTTTTAAGAATATCCAAGATGCATTCGGAGGAATGGCTGCCTCTGTATTATGCATCCCTGAGCTACGCCAACATCGGCTACCGGAGTGAGGGGGATGTCTCGAAAATTGATGCCTGGTTTGATGAAGCGGAGAAATATGCCGACCAGGCGATGGAGCTTTCCAAGAACAATGCCGAGCTGGTGGCCCTAAAAGGGTACATCCTGATGGGTAAACTGAATGCCTCACCGGCTACACGTGGACAAAGTCTTTCACCCCGGGTAATGGGCACTTTTCAAAAAGCTCTGCACATGGATGAAGATAACCCCAGGGCCCTGATTATGCTGGCTCGCATGCAGTATGGAATGGCCCAGTTTATGGGACAGAAACCGACTGATGCCTGCGGCATGGTAAGTCAGGCCCAACAGCTATTTGCCAAAGAAGCCTCCGGCCGATCCGACAGCAATGCGTTAATGCCGGCCTGGGGCAATGATATGGCCGAACAGATGGAAGGGGCCTGCGGGAAAGTTGCTGCGATGTGAGTATTGATTAATGAGATCTTAAATAAAATGTATGCAACCCATGGTAAAATAATGACCCTGAAAGGTTCACATTTGAATAGCCCAGGGTAAAGCCGCATAAGCGGGTGCAACCCCTGGGTAATCAACCACCTAAAGATAGTAACCCGAGATTCAAAGGTTGTTTTAGTATGGAAGCTTGTCGAGGGTTGGGCAATTAGTCCTATTGGGACTCCGGTAGCCAAAGCTTCGTAAAACATAGTTATCTCTTTCACCGGTGGGGCGAAGCTTGGTCTTATTCTTTTTATACCCCCGACTGAAGTCGGGGGCTATGGATAGTTGACTTCATTCGCATACTACTTTGTGAAAATGGCTTCTGCGATAGGAGATGTACGCAGAAATGCCGACTAACATGTATTGATTATGATGAAACTAAAAACCACCATTTTATTTCTAACAACGGCGACATGCTGCAATGGGATAGCTGTGGGACAAGTGTATGTAGAGCAGCAGAGCCGTCACCGTTTTGCGCAAACGCTGGTTGGTTTGGATTTGTACAGTTCCCGGGGAGGCACTACTTCCTTTATCAATGCATCGGGAAATATTGAACAACTTTCCCTGGAGCCGTCTTTTGCCCCGCGTGTTATCATTGGCGGGACGCATTTCTGGGGTCATGCCGATTTTTATATCGCAATCCCTTTATCTAATCCTACCATGCAGAGGAGTGGGCAGGAGATCACCAACAGTCCGGGTGTGGAAACAGGAATGAAAATATATCCCTGGCGCATTGAAGAGAAAAAAATACGCCCATATGTGGGGACCTCATTATTTCCATATTTCTACTCCCAGGATAACAGTAGACGGGGAGATACTTTTGGTCCTGATAAAAGTTATGTCCGATTACCCGTACTGGCTGGACTCACATATAACAGGGGGAGCCACCTGTTGGAATTGGGACTCACTTATAAGTATAACAATGAGATCTCCTATCACATCAGTGCCTCAGAGAAAACCACGATTGAAACTCCGCCGCTTTCTTTTTCTTTTTCCTACCGGTATATCTTTGATACCACTTTAAGTGCGGAGAAAGACTGGCAGTCGGGCGAAACCCAAGCCCTGACGAAACGATTGGGCAACGGGGGGCATTAAACGGTTTTTATGCCGGGGCGGCTTTGTCATCTGCGTGGTGGCTGGGTCAGTCATCGCACAACTCTACTAATCACCCCTTTATTCCCAATTATGGAACTTCGCTGATGCCCGATGTGGTCCTGGGCTATTATTTACACCGGCCAGACCTGAGCATCAGTGCTTTATACCGTGGCTATTCCAGGGAAATATTTACCTACGGTATTCAACAGAATCTGCAAAGGCGTTCTGCGGGTATCGAATTTACTAAAGGTTTGTTCGATTATCATGGCTTTGTGCCTTTTGTAGGGCCGGTGATTACCCTCGAGCAGCTTTCTTTCAAGGAAGAGAATAACCGACAAGGCCGGCGGATTAATACAAGCGATACCCGGCTCGGTTACGGACTTACTTTTGGGTGGGATATACGTCCCAACCGACTGCAATGGTTTATACTGCGCACCAACCTGCGCTATTTCCCAAATCTGGAGCTGGATGTACAAGATAACGCAGGAATACGATTCTCGAATATCGAATTCAATTTTATCCAGCTTCTTATTTTTCCAAATCGTTTATTTTAGGAGGGCCAATGAATACGAGCAGAGCCCTTTTGAACATCAAAAAAAACTTAATACCCGGCAGGGAGCTAAAAACTACTGAAGACCATCGCATGGAAACACAATCAGACCAACAAATATCGCTCTTTAGATCTGCGCCACGATTTATTGTGCTGAATGCATCCATTGCTTTAGTGATTTCAGTGTTTATTCAATTGAATGGTCCCTGGGGGATGGAAGGAATACAACCATTTGTCCGCCACTTTTTGCTCTCTTTTGCCATGAGTGCTGCATTGAGTGCGGGCGGGTTTTGGGTGGATCATTATTTTGAGCAACGGATTTCCTGGCTCACTCATCCCGCAAGGCGTCTGCTGTTAACTACGGTTACGTATTTGTTCTATGCCTTTCTAACCAGTGCCTTCTTGTTGAGCCTCTACAACTTTATGGGGAATGCCCATTTCAGTGTGCAGGAATTCAGATGGTCCATGATATTCCCGGATACATTTTACAGTGTGGGGATAGCGCTGGTGATCATATCTGTTTTTATTGCCCGCTCGTGGTTGGTGGAGTGGAAGAAGTCAGAGGTTGAATCCGAGCAGCTGAAAACAGAATTGGTTGAGAACCGGTACCGGGCGCTGGTTCAACAGTTGAATCCGCATTTCTTGTTTAACTCTCTCAATGCCTTATCAAACCTGGTGTATGAAGATGCCGACAAATCGGCCTTGTTCATCCGTAAGCTTTCACAGATCTACCGCTACCTGTTGGATGTACAGTACGAGGAGCTGATAGAAATAGAGAAAGAGCTGGGATTTGCCCGTGATTACCTGAGTTTGCAAAAAATTCGTTTTGAGGATAGCCTGATGTATGAAATTGATGTAGACAACACCCATAAACGCTTTTTACCACCACTTTCTATTCAGCTGCTGCTCGAAAATGCTATCAAACACAATACGTTTAGCGCTGAGAAGCCGCTGCATATTTCTATTCGGAGGGAAAATGACTCCCTGATGGTAACCAATACTTATCAACCCAAAAAAGTTGCGAAGATGGAAAGCAAGGGCATTGGGTTAACAAATATCGAGAAGCGGTATGAACAGCTAAGTGATAAAAAGATATTGATTACTACTGATGATGCAGCGTTTAGGGTCGGGCTTCCTTTGTTGGAAGTTAGTAATTGACCGGCACTGGGAAGATTTTTGAAAAAACCACTTTTGTCTTTAAATCTGTCATAGGTAGTGTTGAGCTATGAATGCATAGAATCGGTTAGCAAAAATGGCTTTGGAGGATTGTTTGCCAAAGCTTCGTTTAACACTATCAACTTCTCCAACTATGGGGCGAAGCTTCTTTTTTGGTTTTTTCAACCCCGGGTTGCGCCTGTTTACTTCCCACAAGCGGGAAAGTCTACACAGTCTTACCCTGGGCTATTGAGGTTTGACCCTTTCAGGGTCTTCTTCAAAAAATGAATTTCATGAGTTGTAAAGGAAAACTATACAATCACTATTATCTAACGCGTTTACCAGTTAAATTTTTTGTTTCAAAGATTCAGCAAAATCGTAGGTAAGAAAACAAAAATGGCGGCAATTGCAGACACCGACAGGTGTCTAACCATTCTGGAAACAGAATGAGGTAGCCCTGAGCCAGCGCTCAGGGTGCCATTGACACAAACAAGCAACCCCCGAATGGGGGTTAAACAATGTGGCTTTGGAGTTGAACCCTGTTCAGGGTTCTGCGGTGTTCGGTATCTGATCCCCCGGTTGCATCCACGCAGTGGATTTCACCGGGGGCTATTCATGTGAAACCCCTTTCGGGGTGTTCTTAGGCGGGCTTTGTTGCCCGTCCGTCCATCTTTATACAAGGCTCCCGCTCTGACAGGGAGTAAAAACCGGTAAACGCGTTATTACCTATTTTAAAATGTCGCCACATGAAATAATCAAACCAATACACTGTACGAGGATAATAAAGGGTAAATTGCATATGTTGAAGTTGATTTAAAACGGTACAAACCTGTTGTTGAAAAATGAACATCCTGATCATTGAAGATGAAGCTCCTGCGGCAAAGCACATCAAGCGATTAATTGGTAAAATTAAACCGGAGGCCATGGTATTGGGGCCGATTGAAAGTATTGGGAAAGCGGTGGAATGGTTTCAGTCGAACTCGAAACCGGATTTGGTGTTATGTGATATCCAGTTGGCTGACGGGTTGAGTTTCAAAATTTTTGATCAAGTATCCGTAGAGGCGCCGCTTATCTTTATCACCGCATACGACCAGTTTGCTATTCGTGCTTTTAAGTTGAATTCCATTGATTACCTGTTAAAACCGGTAGATCCTGAAGAACTGAAGCATGCCATGCAGCAAGTGGAAAAACGTCAGGCTTCGTCTATTTCTGCTGAAACCATCCAGGCATTACTGCAAAGTACCCAAAAGAAATATAAGTCCCGTTTTATGGTGAAGTTGGGGGAGGTGATTAAGAGTATCAAAACAGAGGAGGTGCTATATATTTACAGCCAGGATAAAGCTACCTACCTGCATACTGTAGCTAAAAAGAATTATATCGTGGATTATGCATTGAGTGACCTGGAGGAAGTTTTGAATCCACGGAAGTTCTTTCGGCTCAATCGTCAGTATATCGCTTCCATTGAGGCGATACAAGATGTGCTTATCTATTCTAACAGCCGGCTAAAAATAACCCTGGCACAATGTGATGATGATTCCATATTAGTAAGCCGAAACAGGGTGGATGATTTTAAGCGCTGGATGGATGATAACATCCCGGAAAGCTGAGAAGAATAAAGTGTAAAAAAGTTTACAGAAGTCAACTCTGAGATTCAGTGAATCTTATTTCCTCTGCCAAATCAACACCTTATCATGTTTATTTTCCAGAAAATCCTCAAACAATTTATCATCATTGAAGGTCAGCTTTGAGCCATTTTGATCATACAAATCACAGAATACACATGAACTAATGGGGATTTCAAAATGATAGACAAAGTCTCCTTTCCAGGTATATCGGTACACTTTGATTACTTGGTAGTAACTGTTCAATGAAATAGAATCAATCTCTGCTTTTAGCCATTGAGGTGTGTCTTTCTCAAAGTCGAAATCATTGGTTCCCTTGTTGCCTTGGCATCCAATCATCAAAAGAAGAAGGAAGGAGATGATTATTATTTTCATTTTGGCGGCCATAACAGTTACTCCGTTCTAATTGAAGTCGTATATCAGATTTTGCGAAAAATATCCATGAAAAACAAATGGTTGAAAAGCGGCAGATGAAATGGAAAAACTCATTAGGTTCCAACTCAGAGCATGTGGAACGAGGTAAAAGGCCATTCAAAATTCATAATCCAAAATTTAAAATTTCCTTTCCAAATTCCGGGCCACCACATCCACATTCGAACTAAACTTATCAAACTTCGCCCGGCGGATGGCACTACCTTCAAAAATATCGTTATATTGGTCAGGGGTGAGGTTTTTCCAGTATTCCAGGTCATGATCGGTGACATACTCGCGGGGATGTAAGTCGGTGAAGCTGGCCAGAATGGATTTGCTGTTCCAGGGGCATACATCCTGGCAGATATCACAGCCGTAAAGCCAATTCTGTACTTTGGATTGCAGCTCTTCTTCCATCTGCTCCTTCAACTCAATGGTAAGATAGGAGATGCACTTGGTCGCATCCACGCGATAGGGTTCGTAGATGGCGTCGGTGGGACAGGCATCCAGGCAGCGTGTACACGAGCCGCAGTGGTCGGTGACGGGCGTATCGTAGCTTAACTCGGCATCGATAATCATTTCCCCGATAAAAAAGAAAGAGCCGATGTTTTTATTTAGCAGGTTGGAGTTTTTGCCAATCCAGCCAAGCCCGGCCCGCTGCGCCCATACTTTATCTAATACCGGGGCCGAGTCGGTGAAGATGCGGCCTTCCAATCCGCCCAACAGCTCTTCAGTAAACTGGAACAGGTGCTTCAGCTTTTTTTTAAGCACTTTGTGATAATCACGTCCCTGCGCGTATTTCGAGATTAACGGCCGGTCGGTCACTCCAATTTGTTCGTTGTGTTTGGGGTGATGATAACTGGCCAATACCGAAACCACGGTCTTGGAGCCAGGCACCAGCAGGGTAGGGTCTACGCGCTTTTCAAAGTGATTTTCCATCCAGCCCATTTCGCCATTGCGATTCTGGGTGAGCCATTCTTCCAATCGCCGAGCTTCCTGCGGCAAATGCTGCGCCTGGGCAAACCCACAGGCATCAAAACCCAGCTGTAGGGCATGGGCTCGGATTTGCTCGGTTATTTTCTGCTGCTTCAGCACGTTGGGGGATTGAAGATTAAAAATTCAAGATTAAAGATTGAACATGGCAAGATAGGCATGTTGCGGCGGAGGATGAAAGTAAGTTCGGGTGTTTTGTATTTGAATCAAAAATTGAGAAAGCGGGGACAGGCTTTGGCGCCAACACCTCTCACGATCAATTCAAGAACTCATTGAATTGATCGAACTCTCCTCGAGGAGAGACTTCTCCTGAGGGGTTTAAAAGGTATTATGTTAGATTAGGCAAGGCAAGATGAATTCCATTACGGATGAGTCCTTCCTTGAGGAAGGTGCCTTAGTTTTGGCTTGCCAAAACCGGCGGAGGGTGTTTGTGGTAAAGGGCTTAGCTTTGCTAATATGTGAAGGCTGGTTCCCAATCTCCTGCCTCACAAACCATCTATAGAGGAAGCCAACCGCACGTTCCAACGCTGAACATGTGGAACGAGGCCAAAAATTAAAGATGTGAAATTATGGATTATAAATGTTGAATTATGAATTGAATACTAGCCAGATAAGCGGGGTTAATTCAACATTTAAAATTTAGCATTCAAAATTATTCCAAATCCCGGGTTCTGAATTCTTAAACCCACACCAATCTTCAATTTTTAATCTTGAATCTTAAATCACTTCGCCGGTACCAGCTTTTCGCCTTTCCACACCAAGTCCTGCGTTTTGCCATTGACCATACGTACCGTACGGGCGGGGTATTTTTTAACAACGGCATAATCGTGGGTCACCATCAATACGGCCATACCACGGTTGTTGATGGATTTTAGCAGCTCCATAATTTCTTTGGTGGCTTTGGGATCAAGGTTCCCGGTAGGTTCATCAGCCAGTAAGATGCGCGGCTCATTGGCCAAAGCACGGGCTATGACCACGCGTTGCTGTTCACCGCCGGAAAGATCACGCGGCATGTGTTTACGACGGTGACTCAAGCCTACCATCGTCAAAACTTCCAGCACACGCTGTTTGATAAAGCGGGGTTTTTCGCCGGTTACTTGCAGGGAAAAGGCGACGTTGTCATGTACATTACGGTCTTCAAGCAGTTGAAAATCCTGGAAGATGATGCCGAGTCGCCGTCTCAGCATGGGCACTTCACGTTCGCTGATCTTATTCACGGGATACTCCGTAACCCGAACGGTTCCGCGTTCCGGTAATACATCACGATATAAGAGCTTAAGAAAAGAGCTTTTGCCAATGCCGGTTGGGCCAATCAGGTAGGCAAACTCACCGTTATAGAGTTTGAAATCTACGTTATCAAGAATTTTACTTTTACCGAACTGTAAGGTGACGTCCTTAAGTTCAATTACTGCTGTTTCTGCCATCGGAGTACCATGGTTACACGTGTGCTTTTGTCGTTAGCTGGAATCAGGTCAAAACCTTCATAAGCAGCCACTTGATGATAGGGGGTTTGTTCCACAATTGACAGCATTTCCTGAAGGGTATAAATGCGCTGTTTATGGACTTCTTTGTAGCGATTGATCACTGTTTTTCGGTCTTCGCCCAGTTCTTCAATATCAAATTCATTAAAGTGAAAATGAGTGTCCGGTTCGTACCGGCTTTCCCGGAAATAGCGATATTTTCCGGCCATACCCTCTTCATTGTTCAGGTAATCCACGGCCTCCAGGGAATTTTGCGGGGTGGAAAAATCAAAAATGAGCAAGCCGCCGGGATTTAAAATCTTATAACAGCCCATCAGCATATCCATGATCTCTTCTTTGGAATGCAGGTAATTTACGCTGTCAAATACCGAAAAAATGATGTCGAAAGGATGATCGGAATGAATATTCCGGAAATCCATGGTTCGGAATTCTACATCCAGCTGATTGACTTTCGCTTTTCTGCGTCCTTCCTGAATCATAGCCAGCGATTGGTCGGTAGCCGTTAGGTGATATTCATCAAACCTGGCCAGGTTCAGAGAGATAGCCCCGGTACCACAGGCAAGCTCCAACACCTCATCGGGTTTTGGATGATGGGTAAGAATGACTTCATCGATGAAGTCTGCCCACATTTCGTAATCCACATCTTCCATCAGCGTGTCGTACAAATGGGCTAATACCGAATAAATGTTGGCTTTTTTAGTGCTCACGTAGCTTCTTATTTGCGAGTTCGATGGCCAGGTTCCAGGCTTCTGTAAATGATGACGGGTTGGCTTTTCCTTTTCCGGCAATATCAAAAGCGGTGCCGTGGTCTGGCGAAGTGCGGATGATAGGAAGTCCGGCGGTAAAATTCACGCCCCGGCCAAACGATAATAATTTAAAAGGTGCCAGTCCCTGGTCATGGTACATCGCCAGTATGGCATCATATTCTTTATGCAATTGTTGCCCAAAAAAGCCATCGGCAGGGAAGGGGCCGTCTGCCCCCATACCTTCATGCCGTAAAGCTTGTACCAAAGGACCAATCAACTCCACTTCTTCAGTCCCAATCACACCGCCATCGCCCGCATGCGGATTCAGCCCAAAAACAGCTATTCGCGGATTATCAATCCCAAAATCCTTTCGTAAACTTTCATGCAGAAGACCTATTTTAGTTCGAATCAACTGGGCCGTAATTTCCTCCGAGACATCCTTGATCGGAGTATGGGCTGTCACTAACGCAACCCTGAGATTTCCACTCACCAGCATCATCAAGACATTTTTAGTAGAGGTCTTTTCGGCCAAAAATTCTGTGTGTCCCGGTATATGATAGCCCGCCATATTCACGGCTTCTTTAGAGATAGGGGCCGTAACCAGGGCGTCTGTCGTTTTATCCAGGCAAAGTTCAATGCCTTTCTCAATGGCTTTCATGGCCACACGCCCGCTTTGTTCGGTTTGGGTACCTGGTGTGATTTCAATTACGTCCCCACCAATCTGCAGCAGATTCAGGTGTCCGTTTTCAATTTCATCGGCTTTTTCTGCAATATGCAGTTCTTGTTGGGGTGATCTAAAATCATCATAAAAGTCCATTACAGATTTTAGGGTCAGAATCACCGGTGTGGCCTCATTCAGTTCAGCCTGTCCAAGTGCTTTTAGTACAATTTCGGGTCCGATGCCATTGAAATCTCCAATGGAAACAGCAATGCGTGGAATGTTTTTCTTGATCATAGTGCACAAAAGGTACAGCTAATAATTACAAATTTATAGACGGGGAAGGGGGGAAATTATTTTGGGTTTCCCCGGATCTTTCGAGGTTGTACCTCGAAAGTAATAGCATGTGAAGGCTAAGCCTTCTATTACCATCGCTTTACAAATCGCGTATTACGGACATTTGGCGGATTAGATTAGTTTTTGAACCGGGATTAAGAGGATTTGTTTGATGTACAGGATTAATCTTTTGATAGATATTTTACCAATTTTCGCCAAGGAGAAATCTCAACACAATCATGGGGGCGAAAATTTATTTCCTGTCTTTATGTTTGTTCTTCCTACCATATGTTCCGCTGGAACGCATAATTGATCCGTAGGATCAACAGATAGGTAGCCCCGGATAAGACAGCGGTAGCTGGCGCAGTCCGGAGGATAATAGGTTCAAACAGCCCCAAACCTCCGCCCGGGTGGTGCCAGGGGAAAAATGGTTGCCTGAGGTTGGGCTATAAGTCCGCCAAAGAGTAAAACTGTGATGCCTGTGATGGTGCTGATATGCTGTGATAGAATGGATTAAGATCATCAAAGTACATCACATACAAATCATACCTATCACAGTTCCGGATCTTTCGAGGTTGTACCTCGAAAGAAAAAGTAAGTGAAGGCTAAGCCTTCTGTGACTTAGGCTTTTCAAGTACAACTTGAAAAGATCTAAGGTGTGTAGGGAATGGATTATTTAGTACCCACCAGTTTAAAATCGCCGAAACCGGTGGTGGCTTCAAACACAAAAGATCGGTTGGGATACTTCCAGACTTCCCGGGTGGTGCCACCGGGAGGGAAAACGCGTTCTTTACTGTTTGGCGGACCGAATTTGATATACACTTCGCCCTGATCACTTTCATGTCCCATTGGGTTTTCCTGGGACCCAAATTCTTTAAAGGCGTAATCAATGCGGCGATAGTATTCGGCCATCAGTTCATTATATACGGTATTAGGAGTGGGATCACGCTGTCCCCAGAATGCCCGGAATTTTTCTTCCTTTTCCTTTCGGTTCCCTTTATCTATTTGCTCGATTTGTTTCTCGCTGGCAATGAACTTCAGGTGCTCGATTGCAATGTTGAGGTTGTAAAGGCTGGCAGGCATATCAGGCCAATAAGAGCGGAAATAGCCGGTTGCCAATGCATCTTCAGAACCGTTTTTGTGAAGAGTCATTTGGTAAAAGGCATTCTCAAGTGTACTACCCGGTACAGAAACCAAAGCGTACGTGTAGGGATGATTACCTTTGGTAAGCGACAGACTTGGTTCTTCAGAGGATGCCAGTTTTACCGTTGATTGTGCGTGTATTTCAGCCGGTTTGAGTGAGTAGGTGTAGATTTCAGCCCCGGTGGTAGTATCGTCCCGAACCTCGCGTGCCCGATTGATTTTAAGCTGGTATTCAGCTCCCTCTTCGTATTCCGGAATGCGGATGAGAGTGGTGAAATCGTCTCCGAAGGGCACATTATCCGCCATATTCATGAGCTGAAGATTCAGTTCGATATCCCGGTTTTCTACTTTTTTCAACAAGTAAACTTCTCCGGTTTCCTTTTCTCGCAGATTTTCAATCTTGATGTTTCGGCGCTGAGTGCTGCGCTCATTTTTTTCTTGCAACATGCTGAGCTGAAAGATGTAATGGTAGTTCCCTGGATCCAAATTTACGCTTAACACCCCGGAGGCATATTGATCAGCTGATTGAGTTTCCTCAAAAGTAGATGTATACACCGTATCAGCCCATACATCCCGGGAAACAGAATTAACGGCTGGTTCGCCCCGGCGTTTTAATTTACCCTCAAAAATTTCAGTGTTTAGCCGAAGGGTAGAGTAGAAGCCGGCATCCTCAGGAGCATTGAAAGTATGCTGAACCGGCAGCTTTCGAAAAGGAATGAAATTATTGTTAAACCGGAAGGTGAAAACAAGGTTGGTCTTACCATTTTCTCCAGGCAGGCTCAAATCATCAATAAAGAAAGTTGGGCGCTCTGTACGCTGCACCAGCTGGGGATACGAGATTCGCTGGGCAAAGGCGGAAACGGAAATCCCGAAAAGAAGAAGGAATACGAAAAATGATTTCTGCATAAAACTGATTTTTTTAATTGTTGTAATATCGGGCTTTAATCATAAAATATAATGCCTATTTTCAACGCAGCATTTCATCAAACTATTATTAAGACAAAAATTCGGTTTATGAGCACTACATCTGGAAGCGCTACCAAGCAATGGCTGCACGAGTTGATTGAGGAATTAAATGATACTGAATCAGCCATAAAAAAAGGAGGCGGCGAGAAACGCATTGAGAAACAGCACAGTAAAGGAAAACTTACTGCCCGTGAACGCATTGAAAAGCTGACAGACCCGGATTCTGACTTTTTTGAACTGGGACTTTGGGCAGGCTATGAGATGTACGAAGAGGAAGGCGGATGTCCTTCTGGCGGAGTGGTAACGGGAGTTGGCAAGGTTAGTGGACGTGATTGTATGATTGTTGCCAATGATGCCACCGTGAAGGCCGGAGCCTGGTTTCCCATCACTGCAAAAAAGAATTTGCGCGCACAGGAAATAGCCATCGAAAATCACATCCCTCTCATTTACCTGGTGGATTCAGCCGGGGTGTATTTGCCGATGCAGGATGAAATCTTTCCGGATAAAGAACACTTTGGCCGGATGTTCCGCAATAACGCCGTGATTTCTGCCAAAGGCATTCCGCAGATTGCAGCCATTATGGGGAGTTGCGTGGCAGGCGGTGCATATTTGCCCATCATGAGCGATGAAGCGTTGATTGTAGATGGTACGGGAAGTGTATTTTTAGCGGGAAGTTACTTGGTAAAAGCAGCCATTGGTGAAAATGTGGACAATGAAACGCTGGGCGGAGCCACGACTCACACCGAAATTTCGGGGGTGACAGATTATAAAATGGAAGACGACGACGAGGCACTGGAAACCATCCGGGATTTGGTGGATAAACTGGGACCGTATGAAACGGCCGGGTTCAACAGAAAAGAAGCGAAAGATCCCAAACGTCCACCTGCGGATGTATTTGATATATTGCCGGAATCGCGTACCAGTCCGTACGACATGTATGAGCTGCTGGATTGTATTGTAGATGCTGACACCTTTACCGAATTCAAGAAAGGCTATGGCCAAACCCTGATTACCGGTTATGCCCGCATCGATGGCTGGAGCGTGGGAATTGTAGCTAACCAGCGCACCGTGAACCGAACCAAGCAGGGCGAGATGCAAATTGGCGGGGTCATCTATTCCGACAGTGCAGATAAAGCCGCACGTTTTATCATGAATTGTAATCAAAAGAAAATTCCGATCATCTTTTTGCAGGATGTGACCGGCTTTATGATTGGCAAGCGAAGTGAACATGGCGGTATCATCAAAGACGGGGCAAAGATGGTGAATGCGGTGAGTAACAGCACGGTGCCCAAAATCACCATTGTGGTGGGCAACAGTTATGGCGCGGGTAATTATGCCATGTGCGGACGTGCCTACGATCCGCGTTTTATGTATGCCTGGCCAACGGCAAAAATTGCCGTAATGAGCGGGGCCTCCGCTTCCAAAACCCTGATGCAGATTCAGGTAGCTGCTATGAAGAAAAAGGGCAAAGAAGTGAGCGAGGAAGAACAGCAGGAAATCATGAAAGAAATCAGCGACCGCTACGACACGCAAACCGATGTGCGGTATGCGGCGGCTCGTTTATGGGTGGATGGTATCATCAACCCAACGGAAACACGGCAGCGTATTTCCAAATCCATTGCCTGTGCTAATTTGAATCCTGATATCCCGGAGTTTAAAACCGGGGTGATGCAGACGTAGGTTTTTCACCTAGTAAGAATATATTCAGAAAGGCAGCAATCAACTTTGGTTATACAATGGTTTCAAACTAGCTGGTAAGTTCATCGTCTGATACACTTCAGATATCAAACAGGTACTTATACAGCGAACGTGATTTCGCATTTTCCTGGATCTTCGGCGGTTGCCTTAGGATGAATTAGTATAAACCAGCTATGCCTATAATCACTCCAAATTCACATCTAGGTACACCGAATGGCGCCCGTAGGTCTCATAAAAAGGCTTATACTTAATTCCATCAATGGTAAACTCCAACTGCGCAGGATCGCCTGATATGGATCGGCTGATATCCTCTGCATCCAGCGTCACCTTGCGCCATTCATTCTTTGCCTCGGATTCCTGGGCAGCAAGTAGTACGGGGCCATAAAACAAACTGGCTATGTTTTGTTGATCCATCACCGGTTCCAGGTAAAAATGGAAGGGCAACTGAAGTTCAATCGTATCTCCATCTTCCCAGCTTCGACTCAATCTAAGATAGCTTTCGGGTACGGCGTCTACCTGTTGTTGCTCCCCGTTAATCCATACTGAAATGCCTTCCGAGGCCCATTTTGGGATGCGTATGTTGAGATCAAAGCGGCCGTTTCCTCCAATAATTAGTTTGGTTCGGTCTGCTTTGGGAAAAGCTGTTTCCTGGGTAATAGTGATATCTTTTGCTGTCCATTCCAGGGTAGAAGGGATAAACAAGTTTACATATAAGGCCTGATCATCAATACTCTTAAAATAAATCGAGTTTTGGAGTTTAGTGCTGCTTTCAAGAGCCGTGCCGTTGCAACAGGTAAAACCGCTCATGTCGTCATTGCTGAATCGTTTGATGGAACCTGGTCTTAAAAGTACGTGATAGGTGTTTGCAGGACTGTTTTCTGCCACGGAAGCGAGGATGTGATTATACAGTCCGCGCTCATAGTAATCCATGAGTTCTGCATCAGGATTAAAGAAAAACAGGCTCCGTGTTAATTTAAGCATGTTATAGGTGGCACAAGTTTCATTTTGTCCACCGGCTGAAAAGCCGTTTTCATACAGCGTTGCCGGTTGGGCTACAAAACACTCGCCATTATTTGGATGACGTGCGCCCGCTACACCTCCGATACTATACATATAATCACCGGTGACTTTATGCCAGAAATTGTCAGCAATCCGGTAATACTCCGGGGCATCGGAATCCCGGTAGATTTCAAGTGCGCCCATAACCTGGGGTATGTGCTGGTTGGCGTGTAAACTTCGAAAAGTATCCACATTCCTGGCCAGGCCGTGGGAATGATCTGCATCCCCGTAAAACATTTGTATGTTATCAAATATACGAGCGGTTTCAAGATACTTAGATTCACCCGTGAGCCGATACAGCCGGGCCATGGCTTCGTTCATTCCCCCAAATTCACCGGCTATATACCGGTTCCACATGCTCAGGAGGGTATCTTGAGGAAGTTTACTCAGTCGGGCGTGAACCCAGTCTCCCATTCCAGTCACTATTTCCAGTGCCTTTTCATTGCCGGTGACTTCATGAATATCCATCAAGCCCGCAAAAATCTTATGCAAGGTGTAATAGGGCGCCCAGATTTGGTTTTCATCCGTTCCGTAGGTGGCTCCGTGTTCCAGCATGATAAACTGATCGGGAGGATAGGCACTGATAAAACCTTCGCCCCAGTTCCAGTAATCTGTCCGGATACCTTCCTTACTCAGGTCGGAGTTATACTTTTCCTTACCGGGGCCCGGGGGCACAGCTGTAGGGTCGGATACGTATTCTCCTCCGGGGTTTTTGGGTTTCCCGGATAACTGAGATAATTCATACAGCGTATTCACCATGTACTCCATCTTGTCGGCAAACTCGGCCTTGAGGGAGGGATCATAACCCACACTGGCATAGGCCTGTGCAATGGCCGAGAGGTAGTGCCCGCTGGCATGACCGCGTAGTTTGGTTTCCTGGCTGTCCCAGCCATTTAGGGCTTCTGCGCCTTCAGGTTGCTCTTGCCCGAAAGCATCCCGAAACATGTAGAGAAATCTGTCTGGGTTGGTATGAGCCAGACCATTGACAAACTTATCACGGTTTTCCATGAATTTAGTCCGGTTTCCCCTCGAATCCCTGTTCAAGGTTACATGGCTTAGGCTAAAGGGCTCAAGCTTTCGCTTGGGGGGTGATGGTGCTTCCTTATCTTTTATGGTGATGGTGGCTTGTGGCCGAAGATCTGTTCCCGGTACATGTCCAGTAACCGTATAGGTGCCCGGACTCTGTACCTGACTGTTGTCTTCCGGAGCCGGCCAGATTACTCTTACTTCTGGTCCATTGATATCATTACGATAAGTGCCCTTCAGGAAGCGTGGTAAGCGGGGCAGATGGCCAACCACGGTTTCCACTTCAATGTCAGCGATATCCATCAGGTATTCAGTATACAATTGCGGGGTGGAATCGGGAAATTCAGGAAGACTTTGAGCTGTTTCTTCTCTCTGTTCGGCTTCTTCTTGCCCAGCCCTTAAAGCATTGGTTCGTATGGTGCTAACCTGCTCGTCTGAAAGTGGTATACTATAAATCCTGAAATCATATAACCGGGCAGTTAAATGTGCTTTTTCTTCAGATAGTGATTTGCCGATGTATAGTTTATTCTCTTTTGCCCTTCCAAACAGATCGTCCAGCTCTAATCTCATCCCGGACACTTCATCGGCCAGCTCACCATTAATATATAAGCTGAAGGTTTTTGCGGGTACGTCGATAACCATGGCGAGATGATTCCACTGATTTAATTCCAGAGAGGGAGCACTCAATGAATAGCTGTCAGATTCAGTAAAGATCTGAGTTTTAAAACCGTCATCTGATCCAGTTCCTGAAGAAATAGCAGAAAAACGGGAGTCGGGACTGGTACCAAAATCAAACAGGGGCTGTACATTGTGGTTAGCTTGGGGCAATATCCATCCCGAGATACTGAGTGATTGCAGGCCTTCAAGGGCTTCACCCGGTAGGGTGATGTAGGTTTCATCTTCGTCTGATATAGTAAGTACAGAATTGAACAGGCTGTCACTTACGAAATCATAGCCTCCCTGAATGTTGGCATGTAAATTATTTCGGGAGGCATCTCTTAGGTCTTCTTGTAAAGTGTACCGGACAATCAGAGCCGTTTCTCCGATTCCATCCAACATCTGATCCCCGCCTTGAGCCATGATCGGAGGAGCTATCAATGCCATGAGAAATAATCCTCCTATGAATTGTAAAAAAAGCGAACTGATTTTCATTCTGAGGTTCAGTGATTCTCTTTTCATCATGGCAGTAGATTAAATTCTGGTTATGCTCTTTTACGGGAAAAAGCTTCACCAAAATAATAAAATGAAATGGACTTGAGAACTTTTGTAAAATACATTAAACGTATAGGGCAGATGAGATTAAAGAAGAGCATTTCCTCTGTAAGTAATATCCCGTTATACAATCCGTAAAGTTGACTTTAATTTTCACTATCCGATATTCAATTCGGTTCTTTCTATGGCTTTATCCCAACCAGTTCCGGGTACCGGCTGATTACCCAGATGGCAATTGCATCGTAGATGCTGTGCCAGGTCATCACTAATAATAAACTCCCGGAAAGATGATAGACAATTCCAAGTACTACGCCTATCAGGGTAGTCATCAAGAAATAACCTATAGAAGCAAAGTGAAGCATGCCAAACCCGATAGCCCCGGCTAAAATAGCCAGCTCAATCCCTATAAACCCAGAAAGCCACGTTTGGATAAATCCCCGGAATAAAACCTCTTCACCGATGCCAGCCGTGAGTGACAGAATCAATACATGGGAAACTTTTATATCTTTAAATATAGGACGAAGTTGGGCTACCGTTTCCCCAAACGACTCTGCGACGGGAAGTCTGCTAAAGCCGGCCAAAAGGAGATACATCAGGATACCTCCCAACGCTCCTAAAATAATAGAATAACCTATTCCGCCTGGAGCAAATCCCCAGGACACCTCTGTAAAATAGATCAATATAATTCCCAGGATTAAGGCCAGTCCTGGTGCTGCAATCATTCCTAATAAAGGAATCGATCCGGGTGTTTGATTATTATCCATACCGATACTCATTTGAAATTATTGAAGGAATTTTAGTACCGGAAGAACTACGGATAATGATGAAACCAGGTTGCATCATATACTATAAAATCTCTTTAAAAATACTGCTTTAGATTGCTGCATGGTCTCACCGCTTCCTGCATAAATTCTTTCATTCTGAACCATGATTTTCAGGATGAACAGGATTAAAAAAATTGTCCATCGAACATCGGTCCATCGATCTATCGCATATCAAGTGAAAACCAGCTCTCGGTGTGGAAAGCCACATCACTCATTTACAGAAAAGAATTCATTAAAAAGCCGGGGTTTCCCATCACGTATTTCCCGTGGGTTGAGTTGGAAGAGCATGCGAAGGAGTTTTGCAGATGTATGTAAGAAAAGAAATGGAGAACAAGTTTTTAAAAAGAGTTTTTAAGCTTGTTCTCCATGTTAACATTAATGATTAGGTACCGGTTTTACTGAGTTGAACTGGCGGGGCAATGATAAACCACTCCCTTATTGGAGTAGTTGTGCTGGTACCCCAGCTGCAGTTAACTTGTCCACAACCAGGAGCTGAGTTTTTTTCGCAATTATCGCTATTCATACGAAGAAAAACTCCGGGAAACGCAACTGACTCAATAGAATACCCATACTGATGAGTGGTTAATTTGAATTTTTCCCAGGGTCCGGCACCAAATTGACAGTTTACCACTCCTCCGGTAGGATTAGCCTCTGATACATTCCTTCCATCCATCCGCAGGAAAACACCCGGAAACGCAATAGACTCAATCGTATAGTAGCCATCCGAACCTTTTGCGAGTTTAAACTTCTCCCATGGTCCGGCTGTGACCTGGCAATTAACTTCTCCTCCGCCATCCGGCATAAAATTCGTAACCCCGGAGCCGTCTAAGCGCAGGAAAACGTCGCCGTTAGAATAATCAGCAATTGTATGTTCATTTACCTCTGTTGTACCCATTGTATTACCTCATTTTATTTATTGATAATTGTTATAAGATGTGAATGACACCTAAAGCTTTTGACTCCATATTAGGGTATCACTGAGATATATATACACAAAAGAAGTAGTTACTACAATAGATGGTAAAGTATAATTCATATAATTATTTCTAATAATGGTTTGTGTTATAGGATAAATGATGAATAAAATGGAGAAAAATTAGGTAGCTGAAGTTTCGAATAGGCTATCTATACTTTCAGTAAGGAAGATCAAAGTTAAATAATTACAAACAGGTATCGAGACGGTTTATGGCTTCATAAGTGGCAGCATCAATCCTCCATTTTGAATCAAGATTTACAGGATTAGAGGATGACCATGATTCGTGAAAATCAAGGAAATCAATTCATTCTGTAAATCCTGGTTCAACCGGAAAGTGTATTATCCACTTATTAGTACAGAAAGCCATTTCCAACAGATTGTCGAGTGACCGATTAGCGACTATCGATTTGCGAAGTAGTTATTGATGTCACAAAAGCGTCCCCTTGCCCTGCGGCGGGGCCAAAGAATCTAATATCAAAAAAGGGAGCAGAAGGGACAGGGTTAGGGTCCTGTAACCAACGGCTATTGAGCTGGAGGAAAGCTTCACCAGTTGAGATGCCAATTTTTCCATTTTGAACCATGATTTCCAGGATTTTAGGATGAACAGGATTTGTGAAAATCCTGTAAATCAATCTTATCCTAAAGATCTTGGTTCAACTGAAAAATGAGTAAAAAAATTACAATCCGTTAAATCAGTAATAATAAAAAAAGACGGACAAAACTGTCCGCCTTAGAATCTCGATTATTCAATAAATTGGCTGAACCCACCCGGTTATTTATTGGGAACCCGGGGGTTGTTGTCTTTATCATCGTCGCGGCTTACGACTTCTACCGAATCATCGGCTCGGCCGTTTTTACCGGATACGGAAGCTTTGTGTGCTTCGCTGACGCTGAAGAATTTCTGCGGATCAGCCTCGGGTTCATCTTCCAGTACAATATCCAGCAGCGGATCCATACGCTCGAGATACTGCACTTTCAAGTCGCCGAGTACATCTTCTTCGATGTCATCCACGTCTTTCTCATTCTTCTTAGGCAGTAGCACTTTCTTGATACCGGCACGTTTGGCAGCCAGCACTTTTTCCTTGATACCGCCCACAGGCAGTACCAGTCCGCGCAGGGTAATTTCACCCGTCATCGCGATAGTGCCTTTCACTTTACGCTGCGTAAAGATGGAAGCAATGGCCGACATCAGGGACACCCCGGCAGAAGGACCATCTTTCGGTACCGCTCCGGCAGGAACGTGTACGTGGAGATCCCAATATTTAAAGGCTTCTTCAGGGATACCAAATTTGTCAGAATGTGCCTTCAGATACGAGACGGCAAGCATGGCCGATTCTTTCATCACATCACCCAGCTGACCGGTAATATTTAACTTACCGGAACCTTTGGAAACGCTGGCCTCAATAAAGAGGATGTCGCCGCCGTAAGGCGTCCAGGCCATACCAGTAGCTACGCCGGGCACGGTTGTGCGTTCGGCTGCATCGCTGAAGTATTTGCGCTTACCCAGAAATTCTTCAACATGTTCGTCGTCCACGTCAAAGTCTTCGATTTCGTCAGAGGCAATCTTGGCAGCTACACCACGGCATACACCAGCAATTTGTCGCTCCAGGTTACGTACGCCTGATTCGCGGGTGTAGCGGTCAATAAGTCGCTCAATAGCATCGTCGGTAAACGAGATTTGCTCTTCTTTCAGCCCGTTTTCTTTAATTTGTTTAGGGATGAGGTACTTCTTGGCAATCTGCGTTTTCTCTTCAAGCGTATACCCGCTGATGTTGATGATCTCCATACGATCTTTCAGCGGAGCCGGAATGGTATCCAGCGAATTCGCTGTGGCGATAAACATCACTTTGGAAAGATCATATTCCAGCTCCAGGTAATTGTCTGTGAAACTGTCGTTTTGCTCGGGATCAAGCACCTCAAGCAGGGCAGAGGTAGGGTCGCCACGGTAATCTGCGCCAACTTTGTCAATCTCATCCAGCATGATGACTGGGTTGCCTTTTCCAGCTTTCTTCATGGAACGAATAATACGTCCAGGCAGGGCACCGATATACGTTCTTCGGTGACCGCGAACCTCGGCTTCGTCCCGGATACCACCAAGACTGAAGCGCTCAAATTCACGGTTCAGCGCGCGGGCAATAGATTTACCCAGCGATGTTTTACCAACACCCGGAGGGCCATAAAAGCAAAGAATAGGCGCTTTCATATCCTGCTTCAGTTTCAGGACGGCCAGGTATTCAACAATACGCTTTTTAACTTTTTCCAGTCCGTAGTGATCTTCGTCCAATACTTTGCGGGCATAGCCAAGATCCAGCTTGTCTTCGGAATATTCATTCCAGGGGAGATCTAAAATCCATTCAATGTAGCTATAGATGATGCCGTAGTTTGGCGAGGCATTGGGCGTCATTTCCAAACGTTGCAGCTCTTTTTCGGCTGTTTCTTTAGCCTCTTCAGGAAGATCTTTTTTAGCCAGTTTTTCACGCAGTTTTTCAATGTCCTGCTTTTCAGCATCTTCACCCAGCTCTTCCTGAATGGCTTTCATCTGCTGGCGCAGGTAGAACTCTCGTTGTTGGTCATCAATATCCGATTTCACCTTGGTGCGGATTTTCTCACTCATATCAAGCACCTGGATTTCTTTCTCCAGAAATTCCATCACCTTATCCAGGTTATCGGAAAACTTGCGTATTTCAAGCAACTCCTGTTTCTCATTTACCGAAACATTCAGGTTTGATGAAATGAAATTCAGCAGAAAAGTAGGGCTGTTGATATTATTGACTGCAATAGAAGCCTCAGATGGGATGTTGGGCGACATGTTGATAATCTTGGTCGCCGTTTCTTTGATATTCCGTACGGAAGCGTCAAGCTCCAGTCCCTGAATATCCATTTCTTTGGGAAAAGGCTCTACATCAGCTTTGAAGTAGGGTTCACTTTGGGTGAAATCCTTTACCTGAAAATTTGACTTGCCCTGAATCACAATACTCTTGCTGCCGTCGGGCATTTTGATGAGCTTGAGAATCTGAGCCACCGTACCTACGGTGTGAAGGTCTTTATATTCGGGCTCTTCAATATCTTCGTTTTTCTGGGTAACAACACCAATAATTTTGTCGCCTTCATAGGCTTCTTTTACCAGGGATAGGGAGCGGTCACGTCCCACTGTGATTGGGACCACTACACCAGGAAATAAAACGGTGTTTTTAAGGGGAAGAATGGGGAGACTATCAGGAATTTCGGCTTCAGTTAGTTCCTTCTCTTCCTCTTCCGACATTAATGGAATAGCTTGTTCAAAATCATCCAGGTCGTCCGACTGGTCCAAATTTTGAAGTAATTCAAATCGTTGAGTCATAAATTAGGGTCTGAGTCTGCAATTTTTTTGTTTTTTCTACCTTTATAAGGCAAATACGAAGCCATACCGTTCATCTTTCACAAAGCGTCAGGTTCACACACTGCCTGTCAGTAAAGTAGGGCAAAGTGTCAGGCTTTAAAAGTGGAATTGAAATGCGCCAAGAGTTACTCCGGCAACGGCGGGCTGATCGGTGGAGGAAGACTGGGTAAGTTGTGCGGCCACCGAAAAATCCCAGTGGCGTGTTTCCAAGGCAAAACCCAGGCAAAAAAAATCTAATTCATCAGCTTTAAACTGTACACCACCGCGTAATGGAAAAAAGGAGATGGGGCGAAGTTCAACACCAAGGGCTGAAATAAGTTTGGTGGAATTAAAGGCATTATTGGTTAGCCCCACACTTACGTCTCCCATCAGCTTAAAGCGGTTTACTTCCAGCATCATACCGCCATGAAGGGCCATTGGAAGCAGGGTAGAAAAATTCTGATAGGAACGCTCGGCCGACAAAAATGGGTCCTGGTTGCTGAATTTTTGGATAAAGGTAGAATATTGTCCCCGGGCACCAGTGAAAGATTCATCAGCTTGCAATTCAGGGATAGAAGCTACCGTGTTCGTATCTTCTTCAGAGGTCATGCTTATTTCCTTACTGGCATAGGACATAAAACCAATATCTGTCATCGAAAAGGACAGGCGGAGAGAGCGCTTAGTGGGCGACTCGTTGCCTTGTACGGCGGTAAGATCATCACCCAGCGTAATCAAATAGGTAACCCCGATATCAAGCCCGGCACCCAGCCCGTTTATGTTAGCCATGTTATTACTAAAAGAGCCACTGTTTGCTACTTCCAGAGTCATGCCGCGCAGGTAAGAGCTGGTGGATGAGCCAAAATCACCGCTGGCATCATAATTAAAAGATTGGATATGGGAGAGGGAGTCGGTGCCTTCTTGCTGTTCGTAGTGGTTTTTCCACTCCGCATTCTGGTAGTCGCCGCCCAGTACAAATTTGGGTGCTATCCCAATGGTAAAGTTATCCAGTCTTGGGGTGAGGCCCGTCAAAAACTGGAAAGACTCGGCATATCCAAAAGAGATTTCATACAAACTCTGGTACCGGTGAATCAAGCTTCGGTTATGAAGGGGGCGAGCATTATCATTACTTATAAAAGTATTTTCGTACCAGCCGCGCCCTACCCGAAAACTCGACGAAGTGCGGGAGCGCAAGGCAATGGAATATGCTCGCTCATTATTTTTCCACTTGATGCCCAACAGGGTAAGGTCATAGCGTGCGCGATTATCGGAAAGGGTGTTATCGCCGGGATATTGATCATTGATCATGGCAATCCGGTCGGTATCCACTACGCCGGGCGCAGACTTGTCCATATCATATACATCTATGTGATGCTGGATATTTTCTAACTGATCTTCCAGATCAGTGTAATTTTGAAGCGCATCTATAAAAAGGCCGCCGGTTCCCAAAATAAAGGAAAAGTCTCCTTCTCGGTCCTGAATCATCAGGTTGGCCGGATTGTAAAAGTTGGCATTGGCATCAGTGATGTACGTGCTGCCTCCGCCACCCAGCGCCATGTTGCGGGGAGTAAGTACCGCCTGAGCCATGACCGGCAAAGACAGACAAAATAATAGCAGTGTAAACAAAAACTGCCGCATAATATCCTTCCTAACTACTAACTGTTTAGAATGTGTGCTGTATAAATTGACTAATCAACGCCTTTATCGGTTGACTCTTAACCCGCCTCAAGTGTTTACTTTGAGACTGTTGAAATAAAGTACTGGTACAAATTACGTCCCGGGTTATTCGGTACACCAGTTGGCGGTTAAAGCTTTGCAAAGTTACTCCTGTAAAATGAGTTCCTTTATACGGTGGATGCATTAATCAATAACCTGAAGCGGAGCCGCCCGCAACATTAGTTTTTTTTGTCCTCTGTTTTTGAAAAATACAACAACTTTGGCATCCGTGCCTGATCCGCTGCGGGAGATGATTTTGCCCGGGCCAAATTTCTTGTGTTCTACTCTGACGCCTACCTGGAAGGGATCTTCTCCATCTTCATAATCATAATGAATGGTAGCAGAAGGGGATCTGTGTGTTTTTTTTGTGCGTGATTCTTTCCAGTCGTAATCCACCGTGTAATCAGAGCCGCTGCTGTTGCCATCGTCACTAAACCGGTCTTTCTTTTGGGTGATGGTAGCCCCGGTTTCGGTCTGTACTACTCCGGCATCTACTTCCTCTAAGAAGCGCGAACGGGCCTGTCGGGTTTCTTCCCCAAACTTAAAACGGCTGCGGCAGTGACTGAAATAAAGTCGTTCTTCAGCCCGGGTAATGGCCACGTAAAACAATCGGCGTTCTTCCTCGATATCCACATCAAAATTTTGACGGGCACCAACGGGGAAGAGGTTCTCTTCCAGCCCTACGATAAATACCACCGGAAACTCCAATCCTTTGGAGGCGTGTACCGTCATCAGGGTGATAGCCGGTTTGTCTTCATCAAACTTATCCTGATCGGTAATCAGGCTGATTTCCTGTAAAAAGGAACTCAATGAGGCATTTTTGGCGCCTCGTTCGTAGTAGGATATAGCATTCTGAAGCTCGATGATATTATCACGGCGCATCATGGATTCCTGTGAGTTCTCCTCAACCAGAGCCTTCATATATCCTGACTGTTCCAATACCGCTTTGGTAGTATCGGTAAGGGTTTCACCATTTTCCAGGTTGTTTCGCAGCCGGTTGATCATATCCACGAATTCCCGAACACGTGCCTTGGCCGGTTTGTACACATCCAGACTTTCTACGTTTTGTATGATGCTCCAGATAGAACGTCCTTCATCCCGAGCCTGCCCCAGCAAATCCTGTATAGATTTATTGCCTATTCCACGGCTGGGTTCGTTGATGATACGCAGGAGATTGGTCTCATCATGAGGATTTACCAACAGCGTTAAATAGGCCAGCACATCTTTGATTTCCTTACGCTGATAGAATGAGAGACCGCCCACCAGCTGGTAGGTCAAATCCTTTCGTCTTAGTGACTCCTCAAATACACGCGACTGATAGTTGGTACGATATAATATCGCAAAATCATTGTTCTTGTAGCCATGACGCATCTTCAAGTTCTGGATATGGCTAGCTACACGGTTGGCTTCATCGCGTTCGTCAAAATTCTCCAACAGGGTGATGCGTTCGCCATAACCCTGCTCGGTCCAAAGTGTTTTATCGAGCTGCTTGGTATTTCTCTTGATGATAGAATCGGCACACTGCAGGATGGCTTTGGTAGAGCGATAGTTTTGCTCTAACGGCACCTGGGTGGCTTCTTCATAATCTTCCTTAAAGTTCAGGATGTTGGAGATATCGGCCCCGCGAAAGGAGTAGATACTCTGTGCATCGTCGCCCACCACACAGATGTTCTGGTATTTATCCGCCAGCATTTTTGTCACTTTGTACTGGGCGTGGTTGGTATCTTGGTATTCATCAATAAGGATGTATTTGAAGCGGTCCTGGTATTTTTCCAGTACATCTGGATGTTTTTGAAACAGCTCAATCGGTTTCACCAACAGGTCGTCGAAATCCATGGCGTTGCTCTGTTTCAGCCGCTTGTTGTAGATGGAATAGACGCGTGCAGTGATGTCATCCAACGTACTGCTGATGAATTTTTCCTGGAAAGTATCGGCGGTAATCAGCTGGTTTTTTGAATCGCTGATTTTGTTGTGGATGGTTTTGGGCTTGATCTCCTTGGTGTCAAAATTCAGTTCCTGGAGAATTTGCTTCACCACGGTTTGGGAATCGCTGGTGTCATAAATGGTGAAGTCAGAGCCAAAGCCAATTTTTTCAGCTTCAAATCGCAAAATCTTGGAGAAAATAGAGTGGAAGGTACCCATCCATAGCTTTCCGGCCTTATCGCCAATCAGGTCCTTGATCCGTTCTTTCATCTCGCGGGCCGCCTTATTGGTAAAAGTGAGGGCCAGGATTTGTTCAGGAGCGGCTTTGTATTGTTGCAGCAGGTAGGCAATCCGGTAAGTAAGTACGCGCGTTTTCCCGGAACCGGCACCAGCTACAATCAGCAGGGGGCCATCGGTATGAGTCACCGCCTGTTTCTGCTGTGCATTTAGCTGTGCTAAAAAATCAGGCCGCTCTTTCGGCCCCTCTGATGGAAGTGAAAATGTTTTCATAAGAAGTTTATTCCCTTTGCGCTCTTTGCGCTCTTTGCGGTAAAGTAAACCGCTAAAAACGCGAAGAGCGCAAAGAAGGATTATTCAAAATCGTGATTCATTTATAACGTTGGTTGAAGGAGTAGGGGATGCTTGCTAACATATTATTTTCGCGTCCACCATCGTACATCCTTCTGGTTGTGTGCCAAGGCACTCAACCGGTCTCCCTTCAAAGGGAGAATTATTGCATAGTACAATACAGATAGTGTTAGACTCAAGTGTTAAAACTTACATCTTATCATATTTTGATAGTCCAAATGTCAAAACTAATACTGAATCTACCAAAGAAAAAATCCCTCTTTGAAGAGGGACCGGAAAATCAACTTGTTGATTTCGCAGGGGGATGTGCGATGGTGATTCAGGACTTCCCTTTTTCCAACCGCCTCACAAAACCTTCCAGGTATGTCAATACATTATGCATATTTTGTTTGACATCCACATCACCAACCCTTGCAAAAGTAACACCAAGCGCTTCAATTCTCGTCTGCCGAACTTGGTCTTCCGAAAACTTTTCCGGTGTGTTGTGACTAATACCGTCTATCTCAATAGCCATCATAAGTTCGTGGCAATAAAAGTCAACAATGTAATCCAAAATAGGCACTTGCCGATGAAATTCTACGCCAAGGGCCTTGTCTTTAATCTGTTCCCAAAGTAATACTTCACTGAGGGTGCTATTCTTCCGTAACTGCCGGGCTAAACGCTTTAGCTTTCGGTTGTATGGAAGAATTTTGTTTGGCATAATTTAATACGTAACTCCATATTAAGGCAGATAATTAGTGTATAGTGTATGTAAATATGATGTCGCAAATAATTCATTTTCTTAAATTCGACATCTTACATCCTTCTGATTGAAAGCTGAAGCTCTCAATCGGTCTCCCTTCACAGGGAGAATTATTGGATAATACATCTAAAATAATATCAAGCTCAGATATTAGTAATCATATCTAACCTCTTTTAAGGAGAAATTCCCTCTTCGAAGAGGGACCGGAAAATCAGCTCGCTGATTTTGCAGGGGGATGTGAGATGGCGACTTAGGTTTCACCCCAACTCACTATTCAACCAAAAATCACCCTTCAAAATCCTTCAACTGCTCCTGCAGCTTGGCGATTTTCTCCTCGGTATCCGACTGCTTTTTCTTCTCGCGCTCCACCACTGCCTCGGGTGCATTATTCACAAAGCCGTCATTAGATAGCTTGCCGTTGATACCTTTCAGGAATCCTTCCAAACGGGAAATCTCTTTTTGAATTTTCTCCCGCTCTTTCTCAAAATCTACCAGTCCTTCCAGTGGCACATACAACTCATTGCCATCCACAATGGCCGAAGAATATACTTCTGGCTTCTGTACATCAGGACCAACCTGGAGCGACTTGATACTTTCCAGTTTCTCAATCACAATGCGGTTGGCCAGGATAGCGTCCGCCGTATCTTGGTTGTTGGTTTGAATGAATACGTCCAGTTCCTCTTTGGGGGAGACATTCACTTCTGCCCGGATATTACGGAGGGAAGAAACCATGCTCTGCAGGGTATCAAACAACTTGAGATCATCTTCGTCCAGCTTGGCGTCATCCACTTTTGGCCATTCGGAAACCAGCAGGGCCTCGTCTGTGGAGCGCTCCTGAATGTGTTGCCAGATTTCTTCACTAATAAATGGCATGAACGGGTGGAGCAGTTTCATCAATTGCTCAAAAAATCCAAGCGCGGTATTTAGTTTTTCTTTGGGAATGTTTTGCCCATACTCAGCCGGCTTGGCCAACTCAATGTACCAGTCGCAGAAATCATCCCAAATCAGGGAGTACACTTTCTTAAGCGCGTCATTCAGCTTGTAGTTGTCAAAGTCTTCATTGACACCGGCAATGGTTTCCTGGATTCGGGCAGCCATCCAGCGATCCGAAATATCGTCTTCGTTGATGGTCAGGGTCGGTTCATAATCCACGCCCTCTTCCATGTTCATAGTAAGGAAGCGGAAAGCATTCCAGACTTTATTACTGAAATTTCGTCCTTGTTCGCAAAGTTTTTCATCAAAGGGGAGATCGTTACCAGCAGGAGTGGCAAACAGCATCCCCATGCGAATGCCATCGGCACCGTACTTACCAATGAGCTCAATCGGATCAGGGGAATTTCCCAAACTCTTGCTCATCTTGCGGCCTTTCTTGTCGCGCACAATGCCGGTGTAATACACATTATCAAACGGCTTTTCGCCCATAAACTCGTAACCGGAAATAATCATGCGGGCGACCCAGAAAAACATGATTTCGGGAGCCGTTACCAAGTCTTTGGTTGGATAGTAATAATCCAGCTCGCTGTTGGGATCGCGCTCGTCGTATTCGCCGATGTATTTCGGGTCAAATACCGAAATGGGCCACAGCCAGGAAGAGAACCAGGTGTCCAGCACGTCTTCATCCTGCTTTAAATTCTCAAATTTTAAATTTTTAATCTTGAATTTCTCTTCGGCTTCGGCTTCGTTTTTGGCTACCACAAAGTCGCCATCTTCGTTATACCAAGCGGGAATTCTATGCCCCCACCAAAGTTGACGCGAGATACACCAGTCGCGCACATTTTCCATCCAGTGGCGATAGGTGTTTTTAAATTTGGCGGGATGAAATTCCACGGTGTCATCCATCACATTTTCGAGGGCAGGCTGGGCCAGCTCTTTCATAGAAACCCACCATTGAAGCGAAAGCCGCGGCTCAATAACGGCATCGGTTCGCTCGGAAAATCCGACCTTATTCTTATAGTCTTCTACTTCGATCAGCAGACCAGCTTCTTCCAGGTCTTTGGCAATCAGCTTGCGCACTTCAAAGCGGTCTTTGCCAATGTACAGCTCACCTTCCTCGCTCACCGTACCATCTTCATTCAGCATGTTGATGGTTTCCAGATCGTGTTTTTGCCCGATATTGTAGTCATTTTCGTCGTGGGCCGGGGTGATTTTCAGGCAGCCGGTTCCAAATTCCATGTCTACATACTCATCCTGGATGATGGGCACTTCCCGGTTTACCAGCGGTACTATTACTTTTTTGCCTTTGAGATGGGTGTAACGCTCGTCTTCCGGATTCACACACACGGCCGTATCGCCCAAAATAGTTTCGGGGCGCGTGGTGGCGATGGTTACATAATCATCTTCGCCTACAATCTTGTACTTCACGTGATACAGCTTGGAATTCACTTCTTTGTGAATCACCTCTTCATCGCTGAGGGCGGTTTTGGCCACCGGATCCCAGTTGATCATCCGGGCACCGCGGTAGATTTTACCTTTTTCGTACAAGTCAATAAAAACGTCAATGACGCTTTCGGAATACTCGGGGTCCATCGTGAAAGCTGTACGGTCCCAGTCGCAGCTGGCACCTAATTTCTTTAGCTGCTCCAGGATGATCCCGCCGTGCTCATGGGTCCATTCCCAGGCATGTTCCATAAATTCATCCCGGCTCAAATCTCCTTTTTTGATGCCTTTTTCGCGCAGACGCTTCACCACTTTGGCTTCCGTAGCAATTGAAGCATGATCGGTGCCGGGTACCCAGCAGGCATTGTAGCCCTGCATACGTGCTCTTCGTACCAATACATCCTGAATGGTGTTGTTGAGCATGTGTCCCATGTGCAGCACACCGGTTACATTAGGTGGAGGGATAACAACGGTGAAGGACTCACGATCATCGGGCTCAGAATGGAAATAGTTGTTTTCCATCCAGTGGGCGTACCACTTGTCTTCAACTTGAGAGGCGTCGTATTGTGCGGGAATTTCTTTACTCATCAACAGTTCTAACCACAGAGCACCCGGAGGTACACTGAGATTATGTATTTTTAGTTAATAATTCGTTTAATGCCCTTTTTCATTAGGGAAACATTAAAATTTAATAGCAAACCCAGGGGGAAATTTCCGAGCTTTAAGTAGCTTAAAACTTGTGCGAAGTGAACTTTATTAAGCTTTTTAACAGATTTTAATTCAAGAACCAATTTCTTTTCAACTAGAATGTCTATTCGATATCCACATTCTAATTCAACTTCTTCAAACTTGATAGGAATTGGTTTTTCTTTTTCCACAAATAAGCCCTCTTTATTTAATAAATAGAACAAACACTCCTGATAAGCTGACTCTAACAGACCTGGACCTAACTCACGGTGAACCCGAATAGCAGATCCAATAACCTTATCTGTAAGAATATTTAGAGATGCCATGGAATTAATTCAATTCATCTAAACAAATTAAAATGGTGCAAATAAAAAAACTCAGCGATACTCAGAGTCCTCTGCGGTTAATAAAAAATTACTTAACTCGTTTTAGCAGAACACCAAAGTGTCCGTCGCATCCGTGCGTGTGAGGATAAGTCTGGTATGAGAGCTTATCTTCAGCCAGTACTTCTTCGGGGAGATAATCTTCAAGGATTTCCAACTCAAAATTGTCGTACTTATCGAGGAATTTGGTGATTTGCTCCATATTCTCTTCAGGCTCCAGCGAGCAGGTGCTGTAAACCAAACGTCCGCCACGTTTAACCATGTTTGCAGCTTCTTCAAGCAGTTCTTCCTGAAGTTCCACGGCATTTTGAAGGCCTTCTTCATCACGTTGCCAGCGCAGGTCGGCGCGTTTACTCAATACACCGGTGCCGGTACAAGGGGCATCCAGTAATACGGCGTCGGCTAAACCAATACTTACTTCACGAACGTCGCCACCACGGATTTTAATATTTTCAGCCTGATAGTTCAGGGCACTTTCCGCCAGTTTCTGGAGTCGTTCCGGAGAGATGTCCACCGAAGTGATTTCACCTTCTGCCTGCATTAGGTCGGCCATCATAATTGATTTAGTGCCAGGGGCAGCGCAAAGATCAAAAACTTTTTCACCGGGTTGAGGATCAAGAATAGTAGGGGCAAAACCCGCGGCAATATCCTGTACCAGGCAAATGCCCTTCTCTAATAATCCTTTGGAAATGAAGGGCTGAACTGAATCAATTTTATAATAATAGGGCAGCCAGTCGCTGGGCTGAAAGGGAATATCCATTTTCTCCATGCGCAGCTCAAAGTTCTTGGGCTTGGTACGCAAAGTATTAACCCGTACATAATAATGAGGGCGGGAGTTGTTTGCCTGCATCAGCTTAAAAGCTTCTCGCTCACCAAAACGTTTGCGCCATCGGGCAACCATCCATTCGGGATGAGAAAAAGTGGTAGCTACAAGTTTATTACGATCTTTAAAAGCAGGCTTAGGCAGGTTGTCGCGGTCGCGCTGTAAGTTGCGCATAATGGCATTTACAAGGTCGCCGGTTTTGGAGCCGAGTTTTCTCTTTGCTACCTCAACGGCTTCGTTGATGGCGGCATAGTCAGGGGTGCTGTCCATAAACAGTAAATCGTACACCGCAAGGCGGAGAATATTTTTAAGGCCAGGCTTCATTTCTTCTACGGCCACACTGGAAAACTCCCCAATCAAAAAGTCAAGATAGCTGCGTTTGCGTAAAATGTTCTGTACGTATTCCCGAACCTGTGCACGTTCACGGGTTTCGAGTTCATCAGCGAGCGAGTAATCCAGTTTCTTCTTTTCATCAAAGTTAATCAGGATGTCAATGCTTACCGAGCGTTCAGATAATTCGTTTTCCAATGGAGTAAGGATTTTAAATTGTGGTTGCCTGCTACAAAAAAAGGTGATTGTCGTCACCTTTGCTACATGGATGATGCAATAAAAACAAGCCACGTTTTTAGGCGCGGCTCAAGAGCTTGTAAAGATAAAATTTTAAGGTGGGAGTTGCTAATGTATATAAGAGGTTTTGCAGTATTTTGTGATTGATATCAGGGGAACTCCAATTCTGGTAAGGCTACAACTCAGGTTTTAGTGATTTGATCTCCGTTTCATAAACAGATAAAGCTATTCCTTAAAAACAAAGGGGCGGGAATTAAACGGATGTTTTAGCAGAATACTTAATCTACCTCAACGAGCTCTTGCCGGTATTTAAAGGAGAATTCCTTATTGGCAAGAGGTAAAATGAGGATGACTTCATCTGCCTTAATGTTTCTGGGGAAGAATACTTGACCGGTGATGTACTGATTAGGAAACAAGGTTGTTTTTCGAAGCGTCTGGGATTTCCAGAAGTCCCTTTGCTGGCGGGCATTCATGTTTTCCAGCTCAATTTTAGTTCTTTCAAGATTACGTTCATGTGTGCTGTATTCAATAGACTGGTATAATTCATCTTTTTCCTCCTCCGTACTTTTACCCACTTCAGAAGCTACCACGGCGGTAAGCTCAGCGGTTGCCATCAAAGCAGATGAAATAGATTGATTAATCTCCTCTGCCTTCAGGCGGGATAAGTCTTTATCGATCTCAAGCAGGCGACTCTCTGGATCTTCAGCATAAACCAGTAAAAGCGAGTCTTGAAAGTTTCGAACGGGTCGATAATAAAAGGAGGCAGGGTCAACCAATAACTCTGTATCCGTTTCATTGTAAACAGCCACATCAAAAATATACAGCTCACCAGCCTCGCGGCTATAAGCTATTTCAGCAGTGATACCTTTGGTGGTGTAGGTGAGGAATTCTTGTCCCTGATGCCAGAATTTTGATTCTTCGGAATCACCTTCCAATAATGAAATGGGTTGAGGAGATGCGCATCCCGCGGCGACAAAAAGTGCGAGTAGGGTAATAGTCAGAAAAGAAGTATGGCTCGTCATTTTTCTTTTCAAAATAGAATAGACGAGATTTCATAAGAATCACATTTAAATGTTAATTCGACACCTTTAAGTAAATTACAGCTATGCCAGATCAGAACGAATAAAGCTAATACCCGTTGGTTAGATATTTTTCATTGCCTCTCTTTAAGTATCTCCCTATCTTAACCGACCTTTGCCATAGCGCATATTTAGATCTAAAAATTTTTAAAAGAAAAGTTAATCAAATCGCGATTTAGCACATGAATAAAGGAACTATCGCACAGGTGATCGGGCCTGTAGTGGACGTTGATTTTACAGACAGCAAACCCCCCGCCGTTCTTAACGCTCTTGAAATTAAGATGGACGACGGCTCAACCCTTACCCTTGAGGTTGCCCAACACCTTGGCGAAGACCGCGTGCGTACGATCGCAATGGATTCGACCGACGGATTAGTTCGCGGCATGGAAGTGGTTGATACCGGTAAAGCTATTTCAATGCCTGTGGGTGAAGATATCCGCGGCCGATTGTTTAACGTAGTAGGTGAGTCTATTGATGGTATCGATGCTCCCGAAGGTAAAGATTCTTATCCTATTCACCGTAAAGCCCCTGCTTTTGATCAGCTGGCTACCTCAACCGAGATGCTGGAAACCGGTATCAAGGTAGTTGACTTGCTTTGCCCATATGCCAAAGGTGGTAAAATTGGATTATTCGGTGGTGCCGGTGTAGGTAAAACCGTATTGATCCAGGAGCTTATTAATAACATCGCCAAGCAGCACGGTGGACTTTCCGTATTTGCCGGTGTTGGTGAACGAACCCGTGAAGGAAACGACTTGCTCCGTGAGTTCCTCGAGTCTGGTATTATCAACTACGGCGACGAGTTCATTGAGTCTATGGAAAAAGGCGAGTGGGACCTATCCAAAGTAGACAAAACGAAATTAAAAGAATCTCAGGCTACGCTGGTATTTGGCCAGATGAATGAGCCTCCTGGAGCCCGTGCTCGTGTAGCACTTTCAGGTCTTACTGTAGCTGAGTACTTCCGTGATGAAGTTTCCCGTGATATCCTCCTTTTTATTGATAACATTTTCCGATTTACCCAGGCCGGTTCCGAGGTATCAGCCCTGTTGGGACGTATGCCTTCAGCTGTAGGGTACCAGCCTACACTGGCTACCGAAATGGGTGACTTGCAGGAGCGTATTACTTCTACCAAAGACGGATCTATTACATCTGTACAGGCTGTATATGTACCTGCCGATGACTTGACTGACCCTGCTCCGGCTACCACCTTTACTCACTTGGATGCCACTACCGTACTTTCTCGTGCATTGACACAGATCGGTATTTATCCTGCGGTGGATCCATTGGATTCCTCCTCAACTATTCTGGAGCCTAAGGTAGTAGGACAAGAGCATTATGATGTAGCCAACCGTGTTACCCGTTTGCTGCAGAACTATAAAGACCTTCAGGACATTATTGCTATCCTGGGTATGGATGAGCTTTCTGACGAAGACAAGCAGGTGGTACACCGTGCACGTCGTGTTCAGCGTTTCCTATCACAAAACTTCCACGTGGCCGAGCAGTTTACCGGTCAGCCTGGTGTATATGTGAAAGTGGACGAAACCGTAAAAGGCTTCAAGATGATTCTGGACGGCGAGCTTGATCACCTTCCTGAAAATGCTTTCTACATGGTAGGAAATATTGATGAAGCCATAGAAAAAGGTAAAAAACTGCTGGCTGAAGCTGAAGAACAAGAAGAAGCTGCATAGTCACCCTTAGCGATAAAAAACGAATAGATTTATCATGAGCAAATTCAACGCACAGATTCTGACCCCTGAAGGTTCCCTGTATGAAGGGGAAGTAAGCGGGGTGAAGCTGCCAGGAACCTTGGGAAGTTTTGAAGTGAAAGCCAATCACGCTCCTATTGTATCAACCCTTGAGAAAGGAGAAGTACTGGTGCGTAAAGCTACCGGTGGAGATACCACGTTTACAATCTCCGGCGGATTTGTGGAAGTGAATAACAACAAACTTACCTTGCTGGCAGAATCAGTTGAAGAAAACGGATGATTGAGTCTGTTAAGCCATAAAGTAATTTTGAAAAAGCCGGTGTTATCTTCACCGGCTTTTTTTATAGCCCTATTTTTGAACTGCTTACCCGATAATATTTCTGTGGATATTGGGTGATCATATATAGAATTTACGTCTATGAAAGCACACATTATTTCTATTGGCAATGAGCTGCTAATTGGTGATACCATCAATACCAATGCGGCATGGCTCGGCGAATTCTTAACCGGTATGGGTTTTGATGTAAAACTGGTTCAGACGATTTCTGATGAGGCAGACCTTATCAAGGAATCCATCACACAGTCTATGGAAAAAGCGGATTTGGTCATCTCCACCGGAGGCTTGGGACCTACCCATGATGATATTACCAAAAAAGCGGTGGCAGAACTATTTGATGTAGGCTTTTTGCGGGATGAGCAAACGCTAGAATACATTCGCTCTATCTTCAAAAAAAGAAATATCCCGTTTTCTAAATCTAATTATGCCCAGGCGGAAGTCCCCAAAAATGCCGAAGTGCTTTTTAACAAAGCGGGTACGGCACCGGGCATGTTGTTTAAAGAAAATGGTAGTGTGTTGGTAGTTTTGCCCGGCGTGCCCCACGAAATGAAGTACCTGATGAAAAAAAGGGCTGCTCCCAAACTGAGAGAAATTTTTGGAGACCTTCAGTTCGTCTACTTCCATTATATTAAAACGGCGGGTATTGGAGAAAGCACGTTAAGTGATGAGGTGTTGGGAGATTTATCCGAGTATTTCACCAATGGAGTAAGTTTGGCTTTTCTTCCATCGGGCGGAGGTGTAAACCTGAGGTTAACGGCCACCGGTAAAACCAAAGAGGAAGCCAAAGGCAATCTCAACGATCTTTCAGAACTGATTTATACCAAAGCCAAAAAATATATCTATGGTGAAGGAAAAGATTATTCGATTAGTGAAGCGGTGGGGGACTTGCTGTATGAACAAGGTAAATATATTTCAGTTGCTGAAAGTTGTACCGGAGGACTGGTAGCCAATACCTTTACGGATGTGCCTGGCAGCAGTCGCTACTTTCAGGGGGGCATCATCGCCTATGATAATGCAGTAAAACATCAACAACTGGGAGTTGCTGAAGATGATCTGCTGCAGTTTGGAGCCGTAAGTAAACCCGTAGCCTTGCAGATGGCAAAAGGAGTCGCCGAGCGTTTGGGCACTTCTATAGGTATTTCAACCACAGGCATTGCCGGTCCGGATGGCGGAACCGATGAAAAACCAGTTGGTACCGTCTGGATGGGATTTTATCAACAAGATGGAGCCCACTTTGCCGTTAAAACGGTGTTCACTAAAGACCGCCTGATGAATAAACAGCGTACGATGATGGTTTTGATGGAAATCACCCGCCGTGTTTTAAAAGGAATTCCCGAGATGCCTTATGACCTGGAGAAGCAATATCCTTGAGCTATCGATGGATACTACATATCATTTTTTTGGGTATGGCTTTGCCGCTTTACGCCCAACAGCAGGATAGCACTGAAACAATACCTGCAGCAGAGATAGATTCACTGCAGGCGGTTCGTACTGATAGTTCCTTTCAAGAATCACCTCCTGAACCCAAAGCATTTGATGTGGCTATTTGGGAAGAGCCGGTGCCTGTAGGCGCAAACCCGGTAACTAATGACAGCCTGATGAGATGGCAAATTTGGCCCGGCTGGGGCGACTACCAGGCTTACCGTCGGGATGTAATTTCATTCAGACAGGGCACAAGCGGAAGGGTAGATGCCTATCATATAAATGGATATGAGCCGCACGAGCAGGAGTTGAAAATGGAAGGCTTGTTACTCAACAATCCCGTTACGGGGCTGCCAAATTACAACCTGGTGCCGCATCGTAAAATAGGGCGTGTTTCTGAAAATTTCGGCGGAGGCTATCGCTCATCTATAAATATCAGGGATTATTACATTGTAAAACCGATCAGCTTTTTAAATTATGATGAGGCCGGCGGCAATTACCGAAATCTTGAATTTTTAGTAGCCCGAAATTTTACCGAGCGCACCAATGTGGAGCTTTCGTATTGGGACCGAAGGGGTGGCGGCTATTACCCCAATAGTGAAGTCGAAGGCAGCCAGATTATGGGAAGGATCTATCATCACCTCAGTCCAAATTATCTCATTCGGGGAATGTACCTGCGCAATCAACTTCAAAGGGATGAACCTTTTGGGTACAACATAGGAAACCCCGAAACCTTTGCTTTTGATGAATTTCGTTCTGTTCCGGTAAGCTCAAATGGCAACGCTGATTTTTTACGCTGGGATCTGGTAGGAGGGATTTATCACCGCGCAGACACTTCGTCAATGGAAGATGCCGGTTTGGAAATATCCATATCAAAGAATAATAAGGAACAGACGGGCATGGGCGATACCCTGGCATGGGACGTATGGTCTTTGAATACCGGCCTTTTTAAGACTTATCGTTTTAACAGGTTTGAAATTAGGGGAGAAGCTGACTTCTGGAGTCACTCTTCGTCCGGTGAAAATGTATTAACAAATAGGAACTGGACCATACTGGAAGCTGATGTCTCTGGACGTTATTATTTGGGTAATCAGGTAGAACTTTTTGGGATGAATAGATGGCAGCGAAGAAGCGATGATTTTTCCGGATATGAACTTTCCGGCGGCTTAAAAGGAGCTCCCGGACCTCTTCGTTTTACCATGGCATTGTCGTCTTTTAGCAGGATGCCGTCCATGCAGTCTCTATACTGGAATTCGTATGATTTTTCCGGCAATGAAGCACTGGATAACGAGACGGGATTTTCGGCAGCAGGCAAAGTACAGTTAAAAGTATTTCCATCACTGGATATCGGTGTCTCAGGTCGTTACAAATCAGCCGAAAATGCAGTTTTTATCACCCCGGATAGCAGTTATACCAATAGCGAAGCCTTTGAGAGTGTTTCAGGAACCGCCTTTGCAGCCTTTGAAAACCACCGGTTTGAAATAGAAAGCTCGGCAACCGTTCAGCAATTTGCATATAGCGATGAAAGCTCTCCGGTAGCTATGCTCAATAACCGAGATCAGATACTGTGGTTGAGAAACTCGGCTTTTGTAAAAGGATATGTTTTTGACCGGGCGGCCTATCTGAAGTTGGGCGCAAAAACCTTATTATCTCCATTCTATTATGCCGCCCGAACTTATAATGCCGGGGCCAATTTTTGGCAGGGCAACAGCACTTACAATGATCTGCCACCGTTTTTCAGGCTGGATGCTGAATTATCGGCCAGAGTCAGAGCTATTATGGTGGTAATTCGGTGGGAAAATGCGCTTGACGGTATTGGTCAGGCGGGCTACTTTGAGGCGGCCGGTTACCCCATGCCGCCAAGGCGTTTAATGGTTGGAATTAGAGCACAATTCAGAAATTAATATGAGTATAAAATATATAGTACGAGAAGGATTTGCAGGTATTAAAAGGGCTAAACTGGCAGCCACTACCTCTATATTTTCATTATTCATAGCCGTACTTTTGCTTGGGGTACTCACCCGTATTGGTTTTAATGTATACAGTCAGGCCATGTCTATCAAAGACCTGATTGAAGTGGAAGTATTTTTGTTTGATGTTGACCAACGAACTACCGATCAGCTGCGCGAGAGGTTGGAAGGCGAAGAACTGGTTCAAGACGTAAGTTACATTTCAAAAGACAGTGCTTCTGCAGTGATGCGCAAAGAGTTTGGGGCCGGGGCTGAAGATTTGGTAGAACTTAATTTTTTACCGGCTTCGTTTCGCCTTTCCGTTGATACAGAGGCAGGGGTGGATCAAATTGAGACGTTGGTATCCCGTATTCAAAATTATCGGGGCGTGGATGAAGTAGAATACAATGCGGCTTTACTGCGTATGATGGAATCCAATCTGAATACTTTTTCGTTGATTGGGGGTAGTATAGCGGTGCTTATCCTGCTGGCAGCACTAATATTAGTGTACAATACCATCCGGCTCACCATTTACGCCAAGAGAGATTTAATCCGGGCTATGAAACTGGTTGGGGCAACCAACAAGTTTATAAGAAGTCCTTTTATAGTAGAGGGCATTTTACAGGGTTTATTGGCTGGGGTGATGGCCATCATTACCGTATTCCTGTTTTTTGAGTTCATCATTCCATTCTACCTGGTAGATCTTGGAGTGATAGACTGGCCCTTTGGGCGCTGGTACTTCTTATGCGGGGCTATGCTGCTGCTTTCCATACTGATGGGCTGGTGGGGTAGCCGCTGGGCAGCTCGTCGCTTTATCAAGGAAACCTATATTTCGGGCTGATCTGCTGAATTGAAATAATTTAACTATCACGATTACGATAACAATTACCCTTCGTAATTGGCTTTATGCAGAATACCAGTGATTTTAGAAAGTAAGGTTTTATAACTCAGCACGTTTTTTTGAATGATGGCATCCACGATGGTTTCCATCTCTTCTTCCTCACTTTGGCTAAGGTTTTTACCGGAGTAGATAATGATGGGCAAGCTTTTGAACTTTTCTTCACCTCTGAGCTTCCTCGCTACTTCTTTACCGTCGGTATCAGGCAAATACATGTCGAGGATAATACAGTTTACAGGCTGCTCATTAAGCATTTCATAAGCTTCTTTTGCTGATTGTGCTGTTAAACAGTTCTCAACTTTAAACTCCAGGTATTCCTTCAGGGCCAGGTTATGATTCATATTATCATCCACTAACAACACGGTGCCCTTAATTTTGCCGGCACCATTTTGTTTAGCCTTGATTTCCTGAAGGGAAGGTTCCTGAGTAGGTGAGGGGGCGGTAGATAGCTTGATTTTGCCTTCCCGGGCATATTGTATAATAGCCGGGCTTGAATCAACAGGAACATATAGTGTAAAGGTACTGCCTTCCCGTTCCTGACTTTTCACCACAATCTTGCCGCCCAGTATTTTAACGATTTCGCTTGATATGGCAAGCCCCAAGCCGGTTCCTCCAAATTCACGGGTGGTTTCCTCATCATCGGCTTGGGAATAGCTTTCAAAAATTCGATCCAGTTTATCCTGGGGAATACCAATACCGGTATCCTGCACTTCGAAAGCTACCATGGGATAGGGTATTTCAGGAAACACCGAAGCAATTTCATCTTTGGAAGGGCGATACGATGTCAATTGAACAAACCCTTCTTTGGTAAATTTGAGGGCATTGGAGATCAAATTCTTAAGCACCTGCTCCATCCGCAGATGGTCGGTTTTAAAGGGTAACTCTTCTTTCAGTTGATCCTGGTATAAAAAACGGATGCCTTTTTCCCGGGCTACCGGCTGAAATAGTCGTTCTAATTCCTTACAAAAGTCATTAATATCCACATACTCCAGGTTGATACTCATCTTCCCGGATTCAATTTTTGACATATCCAGCACTTCATTTAACAGTGCCAGCAGACTGTTTGTTGAATTATGGATAGACTCAGCGTAATTCAGCTGATCTTCGGAAAGGTTGAGGTTTTTATTTTCAGACAAGATTTTACTTAACAGCAGCACCGTATTCAGCGTGGTGCGCATTTCATGACTGAGATTGGCAAAGAAATTGGACTTAAATTTGTTACTTAAGCGAAGCTCCCTGGTAATTTTTTTCTGCTGCTCTAAAATAGCTGATTGCCTTTTTTGATGACTCAAATCAAAACACTCTGCTGATATAAGCTTTCGGCCAGCTTCCTCGATATATTCCATATGTATCCGTACCGGATAACAGCTGCCATCCTTTCGGGGAGTATCTTTTTGGAAAGTGATTTGTTGTTCACGGCCTTGCCAAAAATCATTTAGCATGTTATCAACCATAGTTTGATGATGCTTGGCTATGGTGTCTTCAAAAGAGAGGGAGAGAAACTCTTCATGAGAATAACCCATATTGCTTAGGAGCGCCGCATTGGCAAATTCAAACCGGAATGTATCCGCATCCATCAAAAAGAATTCATTTGTACTGCGATCTAATATGGCATGTAACAAATCATTTTCATTAGATGTGTTCATATAATAATATCCTTTTTCACATTCTATCCAATGCCGGACTCTTATTGCTTTTTATTGATGATATGAGTGTGGCTTTTGAAAAGTGGAGAAATGAATTCCCTCGCAGGAATCCCATGGCTGGTATCAAAGTTATTTTCAATTGTAGTAGATGAAATTGCTTTTAGACTATAGATAGTTCCAATTTGTGTGCATGACTTTCTCATATTCATCATCAATAAAGTAAAAGTTGTATGTATGATACCCAGAAATTAGCTGAAATGGGGTAAACTATATATACCATGTTTTTTATTTCACCTGAAAATAATTCGATCAATCTGATAATTTACTGCAAGTTTAGGATCAACAGCTCTGAAATTAGCTGGTATAATTAATGAAGAATTGTGAGCAAAACAAAGCTGCCAGTTAAAAACCATTTTGCGCACAGAATCTAAAGTAGGTACATGAATTTTTTGTGTGAATGAAAGGTATAGCAAGTATTAGAAAATATTAATCTATTGAATTAAAAGCAGTTAGGTGTATGGTTCTTATGGATAGTTTTATTAGAATTTGGAACATTAAAATTTTTTAATGGTTGGGAATTTCTTATTATAGTTGTGCAAAAACTCAATTACGGTATAATTGAAGCATTACTTAAGAACTATGTTGGCTTACATAAATCTTTCTTTGGCTTACTTCAAAATTGCCGTTTGATTGAAATAAACGAAGGAAGGCAACAAGTACTATCAGGTATATGGGACGATCAGAAATGGAAGCAAAAGTATTACCATTGAATTCGGGTTTTTATTTCCAGGAACAACCTCCTGTTAAAGAAGATCAGAATGAGTACAATGGGCTAAAGCAAAAATTTGCCCACTATAGAATTATCAAACAGCTACAAAAAAGCATTGTTCGGCAAAATATGCACAATGCAATGTCTCCCCTAAGTGCCATCTCTGGCTACTTAGAACTGATTGATTTATCCCTCAACGATAATGCCGATATACATCAGATTGATTACTACCGGAAGAAAATTGAAAGTGGGGTAAAGGAAGTAAACAGCATCATTGAACAGCTGCAGCAGGTTTACAGTGAAGAATCTGACTTGTTGGAAGAGGGGGAAGAACTTCTGGTTGTTGACTTGAACTGGATGGTACGTGATGTTTGCAATGAGATGCACCTGGAAAATTCCGAATTAGAGATGGAAATCGGAAACGGCGCATTGCACATTACAACTGATTTATATGTGACCAAGCTTATCCTTTTTAAAATGATTAGTTATGCCACTAAATGTTCTTCCAGTAAAGATATTGTACGCCTGCGAACGTTGTCGCGGGATGAGATGGCTACTTTTGCCGTATACTTTAATGTATCTGAGTGCAAAAGTGAAGAAATTGACAAGATTGTGCAGTATGATCCCAAGCAAAATCCAAGTGATCTGATAAAAGACAATTCTATGAACGAGGGATTATTTGCCAGCACCCGCTTAGTAAAGCAAGTAGGCGGACATATTGCATTTAAAAGAGTTGATAATGACCGGGGTAAGCTGGAATTATCTTTGCCTCTCTGCTAAGTTTTATACTTTGAAGTCTAACCACTCGCCTTTGGGGGCGTAATATTCAGCCATGTATTGGTTGTAATGGTTTCTTCTGCGAGCCTCTCTTCCGTGTCCGTTTTGATACTGTGTTAATGCTACTCTCTCTGAAGCAGGCGTTTTATGCGTTAGAGCTTCCTCTTTCCGCCGTTCCTTATCCTGGCTAAGTTTTTCTAAAATTTCTAAATAAGAAGCTCTCTTTTGATGCCCGTTATTAGAAGAACTGTTATTTTGATAAGCTTGCTGACCTGAGTTTTCTGCATCTTCTGAATGAAAAGGCAAGCTATGCACTTCTTGCCCGGAGCTGGTCTCCCTGTACATGACACGAGCCTCAAACAATTGAGACTGGCCGTTCTGCTGAATGGCAGATTGAAATAAAGCAGTATAAGTTTTATTAACACCCATAAATCAAAATCAAATTGTATAACCCTAACTGTTACTGATTAAATAATACGTAGCACGCATAAAGAATGCAGTTAGAATCGGTTAACTTTGAACGATAGGGAGGTATTGGGAGCTTCGGTTAAACTAATCTGATTTATTGGTCCCAGCCGAAGGTTAAAAACCCTGCACTTTTAGTGCAGCACTTTAGTATTCCGAAAAAATCTAAATGGCTAAGATCATGGGGTCATTCAGAAGCTACCGCTGAAGAACCTTAGCCAAGAAATGATTGCCAACCAACCAGTGGCAATAGCGCATGAGCCACTGGAAATATAGTTCAGGAAATTGGTTGAAGATGCTCCGCAAAATGCAAGGTCCATCGGGGGTACCCTCTGGATGACCGAGATGGTGGAGCGACCGGGACTTTCAGTCCCCAACCAAACCCCTGCACTTTCAGTGCAGGGTGGTTTAGTATAATCACTTGTAATCTAACGTCAGTTCGAAATAAAATCTCAACTTTCAGGGTAATTGCTCCGGCCTGAAGGCCGGAGCAACTTATTTCTTATCTCGAATTGACGTTAATCTATTATTAGCCAATAAGTTCTTCGCTGCAGAGAAGTAACCGGAAGTAGACAGAGAGAAAAATATAGGATTAGAACAACAAAAAACTTGGCCAATCTTCTTAAGGAATTTTGATCCCAACCGATAACAGCCGTAATCCAATAGCATTCGCAGACATTTCTGCGGGTTGGTACATAAATCAATTTTAAAACAGAACCAGGATATCAGGTTACAATTAGCCAAGTAAACCAGGAGTGAAATATGAGTAAAATTAAGGCACTTGTTGTAGATGATTCAAAGATCATGAGAAGTCAGGTGAAACGAGCACTTGACCAATTAATGATTGCTGAATTTGAATATGAGGAGGCAATGGACGGCGAGGATGCCCTCGAGAAATTTAATGATGACATAGACATACTGTTTGTGGATTGGAATATGCCGAAAATGACCGGTGTAGAATTTTCCAGAGCCATACGTGATAAGGGATATGACAAAATTCCCATAATCATGGTTACCGCAGAGAAGTCAATGGGTAAGGTGGATAAAGCGCTGAATGAAGGTGGCGCCAACGAATACATCACCAAGCCATTTACGGCAGATAAGATGAGCAAAGCCATCAGCCGTTACTTTGATGACAATGGACAAATCGCAACTGGTGGTGAGGAAGAGGGCGACGAAAAGAAAAGCTTCTTCAGCAGCATCCTTAAATCTTAATAATCGGGTAAAATGATCACAGAAGAATTAAAGAAAGCGGACCATATACCCGCAAAAGTTACAGAAGTAGTTAGAGAATCGGTAATTAATACATTTGCCTCTATTTGTGGTGAAGCTCCTGAATTCGTAGATGATCCTGAAGTGGGATCAAGACCTTTAAACGGTATAATCGGAAATATTGCGGTTTTTAACCCAGAGCTTACTTTTTCATTAATGATGGCATTGCCAAAAGATACGGCACTAAAAATATCTGATGCCTTTTTAGGTATGGAGCTTCCTTTCGACAGCGATGATATGGGCGACCTGATTGGGGAAATTGCCAATATTCTGGCTGGCGAAGTAGCTGCTAATATTGAGAAAGTAGGATTTAGAGGCCAATCGTCTTTACCTACAGCTACACGGGGCAGTGACTTAACCTTGTTTATGCCCAACAAACCACCAACAGAAAAAATGCTTTTCAATAGTCCTTGTGGGCAATTCATGCTCAACATGGCTATGAGTGAATCAAAATAAAACAAAGTCAGGAATCCAGGAAAAAGGAGTATTATGAGCGATAACAAAGAACATTTGACGGAAGAGCTGGGTGCTATTATCCGGCTTATGGCCGATATCTGGCCTGCCGATCGTGAAAACCTGCCAGAAGCAGGTGCCCGATTTGAACAGGTAATAGACAACTTCGACCAGAATTTTGGTCAGATGCAAAAGCTGATCAACCTTTCCTGGGACGGCCTGAAGCACCTCTACGAAAAAGACGAATACTTTATGATGGTGAAAGCGGCAACAATGCAGGCCGTGAACACTATTCGTGAATATATTGTCCAGGACGGCGATATAAAGGTAGAGGAATTTGAAAAATCATACGGAGAACTGGAAAAGTCCCTTTTGGGAGGAGCCGAATCTGCGGATACCGTAATTGAGCTTGACGACGAAGAAATCAAGGCTCACCTGGAAAAGGCAGAAGCAGAGAAAAAAGCTTCCGGCAACCAGGATGGTGTTACGCTTGATGATCTGGCTTCCTTTATCATGACACTGAATGAAGATTCTGTGGAAGATGATGAGATCAAGCAACTGGCGGCTCTTATTGATCATCTTGCAGCAAAAGCTGACGGTGAAAGTGCCAAAGCCCTTAACGAGGCTAAAGAAGTTATTGTAAAAGTTGCTGAAGGCAACGGCGATGACGACTGGTTCACCCAGGTATCCGATAAAACCGAACAGGCTATCGAGGCGGAATCACAGGAGGAGTGGGAAGAATCTCAGGCTTCATCCGAAGAAAAACCCGCAAAAGCGGAGCCCGAAGTAGCGAAGGAAGAACCTGTTACTGAAGAAGCTGAAACTGAAGTATTTCACATCCCACAGGATATTGAGATATCTATGGTGGGCGAATTTGTGACGGAATGTTCTGATCTAATTCAGATGGCGGAAGGTGCTTTGCTGGACCTTGAAGAACGTCCTGATGACGAAGAGCTGATTAACACGGTATTCCGTGCTTTCCATACGATCAAAGGTACTTCGGCTTTTATGGGCTTGGATCCCATTTCCGAATTTACCCACTCGGTGGAAACATTCCTGAGTATGGTACGCGAAGGCAAACTGAGTTTTGACCGGGCTTGTGCCGATATTTCCCTGGAATCCATTGATATTATAAACCAGATGCTGGCCGTGGTGGAGCAGGCTCAAGGTGGAGATCCGCTACCGGAACCTCCTGCTTTTGCCCCAATGATGAAAGTGCTTCATGCAGTATCAGAAGAAAATGTACAACCCAAAGATGCTTTTAAACAAGAAGCTGAAAACATTGCAGATGCGATAGCTGACGCTGAGGAAGAAGCTGAACTTAAAGCCGCTTCAGATGCTCAGGAATCAGCAGAAAAAGTGAATGGTGAATCAACCGGTGGTGGAGATAAATCTTCAGGTGCTGAAACAGAGTCATCGGTACGGGTAAGCGTAAACCGATTGGATCGTCTGATTGACATGGTTGGCGAGCTGGTAATTGCCCACTCGGTAGTGGCGCAAGACAAGGCCATTCCCAAGGATTCTGAGTTACAGCGTAAAGTAAATCACGCTACAAAAATTATCCGTGAACTGCAGGACACCAGTTTGACCCTGCGCATGGTACCGTTGAAAGCCACTTTCCACAAGATGAACCGCCTGGTACGGGATATCTCCCGCAAAGCCGGTAAAAATGTGAAGTTGATCACCGTTGGTGAAGACACCGAGATTGACCGTAACATGGTGGACGTCATCAACGAGCCGCTGATCCACATGCTTCGTAACAGTTTGGATCACGGTATAGAAACACCCGAAGAGCGTAAGAAAACCGATAAAGATGAGGTAGCGGAAGTTGTGCTTTCAGCTTCTCAGGAAGGCGGTAAAGTAGTGATCAAGATTGTAGATGACGGCCGTGGTATCAACAAAGATGTGATCCTGAATAAAGCCATTGAAAAAGGCCTGATTGATCCTGACAAGAAACTGTCAGATAAAGAGATCTACAATCTCATCTTCCTGCCTGGTTTTTCATCGGCTGAGAAAGTTACCGACTTGTCGGGCCGTGGAGTAGGTATGGATGTAGTTCGCCGTTCCATTGAACAGCTGCAAGGTAAAGTGGATGTGAACTCTGAACTGGGTAAAGGAACCACGATAACCATTGAGCTTCCGTTTACCCTGGCTATCACCGACGGTATGGTGGTACGGGTTGGGCAGGATCGCTTTATCGTCCCAACCATCAATATTGACATGACCTTCCGTGCCGAAAACAATGATGTATTTACGGTGATGGGTAACTCAGAGCAGGTATCCTTCCGTGGCCATTCGGTACCGGTAATCAGGCTGCACCGTTTATTTGAAATTAAAGGTGCGGTCGAGAAGCTGACTGAAGGCACTTTGTTAGTCATCAAAAACAACAACAAGCGCTATGCACTGTTGGTTGACGAGGTGATTGGGCAGCAGCAACTGGTAGGTAAATCAATAAATATCATGGCGAAGATGGATCATATTTCCGGAGGCGCCATTATGGGAGATGGTCGCGTAGGGTTGATTCTTGATACTGCCGCCCTGATGGAATAAAGAGCTATAATTCAAAGGAAAAAGGAGTAAGAATATGAGGTCCTCGGTTGAACAAGTATCCAGGCCCGTGGGTGGGCTAAAGCTGACAAATGATGAATTCCAGAAAGTTCGGAAAATCATTCATGGATACAGCGGTATTTTTATACAAGAAGGCAAGGAGGCTCTGGTACAGAGCCGACTGATGAAACGCGTACGAAAACTGGGACTTTCAAGCTTTAAGGAATATCTGAATTATGTAGATTCAGATTCTTCCGGGGAAGAATTTCTTGCTTTGGTAGATGTAATCACTACCAACAAGACGAATTTTTTCAGAGAAGCCAAACACTTCGATTTTATTGAATCCCGCGTGTTACCTGAACTGAGGGGACGTTCTGTGAAATGGTGGAATGCCGGGTGTTCTACGGGAGAAGAGCCCATAACGACGGCCATTACCTTGCTGGAAGCCAAACAACATACAGGCTGGGGTTCGGTAAAAATCCTGGCTACGGATCTTTCCAGAGACGTGCTGGAAGTTGCCAAACAGGGTGTGTATCCCGCTTCAAAAATGGCTGGCGTACCCCAGGATATTCTTCGTAAGTACTTTTCTCACGATAATGGACATTTCCATGTATCGAATGAAATACGCAAGATGATTACCTACGGGCGCTTAAACCTGATGGACAGGTGGCCGCTAAAAGGTCCGTTTAATGTGATTATGTGCCGGAATGTGATGATCTATTTTAACAGGCAGACACAACAGGAATTGGTAGCTAAGTTTCATCAACTGTTGGAACCGGGCGGCTATTTATTTTTAGGACACTCAGAGAGTATCCCGAAAGAAAACAGGAGCTTTGTGAATTTGGCCCCTGCGGTTTACCAAAAACGATGATAAACGCGGCTAAATGAGAAAAGTAGTAGGAGTAAGCGATTTAAAGGTTTCGAATAATCCCGGGGAGATAATAATAACCCATGCTTTGGGTAGCTGCCTTGGGATTACGGCATTTGATCCGGTAGCCGGAGTGGGTGGAATGGTGCATGTAATGCTTCCACTATCTAAGGCTGATCCGGAAAAAGCAAAGCAAAAGCCCGCCATGTATGTGGATACCGGTTTGCAATGGCTATTGCACAAGGTATATGACCTTGGTGCCCGCAAAGATAATATTGAGATCATTGTTGCGGGTGGAGCCAGCATGAAAAGAGGGGATGGCGACGATTATTTTAAGATTGGGAAGAGAAATTTTACCACTCTTCGTAAGCTCCTCTGGAAAAACGGATTCATGATTGCCCATCAGGATGTGGGAGGAAATATCTCACGGACCATGACACTCTCTGTGGCAGATGGTGTAGTCACAATAAATAAACAACCTATCAATGCACCAAAGAGAGCTTCTTCGGTGACTAACCAATATATCAAAAGCGTTTAACCGCGGAGAGAATGATGGATGTAAGAGTATTAATAGTAGATGATTGCCCGGTGATGCGAAAGATTATTAAACGCACCGTAGAGCTTTGCGGATTTGATTCGGTAGAAGTTATTGAAGCCGGAGATGGTAAAGAAGGATTGGAATGGGTAAGAAATATGGATTTCGACCTCGCAATTGTAGATCTGAATATGCCGGTTAAAAACGGAGCAGAGATGATTGCTGAAATGCGTGTGGATGATAACCTGCGATATGTACCCGTACTAACCGTATCTGCTGAAAGCAACGAAACCCGGGTGGAAATTATAACAGACATAACCGAAGGTTTCGTGCATAAACCCTTTTGTGTAGAAGCACTTCGGGATAAAATGCTTAAGATTTTAGAGAAGCAATCGATAATAAGGCCAGGCGCTGCACCAAAATAAATTAAGGCTATTGACATGGAAACAGAATTAACAAATAAAACTCAATCACCTTCTGCGGGCTATCAAGACCAGATACAGGAGATTGCATACAATATTTTTGAACTCACATGCTACATGTTTCCTATGGAAGAATGGGAACTGGAAGATGCAGGTGAACTGGAGCGCCCCGATGGCAACGTTCGTTCGATAGTACGTTTTGACGGTGCAGCCGAAGGAGCGATGGTTATATCACCCTCTGAAGATTTGTTGGAAGCCCTGGCAGCCAATATGCTTGGGGTGGAAGAAGCCAATGATGAGGAAAAGGAAGGTGCACTGTGTGAAATAGCCAATATCATTTGTGGCAACACCGTGCCTTTATTTGCTCATGATGAACAGATTTGCTACATCAGGCCACCACGAATTGCCGCTCAGGGTGAAGATACCGACGAATTATTTAAAGGCATGACCAGAGAAGATGTGGAAGTGCTGCTGGATGAGGGCATCGCAGAAATTTCTATTTATTATAACGCGGAAGACCTATGATCAAAGTTCTGGTAGTAGATGATTCAGCTTTGGTTCGGAAACTTTTAACCGAAGATCTGAATAAACAAAAAGATATTGAAGTGGTTGGTACGGCAATGAACCCGTACATAGCCCGGGAAAAAATTATTGAACTAAAACCGGATGTGCTTACCCTTGATTTGGAGATGCCCCGTATGGACGGGCTGTCGTTCCTGTCAAAGCTGATGAAGCACTTTCCTATGCCGGTAGTGGTGGTGAGTTCACTGACCCCTAAAAACAGCCAGAATGCACTGAACGCATTACGCCTGGGAGCGGTAGATGTAATCTGTAAACCAGGATCGGCTTATTCTACTCAAAATATTTCTCAGGATATCATCCGCGCAGTGCGTACGGCTTCCGTCGCGCGACTTGACCGACAATCGGCTGTTCATTCAAATGGAAGAACCCGAGTAGCTAAACCAACAGATGGTGTAACGGGCAATTATAACCTGGTACATACCACCAACAAGTTGATCGCCATTGGCTCATCAACAGGAGGTACACGAGCACTGGAAACCGTGCTGACCCATTTGCCGGCTAATTTACCCGGAATTGTTATCGTACAACACATGCCTCCGGTTTTTACAAAGAGTTTTGCCGATCGCTTAAATCAAATTTGTGCTCTCACGGTTAAAGAAGCCGAAGATGGTGACCTTATTGAACCAGGTAAAGTGCTTATTGCTCCCGGTAACTTCCACATGCTGGTGGAAAAAAGTGGAGCCAAGTACTATACCCGTATCAAGCAAGGGCCCCAGGTGCATCATCAACGCCCAAGCGTGGATGTAATGTTCAACTCGGTAGCCGACGCTGCCGGTGTGAATGCCATGGGTGTTATTTTGACGGGAATGGGAGCAGACGGTGCCAAAGGTTTGCTTGCTATGAAAAACAAAGGCGCTTTTACTATCGGGCAGGATGAAGCCACATCGGTGGTGTACGGAATGCCTAAAGAGGCCTACAACATTGGCGCGGTAGAACAGGTACTTCCTTTGCAAAATATTGCCGGTTCTATTGTAAGCCATATGAAACAACAAACCAAACAGCCAACAGCGTAATTAGAAAATCCCTGGCAGGAGCTTAAGATGCCTATAAATATACTCGTAGTAGACGACAGCGCCGTAATGCGCAGTATGATAAAGAAGACCATACACCGCAGTAATGTGGATGTAGGCGATATATATGAAGCCAGCAACGGACAGGAAGGGCTGGACATATTGGACCAAAACTGGCTTGATTTACTCTTTATAGACGTGAACATGCCTATTATGGACGGTATGGAAATGCTGGACATCATCCGTAATACACCGGATACCCGTGATTTACCCGTTCTTATTGTATCCACAGAAAGTAATAAACAACGTATTGAGTGGATAAATGAACATAATGCTGGATTCGTGCATAAACCTTTTACCCCGGAAAAACTCCGCGAAAAGATTCTGTCTGTTTTAGGAGTATTAGACTAAAGGCATGAGGTTTTATTAAAGAGATGATAAGAGGTTCTTCAGTTTTATGTTTAATAAACTGAAGTGCTGTTGTGATTTTTAAAGTTCGTTGTTTTAGAGGAGAGGGCTGATCAAGAATTTGGAAAGTCCCCATTTGTGAGCCGGATAACTGAGCTATTTAAGTGCAGGTTATTCCGGCTTTTTTTATTCCTGAGAGGTTTCAAATTCGGCACTTTAGTATTCCGAAAAAGTCTAATGGCTAAAATCATGCAGTCATTCAGAGGCTACTGCCGAAGAACCTGAGCCAGAACATGCTTACCGACGTACCATTGGTGATAGAGTGTGATTCACTGGGGATGGTTTTCAAGGAATAGGAGGTGTGGAGCTTTGCAAAATGCAAGGTCCTTCGCCGGTAGGATCTGGATGACCGGGATGGTGGGGAGGCTGGGACTTTCAGTCTCCAACCAAACCCCTGTACTTTCAGTGCAGGATGGTTTATTCCCGGGAGGTTTGAAATCCAGGCTCGCACAAGTAACAATAGATATCTTTGGTTTTTTTGGGATTCCTAAAAAAATACGATGTAATAAGGATTTTAAATGAAGTAAAAGGATTCAATTTTAGCCGTAAATAGAGTCTTTTAAGTTTCAGTCGCACATGATGTTTAGGCATAAAATTGTTTTTAAGGTTTTTTCTATTAGTCCGATAAATAATCAGAGATGAGATAACTGACTTATTAAAATTGCTACAACCTAAAACAATTGGTTTTTCAAGAGGGCATTCCTATTAAGCCAGCTTATTTGAGACAAAATGAACCTGTTATTTCAGGTAGATACTGAATTTCCAAAAGAGGATTTCAGCATAAACATATAAACATACAGTTGGAAACGAGACGGCCAGTTTGATTAGGGCGGTAGAGTCGTTGAAAAGGAGAGTATGAGTAGGGCTTTTTCAACGCTCAGCTATAAGAGATTCTGTCTTTATAGCTATGGATGATACCTCTTAAGTCGAATTCTGAACCATTGGTATTCAAGGAATATTTACAGAAAATTCCTTGTGCTCACTTCTTAAAAGAATGCATCAATCCGGTAATTGTTAACAAAACCGGGAGCTTCTCATTAAGAGATGCAGACTAACTAAGCAGGGTATCAACAGAGATTACCTGACTCTATCCAATTCACTCAACAATAATTCTATTAAGGTTAAAATTATGAACGCTCTACACACTAATAAAAAAGCGTGGACCATTGGTAAAAAACTCACGGTTTCATTTACTGCATTGGCAACGGTTGTATTTGTTTTAGGAGGTATTGGATACTACGGCGCTTATAAAAGTGAAGAAACCATACAGGAAATCGGTACTGCTATATTACCCAGCGTACAAACGCTTCAGGATATGAACATTGAGTTGGTTACGGTGTATGCTTTTCAGGAAGCATTACAGAACCAAACTCTGACTTTAGACCGCCGAAAGGAAATCTATGATATCATAAACAGTAGTTTTGAAAGATTTCAGCAGGCTGAAAGTGAATACATTGATCTGCCCCATAGTAAGGAAGAAGATATTGCCTGGGAAAAACTTAAACCAAGTATTAAGAAATGGCAGAATACGCATGAGCAATTCTTAGTTCTTTCTGGAAAATTTGATCAAGCCATAATTAGCAGGGATAGCACCGGTACTGATTACAAGAACCTGACCAGTTTTTTCGTGGCCGATATCATACCAACTTTTAATCAGGTTAATAATGAATTGACCGGTTTGGTAAACATTAATCAAAATCAGGCCACCGGCACGATAAGTTCAGCCAGCACCCAAAGTACCGTGTTAAAAACACTTAGCATTCTTGGGTTGATTTTAGGCCTTGCCGGTTCTGTGCTGTTAGGCTATTACATGACCCGTTCTATCAACAAATCTCTCCGCTCTATTATCGAACGATTGAATAGTGGTTCTGAACAGGTGAATTCGGCTTCAACCCAATTATCCGGTGCCAGCCAGGAATTGGCTGAACGTTCCAGTGAACAGGCAGCAAGCCTTCAGGAAACCACTTCTTCGCTGGAAGAAATGTCTTCCCAGATTAAGCAGAATGCCGGTAATGCCGGAGAGGCTGAAACGGCTATGACCGAAGCGCAGCCCATGGTTGCAAACGGAGTTCAGGCCATGAAGCGTATGACCAAAACTATGGAAGAGATTAAAGGAGCCTCGCAAGAGACTTCGAAAATTATCAAAACCATTGACGATATTGCTTTTCAAACCAACCTGTTAGCCCTGAATGCAGCGGTAGAAGCGGCTCGTGCCGGGGAAGCCGGTAAAGGCTTTGCGGTGGTTGCAGAGGAAGTACGAAACCTGGCCCAGCGAAGTGCCGAAGCTGCAAAAGATACGTCTGATTTGATCCAGCGTTCCCAGGAAAGCTCTGAGCGGGGTACCGGTGTAGCTACGGAAGTATCGGACAACCTGCATCAGATAGAAGAAAGCATTAACAATGTAGCGGCTCTGGTAGCAGAAATATCTGCGGCCTCCAAAGAGCAGGCGGTTGGTATTCAGCAGATGAACGCAGCCATGACAGAAATGGATGACGTGGTGCAGGATAATGCTTCTACTTCTGAAGAATCAGCCAGTGCTGCAGAAGAACTTTCATCCCAGGCCCAGGAACTAAAAACCGTAGTGAATGAACTGATGGAGTTGGTTGGAACAGCTAACGGTAATAGTGCTAATGTACATACTGAGTCATATACCAATTATGCGCCCAAATCACGGGCTGTTTCAGGTATTAAAAAAGCAGTAACTAAAGTTAAGCATTCAGCCAATGGCGCTAAGAATGGAAACATTCAAAAAAATAATCAAACTAAGAAACAAGTAGTTACCACTAAGGCAATGGACTTGATTCCTTTCGAAGATGATTTGGTTGATTTTTAAACCTGATATCATCATACAGTGAAAAACTGGGCGGTAGTATTGACAAAGCCTACCGCCCCATTTTAAAAAAAAGACTTGGTTGGGAAAACTATCCAGAAAGTTGAATCGTCATTCAGGCTTTATAACAATTTTAGTGCAAGTTGGCTGGTCAAGAACAAAGAGAGTTCCACTTGAAAGCTGGGTAACTGAACCAAACTTGGAAAGTTATCCGGCTTTTTTTATTCCCGAACGGTGTAAAACCCGGGCGCGCTCAGCGAATCTTAAATATTCCTCTTTTCTTGATTTTCTATGCTTTGATTTGATCTCCTCTATAATGTGAAAATGCAAAAAAATGACTCTTTAAAATTGCTAAAAGTGTCTTTTAAACATATGTCGCACATGATATTTGGGGAGTGAAAAAGTTTTTAAGGTTATTTCTACCAATCCGATAAGTAGTAACAGAAGAAAAAACTGACTTATTAAAAACTGCTACAACCGTTCAAGTTTCGGTTTTTCAAGAGAGCATTCGTTTTAAGCCAGTCGATTTACAAAGCTAACTAAACCCGTAAAGTCGGGTAGATACTGAACGTCCATACTGGAATTCAGAATAACACTTACTTACATACTGTTGGAGATGTGATCGATCATAAAATGATCAGGGAATCATTAGCTGAATAAGATAGAAAGAGTAGCTCTATCCTTAAAATGAACATCAAGAAGGATTCAATCAGTGAAGATGAGGTATGGTATTAATTAAAAATATCTGCTATTTCTATTCCCAAACCCTCTAATAATGGAAGTGCATTTACAAGGTGCACCCAAACTTTGCTATTAACAGAGGCGCAAAAGCCTTAGCAAAGCCTTATTGCCCGGCAAGAATTCGAGAGGCATGGCATTAAAACTCAATAACCGCTTAACGAAAAATTGCCGGAATAATCAGAGAGATCTGACTTTGAGTAAGATCGCTATACCTATTGGTAATAGTGCTTTAAAGGCAGATTGAACATCAACCTAAAGAGGGCAGACTTTAGCGATTCGTATCCAACGATTTAATAAACAAAACAAACTCTATTAAGGATATAATCATGAACGCTCAAGATTCAAAAAACAAAGCGTGGACTATTGGAAAGAAACTTACCGCATCATTTTCCGGGTTGGCAATTATTGTATTAATACTTGGTGCTATAGGCTACTATGGTGCAAAAAGCAGTGATGAAACTATTTACGACATAGGTGTTGTGAGTTTGCAGGGAGTTGAATCATTATTAAAAATGAGCCAGGCTCTAACGGAAATAAATGCCGGAGAAGAAGCATTGCAAAACCCCTTACTTAACTTCAGTGAAAGAGAAGATGTAGAAGGAAATATTGCTTTAAACTGGGATATCCTGGAGGAAGAATGGGCGGTTTATGAATCTTTGCCTCAAACCGGGAGTGAAAAAGAGAAATGGACCGAATTCCTTGTCTCGTTTGAGAAATGGAAAACTGACCATGAAACATTCATGAGTATTGCTAATGACTATGCCAATGAAAACGACGATGAAACATCTGCGGGTATACTTGAAAAATTAAGAACCCAATTTTTAGACGAGAACCTGGAATCAAAAAAACAGAATATCTCTGACATTGACGAATTGGTTGCGATGAACAGTGAAAGTGCGGATCAAGAAATTGAAAAAGCAGATACTGAAAATGCAATACTGAGGCGGCTAAGCATTATAGCTTTAATAATTGGGGTGGGGATTTCTATTCTGTTAGGCTACTTCATCACTCGTTCTGTAAATAAATCACTCCGATCTATTATTGATCGCCTGAATACCGGTTCTGAACAAGTTAACTCTGCTTCAGTGCAGCTTTCAGGAGCCAGCCAGGAATTGGCCGAACGCTCCAGCGAACAGGCGGCCAGCCTCCAGGAAACCACATCTTCTCTGGAAGAGATGTCCTCGCAGATTAAGCAAAATGCCGGTAATGCCGGCGAAGCTGAGACGGCCATGAACGAAGCACAACCAATGGTTGCCAATGGGGTTCAGGCTATGAAACGGATGACCCAGACCATGGAAGAGATTAAAGGAGCTTCCCAAGAAACTTCAAAAATCATTAAAACGATTGATGATATTGCTTTCCAAACCAACTTGCTGGCCTTAAATGCGGCGGTTGAGGCTGCACGCGCCGGTGAAGCTGGAAAAGGCTTTGCCGTTGTGGCCGAAGAAGTACGAAACCTTGCACAGCGAAGTGCAGAAGCCGCTGAGAATACTTCTGAATTAATTCAGCGTTCCCAGGAAAGTTCGGATAAAGGAACGGGAGTCGCTTCTGAAGTATCCCATAACCTTCACCAGATAGAAGAAAGTATTGATAGCGTGGCTTCTTTGGTTGCAGAGATTTCAGCGGCTTCTAAAGAGCAGTCAATCGGCATTGAGCAGATGAATACCGCAATGGGGGAAATGGATGATACAGTCCAGGAAAATGCCTCCACATCCGAGGAATCCGCAAGTGCTGCAGAGGAGTTGTCATCTCAGTCTCATGAATTAAAATCTGTGGTAACAGAGTTGATGGAACTGGTTGGTACGGCCAATGAAAAACCCAAATCTCCGAATAAATTTACCCGTAAATCACGGGCTGTATCAGGTATCAAAAAAACGGTTAAGGTATTAAAGCCTTCAAAAAATCCTAATAAAGAACAAAATCAGGAAAACGATCTTAGTAAAAAGTCGAAGGTGAGCCATGAAGCGATAGACTTGATTCCTTTTGAGGAGGATTTAGCCGAATTTTAATCCTAAGATTGCATTTGCCATGCAGTGAAACCAATGGGCGGTAGTATTGAAAAACTACCGCCTTTTTTCAATTTGATTGAATGGATATGAAGGGGTTACTAAAATTTTCTTATTCTTTAATTATTGTTATTAAATAGTATAAGCTTTCCAACTCTAATTGACGGCTACTCATACATTTAAGTGTTAATAGAGATCTCCGATAATAATGATGAAGGATATTACGGCCTGAAGGTATATGGACCGTAATGCAGGGGCTGATACCTTAATACAATCATTAGATTCAGGTATTAAAAGTGTAGAAGCCACTGAATTAATGATTAGGTATGATGTTGTCTTAAGACAGGGCAACATCAAAATATTATTTAAGGAGTAAGACTATGCTGGAAAACACCATACCGTCTGCTAAAAAGTGGACGATCAAGAAACGTATTATAGCGCTCACCACTACACTAATCACTATTACGGGTTTGTTGCTGGTGATCACAACTATTTTTACGGCCAATCAGGGTTTAAGAAACCTGACCACCCACACCCTTCAAATGAAGCTCGATGGGGACATCAGCTCAATGAACACCTATGCTGCACATAATTTTGGTGATCTGCAACTGGTTGACGGTAATTTGGTCGATGCCGATGGCAATATCATCGGAACCGATGAGCGGGCAGTGGACAAATTTGCAAGTGAACACGAAGCTGTAGCAACTATTTTTAAAAGGGAAGGCAATGACTTTACCCGCGTAGTAACCAGTATCAGGGACGATGCCGGGAAAAGGGTAGTGGGTACCAAGCTGGGCACACAAAGTGCTGCTTATAAACCCATTATGGACCGCGAATTATATATTGGCCGGGCTGATATTTTAGGCATTTCCTATATCACCGCATACGATCCGGTAATTAATAGCCGGGACGAGGTGATAGGTATTCTGTTTGTTGGAATTCCAATGAATGAAGTAAACGGCCTTATCGCGGAGGCGCGTAATACAATTATTAGAAACACCGGACTTATACTTTTGTTGATTATTGCGGGTGGATCATTTGTAGCATGGTACTTTAGCAACGCCATTAATAAAATCTTAATGCATATCATCACCCGTTTAAACAGTGGTTCAGATCAGGTGAATGCATCTTCCTCCCAGCTTTCGGGTTCTAGCCAGGAGCTGGCTGAAAGTACCAGCGAGCAGGCTGCGAATTTGCAGGAGACTACCTCTTCGCTGGAAGAGATGTCATCCCAGATAAAACAAAATGCAGGCAATGCCCGGGAAGCTGAAACGGCCATGAGCGAAGCGCAGCCTTATGTGGCCAATGGGGTGGAGGCGATGAAGCGGATGTCTAAGGCAATGAGTGAAATTAAAGGTGCCTCGCAGGAGACATCCAAAATCATTAAAACTATTGATGATATTGCCTTCCAGACCAATCTATTGGCATTAAACGCAGCCGTGGAAGCGGCCCGGGCAGGTGAAGCCGGTAAGGGCTTTGCCGTAGTTGCTGAAGAGGTGCGAAACCTGGCCCAGCGCAGTGCCGAAGCAGCCAAGGATACTTCTGAATTGATTCAGCGGTCCCAGGAAAGTACCGACCGGGGGACCGGCGTGGCCTTGGAAGTATCGGAGAACCTGGAAAAAATCGAGGAAAGCATTAGTCAGGTAGCTACCCTTGTTGCTGAAATTTCAGCGGCCTCAAAAGAACAATCGGTGGGCATTGAACAGATGAACTCCGCGATGGCTGAAATGGACGGGGTGGTCCAAAATAATGCATCCTCTTCAGAAGAATCTGCGAGTGCGGCTGAGGAACTGTCTTCACAAGCACATGAGCTAAAAACCATTGTTGACGAATTGCAGGAACTGGTTGGAGCTAATGTTAATCATGATGCAATCCACGAGTCAGTGACGTTTCAAAGGGAAAATATCAGTAGCAGTCCAAAATATAACTTCGCGGCAGAATCCGGGGAGGATAATTGGTCTGCACCCGCTAAACCCAAAAAGGAAATCAAGAATGGGAAACCAGCTAAAGATCACAAACAATCAGCTGTTGAATTGATTCCCTTTGATGATGACGATGACTTCAGTGACTTTTAGAAAGAAGCTGTAAACACATAAATAAATTTCAGGTCATCCACCAAAACCGGACAGGATCTTAGTAACAGATTCTGTCCGGTTTTTTTATGGATATTTGATCCGGTTTCATATTCTGTTTCTCTATTCTATTAGAACTGTATTAATCTCACCTTAGCTCAGAAATAGAGAAAAAGGGATACAGAAAATTTATCAGCTTGATAAGATGATGCGGTTTTTTGCCGTAAAGTACACATACATCGTTTTTTGCAGGCGCTGTAAGTGTATATAAGGCAAAACAATACGAAACTCATAGCTCACTATTCACTGATTGGCTTATTGCTTCAAGCTCTAATTGTTTAATGTTTAAGTAAAGTTTAATCGTGTCCGATAAAAATAGTGCTAGATAGATTTTAGGTTTTAGCTATACAACTGGTGCAAATGATTCATCAAGTGAAGTTAGGGTTTGATCAACTCCATTTGATTTTTTTAAGAAGGACAAAAAAGTATACCCAAGGATTAATTATGCGATGGAATTTCTCTGTAGCAAAGAGGGATTCCCATGGGATCCAAATCGTACAGTACAAATCATACGCATTCAGAATGAAGCTCTGGACTTATAATCTGCCTTTGTCAACTATAATCCAATCATCCATATCATGACATCCAACATTCATTCAGGTGGCTATAACCAGAAAAGAACTGGCAGAGCCCAAAGAACCATAGGTCAACGTATTGTTTCGTTGACGATAATTACTTCTGGCATCACACTATTATTAGGTGCCATTGCCATCTTTTCATTGTACAAAATTGATACTTATTCAAAAGACTTAAGTAAAGTCTATTTGAATGAGTGGAGCTCTGCCTCAGCATTTGAGACCGAAGTTCGTAATGCCGGATATGAACATCTTACATATACGAATACAGGGGATGAGAAGTATATTGAATCAGCTTTATCCCGCATTTCCGATATCAACCGATATCATGATACCCTGGTAGTACTTGCTGATAATTATGACCTTCCCGTACTTGAAAAGCAATTGGTTGGGTTGAAAGATGAAATTGATCTTTATGAAGGGTATCTCATTAACTATGAACAAGCCACCCAAAACCTGGAAGAGAACCAGGACAGTACCAAGACTGCTGAGCTTACACAAATACTCACTTCATCCCGTCAGGCTGCGAAAAAGGAATACGAAGTTTTACTGGCAAAGTCTGTTCAGGTGCGTCAGTCAGCTGAAGGATCAGCTAGGCAAATGGCCATCAATACCGAGCACACCGTATTCAATTATACATGGATTATCGGTTTTATTTCACTCATCGCGGTTACTATAGCAATGGTGTTGGGCTTTTTTATTGGCAGGTCGATAAGTGGTATCCTCAAAAGGATTATCGAAAGACTTAAGAGCGGATCTGAGCAGGTATCGGCTTCTTCAGATCAGTTATCAACAGCCAGCCAGTCGTTGGCTGAAAGTTCAAGCGAACAGGCGGCGAGTCTCCAGGAAACTACTTCATCACTGGAAGAAATGGCGTCACAGATCAAAGCTTCTGCCGAAAATTCAACAGAAGCCGAATCAGCCATGCGGGAAGCTCGGCCGATGGTAGAAAAAGGGGTAGAGGCTATGGAGCGTATGAATCATGCAATGGATGAAATTAGAAATTCTTCGCAGGAAACCTCCAAGATTATTAAAACTATCGATGATATTGCCTTTCAGACCAACTTGCTGGCATTGAATGCAGCAGTAGAAGCTGCACGGGCAGGGGAAGCCGGTAAGGGATTTGCAGTAGTAGCTGAAGAAGTTAGAAACTTGGCACAGCGTAGTGCAGAAGCAGCTAAAAGTACTTCAGAGTTAATACAAAAATCACAAGAAAACTCTGATCGTGGTACCGGAGTAGCGGGAGAAGTATCCGAAAACCTCAAGAAAATTGAACAGAGTATAGGCAATGTACATACGCTGGTAGAAGAAATTTCAGCGGCATCTAAAGAACAGTCCGTTGGTATTCAGCAGATGAATTCGATTATGTCTGAAATGGATCATGTGGTACAAGACAATGCATCTGCTTCTGAAGAGTCTGCCAGTGCTGCCGAAGAGTTATCCTCCCAGGCCAATGAGTTGGATTCTATTGTAAGTGAGATGGTAAGCCTGGTATCCGGGAAAAATGCCACTTCAGAAGAAATTCAGATTTCAAATAAATACTTCGAATCTGCAGACAGCCAAATGAATTTCTCTGAATTTATTACACCAAAAAGACCTGTCACAGGAAATACGGTTAAAAAAGGCAATGGTTTTTTACATCCCATGGATAAGGTAGCTCCTAAGAAAAGCCGGGTAGAAGAACTGATTCCATTTGATGACGATGACTTCGGTGATTTTTAAGAAGAATTCTCTTTCTCAGGAGAGCCCGCTAAAGCTGTTAGAAACTCTTCTGAGATACATCAAAAAATGAATAAAAAATCATCCCAAGAATATCACAAAAGCTAATTGTTATGAACTCTAACGTTTCAAAATACCTGCCAATAGTTCTGTTGGTAGGAATTTTCTCCCAGCCTTGTTTTCACGTACAGGCTCAGCATAATGAACTGCATAAAGATCCGTACACTGAGAAGTTTGCATCAAAATTCAGTTATAATATTCTCACAGAACTGCATTACAATGATGCAGTAGACGGGAAATATGGTCTAATTGAACAAGGAGAGCTGGATTTCCATGAACTTCATTTTAAAGCTGGCTACAAGGTGAATAAACATCTAAAGATAAAGACGGCTTTGGAAGTAGAGCATGTGTTTGATAGCCAGTATGATGGAGGGGATGCTTTCTTCAAACAGGCCTATCTGGATTATCACAAAACCCAAAAAGTCGGTTTTAAAGCGGGATTGGTGTCCCTTCCAGTTACGGCTTCGCATTCAAAGATGTATGCCGGTGTGGAGCTGGCTCCCGTAGAGAAGTACCTGTCTTACGCTTGGAGGGAACTAGGGATATTAATGTATGGTGATTTGAGCGGTAAATTAAGTTATCAGGCCAGTGTTACTACAGGGCTTGAAGCTTCAGAAATATCCAGCAAATATGGAATATACTATGCCAGAAACAGCCGGCTATTTTCTTCAATAAATAATATTGCCGCAGCAGGACAGCTACAGTATAAACTGAATAATCATCTGACTTTGGGTACTTCCGTACTTTACTCAGGCTTGGAAAGCAACCAGGAATATGGGAGCGAGCTCAAAGGAGCAAGCTATACGATGTTTGAAGGCTTTGCATCCTATAAAACCGGAGCTGTGACGACGAGAATAGTTGGAGTGTATAGTGCCATAGCGGAAACGGAAAAGATTAATTATGCCCTTCATGAGCATATCGGTTCAGCTCAGTATGGTGTCTTAGCAGAGCTTAGCTACGACTTTCTCTACAATGCCCAGGTTGGAAAACAAGGAAAGCATTTGATTGCGTACGGTCGTATGGAAGCATATGACACCCAATATAGAACTGAGGGCTTTGAAGACGAACCCAAATATCAGCGACAAGAATATACGCTGGGGCTGCTATATCAGCCTTTTAAGCGAATTGAAATAAAAACAGACTACCAGTGGTTGCGTTCGGCCGATAAGTCAGGGCATGCACAGTTTAATATTGGATTGATATTAAATCTGTAATACAAATCAATTTTTAAAATATCGTTTAAGAAAACTCGGAATACACCGATAAGAATCACAGTGAAACAATTAAAGTATTCAGCAGGATGAAAAGTAACTGCTGAGATTGTTCCAAAAATATATATCAAAACATTCAGATCATGGAAGAAACAGTTGTAAAAGAAAAAGAGACTGAGCTCAACGAAGCCGGTATTGAAGGAGGCAAGTTTTTGAGCTTCTTTCTTGGAGAAGAGGAGTATGCAATTGAGATACTTAAAGTACAGGAAATTATTGGCTTGATGCCCATTACGCCTGTACCAAAAATGCCTTCATACATACGAGGTGTATTAAACCTGAGAGGAAAAATTGTACCGGTAATGAACCTGAGGCTTCGCTTCGGTCTGCAGCCGGTGGAAGACACAGACGAGACTTGTGTGATTGTAGTGCAAGACGGTAAATACCTGATGGGTGTTTTAGTAGATAAAGTGTCGGAAGTAGCCGACATCATCACCAACCAAATTGAAGAAGTGCCTTCTTTCGGTATTGAAGCTAATTCCGATTACCTGGCTGGTATCGCCAAAGTGCAGGATTCTGTGAAGATGATTGTAGATGTACACAAGGTAGTTTTTGACGTAGCTGATGAGGTGAAAGCACCTGCAAATGCTGTGGCTCAGGAAGAGGTATTGGAGCAGTCTGAAGCAGAATAATAAAAAGTGTTTAAGAAATTTCAGGCTGTGCCGATAACCTTAATAACAAGCCAAATAAAGAGCAGTTATTTCGGAAAAAACACAACAATAGATACATTATCATGAAATATTTATTCTCTACTCCCAACAAATCAGAACGTACAGTTTTGCTTTCAGTAGCCGTGCTGGCAGCCTTTTTATTGAGCTCAACAGTAGCTTTTGCAAGTCCTGATGCTCTGACTACCGGTGAAGCTGGGTATGCTATAGCCGATTCTTCTGAAATCTATACGGTAGTTGACCAAATGCCGGAGGTGGAAGGAGGCCTCCCTGAAATTTATAAACACATTGAATATCCAACTTCTGCATCAAACAGAGGTATTGAAGGCCGTGTATTCATAAAATTTATTGTGAATGAAAATGGCGATGTAGAAAGTCCGGAGATTCTCAAAGACATTGGCGCTGGTTGCGGTGAAGCAGCCGTGAAAGGGATTAAAAAAGTAAAATTTACTCCTGGTAAACATCAGGGTAAAACGGTAAAAGTGTATTACACGATGCCGATCAATTTTCAAATTACTGATTAATTATCTGAATATATCTATCCCTATATATCCCTGATAATTGTAAAAGCATCGTTCTGAATGGGCGGTGCTTTTTTTATTTATTGCAGTTGAGGGTTGTTGTATAAATGAAAGAATGTTTGGTAGGGAAGGAGGGAATTTTTAAGTATTTGCCTTTTCAGCCGATAATGACATAAGGACTTATTGCCAGATGCAGTAAGTTTTCTATTTATAATAACGGAGATACAAAATGGACAAAATACCTACGGACCTCGAAATTCTTGAGGACATTTATTATCGGTATTACGATGAGTTTAAGAAATACGCCCGAGAAGAGCCCGATCGTATTGCCCGTATCCGCGTGCCTGTTGATGTGAAAGAAGTAGCTAAGGAATGTGGTGTTTCAGAAGACATGATTTTTGGCCGTATGTTTTATCACTTCAATAAAAAGTACAGCTACAGGGATGAGAAGGGAGAGATTACCACTTTTTTTATAACGGATAAATTCGAGGGACTTAGTGTAAACTTCCCCTTAGTGGCCGCTGTGTTAGCAGATCTTAAAACAGAGAAAAAGAAAGTTGAAACTTTTATCATAATCTCTGCAACGGCTTTGGTTATATCAATTATATCCATCGGGTTGGCGTTGTTGTTGTAAAACCAGTGATCATCAAAAAATATTAAAAAGGAAATTGGAAAAAGATGAAGATTAACGTTTTGATAGTGGAAGATGATGCTGCCATGCGGGTTGTCTTAAGAAGCACCGTGCTTTCGGTGGATGATGGAATTGAAATCGGTGAAATCTATGAAGCTGAAAACGGAAGAGAAGGGCTGGACGTACTTGAAAATGAGAAGATAGACCTCATGCTTGTGGATATCTATATGCCCATTATGGACGGGATGGAAATGTTGGAATACACCTACGATCATCCAGAATGGAAGGACATCCCCGCTATTGTTGTTTCCACTGAAAACGATGAAGACCGGATTGATGCTATCATGCGCAAAGGACTTGGCTTTGTGCACAAACCGCTTACTCATGTGTTGCTGAAGGATAAGGTGAAGGCTATCATGGAGAAACACCAGGCGAAATCGGAATAAGCTGTTAATCCAGAGTTTCCCGAATGGTGAATGCTCTGGAGTGAACAGTAGTACTCTTGCCATCATGTTTTTTTGAGGTAATAGTAAAAGAAAACCGATAAGTCCCGGTAACTTTTTTGCCCATTTCCCTTAGTCGTGCTTCAGGGAATATGAGTTTTCGCGTACCCCCAGGCTTTATAGGGATATAACTAGCCACTTGTATATATGCTACGCTTTCGGGTTTAGTTTTTACGGCTTTCCAGCCATCATTTGTCCGTCTTTTTAAAGGATCATCACCACTACCATCAGGTTTGAATACATATACGGTATCAGAGGTATGATTGGTATAGACGGCAGTAATCCGTTCTCCCGTAGTAAAATAGCGGGCATTTGGTGAGATAAAAATCTGTTCCCTATAAGTGTTTTTATTGGATGTGTAATCGGCGGGTGGCCACTGCCCATTATACTCGATATAGCTACAGCCTGTAAAAAGCATTAGAATTATGAGGGCACTTGGGAGAGATAATCTGTAAAGCATAAATACTCCGGTTTTAAAAGTAATAAACCGGATACATGCCGGGTCTGAAATAGCATACGGATGCGGTATTATGATGATAAACCGCTATTTCTAAGCTGGTGATTAGCAACGAATACCATCCTGCACAAAGCACCTGCTGTTTTTATTCTCAATTGTTCGTTATTTAAAAAGACAAATCATCAACCCAAAAACAGCGAACTATAATGAACGACATCAAAAAGATTTTTACAGGGATACTAATTCTGGCAGCCACTCTTAGCGGAGGAAACCTGGCTACAGCACAAAGTGAGCCAGGCGATTTTAAAGAAGCCTTCCTTGGGCAGTTTACCTACACCACAAATCGTCTTGTATCTCTGGCAGAAGCCATGCCGGCCGATAGCTACACCTGGAGTCCTGATGGGGAAGCAATGCCCGTTGCTCAAGTTTACATGCATATTGCACGGTATAATTTTCTATATCCGCAATCCTCTTTGGGTATAGAGGTGCCAGAAGATATAGATTTGGATGATATGGAAGAGCTCGCCGATAAAGAGGTAGTGATTGAACACCTGAAACAATCGGTAGAACATATCAAGGAACACATAGGAGCCATGACCGCAAGCGAACTGCAGGCAGAGACCGAGCTCTATGGACGAACAGTACCAGGTTGGCAAGTACTATTCCAGCTTCAGACGCATATGAGCGAACATACTGGCCAATCTATAGCGTACGCCCGCATGAATGAGATCACACCGCCCTGGTCTCGCTAGTATTTTCTAATAAAGCGTGAGTTCAAATAAAAACCCTCTTCAATAAAAAACCCTCTATCTCAAACAAGATAGAGGTTTTTTGGTCATGTTGATGTTCCGAAAAACCCAGAGGTCACATCAAGAAGCTCATCAGCAAACCGGCTGCTACAGCTGATCCGATAACACCAGCTACATTAGGGGCCATGGCATGCATCAGCAGGTGATTGGAGGAATCGTAGCGGAGGCCTTCATGCTGTACCACACGGGCACTATCGGGTACGGCAGATACGCCCGCTGCACCAATCAGTGGATTGATTTTATTATCATCCGGAAGGAACAGGTTCATGAACTTGGCGAACAATACACCGCCAGCTGTTGCAATCATGAATGACAGGGCGCCCAGCACAAAGATCAATATAGATTCCGGGGTAAGGAAAGTAGTGGCTTGTGTGGAAGCACCTACGGTAAGTCCCAGAAGAATAGTAACGATATCAATCATAGAGTTACGGGCGGTTTCAGCCAGTCGTTCCGTTACCATAGATTCTTTCAGCAGGTTTCCAAAAAAGAGCATTCCCAATAGAGGAAGAGCTGCCGGAGCAATAAAAGCGGTAAGCAGCAAACCAATGATGGGGAACAGTACTTTTTCAATTTTAGATACTGCGCGAGGCGGTTTCATCCGGATCCGGCGTTCTTTATCGCTGGTAAGCAAACGCATAATCGGGGGCTGTATAACCGGTACCAGCGCCATGTACGAATAGGCAGCAATAGCGATAGGTCCAATTAAATCAGGAGCCAGCCTGGATGAAAGGAAAATAGCAGTAGGGCCGTCGGCACCACCAATGATGGCGATAGCTCCGGCTGCACCCGTATTAAAAGCCAGCGCAATGGCTCCAAAAAAGGTCAGGAAAATCCCGATCTGGGCAGCTGCACCTAACAGCACAAGTTTTGGGTTCGAAATTAAGGTTGAAAAATCGGTCATGGCTCCGATCCCCAAAAATATAAGGGGTGGGTACACGCCTTTTAAAACACCCTGGTACAGGTAGTTCATCACGCTGCCATCTTCATAAATACCAAGCTGAAGATCCGCGCCTTGCAAAAAGGGGATGTTTCCTATAATGATACCAAAACCGATAGGTACCAGTAAGAGAGGTTCATATCCTTTTTTTATGGCCAGATAAATGAAAAAACAGGCCACAGCAATCATAATCAGGTGCCCGGGAGTTACGTTGTAAAACCCGGTATAGTGGTAAAAGTTCTCTAAGCCTTGCATGGAAGTAATTATTCGATTTCTAATAAGATGTCATCTTGCAGTACGGCACTGCCAGGGCTGACTTTAATGGATTTGATTACACCATCCGTATCGGACTGGATGTTGTTTTCCATTTTCATGGCTTCCATTACAATCAGCTTTTGATCCTTGCTGACGGTGTCGCCTTCTTTAACCAATACCGTTAGTATTTTACCGGGAAGTGGTGCTTTAATCGTAGAAAGCTTGCCACCACGGGTTAGCGGTTTATTGTCTTTGGTAGAAGGAGGCGGGGTCTTAGAACGAACCAAGCGAGGTGTTTTCTTGGTCTTTACTTCCTGTTTCAGGTTCACCTTGTAAGGGGTGCCGTTTACTTCCAGATCTACAACGTTATCTTCAAAAGTGCGAATCTTAACGTCGTAGTTGTTTCCGTTTATTTCGAATTGATATTTTTTCATGATGAGTGATTACCGTCTGAGATTGGTTACGGAATAAATTTTTGAACTCCAGGGAGAATAGCGGCGCGATACTTCTTCGATGGTAAGCACCGTGCTTTCTTCATCGTGATGCTCGTTTGCAAACATGTGTATGGCGGCGCCAATAGCAGCGTTTACTTCTCCGGATATTTCAGGTACGGCCTGATCCTGCTCCTTAGCAGCACCGTTACCGTTTTTGCCCATTCGCTTTTCAGCAGCCTCTACAATAGATTGCTTTCGGCTTTGCAGTTTTTTCTTCAAACTTTTACCCAGATCTATGAATTTAGGCATGTTGTGGAACACAAGGTACAGTAGTGAAAGAACCACAAATACCACCGCGTAACCTTCAATCATTATGAAGATTTCTTCGGTTGTGACCAGGGAAAAGTCCAGTTCTGTTAATCGGTCAAAAAACATAGTTGCTCCTGTCCTTAAAGTGGAATGTTACTGTGTTTCTTGGGTGGATTAACCTGCTTCTTGGTTTGCAGCGATTGCAGGGCCCGGATAATGCGGAAGCGGGTATTTCGGGGCTCAATTACATCATCAATGTAGCCGTAACGGGCAGCCTCGTAGGGATTAGAGAAGCGGTCTTTGTATTCCTTCTCTTTTTCGGCCATAAACTTGGCACGTTCCTCTTCGTCCTCGATATCTCTGGCTTCTCTTCCGTAAAGAATCTCTACAGCTCCTTTGGGACCCATAACAGCAATCTCTGCAGAAGGCCAGGCGTAATTGATATCGCTCTTCAGATGCTTGGAGCTCATTACGTCATAGGCACCGCCATATGCTTTACGAAGAATTACCGTGATTTTTGGAACCGTGGCCTCACCATACGCATACAGTAATTTGGCACCGTGTGTTATAATACCGCCATATTCCTGGGCACTACCGGGCAGGAAGCCGGGCACGTCAACCAAGGTAACCAGAGGTACATTAAAGGCATCGCAGAAGCGTACAAAACGAGCTGCTTTTCTTGAGGCCTCAATATCTAGCACACCCGCCAGGTAGTTGGGTTGATTGGCAACAATACCTACAGGCATCCCGTTAAATTTTGCAAAGCCAACTACAATATTACGGGCGTATCTCCGGTGAACTTCCAGGAACTCGCCATCATCTGCTATGGTGTAGATGATATCTTTCACGTTATATGGAACCTGTGGGCTGTCAGGAATGATTTCATTCAGCTCATCATCCAGCCGGTCGATAGGATCTTCGCATTTGGTGATAGGAGGATCTTCCAGGTTGTTTTGAGGGAGGTAGCTCAGCAGTTTGCGAAGCATTAAAAGGCCTTCCTCTTCATTTTCTGCCACAAAGTGTGTTACACCTGATTTGGTAGCATGAACGTTGGGGCCGCCCAGCTCTTCAACGGTGATGTCTTCCCCGGTTACTGTTTTAGCAACTTTGGGACCGGTTACGAACATGTAACTGGTTTTTTCCACCATCATGGTGAAGTCGGTAAGAGCGGGGGAGTACACGGCGCCACCGGCACAAGGGCCAAAGATGGCTGATATTTGAGGGATGACCCCGGAGGCCTCGATGTTTTTCTGGAATACGTCGCCGTAACCAGCCAAGCTGCGAACGCCTTCCTGAATCCGTGCGCCGCCACTGTCATTAATTCCGATCAGGGGAGCGCCCATTTTCATAGCTTGATCCATGATCTTGCATATTTTCTGTGCAAAAACCTCGGACAGGGAGCCGCCAAATACGGTGAAATCCTGGGAAAAAACGTAAACCAGACGTCCGTCAATCGTACCATGACCGGTTACTACGGCATCGGATAAAATGCGCTTATCCCATAATCCAAATGATTTGGTTCGGTGGGTCACAAACATATCGAATTCTTCAAAACTACCTTCGTCCAGTAAAAATTCGATTCGTTCGCGTGCTGTAAACTTTCCTTTTTCGTGTTGTGATTCGATGCGCTTCTCGCCGCCGCCAAGTCGCGCTTTTTCTCGGTATTCAACCAGTTTCCTGATGTCTTCTTTAGTGCCCATATGAGTGTGTGATGTGAGTTTTGGGTCTATATCAGCAACAGCCAAAAGTGGCGTTGCTGGTAACTATTTTGATAAGAACGCGTTTTATTTGAGCGCTTTTGAAGCCCTCAAATAAACAGCTGTTAAATACTGAGGTGAAATGAATTATGTGTGAAGAGCAAAGAGAGGTGAAAGTAGTTTTATAAAACTACTGGACAATGAATAGCAACTAAAGGCTTGGCGTAATAGAGATGTAAAAATTAGGGACCAAAATTGGTTTCAACCGGTGATTCAATAGTCAAAGTTGTTTGAGAGGAAGTAAAAGAAGATATGGATTCTTCATTGACGGAGGTTGTCATGTTGCAGTAGTTCAGGCCCAGAATAATTATAGCAAGGATAAGCAGTCGTATTGGTAACTCTACCCGGGGATCGTGTAATAAAGTATGCATAAAACCTCCTGAGTTTTCTATTTGGCAGGGGCCATTAGACCATTTGTACCTTCTCTAATACTGCCGGTATTTATATTATCGGCAGTATCACGAAAAACATAAATACAAGAGGGGCTTACGGGCGGGGAGGAGTTTTGTTCTCTCAAAGTTTTCTTTAGGGATGATATGGCCGTTAAGCATATCTACACTATATTTTGATGAAGGCGGTCGTGAAAGAGTTGTTTATGAGCTCGATGTAAATTGAGCTAAATAAATGAATTAGTCCAAATGAATTATTTGCAGATCGCTTAAGTTGCTCTGCGCCATATATTTAAGTTTGCATTCTTTAAGTCCGATAAATAAAGTAAATATGCCTGCATGATGAAGGACATTTTAAAGTGCAGTGCCGATTTATAAAGAAAGTTAGGTTCATCGGTAAAAGCATAGTTGGTGATAATTTAAACAGCTAGGAGAATTATGTGGGAAAGGACTGGACTAAAGGCAAAGATAACTTCCCTTACTACGGGAACACTGTTAACATCAGGAATACTGATTATCATACTGGGGCTGTATCTGTTAAATAGCTCAATAATGAAGGAAAAGGAAACCCAAACCACCGAGTTGGTAAGGGTGGGCTTGTCTACTTTGGAACACTTTTATGAAATGGAAAAGTCGGGCGAGTTAAGCAGAGAAGAAGCTCAGCTTATGGCGAAGGAAACCATTAAAGCTCTGCGATTTGGAGACCGGGGAAAAGATTACTTCTGGATTAATGACTTTCATCCACGCATGATTATGCATCCTTTTCGTGGAGATTTGGAAGGTCAGGACATTTCGAATGTACAGGATCCGGACGGGATCAAAATTTTCGTTGAATTCGTACGAACGAGCGAAAAAAACGGCAGGGGTTTTGTTCCATATCAATGGCAATATTATGATGATAAATCCCGCGTAGAACCTAAACTCTCTTATGTTTCTGAATTTGCCCCATGGGGATGGATTCTCGGAACTGGGGTGTATATCAATGATGTAGAATCAACAGTTTGGTCTGCTGGCTTATATCTGACATTAATGTCACTTATTGCCATGGGACTTGCCATGGTGGCAACGTTTATATTCTCTCGCAATCTTAGTGAAAAATTACGAGAAACATCTACCCAAATATCCTCTGTATCTGAACAAGTTGCTTCGGCCTCGGAGCAAGTGTCAGGAGCAAGCCAATCATTGGCAGAAGGCGCAAGTGAACAGGCTTCAAGCTTGGAGGAGATGGCTTCATCTCATGAGGAATTAGAGGTAATGACAAAGCAAAACTCGGAAAATGCCCAACAGGCAAACACCTTGATGGAGACAACCCGGAAGCTTCTGAGTCAGACCTTGGAGGAGATGGAGCAAATGAGCAAGCAAATCTCGCTAATAAGTGACTCTTCTAACCAAACCGCAGCCATTGTTAAAACCATTGATGACATTGCTTTTCAAACTAATCTTTTGGCTTTAAATGCAGCTGTAGAAGCTGCCCGTGCCGGGGATGCAGGAAAAGGCTTTGCTGTAGTAGCAGAGGAGGTGAGATCGCTGGCAAAAAGAAGTTCGGAAGCAGCAAGCAGTACTACGCTGTTGATAGAAGAGTCTCAGCATAATGCTGAATCGGGTGTGGCTGTGACGGAGTCACTGGCTAATTCCTTAAAAAATGTGGCTGATAATGCAGAGAAAGTAGCCGCTTTAGTGACGGAAATAGCTGAAGCTTCCCGAGAACAGAGTTCTGGCCTTACCCAGGTTAATGCGGCTGTAATGGAAATGGATTCGGTAGTTCAAGCAAACGCGGCTAGTGCGGAGGAAACAGCCAGTGCCAGTCAGGAACTTTCAGCTCAGTCAAATGAGCTGAAGATTATGGTAGCAGCACTGTCAAGAATTATTGAAGGAGCTGCCTCAATAAATAGCTCTAAATATGAACAGTCATATAAAGGATCGCGATATGGAAAGGACAACTATTATAAACCAACCGTTAGCCATCGTAAAGAAAATGGTCGCTTTGAGAAAGCCTTGATTAAAAATGGTTCACGCATGCTTGAACAAGTGTGAGTAAAACTGAGATATAAATAGGCGTAAAAGAGTGGTTTGGTTTCTTCCCGTTTAATGGGCTAATTATTTTGCGGCATGCAAAATGCGTGAAGACCATAAGCGGATATCATCCAGTATCACATAAATAGAAGGCAGTACCAGAAGGGTTACGATAGTTGAGAATGTGAGCCCGCCCACGATGGCCCGCGCCATAGGGAAATAGGGAGGACCGTCTCCACCAATTTGGGTAGTGCCGATACAAAGTGGAACAAGGCCCAATACAGTAGTGGCGGCGGTCATCAGGATAGGACGCATGCGGTCGCGGCCGCCCTGAATCACGGCATCACGCCGTGATAAGCCTTCGCTACGCAAATGGTTAATATGGTCAATAAGTACGATCCCGTTATTTACCACGATCCCCATCAGAATCAGAATACCAATAAAAGCCATCAGATCGAAAGTGGTATTGGTGATGAAGAAGAACCAGAAAATCCCAACCACTCCAAAGAAGATACAAGAGATCACGCTGGTAGGATACAACAGCGACTCAAATAGCGATGCCATAATCAAATAAATCAGGAAGAAAGCTATGCCAATATTAAAAAGCATCGAGCCCATAACGTCCTGGTCCATCCCGAAACTTCGACCGTAGCTCCATTCATAACCTGTGGGCATGGCTATTTGATTCATCACTTTGGAGATCTCAGTGCGTGCTTCGTCTGGAGTAATGTCCTCTAAATTGATAGCAATACCCAACGAGGTCCTGCGATCCTGTCGGATGATGCGACCGGCGCCCTGACTCTGTTCAAAATCAGCCAGGGAGGCCAGCTGAACGGTCTGTTCACCAATGGCAATGGGAAGGTTCTTAAGATCGTCTACGGTTTGACGGTTCACATCCTGGAAAGCAAGCACTACATCAATTTCACCGTTCTCACCCCGGATGCGCTGCACGGTTTGTCCCCGTACGGAGTTGGATACCATGTTGGCCACCTGTGAAGAGGTAAGCCCAAAATTGCGGGCCCGGTCGTGGTTTACCGTTAAGCGAACTTCATCAGAGCCGGTTTCAGCTTCGGAGCGAACGTCCGCAAAGCCTTCAATTTGACCGAGTTGCCATTCTACCTGTTCGGCCAGTTCTTCCAGTACGTCCATCGATTCTCCCTGCACAAAAACCCGCACTTGTTCGGCGTTGTTTCTGCTGATGTACTCAAAAGCGGGTTGCCCAATAGCGATTTGTGGAAGATTCTCTGCGACTTCTTTTTTGATCTGTGATACGGATTTGGTGGCTTCGTCGTCTGCGGTTAGGTTAAGAGTTGATTCGGCATAATCCGGAGTGTAGTAGGTGTACACTGATTCGATTTCAAACTTCTCCTGATTGTCATAAAGATATTGTTCAATTCGGTCTACTGACTCTTTTACCGTATCCAGGGTGTAGGATGCGTTTAGGTTATAGGTGAGCCCAAGCTGGCGTTCTTCAACCCGTGGAAACATATCTACGCTCATAAATGAGGCTGGAATAATTCCACTTAAGAACAAAAGCGCTATGAATACAACGGATGTTTTTCGCCGGGCCAGGAACCATTCCAACAGGTTGGCATACTTATCTGAAAATTTATCAATGATGGTTCGCTTATTGTTTTCTTCAGGGGGGGCGATTTTGGAAGCCAGCAGTGGAATCACAGTCAGGGATATGACCAGAGATGCCAACAAAGCAATGATGATAGCCATCCCGATGTAATACATATGCTGCGAGATAAAACTTTCATTCACCACATTGGGCAAAAATACAATGATGGAAGTAAGGGTACCGGCCGTTACCGCAATGGATACTTCTTTAGCTCCAAATACGGCCGATTTCCATGCATTATATCCCAACCTTTGGTAACGGTGAATGTTTTCCGTTACCACTACGGCATTGTCCACTAGCATACCAATAGCCAGCATCAAACCCATCATAGAAAGAATGTTGAGGGAAATATCAAGGAAGAAGAAAAAGCCCAGTGTTACAATAAGTGAAAAGGGGACGGCCGTAGCTACAATCAGCGTGGTACTAAACTGACGCAGGAATATGTACAGTACAATGATAGAAAGTAGTGCACCAATCATCCCGGATTTAAACAGCTCACGAAGAGAACTTAAGATGCCATCGGCTTCATTGAACATCTCATAGATTTCAATACCCCGCATTTCCGGCAGCTTGTTGATCTCTTCAATTTCAGCCAAAATGTTGTTTACTACTTCTACCGAGTTGGCAGTGGATTCTTTGGTGATATCCAGACCAATGGCATATTTTTGGTCCAGGTGGCGGGCATAGTCCCGTTCCGGGGAGGTGTAGGTTACATTGGCAATGTCTTTTACCCGCAGGGTAGGTTCGGCGATGATGAGGTTTTCGATATCTTCCGTGGTGTGTAAATTACCTACGGGACGTACCATGTATCGCAGACCGGCATCTGTAATTTTACCGGCAGAAATGGAGAAGTTAGCTTGCCGCAACTGGTTGCTGAGCTCGTTCAGGTCGATATTGTATTGGGTGATACGTTCCGGAATGACTTCAACCCGTACTTCCTTTTTCTCTACCCCATAAAGTTCAACTTGTCCCACGCCTGGGATGCGTTCGATGCGCTGTTTTATATTTCGGTTCAGGAGCTCGTAAGCATCGGAGAGGTCCCTTTCGCTGGAAATACGAAGCATAAGGGTAGCGTCAGCACCATCCCGGAATTTGTGTATTTGGTAGTACTCGAAGTCATCTGGCAACTGATGGCGAATGCTCTCGATTTTCTCTTTGATCTCGATGGCTTTCAGGTCAATTTCGTTGCCCTGCTTAAAGGTTACCATCACACCGGCATTGTCTTCGCCGGAGTTGGAGTTGATCTGCTCAATACCACTTATGGTGGCCAACACTTCCTCAATAGGGCGGGCAATGTTTTCATTTACCTCGGCTGGAGTTGAGTTGGGGTATGGAATATTAACAAAAGCACCGGGAAAGGTGATATTAGGCATGAATTCCATGGGCACCATCCGCGTGGCTATCAAACCTACTACCAACAGACTCACAAAAACCATGAGGGTGGTAACCGGACGACGAAGAGAAAGTTCGGTAATATGCATGGCTATGAGTTACGCGGTTTCGGTTTGAGTTTCAGAAGCGGTGGGGTATTGCTTGCGGTCCAGCAGGGAATACATCACGGGAATAACCAGCAGTGTTAACAGGGTTGATATCAATAAACCGCCAATTACCGTGATACCCATCGGGGCTCGTAATTCGGCCCCGTCTCCAAAGCCAATGGCCAGGGGCAGCAAGCCCAGCGAAGTGGTCATCGTGGTCATCAAAATAGGGCGCAAGCGTGATTTCCCGCCTTCTTTGATGGCTTCCAGCTTCTCCATGCCTTTTTCACGCATCTGGTTGATCAGGTCAATGAGAATGATGGCATTGTTTACCACGATGCCGGCCAATAATATCAATCCGATAAACACGACCACACTAATGGTGGTGCCAGTTATAAACAGAGCTAAGATTGCTCCGACCAAAGCCAGCGGAATGGTGAAGAGGATGATAAAAGGGTGAAGGAGTGATTCAAACTGTGAGGCCATCACCAAATACACCAAGAATACAGCCAATAGCAGAGCAAAGACCATTGAGCGGAAGGATTCAGACATCTCTTCATTCTGTCCGGCTATTTGTGCTAAAATGCCTGTGGGGAGAGTGACTTCGGCCAACGCTTGTTCCACTTCTTCAGCAGCTTCGCCCAAATCTCCATAATTCAGGTTGGCAGATACAATGGCAACACGCTGCTGATCAACCCGGCGGATTTCTCCCGGGCCTTCGGCTACCCGAACTTCTGCAATTGCACTTAAGGGCACGGGGCGCTCGCTTTCGGGATTAATCACCAACTGCTGAATTTCATCAATGGAAGCACGGTCGTTCTCGCGGGCACGTACCAATACATCTATCTTCCGGTCTCTCCAGGAGTAGCGAGTGGCTACATCACCGCGGACATTACTCACCACACGATCAGCCACCTGGTGCACTTGCAAGCCCAATGCAGCCGCTTTATCACGGTCAAACAGGATTTGTATTTCAGGGCTGCCGGTTTCCATGGTGCTTTTTACATCGGCAAAACGGTCATTGTTGGAGAGTTTGCGGGCTACAGCATCGCCGGCTTGTTTAAGTTTATCCAGATCAAAGCCGCTAATTTCAATTTCAACCGGTGTGCTAAAGGTGAATAAGGCTGGTCGTTCAAATTTGTACTGCAACCCAGGAACCTGGCTTAATGAGGTACGCAGGTTATCCATGGCATTTTCTTCTTGATAAACCGAAGCTCCGGAAGCCAGCGTTACGTTGAGTTCACCCCAATTTTCACCACCTTCGTCCGGGTTGGCGTCCATGCGGTTTCCGGTACCGGCTACGGCAAAGGTAGTTTGGATGTGATCATGTTGTTTGGCAGAATTTTGAACAGCCTGAAGGGCTCCGTCTGTTTTCTCAATAGGGGTGCCGGGAGGAAGCTTAAATTCTACAGAGAATTCCCCTTGTGATAATTGAGGAATGAGTTCAATACCAATACGTGGTACCAGCGCCAGCGTACCGGCAAAAATCAGCAGAGCCGAGCCTAATACCGCAAACTTATGATCCAGTGACCACTGCAGGGCGGAGGCATAAGATTTTTCTACGGATTGATAACTTTTATCAAATACATATACAAACGGAGCGAAGAGCGCTCTGGTAATTTTGCCAATCCATCGAAATATAAACTTAAAAAAGCGGGTAATAGCCGTGGGTATGGTATAGAAAAGGAACATATGTACGGCTCGCAAACCACGCCCAAATTTGGTTTTGGGTTCTTTTAAATCCAAAGGTTCTACTTCAGATTTTTTCCCGCCAATGGACGACATCATTGGAATCAGAGTGATGGCAACAACCAAAGATGCCAGTAAGGAAAAGGTTACTGTGAGTGCTTGGTCACGGAATAACTGGCCGGCAATGCCCTGCACAAATACCAGCGGGAAGAAAACCGCAATCGTGGTGAGGGTAGAGGCAATCACCGCCATGCCCACTTCACCGGCGCCTTCCCGGGCCGATTCTAACATTCCTTTTCCCATCTCCCTATGCCGGGCAATGTTTTCAAGTACTACAATGGAGTTATCTACTAACATACCAATACCCAAGGCTATACCACCCAGAGACATGATATTGAGTGAAATATCATTCCCATACATCAGATTGAATGTGGCGATGATGGAAACGGGGATGGATACGGAAATGATGACGGTAGTCCAGAAATTCCGAAGGAAGAGATACAGTACTAACACAGCCAAAATACCACCGATAATTCCGGCATTTTTCACTTCATTCACTGCTGAGGAGATAAAGACCGACTGGTCATATACTTTTTCCAGCTTCATATTTGCCGGCAGTATTTCCCTGATTTCTGAAATGCGGGAATCCACCGATTCGGCAGTGGCTACCGTGTTGGCATCTCCTTCTTTGTAGATAGCAATTTCAACGGCTTCCGCTCCATTCAACCGGGTGATCGCCTCGCGTTCTTTATAGGCCTGTTCAACCGTGGCCACATCTTTCAGGTACACGGTATTTTCCCCGTTTCGGGTAATGACTACATCCCGAATCTGATCAACCGTCCTAAATTCATTCAGGGTACGCACCAGGTATTGCTGAGCGCCTTCTTCCAGACGTCCGCCGGACAAGTTCACATTCTCAGCCGCCAGAATTTGAGTTACACTTTCAATGGGAATATTTAGATAGGACAAGCGACGCTGGTCAATATTAACCTGAATTTCTTCTTCCAGTCCGCCGCTTACTTTTACCGAAGCAACCCCTGATGAGGATTCCAGGTTTTTCTTTAGTTGTTCATCTGCAAGTACGCGCAATCCTTTTAACCGGGAAATAGCATCCTCACTGGACAGGTCTTCTTCGAGAGAGGCATAGTCTATTTGTACATCGTCTTCCGGAGTGGATTCGCTATCTCCCGTTTCATTGTAATAAAGTGCATATCGCATGATAGGATCCAGGGTAGGATCGAAGCGAAGGGTGACCGGTTTTTCAGCATCTAAAGGAAGCTGGATGGCATCCAGTTTAGCCATAACATCCAGGTTGGCGATGTTCATATCGGTGCCCCAGGCAAATTCCAACACAACATCCGATTGTCCGGCGCGAGAGATTGAGCGAACCTGCTGTACACCTTTAACTACGCCTACAGCTTCTTCTACCGGTTTGGTAATCAGATTCTCTACCTCAACAGGAGCGGCACCTTCAAATTCAGTACGGATGGTAAGAGTGGGATAACTGAGTTCGGGAAGCAGGTTTACATTTAAGCGCGAGAGGGAAACCATGCCAAAGAGCAGCACCCCGAGGGTGAACATGGCAATGGTAACTTTCCGGCGTATGGAGAGATCGACAATTTTCATGATAATCCGGGGCTTACAGGTTGTTGATTACGTTTACTTTTGAACTGTCTTGTAAGCTTCCCTGTCCAATGGTTACCACGGTTTCTCCATCATCAAGTCCCTCAACAACTTCAATATTTAAGCCATTGGTATAACCGGTTTGGATGGATTTTTTGAAAGCCAGCGAGTCCCGTATCACGTATACACTTTTGGAAAGATCCTCAGAAATAACGGCCGACTTGGGAATCATGCGGGTGTTTTGGCGGGTGTCATACACAATCTTTACACGCCCAAACATTCCGGGACGCAACAGGTCTTTGGTTTCATCCACGTATACCGTCACCTTAAAGGTTCCAGTTTCGGAGTCTACAATGGGGCTGATGCGTTCTACGTGTCCTGCAAATGTTTCTCCTGGATGGGCGTCTACTTGTAATTGAGCAGACTGTCCCTTTCTGATTTTGGACATTTCATGTTCCGGGACGTGGAGGATAGCCTGAAGGGGTGAGAAATCGGTAATGTGATATACTTGTTCATCTGAGGTAACCATATTACCGCGTTTCACATATCGTTCGGAGACCACGCCGCTTATGGGAGATTCAATAGAAGTATATTCTAGATTCAATTGAGCTAATTCATATTCTGCTTTCTGAGATTCATACTCGTATTGAGCATTTTGAAAGGTTTCAGCAGATACAAGATTACGCTCGAAGAGTTGCTTGTTGCGTTCGTATTCACTTTTCAGTCGATTGAGGGTGGCTTCGGCGCGGGCGGCTTCAATGCGGTATTGTTCATCCTCAATCTTGGCGATGACTTGTCCTTCCTGAACCACATCACCTTCCTCTACATATATTTTATTTACAATTCCGCGCACTTTTGATACTACGGTGGCTTCTTGCTCGGCTTCCAGAGTGGCAGTATTGGCATAGTAAGCGGAGATATTGCCACGGCTTACATGGCTGACTTCAACGGGAACCACCAGTTTCTCATCTTCATTTAGATTGGCTTCTTCTTCGCCATTGTTACAAGCCGTAATACTTAAAAAGATACCAGCGAACAGTAGTAAGGAAAGAATAAATTTGCGTAGAGTTTTCATGAGGTTTCAACCGTTTTTTAGTTTTGTACAACGGTTGATGGCTACGCTGCTATAAAAAAATTGTTACGGATTGATTAGACAGAATTTCTTCCATTACAATATTTACCATTGTATTTCTTGAGCAAAGAAAAAGAATAAACTGTTGATTAATGTATAGATATTAAAAGGCCAAGCTATTATTTTAGCGATCCAAAATTTACAATGTTAGGACATTCAGCGGAAATGGGGCTATTTTTTTATCTAAGTGTATTACTTATTGTCAATACGTCAACTCTCAAGGCTAACGACTCTGTTCAGGTATTTGATAAAGAGAAAACTTCGGAATCTGTTTCCTCTTTAATTGAGCGGGCCAAAGGGTTTATACCTAACCATCCCGATAGTTTGCTTTTTGTAACGGATCAGTTACTTAATCGGACAGAAGTTCAGGGTGATGACTCATTATACACCACCGTAAAGTATTTAGAAGGCGTGGGGTATATCTATAAAGACTATTACAATATGGCGATTGAGAGTTATCAAGAAGCTCTTACCACCAGCTTTGCCCAAAATAGCCAGGATTTCCAGGTACGCATTTATAATAACCTGGGAGTTTGCCATGATAAATTGAAGGAGCACGACGAGGCACTTCGTAACTATCATAAAGCCCTTGAAGTTGAAAAGGAGAGGGGCGATCCGGCAGAGATGGCTGACATGTATATTAATATTGGCTTAGTATATCATTCTATAAATAAATATGAACAAGCACTCGAGAACTTTAAGACGGCTCAATCTTTGGTAGAAGGTCTATCTGTGGGGTATACCCGAGGACTTATTCAGCAAAATTTGGGGATTGTGTATAAGGCCATGGGGCGGTTCGTAGATTCTAAAGAGGCGACCCAAAATGCCATCGATATATTTGAAGAACATGATATTCACCGGAGTATTCTGCAAAGCAAATACAACCAAAGTATAAATTATATTGACACCGGGGAATACCAGCAGGCGCGCGACATCATCGAAGAAGCCATTGAAGAGTCTTTTACCTACCAGGTACCGGTACAAAGGGCATTGCTTAATATACAGCTTGGACGTATTGAACTGCTGGAAAAGAATCCTGAATCCGCTATTAAATATTTTGATGTTGCCGATTCCACCATTGCACAGTTTGAGGAAACCTATTCCAGTTTTCCCATGGAGCTTTATGAAAGCAGATTAGAGGCGTATGCCCAAATGGGTAAGGCTGAAGAGGTGATGGATACCTTTAGGGAATATGAAAAGATCAGAGAGGAAAGGGATATCGCCCGGCAAACAACAGAAATCAATGAGCTTGAATTGCAGCTGAAGGTGAGCGAAAATCTTGCCAAAATGAGAGAACAAACCATAGCGCTACAGCAAGAGCGAACCAAGAACAGAAATTATATCTACCTGAGTTCGTTTCTGGGTATAGTACTTATAGGAGGCTTTATATTTTTCCGGTACCGCGATCAAAAACTGAAGAAACTGTACCAGGTTAACAAGCGAGTAGTTACCCAGCATAAGCGTTTTTATCAAAAGACAAATGAAGCTGATTTAATTGCAGAAGAGGCTCCTGTTGAGAAGAATTCTACGAAGCCGGCAGAAGAAAATGCAGCGGATATAGTGGCTGAGGTTCCTGAAAATGATCCCCAAGAAACTGAGGATAAACCGGATAGGGCCGAACGCTGGATTTTTAGCAAGATCAATGATTTAATGGATGAAAAGGAGTTGTATAAAGATCCTAATTTAACCCTTGCTGATTTGTCAGCGGAGGCCGGTGTTTCATCCAGAGCTGCATCGGAGTCTATCAACTATTATTCAGGATTGTCTTTTAATCACTTCATCAATGAGTTTCGGGTGGTGGATGCAATGAAAGCCCTGGAAGACGAATCTAAAAATCATCTTAGCCTTGAAGCCGTGATGGAAGACAGTGGTTTTGCTTCCCGTTCCACTTTTTATTCGGCTTTTGATAAAGTGAGTGGAATGACCCCCAATCAATACAGAAAAATGTCGCAAAGGGCTTAGATGAAACAGATAAAATTTCCAATCTAAAGTTCTGTGTTAGCCGGAATCTATTCTTCAAAAAACAGGCAAGCGAACTTTTTTTGACTCCTCCAAACCCCGGTGAATTGAAGATCCATCACCTCAAGAAAAACTAATAAACGTGAGTTCGACATAAGAATAACACAAAAAACAGGCCTGTCATCGCGAGGAGCCCATTTATATGTATAAGATATTATACGTACCGACGAAGCGATCTCCCTATCAACGCTCAGAGGCATTATCCGGGAGATTGCCACGGTATTTGCTCCCCTTCGGTCGCTGAATACCTCGCAATGACCGGTTTTATATCGAACTCACGTTAATTAATATTAGTGGATGGCATAGAGCGGTTGTACGAAAAAGTGCCTGAATACACTTATTCAGATCTTTTTGTAGGAATTCCGAACAAATTTGTCACTTATTCGGATGATTGAAAGACCTGCTTCTCCTACATTTTTGGTGTTAGGTTAAACAAAAACATCAAAGTTAATCACTAATTATCGGAATGACGCAATTAGGTAATGGGGTAGAAAGAAATTAATAAGGAGTAATATGAGCACCCGGAGTTAAATCATTCTTTGAACTCCGGGTATTTCTTTCAGTTATGATGGTAAGAATTATAAATAGATCAGAATATTGAAATGTTGTGGGTAGAGTTGAAGTTCCAAAACCACCCTGCCCAAAGCGAACTGCATTTTCTATCCGCAACATTTTCGATTTTTCAGCAGGGCCTTTCTCCGTAACAAACAAAGCAACTTATTTTATAGAAGAGTAATCTCAGGTTTTATCATACCCTAACCATAGACCGTTCCCTGAACAGGAACGGTCTCTTTTTTTGGGCTAAAATTTTGAATTTGATGATCCTTCTATTGATCCAAGCCCCTGCGAAGCAAGAGGTGCTTCACATCTGGCTCTTGTCCTCGATATCTCCGGTATAATTGCATTGGATCCTCGCTACCGCCTTTGCTAAGAATGTGCTCGCGGTAGGCATTTCCATTTGCCAATACAGCGCCACCATTTGCTTTCATAAAGGCAAAGGCATCGGCGGCCAGTACTTCACTCCAAATATAGGCGTAATATCCAGCTGCATATCCTCCGGAAAAAACGTGCGCAAAATAAGGGGATTTATAACGGGGAGGGATGACAGCAGAGTCCATATTGTATCGGCCAAGGGCCGTTTTTTCAAAAGCCTGCACATCGGTAGGTATATCATCCAAGGTAAGTTGATGCCATTCCATATCAAGCAGGGCAGCTGCGAGGTATTCCTGCGTATCAAAACCCTGATTAAAGGTTTGGGCTGCTATCACCTTATCGAGCAGCTCCTGTGGAATTTGCTTGCCGGTTTCATGATGTATCGCGTAGTTTTGCAGGATTTCAGGTTGAATGGCCCAGTCTTCTTCAAAAGTGGAGGGGAATTCTACAAAATCTCTGGGGACAGAAGTTCCGGACTGGGAAGGATATTTTACATCCGACAATAAACCATGCACACCATGTCCCATCTCGTGAAATAGGGTAGTTACGTTGTCAAAACTGATTAGAGCAGGCTCGCCTTTGGCTGGTTTGTCGATGTTCAGCACATTTACAATTACCGGCTTTTTATCCAGCAGATGCGACTGGCTTACAAAAGAACTCATCCAGGCACCGCCGCGTTTAGAATCCCGGGCAAAATAATCGCCATAAAATAGGCCTATTTGCTCACCGTCTTCATCAAGCACATCAAATACACGTACATCTGGATGATAAACAGGAAGATCATATCGCTCTTTAAAAGTGATACCAAATAATTTATTCATGGTGTAAAACACACCGTCTTTCAGTACCCGGTCCAGCTCGAAATATCCGCGTACTTCAGTTTCATCGATGTCATACTCTTCGCTGCGCACTTGCTCGGCATAATATTCCCAATCCCAAGGTTCTAATTCGCCGTCAATGCCGTCTTCATGTAATTTTTGAGTGATTTTTTCCTGCTCTGCGGCCGAATTTCTAAGTACCGGATCGACGAGATCAGAAAGCATATCCAACGCTCTTTCAGGAGTTTGAGCTGTTTGATCTTCCAACACATAAGCCGCATGGGAATCATAACCAAGCAACCTGGCTCTTTCGGCCCGCAGTTTTACCAGTTCAAGGATGATGGGTTGGGTATCAACGCCGCCATTTTCGCCCACACCACGATTTGCTGATGCTTCCCATAACCTTTGTCTAACAGAACGGTTTTCAAGGCTTGCAAGAACCGGTACGCGGGTGGTATTGCTGATGGTGAGTAAGTATTTGCCTTCCATTCCGCGTTCTTCAGCAGCTTCCTTCGCTGCGGCAATCCGTGCATCACTTAGTCCTGCCAGCTCTTCTTCATCATCCAGTACTACAACCCGGGTTTTGTTCATGTCCAACAGCTTTTCCTGGAAATCGGTTGTCAGTGATGAGATACGTTCATTGATTTCCCTTATGCGAGTTTTTTGCTTCTCATTAAGCTTGGCTCCTGCGCGGACAAAATCCCGGTAAGCGTCTTCAAGCAGTTTCCGTGAAGGACCATCTAAACCCAGTTCCTCTCTTTTCTCATGTAAGGTTTCAATACGTTGGAACAGCTGCTTATTTAAGAGAATATTATCAAAATGAGCCGAAAACTTCGGAGCCATTTCGCTTTGTATCTGCTGCAGGGTATCATTTATATGGGCAGAGGTAAGGTTATAAAACACACTTTGAGCTCGGTTTAATAATTGACCGGTTTTCTCAAGGGCAACTATGGTATTTTCAAATGTAGGAGCTTCAGGGTTCTCCGCGATGGCTTTAATTTCTTCAAGCTCAATTTTCATGCCTTCTTCAAAGGCCGGCTTAAAATGCTCGTTTTCAATAGTTGAAAAGTCAGGAGCTTCGAAAGGTAAAGAGCTGGGGTTTTGGAATGGGGCTTCAGTCATTGTAGAATTTGATTTTGAACAGGAAATGAGGCCCGCAAAGATAACAAGTATCAGGAGAGGAATGGAGAAAATAATTTTCATAATGAGGCAGTTGGTGAAAAAGGGATATCAGAAAAGCTTACGGCCGAATTATAAAAATCGTATGAATTTTTAGTTATTCTTACACTTGAAATGTGTTGAGGTGATTTCTCACCTGATGTCTGTAATTACTATACTAAGATTGAACTGTAGATAAAAGCATCACCATGAAAACCACCATTGCTGCCATTCAGCTCAACAGCCAACCAAAGCTGAATCAAAACCTGGATCAAATTTATCATTTCATTAAAGAAGCCGCCGAAGAAGGAGCCAAGCTGGTAGGTTTACCTGAAAATTTTGCGTTTTACGGGGATGATGAGGCGATGGTATCTCAGGCATCAGAAATATCGGGGCAAGTTGAAGAGAAGCTTCCCGAATGGGCTCAGGAGTTTGGTGTATATATCTTAGCAGGCGGATATCCCGTTCCAGCAGAAAATGGAAAAGTGTACAATCATGCTATCATGGTAAATCCGGAGGGAGAGACCATCGCCAGCTATAATAAAATGCATTTGTTTGATGTGAGCCTTTCGGAAGATGAGAAATACGGTGAATCGGATTACACGCAGGCGGGTAAACCGGAACCGGTGGTTGTAGGCACCCCAGACTTGCCCAAAATGGGCCTTTCTATTTGTTATGATGTTCGCTTCCCGGAATTGTATCGCAAACAAGCTGAGGCAGGTGCCGAATTGCTAACGGTTCCATCAGCTTTCACTCAAACTACAGGTTCGGACCATTGGGAAGTATTACTCCGGGCCCGGGCGATAGAGAATACGGCCTACCTGATTGCCCCCGCTCAAACGGGTACGCACGGAGAATACCGCAAAACTTTTGGCCATGCTATGATTATTGATCCCTGGGGTAAAGTGCTGGCCGATGCCGGAATTATGCCGGGCGTTATCACTGCGGAAGTTGATTTGGATTATTTGGAGGATGTGAGGAAGAAATTGCCTTCATTGAGGCACAGGGTGCTTTAGGTTTTAGGTGTTAGTTATGAGGTTTTAGTGGTTAGGGTGGAAGCTCTTTTCCAGGTTTAAGAATTTGTTATTGCTGTAGATGCTAAATGATTGAAGGGCGGTTTTATGTTAAAAGAAGAGGCTTAGTCGATTAACGTGGACTGACATTTTTCAACCCATTCGGGATCTAATTTTAGCAAGCGGTTCTTTTTTAGGTTTTGTTTGATAATCCATTTGATGTGCTTACCAGTTAGGTCGAAGAGTGCTTCAAACTGTTTCTTTCCAGCAGTAGGGGACGCTACAATGAAAACACTCCATCCATAAGCCAATGCTTTTCGCAGAGCTATTTCTGGCTCGTTTAATCGGTCATTGTGATCCAGGTTTTCGGTAATCTCTCTGATTATTTTCAGAATGGTTTGATTATGACTTTCATCTACCAAAACTACAGGTTCACAAAAACCGGCAATGACAGCACGTTGTTCATATCCATTGTCATTGACCCAGGAACGAATATGTCTTAGTATCATCCGGATATTCTCTTTCGCAAGAACCTGTATAGCCATAGCTACGGCTTCCCTGATTCGCCAGCTTTTATGGGAAGCATAAGGACGTAAATAATCCAGAGCAGCTATTGGGTTAGCCTTATTGATCTCTGCGTATCCCAAAACTCCACACATCCCAACAACCTCTTCCGGGGAATTGGCAGTGTCTGGTTTTATCATAGCCAGGCATTCTTGGATTAGGACATCATCCGTTTCTTTTGAGGATTTATTGAGTAACTCCAAGTTAGCCCGAGGTCCCGGCAGATTAGAATTTTTGAGAAGATAGTCGATAGTGTACATACGCAGACAACTCCTGAATTTAGAAGCTGAATAGTATGATTATTTCCAATAATGGGGAACTATTTTTATACCAGGAGTCGCAAAATCTGTCGAAGAAAATTCCCCCTCAAATCAGGCTGAAGTGAGGCTTGATGGAGGGGCCATTGAGATTTACATCTCAGTTAAACCAATGCTCAATATCATCAAATGGCACTTTGGCTGTGAATTGGAAGAAGCTAGTTTGGTCGAGTGCATGATAGCGTACATCGGTGTTTATTTTGGAATAATCAATGGAAAGATACTTTAGGTTGATGCCAAATCCATAGGTGTTATATTTGCGATTTCCATTGTGCTCATGCTCCCAGTATCGTCCAAAACGCAGACTTACGTATTCCAATAAAGTGATTTCTAAACCACTATGTCGCCTAAGCTGATCTTTAAGGGGTACACTTACAGTTTCTGATCCTGTATACAGGCTGTATGAATCCCAGGAGTTGAAAAGGGCTTCAATAGGTCCCATAGCTTTACGAGTAGTATCCCCATTTTGTGTTATGTGGGGTTCCGAACGTGCCATAATTTTATCAAGGCTTAAATAGCCACTAACTTGTAATACTTCAAGCCCATACTTCTTTTCCATTACGGCTATATCTAATCCTATACCACCTCTCATTATTATTGGCATGGGATCACCGTTAACATTAGCTGTATATTTAACAGGTCTGCCTATATCGGTGATGGACCAGCCAAATGATGGAGTTAATTGAAAAAAATTATGTTGCATAGGATAATCGGCATATACGCCCAAATCCAGGGATATCCGCGTTGCATCCTTTACTTTATAGCTACTTACGACAGTGCCACTGCCCAAACTGCTTCTAATGAAATTGAGACCCATACCCACCGATACATATGGACTCAAGTGGTAAGCCGCGGATAGTGTATGAGCATTTTCGTAACTTTGAAACGAATCCTTAGGTTCAGGGTTAGTGGGATTTGCATTATAGTGTTTGCCCAGATCGAAATGAGTGTATTGGTATGCAATTGAGTAATTATTAAATCCGACAATAAATTGAGGGCTATAAATGTTCAAGTTTGAACTCCAATATTTAGGTAGCCACTGAGTTCCAAACAAATCACCGTTGCCACTTAGATTTAACTGTGATGTAAATTCTATTTTTCCAGGCTTTCCAAAAGCAGCTGGATTCAAATGGATTCCTGAGCGAGCTCCTCGCATGGCAACATTAGCCCCGGCCATGCCCATACTCCGTGCATCATTATTAATCTGAAGAAACGGAACGGCAGTAATGGCAACCTGGGCCTGACTTTGAGATTGAAAGAAGCACATGATCCCTAAAATCAAACATAAAAGGATGGACTGTTTGCGAAAGGTGAACATGATGCTCTCTTGTTGTTCGGGTATCTTCATGACCTGTAAATAAATGGTTCCTGCTCTGTAATACTTATTAGTAAGTATAATAAAACCTTACAGAAAAAATCCCAATAATATTAATGTATTCTGGAATATTTTTATAGAAATAACTACCTGTTATAAATGAATAGTTCATTAGTTAAAGCCTAAATAAATAGAGCCTGTAGCTGTATAATCGCCTGATTTTAAAGTATATTATATAGTGTCTAACCAATTAATCAGGAGGAATTATGCCACTTAACAGATTAATAGACTACTTAGATCAGCACGACAAAAAATACGTAGTTATCAAGCATTCCAAAGCTTTTACGGCACAGGAAGTAGCTGCTTCCGCTCATATACCGGGCAAGGAAATGGCTAAAACGGTTATCGTTAAAGTGGACGGGGATTTTAAGATGGTAGTATTGCCTTCCACTCATGATGTTGAATTCGAAGCTATAAAAGATGCGTTAAATGCCGAAACCGTAAAGTTGGCTACCGAAGATGAATTCGAATCCATGTTTCCGGATTGCGAAGTAGGAGCTATGCCGCCATTTGGTAATTTATACGATATGGATACCTTGGTATCCGAAGCCTTAGCCGAGGACAAGGAGATTGCTTTTAATGCCGGCACGCATAAAGAATTGGTAAAAATGAGTTATGCGGATTTTGAAGAGCTCGAAAAGCCGAAGGTCTTTCCTTTAGGAGTTAAAACAGCTTAGCTTTTAGAGCAATTTAGAATCAGTTAAACCAATTAAAAATATTTCATTATCTAAACTGTACAAATTGTATGCAGCCAGAGAAATATTTTTTTGATGACGACGGAAACATTCCGAACAACAAGCTTCCGTTACTTCTTTATCGGGATGCTTTGAATAAAGGTGCTTCGGGTCTGATGGATCATTTCAGGCAACACTCATGGTCAAATGCCTGGAAAAATGGGGTGTTCAGTTATCATCACTACCATAGTAATGCTCATGAAGTGTTGGGTGTGTATTCTGGTACTGCCCGCCTTCAACTCGGAGGAGAGAACGGAAAGATAGTAGATGTAGCATTCGGGGACGTCATCATCATCCCCGCAGGTGTGGGCCACAAAAACCTGCAGAGTAGTGCGGATTTCGGAGTAGTAGGTGCTTATCCAAATGGCAGTGGTTACGATTTAAAAACCGGCAAACCAGGTGAGCGTCCACAAGCGGACAAGAATATTGCTGAAGTCCCCATCCCAGAAACCGATCCGGTGGTAGGAAAAAACGGGGGACTGGTGGAGATCTGGAACGAGATCTAGAACAAAGAGGAAGAATACATATTTCCTCTTTGTCTTATAGCTTTCAGTGCTGAAGTTTATAAATGAGAAGATGTTTTTTAGCTGGCTTATCCAAATTGGGTCAGGAAAAAGGCCCGATGTAAGCCAGTTGTGCTCAGTTGGATGACAATAAACCTTGGCTGTTTTTTTACTCAAATTCTATGACATCAGCAGTGATGGTTACTTTGGCTTTGGTATATAGAATAAAATTCGAGGTAGCTCCATCGTACTGAACATTTACCAAGGCCAGTTTTTTGCCTTCAATCGGTTCATGTTCGGCTTCAAAATTGATCCAGAGGTTTTCGCGGGCGTCTTTATACAGTGTTTTGCTGCCTTCTAATGGGATAAGCCCAAATGAATTGGTAGCCATGCCCCAGGAAAAGCTTCCCCCTAATATATAGGCCGATTCTGCACTGCCGGTCACATTTTTGGCCACGATAGTGTAGTTCCCCTCGTTTAATTGTACTTCGGTGCTATTACTGGCAATAAACATTCCTGAATTTGAACAGCCGGTAAATAGCAAGACAAGTAAAAATAATGCACCCAATTGATATGATTTCATCGTAATAAATTTTGAGTTAATGGATTAGACCAACCTTGAATCTTAGCCAAATTTATGTAGTTCTTATGAATTAATGTGATACTTCAATAAAAATAAGCAGCAAAATTTTGATGGTGTTAAGCCCAAATAGTTTAAGTGCAGAGAGGTTGTTAGGTAGTAATAATTAATAGTTGAATGCATATAAATAATATTATTTTTATTATAAAAATATTGATTACTTTTAATTATTGTAATTCAAATATTTATATATGTAATTTTTTTATACAATTCAGTTTAATTATTAAATTGTATTATAAAGAAGTTAAAACCGAATAATATATTTATGCGAGAAAGATCACCGATCAACATAATCTTCTTTTCATTCTTCATCATTCTCTTAGCCTCAGTGATTTTGTTTACAAACCATGCCAGCGTTAAATGGCTTGCCTATGGTGGCATTATTGTTGGTCAGGGGGCATTGGTTTTCAATGAGTTGCAAGAGCATAAAAAATATTTTGGGGATAAAGAGAGGGGGTAAATTCACTCTTCTATTTGCCAACTTATGACTAACATGATGATTGCCAGATGATATCATTTTAGTAAAAAGAAAAGCCACAGACTTTATCAGCCTGTGGCTTTAATATTTTGTAATAGGCGAGAAATTATGTTCCTCAAATGTTATTCCATTATTGTCGGGAACATCATCCTAAAAAGTTAGCGCCTTTTTCAGGGATCACTACATCAGTGTCCGTGATGCCTTCAAGAATCTCTTTAAATTCTTCCGGGTCGCTGTCAATTGGAGGCCAAGTTCCGTAATGGATGGGTACGGCTGTTTCGCAACCAATGAGTTCAACAGCATAAGCTGCTTCTTCAGGTCCCATGGTAAAATGATCACCAATAGGGGCCAGTACCACATGCGGTCGGTACATCTCTCCATATAATTCAAGATCTGCAAAAATGTTAGTGTCACCCATATGGTAAATGCAGATATCATCCTCAAAAGAAAGTACGAGTCCGCCGGGGTCCCCTGCATACTTGCCTTTGAACGAAGAGCTGTGGTTAGCGGAAACCGTTGTCACGGAAAAATCATCAAAATGCACGGTTCCGCCTTTGTTAAAGCCAATGGCCTGGTCTTCAGGTAATCCCTCTTCTTGCAATAAACCTATAAGTTCTACCATTCCGGCTACTTTAGCTCCGGTGTTCTTAGCAATCTCTACGGTATCTCCAACGTGGTCCTCATGGCCGTGGGTGAGCAGAATATAATCTGCTTTGCTTACTTCCTTAAATTCATCGGGAGTTGAAGGATTATTTTTTAGGAAAGGATCAATGTAAATAATCTTTCCGCTTTGACTCTCCAGCTTAAAAGCCGAATGTCCCAACCAATGTGCTTTGACTTGTGTATTCATGAATCTCCGTTTTTTAAGTTTTAGCCTTTATCTAATTAATTCAATCTACTTAAGTAAATGGAAATCGTCTAAAAATGATTCACGGTTTTTAGGATTATATCAAATAAAAAATCACGACTACGCGAGAATCTTCTGAAGACTATAGAATGATGTTATAAAAGTACAGTTGATACTAATGCATGCATTATTTACAAAATTTAGATCAGCCCGCCTTTATTAATAGCGAATTAATGCGCTTATTTCGGGCCTGCAAATACTAATCATATGAGATGCTATGAAAAAACAGATACTATGGTTAGCGCTGTTGTTTTTAGGGGTGAGCTTTGAAGCCGCTGTGGCTCAGACTACTCCCGCGCACGCGCTCACAAACATTACTATTCACCATGCCGATGGCTCGATTGACGAATCTGCTACCCTGGTGTGGCGAGATGGCGTTATTGAAGCTGCCGGTTCCAACGTTAACATTCCATTTGATGCCTTTGAGATTGACGGCGGCGACAGCCTGCATGTATATCCGGGCTTCATCGATGGTTTCTCAGTTTGGGGAAGTCCTGATTTGCCCACCGATTTAAAACCCGTAGACGATCCCGGCAATCCCCCTTACGATCGAGCCGGCATTCAACCCGACCGAAGACCTTCTGTGGTTCTACAAAGCGATAAGAATTTTGAAACAGGAATGAAGGCCGGTTTCACAACGGCCGCTTTGGTTCCCAAAGGATATATGTTACCCGGACAAGTGGAGGTTTTCTATTTGTCCGATGATTTGGAATCTGTTGAGTTGCTGCATGAGCAGCTGGCTCAGTCCGGTTCTTTTGAGGAAGCCCCCGGCGGATGGACACGTGGTGTATATCCATCAACGCTGATGGGAGTGATGGCGAAATTCCGCCAGTTGATGTTTGATGCCGAAGCGCTGCAACAGCACATCAAGTATTATTCTCAAAATCCCGAGATGCCGGCACCCGATCGCGATCCCGTGATTGAATCCCTTTTTCCGTTGCTCAATAAAGAAGTACCGCTTTATTTTGAAGTGGATCAAAAAGAGCACATTGAACGCTTGCTTAAGCTTAAGGATGAATTTGGCTTTGATGTGGTGATAGTGTCTGGTAAAGAGGCATACGCCAAAGCAGATGAGCTTAAAGATCGCAACATCCCCGTGCTGGCCAGTATCGATTTTACGGACATGCCGGATTGGTATAAGAAGCAAAAAGAAGCCGAAGACTCCGATGAGGAAGCTGAGGAAGAAGAAGTTTCCGAAGAAGAACAAGCCTATCGTGATAAACAGATGGAAGCCTGGAAGGCAGAAGTCACGAACATCCGCAAACTCATGGACGCTGGTGTTTCGGTAGGATATGCTTCCGCAGGACTGGAACTAAAAGATTTAGCCGACAAGCTGGAGATCCTGTTGAATGAAGGCAGCGTATCAGAAGAAGAGGCCGTGCAGCTAATGACACAAAATACCGCTGAAATCCTTGGACTGGGTGATCGACTTGGAAGCCTGGAAAAAGGAAAAAATGCCAGTTTCTCGGTTTTCAGTAAGCCGTTTTCAGAAGAAAAGGCGAAGGTGCTGCACAGCATCTCAAACGGCACTATTCACGAATTTAACGGAGAGTAAGCATGAAGAAATTGACATTATTTTTATTGATTGTCGCGTTTGGGTGGACTGCCCAAGCTCAGGAAAAGGGCTCAGTGCTCATCCAGAACGCCACCGTTATTACCATTACGGATGGTGATTTGGAAGATACGGACGTATTGATCCGGGACGGTATCATTGAACGTATTGGGAAAGACCTTAACGCTCCTCGTGGCGTGGAAACCATTGATGCTTCAGGCAAATATGTGATGCCGGGTATTATTGATGCGCATTCGCATTTGAACGGCGTGGATATCAACGAGCCTCGCAATCCGGTCACAGCCGAAGTAACAATGGAAGAATCGGTTGACCCTAACGAAGTGGGAATTTATCATTCTTTGGCCGGAGGGGTTACCTCCATCCACCTGATGCACGGTTCTGCCAACGTAATCGGCGGTCAGGGTGAGACCCTGAAGTTGCGCTATGGTGCCGATCAGGAAGGCCTGAAGTTTGAGGATGCTCCACGAACGATTAAGTTTGCACTGGGTGAAAATCCAACTCGTGTCCATGGCCAGGGGAATAGTATCCAGCCCCGAACCCGCATGGGCGTGGAACAGATTATCCGAAATCACTTTGACGAAGCACTGGATTACAAAAGAAAGCGCGAAGCTTACCTTGAAGCCAAACAAGGTTTTGACCGCAATGGACGGGGAACACCTCCGGTACCCGTAGCCAAAAACCTACGGTACGAAATATTGAATGACATCATCGAAGGAGAAATCCTGGTTCACTGTCACTCGTACCGTGCCGATGAAATCCTGATGCTGGTGCGCGTTTTCAATGATTATGGGATTGAAAATTACACCTTCCAACATGCGAATGAAGCATTTAAAGTAGCCCCGGAATTGGCTAAACATGGCGCTCATACTTCGGTTTTCTCTGACTGGTGGGCCTATAAGTTTGAAGTGTATTATTCTACTGCATACAACGCATCTATTTTAAATGCCAATGGAGTGATTAACTCTATTAACAGTGATAACGATCAGCTCCAGCGTACCTTGAATCATGAAGCGGCCAAGGTAGTACGTTATGGAAATACCTCGGTTAATGATGCGCTCAAGATGATTACTTTGCATCCCGCTATCCAGTTAGGTATTGATGACCGGGTAGGCAGCATCGAAGAAGGTAAAGACGGGGACGTGGCCATTTGGAGTGGACATCCTTTTGACATTTACAGTAAAGCCGAGATGACTTTTGTGGATGGCAAAAAGTACTTCGATCTGGCGAATGATGCCGATGACATGCGCATCCACATTGAACCGGGCACCAAGTTTGAAGATGGTTCGCACATGCGCGAAATCGTATCGCGAAGAGAAGCCGATGCCTGCCTGCAGGATGCCTTCATCTTATTTGGCGAGCAATCAGCCCAGCAACATAATTAATCTAAACAGGAGACAGAATCATGAAAAAACTCAATATTTTTATTGTTGTAGCTGCGCTGCTGTTTGGATTACATGCGGCCGCCCAGGCACAAATCACAGAGAAGCCCGGCTTTGGTAAATATGCCATTACGGGCGCAACCATCCATACCGTTACAAACGGTACCATTGAAAGCGGAATTATTCTTATCGATGGAAATGAGATTTCCTTTGTTGGGAAAAACGCAAAAATCACGGACGATTATGCGCGAATTGATGCATCCGGCAAGCACGTTTATCCCGGCTTTATCGATGGGTGGACCGCCCTTGGGCTGGTAGAAGTTTCTGCTGTAGCAGTAACGGTGGATAACCAGGAACTGGGAGATTTTAACCCCCACATGTATGCCTTTACGGCTTTCAACCCGCATAGCGCTTCGGTGCCTGTAACCCGGGTGAGTGGAGTTACCACTGTGCTTTCCGCTCCGTCTTCTGGCATCATTGCCGGTAAAGCGGCCGTAATGGATTTATGGGGATATTCTCCGGATTCCATGGCCGTTGCAAAAAGCGGTGCGTTGGTGATGGAGCTTCCGTCTTCAACCGGTGGTGGCTGGTGGGATGACCGCAGCGAGGAAGAGATCAAAAAAGAGTATGAGCAGGAGATTAAGGAAATCAATGATTTCTTTGAGAAAGCCCGCTTTTATGACCGAATGGTTTCTGCCTATGAGGGTAATCCTTCAGGAAAAACTAAACCGGACCACGATCCCCGAATGGAAGCCATGCGGGAAGTATTATCTGGCGAAGTACCAGTGGTGATTGAAGTAGGTCGCGAACAGGAAATTCTTGAAGCTATCAAATGGACAGAGAGTCAGGAAGGACTGAATGTTATCTTTGCCGGTGTGGAAGAAGGATGGCGTGTGGCAGAAGAAATCGCCGAGGCTGGAATCCCGGTGCTTACTACCACCTTGTATACGCCAAGCCGCGATTACGACAACTACCAGCGTCCCTACCAAAACCCCGGACTGATGGCGGAAGCAGGAGTGAAGGTGGCTATTGTTTCAGATGATACTGAGAATTCCCGCAACGCCCCATTTGAAGCCGGTTATGCTGCTGCTTATGGATTGGGTAAAGAGGAAGCTATCAAAGCACTCACCATCAACCCTGCAGAGATATTTGGGGTGGATGATAAGCTAGGTTCTCTGGAAGCCGGCAAGCAGGCCAACCTGTTTATTTCTGATGGAGATCCTTTACAGCCTATGACCAATATTGAACAGGTATTTATTAAAGGATATAAAATTCCTATGGATAGTCGCCATATTCAACTTTATGAAGAATTTTTAGACCGCGACGCCGTTTCAACAGAAGAGTAGTAAAGACCAATTGATTGGTTGGTTTGATAGGAACCCGTCAGGTATCATTATCTGACGGGTTTTTTTATGAGGCAAAGCTCGGGTTTTAAAATTCCGAAAAAAAATAATTGCGTAGATCATGGGTCATTCAGAAGCTACCGCTGAAGAATCTTAGCCACAAAATGATTCCCAACCTGCCATTGGCAACACCGCTTTAGCCACTGGTAATATTGCTCAAAAAATAGGTTGAAAAGGCTCCGCGAAATGCAACGTCCATCGTCCCGAGCAATTCGGGATGGATGACCGAGATTGTGGAAAGAGTTCGGGACTTTTAGCCTTCAACCAAACCCATGCACTTTCAGGGCAGGGTGGATTATTACGCACACCCTTAATTCCCTCCCAAAAGGGGAATTTTACTCCACAGTTCTTTCGCAATTAGAGCTTTTTCTGAAAATCAGTGCTAATTAATCTTGGCTTCAATGCGCTGCAGGGAATCCCTGATATCCTTTAGCAATTCCGCAGTGGACTCAGTGTCCGAATTAGATGAAGAAACATTGTCAGTTACTTTATCACGCTGATCCAGCACCATTTGTCGAAACTCTGATGCAGATTGTATACCTATGAGGGAGAGGTCTGAACCTGTTTGGGTGTTGCCACCGGCCGTTTCCACTTTAAGGATACTCAATCCAAAATATTTCAGTACTGGCCCTTCTTTGAATGTCAGATCCTGAATTTTATCCAGTGGAATAGTGCGCTCAGTATGAAAGATATATCCTTTTTTGAAGCGTAAGGCGCGAGTGGTAAGCTCACATTCCAGCCGTTCAAAGTATCGCTTAAAATAAAATGAGGCGAAAATTAGCCAAAGGGGGAGTAGGAAAATTCCCACCACGGTAATCACACAAACCAGAATCCCAATGGTATTCAGGTAGGTTTTGATTTTGGGATTAAATTCCGCCTCATACAGAATGGTAGCTTTTTGCGACATGACAATATGCATTTTAGATTAATACCGTGAGTGGTACACGTCAGATAATCCAAATGGTTGCCGCAAAAAACAACTGTTATTTTAGTTTTGTTGGTTTGATGAGATTTCCTCTTCGCTGATAAAGTCCATAGCAGCAGAATTCATGCAGTAGCGAAGTCCGGTAGGGCGGGGACCATCGTCAAACACATGACCTAAATGGCTCCCACAATTGGAGCACACAATCTCCGTTCGCGTCATAAACCAGCTGTTATCTTCACGTTCGCCCACCAATGAATCTGCAATAGGACGCCAAAAACTTGGCCAGCCAGTGCCGCTGTCATACTTATGCTCTGAGCTATATAGTTTCTGTCCACAAGCAGCACACACATAAATGCCGTCTTTATCGAATCCGTCAAATTCATTTACATAGGGAAGTTCCGTGCCCCGGTCCCTGAGAATCCGGTATTCTTTAGAGGTTAAAATTTCTTTCCACTCAGCTTCTGTTTTTTGTACGGGATATTCACCTTCAGGCGTAGTATCTCGTTCAGCAGTGAATGTGGTTGCGGATGTATGGGTATGTCGTTCAGAAGACTTTGAATGACCTGGATAAAGAAAAAAGAGAGAAAGCAGTAGTGTGACTATTAAACCGGTAACAAAGGAATATTTCATAGCAGTAGTGTTGGTTCATTTTGAATAGCGTTCAAATAACACTACGAAAACCAATAAAGTTTGGATGGGGCAGGATATAAACTAAAGAATTTCGCCCGACCACAGAAAGGGGAATTAGGATGAACTTGTACGTGAAATAATGCAGGATACATCGCGAGAATCCAGAAGAAAGTGGTCTGGCGATCGTTTATGGTACTACGCTGGTAAGCCAGAACAAAAAGGCTTGCCAGTATTCAATCGTCGGACGAGCTGTAGTTGTCAGACGATAGACGAAGAACTGGATAGAGCACCTCAAAATAAAAACCTTCAGAAATCAAGAATTCCCCAAACAGATATCAACAAACCTAAATGATATATGTTCAGGGAAATTCTCACCTTAACAATTCATCAGTTCCAGTCAATGTCCCAGCTTTGAAATTCGTTTCTAAAGCGTTTCATTTCTTTCTGTTTGAACAAGCGAATACCTGCTGTAAAGCCAACCCAGAAACGGTAATCTCGTCCTTTCCACTTGGGCGACCATAGGCTGTACCAGCTGTAGTCAGAAGCGCCATCAACCCGGCTTACCAGCATGTTAAAGGTAGGGCCGCCATAAATTGAAAATCCACTGCTAAAACGCTTACCGATATGATATTTATAAGAATAAAGCAGATTTAGCTTGTCAGACCATTCATCCTCAAAATGATGTAGAACGGAGAACTCCTGGTTTACATACATGGATTTATCATTCCAATTCTCAAAAGCATCCTGAATGTTCTTCTCAAGCCCAACGGCCATCCCCACACGATATACATCCCTGTCTAAGGATGTGTTGTACCCAAGGATAGCTGCATTGTACACCCGATAAGTTCCTAATGTGATACCAATATCGGTGAATCCGCCATCAGAGTAGCGTACGTCCATATTTTTACGACCATTGCCATACAAGCTGATGAGGCCAATGGGAACACCTTCAAACTCTTTGGCAATGTTGATCACTCCAATTTGTAAACCTTTTGCAGTCTGTGAAGCATTTAAGAAACCGGCAAACTGAAGCCCCTCCATGTTTTGAGCAATGTTGGCACCGCCTGAAATCATCAAGCCTTCCATTTGTCGGGCAACGTTAAGTCCGCCGGCTACCAGAAAGCCACTGGCATCTTCAAGTGCGATGTTAGCACCGCCGGTTACTAAAAGTCCTTCAATATTTTTTAATGCGATATTTGCACCACCGGAAGCAATCAGTCCTGAAACATCGGCCCCTGCAAAGTTGATGGCTCCTGCAGCCTGCAGGCCTTCCACATCATCACGAGCAATGTTTGCAACCCCTGCGGCCTGAACACCTGATATATCGCCACCGGCAAAGTTTAGAATACCAGCGGCCTGCAGACCTTCTACATCATTGCGGGCAAGGTTTGTAATACCAGCGCCTTGCAATCCGGAAATACTACCGTCAGTTGCATTTATGAGCCCACCGAATTGCAAGCCTTCCAGATCGCCACCGGCTACGTTCGCCAGTCCGGCAAACTGTAAACCGCTGGAGCCTTCTGCCGCCGAATTAAGCAATCCGGCAAATTGAATACCTTCCAGTTCGGCACCGGAAACGTTACCAAGGCCCGCTACCTGAATGCCTGACATGGAGTAGTTTGAAAAGTTACCAATTCCGGCAATGTTTACTCCCTGCATGTCGCCGCCGCTTATATTGGCGAGCCCGGCAAGCTGTCCGCCATGGGTGTAATATTTGTTATAGTTGATAAGTCCTCCCAGTTCTCCGCCATCCAGTCCTCCGTGATAGCCACCTAAGATATTAATAGAGTAGCGTGCGGTGTAATCAACAGCTTCCAGGCCGTTAGTGCTTAAAGGAGGGAAAAGAGTTACACGCCATTTTCGATATTCCAGCTCTATTTCTTCTCCCGAGTGTTGCCCCATAACTTGTAAGGGGATCATCATACTACATAATGCGACCAGCAAAAGTATCTTTTTCTTCATTTCTGTTTTGCCTTAAGATTCAAAAATTTGTTTCGGAAAAGCCGTACGAAAATGTTCTGTAAAAGTTTAGGGAGAAGTTATGATCAGGCTGCAAATTCTCAAAAGGAGCTGACATAAATGAGAAGGGCATAAAGAAAACTATCCCGGTTTTATAGTAAACCGGGATAGCTTATAAAAAAGAATGGATTAAACTAAGGGATCTTTCAGGTCTTCAAACTTGTCGTCGAGAGTTGAATTCCACATCTGGACCTCGTCAATTGATTCCAGGAGTTCTTTTACATCGCCCTCGAGTTCTACCTTTTCAATGGTATCACCTTGTTCAATAGCATCAACGATTTCCTGGTCTTCATCATCAACCACTTCACCAAATACGCTGTGGCGTCCATCCAACCACGGGGTGGCAACATGAGTAATAAAGAATTGGCTTCCATTTGTATCTGGCCCTGCATTCGCCATCGACAATTTACCGGGTTCGTCATGAATCAGCTCGTCCTGGAACTCATCGTCAATGTAGTAACCCGGTCCGCCGCGTCCGTCACCGTTGGGACATCCACCCTGTATCATAAAATCATTAATCACACGGTGAAATTTAATGTCATCATAGAATCCGCGAGAGGCCAGGTTTACAAAATTTGCAACCGTTTTAGGCACACGGTCGGCAAAAAGCTTGAGGTTGATGGTGCCTTTGTTGGTATGTAAAGCAGCTTGTATATCCATAAAATTTATTGGGTTGAAATTGATAGAAATAAAAAGTTCGAGTCTAAGCCAGGGTTATGTTTACCTGTTTCGGCATTGGAAATATGATGGAATTTATATCCCAAAGAAAATTCAAAGATAGAACCCACCTTGATGTCTGTACCAACGGTGATATCAAAGGTGAAATTTAACTTTCTGGATAGATCTGTGGGAAACTCGCTTTCCATATATATAAGTCCTCCGCTGATTTGCGCAAAGGGGACTACGGTATCCAATTCATCTTCTTTCCACATAAAACCAACAGGGGATACACCAAAACCATTTCTGGAGACTCTTCGGTCGTTTTCATCTCTTTTGGGATAATCAAAATGTACGTAAGGAATGAGGTCGGTGGTATAATATACATTGCCCTCTCCATGGAATTTTTTCAATTGATGCCTGTATCCGATGGCAAAAATGCCTGTCTGGGAATTCCCTGTTTTTCCTAAAAACTTTACTGAATTGAACGAATAACCGCCCCAGAGGGAGTAATAATGGTGAGCCGGGGATTTCTGGGCGAATCCGTTTTTTGGGAATACCACAAAGATCAGGCACCCTAGCACGAGCAGAGGGTAAGAAAAAGAACTGAAGAACTTCTCAAATATCTTCAACAAAAGGGTGACCGTTTAGGAGGCAGCTTGCGATTTTTTACTGACCTTTGGGCGATTATAAAAGGATAAAATCCAGATTATTGCCCAGGGGGCAGCCAGATAATAGTAACCTGATGCAATCAATATTGCAACGATCAACCCGTAAATACCATGATAAACGTAAGCGGGAGCACTGGTTTTGTTAGCTTTTTGCTTTAGAGCTGGCATGAATTGTGCCAGAATTTTGGTTAGAAGCATCAGAGCTGAATAGACCCAAAGTACAACATACAAGATATCGCCTCCCATAAAGGCTAATACCATAATTATAATTAGTACGATAAAATCCAGGGCAGCATCTTTTAGCCAGCTCATATATTTAATTAGTGTATGTTATTCCGCTTGATCTTCAACAGGGTTTAAAGATACCACTTCTTTTGCATGTAATCCTTTTTCACCTTCATCTAATATGAATTCTACTTCTTCGCCACGGCGCAGTTTTTTAAACCCATCGGCCTGAATTTCGGAGTAGTGGACAAAAGCATCTTCCCCGGTATTTGTACTAATAAACCCATAACCTTTGGTGTTATGAAACCACTTCACCGTACCCTTTTGCTTAACTGACATATATTCCCGAATTAATTTGATTGTTTTACTTTTAAAGAGTCACCTCTTTATGTGGCTAAAATAATTTTTGAAGCCAATACAGTCAATAGCCCGAGTGATTATGTCAACGTATACTCATTTCTTCAACCCAGATACCAAATCCGTTTTCATTTTGTCGGGGCGTTATTTCGGTATCGGTAGTAAAGTTAAACTCACCCGAGGTGTCAATATCAACCAGCATGCCGCTTATGGATATGACGTGTCCATTTCTGATCTCTTTAATTTGATCTTTGATTTTTGAGGAGGAAGGAATCAGGTGCCATAAATCACTTTCACGGTGGATAGTTGAAACTTCCAAAGGGGGGCGGGTAAGTTCAACCTCGTAGCTACGATCTTGAAGTGAAAAATAGATGAACTCAAGATTCCGTTCGTCAGAAAGCTCATTCCAGCCCACAAGCACGTCCATAGGCGAAAATTCAGTGAAGTCATCAAAATAATAGGGCTCCTTTTTGATAACCCGCACTTTGGCGGCAATCTTTTTTTTCGGGGTGAGGGTGGCGCCTTTAAATTCAAAGGGTTTTTCCCATCGGGCTGATTCTATTTTGGGTGCCTCTTTAGCTACTTTGCCAGGGCCATGTGAAACCGGGTAATTTATGTAAACCAAATATCCGGCAATAACCATTATGCAGAGAACGATGTATTTGAGCATATGCAGTCCTTCTTTTACATCAAGAGTACTATCATCCCCATGATGTTACATAATTATTATAAATTTTTAATAATCAAATTTTTTGGGTTTGAAGATAAGCCTAAAATAAAAAAGCTCTGCAATAGTTTGCAGAGCTTTTAAGTACCAAAGGAGGGACTCGAACCCTCACTCCCGAAGGAACGCGATTTTGAGTCGCGCGCGTCTACCAATTCCGCCACTTTGGCAAAAGTGAAGGCTCCTAAGATAAGACTACCTGAGGGTAAATCACAAAGGCTAATTCAGAAATTCTATTGTATTTGTCTTCTTTATGCTGATTGGGGAATAGTCCCAAACCATTGAAAGTTTAGGCTTTTTAGAGCTGCAGGAATGATAGTTCTGTGTTATTTGCTAAAGCAGGAAATCAGTATACTCCCTCATCACTCCAAAAAAATATTGATATGAGTTCCTATGAGTTTGACATGATTGTAATCGGCGGTGGATCTGCTGGACTGACAGCCGCGGGCATTGCTGCAAATTTTGGGGCTAAAACCATGATGGTGGAGGCAGACCGGCTTGGTGGAGATTGTACCTGGACGGGCTGTATCCCTTCCAAAACCCTGCTTAAAGCTTCTAAAGTTGCACGCCAGATTAAAGATGCCGGTAAATACGGTTTGGTTGATAATGAACCAGAAATAAACTTCAAAAAAGTAATGAAACACGTGGATGAGGTCAAGAAGGAGGTTTACGAAGATGCCGACCGGCCGGAGATTTTCGAGGATATGGGGATTGATGTAGTCCATGGCAAAGCTGCTTTTTTGGATCCGCATACCATTGAGATTCAAACCAAAGAAGGGAAGCGGAGAGCGGTAAGCTCAAAGAAATTCATCATTGCAACGGGGGCAAAATCTTTTGTGCCTGAGATTCCGGGTTTAGATAGCGTCGATTATTTAACGAATGAAAGTCTGTTTGAGATTGAGAACCTTCCTGAAAAGTTGCTCATTATTGGGGGGGGACCTATTGGCACGGAAATGTCGCAGGCTTTTGTGAACCTGGGATCAGAAGTTACGGTGATTGATATGGCTTCGAGGATTCTTTCTAAAGATGATCCTGAGCTTGTAGACATTTTGCAGCAAAAATTGAAGGAGCAGGGAGTGAAGTATGCCCTTGATGCATCAGTAGAAAAAGTTGAGCAGGATGGAAAAAACATCCAGGTTCATATCAAAAAAGAAGGAGAACATTTTGTTTTGGAAGGAGATGCCTTGCTGGTGGCTACCGGCAGAAAGGCGAATACGGCCGTGTTAAATCTCGAGGCGGCCGGAGTTGCTACCCAAAACGGTCAGGTAATTGTAAATGATAGTTGCCGGACTAACCAAAAACACATTTATGCGGCCGGAGATGTAACCGGACGATATCAGTTTACCCATATGAGTGAGCACATGGCCAAGATTGCTGCCACCAAAGCAATCCTGAAATTCATTCCTATGAAGATTGAAGATGATATGCTTTCCTGGGTGACCTACACCGAGCCTGAGCTGGCACATGTGGGCAAGACAGAGCAGCAATTAAAAGAGGCCGGGGAAAAGTTTGAGGTATACCGTTTTCCTTATTCCAAAATTGACCGGGCGGTGACTGAGGGAGAAACTACCGGACTGGTTAAGATTTTTGCGAAGAAATTATCGGGTAAAATACTGGGAGCTTCAGTGGTGGGCGCTCATGCCGGGGAATTCATCTCGGAATATGCCGTGGCCATAAAAAACGGGGTATCCATGCGTGGCATTGCGGATACCATACATCCCTATCCAAGCTGGGGATTGGGAGCTCGCCGTGCGGCTGACCAATGGTACATAAAAAACCAAAGTGAGTGGTCGGTAAAGCTGATCAAAACACTGTTCGGCTATCGGGGAGAGGTGCCGGATTTCAGTGATCCGGATCGGGTGGTTTGATAAAGTATTTCAGGCTTGCTTAAGCTCGAAATGAAGTTTTATGAGTTCTTTTTCATGAAGAGGAATTAGCGTTGGATCATCTTTCTTTTTTAGATGAAACTCTACTTCCACAAATCCATCTGCCAATATTTCTATTACAGTACCTACCTGTCCATCTAATAAATGATGCTTTGGGAATGCCTTTTTAGTGGCAACAACATCTAATATGTTCAGGGAAGATTTCATGGTTTTTGTTTTAGATAGCAGGTTGTCAGAATAGGATTTTCTTCTTCATTCTTAATAATCCATGCTGTTCTTAGAATATGTGAATAAATTTCATTTAATGAAATGTCAACGAAGTATCTCTTTCCAAACCGATCCTTATTTCTAAGTACGGCTTCGTGCATAGAAACCCCTTCAAGAATTAGTTTCTTTAGTTCTTTATAATCCTTCTTTTCAAAATTCAATATTGATTGAAAAAGAATAGCTTTGTGTTTCCCTGTACGGTGATCAAAATCTAAACAATAATTTCTAAGCTTTTCATCCGGTATGATCGCGTTTTGATAGTTTGGTAGTAACATGTATGACCAGATTTCGAACTTTATCGATTTTAGTCAAGTCTACTTCGGTGGACCAGCCTGAATCTCTTCCAATTTCTTCATGGCACGGTCTCTCAAGTTCTCAAACTGATCTTCGGGAATGTGTCCCGCGGTGTACTCGTGGTATAGCCAAACGATGTAGGTGGCCATTACGTCCTCGTAACAATAGTGCTCAATCAGGTCCAGCTCATCCCGCTGATACATGGCATACACTTCATTACCTTCACCGGTTTGTTTAAAAGGGATGCCAATGAGCTGTCCCAGGTGCTTGAGTTTAGGCCACGAGCTGGCCCCGTAATTGCTGAATTCATCCACCAGGTCCACATTGTGCCGGCTGTAGCGGTAGCGGATGTCATAGTCGTGCATACGAACCGGCATTTGCAGTCCGTGCTTCATGGCGCGGTAGGTGAGTACGGGGATATCAAAGCCTTTGCCATTGTGGTGGATCAACCCAAAGTCTTTGTAAGTCCCGATGGCATCAAAAATCTTCAACAAACCCTGCTTTTCATCTTTACCACTCCAGGCTACTTTTTGCTTGGGCCCCCCGGTATTTTCAATCCATAAACCCACCCAGGAAACCATTCGATGGTACATGGGAGGAAGGAAGCCTGAGGAATTCCTGGCCAGCTCTTCACTGGCCTTTTCAAGTAAAAGATCTTCTTCTGATTCCTGGTCATTCAGTACCCGGCGAATAAACTCGATGTCAGGAATGGTTTCTAAATCAAAAATGAAAAACATGGTTGGGAGGTGTTAGGTTTTAGGTGCAAGGTACAAGTTTTAGGACAAGGATTCCTTGAAGCTTGCTCCTAAAACCTTGTGACTGTTTCAATTTTCTAACGGATCATTACTGCTGAAAACGGTCCTTTATATTGTTTTTGAGCAGAACATTTAGCTTTCCAAAATCCTATCCATGAGCAGGTTGGCCCGGGCGCCGCTTTTGCCGGTACTGGCACAATCACCTTTTCCTCTTAATGCATTCACCACAGTTTGGATAAGCGGCTGTTGTACATGTGGAGGATAAGGCAGTTGGAATTCTTTTTTACCGGAAGCGTTCTTCAAGATCACCGGGTTCTCATCATTAAAGGTGCTGAAGGTAATGGAACCCTCACGCCCGATAATGATGATCTCATCTTTTTGCTCTTCCGGCTGCACTGTGAAATTCCACAAGCCATTGCCAGTTGCCCCATTCTGGAACTTGAAACAGGCAGAAATTACATCATTGGCTTCATACCAACCCATTTGGTTGGTGGCATGACCGGAGACTTCTTTGATTTCCCCCAATAAAAATTCAACCAAATCCAGCTGATGGGAGGCCAGGTCATGGAAATATCCTCCTCCTGAAATCTCCGGTTTAGTACGCCAGTTATTATGTTGATCCGGAGATTTGAAGTCATCGGGTTTGGGAGCTTGCAACAGATTGATTTGCAGAGAATTTACTTTGCCAATCGCTTCTTCACCCAGCAACTCCTTTACCTTCAAAAAATAGGGGAGTGCCCGCCGGTAATAAGCCACAAAAAGAGGAACTCCGGCTTCATCGCAGGCTTCGATCATCTCATTACATTCTGCGTAATTGAGGGCCATAGGTTTTTCCACATACACCGGCTTGCCAGCTGCTGCAGCTTGTTTGGTGTACTGAGCATGCGAGTTGGGCGGCGTGGCGATATAAATGGCATTCACATCAGGATCATGTATGAGCTCGCCCGCATCAGCATACCATTTGGGCACCTTATGACGCTTGGCATAGTCCTCGGCTTTTGTGGCATTGCGACGCATCACGGCTACTAATTCAGAATGCTCAATCTTGCTGAAGGCCGGGCCGCTTTTTACTTCCGTGACATCCCCGCAACCTATAATACCCCATTTCACTTTGTCCATTTTCTGCAATTTGTTCTTTGGATTGATTAAAGGGAAGATACTTAAAAAAGCTTGGGGTATAGAAATCAAAAAATGAAAGGTGCAAGGTGCAAGTTATTTATATCCAGTGAACTACTTGAACCTTGCAGCTAACACCTTGAACCTTAAAACCTATTTCTCCGTCAATTCCCCGACCAGTGATTGCTGGAAATATTTCTCAATTTCGGTTTTGTTCCCATAATGTGCTAATAAAAACATGAGTTTGGTTAGGGCAGCTTCCAGGGTCATGTCATTCCCGCTGATGGCCCCGTGATCAAGGGCAGCGCGCCCGGCGGTATACTGGCTTAAATCCACAGAATCATAATCAGCTTGGGATACTACGGCTACGACAACTCCGGCATCCAGGCACCGGTCCAGAAAGGGCAACAGGCTGTTTGGGCCCTTGATACAAAAATTGCCGCTGCCAAATGCCCTGATGATAACAGCCCGGAGTCTTTCAAGTGGTAAGCTTTCAAGTAAGGCAGGATTTAGGTTAGGGTGGACCGTGAGGACAAACACTTCATCCGAGTAATCTGCGAGATTCTTCAATTCACCAGCGCCAAAGCTTTCCAGTACTTTTTCCTTAATCTTGATGCCAATATCGGCCAGTGGGCTGAAATTGGGTGAACCAAAAGCGTCAAAATCACCAATGCTCATTTTGGTAGAACGGTTGCCCCGATAGAGGGCATCGTTAAAACAGATTCCCACTTCTTGAAAGTTCATGGTCGCCAATTCAATGGCATTAACCAGGTTGCGGCGGGCATCGCTTCGTATGGAACTCATGGGCAACTGGCTGCCGGTGAAGATAACGGGTTTGGCCAGGTTTCTAAGCCCAAAGCTCAGGGCTGAGGCGGAGTAAGCCATAGTATCGGTGCCGTGCAGAATTACGAAGCCCTGGTACTGTTCATAGTGTTCCTGGATACAGTTTGCCAGCTTTTTCCAGTGGGATGCATTCAAATCAGAACTATCCTCAAAAAAAAGGGGAATGGTAGTGAGTTCAGCGATCTCGGATAACTCGGGTATTTCTTTGTATAAAACCTTTGACCATGATTCGGGATCCAGCTCTACGCCGGCTCCTTTGGCATTCATCGCTATGGTTCCGCCGGTTTGTATCAGCAGTATTTTTTTCATGTTGATTTATTCGTGCGTCCGTTTATTTTTATTCTTCACATATCATTCAAAGAGAATGAGTACAGTTCATTGAAATCATGGCGCGAGCAGTAAGCGCTTTTTTGAAGTTAAAACCATACGTAACATTATGCCACTTATGCACGGAACCCTAAATATATGATTAAAATTTCGTGTCATTACGTAAAGGTGGCAATCCAAAAAAATGGAGTCTCCTATGAAAGTATACAATCCCACCCGCATTCGTAATGTAGTTCTGCTGGGGCATTCCGGCTCCGGAAAAACAACGTTGGCCGAAACGATGCTTTTCGAAGCCGGAGCTATAAACCGCCGAGGTTCGGTAGAGGAAAAAAATACGGTTTCTGATTATCATGATTTAGAAAAAGAGAAACAGAAATCGATCTATTCTTCTTTTTTAAACCTTGACTGGAGGGGCCATAAAATCAATCTCATTGACACCCCGGGCACCTCGGATTATATCGGGGAAGTAGCTGGAGCCGTTCGGATTGCCGACACGGCTATTTTTGTATTGAACGCTGAACAGGGCGTGGAGACAGCTACCAATTCGCTGTGGAAATACGTGCAGAAGTATACCGTTCCTTCCATGTTTGTGGTGAATAAGCTGGATACCGATCAGTCGGACTTCTGGAAAACGGTGGATGAGGCCCGCGAGCAATTTGGTCGGGAAGTTACCGTGGTTCAGTTTCCTTATAGTGAGGGCTCTGACTTCCATGCTATTATTGATGTGTTGCGTATGACCATGTACGAATTCCCTGAGGGTGGCGGAAAACCAGACAAGCTTCCGATCCCGGATTCACTGAAACCCCAGGCCGAAAAACTTCACCAGGAACTGGTTGAGACGATTGCTGAAAACGACGAAACCCTGATGGATATTTATTTTGAACAGGGCGAGCTGGATGAAGAACAGATGGAAAAGGGATTACATATTTCATTGGTAAATGGCCAGATCTTTCCACTGTTTTGCTCTTGTGCCTCACTTAATATGGGTACAGGCCGTGTGATGGGCTTTTTGGATGATGTTGCGCCTAATCCATTACAAGGCAATCCGCCTAAAACGCAAGAAGGGGAAGTCTTTGAATTGGATCCAGATGGCAAGCCGGTGATGTTTCTTTTCAAAACCCACTCGGAATCTCATGTTGGGGATTTGATTTACTTTAAAGTGTATAACGGTTCGGTTCAACCAGGAATGGATTTGGTGAACAGTTCTAATTCCAGCTCAGTCCGGCTTGGTAACTTATTCCTTACTGAAGGCCACAAACGCATTGAAATCAATGAAATAAAAACCGGTGATATCGGTGCGGTGGTTAAACTGAAAGACAGTGAAGTCAACGATACCCTTCATGAAAAAGGAGATGATGTAAAACTGGAAGGCATCGAGTTTCCGCCAACCACTATCCGCACCGCGGTAAAACTTACCAAAGAAGGCGATGAGGATAAGCTGGGCCATGCTTTGCACCAGATTCATCGCGAAGACCCCTCTGTGGTTATCGAACATAGCCAAGAGTTACGACAGGTGATCATTCACGGTCAGGGTGAAGAACATCTCAGTGTGATAGAAGATCAGCTTGAGAATCGTTTTAACCTGGATGTGGAATTCATTACCCCAAAAATACCTTATCGGGAAACCATTACTTCGTCGGTTCGCACGCAGTATAAGCACAAAAAACAATCGGGTGGTGCCGGACAGTTTGCCGAGGTGCAGTTGCTTATTGAGCCTCTTAAAGAAAACATGGACACTCCGGATGACTTAAAAGTCCGGGATGTGCAGGAGATTGAGCTTGACTGGGGCGGAAAACTTGTTTTCCAAAACTGTATTGTCGGTGGTGTGATTGACAACCGCTTCATGCCGGCTATCATAAAAGGCATCATGGAAAAAATGGAAAATGGTCCAATGAGTGGATGCCGCGCCCGCGATATCCGCGTTTCTGTATATGACGGATCTATGCACTCTGTTGACTCTAACGAAGCAGCCTTTAAGACCGCAGCCCGAATGGCCTTTAAGGATGGTTTTATGAAAGCCAAACCACAGCTGATGGAGCCGGTATATGAAATCGAAGTCACCGTACCTTCTGATTACATGGGCGACGTGATGAGCGATTTGAGTACCCGCCGCGGACAGATTCAGGGCATGGATGGGGAAGGATCTATTCAGAAGATCAAAGCCTTCGTACCACTGGAAGAACTCGATCACTATTCAACACGCCTTAAGTCAATGACGCAGGGTAGTGCCAGTTATACACGTGAGTTTGCTCATTATGCGCAAGTTCCGCATGATGTGCAGGAAAGAGTAGTGAAAGAAAACCTGGAGCTGGAGGAAGCATAAGAACATTGAATATCAAACACTGAATATTCAATTAAGAACTAAACGCGGCCTTTTGAGCCGCGTTTTTTTTATAGTAAACAAGTGGTTCAGGTAGAAATAAATTTACTGGGTTGAAATCCGGATGCTGTCTGCCGGAACTTTTTCCGGGGTCACACGATCATAGACTACCCAGGCATCTTCATATATTTTTTTGATCATGTTGGATAGGGCCAATGCACGGTCCCGGTCATGAAAATCACCTACATGGACCCTGTAATAGGGCGTTCGGAAAAAGACATATGTTTCTGGCTGGTAGCCGGTAAAGGTAGAGTCGGCCCACTGTCGAAACTTTGCTGCGACCATATCAGCCCGTGAAACTTCTTCACCAGAGTAAATTTGGACGCGATAGCCTTCGTAAAGATCCCTTTCTTGCTGTTGTGTTCGAATGCGCTGGAAATTCTGTGGGATGACATTCTCCCGGTTCGCGTATGTATCAGAGAGGCGGCTGCGATAATCTGAGAGGTAAGAGTTCTCTTCCTCAGATATAGTGTATTCTTCCTGAGGACCTTTCTGGTCGTCAGAGACAGTTTTCTCAGAAGCAGAACAACCTGCAATTCCAATCAACAAAAAAGTAGAAAGTACTAGGTATTTAAAATAGTTCATTAAAATCCTACGGGGTGCCATGTGGTTTTAGTTTCCTGGAAATCGGTGACGAAATAAGGCGACTGTGCCTCTTCATCATACCAATCATCCACCGGACGTTTTACAATACGCTTAACGTTAAGCGATGCATTCTCGTCTATGGTCTTCTTCATCTCTTTAGGAAGATCATCGGTGTAACACATAGCATTTACATCCATATGGGAGCTAAAATGTTCCGCTAATTCTTCACGGAATCCGGTAAGAATGTTAACCACGCCTCCGGGCACGTCCGAGGAGTTCAGTACTTCTGCGAAACTGATGGCCGGCAGGGGATATTCTTCAGATGCCAACACGATGCAGGTATTACCGCCAGCGATGATAGGCGCAATCACCGAAACCAAACCCAGCAGCGGACTATTTTCCGGTGCGAAAGCGGCTACCACACCTGTTGGTTCCAGCATACTAAAGTTGAAGTGGGAACTGGCCACGGGATTCACTGAACCAAAAACTTGCTGGTATTTATCAGTCCATCCGGCATAATAAATCAACCGGTCGATGGCGGCATTAATATCGGCTTCTGCTTCGGCCGTAGTAAAGCCAATGGGTCCGAGCTCTTTCATAAATTGATCGCGACGGTCTTCCAGCATCTCGGCAATGCGGTATAAGATTTGTCCCCGGTTGTAGGCACTGCGGCTGCTCCAGCCATCAAAAGCACCACGAGCAATTTTTACGGCATCCCGGAAATCTTTGCGAGAACCCTGGCAGGCGTTGGCCAGCAGGTTACCTTCTGAATCGAGGGCTTTATACGTTCTTCCCGATTCCGTCCGCGGAAAATTACCGCCGATGTACATTTTGTAAGTCTTTCTAACGTCAATTCTTTCTTCAGCCATTTTCGGTATTGGTTAATGGTGTAATGGTTAATAGGGGACTGGTTGTTTTATGAGAACAGTTCACCAATTACTATTAACCATTAACTAATTTCTAAGATTAATTTTTGATGTATGCAGCCAGTCCGTGCATTCCGCCCTCGCGTCCTACGCCACTTTCTTTGTAGCCGCCAAAGGGGGAAGTGGGATCAAATTTGTTGTAAGTATTGGCCCAAACCACTCCTGATCGCATCTTGCTTCCCATCTTAAAGATCTTGGAGCCTTTGTCAGTCCATACGCCGTTGGCAAGTCCGTAGGGTGTGTTGTTGGCCTTTTCGATGCCTTCGTCCGCAGTTCTGAAGGTTTGAACGGTGAGAACAGGGCCGAAAATCTCTTCCTGCACCACACGGTTGGATTGCGACACATTGGTAAACAGGGTAGGACGAATGAAATATCCGTTTTCGGGGATATCGCATTTGGCTTGATAGATGTCCGCGCCTTCATCCACGCCCATCTCCAGGTATTTATTTACCGTTTCAAATTGTTCTTTGGAGTTGATGGCGCCGATGTCGGTATTCTTGTCCAGCGGATCGCCAACAATCATAGTCTCCAAACGGTCTTTCAGCTTTTGGATCACTTTATCAGCCACACCTTCCTGTACCAGCAGTCGGGATCCGGCACAACAAACATGCCCCTGGTTGAAATAAATAGCGTTGATAATGCCTTCTACGGCTTGGTCGATAGGCGCATCTTCAAAAATAACCAGTGCGCCTTTGCCACCCAGTTCCAGGGTGTATTTCTTATCCGTACCGGCCAGTGATTTTTGGATAATTTTACCCACGTTGGTGGAGCCGGTGAAAGCCACTTTATCGATATCTTTATGGTTCACAATTTCAGAACCAGTTTGTCCGGCACCGGTTACGATGTTAATCACTCCATCCGGCAATCCACAATCTTTTACCAGTTCTGCAAACTTGAGAGCGGTTAGAGAAGTGGTTTCTGCCGGTTTCAGTACCACGGTATTTCCGGTAGCCAGAGCAGGCGCAATTTTCCAGGCCAACATCAGCAGCGGAAAGTTCCAGGGGATGATTTGCCCGCATACGCCATAAGGTTCTGGCTTCTTACCGGGAAAAGCATATTCCAGCTTGTCGGCCCAGCCGGCGTAGTAAAAGAAATAAGCGGCAACCAACGGGATGTCTACATCGCGGGATTCGCGGATGGGTTTTCCGCCGTCCATACTTTCAAGCACGGCAAACTCCCGAGCCCGCTCCTGCAACATGCGGGCAATGCGGTACAAGTACTTGCCACGCTCTTTACCTGACATACTTGACCATTCACCTTCATAGGCTTTCCGGGCAGCTTTCACCGCTTTATCAACATCTTTCTGGGTAGCCTCGGCAAATTCGGTGATTTCCTCTTCGGTAGCCGGGTTCGTGCTTTTGAAATAACGACCTTTGGAAGGTTCAACAAATTTGCCTCCAATGAACAGGTCGTATTGTTCTTTTACTTCCGCAAAATCGGCATCCTGCGGGGCCGGTGCATATTCCCAAACCGACTGGAAATCCAGCTTGGAGTTGGGGGAAGTAGGTTTGTAGGCGGCTTCTTTGGTTTCGGTGTGGGACATAATGGTATGCTTAATTCAAATATTCTTTGTTGTGGGGTGATGGGGGACAAGTATCAAACATAGTGCCTTTGGGGACATTTACCCACCCCTTAATCCCCGCCCGAGCGGGGAAATTATTGGCCGGTAGTGAATTGTCGTGATTGATAGTAAGCGTTGGTGTCTGCTTTAAAGAACTAAATTCACCAAAACGTTTCCTCTCCTGGGAGAGGATTAAGGAGAGGGTGGATGTGGGGGAAGTCTGTGATGTAGATTGCGACATAACCCACCTCTTAATCTCCTCCCAAGAGGAGAAATTTCTTCCAGTATTAGTATGTATTTGGCTTATTGTATACATCAATTAATCATTGCTAAAATAATCCAGCGACTGGTAGTGGCCGGTTTGTTGCTTCACGATTTGCATCAGGATATCGTTGGTGAGGGAGCTGGCGCCAAAGCGGAAATAATCTTTATTCAGCCAGGCAGCACCCAGGGTTTCTTTCACTATAACCAGGTATTGGATAGCTTGTTTCGCCGTGCGGATACCCCCGGCCGGTTTCATGCCGATCATCTTGTCGGTTTCATAGTAAAAGTCACGGATGGCTTCCAGCATCACAAGGGTAACGGGCTGGGTGGCGGCAGGACTTACCTTTCCGGTAGAGGTTTTGATGAAATCAGCCCCTGCATGCATGGCGATATCGCTGGCCTTGCGTACATTCTCGAGGGTGTGGAGCTCGCCGGTTTCCAAAATCACTTTCAGATGCGCTTCGCCACAGGCTTCCTTGATGGCAGCAATCTCATCAAACACGAGTTGGTACTCACCATTTAAAAAGGCCCCGCGACTGATGACCATATCAATTTCATCAGCACCTTCATCTACGGCAAATTTGGTTTCTTCAATACGCTGGGAAAGGGGAGACTGTCCGCTGGGAAATGAAGTTGCCACACTGGCCACATTGATATCGGTGTCTTTGAGTTCATTTTTTGCCACGCTCACCATCCGTGGATACACGCAAACAGCAGCTACCGTAGGCAAATCCGGCATCGCGGGATGGGGCTGACGGGCTTTTTTGCAAAGCTGTATCACTTTTCCGGGCGAATCTTTTCCTTCCAGTGTGGTATGATCAATCATACTCAGCGCCATCTTTAGCGCCTGTACTTTAGATTCTTTTTTGATGCTTCGGGAATTGAGCCGTGCCACTCGTTCTTTCACACCAATTTCATCAATAGGTATGGTCTGATTAAAATCAGGGTATTTCATGCTGCGAATTTGTATTGAATAGTTTTCAGGAAGGTAAGAAAAGTTCAGGAAAAGCTAAGAAGATGAATCTTGTTTAGGACGGGCTATTGTTCTTGCTCTATTTGTTCCATTCTTTCTTTAATAGTTTCAACAAAGTCTTTAGGCTTCTCCGGTGAAAGGACGATTTGGTCGTCGTCTTGCGTTGTGACAACCACCGTACGCTTGCGGTGTGTGGCATAAGCTTTATAGCTGCCCAATACGCTGTTTTTGAAATAGCCGAGATAGCAAAACAGTCCGCCTACCCCAAAGGTGCGGATAGAACCCAACATGGCATTGGGAGTGTATTCAATTTTTTTGATGGAAGAGAACGACAGGTCTTTAGACCATCCCAATCTCAAAATCTTCAATTTTTCATTTTGGACGCTATATCCATAAACCCCGAAAGCAGCAGTACCTAAAATGATTCCCCAAGTGATGAGCGTAGTTATTAGACCAGGAGTTGCATAGTTGATCCCAATTAATACCGCTATCACTATCACGGTGAGCGAAGTAAGTAAAAGATCCCAAGGTGCTCTGAATTGTTTTTTCATGACGGATGGTCTTTGAATGAAAACACAAGGTTATACCTGTGGTGGTATTTGTCAAATGAAAAGCTCTCGTAATACCAGCTGTTTTATTTCATCCCTTCTATAACAAGAATAAGCCGGATTCCGGTCATTGGGTTTTTGATATTCAGGTTTCCCTGGAACTCTAACCCCAAACCTAATTCCATGACGGGCGTAAAGATGGCCTGGGCGTTAACTGCTAACCCCGGGGTATAAATCCGGTTAGTTTTTCTATTTCCGGGTTGATTTTCTTCAACCATAACGATAGAAGGACCTCCGGCCACAGAAACCCTGCTCCATCGGTCATGTTTTGAGATTCCTCGTCCTACGTGCAAAGCGGCTGCACCTTCATTTCCGAATATGGGGCTGTTTCCAAAAATGCCGACCTGCCAAAAACGTGTACTCCCCACATTGATGGAAAGTGAAAAGGCCAGATAGTTTCCAAGATTTTTGGAACCGTTGAGGTCTTTGCCGAATCCAAGAGTCCACCATCCGTTGTCTGTGAACTCCGGGTCTTTATCTTCTTTTGCAACAGTTTCTTCAGTTTGGGCAAAAGAGTGTTCAAAAAAACTCAAGCTGCAAAGTATCCCGACAAAAAATACTTTCAGGATGGCTGCTCTCATCAAACCCTCTTAGTTAAGATTCCAGGACATCCCAATCTGCGGGGAAACAACGACATGCCGCAGGCTAAAATCATCCACATTGCGGCCATTGGCATGATGGAAAAGGAATTCGGTCCACCGGGCAGCCACGCTTCCGAAAAGTACACCCTGTCCACCATTAAAAGTCGCAAAATCAGTTTTAACCTTCCCCGATAAACCGAAGCCTAAACTTAGTAGTCGATCGTTTTTAATATTGATTCTTTCATACAGCAGTGTGCGGTATTGTGGGGTGAAATTTATACCTGTCAGCAATTCTGTTTTCTGACCAATGCTATGCACATAAAAAGCCTCTATGGGAATGGTTTGATAGCGGAGAAGGACTTCGTAGTTGGGTTGAACTGGTCCTATATTAGTCCGAATCTTAAATATAGTAGATTTACCTTGTAAGTAGCTTAATGAAAAACTGAGAGGCTGATTTTTTATCTGCTTATCAAAAGAAATAGTTCCTCCGAACACCCAATTGGTTTGTTTATTTTTGGATGTGGGTTGATCATTATTGATTACGTTGTATCCCGGAAAGAGAGATACACTGAACTGGTGCTGAGCATTAAGTGGTTGATATATTAGGCTCATCACCCCAAACAGAATAAATATAAGAGAGACTTTCATAGCGGCTAATAATTATTGGTTGGCTTGGAATACACCAGCGTTCCTGCATGGCTCAATGTATCTGTTTTAACATGATAGGTATAGATTCCATAGGGCAGAGGCTTGCCCTTTTTGTCCTCCATTTTAATAGCAAAAGAATATGGGCCTTTCTGCAAATACCTATTGACTACTGTTTTAACCTTTGTTTGATAAGCATTCTCAACCCAGGCATGTACATGGCCATCTTCAGGTAGGGTTATGCGTAAATGAGTAGTGCCTGGGTCTTCTTTGGTAGAAACCGAATTGGAACAAGCCTGCAGTAAGAGCAGGCTCATTAGGATCAGGCTCAGTCTCATTGCTGCTCTCCCGGAATAAATTCCTGCAAATCTACATTTATATATGAGGACAGGGTTAAGGTGGAATCATCTTCCGTTCTAAAATAGGCACCTTGCCAATGAATAAATCCAAGCTCAGGGGATATGAGCCGGTTAAACTCATACTCTTGATCAAATTTAAATCTCCTTTCTCCTGATATGACATAATCATATACGACGGAGTATCGGTTTGCAACTACGTTAAAGGTTTCATTAGCATCTTCTCCTTCATAAATATTCAGCCAGGCTGCTTTTCCAGTATCGATATAGCGGGTTTCGTTTTGATCGGGTTCGGTTTTGAACAACAGCAAGTTGTCGCTGGCTGTCTCAGCTCCGCGGTATTTGTAATAGCCCTGTTCAAGATTGGCGGCATATCCACCAAAGAAATCCTGGATACGGGGATTTTTAGAGTGTAGTTCATACCAGGTGGTTGCTCCGATTAAAGTGTCGCCGATAACAGTTAGGGTATCTGTTTTAAGCTCGTCATCAGTTTCAATATCAAAAACCCAGCTGTTACCAATGGCAAGTGGAATGGGAGGGGACGGTTGATCGGAGTTGGAGTCGGTTGAACAAGCGGTAATAGAAAAGATAGCAAGAAGGGATAGAGTGACGTATCGCATGGTCTTTTAGGTTTAGTTAAAAGTGTAGTAGCGATTATACGTCTATATAAATTTCTCCCTAATTCTTTGTTCGCAGGGAAGTTGTGGCTTAATTGTCTTTAATGCAAATAAAAAAACCATCACCCGGAAAAATCGAATGATGGATATGTAAAAAGACGGTTAATGTAGGTTGTAATACTGCCACAGATATTAGTAAATATGCTGTTAGGATTGAACAGATTGCGAGGACAGAGCTCCCATTCGGTCGCTGCAGTCCTCGCAATGACATATCCTTTATAGATTTATCAACACCTTATTCGTCAATAGCTAGTTCTTATACTTCTCAAACCAGGCGAGAATGTATCCTACTTTACGAAATAGGTTGCTGGGCTTGGAAGCAATGCCGTGACCGGAGCCTGCTATGCGAACCATGGTGGCATCTACGCCTTGCAGTTTGAGGGCGGCATAATATTGCTCGGTTTCACTCATAGGCGTTCGGTAATCCTGCTGGCCGGTGAGCAGCATGGTTGGAGTAGTAACATTGCCAACCAAAGAGATGGGCGAACGCTCGAGATATTGCTCGGGATCGTCCCAGGGTTTTTCAGTGAACCAGTATTTGCTGTAGTAAGGAGAGCCGTCTGCAGTAAGTACGAAACTGTACCAGTTGATTACCGGCTTGGCTACCACGGCCGCAGCAAAGCGATCGGTTTTGCCAATGGCCCAGGCCGAGAGTACTCCGCCACCGCTTCCCCCGGTGATGAATAAATTGTCCTCATCAATATAACCCTGATCAATCACGTAATCGGTAGCATCCATTAGATCGTTGTGATCTTCGCTGGGGTAATTATGATTGATGTAGGCCGCAAATTCTTTTCCGTAACTGGTACTGCCGCGCGGGTTCGTATACACCACTACATAGCCACGACTGGCCATCAGCTGTAATTCTGGGGTAAATTGGGGACCGTAGGCAGTATGCGGGCCGCCATGAATTTCCAGGATCATGGGATATTCTTTATTAGGATCAAAATCCGGCGGGGTAATGATCCATCCCTGTACGCGGAAATCATCTACTGAAGAATCCACCCAAAACTCTTTCACCTTTCCAAGTTTCTTGGATTTCAGAAGCTGTCCGTTTAAGTCGGTGAGTGTTCGATTGGCCATGCGGGTAGGGAAATGTCCGGCTGCCAGTTCAGAGGGTTGGGCAGGGGAACCCACGGTAAAAGCGAATCGGCCATTGTCAGCTACAGAATAAGAACCACCGCTATACGGGCGACCAATAGTAGAACTGGAAAGATTGGAGGCAATTTCGGTATAATCTCCGTTTAGTTTGATATTGCCCACTTTAGCCACGCCTTCTTCCGTATATCTAAAAAAGAGCGATTTGCTATCACTGGCCCAGGTAACCGAAGAAATATCATTGGCTACATCCCCGGAAATATTACGGAGGTCAGAACCGTCACGATTCATGATATATAAATCGGTGAGTTGATAGCCCAGGAATTCGTCTTTATAACCGGTATAAGCAATAAGCTCACCATCAGGAGAAATAACAGGATTGCTATGCGGGCCACGCTTATCGGTGATTTGCTCCATTTCACCGGTCTCTATATTCATCTCATAAATTTGCTCATTGTTTGGATCGAGATCGGCATTTCCAGAGCGATCGGCGGTAAAAAGAATGTGTTTGCCATCGGGCGCCCAGGTGGGATCGCCGTAGTTGTAATCCCCGGAAGTAAGCTGTCGGGGGGCACCGCCATCGGCAGAAATCACAAATAGGTGACGATAGCCGTCGTCTACATAACCGCCGCCATCTCTGCGATATACGGCCTTATCAATTACGGTAGCAGATTCTTCCCATTTTGCTCCACTGGGCGGAGCTGGAAGCTGAGGCTTTACGGTTGTTGAAGCTCCGGGGACAAACTTGGAAAAAAGCAGCATACTGCCATCGGGCGACCAGCTCAGGCTGCCCGGACTTTCCGTCAGGTTGGTAATGGAGGTGGAAACGCCGGTATCCATCCAGCGGATAAAAATTTGATTGGAACCTTCTTCACTGGAAGTGTAAGCCAGTTTTTTGCCATCAGGAGACCATGCTACGTTTCCATAACCGCTTTTTCCAGAGGTGAGTGGGACATGATTTTCACCCGTGAAAGAAATACTCCATAGGTTGACGAACCTCCGGTCGGTCATCGGATCAAACTGGTGGCGTTGATAGATAATCGTGTTACCATCCGGGGAGATTTCAGGATTGGCAACCAGTTGAAGTTCAAAGACGTCCATATAATCGAAATAGGAATCGTCCACTTGGGCTGCGGCTGGGATACTGAGGAGCATCCATGCAAATGCGAGAGTAGAAAAGAATCGTTTAAGCTGCATAGGGTAAAAGTTTAGGTTGAGGGAAGATGTGTTGAAGGTACTTGAGCCAAAGATGTAAATTTGTAAAAGTACATTTATAAGTTTTCGGTGTGGAAATATTTTTGGCCTGATTTTTTTACAGCCAGTTGTTTCCTTTCGGTTGCCTTTGGCTCAAATGCCTTACTAAATATTGGGAGGTTTAGTCTAACGGCCACAAGCGAGACGCTTGCGGCAGGCTTGGTAGATAATATATCCTTAAAAATTTTACTATAGCCCACGGATTCATCCGTGGGTTTATGGGATCATAGAGAGAAAATCTGAGCCTAAATAGGCTATTGGGATAAACTGATTACCGAAGATTGGGCTATAAATTTTTTAAAGATACTACCAAATCATTGAGAAGCGTCCTCGGAACCGGTTTACTGTTAAAGCTATTTAGCCTCGGACTTATAAGGCATGTTCTCTTTTTCCCACGGATAAACCCGTGGGCTATGGTTGTATTATTTCCAGCCAACGGTTTTCCAAATGGAGAATGGAGCTTGTTGGCTAACTTGTTTTATTCACCAATTCTGTCGCTTTAATTCAACCAATAAATAGAGAAAGTGAGTACTGAGGCGAAAGAAACCCATAGCAAGTAGGGAATCAGCAGCCAGGCGGTCCAGGCTTTAAGTTCGCTGAAGCGTTTAATCGTAATCAGTATGGCAAGCAAGAGAAATAGTATTTCAATAAAAGCCAGCAATGGACTCTGAAAACCAAAAAACAGGAAGGACCAAATCCCATTGAGCGCCAGCTGAATGCCAAAGATAGACAAGGCGTGTTTGACGGCTTTATGCTGAAAACCAACTTGCCAGATGCCCGCCGCTGCTACTCCCATCAGCGTGTAAAGTGTAGTCCAGACCGGACCAAAGAGCCAGTTCGGTGGATTGAAAACAGGCTTCTGTAATTGTGAATACCATCCCTCGATGGCGGGAAGAGTAACCGAACTTGCCAGCAAGCCCACCAGGTTACAAACAATAATACCGAGGACGATTTTAAGCCAATATGGGATTTTCAAGACAGGAAAAATATAAATAATCAAATTTCTATTTCGAGGTCAATATAAAAATCTGAAGATTGCTTGAACAGTTTCTTTTGCTCTTTGGAGGATGGGGATTTAAAAGAACTATAGAACTTTAAGGCAATTGAAGTAGGGGTGATTTTCAACGAACAGTCGCACATTGAAGTCGAAACCTACAATTCACTACAAAATATTTTTAAGAAATTTAGTTTGGAATTTATTTTAGTAAGACTAAAAATAATAAACGTTTATTATTCTTAATGAGAACAATAAAGAGCTCTATGAATCTCCAAGAAGAAATTTTTTTGAAATAAATTTGTAAGGAATCCGAGTGAGCTAACTCTTACATTATAAAGAAACAATAAAAAAACACGATACGATATGAGCTCACTGAATAAAGCAATGATCATAGGAAATCTGGGACAAGACCCGGAAGTACGATACACTCAATCTAATACCGCTGTGGCTACGTTAAGCATCGCTACCAGCGAGCGGTTCAAGGATAGCAATGGGGAATACCAGGAACGTACCGAATGGCACCGCGTGGTAGCCTGGGGCAGAACAGCTGAAGTTTGCCAGCAGTATCTCACTAAAGGCTCCAAAGTGTATATTGAAGGTCCTATCCAAACCCGCCAATGGGAAGACAAGGATGGGCAAAAACGATACACCACTGAAGTCAAGGCTTTGCGCATGATTATGTTGGATAGTGCCAGCGGAGGTCCACAAGGCCCACAAGGTGGAGGACAGCCACAACAGCAAAACAACAATCAAAATCAGCCGGCCAGTAAGCCCATGAGCAGTAATGTGGAACTGGACAGCAATTTTGATGATATGGATGACGATCTTCCATTCTAAATGTTGTTGAATATCAGTTTATAAAATGGTCTGGGGAATTTCCTCAGGCCTTTTTTATGGTATCTATAAAAAGAAAATGAAGCTTTTTTCTAAATAAGGGCCGATAACATCAAATATCCCTACTATCTGCATGAAAATGCTTTATTTTTATTCCATGGAAATGTATGTTCAATTTTTATTCAAACCTCAATAAACCCTGATAATTGGATACTTTAGAAGATCCTTTCAGTTTTGTGCAAGATACGTTGATGACCGCTGCCGGAGGCTTTGCTGAAACGGCCATCGATCCGGTGGTACTTACCATTGAATTGGTTTTTTTGTTTTTAGGGTTGGCTTTCTCAGCCATATTTTCTGGCTCAGAGGTGGCTCTCTTTTCTCTCTCAACGAGGATGGAAGATTTGAAGCAAGATCAGTCGGCCGGTTCCTCCGATGATCGCATTCTCAAAATGCTGGATAAACCACGCCGTTTATTAGCTACTATTCTAATCGGTAACACCTTTGCTAATATCATTGCATCGGTGCTTGCTGCTGTTATTACCGGGGATATTGTAGCCGCATACGGATTCTCAGAAGTGTTGGTTTTTGCTGTAGAGGTGATAGTGCTTACGTTCATGATTTTAATCCTGAGCGAAATCACCCCGAAGATTATTGCTATAAATAACCCGATTAAGGTATCACGCACCAACAGTGCATTTATCTATTCGCTTTTCATACTGCTGAAGCCTTTTGCCAAATTAATAGCCGATAGCACCATTAGCCTGGAACGGTATCTCCCCAAACCAGCCAGTAAAATGACCTCGGAAGACATTCGCACTATGGCCGAGGTTAGCGAACAGGAGGGGTCTATCAAAGAAGACGAGCGTGAAATCATCGAAAATGTGATTGGCTTTGGTAACATCAGCGTTCGGGAAATCATGACCTCCCGGGTAAACATAATTGCGGTGTCGCTGGATGAGTCGCTGCAGGATGTATTGGGCAAAATTCGTGAAAATGGCTTTTCCAGGATGCCCTTGTACGAGAACGATATTGATAACATAATTGGGGTGCTGTATGCCAAAGATGTGCTTCCATATTTGAATGCTGAAGAAGCCGAACCGACTTTAAACTGGAAGACGGTATCCCGTAAGGCCTTATTTATTCCTGCCACCAAGCGCCTGGATGACTTGCTTCGGGACTTTCAACAAGAGAAAACCCATATTGCCATTGTGGTGGATGAGTACGGTGGGACGGAAGGGATCGTGACGATGGACGATATCCTGGAAGAAATTGTAGGGGACATTGCCGACGATTCCGGAGAAGAAGTATCCCTCTATACCCGCTTTAAAAGTGGTATTTATATTTTTGATGCCCGGGTGGATCTCGACGATATGGAAGAAATCCTGGACACGGAAATCACCACCGATGAAGACGAATTCGAAACCCTTGGTGGGCTTATCTATCATCTCACCGAAAGCTTGCCTTTGGTAGGGGAACGTATCACCTATAAGAACATGGAACTCACCGTGCACTCGGTGAAGAACAATCGTATTCGTAAGGTGCGGGTTAAAGTGAATTATCCCCAAGAAACAGAATCCGGTTCCGAATAAGCTATGAATAGTGATTTTCAGATCCGGGAGCATGTTGATTTATCGCCTTATAATACGATGGGGCTGGCGGCCAAAGCCCGTTATTTTATTTCTCTGAAATCAGTTGATCAGTTAAAGGAGTTTATTGCTGATAAAATTTGGCAGGAAAATCAACGCTGGATTTTAGGCGGTGGAAGTAATGTACTTTTTATTGATGATTTTGATGGCCTGGTAGTACATGTGGATATACCCGGTAAAGAAGTAGTTCAAGAGAGTGATGATCTGGTGCTGTTGAAAGCCGGCGCAGGTGAGAACTGGCATGAGCTGGTGATGTTTTGCGTGGATAAAGGCTGGGGCGGAATAGAGAATCTGTCCCTGATTCCTGGATCAGTGGGAGCAGCTCCTATACAAAACATTGGCGCTTATGGTACAGAACTGGTAGATGTGTTTCATGTACTGGAAGCAGTAAATGTTGAAACCGGTGAAATACACACCTTCACTAAGAATGAGTGCAAGTTTGGTTATCGCGACAGCATTTTTAAGCAGGAAGCGCGTGGCAAGTATGTGGTGGTTTCCGTAACGCTTCGCCTTCAGAAAGATCCACAAATAAATACTGTTTACAAGGCTTTGTCGGAGGCACTGGAAAGTAAAGGTATTTCCACTCCAACTATAAAAGATGTCAGCGATACCGTGATTGAAATTCGTCGCAGTAAGTTGCCGGATCCTGCAGAAATTGGGAATACAGGTAGCTTTTTTAAAAATCCGGTTATTTCAGAATCGATCTTCGATGAATTAAAGGAACGCTTCCCGGATATCCCTCATTATTCAGTTGAATCAGGCGCTAAGATTCCGGCTGCATGGCTTATCGATCAATGTGGCTGGAAAGGCAAGCGTTTTGGTGATGCTGGCGTTCACAAAATGCAGGCATTAGTCATTGTGAATTACGGCGAAGCAACCGGTTCGGAAATCTGGAGCCTGGCGCAACGAATTCAGGCCTCTGTTGAAGATAAATTCGGTATTTCACTGGTACCTGAAGTAAATGTGGTTGGAAAAACAGCATAAACAGGAAACATTCCAGCTTGTTTTTTACTACCATACATTGTGTTTAGGGTTAATTCTAATCTAATGTGGAAGCTATGAAATTAAGGTCACGATACGTTTCTTTTGTTTTATTAATTGCAGTGTTGATTAATAGCTGTGTTTCGCTTGAGGTTAACCCCGTTTCAGGGAACAAGCGGGCGTTTGGATACAGCTGGGAAGAGGAAGAAAAGATAGGTGCCCAGTCTGATAAGGAAATTACGGCTCAGTACGGCGTTTATGAGAATGAGGAACTCAGCAATTATGTCTCAGCTCTGGGACAAGAAATGCTGGAGGTAAGTCACCTAAGGCGAGAAGATACCCCCAAGAAGTTCCGGGAAACAGAATTTACTTTTCGTGTGCTGGATAGCCCGGTGGTGAATGCTTTTGCTTTGCCGGGCGGGTATGTGTATGTAACCCGGGGACTGCTTGCACATTTGAATAATGAAGCACAGCTAGCTGTTGTAATAGGGCACGAGATTGGCCACGTGGCTGCCCGGCATGCTTCCCAGCGGGCCGTTGAACAGCAGGTTGGTCAGCTGGCAGTGATTGGTGGAGCGGTGTTAGGTGAATCGCTTGGGTATGATGGACAAAGTATCCTGCAGCTCAGCAGCCAAACAGCTCAGCTCATGTTTTTGAAGTACGGGCGTGATGATGAACGTGAATCGGATGCTTTGGGTGTTGAATATGCAGCTATGCAAAATTATGAAGCGGCAGAAGGTGCTGACTTCTTTACTTCCTTAGAACGTATTTCAGAACAACAGGGCGGGGGCATTCCAACCTTGCTTTCCAGTCACCCCGATCCAGGGGAGCGTGAGCAAACGATCCCTCAATTAGCAGAAAAATGGAGAGAAAAGGGATACGAACAGACCATTGAGGATAAAGACGAATACCTGAACATGATTGAAGGGATTATGTACGGGCAGAACCCCAGGGAAGGCTTTGAACGCGATGGTACCTTCTATCATCCCGAACTGGCTTTTCAATTTCCGGTTCCAGCAGGCTTTCAGGTTATAAACCAGCCTTCGGCAGTTATCTTAGTGAATGAAGCCCAGGATGTAATTACCCAGTTTGCCATCGATTCCGAAAATAGTTCACCGGAAAGTTCAGTACAGCAGTTTTTGGCTCAGGAAGGCATTACCGTAATGGAAGAGGGTAGTAGTGACATCAACAATCTGAATGCATACCAGGCAGTAGCCAGTGCAAGCGGACAAAACGGGAATGAACTACAGTTGTTGATAAGCGCTATATCCTATGATGGAAATATTTATCGCTTCCTGAGTTATACCACTGCCTCACAGTTTGAAGAGTACAACGATGCCTTTTTGGAAATAGCCGGTGGATTTGACTCACTTCACGACGAATCTATCCTCAATGTTCAACCGGTTCGCCTGCAGATCAGAGCAGCAAACAGAACGGCGGCGTTTTCTTCCTTCATACCCAACAACCTGCCGATGAATATTACCGCCGAAGACATTGCTATTATTAACCAGGTACATATGGATGATACTATTGAAGAGGGCACAAGGATAAAAATCCCGGTGCAATAAGATTTTCTGCTATTAAGACTATAGCCCTATCCTTCGGTTCAGCCGAAACAGGCAGGCAATGATTTCTTGCAAATGAGCCGGGTGATGGTGTGGGCTAAAGGCTAGATGATTTATTCCAAGGTGCTTTCAGCCGATATTTCAGCCTTGATGCAACATTAATTGCTGATATGAGGGTTTCATTTCAGATGCCTCGTCTGATTGTTAAGTCTGATAAAGCCTGATAGTCTAAATTAAAGACAGACTTGAAGCCGTCAGTGTAAAACCGCCTAAGCGGGTGCAATCCTGGGGTGGCTTTTCAGCAATAAAGAACCCGAGGCTTTTTTGATATAGAGTCATGAATGTTTGTCTAGGGCTGGGCGAACAGGTAGCCTATTGAGGATTGGTTTATTGGTCCCAGCTGAGGGTGAAAAACCCTGCACTTTAGTATTCCGAAAAAATCTAAAGATTAAGATCATAGGGTCATTCTGAAGCTACCGCTGAAGAACCTTAGCCAAGAAATGATTGCTAACCAACCAATGGCAACAGCGCTTTAGCCACTGGAAATATAGTTTAGGAAATTGGTTAAAGATGCTCCGCAAAATGCAAGGTCCATCGTCCCGAGTAATTCGGGATGGATGACCGGGATGGTGGAGAAAAAGCGTGACTTTCAGTCTCCAACCAAACCCCTGCACTTTCAGTGCAGGTGGTTTTTTTGATCTCCGAAACCCCGGGTTGCGCCTGTTTGCTCCCCGCAAGCGGGGCCCCTGAACAAGCTTACCCGGGGCTATTAATGTTGGACCCTTTCAGGGTCTTCACAATTACTAAAACTGTCTGCTAATTATCCAACATCTACAGCAATAGGGAGGTTTATATCGAACTGAGGTTAGTTAGGTCATTCCTGAGAAGGCAGGAATCTTATTGTTGACGGTACATCAAAATAGAATTCTGACAGGGGCGAGCATATAAACGCTAATTTCTTTGGGATCTTTGCGCTTTAGCGGTTAAAAAAAGAAAGCCGGACAGCATCTCATGCTACCCGGCTTTGTCAGCTAAAAAGCCTTAACAGTATCTCATTTCACCTTAGAAAGAAAGTCCTGCCAGAATGTAGAATTGCTCTGAATCAGGGTTGTAGATTACGGCACCACTCAGCGGGATGCTGAAAGTGTCGGTAATCACTAATTCCTTACTGGTTCCCAGTCCAATGTTTACGAGGGCGAAATTGCCATCGGATGAGTGCCATCCATCACCGGCACCGATAAATAAGTCAGCGGCGCCAACAGTGTAGCCAGCTTCAAAGTAGATGTCTTCGCCAGCAGATCCAGCACCCGTGGCTTCGTTCAGAATAAAGTTACCAGCCAGAGATAGATTCTCGATTGAGTAGCCTACATTGATTTCAAAAGCATGGCTATCTTCGTCAGTCCAGGAAGTTCCGGGGTAGTAGTAATCTGTAAGACCTAAGCTTAAACCGAAGTCGAAGCTATAGCCGGCATAAAGATCCATTTCCTGAAACCCAAGGCTTCCGGTAGTCCCATCAATACCTTGAGATCCCCAGGCACCAATGGCAAAGCCGCCTTCACTTACTTCAACATACGGTTGCAGGGCAGGGCCCGAGAATGCAACACCTCGGAATACGTAGGTACTGTATAGATCAACACCGGTGGAAATTTCTTGTGCTTTGGCCGTTTCAGGGTTTAGTGAACTGATCAGAAAAGCTCCAACCAGAGCAAGTAAACCCGACTTAAGTAGTTTTGATATTTTCGTAGAAGTTTTCATAGTGATATACCTGTAAAATTGTTTAATGAGTGAGTTTTTCCCGCACCAATTCCTATGTATTGGTTATAAGCATAAGAGGGCGCGATTTTTATTAGTTGTGATCAGAGATGCTTGTACCTGTGTATCCCTGATATGTTTTTCGATGTGTGTTTAAGGTTCCATTCTCCAAAACTGATGGAAGAATGAGAAGAATAGGGTAATGGTATCGGTTAGTAGTTTTTAGCACTGTATTGTTTGTTGGTAGCAGAGGGGGAACCCTGCCTGTGTTAATAACAGCACAGGGCTACCCACTCGAATGCTACGTTTAAGTGCTAGCGATACCTATACCAACTAATCTGCGAATGCACCCAATTCTGAAGTTTTAACTGGAGAAAATTCCGGATATGCATGGCTCCCGTGTTCGGAAATATCCAGTCCATCGGATTCCACTTCTTTGGAGACACGAACGCCCATAATAGCTTTGATAGCTCCAAATACAGCCAGAGAGAATACAAAGGTAAAAGCTGCAATAGAGAGTGTTCCTAATACCTGAACACCAAAGCTCACGTCAGGAGAGAAAATTCCTACCGCAATGGTTCCCCAGATACCAACGACACCGTGAACAGAGATGGCTCCCACAGGATCGTCGATTTTAAGTTTATCAAACATAAGGATAGAAAATACTACGATAACTCCGGCAATGGCTCCAATAAATACGGCATCCATAATGCCAACAGCATCAGCACCAGCAGTAATACCTACCAAACCGGCTAAAATACCGTTGAGAGCCATAGGGGCATCCAGAGTTTTCATTACTATCTGAGTGGTAACCATGGCAGCAATTGCACCAGAGCAAGCAGCAAGAGCAGTAGTTACGAATACATAGGATACACCTACAGGATCAGCATTCAGTACAGAACCACCGTTAAATCCAAACCAGCCAAGGAAAAGAATAAATACACCTACTGTGGCAAGTGGAATGTTGTGGGCAGGGATACCATGGATTTTTCCACCTTCATATTTACCTGAACGGGGGCCTAACAAGAGTACGCAGGCAAGTCCGGCTGCGCCACCTACAGCATGTACAAGGGTAGAACCGGCAAAGTCATAGAAACCAAGTTCTGACAACCAGCCACCGCCCCAGTGCCAGCTACCGGTAACAGGGTAGCAGAAAGCAAGCAGTAACACGCCAAAGATCATAAAAGCCGGAAGCTTAATACGTCCGGTTACACAACCTGAAACAATGGTTGCAGCTGTTGCGGCAAACATAGCCTGGAAGATAAAGTCCGTCCAAATGGTCATGTCCAAGCCGTAAGCAGGGGTTAGCATACCTACCAGGTTAGAGGGGTCGAATCCAATGCCGAAACCTCCAAAGCCTAAGAACCCGTTAAAATCTCCGGGATACATTATCTGAAAACCTACCAAGGCATATAGAAGAATTCCTACGGTGAGGATAAAAACGTTCTTATAAATAACGTTCACCGCATTTTTAGCTTGGGTAAGTCCACTTTCTACTGTTGCAAAACCTAAGTGCATCATTAATACCATAAATGCGGCAATTAAAATCCAAAGGTTATTTACCGTAAAGATGATGTAATCGGTTGATGCCTCAAAGTCCTCCATGGAAGTATATTCATTTCCATTTGTTTGTATGAGTACCTCCGCATTTTCTGAAACATTTTCCACCGCTTCAGGAAATGCATAAGCCGTTGTGCCCAACATGAGTAACAGCACAGTTAGTATTATTCCGTATCGTAACTTCATTTTTTAAGTCTTTAGTTAAGGTTGAGTGAGTGAGCTTTAATGATTGATATTAAAGCCGTGACTAAAATAATTAGGATAAATCAATAATCAAATAAAATTAATTAAATTAAATACCCTTAATACTTTACTAAAAAAGCATTCACCTAAAATTCATAAAATTAAGTAATGGAATCGCTTCCATGTTTATTTAATAAGTTGCTGTGCAGTTAAATAATTGTTTGCTATTCCTTTTAAACCTCAACTTGAAAACCACTATCTTTGAGCGGAAATTTTGAAATCAATAAAATCTCTTATACATGATTGCGCGTTACTCCCGAAAAGAAATGTCTGATCTTTGGAATGATGAATCTCAGTTTCAGGCTTGGTTGGATGTTGAACTGGCTGCCTGCTGGGCCTGGGCTAAACTGGGTAAAATTCCTATGGAGGATGTAGATGCTTTGTATGAAAATGCAGGGTTTGACGTTGACCGAATTAAAGAAATTGAAGCAAAGACCCGTCACGATGTGGTGGCTTTTACGCGTGCGGTTTCTGAAACGCTGGGAGAGGAGAAAAAATGGGTACACTACGGACTTACTTCTACCGATGTAGTGGATACTGCCTGGGGCGTTCGCCTGAAAAAGGCTAACAAAATTATTTTAGGCGATCTTGAGCATATCATTAATGTTTTAGGTGAGAAAGCCAAAGAGCATAAATATACGGTGATGATGGGGCGAACTCACGGCATCCATGCTGAGCCTACCACTTTTGGCTTGAAGTGTGCCCTGTGGTATGCCGAGATGAACCGAAACCTGGAGCGTTTCAAAAAAGCAGCAACTGATGTAGAGTTTGGAAAACTGTCTGGATCAGTAGGTACTTTTGCCAATATCCCGCCGGAAGTAGAAGAATATACGTGCGAGAAACTTGGTCTGTCCCCGGCCCCCATATCAACCCAAACCCTGCAGCGCGATCGGCATGCCTATTACTTGTCTACGCTGGCATTGATTGGCTCTACGCTGGAGAAGATGGCCGTGGAAGTTCGCCATCTGCAGCGTAGCGAGTTACGGGAAGCGGAAGAGGCTTTCAGAAAAGGACAAAAGGGCTCTTCTTCAATGCCACATAAGCGGAATCCGGTGAGCTCTGAGAATATTTCGGGTTGTGCACGGGTGCTGCGGGGCTATATGGTGACATCTTTCGAAAACATCCCGCTATGGCATGAACGTGATATTTCCCATTCTTCAGCCGAACGTATCATTCTGCCTGATGCCACCACTTTGTTGGATTACATGTTGAACCGCTTTGCAAATGTGATTGAAAACCTGGTGGTGTTTGAGGATAATATGGAAGACAACATCTGGAAGACGCAGGGACTTGTGTTTTCCCAGCGATTGCTTCATAAACTCATCGACAAAGGCATGGCTCGTGAAAAGGCTTATGACACCGTACAGCCGCTTGCCATGAAATCCTGGGAAGAGCAGACCTTGTTTAAGCCTATTGTGGAGGCAGACGAAACTATTCAGAATGCCTTAAGTCAGGATGAGATTGATGATGCTTTTGACCTGGAACATCATACCCGGAACGTAGATCGCATTTTTAAGCGCGTAGGATTGGAATAAAGCAAGGTATAAGCTTGCAAGACTTAAAGATCCCTTTAGGGTTTTCTTGGTTTTTAATATACCCCATTCCTTTCATGGGATCTTTTCAAGTTATACTTGAAAAGCAAGAGCCATAAGAGGCTGTGCCTCTGGTTTTCTGCTGTTGACAAAATTTGCACCTATATATGTAAAGGATGGCATTACGACTTGTAAAGATATTACCGCCTGAAGGGTTTGAAGATTTCGAGAGCCTGATCAATGAGGAGGATATTGTTGATTCCTGGATTGATAAATCTGAAGATGGTGGAAAGACATCCATCAATCTTTTGGCTGACGTAGGACTTACCGAGAAAATTCTTGGAGAGCTTGAAACGAAATTTTCTGGTAAGGATGATTACAGAGTCATATTACTTCCCATATCGGCGACTTTGCCGTCACAATCAGATGAAGAGGAAGAAGAGAAGTCGGCTGATAAAGAGAATGATGAGAAGATCCATCGTATTTCAAGAGATGAGCTATATTCTGAGATTAATAAGATCAGTGACTTTTCATGGGTCTATCTTGTACTGATCGCATTATCGTGTGTGGTGGCAGCTAATGGATTAATCCGCGACAGCGCAGCCATGGTGATTGGGGCAATGGTAATTGCCCCCATTTTGGGTCCTAATGTTGGATTGGCACTGGCTACTACTTTGGGAGATAAATCACTTCTGAAACGGTCATTTAAATCCATCTTTTTTGGTTTTACGTTGGGGATCAGTCTTTCTTACCTCATGGGACTTCTTATTGATTTTAACCCAGAGGTATCACAAATCAACTCGAGAACGGTAGTGAGTTATGCTGATATCGCCTTGGGACTTGCAGCAGGAGTGGCTGGGTGTTTATCGTTTACCAGGGGAATCTCTGCGGCAGTTATTGGGGTGATGGTGGCGGTGGCCTTACTTCCTCCGATGGTGGCTACCGGCTTGTTGTTAGGTAGTGGAATGTACAAACTTGCGTACGGGGCCGGTTTGTTAACTCTGACGTATATCATCTGCATTAATTTAGCAGGCGTGGTTACTTTTTTGCTGCAGGGTATAAAACCGCACAGTTTTGTAGAACAAAGGGAAGGGGAGGAGTTGAGCCGCTATGCTATTTTTATTTGGGTTGCTCTGTTGATTGGTCTTTCAGTTATCATCTATTTTGAATTTTTGTAATCTTCTTGCTTTTAAGGCAAGGTACAACCTTGCATGGCTTGTGCTTTAGAGGTACAACCTCTAAAGATCTCTGGATGTTTTTTTGCTTGCTTTCACTATCAAATCCTGCCAACCAAAGGATCTTTTCAAGTTGTACTTGAAAAGCACCAGTCAAAAGAGGTTGCACCTCTTGTACTACTAGCTAAACAGAAAACTCGATAAGCTTACGCCGGTAGGCAGAAAAGAGCTTGGACTTGGAAATAAACCCGACATAAGTTTCTTCATCAACAACCGGGAGGTTCCAGGCTCCGGTAGAACGGAATTTCTGGATGACCGATTTCATATCCTCATCTTTCTGAATCGTATCGGGAGGCTGAGTCATGAGCTCGGCAACGGCTATGATATCGTACAGGGATTCATCAAACATAATATCCCGGATGTCATCCAGCGTAAGAATGCCTACTAGCTTTCTACTCGAGCTAACCACTGGAAAGATATTTCGTTTGCTGGTTTTGACGACCTGAATTAGTTGCCGCAAACTCATTTTGGGATGAATCTCCGCAAAGTTCTTTTCCACCAGTTTGTCCACCGTTAGAACTGAGAGTACGGCTTTATCTTTGTTATGGGTGAGTAAGTCACCTTTTTGAGCCAGCTGTGTTGTATAAATGGAGTGCGGCATAAAGTGCCGTGACACCAGAAAGGAGATTGCCGATACCAACATAAGAGGAATAAAAAGTTCATAACCGCCGCTAATCTCTGCAATCATAAATATGGCGGTTAGCGGGGCGTGTAAGGTTCCTGCCATCAGGCCAGTCATGCCTACCAGCGTGTAGTTACTAACCGCTATGGAAGCAATACCGGCATCGTTGATGCAAATGGAGTAGAGATAACCAAGGGTAGCACCGGTGAAAAGAGCCGGTGCAAAAATACCGCCAATTCCGCCTGCCCCGATGGTAAAAGAGGTAGCAATGATTTTAAACATCATCAAACAGAGAAGCATCAGGATAATGAAATACTCTTTGCTGTCTAAGCTTTCAAGAATCCCAAAATTGGCAATCTGAGTTACATTACCGTTTAATAAAATATTGATGGTTTCATAACCTTCACCGTATAAAGGCGGGAATAAGAAAATCATCAACCCAAGAAGACCACCGCCAATTAATGTTCGCCTAAACTGCGTGCTGATCTTGTTAAAATAAGCACTTACCCGAAAGTAAATTTTGTTGAAGTAGAGGGAGATAAATGCCGTTATCACTCCTAATAAGATGTAGAGAGGTAGTTCCTCCACCACAAAAGGGGACACTTTATCCAGGTGAAAAATATAATCGTTGCCTTGAATAAAAATGGAGGTAACCACGCCTGCCGCAGAAGACAAAAGCAGGGGAATCAGGGAGGTGAGGGTGAGGTCCAGGCTGAAAATCTCGATGGTAAAAATGATAGCTGCAATAGGCGCATTAAAAATGGAAGCCAAAGCCCCAGCTGCGGCACACGACATCAACAAAATCCTTGATTTATAATCGATGTGCATCACCCGGCCCAAATTAGAGCCGATGGCAGCTCCGGAACTTACGGTTGGGGCCTCAAGTCCCACCGAGCCACCAAAACCCACCGTAAAAATACTGGTTATGATGGATGAGTACATCCGGTGAGTGGGGAGAATCCCATTTTTACGCAAGATGGAAAACAGGGTAGAGGGAATACCCTGACCAATTTTCCCTTTGATCAGCCTCCGTATAAGCACGGTAATACCGATACCAATAATAGGAAATACAAAATAGTAGGGGTTAAAATATTGGCTGAAGTTGTTGGAGCTTATGAGCTGTTGAATCAGGTGCGTGGTGTTCTTCAGAACAACGGCCACCAGTCCGGTAATAAAACCGACAAGAACACTAAGAATCAGTACAAATTGCTGCTGGGATAAATGGCGGGCCCGCCACACCAATATTCTTCCCAATACTGTTTTTGGTGAGTGTGACATCTAAGAGCTTTTTTGACCCATATTAATCATGTGAAAGCTTGCAGGTTACCAGAAAAAAGCAGGCATAATATAATAAATTTTAGCCTCACAACTTAAGTTGTAATGATATGCACCCCCTTTCTATTGAATTATTTTTGATTAATGCTGAATAGAGAAGCAGGTATAAATTTGCTCAAAATTTGGTCACTAATTGTTCACTATAAAGTGTTATAATCAAGGCGCTTAAATACATGCTTCATCCCTTAATATAACACTGATGAAATACCCCTCTGTTATTCTGATCCTCTTTTCACTTCTATGTACTCAACATATTAAAGCTCAATCTGCTGGTGATAATTATGAAATTGCCACCTGGCAAGGTTTTGGTGAGGCGGCGGTAAGTTATACCTTTGATGATAACTATGGCAACCAGTTGGATGTAATGGTTCCTATGTTCAATGAATATGGGTATCAGCTGACTTTATTTACCTTTACCAATGCTTTTATTTCCGCTAATTATGAAGGTCTTTCAGAGGCGGCTGCACAGGGACATGAAATTGGCAGCCATACAGTAACTCACCGTAATCTTTCTGACTTGTCCGATGAAGAACAAATAGAAGAGTTGGCTAACTCCAAGGCGACTTTAGAGGATAATATTAGCGGTTATTCGGTACATACCATCGCATACCCATTCTGTGTTCCTGGCAATAATGATATAACTAGCCAGTATTATATCGCTGCCCGCGGATGTTCTGGTCAGATTGTTTCCAATGATCCCTCCAATGCCATGAACATCAGCTCTATGGTGATCGGTACGGAAGGACATGAAACCACGGAGGATTTCAACAACCGGGTGAATGCAGCGGCACGTACAAAAGGCTGGGTTGTGTTCTTAGGTCATGGATCAGACGGAGAAGGTGGCTACTCGGAAGTCTCTTCCAGGGAAATAAAAGGTAATCTTGACTACATGGCTGAAGGTGATACCCGGTTTTGGGTAAGCAGTTTTGGAAATGTATTCAAATATAGCCAGGAACGTGAATCGGCATCCTTCACAGAACTATCGGCGAGTGAATCTCAAATAGAGTTGGAGCTGACAGATGAACTTGATAATGAAGTGTATGATGTGGCGCTAACGGTCCGTCGTGAATTGCCCCAGGACTGGGATTCTGCTTCGGTATCTCAAAATGAAGAATCACTGGATGCTCGAATAGTTACACTGGATGGATCAAGGTTTGTGGAATTTAATGCTGTACCGGACCAGGGAACCATCACGATAGAAAATCAGGTAGCAACTTCAAACGAGCTGATCGATAAAGCCGACTCTTTTAACCTGATTCAGAATTATCCAAACCCGTTTAACCCTTCCACTAAAATCAGCTTTCATTTGCCGGTTAACAGCGAAGTGAGCCTGAGAGTGTTTGATACCTTAGGAAGAGAAGTGGCAACCCTGATTGATAACCGTAAAGGGCCCGGCTTGCATAATGTCCATTTTGATGCCTCCCATCTTTCCAGCGGCTTGTATATCTATCAACTCAATGCCGGTGATTTCATGGAAACCCGTAAGATGATGCTGGTTAAGTAACTTCTAATTTTGAATGCTAAATGTTGAATTTTGAATTGCTAGAACCATGGAAAATGGGTGATTAAGCTTCGTCCCAATCTTCAATCTTAAATTTTTAATCTTCAATAACTGTTTTTTTGAAGATGTGATAGAGGTACCAAGCAATCATCCCTCCAAACACCACATAGCTGATTGGATCAAGGTAGTTTTGGATGTTGGAATAGTTGTTGCCCAGTGAAGCTCCGGCCCAGCTAAGCAAAGACGTCCAGATGGCCGTACCCAGAGTAGTCAATAAAAGAAAAGGCAACAGACTCATATTTTGGATACCTGCAGGGATAGAGATGAGGGAACGGAGTCCTGGTATCAAACGGCACACAAAGACGGCCAGCGCGCCTCTTTTCTCAAACCAGGAGGAGGCCCGGTCAATATCTTTAGGGGAGATCATAAACCATTTGCCGTATTCGTCGGCCAGGGTTTTAAGTTGTTCCTCCTCGATAAAATATCCCAGGTAGTACAGAGGTAAGGCTCCCAATACTGAGCCAATAGTTCCCGCGATAATTACCCCAATAATCGTTAGCGATCCATTGGTGGTTACATAGCCAGCAAAGGGGATGATGACTTCCGAGGGGAGGGGCGGAAAAACATTTTCGATGAAGGTTAAAAAGGCAATGCCGGCGTAGCCAACGCTTTCAATAATAGATTGTATCCAGTCTGTCATAGTGGAAAATGATAGTCATATTTCCTCTGATTTGTTTCTGGTTTTGTAATGAAGGCAGTGTACGATAAACAGGAATAAGGAATTCAATATCCAAAATTAAAGATGTAAGATTAATTTTGAATACTAAATGTCGAATTTTCAATTATTGTCTGTCAGAGATCTTTTCAAGTTGTACTTGAAAAGCGTAAGCCAAAAGAGGCTTCGCCTCGACAAGACTGCATAAAAGCTCATGGCTTACTATCTTCCGGCTCATTTTAAAAGAGCACATGCCCCGATATAAACTAACGATAGAATACGACGGTACCGACTTCAGTGGCTGGCAGATACAGCCTAATGCCATCACCATAGAAGAAAGCCTGGAGGAGGCCTTTTCGACTGTACTGCAGCAACCTGTCGACTTAATAGGACAGGGTCGGACAGATGCCGGTGTTCACGCCAGGGGACAGGTGGCTCATGTGGATCTTCCTGAACAGGCAGATTTGGAGAAGCTATTATCTGCCGTAAACAGGATGGCCGGGGATCATATACAAATTATTGACCATCAAAAAGTGCATGCTGACTTCCATGCCCGTTTTGATGCCATAGCCCGCCAGTACGAATACACACTCACCACCCGAAGCATGCCATTGATGCATCGCTACACATGGCCATTGCGCCAACCGGTAGAACTGGAAAAGCTCCATGAATGTGCGGAACTATTGTTGGGGGAACATGATTTTGCCGGCTTCTCCAAATATAATGAAGACAACCGGACTACACTTTGTACTATTCAAAAATCCGAGTTTGAGATTGATGGCGAAGTGCTCAAATATCATATTCGCGCAAACCGGTTTCTGAGAAACATGGTTCGGAGGTTAATTGGCACCATGGTGTACGTGGGACAAGGAAAAATTTCAAAAAAAACTTTCCGGCAAATTTTAGAAAAAACTGCGTTTAAAGCGCCTACGTACACAGCTCCGGCCCGCGGATTAGTGCTTCAGGAAATTTTCTACAAAAAAGTTAAAAAAACTCTTGAAAGTAGTTAGTATAAGTACTTATATTTGTCGCCCCTCGAAGGAGGGACGTCACTAAAACATTCCTCGGTAGCTCAGTGGCAGAGCAGTTGACTGTTAATCAATTGGTCGTAGGTTCGAATCCTACCCGGGGAGCACTTCGAAAGCCTTAAACGCTATTTAAATATGCGTTTAAGGCTTTTTTGCTTTTAGGTGGGTACAACAAAAGTACAACACTCCCGATAGCTCCCCAACCGGATAGTCTGAGCCGTTCCGAAAACTTCACAAAATTACCTCAAAAATTTTTTCTCAAACCTGCTCCATTATTGTGCGCGAGTTTCCAGCTTCACCATTTTTTTCTGATTATTGTATATCCACTTTTTGGATGTCGGCTATGTAGAAAATTTCATTGCCAATAAAATCGATGTTGCCACCGACTACCTGGAAATAATCTCCCGTTTTTAATGGTGGTTCAGCTTCCGACAGCGACTTTGTTACTGGCTGATTTGTTGTTGAACCGCCCTCATTTTCCCATCGCTCTTGCAGTTTATAATATTTTGCCGATTCACCCGATAGATCCAATTTAATCTTGAGTTGATACTTTTTGTCTTCCATAATCTCTCTCTGTTAACTATTAACCTATAAAATATAGAGAAGTTTTGCATGAAGTAGTACTCCTTACACGAACAGGCGCCAATGGTTGGATTCCTGAATATTGTTCGATTGAGCTCTTGAACAATAGCTTTTCGGAATAAAGAAAAGATAATTAAGTGATATATACAGCACTTCACAATAATTATGTAATGCTTTACGGCAGTGGGTAGGACAACTTGACTTCATAATTACTCACCACAAATCTAATTCGACGGAGCTAAGCTATGACACTCATGACAATACTTGGATACATCACAATTGGAATTATCATTGGGTGGTTGAGCCGAATCATCACCAAAGACCGGGGTGTTGCCATGATTCCCAGTTTAGCTTTTGGTGTGCTCGGGTCTTTAGCAGGAATGGGCATCGTTCTAATTATAGACGTGGCAGGCGCTGCATTTTATGCCGGAATTGGGGCTCTCTGTATTTTATTTACGGTGAATGTTTTTAGCCATGAAACAGCAAATATGATTAGTCATGAAACGGCTTTTTTTAGAAACGGAGGGAATTTTGGAGGATATCGAAGAAAATGAATCGACAAATGTTTTAAAAATGACCATTACGAATTTCTTGCAGGAAGAGAAGAGAGGCTCCGAATTATTGCAAGTGTTAGGCATTCCGGCACAGGGAAATGGACATAAAACGCTAATGGAAGTTTGCACAGCCCAGCAGCGTAACGAAGATGAGGTGATTAAAGAAATTGAACGGTTGAAGAAAGAACCTGAATTTGATTATCCCGAGGGGTTTTTTAGCTGGTTGCCGAAGCATGTAATTCAATACCTGAAAGAGGAACATCACGAGTACACCTGTTCACTCATCCGAGATGCGCAAGAATACGGTGAAAGAGCGTGGGAGGTTCATGGCATTCAGTATCCGAAGTTGAATGAGGTAAAATGGTATGTTCAGAAACTGAAAGAAAAGCTTGAAACACACCTGAATTTTGAAAAACTAGAATTCTTTCCAATGATGCTCAGGTTATTTGACTTGAATGGTGAAGCCTCGAATGAAATAGTTGAGACGCTGAAAAAACAAGCTAAGATCATCGAGAAAGATCAGGAAGAAATTAAGGATTACCTTCAGAGAATACATGATCTGACTGATGATTTTACCCCACCTAGTGAAGCATGTACTACCTTACGGATGTTATATTTTACGCTCTTAAAGTTAGATGAGGATCTAATAAAACATTACTTTAAGCAAGAAAAATATTTACTTTCGAAATTAAAATAAACTTCAAAACTTGTTAATGATGGTTCATAACCTGTAATAGCCACGACTTGATCTGACAGTCACTGGTTAGAAAGTTGTTTTTGTTGTCAGGTTCCTCTCGTCCAAATTTGGCGCTTGTTGGCTTTGAATTTCCGCACGTAATTCGAGGGGAGAATCTACCGGTTCTCCCTCCTGATTGCTGTTCTGCCAAGGTAACTCGTCCACCTGTTTTTCCAAAGCTAAATGTTTGCTGTCCTCCAACGTCTGCCACGGTGTTTTGCCGTAGCAATACTTGCCGGAATGGGTTCGTTCGGTGTTATACCAACTGATCCACTCATCCAATTCAGCCTGCAACTCCTCGATGCTCCGGAAGACTTTCTTACGAAAGATGATCGAGTAGAACTCTTCTTGAATGGTTCGGTGAAACCGTTCGCAAATTCCATTGGTCTGCGGGGACTTGGCTTTGGTTCGCGTGTGGTCGATATCCTCCAGATCCAAATACAACTGGAACGGATGATTCTCGAGTTTTCCGCAGTATTCGGTGCCCCGGTCGGTGAGGATTCGCAACAGGCGAATACCCTGCTCCTCATACATCGGAAGCACCTTGTCATTGAGCAGATCGGCAGCGGTAATGGCATCCTTAGCGTTATAAAGCTTCGCTTGGGCGACTTTGCAATACGTATCGATATAGGTTTGCTGGTAGATGCGTCCCACGCCTTTTATCGTACCCACATAGTAGGTGTCCTGAGCTCCCAGATATCCGGGGTGATGGGTCTCGATTTCTCCGCGAGCCACTTTTTGCTCTTTCGCTTTCTCTAAGGCCACCAACTGTGCTTCGGTTAAGATAATCCCTTCCTGGGCTACTTTGGCCTCTAACGATGCCAACCTTTTTTTGAAGGTCTCCAAATCATGACGCAGCCAAATGCTTCGTACGCCGCCGGGAGAAATGGTAACGCCTCGTTTGGCTAGCTCATTACTGGCACGTTGTTGCCCATAAGCGGGGTACTCAAGTGCCATAGCAACCACCTGCTCTTCGATAGCGGGATCTACCCGATTCTTGTGATTGGGTTTACGCCTGGAAAGCTCTTGAAGGGCCGCCTGGCCACCGGTGTCATACAGCTCTTTGATCCGGTAGTAACTGTCACGGGAGTAGCCCATCGTGCGACAGGCTTGAGACACATTGTTTAAATGAGTCGCTAATTGTAGTAATCCTAACTTGGTTTTGATTATTTTGTCTTGTGTAGTCATGGTGAGTCTGGGTTTAGTGATTAGGTTTTGCTTACTCTAATCTAACTAAACTGTCAGATTTCATCGTGACTACTTCACATAACCTTAGTAACCCAAGCCCGACTAACCCCAAATTTCCGGGCAAGAGCAGCTTTGTTTTTTTACCTTTCCTGAGTCCAGCAATTTGCTGTACACTTTAGCCTGCTCAGCAGGGGATTTAACTAGATTTTAAATTTCCTCAATTATCTTTTCTATATCCAAAGATTGCATGGCACTGATGGCCGCCTCCATAGCTCCTTCTGTGCAAAGTCCACTCATGGAGGCATCCATAAATCCTTCCCTTGCGACTTTGATGCAGGCATTGCGGATCTGTTCTGCAAGTACAAGTTGTTCAGACGTACTTTTCATACTGTCAGCCTAGCTTTTTAAAGTTCGAGTTCATATTTGCCTTGTCGATCATCATAAACAAAAAATGATATAGTATATATAGTACAGCAGCAATGGCAAAAATATTGATGTGGCCATCACCCTAGTATCAGTATGCTATTGTCAGGGTAACAATGTAAATGCTTTGCCTTTCCAAATCAGTGCTCTTTCCACCTCCAAACCCGATGCATTGGTGAGGAATTATCTTTTCGATGTTGTTGTGTATTAATAAGACGAACTCGCTCAGTGCATATATAACTTGTAACACTTGCTGCGGCGACAACAGGAAATAAAGCTCCACCGGTTAGGCTAATTAAGATAATACTAGTACTGATGGGTGTTTTTGTTACTCCTACATTCACAGCTGCCATTAATCCAATAATAGCTACAGGCATGGGAATGAATTGGGAGGTTGCTAATGAAATAGCGATGCCACTGCTTGCACCAATAAAGAATAATGGAAATATAAAACCACCACGATAACCACTATGGAGTGTAAAACTGATTGATAGCATCTTCACAAAAACAAGTAACACCAATAAACCTACAGCGCCCCAAAGGCTGTAGTTTAACTGGAGTGTAGAGATACCATTTATTAAATCAATAATTTGAAACTCGCTCCAGAATAATGGTGTAGTAATAAAATTGGCAGGAATAGTTATAGCTAATAGCCCTATTGTTACTCCTCCAACAGATCCGAGTAGAACAGGATATTTTTTAAGTGGAAAAAGTAGTTTGTCTATTCTTCTAAAAATAATAATAAAAAGTATGGCTATTCCGGCTCCGATTATTCCCATCCCAATACCTTCAAATACGAATAGCATAGACATGTCAGTGAGTTGGGGTAATTGATATAAAGCTCCTTCATAACCAATGAACAAGCGGAAAACTACAAATGCAGCTATTGCAGAAATAACAGATGGGATAAGTGCTTCATAATATTCAAGCCCGCGATTATGAGGGATTTCGAGAGCAAAAAGGGCTCCTCCAATTGGGGCACCAAAAAAAGCTCCCAAAGCAGCAGCCATTCCGCAAAAAGTAAACGTTCGGATTAGATCCCCATGTAGCTTTAACTTTTCTCCTAGTTTACTACCGCTACTACCTATTAATTGTACGAGTGGAGCTTCTGGTCCTGCACTTCCTCCAAATACAATACTCGTTAGTGAATTAATAAACATGGATGGATTTTGTTTGGGATCCATGCGGCCTTGCTTGACATGAATATTATTTACAACCGCTGAAATTTCACCTGGCGTACGCAGATATTTCATTAAAAAGCCTACTATTATTCCACCGATTGTTGTCAAAAGTACAATTGAAAACATTTCTGCACCCTTTACTTTGAAACCAGCCTGTAAGGCTGGTTGTATAACATCCCAAATAACATAGAGTCCGCCAGCAAGAATTCCGTAGTATATAGTAGCAATAAGCCCACCCAAAAGACCAATTATTACGGCCCACAAAATTGTTTGACCATAGGGCATTAAACGATTCTCCTTTGACCGCCCAGGAGCTTGCAAGAAAGAAGGGATCGAAAACTTTTTCATTGTCTTAGCTAGTAATAACTTATTAAAAAGATAGCAAAGCTAAGTATTAATATGAGCAAACTCAGGTATTTTATGTTTAGCCCATACCTATAATATATAGGAGGAATCTATAAGAGATAATTGGATTATTTTTGTGAAGCCACAGCTATCCCCGAACTACTCTGATGGCATAGTACAAAATCATCAATCCGAAGACCAGGTTAAGTCGCCCCAGCCAGCTTGAGACCTTCCGAAAGGTTTGGGTTTGGGGTGAGTCTGGATTCGATTCCATCAACTCAGCAGCTTTGGGGCCGAAGTAAAAATCATGAAGTCCGCTGATGATGAGGACGATACTGAAAATGATAAGCTTGATCCCGAGGTAATAGCCGAAACCGGCTTGCCAGAAATCAAGGGAGAAAAATAAACGCCAGTCAAACCCACGAGTAGTCAAATTGGTAATACCGGTGATGATCAAGATCAAGAACAACATCCAGGAAATGCGACTGAATTTTTCACCGATGATCTTAAAAAACGTTCCCCGGTTTGGCGCTATGATCTTATGGTGTGAAGCAGGAACCAAAACCGCGACCGTAAATAGCATTCCGCCGACCCAGAAAATAGCTGATAGAATGTGAATGAAGAGGGAGATATAGTACATAATTACAGTCCGTTATTTTGAACGGTTTTTTCCAATTTGCACGAGAACACCGCCTAAAAACATCAAAATAGCCAACACATTGATCCATGAGCCGATAGATCGAATAGAATAAAAGCCCAAAAAGTCTCCGGCAATCCGGATAACAAGGGAACCGTGAAGCAACACTAACGGCAGATAAAAATAGCGGCTCCAGGGAATGATCTTCCCGGAAAGGGACGGAATGATAACCGAGGCGTGAGCAAATATCATGCTGAATACAAAGCCGACGAATACCATGTGGAGCAACGCATCATAAATAGGTCCGGCTGCGGAAAGGCCGTATATCAATCCAAAAATTCCGGTGAGAATAAGCCAGCCATACCCACTGAGCAGACACCAGGCACTGTACTTGGTCCATTGCACGGATTTTATGGTCTTTCGCGCAATATCGTATTTGATAAGCCAGATGGCTGTAGCGAGCGTAGAAACCATCACCAAATGCCAGCCGTGCACACGATTCACATGAAGTAAGGCGGTTCCCAATATCCAAACGAAAATGAATGCCACAAAAGCCCACTGCGCTTTTTTAGGCGGACGCATAATTCGGTTTAGCTCCAAACGCTCTCCAAAAATAGTGAGTACGGGAAAGCCCATCCACCAGATCACGATCTCGAAAACCGGTGCTCCCATTGTGAACAAAAGATTTCCAATGAATAGAGAAGCCCCGCCTATCGCCATGATGTAGTGATAGATCTTTGGCTGAATGATGCAGATGTGTAACAGGGTGAGGGTCACGAAAAAACTACCGGTCGTAAATAACCAGCTTCCGTACTGTAGATCCACAAATAGCATGAAGATCACAGAAGCTGCCATCAAAAAGGGACCGGAGAGCGTCCATCGTTTTTCTAAAGCAGCCGCGCGTTCCAGGCCGATGAGTGTTCCCAGGAAAGCGTTGATCATCAGAGGGCCATGGAGTCCGCCGGGGATGTGCAGGTTTACATCTCTCAGAAAACCCAATTTGGCGAGCCCTGCAAATAAACCGGTGAGTAATCCAAGGGCTGCAAAGGCCATAAAACCGGCCAATAATTTGTTCGAAAATCGAAAAGCTTGCATCCGGCTATTGATTGAGTTGGGGAGGTGGGACAGCGAAAAATTCAACATCAGGTACGATCATATTTACTGTCCATTCAGGTTCCATTACCAGCTTGCTTTCGGCCGATTCGATGCCTTCGATTTCGGTAAGTGCCTTATCAATTTGTTGTTGTAGATAACGACGCATGGGGCAGCCCGGAGTGGTGGTTGTATATACTATTATGACATGCCCATCCTTAATAAGTATGTCATAAACCAACCCAAGATCCACGATGTTTACTCCCAACTCGGGATCTATCACCTCTTTTAATTTTCGGGCTACCCGGCGCCGTTTTTCGGTCATGAAATTCAATTCCGTTATGCAGTTTTAGCTATTCTTACCTTCCATATTTCAGGACCTTCTTCAAGATATTCCCAGTGAAAAACATCGTCTCCCAGCATAGCTGACATCTGATAACGCAGTGGCTTGGGATCGTGGTCATTTACCAGGATGAAGGCTTCGTTTTCGTCCAGGTTTTCGAAGGTTTTAAAAATTGTCGGGTGTTTTTGTGGAGGAGGAATTACTCTCACATCCAATTCTTGCTCTATATCAGACATTTTTGTCTTATTTAAGGTTAAAAATTTTAGCTGAAACTAACTCCAGCTTTTGATCAACTCATTAAGTTTAGGAAATTTGTCGGCCCATTTTTCAGCCTCGGGCAATGGCTCTTTTGCTTCGTTGATGATCCTGTCTGACCATTCTTCAGCAAGTTGTTCGTTCAACTCAATGTAATGCTCCCACTTCATGGGGACTTCATCATCGGGATAAATAGCTTCCACAGGACATTCGGAAACACAGGCATCGCAATCGATACATTCAAAGGGATCGATAGTCAGGAAATTCGGACCTTCCCGGAAAGCGTCCACCGGACAAACGGCTGCGCAATTTGTGTGCTTACAGTTAATGCAATTCTCGGTGACTACGTATGCCATGTGGTTGAACGATTAAATATTGATGTCAACTAATCTGTCCCAAAGGTAGAAAGCCGTGAACTGATTATCAATAATAAAAACGGCTAAATTAGATTTTAATATTTTAGGCGATGTGCAATCGTCAGGAAGATGATCCAGAAGAGGATAGCAATGCCTTGATGAAGAACTCCCAGCGAAATTGGGACATGATTTACAAGCGTGAGAACACCAACGAGGTATTGCAGTAGTATGATAGTAAGCAAAGCTCCGCTCATCGCTTGCAGCCATTTACTTTTTGATTGTTGAACAGCAGACTTCCACCAGAATATGACTACGGATATCAAAAGAAGCGTTCCGGTAACCCGGTGAATCCACTGAACGGTTCCGGGATTTTCAATCAGGTTTAGCAGAAAGGGATCTAAAGCAGCGAGGGTTGGTGGAATCCACTGCCCAGCCATTTTTGGAAACGTATTATAGATGTATCCGGCATCGAGTCCGGCAGTGAAAGCTCCATAAATGAGTTGAATTATAAATAGAACTCCAACGACCGAAAGCCATTTCCTAAGAATTGATTTTTGAAGAACCTGTATAGATCTATTCCTGAGATCCAATGCGTACCAAAGGCAAAATCCAATCAAGATAAAAGCCAACATAAAGTGTGCTGCAAGCCGATAATGGCTTACATAGGGAATATCCACCAAGCCACTTTTTACCATGATCCAACCCATGGCACCTTGCAGGGCTCCCAATCCCAGGAGAATAAACATACGTTTCAATAATCTGGAGTCGAAATACCCTTTGGCCCAAAAGTACCCGAAAGGAATCAGGAATACGATGCCAACTACACGCCCGAGAACCCGGTGCAGATATTCCCAAAAGTAGATGCCTTTAAATTTTTCCAAACTCATACCGGCATTGAGCTGTTGGTACTGTGGAAATTCTTTGTAGCGCTCAAAGGTCTGCTGCCAATCGGTTTCATTCATTGGAGGGATTGAGCCCATGATCAGATTCCAGTCGCTCATGGAAAGTCCGGAATCAGTTAGACGGGTGACTCCACCTATGATGATCATTAGGGAAATCAAAATAATGCCTGTCCAAAGCCATACATATACCGACCGGTGAAAGGTGTAATTCATTTTTTGGAGTATTTGGTGATTTCAAAGGGAATAAAAGTAAGAGGCTTTAAATTGACTTACAATATTTTAAACTATTATTACCGTTTTTATTGAAAATAGTAAATTCTATGCCTATCATTGTAGAGGTTACTGAATCAGATGAAATTTTGAGTGATTAACCCTAATTATGGCAGAGATCATGGAAAAAACAGAATCCCGACTTTTAGCAATGACCGTATCGGAATTGTTGGAACAAGAGAGCAGGGCAACGGATGTATTGAAAAACCTTGGATTGCCTATTAAAGGAAATGAAGAAAAATCAGTGATGGAAGTTTGCACGGCTCAGAAGAAAAATGAAGACGAGGTTTTAGATGCTCTTCTGAGATTGGGTAATGGAAAAGGTTTTGAATATCCTTCAGGAATTTTTGGGTGGTCACCCGAGCTAGTGGTGCATTATTTGGAGGAAGAACATCATGCCTATACGCGGTCCTTGATAGAAGATGCCACCGGTTTCGAGCATCGTACCTATGATGTTCACGGAACCCAATATCCTGAATTAAATCAGGTGCGCTGGTACTTTGAGAAGTTGAAGGAAAAACTAGAGTTTCATTTGAAATTTCAGGAAGAAAAATTTTTTCCGGCAGTTTTGAAGCTGTTCAGTCAGAACGGGGAACCACGTGATGGTCTTGTACAGTCTTTGAAAAACCAGATCATGCTCATTCAAAAAGATCAGGAGGAAATAGAATATCAGATTGGGCGGATTGCGGAGCTTACGGATAGCTTTAAACCACCAAATGAGGCCTGTACGACATTTAGATTGCTTTATACTACTCTGAAAAACCTGAAAGATGATCTGGAAAAGCATCACTTTCTGGAGGAACAGTATCTCATTTCCAGAATTAAATCGGAAATTAAGATCAGCTAAATATCTAATTTATGACCATAACCGGCCCCAAAAAAGAGTTACTAGACCTGACCAAACATCAAGGGCAAATAACTATAGATGATGCTGTTGAGAAAATGGATCTGGCAAAGACAACGGTTCGCGAGCATTTTACCCAATTAGAGAAGGACGAATACATTGAGCGAAGTTACGAGCGGTCAGGACGGGGACGACCAAGCCTCCGCTTTCAGCTCACCAAAAAAGGGAATGGTTTGTATCCTTCGTATGAACCGGAGATGATGCGTGAATTTATTCGCTATCTGCAGACGGAGGGAGAGCATCGAATACTGGAGGTTTTTTTCCAAAAATTTTGGGATCGTCGGTATGAGAAATTGAAACTTATGCTGGAAGAGGAAAATGTAAAATCCGAAAAAGATAAAGCCCGGGTTACCCGCCAAATGCTGGATGAAGAAGGATTTATGGCAGAATATGGACATGATCAGGATTCCGGAAAGCTGATGATGAAAGAGTGTAATTGTCCGTTTCGGGAGATCATTAAAGTGACAAAACTGCCCTGTAAACTTGAAAAGGAATTTTACCAAAGAGTATTTGGGAAAGAGGTGGAAAGAACGAGCTACATCGCCGATGGTGATTTCGCGTGTACGTATTGTATCGATTAATGATTTGAGATGTATGCTTTTTGATTTTGTTAACTAAAAAGAAGAATGGAAGAACTTAATAACCGTATCAACGAGCTTAGAAAAGAGAAGAACGCCATTATTTTGGCGCATAATTATCAGGTTCCTGAAGTGCAGGATGTTGCAGATTATATTGGTGATTCCCTGGGGTTGGCCCGCAAAGCCGCCCAAACCGATGCCGAACTGATTGTTTTTTGTGGCGTGCATTTTATGGCGGAAACAGCCTCCATTATCTCGCCTGATAAGAAAGTACTGATCCCCGATCTAGAAGCCGGTTGTTCGCTGGCGGATACCATTACGGCTGATCAACTTCGGGCGTGGAAAGCTGAACATCCCGGTGCAGCGGTGGTGATGTATGTAAACACTACGGCTGAAGTGAAGGCCGAAACCGATTATTGCTGCACTTCATCGAACGCTATGGATGTAATCAATTCGATTCCCGAGCATAAGGAAATCCTGTTCGGTCCCGATAAATTCTTGGGCAGTTACATTCAGTTGATGACCGGCCGGGAGAATATGCATATCTGGGATGGTGCTTGTCATGTTCACGAAAAGATCGGAGATCTGAATCTGGGTGAAAAACAGAAAGAGCATCCCGAAGCCGAAATCCTCATTCATCCAGAATGCGGCTGCTCCACCAGTTGTATGTTGAATTCTACCTTTTATCACGATTGTAAAGACGCACACATCTATTCCACCGGCGGGATGATCGATTTTGTGAAAGAATCTAAAGCCGAAGAATTTGTGGTGGCTACGGAGACGGGCATTTTGCATAGGATGGAAAAGGAAAACCCCGGCAAGAAATTCATCCCGGCCAACGAAGAATCGGTGTGTGAGTTCATGAAGAAGATCAATCTGCAAAACTTGTATGAAGCTCTCGAATACGATCGGTATGATGTGAAAGTGCCGGAAGAACTGGCTAAGCGAGCAATCAAACCTATTGAGCGCATGATGGCGATTGGGTGAGGAAGCTGTCAGCTAAAAGCTAAAAATTTTAACTATAAATAAGATGAAAATGTCTGAAATAACTGAAAAAGAACTCGACGTACGAACACTCATTCCTATCAAAAGACATGAGAAACTGTTGAAGTTATTCAAAGATCTTCCTGCCGGGGAGAGCTTTGTCTTTATTAATGATCATGATCCAAAGCCGCTGTACTACGAATTCCGCTCTATTTTTGGAGACGTGGTAGGCTGGGAATACCTGAAACGAGATCCCGAAGAATGGAAAGTGCGGGTCACCCGAACCGAAGCCTCTGAAGGCAGCAAAAGCTCCGGCGTTTCCACACTAATTGATCTGCGGAAAGCCGAAAAGAAGGATTGGAAATACACCATCTTCCACCGATATGGAATGATGTTGCCCAATGACGTAATGGAGATTCGGGCAGCAGAAGATCCTGAAGAAATCCATCAGATCTTCCAAAAGAAATTTGATGGCGAGCACAGTTGGGAATATAAAAAGAAATACGAAGGTGAGTACGTGGTTCACGTAACCAAAAACGCCGAAAATGATGTAGACACCACCGACATCAGCGTAGTGAATAAATTTGATGTACGCCCCTACCCACCGGCCAAACGCCATGACATGGTTTTTGAGGCTTTTGATGAGCTAAAACCCGGAGAGGCTTTCGTGTTCATTAATGATCACGACCCCAAACCGTTATATTACCAGATGGAAGCTGAAAACGATGTTCCGTTTAACTGGGAGTACCTGGAAGTAATGCCTGAGGAATGGAAAGTGAAGGTGATGAAGCTGAAACCCGAATAAAAAATGTAGTCAGTTATGGGAAAACGAAAGACCACTCCGCTTAAAGATTATGCCCCCGATGGACATCACTGTTCGCTGGAGCTGAAAACGTCGAAACTGGGGATGGTCTCCTTTTTCCGTGATCTAAAGCAGGAAGATCTGGACGAGATCGTAAAACGGTTTTCGGCTACACATTATCGGGAGGGAGCTGAGATTTATTACCAGGGAGATCCTGCGAATTATCTCCGTGTGGTAGTAGATGGTGCCGTTAAATTGCTTCGATATACCGATGAGGGCAAGGATGTCGTGCTTGATATATTAGAACCCGGAAGTTATTTTGGCTCACTCAAACTTTTGGGCAGTGATGTTTATACCGAATCGGCCGTGGCCCAAAGCGGCTGCTGTATTCTCTCTGTTGGACTGAAGGATTTTCGAGAGATCTTGCAGGAATATCCCTCCGTTGGCATAGCCATCCTTGAGGTTAGCGCTGAAAAACTGCGATCTTCTCAAGAGCAGATCAAACAGCTTACCACAGAGCCGGTGGAAACACGCATTGCCAATATTTTACTAACCCTCACTGAGAAGTTTGGTGAAAACAAAAAAGAAGGAACGCTGATCCAACTCCCATTTTCCCGCAAAGACCTGGCAGACATGGCCGGAACAACTACGGAATCGGCCAGCCGCGTAATGAGCAATTTTCAAAAAGAAGGAATCATAGAAACCGGCCGGCAATGGGTGGCTTTAAAGGATATTAAGAAGCTTAGAACCATTATAGAGGATTAGACTCCAAGATGAGCAGCACTAACTTGATCTATATCATTTTAGTGCAGATGATGATTTGGTATTCTTAGATGAATTGGAAATCAAAACATTGAGTTTTGGACTCATAATATTCAAGGAGACCCATCATGATTGCACAAAAACTCGCGTCATTTATTCAAAACGCTACATTCGAAGACCTTTCAGAGGAAGCCAAAAAACAACTAAAAATACGATTGCTAGATTCACTGGGCACGGCCATTGGTGCCATAGAGGGAACCCCGGTAGAAGCTATTCGAAGGATGATCGGGGACTTCGGTGGAACCGGACTCAGCTCGCTGATTGGTGGCGGAAAAACCACTCCAGACCGTGCAGCTCTCTACAATAGCGCCTTGGTACGCTATCTTGATTATAACGACAGCTACCTGGCCAAAGGCGAAACGGGCCACCCCAGCGACAACATCGGCTCCATTTTGGCTGCTGGTGAACATAACGATATTTGTGGCAAGACTTTCCTGACCGCCCTCGCCCTTGCTTACCAGGTGCAGTGTCGATTGAGTGATGAAGCCCCGGTGCGCGACAAGGGATTTGATCATACTACACAAGGCTCTTATGCCGTGGCGGCAGGAGTATCGAAAGCGCTTGGACTGAATGAAGATAAAACCGCAAATGCCCTATCTATTGCAGGAACGGCACTAAATGCACTTCGTGTAACACGAACGGGCGCTCTGTCTAACTGGAAAGGACTTGCCTATCCGCACACAGCTTTTGGTGGTACTCATGCGGCCTATCTGGCCAAATATGGAATTACCGGTCCGCCTGCTGTATTTGAAGGCAATAAAGGATTTATGGATGCCATTGCCGGGTCATTTACCATTGACTGGGAAAATGAAGACTTGGAACGGGTCACAAATACCATCATCAAAAAATACAACGCAGAAATTCATTCGCAATCTTCTATCGAGGGAATACTTGAGCTGAAGAAAGAACACGAATTCACGGCGGATGAAGTAGAGAAAATCACCACTGACATATTTGATGTGGCGTATCACATCATCGGTGGTGGAGAGGAAGGTGATAAAACCATCGTTCGAACGAAAGAGGAAGCCGACCACAGCCTGCAATATATGGTTGCTGCTGCTTTGTTAGATGGACAAGTACTTCCGGATCAGTACAAAAAAGAGCGTATTGAAGCCGACGACATCCAGAATCTAATGAAGAAAATTGAGGTGTCTCCCAAGCAGGAATATAGTGACCGCTTCCCGGATGAAATGCCGGCCACGCTGACTGTTTATTTGAGAAACGGCGACAAGTTTTCCATCAACAAAATGGATTATGAAGGTTTTCATACTCGTCCGGCCGACTGGAATACCATCATCCAAAAATTTGAGCAGTTGGCTGAACCTTACACCTCACAGGAATTAAGAAACAAAATTATAGAGACGGTCCAGAATTTTGAACAGCATACTGTGAGAGACCTGATGAAGTTGCTAAATGCTGTTCAGCTCGCAAATAATGTCAATATAAAAACAGAAGAGGTTTACTATGCCTAAAGAGAAAACATTCGATTTTCTAAATAAGAACGAACGAGAATCTAAACCACGAAAAACAGGAGTTACCGAAATCCGCGGCCCGTATTATGCCGTGATGGGTAAACGCTATTTGCAAGATATCATGGAAACCATGGGAGAGCATGTAGATGCTCTCAAATTCTCAGGGGGTTCCTTTTCGCTGATGCCCAAAAAGTCTGTACAGGAACTCATTGAGATTGCCCATGACCATGATGTGCTGGTTTCTACCGGTGGATTCATGGAGTATGTGCTTACCCAGGGCAAAGAAGCAGTAGATCAATACATCGAAACCTGCAAAGATTATGGTTTTGATATCATTGAGCTCTCAGCAGGATTCATCACCTTGCCTACTGATGATTGGCTGCGGCTGATCGAGAAAGTACAAGAGGCTGGGCTAAAGGCGAAACCGGAAATCGGCATTCAGTTTGGTGCCGGCGGTGATACGGCCAAAGGCGAACTGGAAAGCGAAGGCACACTGGATACCGGCTATGCGGTAAAACAAGCCAAGCGCTTTGTGGATGCCGGGGCCTACATGATTATGATAGAATCAGAAGGTATCACCGAAAATGCTGATCCATGGAGAACCGATGTTCCGGCACAATTCATCAATGAGATCGGGCTGGAAAAACTGATGTTTGAGGCAGCCGATCCCGAAGTGTTTGCCTGGTACATTAAAAACTACGGTCCGGAAGTAAATGTATTTGTTGACCATAGTCAGATAGTGCAACTTGAGACCCTGCGCCGTGGCATCTGGGGCACCAAAAGCCTCTGGGGCCGTGTATTAACCTATAAAGGTTAAATTGGAGTGATCGACAAGACTTGTCGGATGTAAAAGTCCGGCAGGTTTTGATCACTTAAAGATTTAAGAAGTAACAATAAGTAATCTTAATTCGCCACTTGGCGACCCGCCTGGAACTGTCGCATTTGTTAATAATTCCATGCTTATGTTACTAAAAAATATATAGATAACAACCACTAATAATTACAAAATTTTGTTTAAAAATACCTTTGATTTAAGATACTTCGAAATGGGAGTTCATGGAGAAGCAACCCCTGTTACAATCCTGACGCTGTTGGAAGAAACGGCGGCAGATCATTGCCTGTCTATTGGCCACAGTTTATATGATTTACTTGAAAGTGGAATCGGATGGGTGCTGCTGTCGGGCCGTATGGTGATGGAGCGGTATCCCGCGTATAAAGAAAAAATCACCATAAAAACCTGGCTGTCGGAATTGACCACATTCAGGGGGACAAGGAAAAATCTCATTTTAGATGAGGCCGGCTCCATTATTGGGAGGGCTAAAGGATTTTGGTTGTTTTTTGATATTAAAAGAAGAAGGCCGGCACGGATTTTCAAGGAAATGGTGGAACAGTGGACTATCAATCCGAAAGAATCCATCCAAATGGAAAAAATTAAGATTGAAGCAATTGAGGAGGCTATCTACAGCAATCATTTTTCAGTTCATCGGTTTGATATGGATTCAAATGAGCATGTAAACAATTTGAGATATTTACAGTGGGCTATGGAATCCATCCCTGATGAAATCGTGGATACCTGCTACCTGCATACCATTGACGGTAATTTTGTAGGAGAAGCACAATATGGGCAAACGGTAGAGTCACTGACAGATCCTGCTGACACGGGAAAAACATTTAATCACACTTTACAAGACCAGTATAACAAACAAGTTTTTTCAACGGCTAAAACAGTCTGGAAGAATCGTAAATAACAAACAAAACAGGACAGCATTATGAGTAACAAAGACCAAACTATTTTTCCACCCGCTACCCCACAAATGTCTAAAAAGCGTGCCGATCTGGCTCCCGATCAGGTAAGTGCGTTCCGGAATTTCAGTAAGGAAGTTTTTAAGGAAGGTGCGCTGGACGAAAAGACCAAGCAGCTTATAGCTGTAGCATCGGCTCACATCACGCAGTGCCCGTATTGCATTAAAAGTCACACCAAGCAAGCCAAACAAAAAGGGGCATCTAATGAGGAAATCATGGAAGCCATTTGGGTGGCCTCCGAAATGCGTGCCGGTGCGGCTTATGCGCACGCAGCCATAGCCATTGATGAGATGGATAAATTGGAGGAGTAAACTAACATTCACAAATAATGAGAAAAGAGAAACTTAATTATTACGAAATAGACCAAAATGCTGTAAAGGGAATGCAGGAGCTGGAGGGTTATGTGAAAGACTCGGAAATAGAATCTTCTCTGATTGAACTGGTGAAGATTCGGGCTTCCCAAATCAATCAATGCGCTTATTGTATTGATATGCACACCAAGGATGCCCGCGAAGCCGGCGAAACCGAACAACGTATTTACGGCCTTAGTGCCTGGAGTGAAACACCTTTTTATTCTAAAAGAGAACAAGCGGCACTGGCATGGGCCGAAGCCCTGACTCGTATTTCAGAAAATGACATCACAGATGAATTTTTTATGGAGATTCGCGAGCATTTTTCAGAGCAGGAAATGGTGGTATTGACTACGGCCATTGTTGCCATTAACGGTTGGAACCGACTGGCTATAGGATTCGGAAATGAGGTCGGAACGTATAAACCGGAGTTGGCGAAATAGGGATTAAAGGTTATCAACAATGTGACTCAAAATATTAACACAACAACGAATTTTTATTATGGCAGTTCAATCCATACAAATAAAACGAATTTATGAAGATGTATCTGAAAACGACGGTTACCGGGTACTGGTAGATCGGCTGTGGCCGAGAGGCGTGTCGAAGGAAGCGGCTCAGTTAGATGAGTGGAATAAAAGGATTTCACCCTCGCCTGAGCTCCGAAAATGGTTCGATCACGATCCGGAAAAGTTCGAGGAATTCAAAAAACGGTATAAAACAGAATTGGCCGATCGCGAGGCTGTGATTGATGAACTCTTCGAAAATGCAGAGGGCCAAAAATTAACACTGCTGTATGCGGCCAAAGATGAAACACACAATCATGCCATTGTACTGAAAGAATTTTTAGATGAGTTGATATAAAAAAGTAGAGGTGAGAATTATGGATAAGAGTCAGGAACATATTGTAATTGTAGGCGGAGGCTTTGGCGGGATTGCGACCGCTAAGAAGCTGAGGAAATCATCCTGTAAAGTTACCCTCATTGATAAGTCTAATCATCACTTGTTCCAGCCGTTACTATACCAGGTGGCCACGGCAGCACTTTCTCCCGGCGATATTGCCGCTCCCATCCGAGCCGTGTTGGGAGAAGATTCCGGTATACAAGTACTCATGGGAAAAGTAGAAAAGGTAAAACCGGAGCAAAAACAATTGCTATTGCATGATGGTCGCACCGTAACATACGACCGTTTGGTGCTGGCTCCAGGGGCCAAATACAATTATTTTGGAAACGAACAGTGGGAAAACCACGCACCCGGATTGAAATCTATCTCGGATGCCCTAAACATCAGGGAACGTATTTTACTTTCGCTGGAAGAAGCGGAACAGATTGAGGATCCGGCATTGCGGGAACCTTATCTTACTTATGTGATTGTAGGAGGAGGACCCACCGGGGTGGAGATGGCTGGTGCCATTGCTGAAATTGCCAAACGTCAGTTGATGCGTGATTTCCAGAATATTTCCGCTAACGAAACCCGAGTATTTTTGGTAGAAGCTGCACCCAAGATTTTGAATGGCTACCCCGATGAACTGTCTGAAAAAGCCCGGCAAATGCTGGAGGATATGGGAGTGAGAGTTCTTTTAAATACACCGGTAACAGATATTGAAGAAAATAAGATCCATTTCAAAGAAGGCTTTATAGAAACGCCCAATATAATTTGGGCTGCCGGGGTATCGGCTTCACCACTGGTGAATTCGCTGGGAACAGAACAAGATCGGTCAGGCCGGGTTAAGGTGAATCAAAACCTGAGCGTACCGGAATATCCCGAAATTTTTGTAATAGGAGATGCGGCGTATGTTGAAGATAAAGAAGGAAACCCGCTTCCAGCCCTGGCACCCGTGGCTTTGCAGCAAGGGAAGTTTGTAGCTGATCAGATTATACATGGCGATACCTCTTCAGTAAAGCCAGCTTTTATCTACAAAGATAAAGGCATGATGGCTACTGTTGGTCGGGCTAAAGCCGTTGCAGATATTCATGGCTTAAAATTAAGCGGTTTCCCCGCCTGGTTCATGTGGTCCTTTGTACACATATTGTTTTTATTGTGCTTCCACAATAAAATTCGGGTGTTTGTAGAATGGATGTGGTACTATTTTACCTTCAAACGCGGGGTAAGGCTTATCACTGACCGCCTTGACTGCAAATACTGTGGAGAAACAGGAATTTCAACCTTTCCGGAATCACCGGAAATCGAATTTTCAGAATATGAACATTAAACATTAAGCATACATCAGCTATGATCAAACTCATCAGGCAGCCTAATGATCCAAAAGCGGATGAAATTGAATCCCGGTTCAAGGATTTGGTTCTATCATACAAAACGGAAGTACTTGAAAATGGATCCAGTGAGAATCATCTCCCGAAAATATACGATGGTGATTCAGTTATTTCAGGAGATGAAGAAATCGAAGTATGGCTCCGGGAGCTGGAAGCAGACCTCAACTGGCAGCGATCTCTCAGCGGGGACGGATGCTACATCGATCCGAAATCAGGAAAGGTTTGTTAAATTTTAAACTGTGGATTAAAGAGATTGATCTTATTGAAAAAAACTTTGCATAACCCAAAACTCCATTAAACTTATAGCAAAGTTAGTTAATTCACGAATAATTTTTTTATCAAACCTGATTAAATATACAGGCGACAGGTTTGTGAATCCATAGAATAGACACTATTGTCTATGGGTTCACATATTTAATTTTATATCAAACCGGAGATTTCAAATGAAATTAATGAAAGTATTACGATCGCAGGTCGGGAGGAAGGTGTTAAATGGTGCTACCGGTTTGGCACTTGTCGGTTTTGTAGTGGTACATTTGGCGGGAAACCTAACCCTGTTTGGCCCCGAAAATGCGTTTAACCAATACACCTATCAATTGGAAAGTTTGGGATGGATTTTATATATCCTTGAATTCCTTCTGGCACTTACATTCTTGGTACATGCCATCGTAGGTATATCTATTTGGAGAAAACGGAAACGAGCGCGTTCGGATAGATATGATACCTATCAAACCAGAGGAGAGCCTGCACATAATACCTGGCATGCACGGACCAAAGCAATTTCCGGTATTGTACTATTCTTGTTTTTGATTGTCCATCTCAACGATTTCAAATTCGGTCCGGTGGAAATGATAACGCTGAATGGGGTAGAAGTTCGGGACCTGAAATCTTTGGTCATTTCGACCTTTCAAAATCCGTGGCACGCCTTTGGATATACGGCGGTGATGCTATTTCTCGCTGCTCACCTGGCTCATGGATTCTGGAGTGCATTAACCTCTCTTTCCATGCAGAGAAGAAGATTCTCTGATTTGTTCTATGTATTCAGCATCTTCTTCGCCATTCTGTTGGCTATTGGTTTTCTCTTCATACCGTTATACATCTATTTCACTGGAGGAGAGGGAGTATTATTATCAACTTTATAAATATCAGTATACATGTTTTTAGAAAATAAAACAGCTATTGTTACCGGCGCCAGCAGTGGGCTTGGAGCCGCTATCGCACGTCAGTTAACCAAACTTCAGGTTCGGGTTTTCGGATTGGCACGTTCATCCGGAAAATTGAATAAAATGGAAACAGAGCTGGGAAATTTATTTTTTCCAGTTACCCTGGATATTACCAATCAAGCGGCTGTTTCGGAATGGTTTGGCCAGACTTTCAACGATGGATACAGTCCAGATATCCTCATCAACAACGCGGGGGCAGGGATATTTGGTAAAATTGAGGAACTGCCTCTTGAGCAGTGGAAGCAAATGATGGATACCAATATAAACGGAATGTATTTTTTAACAAGGGAGGTCGTGCCATTGATGAAAGCCAATGCCGAGTCATCCCATATCATTAACGTGGGTTCCATCCTCGGAAAAACCTCCGGCATGACGAAATCGGCCTACAGTACTACCAAATTTGGCGTACAGGGATTTAGTGAGGCTCTGTTCAAAGAACTGCGCTTTAGCAATATCAAAGTAACGTGTTTCAACCCAGGTTCTATAGACACTCATTTTTTTGAAGAATCAGGAATCGAATCACATGCTAACATGTTGCAGCCGGATGATCTTGCTGAAATGATAGTTCACATTTTACAAACACCGGATAATTTTCTTGTAAACGATATGACAGTCCGTCCACTCGATCCTAGGTCTTAACCTAAATTCAATACCTCCAATAATGTCTAATCCAGTTTTCTATTGCCTTATGCACGTTCCTTTCGAAGGGCCTGGTATGATTGAGACTTACCTTGAGGAAAAGGGTTTTATGCTTCAAAAGATCAATCTCTATGATGATCATTCACTTCCTGTTGTGGATGATGTGGATTATCTAATTGTGATGGGTGGGCCCATGAATATTGAAGATGAGGAAAAGTATCCATGGTTAACCGGTGAAAAAGAATTGATCAAAAAGATGATAGGTTTGGGAAAACCGGTTTTGGGAATTTGCTTTGGGGCACAACTGATTGCTCATGTTATGGGTAAATCTGTGCATCCGGCAAAAGATCATGAAATTGGGTGGTATCCTATCAACCTTACAGAGACAGGTAAAACTCACCCCGCGACTAAACACTGGGAAGATCCGATGGTATATCACTGGCATAGCAATACATTTGATTTACCTGAAGGAGCCGTACATTTGGCCTCCACTGAACTTTGTACCAATCAGGCATTTGTTGTGAACGAAAATATTATCGGCTTGCAGTTTCATCTTGAAATAGGACGCCCAGAAGTACAGGCAATGATCAATAATTGGGGGAGATATCGGGAATCCGGGGATCATGTGCAAAGTGCTGAACAAATGCTTCTTAAATCGGAAGAGGCTTCGAAGAGGGGAGAAGTGCTTCTTTACAATCTACTGTATTACTGGACCAAGTAAAGTAGATTGTGTTTAAGGTTTATGGGCGAATATATGCAAGTATATTTTTTAGAAATAGAATTCCACCCAAAATAGCAGTTAAGCCACCAACGAGCAGTAAACCAAGACCGACATAAATTTCTGGAGATAATATAAGTTGCTCCTCCCCAAAAACTTTGCGTGCCAATCCATACGTTCCGGCCACGGCAAGTCCACTTACAAAAATAGTCTGCCCAACACCGAAAATAAGTAATTGAATAGCTTCCTGCTTTTTACTTTTCCATGATGGCGACGGATAACCGTAATACCCCATAAGTTCATATGTACCAGCCATAAAGGCTATGGTAACAGCTCCAAGTGTTGCATGATAATGAGCGGGCACCATCGTATTTGAACCTCGAATCATTGCCCCGAGGATGAAGCCGGAAATAGTTAAAAATAGACTCCAAACAAGTCCCGTATAGGCCGGGTTAGACAGGATGGTTTTGAGCTTAAAAAAGGTCCTGTTCTGGATCATCCTAATAATTACAATCACTGTTACAACCGTAATAACCGGAAAAATGCCCCACTGCATATAACGGGTAAACCCTGTGATATACAAAGCGGTAGTTGTGCCTTCGAGCAGCAAAAAAGGTGTAAAAAACAGGGGTAATGCGTATAGTCCAAAAAGAATGAAATTGGTGCGATAAGACATAAAATGTTTCTGAGTTGTACTGTGGAAAAGCAATCCCCAAATTGCTGCACCAGCAGCCATATTTGTGAACTGTAGTACATGTCCACCGCCCCAAAGTACTAATTCAAAATAGACTTCCGGGGATAATTCTGCAGGAGTAATCACCCAGGCATGGAGAAAATTAAGTACACCGATAACAAGGATTATAACGGCCGACTGTAGTATTGGAATGATCGAAACCGGAAAGTTGAATTCGCTGATATATGTATATCTTACAAAGTTCGGTAGCAAGCGTTCATCACAATACGTGAGGATTAGCGACAATGCAAAAAAACAAAGACCGACAATAAAAATGGGATGGTCAATAACGGGCACATAGTTTGATAAAATAGGTTCCCCAATCGGAATGAAGCCGCTGATGGTAAGTACAAGAGTGCTTGCCAATGCCATTCCAAAAGATAGAAGCTGCCTTTTATTTATGAAGGTTTGAGAGGATGGAATCATCAAGAACAGCCCCGTGATGAAAGCATAAAAGCTGACTGTAAGGGCGAGATTGACGTGCACTACTAGGATGCGTCGCATCCATTCGGTGCCAAACATCCAATCGTTGATGTACGGAGCGCGCCCCAACATTATGAATAGGGAAAGAAATCCGGCTAAAATTAGCGCGAAAATGCTGAACAGAATCCATGCCTGCGACAGTTGTCTCGGGCTAATTCTTAAATGTAAGCCAGTTAGAATATTTTGTGGCTGCTTAGTGGTCAAGATATGGGCCGCATTATCTAAAGGTTAAGGGCAGGTATGAAAATCCGCTGGCGGGCAAGGTTTCGTAGCATTCGTTGGAGCCGGGTGAGGGACAAATAACCTGGGTTTGCGCAAACAATTCTTCCAGGAATATCCGAAGCTCCATGCGGGCCAGCGGTGCACCAGGACAAACGTGAATGCCTTTCCCGTATAAAAGATTTTTTTTGGAATCACGATCTTCCCGGTATTCATCAGGTGCTTCAAATACGGCTTCATCTCGGTTGGCAGATATCCAGTTGAGGTATATAGTTTCACCTTTCTCAATTTTTTCGCCGTTTAGCTGTACGGGACAGGTGGTCTTTCTTCGGTTTGATACAAGTGGCCCGTGGATGCGAAGAATTTCATCAGTGGCGTCTGTTATTTTTTCGGGATGATTCCGAAGCTGCTCCTGCACTTCATGATGATGGGCCAAAAAATGTATTATGATTCCAATAGAAGCTGAAATAGATCCTACTTCTCCAACTGTCCAGTTACGTAATATGCTGGTGAGTTCTTCAGTGGTTAATTTGCGCCCGTCTACTTCTTCGTTCATCAGCGACTGCGTAAGGGTTGAAGGCGCATTATTTTTTAAGGATGAACGCTGCTGTTCCATGATTTCTGCAACCAGCTCCTCAAATTCCTGCCCGAGTTCATCCAACCGGTCACGGTTGTTAATACGGGCCGCATGCTGATTTTCCATCGTCCAGCTTATGAGCGTATCTGCCAGGGAAGCCGGCCATCCGAGAAAAGCACATTGTACGCGCCCTGCATAAGGCCGGGCAAGGGTTCCCATGAGTTCAGCTGCATCTTGCTTTTTTGCATTACTGATGAGCTTACGGGCCGTTTTCCTGAAATCATCTTCAAACCGATTAATTACACTCTCTGAAAAATAGGGTTCAATCAGTACACGGTATTTGGTGTGTTCAGGAAGATCCATTCCATTGGGTACTGAAAGATGACTTGAAACTTGGTTGCTAAAAGTGTGAGGGTCTTCCAAGATTCGTTCCACGGTTGCGTAGTCCATTACCTGCCAGTGGCCGCTTGCATCCTTGGCAACCGGGCATTGGTTGCGTAGTTTGTCGAAACTTTTGCGCATATCGTCGGGGAAATTCTGGTTGATGGTTTGACTCTTACTGCTGTTTGTCATGCTTGTACGAACGTAATTCTAATTCAGAAAGAAGTTTGAAAAATGCCTTTAGTTTGTTAACCAAGGAAATAGATGGATTATCCAAAATAGAGGTATATATTTTAAGAGTAAAGACTCTTAAAACTGAAGTAGTCTGATTGATCTACATCATTTTAGTGCGCACCTCTTACTGTTAGATTGGGGATGAAAATCAAGAACCCCAAAAACTAACAGTTATGAATACTCAAATATCAACATTACTTACACTCCTACTTGTAACCCTCTTTTCATTAACCCCCATCCTCTCGCAGGCTCATTGCGACAGCATGGATGGTCCGGTAGTGCAAGACGCTCAAATCGCTCTTGAAAACGGCGATATCACCCCGGTACTCAAGTGGATCACCGAAGAACAAGAAAGGGAAGTCCAAACTACATTTAGTGAAACTCTGGAAATCAGGGATATGAATGAGAAGGTACGGAAAGTCGCCGATCGCCATTTCCTTGAAACCTTGGTTCGCCTGCATCGCGAATCTGAAGGTGCACCATATACCGGATTAAAGCCAGCCGGCACCGATTTTGGACCTGCCATTCCCGCCGGAGATAATGCCCTTGAAACCGGTTCATTAAAAGAAGTACGAAACCTCATTGTGAAAACCTTTGAAGAAGGACTTCACAAGCATTTTGATGAAATGATTGAAGCCAAAGATTACAATCCTGAAAACATAGAGGCCGGCCGCGAGTTTGTGCACAAATATGTGAAGTTCATGCATTATGTGGAGCCGGTTTATGAAGCAGTTAAAGCTGAAAACGCAACCCCACATAGCCATTGAGGATCTTAAACTCGGAGCACCCGAGGTAAAATCCTCGGGGCGCTCTTCCTTAATTCCGATTTTTCGGGAATAGAGATTACACATATCAATGTTTATTCCAACTGATAATTTCTAATAAAACAAACAATCAATAACCATGAAGACACTAACTAAAACCATCCTAAGAAGTGACGAACTGAATTGCCCCTCTTGCGTGAACAACATCGAATCCAATTTGAACAGCATGGAGGGCATTGAAAAAGCAACCGTGAAATTCAATTCCGGCAAAATCGAAGTAGATCACAACCCGGAATTAGTAACCGAAGATGACCTATTAGCTGCTGTTCAGCAGTCGGGCTATTCGGCTACGGTTTCTCCGTTTTAGATCAACTCAAAGTCAGACCTGTCAGGTTTATGAAACCTGACAGGTCTTTTTTAACCAAAGAATTTAGAATGATGACACTTTTCAGCCAATTTACTTCCATGTTCAAAAACCCAACATCCCGCAAAAAGATACTGCTGATTGTTAGTGGTATATCAATCTTGTCAGGCTGGTTCTTTTTTGGGGTGATGGAGGCTACATTCACTGGCAATGCTTTGATGATTTTAGCGGCTTTAGTTGCCGGTTATGAGATCATCCAAAAAGCTTGGCTGGGACTGAAGAACCGTCAAACCAACATCGAGCTGCTGGTGAGTATTGCGGCCATCGGTGGACTTTTAATTGGGATCTACTGGGAATCGGCGGCCGTCACCTTCCTGTTTTTGCTGGGGGGATGGTTGGAGAGCCGAACTCTTCAGAATACCCGCAAAACCTTGAAAAACCTGGTGGAATTGGTTCCGGAAACAGCAACGATAGTTCGTGAAGATGAAACAGAGACTATCCCGGCGCAAGAAGTAGAAAAAGATATGTTGGTCCAGGTAAAACCCGGAGGCCGAATTCCGGTGGATGGAAAGGTAGAATCGGGGGAAAGTTCGGTGGATGAAAGCGCCATCACCGGGGAATCCATTCCCGTCGACAAAAAGCAGGGCTCGAAGGTATTTGCAGGAACCATCAACCAAAACGGACGCATTTTTGTGCGGGCAGGCAAAGCCGGAGCGGATACTACGCTGGCCAAGATCATCCGCAGGGTGGAGGAAGCCCAGGATGCCAAAGCACCTACACAGCGGTTTATCGAACGTTTTGCTCGCTGGTACACACCCGGTATTGTGGGGTTAAGTGTGATCTCTTTCATCATTACCCAAAATATTGAACTGGCGATTACCTTGTTGGTGATTGGATGTCCGGGAGCATTAGTTATTTCTACGCCCATTTCCGTGATTACCGGAATTGGTCGGGCAGCCAAAGAAGGCATCCTCATTAAGGGAGGAGAATATTTGGAGAATGCCGGAAAGATCTCGGCTTTGGCGTTCGATAAAACCGGAACGCTGACTCAGGGCAAGCCAAAAGTGACTGAAGTATTTAGTCTTCAATCCAAAAAAGTACCTGACGGTTTCGAGAAAGAAGTTGAGTCTGAAATTACTGAAGATGAAGTTTTATATTGGGCCGGTATTGCCGAATCCGGTTCCGAACATCCGTTGGCAAAAGCCATTTTGGAGGAAGCCCGAAACAGGCAAGAAGTCCCTGAGGCGGATTCGTTTCAGTCGTACACCGGATTTGGTGTATCTGCAGGCTATTTGGAAAATGAAATCTTGGTAGGCAATCCATCATTCATGAAAGAAAAGAATATTAGGGTGGATGATGAGGCGCTTCAGCATATCGAAGCACTTTCAGGGAAAGGACGAACGGTGGTGCTGGTAGCAAAAAACGGAGAGTTGATCGGTGGACTTGGCTTGTTTGATACCATCCGCCCCGATGCTCCTTCTGCTATTCGAAAACTTCGTGAAATTGGCATAGAGGAGTTGGTCATGTTAACCGGAGATACTGATTCAACCGCCCAAAGCATTGCTGAAGAAGTGGGCATCAAAACCATTTATTCTCGCATGTTTCCCGAGGACAAACATAAGATCATTGAGCAGCTAAAAGCAGACGGACACCGTGTGGCGATGGTAGGTGATGGCATCAATGATGCACTGGCACTTACCGATGCTGACATCGGCATTGCGATGGGAGCTGCCGGAACCGATGTAGCCATAGAATCGGCCGATATTGCCTTGATGGCAGATGATCTCACCAAAATTCCCGAAGCGCTGAGCATCTCCAAACTCACCCTAAGAAACATCCGCCAAAACGTGGTGATAGCACTCATTACCGTTGCGGCACTGCTTACCGGCGTATTTGCCGGGGAAGTTCACATGGCCGGCGGAATGCTCATTCACGAGCTTTCAGTAATGTTAGTGATCTTGAATGGGATGAGATTAAAGTGGATGAAATGATAGTGTTAAGATGTGGTAGCCTCACCTTTTCACATTGGCATAATGATCTTGATGTTGAATGGCTAGGTTTCTACTTCCTGCAATTAATTCATATACATACACCTTTTAATCCGAGCTTTTTTGAACACACAACTTTCCTTTTCTTAATGGTCCGCTTTCCCTATAATCCATTGTTAATAATAGAGGAAATTATTGCACATGCAGCTACAGACAAAAACAGTTCGGCAGGGGATCAATAAAGCTTTTCTAAAAGAACCGGTAGAGCGACCGGAGTTTGATAATTTTAAGAATGTCTTATCAGGGGTACTGGATCAAATAGATCATGCAGTTGAAGCAGATGAGCATGAAGAACATCTGAAAAACCTTTTGCCACCCTTTTTTAAAGCACTTGGCTTTGATGATCACAAGATCAATACCAGTGGGCGCATTGATTTAGCCATTTATACCGGCACTAAAAAGAATGATCCGGTAGGTGTGCTAATGGAGGTGAAGCGTCCGGGGAATAAAGCGGAGATGATCACCAAGGATAACTTCAACAAAAAAGCTCTGCATGAAGCGGTATTGTATTACCTGGAGCAGCGCATTGAGGAAGGGAACACCGATCTAAAGCATGTCATCATCACCAACATGCACGATTGGTTTATTTTTGATGCACAGGAATTTGAACGCTGTTTCTACAAACCGTCTGTGCTTAGAAAAACGTGGAAAAGCTGGAAGGCCGACCAAAAAGTGTCCTCCAACAATGATTTCATGTACAATGAAATCGCGAAATATATAGACCAACAGGATACGTCTATAACAGGTTTGTACATTCCGCTGGATAAAACCCGGAAATTATTGGGTGGACAAGAAGGCAGCGATTACGAAAAGAAACTCATTCCGCTTTTCAAGCTGTTTACTCCCATTCACCTGCTGAAAGAATCGTTTGCCAATGACAGCAACAGCCTGAACCGGGAATTCTATCGCGAACTGCTATATATCCTTGGGCTGGAAGAGACCACAGAAGGCAACACCCGCTACATTCGTCGGGTAAGCGAAGAGCATCGAAATCCCGGCTCCATGATCGAAAACACTATTCGCATATTGGATGCGGAAGATCATTTGAGTACGCTTAGCGAACCTGTTAAAAATTACGGGGAAGACAAAGATGATCAATTATTCGGTGTAGCCCTGGAACTTTGCATTACGTGGATGAACCGGGTGCTGTTCCTGAAGCTGTTGGAAGCCCAGCTATTCCGCTATCACCGGGGGGACAAGAAATTCAAATTCCTGAACAGTGAAGAATTGGCTGGCTTTGATGCCTTGAATACCCTGTTCTTCCAGGTGCTTGCCCGCAGAACGGAGGAGCGTAGTGAGGCCATAAAGGAGAAATTCGGCCATATCCCGTACCTGAACAGTTCGTTGTTTGATGTCTCGGACCTGGAGCATGATACAACCCGCATTTCCGGTCTAACCGATACCACCATGCCGGTGTACAATCGCAGCGTATTGAATGAGTTGCGAGGGAACGAGCTTTCAACTCTTGATTATCTTTTCCGGTTTCTGGAAGCCTTTGACTTTTCTGCGGAAGGAAAAGAGGAAATCCGAAGCGAACGTAAATCGCTTATTAATGCCTCGGTGCTGGGACTGATCTTTGAAAAGATAAACGGTTATAAGGACGGCTCGTTTTATACGCCGGGATTCATTACCGAATACATGGCACGAGAGACCTTAAGAAAAGCCGTGGTTGATAAATTTATTGAGTACGGAGGGATTGAAAACGGGGAAGAGCTTACTATTTCAGATCTCTATAATCATATTGGCCCGAACCGATCCGTCTCTATTAAAGAGGCTAATGAGATCGTTAATTCCATTACTATTTGTGATCCGGCTGTGGGTTCCGGTCATTTTTTGGTGTCGTGTTTGAATGAGCTGCTGGCCATAAAATCCGATTTGGGGATTTTATGTGATGTGGACGGCAAAGCGTTTCGGGACCTGAACGTGATGGTCGAAAATGATGAGTTAATTGTCAGTTACGGGGATGATGAATTGTTTGAGTATGATGTGTCTCACACCTGGCAGGGACAAACACTGGCTTCTCGAAAAATAGCCTCCGAGCGACAGCGCATACAGCAGGCGCTTTTTCACGAAAAGAGATTCCTGATTGAGAACTGTTTGTTTGGGGTAGATATCAATTCCAATTCAGTGAAAATATGCCGGCTGCGGCTGTGGATCGAACTGCTGAAGCGAGCCTTTTACACGCCAGGAAGCGAGTATTTGGAACTGGAAGTATTGCCCAATATTGATATTAACATTAAGCAGGGTAATTCGCTGGTCAGCCGGTTTGAGTTGGACAGTGATCTGTCTTCGGTGTTCAAGGATAGCGATCATTCGCTGGAGGACTATAAGGAAGCCGTGCGCAATTACAAACACACGGGTGACCGTTCCGAAAAAAAGCGACTTCAGAACCTCATTGGTGAGATTAAGGAAGAATACACCACCACGCTGACCAATATCCGTCCCATTAACAAAAAGCTCTCCAAAGAACGGGGCAGGCTGGAGCTAATGCAAAATGCCGACCTGTTTGGCGAGCAGAAATTCACCAAAAAGGACATTAAAAAGCAGAAAAAGAAAGTAGAAAAACTGGAGGAGCAGAAAGCCGATGAAGAAAGCGGGGCGTTTTATAACCAGGCCTTTGAATGGCGCTTCGAGTTCCCGGAAGTGCTGGATGAAGAGGGCAAATATATTGGCTTTGATGTGGTGATTGGGAATCCGCCTTATTTATCAGGAACAAACGTGCCAGAGCAAAAAGATTACTTACGTTCAAATTTTGAGACTGCTGAATATCAATTAGATCTATATGTTTTCTTCATTGAAAGAGGAGCAAACTTAATTAAACAGAATGCATATATAAGTTTTATTACACCTAATTCATGGTTGAAAAACATGACCATGACAAAATGTAGAAAATTCGTATTAGATAATATTCCCCTTATCTCAGTTAATCCCAATATCTCAAACGCTTTTGAAGAGGCTACAGTAGATACCTTAATATTCTTAGGAAAAAAGTCCAAAGAAGAGAAGTCCTTAAAAGTTTGGCACTTCAAAGAAGAGGAGGTAACTATTAATCATGAAATAAACTCTTTAAGATTTGCAAATAACGAAGGTCTGATATTTAATGTCTTAGTAAGCGAATTTGCTCAAAAGATTTTAGATAAAATTAGGAGTGAGAGCAAAAATATTGAAGAATTGTTTGATATTACAAGAGGGGTAAATCCTTATGATAAATACACAGGGCAGTCCCAACATGTAATAAAGAACAAAGTGTATCATTCCGATCACGCAAAAGATGAAACTTTTGTACCTGAAATTAGAGGTAAACACATTGATTGGTTTGTTACCAAGTGGGACAAAAAACACTTTATAAGTTACGGTGAATGGCTTGCTGCCCCAAGAGATCCTAAATTTTTTACTGGTCAAAGGATAGTGATGAGAGAGATTTTAGGAGATCGGTTTATTTGTACTTTGTTGGAGGATGATATAATAATTGATAGAAGCTTATACATAGCAAAACCAATTAAGAAAGAGGTTGATCCAAAATATGTCTTAGGAATACTTGGATCTAAATTGATGGTTTGGTTTTTCAGGTATGAAAGAAATGAGTTTGACGATTTATTCCCGAAAATAAGAGTAGGTGAATTTAAAACTTTACCTATCAAAGTTTCTAAATCTCAAGAGGAGTTGAGTGATTTAGTCAGTAAAATCCTCGCGGCCAAAAAAGAAAACCCCGAAACCGACACCAGCAAACTGGAAGCCGAAATTGACCAACTGGTGTATGAGCTGTATGGCTTGAGTGAAGAGGAGATTGGGATTGTGGAGGGGAGTGTGGGATGAGATTAAGTAATAACGCAGTAGAAATAATATTCCATATAGGGTATGAAGAATTATAAAACAGTTGATATAAGTGAGACGAAGTTGGAAGATCTTGTAAGAAAGGCTCCACATTTAATTGAAGATGAACTAGAGTTTGTAGATCACCAGTCGTTTACAACAAGGGGCCCATTAGATGTTTTATTTAGAGACGCAGGGAAATCACTTGTAGTAGCCGAACTGAAAGTGACTGAAAATGATTCAATGCTTGATCAAGCGATTGACTATTATGATTATGTGAATCGAAATATAGAAGGGTATGCCAGAGCATATAGTAAGCTTGATATAGATCCATCGCAGGAATTAAGATTAATGTTAATTGCACCAAGTTTTTCCATTCAACTTTTGAATAGAATAAAATGGATTGATATACCAATAACATTAATATCATTTCAAAGTATTCAATTCGAGGGAAGCGATGACATCATATTAATTTATAATGAGGTAAATGCTCCCAGTCTTCCTGAAAGAATTCAATCATATACCCTAGATGAGAGATACAATTACATTAAAGATTCTGAAAGCAGAAAATTGGCAAAATGGGTTGTAGAACAGGTTAAAAGTTGGGACAAAGAAAAAATTAAACCAGAACCACTCAAATATTCTATCTCAATTAAATATGAAGGAAATGTTCTTGCCTATATAGATCCAAGAAGACAAAATTTCAGGCTGGGTACTTACAATCAAGATGGAAAATGGGTAACTACATCTATTGAAAGTAAAACCGATTTTGAAAATTTTATTCCCATTGTTAAGGAATACTACAAGCAGTTAAAATTGAAATAGTGCATTAGCTTAAAAGAATTATCTAATATAGTTATAAGCTAATCACTCTAAGATCTTCACTAGTTGTTTATGTTTTTTATCAAAAAGATACTTCTGTGGTTAACCCTGTTCTAAATTTGTGGAAAAAGAATCTCAATTCCCTTTGGATAATTAAGTACATTCTTATAGATCGTACATATAGCGATTGATTCAGTTACTGGAGCCGGAGGAATTGTAAATAGAAACACAGTAAAAGTTTGACAGACCAAGAAAAAGAATTAGAAGAATACAGAGCAACTGTCCGAAAGATGCGGGATTATGCCCAAGAACAGTTTGACAAACTAATTGTGTACTTATCCAGCGGGGGATTGATTTTGACGTTGGGCTTCGTAAAAGACTTAGTTGATTTGGATGAAGCAGGTTGGAAGTTTCTTATGATAGCTTCGTGGGCGGGATTTGTCATATCATTACTGCTTATCCTATTGTCCCATAAATCAGCCATTAAAGCGGGAACTCTTGAGTTACAAGGAAAACACACCGAAAGTGATGAGCAAGATGAAAGGACGAACCGATTGAATAACTGGTCATTTGGGTTTTTAATTGCAGCAATAACGGTTTTTGTACTATTCTTCACCATTAATCTATAGATCATGGCTAAAAAAACACAACAAACGGTACCAGTAAAGAAAGGAAAAACCAAACCACCTAGACCATCAGCAAGTCAAGGTAAAAAGCCACCTAAAAAATGAGCGATTCAAAGAAAAAGAAAAGCACTACAAAGTATCCGGAAAAGAAAAGAGTTAGGCACAACAGCAAAACAAAGCCTCCGCGTCCGGATGTTACAAAGACAAATCCTCCTAAGAAGGATTAGGTAGGGGGCTTACCCTGTTTTTTTAGGCTGCTGTCGTTTCATCTCCTTTTCAATAATTCTAATCAGCCGGTCAGAAACTTCTTCAGCAAGTTTTTCAGGATTCATCACTTTACGTTCCTCTTGTTCTTGCTCTTTTTTCCGCCACAAGTCAGCGGCTACATGAGGATCAAAGCGACGGCTTGTGTTATCTGTTGGTTGCTCGGTCATTCCAGATAGTTTTTGAAAAAGTGGTGATTAAGTTTCGGATCAAAATAGTGTTTACGTTTTATCCAGATAAATCCATCACCTTTGGTGATAAGGGCTACATCTACCGGACCGCCCACACTTTCTTCTTTAAAAGTAATTCTGCGTTTAAGATACGTTAAGTAAATTAAACTTTCCGCCATTTCTGCGAGGTCTTCCTTTGAGAGGCTTCCAACGGCACTCATCAAAGGGTTTATGTAATTCTCCCGCCGGATCTTGAAGTTTTCATCAATATATTCTTTGACTACTTTCTCTAAATTTAAACCAAGAATGGCATCTGCAAGTTCCTGAGACTGATCCTCTATCGTCTTTGCTACGAGCCGATTATATTTTTGTAGAAATTTCATGAAATTGTCTGTGTAAAAAGAATCCAACTCTGGGTCAATCCCTGAAAGTACAGTATTAATCACATCAGTCTGTGCAAATGGCCGAATAGCGGCACTATTTTTTGAGGAAATTTGGGCCTGATTATCAACGTCAACAAAAGCTCTCAGTTTTTCATCGAGTACAAATGATACATGGACAGGAATCAATTGCGGGTAAATTTCTTTGTCGCCATACCCTACAAAAATCAAACCGGTATAATTGCGATAAAAGTCTTTGGTAGTTGTCTGATAAAAGAGAAATTTCCGCAGTTTCGATTTTAGGCTATCTTTTAGTTCAAGCTCTAACGGGTCAAAAATCCATTGTAAACATTGATCAAAAATATCTTTGGTATAGGCACTAAATGAGCGTTGAGTATAGTTTTTGAAGTCAGTGCATAATTCCCGCCCATTCACATTTTTAGTAAACTTAGTGACCATTTCCGCGAAGCGGTTTAGAAATTTTTCTTTGTTTTCCTCAGTTGGATTTAAAAGTAGATTTCTGTGGTCTTTCAATACTTCCTCAACTAACACGTTCATCCAGAAAATAAAAAAATCAGTCAACTCACCGTCTTCCTCTTCTCTGTCACTGAAAAAATTATTTGAACGCAAGTATTTGAAGAAATCTTCTTGATAGGCTTTAACAGTCTTGAAAGATTTATTTTTTAGCTGATCCCGGTACATTTTAATGATAATTTCCCAAGGGGTTCCCATAAAGGAAGCGGAATTGTAAACCATTACCCCAACCGGGTGATATTTTGACAGAGTAAAAATTTTATTGGCCGTATTAAAAATCTTTCTGTTATCTCTCCTGGAAATAGTAACGGCACTATCAGCAGCTAACGCTACAGCTTGTTTATTAAGAATCCCGATAACCGATGACATAACTTTAGTGTAGTTAATTGAATTGACAATGCGTAAAAGTTAATCGGATATTATAAATAGTCAAATCTTTCAACTTTTATTGCTGGATGTAACTATTAGGGTATTATTTTTGAGTTAAAAAACCCCATCCAACGACTTTGCCTTCAAAATCCTCTCCCGAGAAGCATACCTCGGACTTTGAGGCGCTTTTCCGGGGCTATTCCCAAGTGGAACTTGATCTCGTAGATTTAAAGAGAGATTTTATTTCTAAAAATTGTTATTATTAACAATAAATAGAAATGAAAAATATGACTTATCTTGAGTTCAAAGAAAGTATGCAGAGGTTTCCGGTCTTTTCAGTCCGTGAGATCGAGAAGCATTTCCCAAATTTCGACAATCGCAGGCTGGTAGAGTGGCAGGAGAAAGGCTACATCCAAAAATTACGAAATCGATATTATCGGTTCACAGATTACAAGGTTGATGAAGCTTATCTGTTCTATTGTGCAAATGCCATCTATGGCCCTTCCTATGTGTCGTTGGAATCAGCCTTGTCCGTTTATGGGTTTATACCGGAAGGAGTCTTTCAAATCACTTCATGCACTACGGTAAAGACAAATACCTTTGATACACCGATAGGTAATTTCTCATACCGCAACCTGAAACCGGATCTATTTTTTGGCTATCACCTTCAGCAGTGGGATGACCACCACTATACCATTGCCGGACCTGAAAAAACAATCATTGACTATCTGTACCTGCACAGTGAAATAGAGAGTCCGGCAGAATTTGAAAGTTTGCGATGGAATGCAGCAGAAATTGTAACCCGCATATCCATGGATAAGCTGGATGCCTATGTCAATCATATTGGGTCCAATGCACTACATACCCGAATTAATCACTTAAAAAACTATTTGAATGCTAACGCTTGACGAAATCCAATCCTTTTACCCGGATCAGTTACACCGCTATCCTAAATTTTTATTGAGGGAGTACCTGCAATACAAAATTTTAGAGATCATTTTTGAAAGTCCGTATGCCAAAGGACTATGCTTTCTTGGAGGGACATGTCTTCGAATTGTACATGGGAATCAGCGCTTTTCCGAAGATCTCGATTTTGATAATATTTCATTGAGTGAAGATGACTTTGAAAAAGTAGCCAAGCTCATTGAAAGGGAACTCACCAGAGAAGGATTTGAAACCGAAATGAAAACCGTGATGAAAGGAGCCTGGCACTGTCACATCAAGTTTCCGGGATTACTTTTTGAAAAAGGATTATCGGGCCATAAAGAAGAAAAGATTCTTATTCAATTAGATACCGAGCCACAGCATTTTGACTATGAGCCTGAACGGTTTGTACTAAACCGGTTCGAGGTATTTACCACTATTTTGACCACTCCATTACCGTTACTGATGGCTCAAAAGTTATATGCTATTGTCAACCGCGAAAGGAATAAAGGCAGAGACTTCTTTGATATGGTTTTTCTGATGGGGCGTAACATTCAGCCCGACTACGATTATCTTGAAGATAAAATTTCGGTATCTGATGCCGAGACCTTAAAAGAAGTCGTTCTGGAAAAATGCCAGCAACTGGATATGGAAGAAATGGCCAAAGACGTGGAACCATTTTTATTCAAAGCAACGGATAGAAAAAAAGTGGTTCGCTTTGAAGATTTGGTGAAGCAATACTCATTTTGATTGGCGGTAGTACCGATATCGTTAAAACCGATTACTTTTTATAAATAATGTTTATAAATAGGGGTTATTTATTGAAATCGGTTATTATTTAAAACATTTACTCTGAATAGACCTTTTCACCAAAAGAAAGCTTACGTGAGAGATTGATAACAGCATAATTCTACGGAGTTATATGAGTAAATTGGAATAAAACAGCATTCCTGACAGCCCGATTATTCCAAATAACCTAACTATTTACGAATTAGCCCAATTCTTTTAAATGAATTCCAAAAAGGCCTCAATAATAGCATTAAACAGTGATTTGCATTTCGCGAATCACGAATTATTTCAAGTAATTCTTCTATTCTTTCAAAGAAACCGGCTGTAATCGTTAATTAACGGAATTGGATATGCTGTATAACATCCAATTTAGCCTTTTAAAGAAAAATCACTCTAATAAATCAGTAGATAACTAATCAATTGACCGGCGGTTTTTTTAAAAGGGTAGCACGTTATCCCAATTTTTAGGATAACCACGCTCATCAAAGACTTCACCTGTCCAGGGATTCATTCCGTAAAGTGCAGAATTGATCTGAGGCTTTTCTTTTAAAGAAATTGCGGTGTTGTGGGATAAGGAATCATGTGATACTTTTAAAATTCTGGGATTTTGCAGCCCTTTCTTGAATCCGCTTTCAATGGTTTGATGAATTTCCTTGTCAGACAAGCCAATGAATCGGGCTGAATGTTCTAAAAGATTGCGAACTTCGAATTCATTTAAACAATTTGAGGCAACCAGTGAGGCCAATTGGGCAGAAATTTTAAATAATTGGTTGTTTCGGTTACCATCGGATGATTGTTCTAAGAGTTTTAGTTCACTCTGAAGGGCTACTTCTCCATATCTGGTACCATTGCCACAGAAATCTTTCTGATAATTTCTACTATCATCAAATTCATTTAAATAAACAGGGGAATTGGGTAGTTCTTTAGAAAGTTTTCGATAGGGTATGAAGGATTCTTTTATGATGGCGTCAGGATCATAGCTATAAAACCGGGCATCATTGGGGTTTCTTCCTTTTGAGATATCCAGTTTTATTCCAAATAATTCCAGAAAGTCCTGCTGAATTTCATGAAAGTATTCTGCCTGTTGATCTGGCTTTTCAATTTTGATAAGGGCCCAAACTCCATTTCCCGATACGCTTAGCCCGGAGAATGCCACATTGCGAATGTTGGCGACTTCATCCCGCAGGTGTTCGGCATTGGAGAGGTGTGGATTGTCTTTACCGTCTATATCTAAAGCAATCCATCCGGTTTTGTGAATCACCTGTTCCATTTTGCGACCACCCTCACAAACGGCTCCGACAGTTACCAAAGGCAGGGATTTCTTTAAAAAATCCTGCTTTGTCTCACGATACCGAAGGACCTGTTTGGAATACCTGCATCCATGCTTACAGGCATGGAGCCACTGTATAAGGGAAATGGTCTTTGGTTCAGACTGAAAGTTTTTAAAAATACTGATGGAATTGTTTAGCTCATTCATAGCTACTTAATTACTTAGTTTCTTAATAAGTGGTTTAGGGCTGGGACTTTCTAAGTATTTAAGTAACTAAGTTGCCTTCAGGCTTCAACTTGTACTCGTAGCGGGGTCTGCCACCGGTATCAATGACCAATCTTTCAATAAATCCGGCTTCTACTTCATTATCCAACGCCTTATCGAGCTGTTCTTTATCAAAGTTGGAATAATTCATCAGATCCGTTCGGCTCATCTTTCCGCCTTGCTTTGATAAAAGCTCCCGAATTTTCAATCGGTCAGAATAGGTTCGGTTAAAGATGTAGTTCTTTTGAAGCATGAAGATGATATGCTTGAAGAGCCACTGACACAACAGAATAGCTGCTTTCATGTTCTTCCCGCTAATGGCATAATTATGATTGTCCAGGGTTTGGAAGATCAATGCAAACTTGATGGTATAGACATCGAGGCGGGAGACATAGCCGCCGATATCGGGGATGTGTTGTTCAAGCTCATACGCTTGCTCTTGCTGCTGATGACTCCAGTTGGTGTACAGTTCAGCGGCTTCCATGGTTAGTGAAACCGGACGCCTTGGAAGAGCAGATAGGGCTTCAATTAGAGTACATATTTCGTTGTAAAGTTTTTCATCCGGCTTGACCAATTCCGTTAATGCTTTGAAAGGTTTGGTCCGTTCTTTCATGCAAATCGGCAGAATTCGTTGCAATAAACCGGAGGATCGCTCCATGGCCGTCAAGGTTTTCTGAAAGTTGGAAAGGGTAGTTGCTCCAACAATGCACCAAATGGGGTTTTGAAGCTCTATATCCCCGGCATTCTTTGTATTTCTTCGAATGGAATCTTCCGCATCAAAGATGGAAAGAGCCAAATCTTTTAAACTATTTCGAGGTCTGGTTAACTCATTCCAAAGGGCGGTAAATTCGGTGGGAGTGGAGGTCAGGCTTCCGTTATTCTTCAGGTCTTCCCAGAATGTGAGATCTGAGAAACCATCGGAGCAGTATAAAGTTCGTTTAGCAGGAGACGGTACTTCAAAGGGTTGATTGTGATCCTCGGCATATTCTTTTTCTTCTTGCCAATTCATGACGTTGATTTCATGTTCCTCCTTCCATTTTTTCAAGACTCCTTTAAACGGCTTCTTAGCGATGCTGACCGAAGTGGATTTTCGCAGGGTGGAAGAACCAGCAAAAATAACCGTCCAAATAACCGGATAGACGGTTATGCCTCCAAGTTCGACAAACCGGTTATTTCCAATAAGTGATCCTGCAATCGCCAGGAAAGGAGTCAGTAGAAATTCATCCGGGGCATCAGAAAGAGGTGAGGCGTAGTCGAGATAGTCGGTGACTAAGGGTGGCAGTTCATGTAGAAGTTCCGCGGGCAGTCGGAGGTCTTCCGGGCTGACTAAATTTGCCTGATGTTGGTTAATAGTGATATCGCTAGGTCGTTCAGCGGTGTTTAGATCGAAGTTTTTTGGTATTGATAGTATGGTATTTTTCATTAGAGGCAATTGTTGAAATTTTTGAAATAATCGAGCCCACTCCATTGTGGAGCAGGCTCTTTTGACGCAGTGACTAAGAATTAACTCTTCGTTGGACTTTGTGGGTTTTCAATAACTGCTCGATCTCGTCGATATCATACCGGATGGTTCGTCCATTTTGGACATAGGGAAGCTGTTCGGTATCTCTTAGATATTGAATATGACGACGTGAACATTTCAGAAGCTTCATGGTTTCTTCTGTAGTCAGCCATTTCTTTCGGGTAGCTTTGCGGATGGCATCAGGGAGGCACTCTTGCATAGTGCGTTCTACTGCGGCTTCAATGAGTTGTTGGAGGTCGTCTTTGGTTGGTATATAAGCGTGCATAGTTGTGTGCTTTTGTTGTGGTTGTTGTTTGAACTGCACACAACTTCCGCACTTTTGCGAACCTGAAACAGATGAAAAAGGGTTATTAACCCTTTTTCACCCCTCGAGATAGTGTTCCAGTATGCATTAAACCCAGTTTTCTACGATGTACTTTTATCGTGTCAATGGATGGTTTTTGTCCAGATTTTCTTTTGTGGCGGGAAATCAGCTCCAAATCAATGTTACTGTAGTGAGGTGAACCATTGGCATGCTGGTAATCCGGATTTCCTTTAAGTTCGTGAAACCAGTTCAAGGTGTCCTGCAAATCAAAGACGGGTTGACGACCAATCGGTTGGTTTTCAATCAGCTGTTCTTCTTCAGCTTCAACCAACTGATCATTCAGATATGTTCTGAATTTTGTAAGTGAAATTTCGTTTAGATACTGATTGGTAAACTCATTGCCGTACATCTCATCAGCAACCTTTTCGAAGTTTTTGATGGTATCGGTAAATTCTATGACCGCCTCATAACCATATTGCTGAACATAGGCTAAAGCAGCATCTTGAAAAGTTTCCTCTTCGGCTCCGGGCAAACCGCAGATGTTTTTTAAAACGTTTGTATAAATTTCATGTCCTGCATCTTCATTTATTTTCTCAAAAACAGGCCAGATCATTTCTGAAGGTCTTATTCTGATGTCGAAGTAGAATCTCGTGATATAGTGATCCAGATCCTGGAGCAGCATTTTCAGTTTAACAGGATTGAAGTTATCAGTAGCATTATCAACAAAATTGTGGATATCTAGCTTCGTCATATTGCCATGTTTAATGGCGTCAAAGTGTTGTCTTGTATTCATTAAAGTCAAAATAGCTTGCTGATGGTTTTATCGGCGACCTCAGCATTTAGTGATTTAAGGTATTTTTCAGTGGTTTCAATTTTAGCGTGTCGCAGAACTTGTTTGAGTTCATAGACAGATACTCCGTTATTTACCGCATGCTGGGCAAAGGAGTGTCGGGCAACGTGAAAGGAGATATGCTCCACATAGGGTAGTTTGAGTTCTTCCTTTTCTATTTTGTCGTTGGCAAGATCTCTGAGGTTAGATAGGTTCTTATTGCACAAAGCATTTTGTGATCGAATGTCTCTTCGAAGATCACCCAGGTCATCATACTTTACATCATTTTTTAGAAAGGGAAAGATGAATTGGTTTCTTTCACCGGAGTAATGGGAGAGGATCTCTTTTTGAGGGTCATTCAGATGGGTACTGAATTTCTTCCCATTCTTGCCCATGTTATAGATGAGTCGTCCGCCTTTGACATTATCCCAAGTCAACTCACAGACATCCCCAAACCGAATACCGGCACTGTAGAAGCTAAATAGGAAAGCATTCCGAGTGTGCCATTTGGACGAACCTTTTTTAATGTCCAATGACTTCAAAAGGTCAATTTGCTCCAAAGTCAGTTTGGTTTTTTCCGGCGGTTCATTCTCTTTCACCCTTTTAAAGAATACAAACGGATCTACATGAATAACATGATCCAGCAGGGCTTGCCTGATAATCCTTTTTATGGGCTGAAAGGTTTTCTTTATGGTAGTGGGCTTATTCTTTTTCTGATAGAGCAGATAGTTTTGAAAGCCTTCCAGAAAGTGATGATCCATCTGAGCAATAGGAAGGAGAGGTTCTCCTATATAATCTTCCATCTGGGATTTAGCCACTTTGGTTTGGCTTACCTGAGATAGCTTACCGATCTCTGTTTTTCCCCTGATTTCATTTTCGGCATATATAAAGAAGTCCGCATCCTTCTTGGCCTTTATCTTACGCTTGATATTTTTTGAGTTATCCCGGCCATGACGAGCTAACTCCGCATATGCATCTTCGGCTTCGGTTCTTTTTAGATTTAAAATTTGATTGAGGGTCTTCGCGTTTCTGTGTGACTTGCGAATTTCTCTTTTGTCCGAATTCCAGTATTTGGGTTCCACTGAAATCCCGGTACTCATAAATTTGGCCTTACGGTTTTGTGTGATCCTGAGATAAACAGGACACTCTCCATTTTTCTTAGGTTTATCTGACCTAAAGACAATTTGAAAAGTTGCTGACATCCAGTCATGTTTAGGTTGAAATTTGGTACAACCATAGTAAGACTAAACTTGAATAAAGTCACTCATTGGGGGAAGAAAGTTTCTCTACTTACATTTTGTAAGTAACTGATATTTTGTGAGTAAGTAACGGTCTTTGAAACCTGAAATAACCCCTCCAAGCCACTACCCGGGGAGCTCAAAGCCTGATTCGCACAAGCGAGTCAGGCTTTTTTTATGTAGAGGATTTTTTGCCGGTAGGTGAATATTGGGATAAGGCAAAACATGTGCTGTTGCTTTTCTAAAACAATGCACAGAAGGCTAAGCTTTCTGTTGCTTGTATGTTTGAGGTATTACCTCTTTTTGTTTATGTCAGATAGGTCAAAGGGAGATACTTATGATGACATTACCCCGCTTATGCCCGAGCTCAACATAATCGTGGGCTTCGGCCATTTTTTCTAATGGGAAGACTCTGTCAATTACCGGTTTGATTTTCCCTGCTGCGAGGTAGTTTTTCAATTGTATAAAAGCACTTCTGAGGGTTTTAGGTACACCGGTATCAATGGATATGTATATACCATTTACATTTAAGGCCTTTTTGCTTTTTTCTTTAAGTAGTGAGGACTTTGAGTTTCCGACTGCGTCCAGTACATATTTATAAGTGGATAACTGTTTTTCAGCGCCCTGCAAGGTGTAATCAATCACAAGATCACTGCCCAGCGATTTGACCAGGTCAACGTTTTTGCCGCTACAAACAGCGATTACGTTTGCGCCGGCAATTTTGGCTAATTGCACTGCCATGGTCCCAATACTGCCTGAAGCCCCGTAGATTAAGAGTTCATCGCCTTTCTGAATGGAGGTTTTGCTCAATAGATGCATAGCGAGTAAGCCGCCATAGGGAGCCGCGGCAGCCTCATTATGACTGATGTTGGCCGGTTTCAGGGCGATATTCCAGTCTTCGGGCAGGCATATATACTCTGCATAAGACCCAAAGCGGTGATTAGTAGTCGAAACAGAACCGTAGGCAAATACTTCATCACCAATCTGAAAGGAGGTTACTTTTTCGCCCTTTGCTACCACTTGTCCGGATGATACCATCCCCAAAATGGGGTTGCGTGGTTTCCCAAAACCAAAGATGATTTGAAGTATAAATTTTGGAATGAGCGGCTCATCCAATCTTCGTATGAGTACATCACTGGTGGTGACTGAGGTAGCTTTAATTTTTATCAGCACCTCATTGCTTTTCGGGTTTGGTTGTTCAACATCTGCCAGTACCAGGTTTTCAGAACCTCCGTATTTCAAACATTTAATGGCTTTCATAATTGTTTCTTTTTATTGAGCCCGTTTAGAGTAACCTGAGTAGTCTTTTCGGGTGCATCTTATTGTACCAAGTGCTCCTTATCTCATGATCTCCCGTTCAATTCGTTCATTCTGTTCCTGGTTTTGGACATGTTTTGAGTGTTCCAAAAGCGTACTTTTTTTCAGAGACGGAAATATCTTTTCTGCCCGCTTTATCATTTTATTTCCGGGAAACAGGATGTCGTTTTGAGCTGCGAACAGGGTAATGGGAGTTGTGATTTCTCCGGCTTTTTTAGCATCAATGACCGGAACCGGGGTAAAGTCCATTTCAAACTCTAAAAAGACTTTGGAAAGAAATTCAATAGCAAAATCATCCCGATCGGTAAATAGATGGGATAAAAACTTCTCAACATACTTTACTTTTTTAGTCTTCATGTACATCTTCATCGGTATGAACACTTCGAATATGGCCTTCAATGGATTTCCATTTACGATATAAGCGGGGGCTGAGAGAACCACTTCTTTGATGTTATTCTCATCGTATTCCAGCGTTTTAAGAATGATCAATCCTCCAAAAGAGAATCCGGCCATAGTTACGGATTCAATCTTTAGGTCAGCGATGATTTCATTCATCCATTTTCCATAGGAATCATCTTTCATACTCAGGCGATTCTGGGCACTTTTATTAGGTTGAGCCAGAACATCCACCGCAAAAACTCTGAATTTCTTATACAGATTAGCATAGGTCTCGAGAGCGACAGGGGCACAGCCATTCGAACCATGAACAAGTATTATCGGCGGGTTCTCAGAATCTCCCGTAGCTATGATATTGGTCTTTCCAAAACTGGTTTGTATCGTTAAATACTCAAAATCTAGATTAAGGCTTTTCAATTTTTTGTCGTAGAGATGAAGTATTTCCTTCTTTCCTTTTTTTGATTTGAACATAGTATCAGGTTATGAGTCTTTGTTTGTAGAGTTATTTTTTGGGCTTATCCTACTGCTGCTGCAAGGCAGCTATACTTTAGAAATTAAACCCTACGTATATATTGGGCTCAAACAGGAAATAATTTCTCCATTTATCGTCCAGCTCCTTAAATCCTTCAGGAGCCTTCGTCTCAAACATCCAGTGCTGACTATGAACCTGAGGTTCTATGAAAAATCGTTTTTTCTTACCGATTGAGATATGATATCCCAAGTGATAGGAATTATATACTTTAAAACCATTTCCAACTTTATTACCGTCTAAATCCAAGTAGGTTTGATGTTGAGGTAGAACTTCAACCGTTGCAAATAACCCTTTCCATAACATGCGTTGATAGCTAATTCCGATTCCGGTTTCCCGAACATGTCCCGGATAGAATTCACTTTCTGTCTCAAGCTTATCTAAAAGACCATCCCACCAGGTGATTCCCATGGGTTGAAACAATCGCCAGGTGGCAAATTTTAATCCAATGATGTTTTTATCATCTAAGTTGCGTTTTATATGAAGTTCAATCATTTGAACGTTTTGTCGATCGTCCCAGGAATCTCCGATAGGATCTGTAATAATGAAATAAGGTAAACTTACCCTGTATTTATGGGCTACTTCAGTTTCTTTACCCTCTGGTAAGTTAGTTTGAGCAAAGGCACTCAATGAGGCAAGTGTAAAAACAATAATCAGTAGGTTTTTCATTGTTCTGAATGTTATTCGGTTAAATGGGTGATTTGATATTTGTCGATAGATTTAGTCTTAGAAAATCCACTTTATCGAATCGACAGCTCAATGATCGGGAGAAGGAGAGAGGCTATCGTCCTGAAATGAAATTGCGGACCTACTGATGAGATATTGGATGTTGCCAACCTAAAGATTACAAGTAGTACCTACAGTCTAAAGTTTTCTTTTCTATTCCTTTATTCCCATGATTTTATATCTTCTTCCTGTATATATGAATAACGGGTAGTACTTAAACACCTACTTTATCTTTGATCGATAACAAATCCATAGCTATTCTGCCATTTCTGAACCTCAGTTCAGATCCTGAAAATGAATATTTCAGTGATGGCATTACCGAAGATATCATTAATGCATTGACCCGGATTCAGGGTTTAAAAGTTACTGCGAGAACTTCTTCTTTTGCGTTCAAAGGGCGGCATATGGATGTGCGTCATATTGGTAATCAGCTGGGTGTGTCTACGGTATTGGAGGGGAGTGTACGTAAGTCAAAAAAGAGAGTCAGGATCTCTGCTCAGCTGATACAAACGACCGATGGATTTCAAATATGGTCGGGTCGTTTTGATCGTGATATTGAGGATATCTTTGAGCTTCAGGATGAGATCAGTTTAGCTATTGCGGAACAAATCAGGGAAAATTTTGGCCACCTGGAAATAGGAGAACACCTGGTGGATGTGCCCACTCAAAATATTCAGGCCTATAATCTCTACTTAAAAGCGCGATATAATCATTTGCGATGGGATAGTGTGGGGATTGGAAATGCAATGCAGTTTTATCCACAATGTATAGAGATGGATCCGGGATTTTCCTGGCCCTATTTTGGAGCGGGTTACTGCCATTCTATGTTTGGATCATGGACCCCAAATATGGCCTCACTTGATTTGGTAGCTGATTATATAGACCGGGGATTTGAGATCGACGAACAGTCATTTCTGGGGTACTACAGCAAAGCAACACTCGAATTTTGGGGGCATTGGAATTACCGGGAAGCAGAAAAGCAGTATCTCAAATCCATGACTTTAAATCCATCCTATACGGAAGCTGAGGAGGGATTAGCTGAATTATATACGGCCATTGGCTGGTTCGATGAAGCCATGGATCATACCAAACATATCCTTCAACTGGATCCTCTTTCTCCCAATCATCATTTTACCAAAGCAAATATTCATTACTTGCAGGAAGATTATGAATCAGCTCTTGCAAGTACAGAAAAAGCTCTTCAGATCGACCCCGGTTTTACCCATGCTATCACGATAAAGCATCTAAATCTTATCAAACTAAAAAGAAAAGAGGCTCTGGAGGTGTATCTTAATAATACACTATTGACCGATTCTCCGAGATCATGTGAGATGTTATATAAATTAACTCATCAACCCAGCGATCATGGTATCAAGCGTGAGGATATAGATGAAGTTGTAAATGAGGAAGGTTTTACAATTACGCCCTGGCCTTTATTATTATATGCGCAATTTGGGGACCAAGACAAAGCAATGAAACTCCTTGATGGAGCTGTAGCAGATAAAAGAGGTCAGTTTGCAAACTTCCTCAGCCGCCCTTTTCTTGACAACATTAGGGAAACAGATGGTTTTAAAGCATTGGTCACAAAAACATTCGAACCTTCCCGCTTACCCAACAAACGTTCAGGAAAGGAGCTGAGTAACGGAAGTGCGCAGAGAAAGAATGAGGTTGATGGCAGAGCATTGATGCAGACTGCAGAGATCGACATGGCTCTGGAGAAACTCGACCAGTTGATGCAAAAGGATGCACGCTATTTAGATACGGGATTATCTCTAAGAACCCTGGCTGATGAAGCCGGACTTCACCCCAATAAACTCTCATGGATGCTGAACGACCAGGTGGGGGTAAGCTTCAACGATTATGTTAATAATTTCCGGCTGGAGTGTTTTAAGCAGAAGGCGCTGGATCCCGCTAATAAGAATTTCACCTTATTGGGTTTAGCTTTCGAAAGCGGATTTAATTCTAAATCCACTTTCAATGATTACTTCAAAAAGAAAACTGGCATTACCCCACGCAAGTGGTTGAAGGAGCATAAGTAAGAGACTTGATTCTAAGCCCCTACAGAGTATCAATCGGCAACAGAATCTTCGTTTGCAATTCCTTGCTCTTCTCAAAAAAAAGGGATCACTTTTTGTCATTATCCTGCAAAGAGGTTAGCATTATTAATATGGAAGTATAAAATAACCTGAGTTCGAGATAAGAGCTCAATTGCTCCGGCCTTCAGGCCGGTGGAAAAGCAGCATTGAAACTATTAACCCGAGTCACAGATGGTTTGTGAGCTATTATGTGTACCGAGGGTTGGTCTCTACAAGCTTAAAAGTCGGTATTGCCAAAGCTTTGAATCAAAATTTAAGCAAAAAAAATGGGGCAAAGCTTTGTTTTATTTGCATCTATCTACCGGCCTAAAGGCCGGAGCAACTATTTAATATCAAAACTTTATCTCGAACTCACGTTACAATAAGATGCTGCTACTGTTTCAATTCATTGTTCTCATTCTTTTGCAGGCAGCCTTTCTCTTCTCTAAAAAGTCCGGGATCTCATAAAAGCGCCGAAAATATCATTCCGTACGATTAGTGCATCAAACCTGTAGATATTGGCTTCGCAATCAAAAGAAATGCACCATGACAAAAATATTAGTTGTCGGAGCCAGTGGCTATCTCGGCAAATATATACTAGAAGAACTGGATAACTGGAAGATACCAGCTGTAGCTTTGGTTCGGGCTTCAGAAAAGTTGAAAGATCTGAAACACCGAAATATCAAGATAGTTCAGGCTGAAGTAACGCAGCCGGAAACACTAAGTGGTGTTTTTAAAGATGTTGAGACAGTGATATCAACCGTTGGTATCACCCGGCAGAAAGACGGCCTCACCTATATGGATGTCGATTACCAGGCAAATGTGAACTTATTGCAGGAAGCAGAACGAGCCGGGGTTAGAAAATTTATATGTGTATCTGTTATAGACGGAGACAAGCTGCGCCACCTTAAGATTACCGAAGCTAAGGAACGGTTCGTAGATGTCCTTAAAGCCTCGGGATTAGAATATACCGTCATCCGACCCAATGGATTTTTTTCAGATTTGCGGGATGTGCTTTACATGGCTGAAAAAGGAAGGGTGGTGTTGTTTGGGAATGGAGAGTTAAAGCTAAACCCTATCCATGGTGCTGACCTTGCGGAAGTGTGTGTACGGGCTATTGCGCAGAAAGAAAAAGTGATAGTGGTAGGCGGACCAGATATTCTCACTCAAAATGAGATAGCAGAAATGGCTTTATGCGCGTGGAATAAACCGGCTGGCATTGTTCACCTTCCGGGCTGGATCAGGTTATTGATACTAAAAACAGCTAAGATTTTTCTACCCGAGCAAAGATTTGGACCGCTTGAATACTTTCTCACACTTATGGCGCGCGACAATATTGCAACCCGCTACGGTACTCATCGCTTACAGGATTTTTTTAAACAAGAAGTACAACAAATAAAACAACAATCCAATGAAAAATAATCTTATCAATATGAAATCTTATTCATTTATCATTCTTTTGGCCGTGGCATTTCTGCTTACTGGATGTGGAAACGCAGGTATGTTTATGGCGTCTAATAGTACCGAGGTTCAACTAAAAGAAGGAAACTATACTATTGTGGCTAAAAACGTTACAGGCTCATCTGAAACATCGAATTTATTTGGAGCCAGTTATTCATGGGGCGTTGCCACTAATTCTATAGGTTTAATTCCTCTTGATGGAAATAAAATGTTATATAAAGAAGCTCGTGAATCGCTTTGGGATAACTTCGAAAAACAAGGGGAATCGATAGAAGGGAGAAAACTGGCGCTTATTAACATTCAATATGACTCCAACACGGCGAACTTTATAGTTTATACAAAAGCATCGGTTTCCATTACCGCTGATATCATCGAGTTTGAATAAATTAAGTAGATATAGTGCTATGAATAATAGGTTCCATTCAATTACGAATGGAACCTTTCAAGCAGTTTTACCCAGTCAATTTCGAAGCGATAACCTTTCGCCCCCCTGTTTAAAGCCCTGGAGGCCATTTTATGGTGAACAAAATTCGCAAGTCGGTAACTTCCGGGAAGCTCAATTTGTTTTTTCTGGAGAGAACGCTTTCATAGCAATATGCTGGATATTTCGTTCAATGAAAGAATGTTTTCAGATGCTATGATAACAATTACATAAAACACCATGCCTTCGGCGCCGTCTTACATCCCTCTTTGAGTTTTACTTAGCGAAACACCTCAATCCGTTGCCCTGCATCGAAAATATGCTTACCATTACGCGCAATGAAGTTTTTTCGCTCACACATACATAGAATTAATTGGCTCACCACAGCAGGATTTATCCTTTCGTGGGTGATGATGGCTATTGTACTGCCGGTTAAGATTCTTGGTTTTGCGGAGTCCCATTCTATCTATTCGGTGTTTAATGCCGATGAAGGTTGTTTCGAATTAGTGGTCGATCATCATGAAAATGCCGATGGATTTCATCTCATGGATGAGGAAAACGACGCCCATTCTTTCCATAGCTCCTGTTGTTTTGATAACCTGGCACTGACCTTTAAAAAGCAGGACACCGATTTCGACCTTCCGGTGAGCTATGGAAATGACTGCGACGGGTTTAGCCATATCTCAGAGCGTCCTCATCGGCCAATAACTCTTCAGGAACACCCATTGCCACCTCCGGAATCACAGCATACACTCCGGATTACTCGCCTTCTGATTTAAAACCCTTCTTTTTCTGGCAGTGTACTATCTGCCTTGCACTTCTTCTAAGATTGATATCAGGGAAACCTATGTCTGATTCAATCCACTTTTAAACACACAATTTCTACATCTCTCTGACATGATTAACAATATCATTCGCTATTCTGTGCGGAATAAGCTGATTATTAGTCTGCTGACGATCGCTTTGGCTGCATGGGGTACTTATTCATTAACACAGCTTTCGATTGATGCCGTACCGGATATCACCAACAATCAGGTGCGCGTCATAACTACTTCCCCGAACCTGGCTACGCAGGAAGTCGAACAATTTATCACCTTTCCGGTGGAGCTGGCGATGGCCAACCTCCCGGGTGTGGTGGAAATGCGGTCGGTATCCAAACTCGGTCTTTCCATTGTCACGATTGTTTTTGAGGAAGACATGGGTACCTATCTTCCCCGACAATTGGTTTCAGAACAGCTTAAAAAGGCCGAAAAAGAAATTCCCGCCGAAATGGGAACGCCGGAAATGGCTCCCATCACCACTGGATTGGGTGAGATATACCAGTACATCCTGGATGTGGAACCGAAATATGCGGATCATTATGATGCCATGGAATTGCGGTCTATTCAGGACTGGATTGTTCGCAGGCAGTTATCCGGTATACAAGGTGTAGTGGAGATTAACAGCTGGGGCGGTTACCTGAAGCAGTACGAGGTGGCTGTGAACCCTGAGAAGTTACGCAGCATGAACATTACGCTGACAGAGGTGTATGATGCACTGGAGGCAAATAACGAAAACACCGGCGGAAGCTACATCGAAAAAGGCTCGGAGACATATTTTATTCGGGGCCAAGGGCAGGTACAAACCCTGGATGACATTCGCGAAACCGTCATCAAAACGGAGAATAACATTCCGGTTATTATAGGTGATGTGGCTGAAGTGGGCTATGGTCATGCCGTGAGATATGGAGCCATTACTGCCAATGGCGAAGGTGAGAAAGTAGGCGGACAGCTTCTGATGCTTAAAGGCGAAAACACCAATGAAGTCATCGACCGTATCAAAGAACGGATTGCACAGGTGCAGGAGTCGTTGCCGGAAGGGGTGGTGATTACACCATTTCTGGACCGCACTGAACTTATCAGCGAAACCACTGCTACCGTTTCGGAAAACCTGATTCTTGGTGGATTAATCGTAATCTTTGTACTGGTTCTATTGATCGGAAATTTCCGGTCCGGCCTGATTGTGGCTTCGGTTATTCCATTGTCCATGTTATTTGCGCTGGGCATGATGAACCTGTTTGGGGTATCGGCCAACCTGATGAGTCTCGGAGCCATTGACTTTGGGATCATCATTGATGGAGCGGTGATCATCGTGGAATTCACGCTGTATCAGCTCACAACGAAATCAGGTATGCTTTCGAAGTTGACCGGAGCTGAACGGGCGGCCAAAGTGGATGAGCTGACCATTCAATCGTCCAGCCGGATGATGCGCTCCGCTATCTTCGGGCAGGTGATTATCCTGATTGTGTTTATCCCGATTCTTTCACTGACCGGCATTGAAGGCAAGATGTTCACCCCAATGGCGCTCACCTTTGGGTTTGCCATGCTGGGAGCCATGATACTTTGTTTGACCTACGTACCTATGATATCTTCGGTACTGCTGAAAGGAGATATCAAAGAAAAGAATGGTGTTTCAGCGAAGATCATGAATTTTTTTAATGGTATCTATGAGCCGACCATCCGTTTTGCGCTCCGCAGAAAATCACTCGTGCTGGGTGTTGCCGGAGCCTTATTTATTTCAGCATTGATCGTGTTTCTGAGAATGGGAGGTGAATTCATCCCTCAACTGGATGAGGGCGATTTTGCTATCCACCCGCTGGTGAAACCGGGAACCTCCCTTTCGCAAACCATTGAGACCAATACACGACTGGAAGGAATACTGGTAAACGAGTTTCCGGATGAAGTAAAGCAAGTGGTTTCCCGTATTGGAACCGGGGAAGTGCCCAATGACCCGATGTCGATGGAGATGTCGGACATCATCATCATTCTCCACGATAAGGATCAATGGACCAAAGTGGAAACCAAAGAAGAACTGGCAGAGAAAATGCAGGAAGCCATGATTGTGGTTCCCGGAGTAAACTTCGCCTTTTCCCAGCCTATCGAGATGCGTTTCAATGAACTCATGACCGGCGTGCGTTCGGATGTAGCCATCAAAATTTATGGTGATGATCTGGATGTGTTGTTTGAGCAGGGCAATGAAGCTGCCGGAATTGTTGGTGGTATTCGGGGTGCGGCGGATATCAACGTGGAGCAGATCACCGGCTTGCCACAAATGGTGGTAGAATATGAACGCAATAAGATAGCTCAATATGGATTGGCTATTGAGGATGTGAACCAGGCTATTCAAACGGCTTTTTCTGGGGGCAAAGCGGGTGTGGTCTTCGAAGGAGAACGACGATTTGATCTGGTTGTTCGACTTCAGGAGCCGTACCGGCAGGATATCGAAAATCTCAGAGACTTATACATTAGCCTGCCCAACGGGAATCAGGTTCCCCTTGAGCAGGTTGCAACCATTGGTTATCGGGAGGGACCGGCACAGATCTCCCGGGATGATTCCCGCCGAAGAATCGTGGTGGGCGTGAACGTACGCGACCGGGATGTGGAATCACTGGTCAACGAGATTCGCCTGGAACTGGAAAACAATCTCGATCTTCCGGCTGGGTATTATATCACCTATGGCGGTGCTTTTGAGAATCTGCAGCGGGCCAAAGACCGGCTTTCTATTGCCGTTCCGATTGCACTGGGGCTCATATTTTTACTGCTGTATTTCACCTTCAGCTCGTTCAAAGAAACCCTTATGGTATTTACGGCCATTCCGCTGGCGGCTATTGGCGGTGTGTTTGCGTTGTGGATTCGAGGCATTCCGTTCAGCATATCGGCTGGCGTAGGGTTTATCGCCTTGTTTGGGATCGCCGTGCTGAATGGGATTATACTTATCAGCTTTTTCAAACAACTAAAGGAGGATGGTATGAAAGATATCGATGAGCGAATCTTACAGGGAACCCGACAGCGCTTACGTCCGGTGCTTCTCACAGCCTTCACCGACGCCCTTGGATTTTTACCCATGGCGCTTTCAACCTCTGCCGGTGCTGAAGTGCAGAGACCGCTGGCTACCGTGGTTATCGGTGGTTTGATTTCCGCAACTTTGCTTACCCTGGTGGTGCTTCCGGTGCTCTATCGGATTTTTGATGAAGGTGTTTCCTGGAGGATGAATTCACCTAAGATAGCTGCACCCATCGTTCTATTTTTTGGGTTGATGTTAGGAGCTCATTCAAATGTATTTGCTCAATCAGTCCAAGAAGTTACATTGGATGAGGCTATTGAATCAGCTCTGCAAAACAACCTGAACCTGAAGGCAGCCTTTGAACGGGTAAGGAGTCAGCAAACACTTAGCAAGTCACGCATTGATATCGGCGATACGGAGCTCTTTTACTCACGCAGTGAATACGATGCTGAGCAGGGAGTGGGCGTCGAATCTTTTGGCATCAGTCAGGAGCTGCCCTTTCCGACGGAATTCATCAATCAAAAACAGGTTGGAAATGCCGAGGTGGATCTTCAACAGGCAGGATTGAACCTCACCAAAGCTGAACTAATTAAACGGGTGAGAAAAGCATACTACCAAACGGCGTATGGACACCAGCAACTTCACATACTGAATGAGTTGAGCGAGGTATATCAGCAGTTTATGGAAGCCGCCGAGCTTCGATATGAAACCGGGGAATCCGGGCGACTGGAGTTGACCGGGGCAAAGTCTCGTTACCAAAACATTCAAACAGAACAAATGAAAGCCAAGGCTCAGCTTAAACAATATTACTTCGAACTCCGACGGTGGACCTATGCCGGGGATTCAGCTCAGATTGAACAAAGCTCACTGGAACAATTGGCCCAGAATTTTCTGAATGGAATGAATGATGTGCGCTTCGATGATAATCCGAAACTCAGCTACTTGCGGGAGCAATCCAATGTGGCTGAAGCTGAATTGGGGCTCCAGCGCTCCCAATGGCTGCCGAATCTCAATCTTCAATATAAAAGGCAGGAAGTAGCCGGAACGGATGGATTCTATGGCATCCATATTGGGTTGAAGGTTCCTCTGTGGTTTACTGCCCAGCATCAGCGTTCGAAGGCAGCAAGACTGGAATCAAAAGCGGTGTCAATGGAGGTGGAGGATTACCGGTTTGAACTTCAATCGCGTACCAAGCAGCTTCGCTCTGAATTGGTACAGCTTCAGGAGCAGGTGAAATTCTATCAAAACGAACAAAATGCGCTGGCCGAGGAATTGATAAATACCGCCCAGAAAAGTTTTGAAGCCGGTGAGATTAATTATCTGACCTACACAAATTATCTGGATGAAGCCATCGACATCAAACAAAAATACCAACAGGTGCTGCTTGAGTATCTGCAGCAGGTGGCCGAATGGCAATACCTGAATGGTCAATGAAAACGAATTTGAAATACTTAAATAACACCATCATGAAATCAATCAAAAACAGTACACTCATTTTTAGTTTCTTTGGACTATTGCTTGTTGCAGCCTGCGGCGGCGGAGATCATGCGCATGAAGACGAACATGCTGAAGAAGAAGGACATACCGAAAATGCTTTATCTGTAGAACTCAGCGAACGGCAAATGGAAGCCGTGGGCATCGAAATCGGGCAGTTTTCGTATCTGCCCCTGAAAAATACCGTTAAAGCTAACGGTATGCTGGAATTGCCCCCGCAGAAAAAGGCAGACATCAGTGCGCTGGTGGCAGGACAGGTGTCGGACATCAACGTAATTGAAGGGGATCGCGTAGAGACAGGAGATATATTGGCCACGATTGAAGATCCGGCCATCATTGATATGCAGCAGCATTTTATTGAAGCCAGCGAACAACGGGAGTTCTTACAACAGGATTATGAGCGTAAAAAGCGACTATTCGATGAAGAGGTCGGCTCTGCCCGGGAATTCCAGGAAAGTGCTTCACGGTACCGCTCTAATGAGGCGCGCATTTCAGGACTTCGATCTAAATTGGAGCTATTGGGATTAAATCCTGAACAGGTGTTGGAAGGCAGGATCAGCTCACAAGTGCCGGTACACTCCCCTCTGAATGGGTTCGTCCGCTTGGTAGAAGTGAATACAGGAAGCTACATCACCCCGGGAGACCATATGTTTGAAGTGATTGATAACAGTGAATTACACATCGACCTGATGGTATATGAAAAAGACCTGCACCGGGTAAAAGAAGGTCAGTTACTGTATTTTCGGTATGCCAATCAACCCACCTCAGAATTGTACAAAGGCGAGATTTTTGCGGTTGGAAAAGCTTTTGAGCAAAACCCCAAAGCTGTGCGTGTACATGCTCACCTGATGGAAGAACAGTCAAACCTCTTACCGGGATTGTATGTAGAAGCCATGATTGTAACCGATGAAGAAACGGTGCTTTCCTTACCTGAAGAAGCTGTGGTTTCCGACGGCGGGCAGTCATATATCTTCATGGTTGAAGAGGAAGAGGGGCATATTGAAATGGAAGAAGCTTCCCATTCCGATGAAGAAGAACATCGCGGCACGCATTTAAGAGCGGTACCCGTGGTAACTGGAACGAGTGAAGAAGGCTATGTAGAGATTCGTTTGCTGGAAGAAGTAGCCGAGGAAAGCCAGGTGGTTACCAAAGGCGCGTTCTTTGTGTTATCGGAGATGCGTAAAGGAGAAGGCGGGCATCATCATTGATGGTTAATCCGTATTTTAATGGGCGATTGCTTTCAGAGACTAAATAAGCAATCAAACAACAAGCAAACCATAGAATGACGGAAAACCTGACCATGCAAAACATTCCCGGATTAAAACAAAACTGGAAACAGTTTTCACTTCTGGTTTTGATCAATGCCTTTGTTGGTGGTATGGTTGGCCTGGAAAGAACCATTTTACCTGAGATCGCGGAAACTGATTTTGGTATTGCCGCTAAAACGGCCATTTTCTCTTTTATCATCGTTTTCGGTATAACCAAGGCGCTAGCCAATTACTTTGCAGGACGATTTTCTCAGCAATTTGGACGGAAAAAGATGTTGGTTATAGGATGGTTGTTTGGACTCCCTGTTCCATTTATTCTCATGTTAGCTCCAGACTGGAACTGGATTGTTTTTGCAAATATCCTTTTGGGTATCAACCAGGGATTGTCGTGGTCGGCTAATGTGATTATGAAAATTGACCTTGCCGGAGAAAAGGATCGTGGCCTGGCTATGGGATTGAATGAATTTGCGGGTTACCTAGCCGTTGCCATCGTCGCATTTCTTACCGGTTGGATTGCCAGCGAATATGGGCTGAGGCCTTACCCGTTTTATATCGGAATTTTTATGGCCGTCTTAGGGCTGATCATGTCTATCTTTCTTGTAAGAGATACCGCACCCTTTGTGCAGCATGAATCCAAAAACCACAAAACAGACCGGGTTAAAAAGAACCTGTTTTGGGAAGTTAGTTTCAAAGATTCCAACCTCAGGGCCATTTCACAAGGAGGTATGATTACCAATTTTACCGATGGTTTAGCCTGGGGCGCTTTCCCGATTTTTCTTGCTTCCGCAGGACTTTCACTTACTGAGATTGGAATAGTGGTGGGAGTATATCCTGCTTTTTGGGGCATGCTGCAAATTGTAACTGGAAAGTTATCAGATTATACCGGTCGCAAGAAAATGCTCTGGGCGGGGATGCTGGTTCAGGCCTTGAGTCTTATTGCATTTCCAATGGTTGACCAGTTTGTTGCTTTTATCATCATATCGGCTCTTTTAGGAACCGGAACGGCTATGGTGTATCCAACTTTTCTTGCGGCAGTGGCTGATTTGGTTCATCCAGAAGATCGGGCCGAAAGTATTGGAGTGTATCGGCTATGGCGGGATGCGGGTTATGCTTTCGGAGCCATTTTTTCCGGGATTATTGCTGATCTGTACAATATCAGCATGGCGATTACAATCACTGGATATTTAACGTTGATATCAGCTATCTGGCTTTATGTTGGGTTAAAGAAGCTAAATAATCCCGTTTTGAATAATTCAAACTGATCAAATAATGAGTACTGGTTTAATATTCACATCTATGATAACCTGTCCGGAATGTGATTTCGCTACCAACGAAGAAATGCCGGAAAATTCCTGCCAGTTTTTTTGGAAATGCCCGGAGTGTGAAAATATTATCAAACCAAAAGTTGGCGATTGTTGCGTGTTCTGTTCATATGGAAATATACCATGCCCTCCGGTTCAAGCAGAAAAAAATTGTTGTTGAATAATTCTTGAATACATGAAATTTATTAACTCAATGCTGTTGTTACCCAAGATCGACTTATTGTAAAAATTTCGGGCAATGGCTGCCTTTTTTTCACCTTTCCAGAGTCCAATAGTTTCCGGTATAATTTGGCGTAAGTTTGATATAAAACCCGTCATTGCGAGTTTCGATGATGCAGGAAGCGACCATTTGGGAGCAAATACTGGGCCTATGCCGCACACTTGCGTCGGTAGCAATCTCCAGGATAATGCACAGAGCGTTGGTAAGGGGATCGCTTCGCCAGTACGCATAATATCTTTATGCATTTAAATGCACTCCTCGCGATGGCCGGCCTATGCTTGTGCGATCCTTATGTCGAACTCATACTAATTTGGCCTTCTTGGCAGGGGAGCGTTTATTCTTTTTGGGGGGACAAAAATCCATGCTTTACAAAGGTTCGAATGATTCAAAAAAGGGTAGATTTGGACCAGTTTTTCCAAGTCAATTTCAAACAGGGATTCTTTTGGATCTCCGCTTAAAATCCCTAAGAGGTCATTTTACAGAGGCCAAAATCCACAAGTCTGTAACTTCCGGGGAGCTCAAAGCCTGATTCGCACAAGCGAGTCAGGCTTTTTTATGTGGATGATTCCTTACCGGTTGATGAACGTTGGGGTAAGGCAAAACACTTGTGCTATTCCAAAGCAATGTTCGGAAGGCGCAGCCTTCTTGTGCTGTTACTTTTGAGGTGAAACCTCAAAAGATCCCTGGAGGGATTTTTCGAGTTGTCGGAGATACGCAAAGGAGAAGGTGGGCATCATCATTAAGTTGATGATGCCAATCCATTTGGCAATAACTGGCACATTATGACTCATTTTTTTTAAAAATGAGAACCCAAATTCCGATTAAAAACATCAAAATAGCCAACACATTGATCCATGAGCCAATAGATCGGATTTCATAGAGTCCCAGAAAATCACCCGCAATTCGGATGAACAGTGATCCATGGAGTAAAACTAATGGCAGATAAAAATAGCGGCTCCAGGGGATGATCTTTCCGGAAAGGGAAGGGATGATGACAGAAGCATGAGCAAATATCATACTGAATACAAATCCCACAAACACCATATGAAGCAGGGCGTCATAGATTGGCCCAGCGGTTGGCAGTCCGTATATCAAGCCAAAAACTGCGGTCAAAATCAGCCATCCAAACCCACTGATCAGGCACCACGCACTATATCTGGTCCATTGCACCGATTTTATGGTCCTTCGAGCAATGTCATATTTAATAAGCCAGAGGGCAGAAGCAAGTGTTGCAACCATTACCAGGTGCCAGCCATGAACACGGTTTACATGAAGCAGAACAGTTCCTAAAACCCACATGAAAATAAAAGCTACAAAAGCCCATTGCGCTTTTTTAGGCGGGCGCATAATTCGGTTCAATTCCAGTCGCTCCCCAAAAATAGTGAGTACGGGAAAGCCTAACCACCAGATTACGACCTCAAAGACCGGTGCTCCCATGGCAAATAAAAGGTTTCCGATGAACAAAGCAGTACTGCCCATTGCCATGATGTAGTGATAGATCTTTGGCTGGATGAAACAGATGTACAACAGGGTGAGTGTTATGAAAAAGCTGCCGGTTGTAAATAACCAGCTCCCGTATGGCAGATTCACAAATAACATAAAAACGACAGATAGGGCCATAAGAAAAGGGCCGGAAAGCGTCCATCGTTTTTCCAAAGCGGCGGCACGTTCAAGGCCAATAAGGGTTCCAAGAAAGGCATTTATCATGAGTGGGCCGTGGATGCCCCCGGGGATGTTTACATTTACATCTTCCAAAAAACCCAATTTGGCAAGCCCGGCATACAAACCTGTCAGTAAACCAAGAGCTGCAAAAACCATAAAACCGGCCAGTAATTTGTTCGAAAATCGAAAAGCTTGCATCCGGCTATTGATTGAGTTGAGGAGGTGGAACAGCAAAAAACTCGACATCAGGCACGATCATATCTACCGACCATTCGGGTTCCATCACTAGCTTGCTTTCGGACGACTCGATCCCTTCAATTTCTGTAAGTGCCTTATCAATTTGCTGTTGCAGATAACGACGCATAGGACAACCCGGAGTAGTGGTGGTATAAATTATGGTGACCTGTCCATCTTCAATAAGGATGTCATAGACCAACCCAAGATCCACAATGTTCACTCCTAATTCGGGATCTATCACCTCTTTCAATTTCCGGGCTATCCGGCGTCGTTGTTCGGTCATGATTCAATTCAATTAAGTGCTGGTTCTAAGTATCCGCACTTTCCAAACATTTGGCCCTTCTTCCAGGTACTCCCAATGGAAAGCTTTGTCTCCCAACATAGCCGACATCTGATATCTGAGCGGTTTGGGGTCGTGGTCATTTACCAGAATGAAGGCCTCATCTTCGTCCAGGTTCTCAAAAGTCTTAAAAATCGTTGGATGTTTTTGTGGTGGGGGAATAACCCTCACGTCTAGTTCTTGTTCTATATCAGACATTTTTGTCTTATTTAGGGTTAAAAAATTTAGCTTTTGACTATCTTCACCACTTTCTGATCAATTCTTCCAGCTTAGGGAACTTGTCAGCCCAGAATTCAGCTTCCGGCAGCGGTTCTTTCATTTCATTGATGATTCGGTCTGACCACTCTTCGGAAAGCTGTTCGTTCAAATCAATGTAGTGTTCCCACTTCAAGGGAACTTCATCATCCGGGTAAATGGCTTCTACGGGGCACTCTGAGACACACGCATCGCAATCAATACATTCAACAGGATCGATGGCTAAAAAATTAGGCCCTTCACGAAAAGCATCCACAGGACAGACAACCGCACAGTTGGTATGCTTACAGTTGATACAATTTTCGGTAACTACGTAAGCCATATTCGATTTAAGTTAAATTCATTTATTTCTGCCTCGAATTTAGAGAGTGTATTAGTGAGAATCAATAATAAAATCGGTTAAAATAGATTTTATTATTTATAAGAAGATTGGAATGCAGCTTTGGTCAATTCTCACGCTAACATACCCTGAGTTCGAGATAACATTTCAACTTTTACGGTAATTGCTCCGGCCTGAAGTCCGGAGCAATTCATTGGACCCTGCTGAGGGGTTAGTTCTGCAGGGGGGGTAGTTCCCATCTCGAACTGAGCTTAGATAAGTTCATTGGAAGTAAAAGAAGCGTGGCTCCTGTAAGATCGATTTCAAATGATTTCCTGTTGGTTAACCTGATAGACACTGATCAATTATAGGAAATCTATAACGGAAAAATTAAAACTAATAAAACCGATTATATTGATTATAGAAGTTTCTTTGCCTATCATTGAAACATCATTGATCAGAAAAAGTGCAAATCATCATGAATGTTGAAGAAAAGGAGCCTCCTGGTATTTTAAAGAAAACCATTGCTGATTTCTTACAGGAGGAAAAAAGAGGTTTCAGGTTATTACAGGTACTTGGCATTCCCACTCGAGGAAATGAGCATAAAACCTTGATGGAAGTTTGTACTGTTGAAAATCGAAATGAAGAGGAGATCCTCAAGGAAATTAAACAGCTGAAGAAAGGGACTGAATTTGATTATCCGGATGGAATTTTTAGCTGGTCTACTGAGCTGGTAATTCGGTATCTGAAAGAAGAACATCACGATTATACCATTTCACTCATTCAGAACGCCGACGATTATGGAGCAAGAGCCTGGGATGTTCATGGTGCCCAATATCCAAAGATTAATCAGGTGAATTGGTATGTGCAGAAGCTAAAGAAGAAACTGGAAATGCATCTGAGTTTTGAGAATCAAAAATATTTCCCCAATGTGCTCAGGTTTTTTCAAATGAATGGGGAGCCCAAAGATGGAATGGTTCAGTCACTGAAAAAACAAACTGAGATTGTTGAAAAAGATCAGCAGGATATTGAGTATTTCACGCAACGAATCCGGGATCTGACCAATAATTTTACACCTCCCAAAGAAGCATGTACTACTTTTCGTCTATTTTATCTTACACTTCAAAAATTGGATCAAGATCTGAAGAAGCATCACTTCTTAGAACATCAATATGTGCTCTCCAAACTGAAAATGAAACTTGATAACCTTTTAATCTAACCGACCATGGTGAACGGGCCAAAGAACGAATTACTGGATCTCATCAAACACCACGGACAATTGACTATTGATGACTCTGTGGAGAAAATGGATTTAGCAAAAACCACGGTGCGCGAGCATTTTACACAACTGGAGAAGGACGGCTACATTGTGCGTAGTTATGAACGATCGGGGAGGGGGCGCCCCAGCCTGCAATTTCAGCTCACCAATAAAGGACATGCTTTGTATCCATCGTATGAACCGGAGATGATGCGGGAATTTATTCGGTACCTGCAAACGGAAGGGGAACATAGGATCCTGGAAGATTTTTTTCAGAAGTTTTGGGATCGTCGTTACCGGAAATTGCAAGCGATGCTGGAAAGCAAAGATGCGGAGACAGAGGAGGATAAAGCTGAGATCACGCGACAGATGTTGGACGGAGAAGGGTTTATGGCTGAATTTGAACAGGACCCGGATTCCGGTAGCTTAATCATGAAAGAATGTAACTGTCCATTTCGGGAGATCATCAAAGTGACCAAATTGCCTTGCAAACTCGAAAAGGAATTTTACCAAAGAGTGTTTGAGAAAAAGGTAGAACGAACGAGTTATATAGCGGAAGGGGATTTTTCTTGCACGTATTGTGTGGGGTGATGAGCTGTCAGCTTGTTGCCGTTGTTAAATGGATGAGGAGAATACAGATAACACGGATTGGGCAAATAGTTGTGGATTTTTAATGATTCTCGGGTCAATGATCATCTATGTGATTCAGCTCCTAAAATCCTTGCCACTATTGTGCTATCAAGCCGAATGAGGGAGCGAGTTCATGATGGTTCTTAAACGAAATGATAAAAGCATAATTACATAACATGACAAACGAGGAATTAATACTTCGTATTAACGATCTCAGGAAACAGAAAAATGCCATTATCCTGGCGCATAACTACCAGATTCCGGAAGTGCAGGATATTGCAGATTACATTGGTGACTCACTGGGTTTGGCCCGAAAAGCTGCCCAAACCAATGCCGAAACAATTGTCTTCTGTGGTGTACACTTTATGGCAGAGACGACCTCGGTCATCTCCCCGAATAAAAGAGTGCTTATTCCTGATCTTGAAGCCGGTTGCTCGCTGGCCGATACCATTACGGCCGAACAGCTTCGAACATGGAAAGGTGAGCATCCCGGTGCGGTAGTGGTGATGTATGTAAATACAACCGCTGAAGTAAAGGCTGAAACCGATTATTGCTGTACTTCTTCCAATGCTATGGATGTTATTAATTCTATCCCCGATGACAAAGAAATCCTTTTTGGCCCCGACAAGTTTTTGGGCAGTTATATCCAACTTATGACCGGCCGGGACAATATGCGTATATGGGACGGTGCCTGCCATGTGCATGAAAAGATTGGTGATTTGAACCTGGGAGAGAAGCAAAGAGAATATCCTGAAGCCGAAATTCTCATACATCCTGAGTGTGGATGCTCTACTTCCTGTATGCTTAATTCAGCTTTTTACCACGATTGTAAGGATGCCCATATTTATTCTACCGGCGGGATGATCGATTTTGTGAAGGAGTCCGAAGCTGAAGAATTTGTAGTAGCTACCGAAACCGGGATCTTACACCGGATGAAAAAGGAAAACCAGGGCAAAAACTTTATCCCGGCCAACGAAGAATCGGTATGTGAGTTTATGAAAAGAATTAACCTGCAGAATGTATATGAGGCCCTTGAATACGATCAGTTTGAAGTGAAGGTGCCGGAAGAACTAGCTGAAAAAGCAATTAAACCTATTGAGCGGATGCTGGCAATTGGATGAGAATGGGCCGTTAGCTTTTTGGCAAAATTGAATGAAGGAATGGAACACGGATTTGGCGATTAGTCGCCAAGGATAAATTAATAACTGGGTTCATGCGTTCCGCGCTGGAACCAAATAGCATATAAAACTAAAAGCTTTGCTGCTCTTACGTTCCAAGGCGGAGCACATGAGCGCGTTTTAGATTGTAGCTGAATGTGTTCAAATTTGGTACGAGCAGACACTTGAACCAGCTATTGAGAATATTGACATCCGACACTAGCGTAAGCTACCCCTTGTGTATTAGTTTGATAGAATCCGATTTGTTAAGGACATCTATCCGCTGAAATCAAAAAAAATTTTTAACCCTAAATAAGACAAAAATGTCTGCAATAACCGAAAATGAAATCGATGTAAGAAATCTTATTCCTATAAAACGTCACGAAAAACTGTTGAAGCTATTTAAAGAGCTGCCTGCGGGAGGTAGCTTTGTTTTCATCAACGACCACGATCCAAAACCGTTGTATTACGAATTCCGCTCTATCTTTGGGGATGTAGTCGGCTGGGAATATCTGGAGCGTGATCCGGAAGAATGGAAAGTACATGTAACCCGTACGGAAGCTTCCGAAGGGAGCAAAAGTTCGGGCATTTCCACACTCATTGATCTGCGTAAAACAGATAAAAAAGACTGGAAATACACCATTTTCCATCGTTATGGAATGATGCTGCCCAATGATGTAATGGAGATAAGGGCGGGGGACGACCCGGAGGAAATTCATAAAATTTTTCAAAAGAAATTTGAAGGAGAGCATAGTTGGAAATACAAAAGCAAAGAAGAGGGAGAATATGTTATTCACGTACAAAAACATGCTGAAAATGATGCGGATACGACGGATATTACAGTGGTGAATAAGTTTGATGTGCGTCCACACCCACCTGCCAAACGTCATGAAATGGTGTTTGAAGCCTTTGATGAATTAAAAGCGGGTGAGGCATTTTTGTTCATAAACGATCACGATCCTAAACCCTTATATTATCAGATGGAAGCGGAGAATGATGTGCCATTTAATTGGGAATACCTGCAAGCAATGCCAGGGGAATGGAAGGTAAAAGTCATGAAACTGAAACCTGAATAATTAGATAACTGTCATGGGAAGTCGAAAGACTACTCCACTTAACAACCCCACTTTAGAGAACCTTCATTGTTCAATAGAGCTAAAAACCGAGAAGCTGGGCATGGTTCCTTTTTTTCAGGATTTAAAGCAGCCTGAATTGGATAAGGTGGTAGAAAAGTTTTCGGCTAATCATTTCAGCGAAGGAGATGAAATTTATTACCAGGAAGATCCGGCACACTACTTACGGGTAATAGTTGAAGGCGCCGTTAAATTGCTTAGATATACGGACGAAGGTAAGGATGTGGTGCTGGATATACTTAATCCTGGTAGTTATTTCGGCTCGCTGAAGCTACTGGGCAGCGATGTCTATACAGAATCAGCCGTGGCTCAAAGCGGTTGCTGTATCCTTTCTATCGGACTAAAAGATTTTAAAGAAGTATTGCAGGAATATCCGGCGGTGAGTATTGCACTTCTTGAATCTAGCTCAGAAAAGTTACGGGCCTCGCAGGAACAGGTGAAACAGCTTACCACCCAATCGGTTGAAAAACGGATAGCTAATATCCTGCTTACCTTATCCGGAAAATTTGGGGAAGAGAAAGATGGTGGTACTTTGCTGCAGCTTCCATTTTCACGTAAAGATTTGGCTGACATGGCCGGTACTACCACCGAGTCGGCCAGTAGAGTCATGAGTACGTTTCAGAAAGAGGGTATCATTGAAACGGGCCGCCAATGGGTAGCTATTCAGGATATTGAGAGGCTCAGATCTGTTACAAAGTCCTAAAACGATTATGACCACACTAATTTGATCTATATCATTTTAGTGCTGTATTCAAGCGGTTAGATTGGGGATGAAAATCAAAAACCCAAAAAACTAACCGTTATGAATACTCGAATATCAACATTATTAACGCTCCTGTTTTTAACCCTCTTTTCCTTAACACCGATCCTTTCTCAAGCTCATTGCGACCGAGTTAACGGGCCGGTAGCTACGGATGCCCGCCAAGCCCTTGAAACCAAAGATATCGACCACGCTTTAGTCTGGATAGGTGAATCACAGGAACCGGAACTACGGACGGCATTTGAACGAAGTCTTAACGTGTATCAGGAAGGTGGAGCTTCTCAGAAACTTGCTGAACGCTATTTTATGGAGACGACGGTACGCTTACACCGTGAGGCCGAAGGCATGCCTTATACCGGATTAAAACCTGCCCAGGAAAGCTCTGAGGACATTCAATTAGCGGAAGAAGCCCTCAACTCAGGCAAGCTGGCACCGGTTACTGATATGCTGGCAAAGCAAATCCGTAAAAAAACGTCGCATTTATTTACTGAAGCTATGGAAGCCAAAAGTAACAAGGATGCAAGCGTTGAAGCCGGACGGGAATGGGTGGATGCTTATGTAAAATATATTGTCTATGTCCACAGCCTGTACCAAAAAATTCAGGCAGGCCCGGCCCATGGAGTAGGCGATTAGTTTAGGTCTGAACCCTGTCTGATTTAGCAATCCCGGCAGGTTTCAGTTCCCATTAACTCAAAAGCCTGATTCGCATAAGCGGGTCAGGCTTTTTATGTGGATGATTTTTCGGGTTGATCAACGATGGGGGATCGCAAGAAATTAGATGCTATTCTAAAGCAATGCATGGAAGGCCAAGCCTTCCTGTGCTATTACTTTTGAGGTGCAACCTCAAAAGATCCACTTGGATCCTTAGGAAAGGTTAGTTTTCATTCCGATCTCACCAATAGATCTTTTCAGGTTAAACTTGAAAAGTAAAAGCACGTTGAGGCTGTGCCTCGACTAATGTTAATCAGGCTGCTTGTTTGGATATTCTTTCCCTTTGGCGCCATCTCACACCCCTCACCGCCAATCAGGAACAGCTGATTGACGGATCTTCCTCCCCGAAGACTCGGGACAGGCAAGGGGAGACTTTCCTGCTGGGGATTGGATTGCTTCGTTAAATGCAGCAACTGAGTGTTCCAGTCATCCCTGGCCCAGACCAGGGATCTCCTGACTGCAAGAACTGAGTTGTATTAGGGAGATCCCGCATCTTCGCTACGCTGCGTGCGGAATGACGGAGCTTATCTAAGAGTCTTCTCCCATGTCCCGAATCCTCGGGAGGGAGAAACAAAGAGGGGTCGTGTAGCCAGGGGCTTGTTAGTTAGTTCTGGGAATTATCTTAATCAATTGGCATGGACACGAGTTTGTTAGATACCGTGCCTCTGGTGGCATCGCACAACAGATCTTTTCAAGTTGAACTTGAAAAGTACACTTACGTTGAGGCTGTGCCTCGACTAAAGTTAACCCGGTTGCAGGTTGGGCTATTTTTCCTTTAGCGCCATCGCACACCCCTCACCGCCAATCAGGAACAGCTGATTGACGGATCTCCCCTCAAGGGGAGACTTGCTCCTTGGTGGGTATGTTTGTGGGGTTTTGATTTTTTTGTCGGCAGTTTTACGGTGATGTAATTCACTTAAAGCATATCAAGCTTACCAACGAGTCTTCTCCCATGCGTTGCAGGGGAGAAACAAAGAGGGGTCGTGTTGGCAGAGGCTTGGAATTGAATGCTTCACGCTGGTTAGCCTTCCATTTTATCCAAAAAATGCTCCACGCCCCGCATAATTCCATCGATTTCGGCCAGGCCCTTTAGGCGGCCAATGAGGGGATATCCGGGATTATATTCATGCTCAAAATCGGAAAGGATTTTGATGCCGTGATCCGGGCGATAGGGCATTCGGTAATCCGTTCTGCCTTCTTTCTTGCGTTTTCGCTGCTCCAAAAGCAGAGCCTCCAAAATGGTCGCCATATTCTGGCTGCCTTTGATATGGCCGGATTCGTAGAAGCTGCCATCTTCCAGCAACTGCGTATTGCGGAGGTGCACAAAGTGAATGCGATCTGCATACTTTTGAGCCAGTTCCAAGGGCTTATTTTCCGCTCGGGCCGAGAGTGATCCCGTGCAATAGGTAATGCCATTGTGTACGGATTTGTTGGCCTCAAACAGCCATTCGTAATCCTCATCCTGCCCGATAATCCGAGGCAGGCCAAGTACAGGAAAGGGAGGGTCATCCGGGTGGATGGCAAAGCGCACGCCTGCTTCTTCGGCTACGGGTACCACATCATCCAAAAAGAGCTTTAGGTTTTCGCGCATCTTAGCCTTGTCCATTCCTTCGTATCGATCAATGAATTCAAGGAACAGCTTCTTGGGATCGGGGACGGAGCCGTCTATTACCCCGTCAATGAAACCCTGCGTAACCACAATGATGTTGTAGGCCAGCGCTTCGGCTTCTTCTTCAGTCATGTTGCTGTAGACTTCGGCGGCGCGTTTTACTATTTCTTCCGGATAGTCCCTTTCGGCTCCGGGTCTTTTCAGGATGTGAATATCAAAGGCCACAAAGGTGGGGAAATCAAAGTACATTGACTCACCGCCGTTCTCCAGCCGGTAATGGAGCTCAGTACGCGCCCAATCCAGAACGGGCATGAAATTGTAGCAAATGGTATCAATCCCGCATTTCCCGAGATTTCGAACCGATTGCTTGTAATTTTCGATGAGCCGGGGATAGTCCTCGTTGTGCAGTTTGATTCCTTCCGACACCGGAAGACTTTCCACCACACTCCAGCGCATCCCTTTGGATTCAATGAGATTTTTAACCCGGAGGATTTCCTTCTCGGGCCACACTTCGCCATTGGGAATATGATGCAAGGCCGTGATCACGCCTTCTACTCCCATTTGGACCAGCATATCGAGTGTAATGGTATCCTTTTCGCCAAACCAACGCCATGTTTTTTCTAAAGCCATTGTACTGTATGTATGATGAGATTAGATAAGATTAAACGCCACTGAATGAGCTGAAGCCGCCATCAACAGGCAAAATAACCCCGGTGATGAAGGATGCCGCATCCGAGCACAAGAACTGAACGGCACCATTGAGCTCAGAGATATCACCAAAACGTCCCATGGGCGTGCGTGCCAATACTTTCTTGCTTCGCTCGGTGTATGAACCGTCTTCATTGATGAGCACCTTGCGGTTTTGATCCCCGATGAAGAAACCCGGGGCGATGGAGTTTACTCGTATTTTCTCGCTGAATTTAGTCGCCATTTCCATCGCCATCCATTGAGTGAAAATGTTGATGGCCGTTTTGGCGGTGGAATATCCGAGTACGCGGGTGATGGCCGAATAAGTTGCCATGGAGGAAATGGTGATGATGCTTCCTTCGCCTTGCTCTGCCATGGCTTCACCAAATACCAAACTGGGGTACACGGTCCCGTTCATGTTCAGGTCGTTTACTTTCTCGAAGTCTTCGATTTTCATGTCGAAGATCGTCTGTTCCTCGGTCAGGGTAGCGCCCGGCAGGTTACCGCCTGCAGCGTTGATGAGGATGTCTATGCGTCCCCATTTGTCGAGCAAAGTCTGCCGGGTTTTCTTCATATCCTCGATATCGAGCACGCTGGATACCACACCCATGGCTTCACCGCCCATGTCCTTCAATTCCTTCACGCGGTTGTTCACATTCTCTTCCCGAATATCCAGAATGACCACTTTAACCCCGGCTTCGACCAAGCTTTTTGAGATACTGCCGCCCAAGACTCCACCACCGCCGGTAACCACGGCCACTTTTCCAGTTAAATCAAACATATGTAATTGTTATTTGTTGAATAGTTGAGATTATTTATTGCTTCCAATATAGCTTATAAATTGGATTTTATGGAGGCAGTGAAACCAATTTTTTTGAAGGTGTGGTGAAGAAATTCATTCTTGTGGATGAATTACTCGCAGTTGCCAATCTCCATTACTTTGAGTCCTTTAATGAACAGGGCGGAGCGATGCATTTTTACTTTGTAAGACCAAGCCAGAGCTAACTCCTTACAAATTTATCTGACCATATTATGCAAATTTCAGCGAAATGAAATTCGCATAACATTGAAAAAACATGGGTTTACTTGGTTTTTAGGGGGATTTAAAATATTATGCGGCTTCTTATTGCGGATTAGCAAATCTGCTCAGTACTATGTTATACAGCCAAGAATTTATCACTATGAGTAAACGTAAAGCACTTATTGGCTTTTCAAGTCCAGTTGGTTTTTATTATGATTTGGAAAGTGAAAGAGGACGTCCTGGGCCTATAATTGAATCTCCCTTTTCATTGTTACTTTTTTATGATGAGTTATGGTTTGTTAGCCGATCTGTTTGCCCCTACAACATGGAAAAATTGGACTATGTGCACTTTGTTGATGAAGAATTATTAACAGATGGCCTATCTGCTGACTTTACAAAGGGAATTGAAGACCCACCTGAAATTAAAAAATTTCCTTGGGACACGTGGGAGCAAACAATCCACCAAGCATTTTTACCTGAAGCTCGCTACGATAATCATGGACGTAGTCAAGGTTTTGGGGAACTAGGTATTTATCCTACTCCAGGTAGTTATGATAATTTCTTAGTAGATCATTATATCGCAAATAAATTTGGTCTGGAATTGCTTGAAAATTCCGTCAATGCAAAGTGGATGATGTCCTTTGAAGAAAGTTTATTAACACTTCAAACTTCTGAAAAACTTTTAGCTCCATGTATTCCTTCGTTACAGTCTCTAGAAGGACCCTACCATCCTTTTGTAGATGACCTTAGATCTGATAATTTATTAATGCGCTATAGATCAAAAATTCAAGAAGTTAGTACTAATTCTAAATTTGAAGAACTTGACTCACTTAAACAAGATTTAAATGACGAGTATAATAGAATTGTTGCTGAACTCGCTTCCTCAGAATTTAGCAATGCAAGAATTGTTGATGGTGCAGCATCACTCACTTTAGGTCAAGTTCCAGTAATTTCAAATATAACGAGTGGAATTCAAGGCGTACGTGAGCTAGCAAAGACTTACAAAAATCGCAAAGAAAAGGGATGGGTTGGTTTTATTGCGCGTACTATTACAAAATCTCGTGAAAAGTAAAAACTGGCTGTATAAGCGCAATGTCATTATACAGCTTTCTAGAAATACAGTCATTTTTTATGGGAAAAGTAAGACTGATATATGATGAAACTACAAATCAGTTCAAAGAAGTTGGTTTTGCCGGAGAACTAAATACTGCTGGAACAAGAAAGGTATTACAAGGAGCGCTAAGATATTGCCTTCACGGTAATAAATTGTTCTTACCGAAAGATCAAACCACTATTTCTGATAATCACAGGTTATGTTGGGGGCTTATAAGATCTGAAGAACTACATTTATTTCCTTATGATTTATTTGACATTGATCTACCGATCAATCCTCTAGATGTATCAACTCCTTTCTATGGAATTGGGTTTGGCACTATGTATTCTAAAAGGCATTATGAAACCAAAGAAGGCAGAATTCCAGTGCGGAATTACATAAGTCAAAATGTTATTGACAATATATCTGAAAACCCAGAAGTACTTCTCGATGTCAATAAAGAAGATTTTGAATCTTTAATGGCTGAAATTTTTGCACGAATGGGTTTTGATGTGGATTTATATAGATCAACTAAAGATGATGGTATTGATTTCTTAGCCACAAGAATCAATAATAAGGAAACCAAGATATTTTGTGTTCAATGTAAACATCCTGACAAGGCTAAAAATGGGAGGAATAGAAAAGCAATGTCCGTTGCTACAGTAAGAGAATTGTACGGTGTAGCTAAAGCGAATAATTTGGATGGCTGTCTAGCTATTTCGAGTAGCAGATACTCAAGTGCTGCAAAAAAATTTAGTGACTTAAAGAGTGAAGAAATAAAAATAGCTAATGAAAAAGACGTCATTAATTGGATAAAAAAATATAGATGGGAAAAAGATGAATAGCTGTATTATAAGGTGTTTTAAAGCATTAGATATATACTAATAAATATTCCAACTAATCTATGAATCCCGAGACAATCGAAAATCTCCTATATATTTTTTCAGGTTGGATATTATCCTCAATGACAGCATTTATAGCTTATTTAGTAAATGAAAGAAGAAAAACCAGAAAGACCTTCACAGAATTAAGAAGAGTATTAGAAGATCGAATTATTCATATTGAGCTCTCAAAAGCATGGAGAAATGCAGGTCTAATTGAGACAGTTCAAAGCTTATTTGAAATTGACGAATCATGGAGAACCGAAATACCAATAAATCCACCAGATTTGCCAGATCAATTTGATTCTATTGTTTCTTCAGTTTCAGAATGGGAGGCCGAGAAAGGACAATACTTTCTCACTAAAAAGCTATATGGTTTTAAGGATAGGCTAAAAATATTAGATAGTCTTTATTCAGGTTTTGTTGTTTATGCAAAAGAGGATAATGTTGGAGGTATTCCTGAAAGAACCATAACTGTCTACAACAACAATCTGAAAGAGTTTGATGAGAATATCAGATCTTTAATTTCAAAAATACATCCACTTCATAAAACTTGGTTGTTAAGGAAAAAAGATAGATTCTTTACCAAAGTTAAAATGCTGTATAAGCGTTTCAAAAGGACGCGGACAGGGTTCGGTTGAAACTTGATTGCAAGAAATTAATATCGCTACTTCAACTAAATTATAATCACCGCGCCGTTAGGCACCTTTTTTCCGAGATATTTAATACAATAATTTGTTCTGAATTTAGTACATTAAAAAGAACAATAATTAAAAATTTTCACCATGTCTCACATTAAACTTGACCAAGATATTCGGTCACTCTCCGATTTTCGAGCAAATGCTGCCTCTTATATTGAGCATGTGAAATCAAAACGCCGACCGCTTATTCTTACTCAGCATGGCAAAAGTTCTGCCGTATTAATTGATGTAGAAGATTATCAAAAAATGTTGGATAAGATTGAGTTATTGGAAGAATTATCTGCTGCCCGAAAGGAATTAGATAATGGAGAAGGTATAAGTCATGATGAATTCATAAACGAATTGAGATCACAATATTCATCATGAAAATTATTTGGTCTCCAACGGCAAGAAACAAAACCAAAGAAATTCTCGAGTACATTGCTGAAGATAATCCAGGTGCTGCTTTAGCTCTTATTGATTTGATCGAAGAGAAAGTTGAAAATTTAACTAAAAATCCAGAATCAGGAAGAGTATTTCCGCCAACAAATAATGACAAAATCCGAGAAATAGTTGTTCATGAGAATTATGGGGTAATCTATGAGATTAATCCTGAGATAATCGAAATTTTAACCGTTCGTCATTTCCGGCAAGATTTTTCTGATTATAAAATGTAATTCCTTCGGTGCCTATCAAGGCGTTTCAAATCGCACGCAGGAGGGGTGCGATGGAACTTGATTGCCAGGAATTAATTTTGCTACTTCAACTAAATTATAATCTCCGCGCCGTTTAAACGCTGGGTCGATATGCTCTTGAAAAAATCTGTTCCTGTATTAATCATTTACGTTTTCTTTTTCGTGACATTGAAAGCTCAACCTGTTCAAATCAATCTATCGGTTGATCTGTTTCCGAATCAGGAAAATCCTTATCAGGAACCGGTACAAACGGGGGTAGCAGAAGAAAACATTCACCTTAAAGGCTTTTCACTTGAAATAGCTAAAAGGAAGTTTTTGTCCTCACCTTTCATTTCTGGATTAGCTACTGGCTTTTTAACTGGAAAGCTTATGGAATCAAATTCTGATGGAAGTGAATTTTGCCCAAATGGAGCATGTGATAATAGTTTTAGAAGTGATCTTCGAATTTTTTCGGGTGAATTATTTCTTCTATATCCAATAACTCTAACCAATAATCTCTATTTCAGAACAGGTTTACGTGGTGGACTTACTTATTTAACTATCAGGGATCGGTTTGGCCAATCTGAAGAATTCAGATCAGAATATGCTCCAACCTTTTCCCCACTTCTGGAACTAGGACTAAACTTAAACAGAGCAATCGGTATTACTACAAAGGGTTACTACCGATTTTTAAAAACTGATGTAAAGGAAGAAAATAAAACTACTGTACCTGTAAAACTATCCGGATTTGGTGTCTCAATGGGTTTATCTTACAATTTCAATTAGTCTTGAGCATGTAATAAGGCATTTTAAACCGGAACGCCGACAAGTGTATCGGGACAAGCGTGGACGGTGCGATGAAAACTTGTTTCTAAGGATTTAATTTGCATTCTATTCCAATCTCTTCCGAACTAATTGGGAGGAATGCCTGTACGGTTCCCCCGGTCCGAGTGGCTGCATTTACCGGATTTGCGACAGATGGATGGACCGATATGCGATGGACGATGTACAGGCTATCCAACGGCAAACAACTTTCCGATCTTGTTTTTAGAAAAGAAATTATGCTATTTCCAGAAATGTAGTCTGCCTTCATTCTATGTATGATAGTTTGAGCTGACGGAAGGCTTAGCCTTCGAGTACTTTTGCTTTGAGGTGCAACCTCAAAAGAGTATTAAACATGATCTGCATGGGAGATGTCAATGTGGAACTCAAGCATTAGCAACAAAAAAGGGGATAAAATGAAAACCGCCGGCTACTCTGGAACACCGTTGGCAAAAAAACTGGGGATTAAGGATGGATTCAAAGTAAGAATCATAAGGAGCCCGATCATTATTATGAGCTGTTTTCTGATCTTCCCGCCGATATAAACATCACAACTGACCCTAAAACCAAAAAGGATTTCATTCATTATTTCTCTAAAAGTGTGGCTGTACTCGATCAGGATATCACACAACTAAAACAGGAAATGGAGCAAAATGGGATGCTCTGGATTTCCTGGCCCCAAAAAGCATCAAAGGTTGAAACGGACTTAAACGGGAATGTAGTCCGTGAAACAGGGTTAAAGCATGGACTTGTGGACATTAAAGTATGCGCAGTTGATGAAAATTGGTCCGGATTGAAATTCGTCATTCCTGTTAAGGACAGGGAATAGAAATAGATGCAAACAAGGCGAAGCCTTTTTCCCGTGAATTAGTATCTTCTGCTGAATTCACCAATCAGGTATCCTTCTTTTTGTCAATCAAATCTGATGAACAGTAAATCTATCGCCGTTTTACGCTTTCTGAATTTGAGTCCGGAGCCGGACGACGAATATTTTAGTGACGGCATTACGGAAGAGATCATCCTGTCCCTTTCAAAAATTGAGGGATTAAAGGTAACGGCCCGCACTTCCAGCTTTGCCTTCAAGAATCAGGGAGTAGATATTCGTGATATTGGGAAGGCTTTGGGTGTTTCTACCGTGCTGGAAGGCAGCATCCGCAGGGCGGGGCAGAAGGTTCGCATCTCTGTGCAACTGGTTCGGACGGATAACGGGTTTCAGATCTGGTCGGATAAGTTTGACCGGAAGCTGGAAGACATCTTTGACCTGCAGGAAGAAATTAGTTTACTGGTTGCCGATAAAATCAGGGAGAACTTTGGTCATATTGAGTTACAATCATCCCTGCATGATGAACCCATGAGTAGTATAGATGCCTATGATTATTACCTGAAGGGCCGGTATGAGCAGCTAAAATGGAACAATGATGCCTTACACCGTGCCATCAAGCTCTACAAAAAGGCTATTCAACTGGATCCTGAAAATTCCAGGGCCTATTATGGTATTGTTCAATGTTATATCTACCTGGTGTTTTGGAGTTCTGAGGAGAAGGATGTCGACGGCGTCTATGAATATCTGTATAAAGCCGCAGCGGTGAACGACCAGACATCAGAATATTTTTTGGCAAAAGCGTCAGCCGAGATCATGATAGAATGGGACTATGAATATGCGGTAAAGCATTTTCGGCAGTTGCTGCAACTTAACCCAAACCATACGGAAGCTCTGGAAGCAGTGGCGGGCTTGTACATTATGGTGGGGCAATTCCGCGAGGCTTTGATCCATATTGACCGGGCGCTGGAACTCAACCCGCTTTCATTAAATCATACCTTCATGAAAGGGAACATCCTGTATTTTTCGGGGGAATATGAGCGGGCCATCCAACAGATGGACAAAGTGCTCCGTCAGGATCCAAAATGGATGTTTGCCGTACAGCTGAAGGCTGCTAGCCTGATTTTGTTAAATAAAAAGAATGAATTGGAAGAGCTTCTGGATGGTTATGCGGATTATCCTTTTATGGTGCATTACCAAACCTTGAATAAGTTATATCATGGGGTGCCGGTGAGTGATTATCCGATACCTTCTTTAGCTGATGAGACCATCCATGCCTGGCAACTGTACTTTCTTACGCTTGAAGAAAATTACGAACAGGCTTTTGAGATGCTGGAACACGGTCTGGAAAAAAAACACGGCAAGTTCATGTGTTTTGATTGTGATCCTTTTTTGGTGAAGCTGCAGGACCAAGCCGGATTTGAAAACCTGAGTCGCTTTATTCCCGGAGCCTTGCCTTTATTGAGTGATGTCTATAAGGAGTCAGCGGGGCCCAGGCCACTCATTACCGATGAAGAGGAAAGGGCGGAACTCCTGGTGGCTTTGGACGAAAGTATGTATGAACAACAGGTTTTCCTTAATCCCGATCTCTCACTTTCTTCGCTGGCCGATCACTTGAACACCAGTTCCAACAAGCTATCCTGGCTTATCAACGAGGATAAAGAGATGAATTTTAATGATTTTATAAACTCTCATCGGCTGGAATATTTCCAGGATATTGCTCTGGATCCATCCAACCAAAATCTGACCTTGTTGGGGATCGCTTTTGAAAGTGGCTTCAATTCTAAATCCACCTTCAACGACTACTTCAAAAAGAAAACCGGTACCACACCCCGGGCGTGGCTAAAGCAGCAGAAGTAGCAGCGGGTATGTCCGCAGAGGTGTTGAATTTTGTTTGGGTGCAAGCCGGACGCAGCCCGGGGTTAACGAGTTGCACTGCCGGAAACCTCCGCTCGGAGGGTATCTATGGCTGTGGTGGTTGCCGGAGTTTGGGCTTTGTGTTGTTGACGAACCATGCGGACCGGGAGCCCCGCTGAGGCATTCCCAACGAGGTCGTTGGGAACGAGCTTATGAAAGGCAAAGATGCTTTGGCGACAACAGCCTCCGCCTCGCATACGGTCGGCACCTCCCTCAAGGGAGGACTTGCTTTCCGGTTTGGATTAGTTTGCTATAGTCGTATTACTTGCCAGAACTCCTCATGGATTCAACCTCAAGGAATAATTCTTCCCTTGAGGGGAGATCAACCAATTCAATTAGTTCTTGAATTGGTTGTGAGGGGTGTTGGTTGGGAAGGGTAAAAACCTCCTTTCCAAAAAGTCCGAAATCTCACAAAAGTTCCGAATTGGTGATTTCGTACGATTGCGATAGCCTATATGCTCATCTTGGCTCCGTAATCAAACAAAAGAAAACTATGACCGGACCAGATAAAAACACCCTTTTCCCTTTAGAACATCACAAAAAGCTATGTTTTCTGAAGAACCTGATAGATGATCCAAAGATCAAAGTGGGAGATTACACCTACTACGATGATTTGGAAGACGTCCAAAATTTCAAAAAGAATGTGAAGTATCACTTCGACTTCACCGAGGACCAACTCATAATCGGGAAATTCTGTATGATTGCCTCCGACGTTTCCTTCATCATGAACGGCGCCAATCATCTGACTGATGCTATAACAAGCTATCCTTTCGCCATTTTTGGAAACGGCTGGGAGCAGGCCATGGAGAATAAATCCTATCCCACCAAAGGGGATACCATTATTGGCAATGATGTTTGGATCGGCCATAATGCCACCATCATGGGCGGGGTTAAAATAGGGGATGGGGCTATCATTGCTGCAAATTCAGCAATCGTAAAAGATGTGGCGTCCTATAGTGTGATGGGCGGAAACCCGGCCAGCCTCATCAGAAAAAGATTCTCTAAAGAAAATATTGAACAGCTGCTCAAGCTGCAATGGTGGAACTGGGACATCAAAAAAATAACGCGAAATGTATCGGCTTTGACCGGAAATGATCTTTCCGCCATTCGGTGAATTCCATTCAATAAAAAACCTATGGAGGTACACATGAAGACGATGAAATCAATAATCTACGAAAAGTATGGCGGCCCTGAAGTGCTGCAACTAATGCAAAGTCCAATACCGGAGCCGGGTTCCGGGGAGCTGCTCATCAAAGTAAACAGTAGCTCGGTGACGGCCGCCGACTGGCATCTACGAAAGGCGGATCCCTTTATGGTGCGGATAGCGAACGGCTTCTTTAAGCCAAAGCAAACCGTATTGGGACAAGAGTTTGCCGGGGAAGTGGTGAAAGTGGGTGCAGGAGTTACTAATTATTCTGCAGGCGATAAAGTTTTTGGCAGCACGGGAATGAAAACCGGGGCTTATGCGGAATATATCACAGTGGATGAAAACAGCGTATTGGGACGCTCACCGAAAGGCATCGATCAAGAACTGTTAGCCACCGTTCCAATAGGAGCAATGACGGCTCAATTCTTTTTGTCTCAAGGAAATTTAAAATCCGGAAGTTCGGTGCTGGTTAATGGGGCTTCGGGAAGTGTGGGAAGTTACGCGGTTCAAATCGCCAAAGCTGCAGGAGCTCATGTGACTGGTATCTGCAGCACCAGCAATGTGGAATGGGTAAAAGAAATCGGCGCCGATACCGTCATCGATTATAAGACCACGGATTTCACCCGGAGCAATCAACAGTACGACATCATTTTTGATACGGTGGGAAATCTGAGTTTCAGGAAGGTCAGGGATCATCTTACCGATGAAGGCCACTTCATTTCAACGGCTTTTAATATCGGCTTGATGTTTGGAATGATGGGAAACGCACTGCGAAAGGGGAAGAAGGTTTTTACCGGGATCACTAAAGAAACCAAAGAGTCCCTGGAGGAAGTTACTGATATGATCAGGAAAGGAGTCCTTCGTCCGGTAATAGATCGGAGTTATTCGATGGAGGAGATTCAGGAAGCACACCGCTATGTGGAATCCGGGCGGAAGAAAGGGAATGTACTGTTAACGATTCATAAGGAGGGAAGCTATGAAAGATCTTAAGAAAACAGGCAGAATTACGGGCGTATTGTACTTCTTGGTAATTGTGTGTGCCGGCTTTAGCCAGGGCGTAGTTCGTGAATCTATTTATGTAGCCGGCGATGCAGCCATGACTGCCCAAAATATTTTGAATGCAACTTCATTATTTCGCTGGGGATTAATTACCGATCTGATTGCCTTTTCAACCGACGTAGCTATTTCTGTATTGCTGTATGTGCTGTTAAAATCAGTGCATAAGCCACTGGCTCTCGCTATGGCGGCATTCCGATTGATAGCCCATCCTGGCATTGCTACTGCCAATTTACTGAATCACTTTGCGGCCTTGAAGGTGTTGGAAAGTCCTGGTTTAGCTGCTCAATTCAGCAGTCTACAGTTGATGGAATTTTCCCAGTTTTTCATGGAAATGCATCACCTCGGATACATCCTGGCCGGCGTTACGTTTGGAGTTCACTGTTTCATCCTTGGCTATTTACTGATGAAATCGTACAATTTCCCAACTTTACTTGGAATCCTTATGATCTGCGCTGCTTTTGGCTACCTGACCGAGAGCTTTGGATTCATTCTGTATCCCGAGTATAAAGTGATGTTTGGATGGATAGTAGGAATTTCAGCAGCGCTTGGGGAAGTATCACTTTGTATTTGGTTGATGGTGAGAGGGGCGAGGATAAGGCGGATGAAGTGAATGATAAAATCTTGCTAATCTTGGTCATCCTATAAATCCTGGTTCAGCTTACGGGCGTTTGAACCGGGATTATGCAGGATTGAGTAGATTTACAGGATTTTGTCTTGCCCCTGAAGCTTGGTAAGGGTAAAAACCTCTATTTGATGGAAACAAAAGAATTTGTGGCTTTCGTTTAGTGAGTTAGGAAGGATTGGAAGTTTTTATAAACAGGGTGACATGATCTGACACTGTTGGCTATTAAATTATAGTTAACTTTAATTTAAAAGTCAGAGATATGATTACCATAAGAATAAATCAGGCAACTGAAAAAGGTTCAGGAATTAGACCTCGGTGGATATCAGAACAGATACAAAATAGAAGAAGAGATAATGCTTCCATCTGTGTAGTTTTTGAAGTGAATTGCTCTGATGTAAGTTTGATCCTTCCAATGGGACAATGTCATCAGGGTAATGGTAGGGAAAGAAAACCTAACAGGAAGGAGCAAAAGTTAATTGATAATTTTCAGAAAATTAAAGACGATGAAATAAACTCAGGTCTCATTATTTCATTTTGGCAAAATTTAAAAAAGGTCTGTAGGTAGTGGGCATAGCTTCTTTTAAAATTGGTGAACCACCGTAAACCTCCGCCCGGTGTGTACCAGTGGCTTTGGGAACGAGCTCTAAGGGAGTGAACTGCTGCTCTTTTGAAATAAGTTTGATTTTCATAACTTAAAATATGGAAGTCAAAGAAAAACGTACTCTCTCGGAATTTAATCAAAAGCTCAAGCTGAAAGGCTTTAACGTCTTTCAAATTGAGGATGACAGTGAAGCTACCCGGACCTATAGCCGCAAGGATTTCTACAAAATCTGCCTGACTACCGGCGAAAGTAAAATCCATTATGCCGACCGCAGCTTCGAGGCCGAGGGTACGGTGCTATTCTTTGGTAATCCGCATATTCCGTATTCATGGGAAACCTTATCTACCCAATATGTGGGCTATACCTGCCTGTTTTCAGAGGAATTTTTACAGCTGTCTGATCATTCTGAAAGTTTGTTGAAATCGCCGCTCTTTGAGATGGGAGGGACGCCTATTCTCCATGTTTCCGAAGAGCAGCGCCAATATCTGAATTCCATTTTTGAACGAATGATTGATGAACAGCAATCCGATTATAAATACAAAGATGACCTGATCCGAAATCAGATCCATTTGATTCTCCATGAAGCCCTCAAAATGCAGCCCTCCGAAAATTACGAAACGGAGAAAAATGCGGCTTCGCGTATAACAAGGGTATTTTTGGAATTATTGGAACGACAGTTTCCCATCGAAAGAAAAGATCAGCCCCTGGGTTTAAGAACGGCACAGGATTTTGCTTCAGATTTGAACATTCATGTCAATTACCTCAACCGTTCGGTAAAAGAAGTAACCGGAAAACCAACGACCGACCACATCAGCGAACGAATTGTAAACGAGGCAAAAGCACTAATACAGCATACCGATTGGAATATTTCAGAGATCGCTTATTCCCTTGGCTTCGAATATCCTACCTATTTCAACAACTTCTTTAAGAAGCATACCGGGGCTACTCCCACCTCATTCCGGTAGAAAGTTTGAATATCTTAACTAATGGTTTGAAAGTCTTTACCAGCTAAGGCAGGCCTCGGGCTATATTCATGGTGTAATTTAAATCAAACATGAGGCCATGAAGAGATTCGTATTTAGTACAGCACTTCTATTCACCCTGATATTCACCTTACAGGCTTGCCAAAATCCCGGTACTCAAACTGCTCAATCAGAAAAAGAAAAGACAATTTATCCAAAGGGAGATTTAGCGCCATCTGAATTTTTTACCGGCAATGCCTACGTCCATGGATTAGTGGATGCCGATTCTGTTTTCACCACGGCCGCCGGTAACGTAGTGTTTGAAGCCGGAGCCCGCTGCAACTGGCATTCCCATCCGGCCGGACAGATTTTATTAGTAACTGCAGGCAAAGGCTATCACCAAATTGAAGGTGAGCCCAAAGAGATTATTAGGAAAGGCGATGTGGTTAAATGCCCGCCCAATGTCTCACACTGGCACGGTGCATCTGCTGATAGCAGCATGACGCATATCTATATGGTTCCCAATACCGAAAAGGGGATTGTAGAATGGGGAGATGCGGTAACCGATGAAGAATTTAACTCAACAAAATAACAGAACAACTATGGAAAACACTGAAAAACCTAAAAAGGGAACCCACTCAAGAAAAGAATTTTTGCAACGCACCGTGCTGGCCGGTGCCGGTTTATCCATGGCCGGTTCTGGGCAATTATTTGCAAGCCCTGAGGCAGAGCAAAATAGCGCCTTGTTCTTTGAGACAAACATTAAGTCCAAAGGTTATGCGGCTACGGACGAATCCGGAAAACTGAGTCCATGGGAGTTTGAACGCCGGCCGGTGGGAGAAGATGACATTCTGATAGACGTAAAGTTTGCCAGCATTTGCCATTCCGATATCCACCAGATGAAAGGCCACTGGGGGCAGCAGCAATATCCTCAGGTGCCGGGACATGAAATTGTTGGAGTGGTAGCTGCCGTTGGTAAAAATGTAACCAAGTTTAAAGTGGGCGACCGTGCAGGAGTGGGCTGCATGGTGGACAGCTGCATGGAATGTGACAGCTGTAAACACGGAGATGAGCAACATTGCGAACGGGGAGAAACTTTATTCACCTACGGTTATCCTGATGAAGACTCCCCAACTGGGATTACACAGGGCGGTTATTCCGATAAGATTGTGGTCAGAGATCATTTCGCCGTTCACATTCCGGAACACATCAGTTTTGAAGAAGGCGCGCCACTGCTTTGCGCAGGTATCACCACTTATTCTCCGTTGATGAAAGAAGATTTCAATATTGGAGAGAAAGTAGGGGTGGCCGGTATTGGTGGACTAGGTCATATGGCAGTGAAGCTGGCCGTATCCAAAGGTGCGGAAGTGTACGCTTTTACCACTTCTCCCGATAAGGTGGAAGACATCAAATCCTGGGGCGTCAAAGAAGTAATTGTAGTCAATGATGACATGAGCAACTTAGGTGCCTACAGCAAAACGCTTGACTATATGATCTGTACCATTCCTTACCAGTTTAACGCAGCACCGTATGAAGCATGTGTAAAACCGTATGGTAATTTCACCTATGTAGGGATGCCTGATGGCTTTTCCATCAACCTGAGCAACATTGCCTTGGCCTCCACCCGGGTGAACTTTAACGCTTCACTGATCGGCGGAATGCCAGAGACCCAGGAAGTTGTACACTATTGTGCCGATTACGGCATTCGCCCGGAAATACAGGTGATTGATGCGAAAGAAATCAATAAGGCCTGGGAAAATGTAGTGGATAAGAAAGCCCGTTACCGGTATGTGATTGATGCGGCTACGTTTTAGACAAGAAAGAATAAAAGTAATTAACTAATAAAAAATAAAGAGATAACAACTATGATTTTAGAAGAGAAATATACCCTCTCAAATGGAGTTGAAATTCCTAAAATAGGTCTCGGTACTTGGTTTGTAAATGGTGATGAAGCCGTCAATATTGTTAAAGAAGCTACGAAAGCCGGATACCGCCACATTGATTCTGCCCAAGCCTATCAGAATGAAGAAGAGATGGGTAAAGGCATCCGGGAAAGTGGAGTGGACCGCGAAGAGCTGTTCATTACCACCAAGCTTGCCGCTGAAATTAAGTCTTATGACGAAGCAGTGAAATCCATTGACGAGTCCCTTGAAAAATTAGGTCTGGAATATATTGACCTGATGATTATCCACAGTCCAAAACCGTGGAAAGATTTTCAGGGAGAAGAACGTTTCTTTGAAGGTAACCTGGAAGCATGGAAAGCTTTGGAAGAAGCGTATGAAGCCGGAAAGCTTAAAGCGATCGGTGTGTCCAACTTTGAGAAGGAAGACCTGCAGAATATTCTCGACAACGGAACAATCAAGCCTATGGTGAACCAGGTGCTTGCACACATTAGCAACACGCCTTTCGAACTGATTGAGTTCTGTGAAGAAAATGAAATCCTGGTAGAAGCTTATTCTCCCATTGGTCACGGTGAGTTATTAGGTGCCGATGACCTGGAAGAAATGGCTGACAAATACGATGTATCCGTACCACAGTTATGCGTACGATATGATCTTCAGCTTGGTCTGCTTCCCCTGCCTAAAACATCCAATCCCGAGCATATGAAAAGTAATGCGGCGGTGGATTTTGAAATCTCTGAGGAGGATATGGCAACGCTGAAGAACCGGAAGCCTATCGAAGACTACGGCGAATCCAGCAAGTTTCCTGTTTTTGCAAAAGGCTGATCTGAAGTTTTTTATTGGTCCCAGTGGAGTGTTCTAAACCTTACACTTTTAATGCATCACTTAAGTATTCCAAAGAAATCTATCTTTACATTTAGCGTCATTCAGAGGGTACTCCCGAAGAACCTTAGCCAGAAAATGATTACCAACTGGCCAAAGTTAGTGCACTAGGAGTCACTGGAAATAGTTCTAAGGAATGATGAGCGGATGCTCTGCAAAATGCAAGGTCCATCGGAGGTATCCTCTGGATGACCGGGTGGAGATGACATATGGATTATAAGTCCCTAGCCATCCCCTTAAACTTTCAGTGTAGGAAGGTTTAGTCATTCAGCAAACGGACAGATCCCAACAGGGAGCTTCCGCAGAGTCCGGATGTTAGGGACTCTGCCGGAAGTTTTCTCTGTTGTGGATCACTTATACAGCATCATATTACCCCTAAACCAAGGCAAGGCATGACGCTCATATCAATTCTGATGCCATTCATGATGGGAGTGATGAGCTTCCTCCATCCGGCAACAGTACAAACAGATCAAAAAATAACAGAGAAAATGGCTACAAACGGATCAAAGATTGAAGGGACGATTACGGCAGGATCAGAAACATTTACCGTGATTTATCAAGATAACCCAACCGCAAAGAGCCTGCTTGATCAGATGCCTTTTACCACAGAGCTGGAAGATTATGCGGGCATAGAAAAGATTTTCTATCCCGACCCGGCCCTAAGTACCAAAGATGCCCCCGAAGGAGCGGAAGCGTCTAAAGGAGATGTGATGTATTACGCTCCCTGGGGCGATGTCGCCATTTTTTATAAAGATTTCAGATATGCAAAAGGACTGATTCCAATAGCGCATATCGAAGACATTTCAGGTTTTGTAGAGGCCCTGGCTTCCACAAATACCGCAACATTCGACATTCAAAATTAAGAGATAACCACTATGGAAATTACCAAAAATAAGTCACTTAATTCTGTACAAGGACCCGAAGAATGGTTCACAGGTTCAGTTAGAATCGACCCCTTATTTCAAAAGAAAGAAGTAACCAAAGCTGCAGGTGTAGTCGTAACCTTTGAACCCGGTGCACGAACCGCATGGCATACCCATCCCGCAGGACAAACCCTGATTATTCAATCCGGTTTAGGCTGGGTACAGCGTGAAGGCGGACCTATAGAAGAAGTAGGGCCCGGAGATGTGGTTTGGTTTGAGCCGGGTGAAAAACACTGGCACGGTGCCTCTGCTGATAAAGCCATGAGTCACATTGCCGTTCAGGAAGAAAAGGATGGAAAGGCTGTAGACTGGGAAGAAAAAGTTTCTGACGAACAGTATTCGGCAAGTTAAATCTTCAAGTCACTCTTAGAAACTAAGTGAATTAAGTGTGTTCAGGGGATATCGGTCATAGCCTCAGAAATTGCGGCCGGTATTTCTTGCACATCACTTTAACAGGAAAAAGCATACATACAAGCATGAGCGACCTTTCAACCACATTAACAGACGAAGAGAAACAACAAATAGCCCAAAAGGATGACTTTCACATTGCTCCATACCGGGAGGACGGAGAAACCTTCGGCACCCTTACCTGGATTTGGGTAGTGGAAGTAGAAGGAGAGCTTTATGTGCGGGCCTATAATGGCACTTCCTCCAGCTGGTATCAGTCTGCCATTGAGCAAAAGGCCGGGAAAATTGAAGCCGCCGGTATGGAAAAGAAAGTGCGTTTTGAGCCGGTAAAAGGTGAAAGCATCAATGACAAAATTGATGAAGCGTACAAGGATAAATACAGTGGTAGTCCCTATCTGAGCCCCATGATCAGTGAGCGCGCCCGGGCGGCCACGGTTAAAGTTTTGCCGGGAAACTAATCAGGTTATAACCATAAACCTGCGTTCGGTTTATTAAAGTAACGCGTTTACCGGTTATCAATGTTCCTCCGCCTGCCGCCCCGAGTTATTCGGGGTCTCGCTTGTGGTTTGTTGGAATAAGACAACTCAGGTAGGATATACAAAGTGGTACAAGCGAGACGCTTGAACCAGTCGGTGGGTAAAACGCTTTGAGGATTTCCTTTTACATGTGATCTTTTAACCGGTAAACACGTTTAAGTGGTCTTTATGATAAACCTCCTAGTCATTTCGCGGCGTATGCCCGAAATCTAATTGCTTTTCAGGTATTAGCCGTTGACTTACTGGCAAGATTAAAAAACCTGCCTTCGCAGGAATGACCCCTTTGGGCTTTTTGAATTCATTCACAACCTTTTAAATCGAACTCAGATCATAAGATAGCATGGAAAAGAAGAAAGACATTTTTGAGCGATTAACTTCCGGTGAAGTCATTCCTATGGATGATCCCGATTATTCCAATATCCGGGAAGCCGTAAACCAGACGATGGGGCTCATCAGGAAGCTAAATGCCTCAACCGATGTGAATGAAGCCCGAAAATGGCTGGGCGAAGTGATCGGGGAGGAAGTGGATGAAAGCACTACCTTGTTTCCTCCATTTTATACCAATGTGGGCAAGAATATCCGGTTAGGGAAGAAGGTATTTATCAATCATGCCTGCTCATTTTTAGACCTGGGCGGTATCACGATTGAGGACGAAGTGATGATCGGACCCAGGGTCAACATCACCTCGGAAAATCACCCCGTTGAAGTAGCAGACCGAAAAACGATGGTGCCCGGTTCCGTGGTTATAAAACGAAACGCCTGGATCGGAGGCGCGGCCTCCATCTTACCGGGAATTACCGTGGGGGAGAATTCCGTAGTTGCCGCCGGGGCCATGGTAACTAAAGATGTTCCCGCCAACACTGTAGTGGCTGGCGTTCCTGCAAAAGTAGTAAAGGAATTGTAAGAAAAATCGATCTCAAAACTGCTCCAAGCGTATTTTTGGGATACTTCCTCATTCATTCCGCTACGCTGCATTCACTTGCCGGTATGACATTAAGGCCGGGAGGCCACCATAAGGCGCCAAAGGCGTCTTTGAACTTAATCCATCGGCCCCATTGTCATCTTGAACGAAATGCAGCAGAGCGGAATGAAGTGAAAGATCTTTTATATGCTACAAAACCTGTCATTACGAAGGTAGCTGTGACCGAAGGGAACACAGCCTGTGGCAATCTCCCGGATAATGTCTATGAGCAGTGTTAAGGGAGAACGATTAGTTCGCGATATCTTGGAACGATGACCAACATTGGACATCTTCGCCACAAAATCTCTGGAAATAACTGATGCTGTTTCGCTTTAACGCACTGCGTTTGCTCCTACTTTTGTCTTGATACAAAAGTAGCAAAAGATCAAGGCGGGCGAAAAAAGAGGTAAAGCCGACTCCATTATGCTAAAAGAAATCAATGCTCCATCTCTGGGCTTGCAGGTAAGCCAGCGACCATGCGGTATGATTTCTTTCTTAACGCTTCATTTCGCCTACTTCTTCACGCTCTTTTTTCTAAGGCCGAGAGAAGAGTAAAAGCTTTCAAAGCTAATCTGTCATGGCAGGAACATTTGATGTCCACAATAGATTTTACAAACGCATTTTGAAAGCAACTCTGCCTAATTATTTAGAATGTATATCCCCCAAAGAACTTCCCCTCCCGGGAGGGGATAAAGGGGAGGGTCCTGAGGGGCAAAATTACAGACTAATTTCGATACAGAACAACGCTTCGAAACCTTTTTTTGTTTCTGTTTTCATCAGATACTCCAAGCAAGCAGAAAGAAGAAGAGGCTGAGTAATCATGATACAAAACCTGTCATTGCGAGACATTAATTTTGCCCAAAAGCGGGCAACACTATTGAGGTGGTGACAGGTCTGTGTTCAGCTGACCGGGCGCTGGGTGATTTTTTGAAAACCACTATTATCACGTAAAAACACCGTCTTTGCGAGGAGATTATGATGCCTAAGGTAGGTTTGGGTTGGGTAACGACGCGGCAATCTCTCTAAAACCGCTTGGGGCTTCATCAAAGAAGCGTTGGGAAAGGAGTTGCCTTGATCAAACAGATCGCCACGTCGATAAGCAGAAAGCTTGAGTGTATGCAAATTACCTCCTCGCGATGACGGATTTACTCAAACTCACACTAAATAATCAAAAATGGCACGAATATTCATTACCGGTTCAACGGCCGGACTGGGACAACTTGCAGCAGAGAAATTAATCGATCAGGGACATAGTGTTATCCTGCACGCCCGCAATGAACAACGCGCGAAGGATGCCAGGAACGAACTCCCCGAAGCAGAAGAGGTGTTAATTGACGACCTGTCGAGCATTGAAGAAACCAAGCAATTAGCCAAAAAGGCCAACGAGCTGGGACGCTTTGATGCCGTGATTCATAATGCCGGCATTCTTAGAGCCTCCGGCAAAAAGATTTTTGCCGTAAATACCCTGGCGCCCTACATCCTGACCTGCCTCATCCAAAAGCCGGAACGCCTGGTGTACCTCAGCTCCGGTATGCATAAATCCGGACGCCCCAAGCTGGATGAATTAACATCCTCCCAGGATCAGATCACTTACTCGGATTCCAAGTTGCAGATACTGTTACTTACCAAAGCGGTGGCGCGTAAATGGCCGGATGTATATGCCAATGCCGTGGACCCGGGATGGGTGCCCACCAAAATGGGCGGTTCCAGTGCCCCGGATGATCTGCAGAAAGGAGCCGAGACACAGGTCTGGCTTTCCGTGAGTGAGGAAGAGAAAGCATTGGTGAGCGGCCGGTATTTCTATCACAAAAACCAAGCTGACTATAACACGAAAGCAGATGATACAGATTTACAGGATAAACTGATCTCAATCTGCGAAGAGTTAACAGGAGTTGAGTTTCCTGCATAACTTTATTGGTCCCAAACCCGGGTTTAAAAGCCTGCACTTTAGTATTCCGAAAAGTCTAATGGCTAAAATCATGCAGTCATTCAGAAGCTACCGCTGAAGAACCTTAGCCACAAAATGATTACCAACTTATCACGGGCAACAGCGCTTGAGCCACTGGCAAAGTAGTACATGAAATTGCTTGAGTATGCTCCACAAAATGCAAGGTCCATCGTCCCGAGCCATTCGGGATGGATGACCGGGATGGTGGAGAGATCGCGACATTCATCCTCACCCAAACCTATGCTCTATCAGTGAAGAGTAGTTTTGTTAATAGTGAAAATAGTTTGAATTTCTTAAGGATAGGTTTGGAATGCGTAATTAGAAGAGCTAACAAAGGGTTATCTTTGTTTTGATTTAATGAACTTCATAATCAATAAAGTCTTTACAAAATCATTCCTGCGAAAATGGAATCAAAGAAATTTTGTACCCCGAAAACCCAGGCCGCAAGTACGTGATTGTCTTGCGGTCTTTTACTATCCGGGACCTGAGATAAAAGGATCAAATGATGGGTGGTTTTACCGTCCCATACCCCCGGATGTTTTTGATTGGACCCGGGCCTGGCATTAGGTGATTTTTTGAAAACCACTCGTATCATTTAAAACACCGTCATTGCGAGGAGAATAGGATGCCAAATAAAAATTTGGGAGGTGTATCGACGCGGCAATCTGCCTAATACAACTTAGGATATTTATCAACGAAGCGTTGGTAAGTAAATTCCTAAGATTCAACAGATCGCCACGTCGGTAGCCGCAAATATCGAGTTTATGCAACATGCCTCCTCACGATGACAGGCATTGAAATGTTTTTGAAAATTCTTAGCCACCAAATGTCCGGCTTGTTCGGGATCTGGATACCACAACTGATGGGAAGTATGGGATTCTCAGTGCAGAGTGTTTTAGTTTGAATTTTAAATAGGAATAAAAAATAAGAGTAAGCCAATGAGTAATAACATAGAAAATAAAGTAGTAGTGATAACAGGAGCCAGCAGTGGATTGGGTGAAGAAACAGCCCGCCATCTCTCCGATAAAGGAGCCAGCGTAGTGCTGGGTGCCCGGCGTACAGAGCGGATTGAGTCGCTGGCAAAGGATATCAAAGAAAAAGGAGGAAAGGCGCTTGCCGTGACCACCGATGTAACCGAGCGCGAGCAGGTAAAAGCATTGGTAGATGCGGCCGTTGAGGAGTTTGGCAAAGTAGATGTGGTATTAAACAATGCCGGACTGATGCCGCTTTCCCAGATGGAAGAACTGAAAATTGACGAATGGGAGCAGATGATTGATGTAAACATCAAAGGCGTGCTGTATGGTATCGCCGCTGCGCTTCCGTATATGAAGGAGCAGAAATCCGGTCAGTTCATCAATATTTCCTCCGTAGCGGGGCATAAGATCTTTCCAGGCTCATCCGTCTATTCTGCCACGAAGTCTGCGGTGCGGGTGATTTCCGAGGGCTTGCGACAGGAAGTGAAGCCTTACAACATCCGTACGACCATTATTTCTCCGGGTGCGGTTAAAACCGAACTTCTGGAACACATCAGCAATGATGAGATTCAGGAAGGAAATAAAGAATATGTAGGCAAAGTAGGGCTTGAGCCCAAAGCCTTTGCGCGTCTGGTTGCTTTTGCCGTAAGTGAGCCGGAAGAAGTGGATATCAACGAGATTCTCTTCCGTCCAACGGCCCAGGAGCTTTAATACCTTCAGTTCGATTATTAAAAGCCCAAAAGTCATTTCGCGGCGCACCTGTCCCGACAAACTTGTCGGTGAGGCCCGAAATCTAATTGCTTTACAGGTATCAACTGTTGACTTAATGGCAACAATAAGATTCCTGCTTTCGCAGGAATGACCCCTATAGGCTTTTGGATTAATTTTCACATTTTTAATCGAGCTCAGGTTATTAGTGACCTGATTGGACTACCTTTTATAGTTGTACTAACCTATGGCAACGATGTCTTCTGATGTCGTTGCCTTTTTTTGTTTTTGGGATTTGTTGTGGGGGAAGGGCTCTTTAGGTATTAGATCAGTTTCAGCTAAGCTATATGGATAACTTTAGTTTATCCATAAAGCCGTTGCTTATGATTTCAATTTTGTTATTTTGAAAGAGATGAGGAAGTAATTCCATATAAAGAGCGGGGTATTATTCGAACACCTTAACGGAGCAGTGGTTCGGGTAACATCTTAAAACTCACATTATACGAACGAAAATGTACTGAAAACCCTGTGAAGGCGGTTTCCTCCCGTTTACCCTAACAATACCTTCGTTCGGATAATATTATGTTATTTTCCTGATTGCCATCGCATTATATCAAACATTCAATCGATTAATATAAAATGGAAAATGAAGAAGCTCTTATAAAGCAAGCTATAAAAAAGCTTAAAAATCAGGTTTATTACGATAAGTCAAACACTAATCTACACCTCCGCAACCAACTGGTTACATACCTGTATCAGCATGGAAAAAAAAGGCTAGAAAAATCCGTACTCGGGTTGCTAGAAGGGAAAAAGAGCTTAAAGCCTTATTTAAAAAATATTTCCTATGTAGTCATACCAAAACGCATAAAAAAAAGTGAACCGAACGGACAGTTTATTACCAATTTCAAAGCAGAAAAGAAAACAACCATTAAAGACATCAACCTGATCATTGATGCCCCTCTTGAAATACACCTCCTGAGCATTTTATGGCTGATCCGAATCGGATATAAAATAGATAAAGACCTTCCTGAATCGTGCTATGGTAATCGTCTACTTTTAAACGAAGAAGGCAGTGGCATTGTCTCCGGCCGGGGGTTATTAGAGCCCTATTACCGGCAGTATCAAAAGTGGCGTGATAAAGGGATAGAAGAGGTAAAAAAAGAGCTGGAAAGAGGCCACAACGCAACCTTTGTAAATTTGGACATTAGCAGTTATTACTACAATGTCCGACTAAAATGGCAGGATTTGGAAGAGTTTGTTGGTGATAACGAACTGGATAAGTTGCTTCAAGAGATGATGTTCAGGGTACATCAGGTTTATACCAAAAATGTTTTGATAAATGTACCTCAGAAATCAAATAGCAGTAGATATGCAGAAAATGAAGTCATTCTGCCCATAGGATTATTTTCGTCATACATACTTGCCAATAATTATCTCAAATCTTTCGACGACGATGTAGCCAATCTCGTAAGCACAAGCTACTACGGTCGTTATGTGGATGACATCATATTAGTTGTTTCAGAAACTGAAAGCGTTGAAATTGATGATGAACGACTTAAATTACTTATTAGAACATATGGGCACGATAAACGGTTCGAAGAACAGCCTCAAAAACTTAGCTCCAATAGCAAGAACATTATTAAAAACTTCTCCAACCTGTTCAGGGTCGAGCAGTATAAATCAGATGGAAAAGACCCAGAACAGGTCTATTTCTTCAGAAATCCAAAGTATCCATTATTAAGTTTACAGCGGCGCAAGGTGATGGTCTATGAATTCAAAGCCGGTTATTCCCAATCCGTCATAGACAAGCTTCAAAAAGATATAGAAGATCGGAGTAGCGAATTTCGGCGACTTCCAACGGAAGACCGCCTCGACTTTGATAAAGAAGTGTATGAACTGCTGTACGATGACAGCTTCGGAAAACCACGGACCCTAAAAGATTATAAAGAGAATCGCGTTGGTCTTTCCACCTATTTGTACAAAGCGACCACCCTTGCTATCTGGAAAGATGGCAAAAGATTAAAAGAAGAATTCAAAAAAGTCCAGGCCTTTTTCAAGGGTAGTAATCTTATCGAATATTACCAACTTTGGGAAAAGCTGTTCACACTTTTGGTCGTTGCAGATCGGAAAATGGATTTGGCGATTCTTTTAAAAAACATCCAAAATGAAATTGAACACCTAAAGATAGATGAACGATTTGACAATGTTCGTGACTCTTTGCAAAAGACGTTGAGAAACTACCTGTGCACATCCTTAGCCCAATCTTTTGCTTTAAAAGCTAAAATTTTGAATGACAAGTGGTTTGCAGAGAGGCTGGAATCTATTTTTGGTACAGAATCTCCCAAGATTGACACAATAAACAACACCACACTTGCGATCCGGAATATTTGGTTTGTGCGTTCTGCTTACGTTACCTATCCGCTTCTGGAATTTACAAACTGGGCCCAGTCAGAAAGTATTTCAACTATCCGTTCACTTATTGAGCAGGAACTGGATTGGTCCAATTTGAATAAAGAAACATTTACCCTTGCCAAACAGCCCAATCCCTATCCCCGCTTTTTCAATTTGTATGAGGTTTCTCATTATTGGTGGATATATAACATCGTTTTGAACAACACGGTAAATCAGTTGAAAACTGACCGTTTTACACATGAGTTCATTTCTAAGGCATTAGAAAAGTTTATAGAGTGGAATAATATCCCAACTGATGAACTGGATATCAAAGAGGCCATTCGGCGGTTATCGGATGAGGTGAATATAAATCAGATAGAAAACCATGAACATATACAGGAAATTCATATTCAGGATGTCTTGCCGGATGATTTTGAAGTAGACGAAAACGAAAAGCTTAACATCCGAATCGGCCTTGCTAATATGAAAGTAAAGTGGGAGCACGAAGCGGAGTACAGCTTGAGGGGCAGACCACTAACTAATCTTGAAAGGTTAGACAGAATTTACAGAATACTGGAAAAGTTCAGAACTGAAAAGCCAAGAACAGATCTGGCAATTTTTCCCGAGATATCTATACCACATGCTTTCACTTCTGGCTTGTTATGGTTTGCAAAAAACCACCAGTTTGGAATGGTCTTTGGAATTGAGCATATCAATACTGGAAAAGATGTCTTCAATTTCATTGCAACGGTGTTACCGTTCAGGCTAAGAAAAAGACAAGATGCAATTTTTATTCCCCGACTGAAGAACCATTATAGTCACGGTGAATTGGCTGTAATTCGGGCGAATCATTTAGATGTAGTTCATAATGATGAGTACTTCTACCATTTGTTCAAATGGCGAAACCTGTACTTCACAACATTTTATTGTTTTGAACTGGCAGATATTGAACACCGGTCGTGGTTCCGATCTAAAGTAGATTTATTGGTTGCCTCGGAATACAATCAGGACGTGAATTATTTTTCAAGTATCATTGATTCAACAGCCAGAGATTTAAATATGTATGTGGCTCAGGTAAATTCTTCACATTTCGGGGATAATCGGTTGACGCTACCGGCGAAGACCATCTTCAAAAACCTGATTCGATTGGATGGCGGAGAAAATGACCTTGTCATTATTGCAACCATCGACCTCAAAGAGTTCCGGGAGCATCTTGAAGTGGGGTACGAAATTCAAAAAGACGCTAAAGTATATAAGCCTTCCCCTCCGAACTTTGATCCAGAAAAAGTAAAACAGAGAATTCGCGGAGACTGGATTTTAAAAAAGAAATGATTGATTTTAAATAAGTAAATTGCCACTAGGCTCGCTGGGAAGCGCAAAGCAGTCATTTCTTCGGACGTATGGTTGCACTCATTGCAAATGCTACTACGAAAGGCCCCAAGCTCCCCAAAACACCCCGAATACCCTTTGATACTAATCTTTTATTTCAGCAAATTTGGTCGGGGTTACTTTTCGGTATAAAAATACCAGGAGGGTACTGCATGAATAAGAGATTCACGAATTCTACGATTATTGAAACCTGCTACAAAATATACCAAGAGTGGACGGATTAACATTGCTTACCAGGTGTTTGGGGAGGGACCTATCGACCTGGTGTATATTCCCGGCTGGGTATCCAATATTGACTGGATGTGGGCCTGCCCGGAGTTGGTGGACTTTCTCCAGGAGTTGGGCAAAATAGCCCGTGTTATCCTTTTTGATAAACGCGGAACCGGGTGTCAGCTTCCCTAAAATTCGTCCGGTCTAAAGTAGAAAAACACATACTTTTGACCTATGAAAAAATCTCGATTTACCGAATCCCAGATCATCTCTATTCTCTCCCAGCATGAGCAGGGACGTAAAGTAGCCGATCTGGC